>NZ_JBGMUT010000087.1:0-500 GCF_041448735.1 Serratia odorifera | reverse complement strand
AAGATTTATTTAAAACGATGAAAGAGTTAAATATCTATCCAGATTTCATTACAATTGATGGTTCAGAAGGTGGATCAGGAGCGACGTATAAATCGATGGCAGATAGTATGGGAATGCCGCTTATTCCAGCGTTACTGACATGTATTGATACAGCGAATCATTATGGTGTTCGGGACAAATTCAAAGTGTTTGCATCGGGGAAATTAATCACACCAGATAAAGTGGCGATTGCTTTAGCGATTGGAGCGGATGCTGTAAGTTCAGCCCGCGGATTTATGATGGCAAGCGGCTGTATTATGGCCCTTCAATGTAATTCTGGCCAATGTCCATCTGGTGTAGCCACGACGAATCCGCATTATCAAAAAGCGTTAGATCCGTATGAGAAGAAGTGGCGAGTCATGAATTATATTATTAGTATGAGATATAGTTTATTTTCATTAGCAGCGGCAGCGGGAGTGAAGAGCCCGCGCCATTTAACTAGAGAGCATATTGTGTTTAAA
>NZ_JBGMUT010000086.1:0-502 GCF_041448735.1 Serratia odorifera | reverse complement strand
CAGTAGTGCATGCACATTCTTAAACATCTTCTTAATGTTGTGAAGAGAGTACATAGAATAATGTAAACCGAAATTAAAGATAGCTTGCTCACGGTCACTATTTCTCTCTTTTGGCATATGCTGCGCAATAAGAGGGTAGATACCTTCTTTTGCTGCTGTATCAAGAATTTGATATTGAGATGTCTGATGCAATAGTTTTTTCAATGTATATACAATTTTCGTTGGATATCCTTCTTTTCGATCAACCATGTCACGTAGTCCGCGGATTACACTGCGAATTTGACGATGACAAGTATGCTTTAATACATGAATGAATTTATTCATGTCTGCAGACAGTTCACCGATATTCATCTCTTGTAGGACTGCTTCGATAAATTTTGCTTTTCGAGCATAGGTAGCTTTTGGTGTAAATGGATCCCTATGTTGTTCTTCTCCAGCTTCTTTCGAACATAAGAAGTCTGAATGGATTGATAAATATAGAGTTGTATATCGTTTTGTATGC
>NZ_JBGMUT010000085.1:0-511 GCF_041448735.1 Serratia odorifera | reverse complement strand
GTCGTACGTTCACCATTAAATCATGTTGTATCGCTGAAATCAGCAGGCATTCAATCGCCAAAAGATTTAGAGGGGAAAACAGTTGGCTATTCTGGAACACCTTTAAGTGAGATGTATTTAAAAACGATGGTAAAAGAAGCTGGTGGTAATCCAGATACAGTGAAAGTAGTCGATGTTGGCTTTGATTTAGTACCAGCATTAATTACGAAAAAAGTGGATGCGGTAACAGGGGCATACATTAACCATGAAGTACCTGTTATGCGTCATGAAGGTCATGAACCAGCGTACTTTAATCCAGCAGATTATGGTGTACCGAATTATCATGAGCTTGTATTTGTAACAGGTGATAAAACGTTGAAAAAAGATAAAGAAGCGTTGCAAGCCTTCTTACGTGGTACGAAAAAAGGCTATGATTTCATGAAGAAAAATCCAGATGAAGCATTAAATATTTTATTAAATCATCAAGAAAAAGAAAACTTCCCGCTTGTGCCAGAAGTTGAAAAAGAAAGTA
>NZ_JBGMUT010000084.1:0-516 GCF_041448735.1 Serratia odorifera | reverse complement strand
CCTTTGTTGGTCAATCGCCTGCCTCTGCGCAGGGTCATATACAGTTACCGCCGTCTGCGGCCTTCTGAACCATGCAGGACTATCGGCCACATACCTACTCGGCGGTTGCGACTCTCCCATAATACCGAATTGAGTCGCCAGACTTAACGTTGTCGGCAGCAGGTTGGGGCGAACTTGAAATTCCGTCAATGACTTCCCATTTGCGTGGCTTCCGTCTGATTTTATCTTCAGCATATCCGACGACTCACCAGCCGGCTCGGACTGACCATGCGCCGTTTTTTTCATGTCCTCGAAAGCGGTCTGCATGCCTTGCCACGATGGCCAGAGGGATGTCCTGTTAAGCACATTTCTCCGATAGTTGCGTCCTTGTTCGCTCCAGTCCCAGACCATGTCGTCCGACTCACGGCTGTCGTCGTCCGCGTCGTTCATCATGTTTGCCGCTCCTCGGGCCTCGGCGTTGCGTTGCAACGTCACCAACGTCTTGCCGCGCGGCTTGTGTTCCATTTTGAATTTTTT
>NZ_JBGMUT010000083.1:0-519 GCF_041448735.1 Serratia odorifera | reverse complement strand
ATATAGCCCATACTTCATTGGTACAATTATGTAGTCGATTAGAAGCTAACACAGGCATTTCTATGAGTCCAGAAGGACTCAATCAACGTTTTAATTCTCAGGCTGTTCAGTTTTTACAACAACTCTTAGCACATTTACTTCACCAACAATTTTGTTCTTCTAACAAGATTCCAACTTTGTATACAAACTATTTTCGACGTATTCGTGTATTGGATTCTACACATTTTCAGATTCCGGATAAATTCACTTCTATATATCAAGGTTCAGGTGGTAGTGGTCAAAATGCTGGTGTGAAAATTCAACTAGAGTATGATTTACTAAGTGGTCAATTTCTTCATGTTCATGTAGGATCGGGAAGGCACAATGATAAAACGTATGGTTCTACTTGTTTAGCGTCCCTTCAACCGAACGATGTATGTATACGTGATTTAGGATACTTCGACCTAAAAGACTTACATACTATAGAAGAGTGTAATGCTTATTTTATTTCAAGATTAAAGCTCAATACACGTATATATC
>NZ_JBGMUT010000082.1:0-520 GCF_041448735.1 Serratia odorifera | reverse complement strand
AACCAATTCTTTCATATCCTCACCAAACAAATTATAATCAATACTTTTACGACCTAAAACATTATAAGCTTGTCCAAGTACAGCATCTTCACTTCTAAAAACTTGTGTTAATCGAACTGTATTAACAAACTCTAACGCTTCTAGTTCAGGAATAATACTTGTATCATTTACAGGTGGCAATTGAGCATCATCACCCGCAAAAATAATTTTCACATGACTAGGAACTGCTTGAAGTAATTTTGACAATATCTCACGTGGAATCATTGAAACTTCATCAATAATAAGATAAGCACAATCAATTATGTTGTATTCATTTCTGAAGAACTTCGAATTAAAGTTAGAAGCACAAGTTTTATGTATAGTTAACGATTTATAATCTTGTAAATCATACTCTCTAAACAATTCACGAATCCTACTAGAAGCCTTACCTGTATAAGTACAAACAATTGTCTTATTTGGATCAGGTTTTAAACGATTCAACAAATTAACAAGAGTATATGTTTTTCCAGTTCCTGCTCTT
>NZ_JBGMUT010000081.1:0-523 GCF_041448735.1 Serratia odorifera | reverse complement strand
ACCCTGTACTTAGGTGAGGAGTGTTTGAATGTTAATGATTAATGATATTTTTAATATTTTTAAGTTGTGCTTGGATTATTCAGATACAACTATATATGTATGTTTTGTTGTAATGTTGGCGTTTGCTATTTGTATTAAGTTTAAAGACATTATAACTTGGGGCTACTAAGTTATGACTGATGCTATTTTAAGAGGTTTAAAGGCTGTAGGTAATGGGATTGTAAAAGGTTTTCAAGCTTCAATGGAGTTTTTAGCTAAACCATTAGGATATTTACTAGAGTTTTTAGAAGGTATATTTTACTTTTTTGCTTGTTTGTTCAAAGTTGTTGTACTGATCGTGAAAATATTTACAGCTTTGTTTCAGTTCTTTTGGGCTACGGCTACAAGTGTTTTAAAAACTTTACTTATGTGGATTGGGGTTGTCCCTAGTGGCAAAGTGTACCTACCACATGAAGCCCAAAACGGTTTCCAAGTTGTTATGGATAAATTAATGCCTACAGGGATAATGACTACTGTTCCAATG
>NZ_JBGMUT010000080.1:0-527 GCF_041448735.1 Serratia odorifera | reverse complement strand
CATCTATTACAAGTAGTAGTGATGCTGGAAGGGATTGAAGAAGTTGATTTTATTTGAAATTGTAGTGTTACTTCTTTATCCAATTACTGTTTATTTGTTATTAAATCGGATTATGTTATTTGTTAGTGCTTATAAAATTTCTAAGTTTAAGAGAGTGAATCTAGATGGATAATGTGATTATTTATGGTTTTTGGTGTATATCATTGTATTGTTTTTATAAAGCGATAAAAGAAACTATATCAAAGGAAGCTGTATCGGAATGAGTAATTATATTCCTTCGAATGAAGAGTTTTTTATGAAGTCTAAGTTTTTGCCTTATGTGATAAGAAAGCCTGAATATGGGCTTCTTATCGCTTCTATAGGCTTTGTTATTTTAATGTTGTTATTGTTTTATAAACGTAGAAAGGATAAGTGATTTAATGTTTGCTGAATTTAAATTTAATCTTAAGTTTTTGAGTGTGTTGATTTTTGATATGTGTGTGTTTGCTTATATTATTTGTAATATGGCAATTAATTTACCAAAAATG
>NZ_JBGMUT010000079.1:0-540 GCF_041448735.1 Serratia odorifera | reverse complement strand
AGATATAACAGAAGTTGTAGATTTAGCGGAAGAAGTTACAGACTTAAAAGAAATTCAAACACTATTGGAGGCGATTATTAACTCATCTGAAGAAGCGATTTCGGTTGTGGATGAAAAAGGAAGAGGTTTAGTCATTAACCCGGCATATACGAAATTAACGGGTTTAACAGAAGAAGATATTATTGGGAAGCCTGCTACAACTGATATTGTAGAAGGCGAAAGTATGCATATGAAAGTACTTCGAACGCGTCGTGCGGTGCGCGGAATACATATGAAGATTGGGCAAAAAAAGCGCGATGTAATTGTAAACGTAGCGCCAGTTATTGTGGATGGAATATTGAAAGGAAGCGTCGGCGTTATCCGTGACGTGTCGGAAATTCAAAAGTTAACAAATGAATTGAATAGAGCGAGGCAAATCATTCGCACATTAGAAGCGAAATATTCTTTTGATGATATGGTCGGAAATTCAGATGAAACAACTGCAGCTATCGAACAGGCGAAGCTAGGAGCGAATACACCGGCAACGGTACTGTTACGCGG
>NZ_JBGMUT010000078.1:0-542 GCF_041448735.1 Serratia odorifera | reverse complement strand
GTATCATCTACTTTCACTTCTGAAAGTAGCCCTTCTGTTACCGCATTACCAATATGATCATGTGGCAATGTTACAACATCTGGCCCTGTGCCAGCTGGACCGTCGAGACGAAGTTTTTCTATTTGTTTCGTCATCTGAACCTCTTCAACTTTTACTTTCACATTATATTTCTTTTCAAAACTTTTCACCGCTGGCTCTAGACCCACACCTTTTTTCTCATCTTCCCAAACAAGAAGGTCATAGTCTTTTTTCGCTTTACTTTCCTCTTTTTTCCCTGAATCTTTCGGTCCACATGCAGATAACATACCAATAGATAATGCTGAAACCGTTAATAATGATAATGCTTTCTTCAGCCCAAAAACCTCCCTAAATTGTCTATGTACCTCAGAAACTGAAAACGTTTGCATTTAATAGTTTAATTGAAGCGCAAACAATATCTCAAGTCTATGAAAACGTTTGCGCTATTTGTCTATCATTATACATTCTTTTATTCATTTTGCAAATATTAATTTAAAAATTATGTCATTATACTCTTTATACAT
>NZ_JBGMUT010000077.1:0-546 GCF_041448735.1 Serratia odorifera | reverse complement strand
ACTCTATACTACATTAAACATTAAACAAGGTGACGTTTTAAGCTTAGAAATTAACGAAGAAAACAAACAAATCGTTATTAAAAAATCAAAAAAAGTTTCTATGCCGGAAGGTGTTAACCCTAAGTTTTTGGAATCATTAAACAGAACCATCAATAAATTTGACGGTGCATTTAAGGATTTAGTAAACAGATAATGCCCCTTCAGGCTTGAAGGAAAGAAGGAATAAGTAAAATGGTAATCTATATAACAGAAACTGAAGCAATTTTCATCAACGAAACTCTTATTGACATGTATTCACCCAATGAACAAAGAGGTGTTAAAGATAAGGGTTTATTAGAATCAGCAATATACAGACCACAACAAACATTATTACAACAAGATGCATACCCAACTATTTTCCATAAAGCCACAGCACTATTTGAATCCTTAACAAAAAACCACGCATTTTATAATGCCAACAAAAGAACAGCATTAGCATGTTTAGAAATGTTTCTGTTATACAATGACTACGAACTAAAAATGTCTGAACAAGAAGGGTCAGACTTC
>NZ_JBGMUT010000076.1:0-547 GCF_041448735.1 Serratia odorifera | reverse complement strand
ACATAGTGCTGGTAAAATAGATGGTACAGTACTACAAGATGCGAAGAACATTTTTGGGGAAAACAATTTATTTAGAAATTTAATACCTTACGCTAAAAGAATTCAAAGCATTCCACGTGTTGGCTTAAATACGGATCAATATTGGGACAAGAAGTTATTTAATGAAGTTTTCGAACCATTTACAGATGAATTTTTAGAGCGAATTAATAAGATGGAGGATTTAAGCAATGAGTAAAGATATAGGTTTTTTCAACAAAAAGGAAGGCAGGGAGAATCCTGGGACTAAAAATACAGGAGGGAAAATTGATATTGGCTATAAAGCTGATATCACTCCCTCTACACCATATGATCCTAGTTTACCTGCAAAAGCAACACTAGTTAATAGTGATAAGCGTGGTACTATTCGAATGCCTTTAGAAACTAAACACGAATTTGATGCTTTACTTGAGATTTCAGAATACCAATATA
Organism: Serratia odorifera; assembly: GCF_041448735.1. Taxonomy (NCBI): domain Bacteria; kingdom Pseudomonadati; phylum Pseudomonadota; class Gammaproteobacteria; order Enterobacterales; family Yersiniaceae; genus Serratia; species Serratia odorifera. The sequence continues at coordinate 79 of NZ_JBGMUT010000076.1, read as the reverse complement.
CTTATGAACTACTAGCTGAAATGCATTACTTATATATGCAAAAATTGTCACCTGAACAACTAAGATTATTCCATGCACA
>NZ_JBGMUT010000075.1:0-549 GCF_041448735.1 Serratia odorifera | reverse complement strand
CCTTTAACATTACTTACCTTCGTTTAAGCCCTTTTCTAACGCTTTCCACGCTAATGTTGCACATTTAATACGTGCAGGGAACTTGCATACGCCTTGTAATGCTTCAATATCTCCTAAATCGATGCTGTCATCGTACTCTTTTCCTAGCATCATGTCAGAGAAAATTTTCGAAAGCTGAAGTGCTTCTTCAATTTTCTTACCTTTTACTGCTTGTGTCATCATTGAAGCTGAAGACATTGAGATTGAACATCCTTCGCCTTCAAACTTCGCCTCTTGCACAATACCTTCTTCTACTTTCATCGTAAGTTGAATACGATCGCCGCAAGTTGGATTGTTCAAGTTAACAGTAACACTATCTTCTAACACGCCATTGTTACGAGGATTCTTATAATGATCCATAATAACTTGACGATATAACGTATCTAAATTATTAAATGACATTTGTGAAATACTCCTTTGTCTTGATTAGCGATTCAACAAATGTATCAATTTCTTCTTTTGTATTATATAAATAGAAGCTCGCACGTGCTGTTGAAGAAGCTTTTAGCC
>NZ_JBGMUT010000074.1:0-553 GCF_041448735.1 Serratia odorifera | reverse complement strand
GTACAGTGGGATCTTATGAACTAGTTTTTAAAGACAAAATTAATACAACTGATGTAATTGTTGCAAAGCAAGATATCAAATTCAAATCGGAAATTACTAAAGATGACATAAAAGTAGTTTCTGTAAGAAAAGATATAGCTGTACATGATGCGTTAAAACCTGAAGATGTACAACTTCTTTTAAATAAACATGCTTCAATTGATATTAAAAAAGGAACTCAAATTTATTCCAAATTAGTGGATACATATAATCTAATTCCAAATGAGGAAAAGGGAGAATTTATTGCTCCGATTCCTGATAGTTGGTTGTTTGCGGTTCCGGGATCATTACGAAAAACATACATTGCAGACTTTTATCTTGTGCCTGATAAAGATCAAGCTGTAATTCGTTCCCTTGTTCAAGATTCTAAGGGAAATGAAGGGAAAAATGATAAAGAGCCATTAAAAACTGATGAAGACTCAGATGTAGAAGTTATGAGGTTAGCCAAACCGATTTTACAGAATGTTCGAGTAGCTTCAGTAAAAGATAACGGAAATAAAGAGGTAACGGAAAC
>NZ_JBGMUT010000073.1:0-554 GCF_041448735.1 Serratia odorifera | reverse complement strand
TACTAGAGCAGCTTTTGAGTTTTTAGATTTATATTTTCGTATCCCTTTATGAAGTATAAGATTAATAGCTTTCTGTACTGTATTCATGTTGGATCTCCTTTCTACTAGATTTAAGACAACAAAAAAAGGTGAGCAGTTATATCACTGCTCACCTTAATAAATAGACTTCCCGAATTGTATACAAAGGTAGAAAAATCCATAATTAAATACGCTAATAGATGCACTTAAATAGGGGGTTCTATCTTTACAAATCTACACTAATTAACTATACTAATAGGAGATATTTCATATCTAAATAGAGGGTGTTGCAAAACTAAAATAAATATGCAATGTTATGAATCAGAAAAACTAGCTGAACATGCAGTAGATAACGATTTTGACCATACCAACGTGGCTGTTCCAGCCCTTTATCTTTGAGATTGCTAAACTGTTGTTCAATTTTTCCACGTTCTTTCATCAACTGTTTCCCAAAAGCTGTATTTACAAAATGTGATAACACACGACGGTGTGAATTTTTAATTTGTTCGCCCTTTCGGGGGTTAATGGGATTGACC
>NZ_JBGMUT010000072.1:0-583 GCF_041448735.1 Serratia odorifera | reverse complement strand
AACATCTCCAATTAACAACAAATTTCCTTTTACATGTAAAACTTGTCCAGAGCGAACAATTTTGGAAATAGGGACAATTTCTGTTTCTTCTTTCCAAGCTATTGCTTCTGCTTTAGTGATAACATCACTTTTAATTGAATCCACAACAAGATTCTTTTTATTACGAATTAACGTACGAATCTCTTCTTGTTGGACTTCTGTTAAATAACGATTTCCTACTTTCACATGCACTTCAATTAAAGAGCGTCCATCACCATCGTAGTAATGTGTAGAAAGTTTTTCGTCTAATTCTATCAACAATTCAGAGAATGAACAACAATCATCTAAATGAAGCGTTATCCCATCTTTTGTCCCTTTTATCGTTACATTTTGTTGCTTTTTTTCTTCCACTAAAGTTCACCCCACCGATTCAATTCGACATAAAATTAGAAAATCCTTTTTTCTTTTTCTTCCATCGCTTTTGAAAGACGCAATATATATCGTCTCAGTGGGAAACAAACTATCAACAAGAAAATAGCATTTAACAATAAAGTAGCAAGGAGACGATCTGTGAAAAAGACATACGCTGGCATATGAGTACGTC
>NZ_JBGMUT010000071.1:0-584 GCF_041448735.1 Serratia odorifera | reverse complement strand
GCTATATTTACTTATAACACAGAGGACACAACAAAAAAATACATCTAGATTTAAAGGAGGTTACAAATATGTTATTACAAGAAATTCTATCGTTCAATGAACATTTTGTAGAAAATAAGGAATACGCTCCTCGTGAAGCGACAAAAATGCCTAAAAAACGTATGGTTGTTGTTTCTTGCATGGATGCTCGTTTAATTGAGCTACTTCCAAAAGCTTTAGATATACACGATGGTGATGCAAAGGTTATCAGAAATGCAGGTGGTAAAATTGCTTCTGCTTTCGATAGTGTTATGCAAAGTGTTGTAGCATCAGTATACGATTTAAATGCAGATGAAATCTTCCTTATTGGACATCATAGATGTGGCGCGAGCCAAACGAATCCAAAAGGAACACTTCAAAAAATATTAGATCGCGGAGTAGCTTCATCAGAAATTTTATCAGCAATTGAATATGCTGGTATTGACCTTGAAAAATGGTTATTCGGATTCGATGATGTTTGCGACTCAACGCAAGCTAATGTTGATTTAGTAAGAAATCATCCACTTATCCCAAAAGATGTTCCTGTACATGGTTTAGTTATTGAC
>NZ_JBGMUT010000070.1:0-585 GCF_041448735.1 Serratia odorifera | reverse complement strand
CCCAGATAATATTTTGCTTTTTTTCGAATACGATTTTCCTTTTTTCTTTTCACTTTCCATTTGTTTTTTCCGTCGTTCTCGTAATTGCTTTTCGGTTAGACGATACAAAACAAGTCGGGCAAACAAAATTTTTTGATCTCCAACATAAACGTTCCCTACTTCATAGGTCTCACCAGGTAATAAGCGCTCTATCATCATTTGTAAATTGATTTTTATATATTCTGTTTGTTTCTTGATGGTACCATTATGAAAAAATGCTGGATTAGGATTCTTGATATATACGTTTGTATTTAACTTTAGGCGTGAAATAAAATATGTCCCTCGTTGATCCATTTGATCTAAATCCTCTAATGAAAAATACCCTAAATCACGAATACATAAATCGCCTGGTCGTAACGTATCTAAACATTCTGTTCCGAATGTTTTATCATTATTTTTTCCAGGACCTAATTGGAAATTAAGAAATTGTCCACTATGTAAATCATATTCTAATTGAATTTTAATCCCAGCTGTTTGCGCACAACCACCTGAACCAGGATATATATGCCCCAAAGTATTAGGTACCTGAAACATGGTGGCATCCAT
>NZ_JBGMUT010000069.1:0-591 GCF_041448735.1 Serratia odorifera | reverse complement strand
AGGAAAATCGTTTTTACAAGTAGCTTCTAAAGACCCATTCCAAGTTCAAGGTACGTTAACTGAGCTTCAGAAGTCACAAATTCAAAAGGATCAAACATTCACTGTAACAGCGAAAGCAAATAATAAGAAGAAGTGGACAGGTAAGATTACAGAGGTAAGTGAGTTCCCAACGAGTGCGGAGGCGACTCAAGCCGTTAGTGAGGGAAATCAAAATATGTCTCAATATACATATAAAGCAAGTCTTGATAGTCAAGACGGTTTATTTCCAGGTTATCATGTTTCTTTACAAGTCAATTTAGGGGACAAAAAGATGATAGCTGTACCAAGTATAAGTATTGTAGGAGAAGACGATGATTTATTTGTTTACATCGAGGAGAAAGGAAAACTTCGTAAGCAAAATGTAAAGAAAGGAGCAACTGATGGAGATTGGACTGAGATTATTGAAGGCACGACAGTGGGACAAAAGGTTGTTAAAAATCCTTCCAACAATATATATGACGAAATGGAAGTGAAAGAAAAATGATTACATTAGACGATATCACTAAAACATATTATCAAGGAAAACTTGCGGTTCCTATCCTACATGGGATT
>NZ_JBGMUT010000068.1:0-592 GCF_041448735.1 Serratia odorifera | reverse complement strand
GTTAAAAGGAATTTCCCCTAGTGTCTTCTTATATTTTATGTAATCTACATATTTGACCTTTTCTACATCCTTTGATTACTTACTGAATATAGTCATACAGATTTTTCGCTAACAATAAACAAGTTACTGTAATGAAAAGAGCACGAACATACCCACTTCCTTTTTTTATAGCGAATTTGGAGCCGACAATTCCTCCAGCAATTTGAGCAATCCCCATTATGAAGCCATACACATAGTTTACTTGCCCTACGTACATAAACATCAACAATGCACCAACATTACTTCCTAAATTAAGAAACTTCGCAGTACCTGCTGCTTTTAAAAAATCATACCCAATAAATAAAAGAGAAAACATTAAAAACGAACCTGTGCCAGGCCCTAGAAATCCATCATAAAAACCAATAGCAAAAATAAAAAAGGTAAAAATAATGACGTGTCGACCAGACAATTTTTTATGAGTGGAAATACTTCCCCAATCCTTCTTGAATATCGTATAAATAGCGACCACACCAAGCATGATCAGCATTAATAGCTTCAGTACTTCTGGATTCATTAAATGAACGGTCCATGCCCCTATTATGGAACCTATGAA
>NZ_JBGMUT010000067.1:0-596 GCF_041448735.1 Serratia odorifera | reverse complement strand
TAGCAAATACATGATCTACAAATCCAGCAGCATCCGTATAATGCTCTTCAATTCTAGTATCAGCTTCATGGTATAATAATCCGTCTATAATATGAGGCGCTTCCTCAGAAGAACTAATGACTTGGGCATAAAAAGGGTCATATTGATCTGAAATATGAGTATAGAAATTTAGGCCAGGATCTCTGCCATGTTTGGCATTTACTTGAGCTAATGGACTAGAAGCACCACTTGACTGGAAATATTGTCCATCTGAAGAAGAAGTGGTTCCATTTCCCCAATAGCTAGCATGCCTATTTTGCCGTTGAAAATTTGATAAGACTCCCAGAGCTTTTGTATAATTTTCATCACTGATATACCAATCTGCTATCCAAGCAAGTTGTGTATAGGTAACAGTAGGACATGCATCAGCCATTTTACTTAATCCAAGATTAATCCCCTCGGCTAAAATTGCCGCAAATAATGCAGTTTCATCTTTTGGCCCTGTTTTCGTATGAAGATGTACAAACTGTTGACTAAAATGGGTCCAAGAGTCTACTTCTACTAATAGTTCTGTTAGTTTAATACGTGGTAATACATCATAAATAGCCCTTGTAAGA
>NZ_JBGMUT010000066.1:0-604 GCF_041448735.1 Serratia odorifera | reverse complement strand
CGATAGGATTGTCCTACAATACTGACCACCGTGGCATGATGTAAGACACGATCTAGTATGGCATTGGCGAGTTTAGGGTCCTGGAATACTTCGTCCCAAGACTTGAAGTTGATATTGGTCGTTAGGATGGTACTACGCTTTTCATAACGCATATCGATTAATTGAAAGAATAATTTTGCATCCTCCGGATCAATAGGCAAGTACCCAATTTCATCAATAATAAGTAATTTGTATTTTGTATAGTGCTTTAAACGAGATTCTAGGCGATTCTCAATCTTGGCACGTTTTAAATTTTGAAGTAAATCATGACATTTAATAAAATAAGTACTTGTTCGCTTTTTAGCTGCTGCTATACCAATAGACGTGGCCAAATGGGTCTTACCAACACCACTAGGTCCTAAAAATACTATGTTTTCTTGTTGCTCTAAGAAACGTAGAGAAATAAAATCTAAGATTTGTTGTTTATTAATACTCGGCTGGAATTCGAAATCAAACTCATCAACCTCCTTTCTATGAGGAAATGCGCCCATTTTCACCATAGAATGAATCATATTTTGTTCTCGTACATCAATCTCATAGTTTGTCAGTTTAACAAGTGTCTCTA
>NZ_JBGMUT010000065.1:0-609 GCF_041448735.1 Serratia odorifera | reverse complement strand
GGCTAGTTTTTTGCTTAGCGTGGTTTTTTTCCGAAATGCTGGCGGTACCCCATGCCCATCAACTTAAGAATTTGCACTACCCCCAAGTGTCAAAAAACGTTATTCTTTCTAAAAAGCTAGCTAGAAAGGATGACATTTTTTATGAATCTTTCAATTCAAGATGAATTACAACTATTTTCTGAAGAGCTGTATCGTCATTTAACCCCTTCTCTTTTGGAAGAACTCGCTAAAGAATTAGGTTTTGTAAAAAGAAAACGAAAGTTTTCAGGAAATGAATTAGCTACCATATGTATCTGGGTCAGTCAACGTACAGCGAGTGATTCTCTCGTTCGACTATGCAGTCAATTACACGCCGCCACAGGCACTCTTATGAGTCCAGAAGGACTCAATAAACGCTTTGATAAAAAAGCGGTTGAATTTTTGAAATATATTTTTTCTGCATTATGGAAAAGTAAACTTTGTAAAACATCAGCCATTTCAAGTGCAGCACTCACGTATTTTCAACGAATCCGTATTTTAGATGCGACGATTTTCCAAGTACCGAAACATTTAGCACATGTATATCCTGGGTCAGGTGGTTGTGCACAAACTGCAGGTATCAAGATTCAA
>NZ_JBGMUT010000064.1:0-613 GCF_041448735.1 Serratia odorifera | reverse complement strand
ATGGTATCCTTGATAAAGTTTTATACAACTTAAATATGAGGTTGAAAAAATAATTTTAAAAGAAAAGAGAAACCATATAGGCTCTCTTTCCTTGGCATACTTACAACATGTAGAATGCTGAGACAACTCTTTCAAAACTTTATTAGGGGAAAGTTTTAAAAAATGTACTCACAATAATCTTTACATAAATGTAATATATAGTGAATTGATATAAAAATTTCTAATTATTCGCAACTTTCCNCCAGTTCTTGCAACCCTTGTGCTACAAGAAGGTACTAGCGTATCGCTATTAAGCTAAAAAAAATACCCCAAAACGGAAAACGGTCTTCCTTCTATCTAAATAGAAATGAAATACAGACCATGTCCTATTTTTCAGGGGTAAAATGAGGAATAAATTTGTAAATAACAAGTACGTTAATGATAGTAAGAGCTTTCTCATTTACAGTACCCGTGGCATGTGGAGATAATGGTGACCCCTAAAGGGTTTCCCAATACCCTGAAAAAATACCCTCCTTCTCTTTGCCCCGCTACGCAAACGGACTGGCTTGCCCGAATAGGCTAACACAGGCGGTCTCCATATAAAGGGTTCTGCTACGCTTCACACCCTTTACAT
>NZ_JBGMUT010000063.1:0-618 GCF_041448735.1 Serratia odorifera | reverse complement strand
GACGTCTGAGCGCTATGCTATTCAGCATTTCTGCCACTTCTGTTGAACGCAAATTCTGCCCCACGCAGATCCCCAGGCATTCGCGGGTGTACAGGTCGATAACCGTCAGCAGGCGCAGTCGTCGCCCGTCAAACAACGCATCAGAGACAAAATCCATGCCCCAGACGTGATTCGGATACAGACCCTGAGGCTGCGGTTGTCGGCGCTGGGCCGATTTATTGCGGCGTGGCCGTTTGAGGCGCAGCGACAGACCCTGCTCACAGTAGAGGCGGTATATCCGTTTGTGATTATCGCGCCAGCCTTCCCGCCTGAGTATCACGTATACCCGGCGGTACCCGTAATGAACCCGGGTTTCGGTTATCTCACGGATGCGTAGCCGCAGTGCGCTGTCGTCGGCGGCCACAGAACGATATCGAAACGAGCTGCGGCTGACCCGCAGCGCAAAACAGACCTGTCTCTCACTGGCACCGTAGCGGGCTTGCAAATCCCTGACCCATTCGCGCAGGCGTGCCAGCGTCAGCTCTTTTTTGCCAGCACGTCCTGCAGCATCGCCTTGTCGAGGCTCAGATCGGCAACCAGCCTCTTCAGCCGCAGATTTTCCTCTTCCAGTTGCCGCAT
>NZ_JBGMUT010000062.1:0-626 GCF_041448735.1 Serratia odorifera | reverse complement strand
GATGAATTTGAAATAGAGATTTCCACGTTTTAAATATGATTTCGATCTGCCAGCGGAGGGAGTAAAAATCATGGATTTGTTCCATCGGAACCACTTCCCAAGGCGTATTCGTAACATATATGTTGATACCCGTTAATCGTTTACTCTTTTCTGAAAACGTAATGCCCTTTTTACTTTCGGTATAGCTTTGTTTTTTTCTACGTTCCAGTATTTGTTCCTCTGTTAATCGGTAGATAATTACTCTTGTAAATAATCTTTGATTCTTGCCAATATACGACTCTTTTATTTCATACGTTTGTCCTGGTTTTAACGTGTGCATAATGTTCTCTAAATCAACTTGGATATACTGTGACTGTTTTTTGATTGTCCCATTTCGAAAGTATTCTGGAAATGGATTTTTCGTATAGACGGTATGGTTTAACTTAAGTCTTGATATATAGCACACGCCACGTTGATCCATTTGATCTAAGTCTTCCAATGAAAAATATCCTAAATCACGAATACACAGATCACCCGGCCGTAAGGTATCTAAGCAATCTGTTCCAAATGTTTTATCATTATTTTTTCCAGGACCTACCTGGAAGTTTAAAAACTGTCCGCTGTGTAAGTCATATTCTAATTGAATC
>NZ_JBGMUT010000061.1:0-638 GCF_041448735.1 Serratia odorifera | reverse complement strand
TCGCAGAACGCGCTGGAAGCGTTCGGCAAACTGCTGCCGGAGTTCCTCGGCGGCTCCGCCGACCTGGCGCCAAGCAACCTGACCCTGTGGTCCGGCTCCAAATCGCTGGGCGATGACCTGGCCGGCAACTACATCCACTACGGCGTGCGCGAGTTCGGCATGACCGCCATCACCAACGGCATCGCGCTGCACGGCGGTTTCCTGCCGTACTCGGCGACCTTCCTGATGTTCGTGGAATACGCCCGTAACGCGGTGCGCATGGCGGCGCTGATGAAAATCCGCAACGTGTTCGTCTACACCCACGACTCCATCGGTCTGGGAGAAGACGGCCCGACTCACCAGCCGGTGGAGCAGTTGGCCAGCCTGCGGGTGACCCCGAACATGAGCACCTGGCGTCCGTGTGACCAGGTGGAATCGGCGATTGCCTGGCAGTACGGCATCGAGCGCCACGACGGCCCGACCACGCTGATTTTCTCACGCCAGAACCTGGCGCAGCAGCCACGTGACGCCGAGCAGTTGGCCAACGTGTACCGCGGTGCCTACGTGCTGAAAGACTGTGACGGCACGCCGGAGCTGATTTTGATTGCCACCGGTTCGGAAGTGGAGCTGGCGGTGGGTGCGTATGAGCAGCTGACGGG
>NZ_JBGMUT010000060.1:0-641 GCF_041448735.1 Serratia odorifera | reverse complement strand
GAGATTGACTGGCCAAGCGCATTTCCGACAGCGCTGCGGGCGAAGCTCGAGGGTGGGGCATGGGAAGATTTTAATAAATCTATCATCAATTTTGTTCAGAACGGTATGTCCGGAGAGCACGCCAAGATTATACGCTGGGTGGCCGAAGGTATTGCTGGGGAAAAATTTGATGAGATGACAGGAGACAAATATAAAAACCGCCCAAGCATGATAATTTTTACAAATCGAGATGTCAAGACGCCGCTCGCCGGGGCGTTTGAATTAGATGGTCGGATATATTCATTATTTAATGAAACGAGCTACCAAGCCCCGCAAGAATTCACACAGGGCCAGTATGCCAACGAGTATTCCAGGAAGACGATTCCAGAGTATTTCTCCACGCTGGTGACGCAGGGACTGTCTGAGAATGAGCGGGATAAGTTAGATGGCACCCCACTTTATCCGCGTTTGCGCGCTTCGGCGGGCCTAGGCCCGAGGATGCAGTGGCCTTATTTTACGTACGAGAAGAGCAAGCCCGGTCAGTTTGCCAGCGAGATGGTGAAACGGTACGTCGAGAAATTCAAGGACGATATGGACCGGACTACCTACAGTCATTGGGAGCAGAACTGGGATACCGCTGCTGATATCATGGAGGGGGCACT
>NZ_JBGMUT010000059.1:0-641 GCF_041448735.1 Serratia odorifera | reverse complement strand
GAGATTGACTGGCCAAGCGCATTTCCGACAGCGCTGCGGGCGAAGCTCGAGGGTGGGGCATGGGAAGATTTTAATAAGTTTATCGTCAAATTTGTTAAGCATGATTCCTTCGAAAAGGGCGTCAAGATTATACACTTTATCGCTCAAGGTATTGCTGGGAAAAAATTGGATGAGAGAAATGGAGACAACGTTAAAAACCGCCCCAGAAAGATAATTTTTAAAGCTCGAGGTGTCAATACGCCGCTCGCCGGGGCGTTTGAATTAGATGGTTGGATATACTCATTATCTAATAAAACAAGCTACCAAGCTCCGCAAGAAGGGAAACGGGACCAGCTTTTTGAGCAGACGATTCCAAAGTCTTTCTCCACGCTGGTGACGGAGGGACTGTCTAAGAATGAGCGGGATAAGTTAGATGGCAACCCACTTAAACCTGAATTGATTTTGACGGGTGGGGTGCCTGGTGATGTATACCAGGACGTGCAATGGCCTTTTTTTACGTACGAGAAGATCGAGCCCGGTCAGTTTGCCAGGGACATGATGATCCGGTCCCTCCAGAGATTCGATGACGATATGGACCGGACTACCTACAGTCATTGGGAGCAGAACTGGGATACCGCTGCTGATATCATGGAGGGGGCACT
>NZ_JBGMUT010000058.1:0-645 GCF_041448735.1 Serratia odorifera | reverse complement strand
ACTATGGACACCAGTAGTAAGATACTGGAATGGAAGTCCATACGCAATGATTAATGATTTGTATCCAAATAAATATTTGAAAAGTTCATTCAGAGGATATATAAATAAATCTTAATATTATTAAACGTAATTTAATTGACATGAAAACTCGAATAATAAAGGATTTTGTTTTAAAGTTTTCTAAATGAAACTACATTCTAGAAACAGTCGTAAGGAAAGACATAAATGAGATATTTTAAAGGAAAACAGTTCAAGCAAGATATTATTTTAATAGCTGTCAGCTACTACTGTCATTTTTCTTTAACTTATCGTGATGTCTCTGAAATTTTTAAAAGAACGTGGAATCTCAATTCACCCAACAACTATCATGCGCTAGGTTCATGAATACGGAAACCTTAGCTATCAAATTTGGAAGAAAAAAATAAAAGAATACAATTATCTTGGAAATTGGATGAGACCTATATAAACGAAAACAAAATTTGCAACATAGCTGATAATATTATAGCTAGAAAGCGTTGATATTCTTGTAACTTACTCTTTTTTCATAAATATTACTCCGATTTGAAATATTAAAGTAAGAATTCTAAAATGTTAGCTCTTAGAAGTTTTAGATTTTCCATATAGGGGTCTTGTAATACTATCTTT
>NZ_JBGMUT010000057.1:0-652 GCF_041448735.1 Serratia odorifera | reverse complement strand
ACCCATAATGGAGCAAGATAATCATTTTTGAATAGTAGCCCAAATACAAGTAATGTAACAATTGTATGTGAGATGTAATTCGTTAACGCCATTCGTCCAACGTATTGGAATGGACGTAATACTGTTTGCCATTTTTCTTTTTGTAATAAACGCATTAACGTGACAATGTAGAAGATGAACAATGTCTTTCCGCTTATCATCGTAATACCCATAAGTGAAAATGGTGTGTATGGTTGATTGTTCATAAAGAAGTAAACCATAATAAACCACATCGGTAATGTTAAAATGAACATAATGATTTGCCATTTTTTAAGTTTTGGATCTAATTCCTTAGCACGGCGGAAAATGTCTTTTTTACCGGCATATAATCCGAGTAAAAACAATCCTAGTGTTTCAGGAAGCATAATAAGACTGTTACTTATTGCTTCAGAATAGAAAGAATAGAATCTGTCTGTAATTTGTAAGCCCCAGTTTTCTAACGGCATAATGGCTATGGAAAGGCCTAGTTCATCTACCGGCACTAATAACATGACAAGAGAACCTAATAATGTGAACAATTGCATGAAACTTAATAGTACAATTGACCATATTAAAATAGTACGTGTCTTTCTTTTGTAAAATAAAAATAAGAAAAACCCGGTAATTGCATAAG
>NZ_JBGMUT010000056.1:0-661 GCF_041448735.1 Serratia odorifera | reverse complement strand
TAATAATATGAAAAAATGGCTGTTACTCTTATTTAGTTTACTACTACTAATTCCTGTCCCTATTTCCGCACAAAAAATCGAACAACCAAAAACCCTTATTTTATACAGTTCAAACGATGATCAAATTACAAGTGATATCCAAATACTTAATACACAAGTAGGACATTTCACTAATAATATAATGTAACTACTCAGCTTCCTCACGGAGGCTTTTTTCATTTACTAGTCTGATATGTATTTTTTGTGTGAATACTAGATATATCAGACTAGGAGGTGATCGTTGTGTTGAAAAAACAAGATATTCTAGCTGTCTTTCAAAAGGGACCACAGGCTATTTGCGATTTCGTTCATGATTTAGAAAACCAAATACAGGATTTAAAAGGACGTATAGAAGACCTAGAAAATCGTTCTAAAAAAAACTCCCAAAATAGTCATAAGCCACCTTCTACAGATGGTTTGCGTAAGCCTGTTACAAAAAGTTTACGAAAATCATCGCATCGTCAAACTGGTGGCCAGTTGGGCCACAAAGGACATACCCTTAGTTTGACAGCGACTCCAGATCATACAATTACGTATTCTCCTACATATTGTACTTGTTGTCATACTTCTTTGGACCATGAGCCTGTAAATGGATACCGCATTCGCCAAGTGTATGATTTAC
>NZ_JBGMUT010000055.1:0-672 GCF_041448735.1 Serratia odorifera | reverse complement strand
TAAGAAAATTCGAATGTATGTTACAGCTGTATGAGGAAAGGTTTTTGATTTAATAGGGAAAAAATAATATAGACCTGCGGTAGTATGTCAACTGAAAAACAAAAGAATCTTTAGTTATCAAAGACCTATTTGCTTAAAAAAGACATCACGAAACTAAACCAGTAATATATGTAATTTACTGGAAATTAATTGAAAGGTAGCGATGACAAGTTTTATGTCACACTTTCACGCACCTTTCTGGCGTAAAGAGTTGGTGACTACGTAGTAGCGCATCCACCATTCAAAGGGCTGTTCGCTCTTCCTATCGTTTGGATAAGGTCGTAGAAGACTCAATCGATGTTCTTTTAGGAACGTCAATTGCGGTTATTCGTACCTATCAACAGCAAATCAAAGAAATAGAAAAATCCATTAAGCGAATCATGGCTGGATTAACGCAAACACTCGAATCCATTCCTGGAATTGGACCTGTATTCGCCGCTGGTATTATCGCTGAGATTGGTCAAATCGAAAGATTTGATGATGAAACCAAGGTAGCAAAATATGCCGGATTATATTGGCGTACGCACCAATCTGGTCGATTCACCGCAGAAAACACTTCATTATCCCGTAATGGAAATCATTACTTGCGGTATTACTTAGTTGAAGCCGCCAACTCTGTAAGAAGGCATGTAT
>NZ_JBGMUT010000054.1:0-695 GCF_041448735.1 Serratia odorifera | reverse complement strand
CATTTGAAATGTTTGGTGGTGTACCGAAGGTAATTGTCACGGATAATATGAAGACGGTAATGGATGAAGCTCGAACAGAACACTTTACAGGAACGATTAACAATAAGTTTGCCCAATTCGCTCAAGATTTTGGATTTAAGGTACAACCTTGTATCGCAGGGCGACCAAATACCAAAGGGAAAGTAGAAGCGCCAATGAAACTTCTAGACGAAATTCATGCTTATCAAGGAAGATTCACTTTTGAAGAATTACATGAATTTGTGCAAAAATTATGTGCAAGAATTAATCAAACATTTCATCAAGGGACTGGTAAGATTCCAGTGTTTGCCCTAAAACAGGAAAAGAATCTCCTACAACCACTCCCGAAGAGCGCGATAAGAGATTCCTATATGATTAAGCATAAACTTGTAAAAGTTAATACATCAGGCATGATATCTTACAAATCGAATCAATACTCAGTTCCAGCTGAATATCAAGGTAAAACCGTCGGTTTACAAGTATATGATAATCAAATATATGTTTATCATAACATGAAGTTAATTGTACAACATAAAATCAGCCAATCTAAGCTCAATTATAAAGAAGAACATTATAAAAAAGCATTGGCTAAGTCACTACCTAAATATCCGAACATTGACAATTTGGCGAAACAAAATTTATCAGTAATTGGTGAGGTATATAGAAATGAAGAATAG
>NZ_JBGMUT010000052.1:0-711 GCF_041448735.1 Serratia odorifera | reverse complement strand
AAACACTTTCAGAATCAAACGCGAAACTTGTAGATTTTCATAGCCAATTACAGCTGGCTAAAATGTGGGGTGGTGGAGAAATTGCTTCAGCTGATGGATTACGTTTCATCACACCAGTAAAATCCGTACACACTGGTCCAAATCCTAAATATTTCGGTTCTGGTCGTGGTGTTACGTATTACAACTATACGAGCGATCAATTTACCGGACTCCACGGTTTGGTGATTCCAGGCACAATTCGTGATTCATTATACTTACTTCAATGTGTGTTAGAACAAAATACGAACTTACAGCCAAAAGAAATTATGACAGATACAGCTGGGTATAGTGATATTATTTTTGGGCTCTTTGGATTATTAGGATATCAATTTAGTCCTCGTTTAGCTGATATCAGTGAATCACGTCTTTGGCGTTTTGATGCGAACTCAGATTATAGCATGTTAAATAATTTGTCTAAAAGTCGCATTCGTGAAGAACTCATACATCGTCATTGGGAAGACATGCTTCGTGTTGCGGGATCTTTGAAACTAAATAAAATAAATGCAACACATCTTATCCAAGCACTTCAGTATAATGGGAAACCAACTATGTTAGGGCGAGCAATTGGAGAATTGGGGAGACTCTTTAAAACACGTTATTTACTCTTATATTTACATGATGAAAATTATCGTCGTAAAATTTTAAATCAACTCAATAGAGGGGAAGCAAGGC
>NZ_JBGMUT010000051.1:0-714 GCF_041448735.1 Serratia odorifera | reverse complement strand
GTCTCTAAAACACCTTCGGTGTTGTAAGGTTAAGCCTCACGGATCATTAGTACTGGTTAGCTCAATGCATCGCTGCACTTACACACCCAGCCTATCAACGTCTTAGTCTTAAACGTTCCTTCAGGGGCCTTAAAGGCCCAGGGAAGACTCATCTCGAGGCAAGTTTCGCGCTTAGATGCTTTCAGCGCTTATCTTTTCCGCACTTAGCTACCGGGCAGTGCCATTGGCATGACAACCCGAACACCAGTGGTGCGTTCACTCCGGTCCTCTCGTACTAGGAGCAACCCCTCTCAATCTTCCAACGCCCACGGCAGATAGGGACCGAACTGTCTCACGACGTTCTAAACCCAGCTCGCGTACCACTTTAAATGGCGAACAGCCATACCCTTGGGACCTACTTCAGCCCCAGGATGTGATGAGCCGACATCGAGGTGCCAAACACCGCCGTCGATATGAACTCTTGGGCGGTATCAGCCTGTTATCCCCGGAGTACCTTTTATCCGTTGAGCGATGGCCCTTCCATTCAGAACCACCGGATCACTAAGACCTGCTTTCGCACCTGCTCGAGCCGTCACTCTCGCAGTCAAGCTAGCTTATGCCTTTGCACTAACCTCACGATGTCCGACCGTGATTAGCTAACCTTCGTGCTCCTCCGTTACTCTTTGGGAGGAGACCGCCCCAGTCAAACTACCCACCAGACACTGTCCTCACCCC
>NZ_JBGMUT010000050.1:0-717 GCF_041448735.1 Serratia odorifera | reverse complement strand
CGTATATTCTTTTAGTGTTTTTGTATGCAAATCTCCTTCTTGAGATAAGCTAGAAATAAAATCGGAAATCAAAGATGTTGCTTGTATAGAAATTGTTTTAGTGGAATGCATAAATACCTCCTCTTTTATTGACTTACATTAGCGGACATGATATTTTAATCTTATCAATTATGTTAGCGGACATCAAACATTTATTTTCCCACACTTCATGTCCACTAATATTAATTAGTGGACATTTAAAACTATCTCGAAAGTAGGTGTAACACATGGCTATTCGTAAAGATGAATTGTATCGGTTAATTGATCACCTGGATCAACAAGATGAAAAAGCAGCATTTGACTTTTTAGAATTTCTTGTTCAACGGTCAAGAAGAAAACCTAAAGAATGGGAAAAAATTGATATGGCAGATCCTGATCATGAACCGCTGTCTACACAAGAGTTAGAACAGTTAAACAGTGAAGAAGGATATGTATCAGGGGAGGACGCAAAACGTGAATTCGGACTACAAATTGATTTACCATAAGTCCGCGGTGAAATTTATTGCAAAGCAAGAAAAAGGGATTCAAAAAAGAATTGCAGAAGGATTGAAGGGACTTCTTAAGATTCCTCCTGAAGGAGATATTAAAAGTATGAAAGGTTACACAGAACTATATCGATTACGGATTGGAACCTTTCGAATTTTATTTGAAATAAATCATGATGAGAAAGTCATATAC
>NZ_JBGMUT010000049.1:0-736 GCF_041448735.1 Serratia odorifera | reverse complement strand
TATCGCGGGCAGAGACGGCATTCAGAATATGCTGATATTTGGGGAACGTTTTCTTAACGTCTGTAACGAGCGAACCCTGGGCTCCACTATCAGCAAGCTGGATCCGTCGAGCCATTTCCTTGCGGTCGCTTATTTCCGAAAATTTAAGAAATTCATCCGCCTCATCGTGGGTAAGGGCCCGGGATTGATATCTCGTGATATAGTCCTTAATAGCTTCAGGCGTCCCGGAAGGAAATTCCATGGTAACCTTATGGTGGATTAGAAGGGCTTCGAGCAAACTTGGCGACGATGACTCGAGTCCAGTCTCATCCGTGATTTTAATCGGACTCTCCTGCCCGATTGAAAATTCATGTTGCGGGTATTTACTTCTGAGAAAGTCGGAAACATACCCAGCATATTCAAATGAAAAATCCATCGATACGTCGGATTCGGGCACAAGGTACGATTCTAGCCGGGTGGCAAAGTCCCGCAGGTGGCGTGCGATCGTCATACTTTCGCTATCGGCTGCATCACGAAGCTTGCCGATATCAAGAACCCCGAATTTGCGAAATAATCCTGGAGAACGCTCAATCGCATTTTTCCCGGCTTCGAGCACCTCGACTTTGTACTGTTGGCGATAGAGTCTATTAGACAAAAAAACTGATTTTAGCGTATTGATTAACGTCACATCATCCAGACTGGCGGTTGCTGACTCCCAATAATTAAGTAATATATCCAGAGCATTTCGGACTTTTTC
>NZ_JBGMUT010000048.1:0-755 GCF_041448735.1 Serratia odorifera | reverse complement strand
ACTCATAATTGATGAATAAAAATAAGATGAAAAATAATATTGTTATAAGCGGGATATGTTTCATGACGAATAGACGCCAAGTTTTTAGTGCTACAGCGGCAATGCCACCCATAACGAAATAGAATGAGTAGAATAGAAATGATCGATCTGTATAATGTAAAATTGTTGAACTTGTTAATTTTTCTCCATTAAAAATATAGTGAGAAGAGAACCACATTAATAGAAAATATAGGCACGCGAAAAAGGTCATATATTTATATATGTCTTTTTTATTTTCTGTTCGTTTTTGAAACCAATAAAAAAGTGTGCATAGTAAAGGGAACAATAAGTGAATTTGGAACATCATAATAACGTACCAAAGATGGGGCGCGGCTGTTCCGAGTAATAAACTTTTTATTCCACTTTGTAATGTAATAAGATCGTTTGTTGTTAATAGGTAAAGAATAGACCAAAAGAAATAAGGAATGAGTAAGTGTGTCGCTTTTTCAGAAATATATTCTTTATATACTAATTGCTTCGTATAGTGCCGAATTAAGTGAAATCCAACGATAAATATGAATGCTGGTGCTGAGAATTTTGCAAGGTTGAATAGCATGCCCATAATGAGAGATTGCTCAAGTAAGACATTTCCTTGATTCATTGTATATAATAAGGAACTTTGCAAAACAACAGCGAGAAATGCAATGCTTTGCAAAACTTTAAATTCTGGTGCGCTTTGAGTCATTATTTCCATCTCCTTTTCCATACATGATTAT
>NZ_JBGMUT010000047.1:0-769 GCF_041448735.1 Serratia odorifera | reverse complement strand
AAATCGTTAATCAGCTCCACCAAAATATTTGCATCGTATTCCAGCGTGTCCTTTCGACCAAGCAGGTTTACCAGTATGCTGAAACTTTTGGAAGCGTTTGGTAAACTGTCCCTGAACCTTGTGAGTGAGTCTCCGATTTTAGGGAACTCGGATAAACCTAAAGCTCCAAATGTAATATCAAACATACCTTGAGTAAGAAGGGCACCAAGATCCGCTTTTTTGTCCATCATGGAGATCATCTTGGAAATCAACTGATCGACTTCCTCTATGCTGTTAGACAAATCTGGTCTGCCCAACATGCTGAACAAGTCTTTCTCGTATTGCTCGAATACCTCTATTTCAGACCTCGGCTCGCCTAGGTCATCCGTCAGGACTGGCGCGGCATCCACTCCACCAGACGGGGCTTGGTTCCCACCGTAATTCCAGAGCCCGACCAACGCCCCGTAGGCCGCGCTCGCGCCCGGCGAGACAATGTCCCACGAAGATCCCCCCTCGGTGGAAGACAGGATCGATGCCGGCTCCTGTACTGGGACCGCGGCGTTTCGCCCCATGTCCTGTGCCGGTGCCTGCTGTTGACTCGAGGATTCATTGATAGCATGCGCGGCTGCCGGTTGTTCCCCCCGCTCATACGACGCCACGGGATCCCGTCGCCGAATGCCTGCAATACCCTTGGGCGTTTCGAAAAACTGAGATATGAAATTGACCGCATTACGCTGTGCCCCGGCCGCGAACTGGTGGCCCCAGCCCGGCGTCTGGTGCGCCTGTTGCA
>NZ_JBGMUT010000046.1:0-787 GCF_041448735.1 Serratia odorifera | reverse complement strand
AGATAAAAATGTTCCTAAGAACCTAACGGTTCCTAATTGAACAGCGAAACCAAGTTGATTATGCTCTCCACGACGATTCCATATCAGTTCTTTGTCTGTATCATCTAACCAAAAATATTTTGCTAACTGCTCTGATGTTGGAGTGTCACAAAAACAACCATATTTTTCTTCTTGTTCAGGTGTTAAAAAATCTACAGGCATAACCCTTGTTCCTCCTGTTACAATTCTTATTTTGTATCACATGACCAAATGAGTAGGATAATGTGCATTCTTTAGTTCCAGGCAATCTTTTCTACTTCTCCCTGTAAATCTTCTTGTGTAGCTCTTACATAAATCATCGTGGTATTCAAGTTATCGTGTCCCATAATTTGTGCAAGACGATGTAATGGTGTGCGTTCAGCCATCACATAACCAAAGCGATGCCTTAAATCATGGGCACTAAATCCTTCTAACTTTGCAAGTCTAATATACTTCTGAAGAATATGGCGGATCGCTCTTTCTTGTAGGCGTTTTCCTGTTTTAGAAGAAGGAAACAAATAACTCTGTGAAATCTCACTTAATCTGATATGTTCTTCTAGTGCACAACGAGCTGTACTATTCAAAGGCACTTCCCTCTGTTTATTTCGTTTTCCAGATCGAACAACAACATAGCCGCCTCTTTTTCTCATGATAACATCCTCTATTTGAACATCACACACTTCCATTGAACGAAGGCCAGTATGAAGCATAAAAATAATCATTGCCCTGTCACGTAGTGTGCCGTATTTTTCAACGGCATGCATTAAAG
>NZ_JBGMUT010000045.1:0-802 GCF_041448735.1 Serratia odorifera | reverse complement strand
GTGGCGGTCTTAGCCCGGAACAGTTTGAAAACCAAAACCTCGCTTAGGGCCGTGTCCACATTACGTGGGTAGGATCATTAATAAGTCAATTCAAAGTCTTTTTTTCATAAAACTAATATTGTTATAGGTTGCCAATCCATAATATTAATGGGTTTGATTTTTTCTAAGCGAAGTGAAAACCCATTACAATTGCTATACGACGATTGCGTAACTTCAGAGATCGTTCCGTTGGCCAATGACAAGCAGACTCTATGAGTGTTTGCTATTGTTCATGCCCAGTCTGTATGCATTACAGGATATGACCTGCTCCCCGTTGATTAATACACCGCGATGTTAGTAATGTCTTCATCATCATCATGACCCCGAATATGATCCAGTCATAATCAGGAATAACCGGCTTCATGTTGGTTGTGTATTCTGGCAACCGGCAGACTTCTCAGCAAATTCTGACGGGGTCATCCAGCCCAGCGCAGAATGGGGACACCTCTGGTTATAGTGTATGCGCCAGGCCTCGATTTTGCACCGTGCATCCTCCAAAGACATAAACCAGTTCTCGTTCAGACATTCCTGCCTTAACCTGCCGTTGAAGGACTCCACCGTCGCATTGTCCGTCGGTGTTCCCGGGCGTGAGAAGTCGATTCTGATGCCTCTTTCGTACACCTATCTGTCCAGCCTTTTCCCTGCAAATTCAGAACCATTATCGGTTTTCAGCAACTGAGGTAAAGGACGTCTGAGCGCTATGCTATTCAGCATTTCTGCCACTTCTGTTGAACGCAAATTCTGCCCCACGCAGATCCCCAGG
>NZ_JBGMUT010000044.1:0-806 GCF_041448735.1 Serratia odorifera | reverse complement strand
CTGCCAGAGCTGCAAGTCCAAGGCCTGCAGCAGCTGTGGCCTCAAGGCCACTGAGCAGTGGATCGCCGAACTGCAGCTCATCCTGCCCGACTGCGACTGGCAGCACTATCACGTTTACCATGCCTCACCTGCTGTGGCCGTTCTTCAACAACAACTGGCCCCTGCTCAATGACCTGTTTCGCAGCGCCACCCGCGCCATGCTCCGCTGGGCGCGCCAACAGGGGATCGAAGTCGGCATCTTTTGCGCGCTACACACCTACGGCCGACAGCTGAATCAGCACCCGCATATCCACGTTTCCGTTACCCGCGGCGGACTTGATGTCAAACACAGCACCTGGCGTAATTTGTTCTTTAAAAAGAAAGGAGTGGAAGCCATCTGGCGCAATGCCGTCGTCTATCTGCTGTGGGACAACTACGCCCGCATCAATCCCGGCGCCCTGCCGGGCCTGGGCCATATCCGTAACGAAGATCGGGGGTACCGCTACCTGCATGCACAATACCGGCGTTGCTGGAAAGTGCACTTCGCCAAAAAGACCCGCGGCGCCTGGCGCAGCGTGAAATACCTCGGCCGTTATCTGAAGCGCCCGCCGGTGGCGGCCTCACAGCTGCGCCACTACCGCGGCGGTGCCGTGGTGCATCAGTATTAAGATCACCGCACGCAGCAGCACAAACGGCAGAAAATCAGCCAGGAGGAGATGCTGCAGCGTTACGTCAGCCATATTCCGGCGCGGCATTTTAAAATGGTGCGGTACTACGGTTTTCTGGCCAACCGCAAGCGAGGCTCGCTGCTGCCGAAGGTCTACAAT
>NZ_JBGMUT010000043.1:0-810 GCF_041448735.1 Serratia odorifera | reverse complement strand
CTATTATCCTATTTATTTTTTCTATCGCAGTAATTTTAAAATATATACTTATGATAGAAATAATGTGTCCTATTTTAAGTATTACTTTAGCGGCATTCGAAAAATCAGGAAAACCAAAAATCATTGCTATTATTTTAAACTTTTTTCGTCTTTAGCGTTATTAAATTTATGAATTATAACATTCGGTAAATAAAAATAAACACAAAAAAACCTAAGTCGAAACGACTTAGGTTTTTGCTTGGCGACGTCCTACTCTCACAGGGACAAGGTCCCAACTACCATCGGCGCTAGAGAGCTTAACTTCCGTGTTCGGTATGGGAACGGGTGTGACCTCTCTGCCATCATCACCAAACTATGAAGGCATATTCCTTCAAAACTAGATAACATTGCTACATATTATATGGTTAAGTCCTCGATCTATTAGTATTCGTCAGCTCCACATGTCACCATGCTTCCACCTCGAACCTATCAACCTGATCATCTTTCAGGGATCTTACTAGCTTACGCTATGGGAAATCTCATCTTGAGGGGGGCTTCATGCTTAGATGCTTTCAGCACTTATCCCTTCCGCACATAGCTACCCAGCTATGCCCTTGGCAGAACAACTGGTACACCAGCGGTGCGTCCATCCCGGTCCTCTCGTACTAAGGACAGCTCCTCTCAAATTTCCTACGCCCACGACGGATAGGGACCGAACTGTCTCACGACGTTCTGAACCCAGCTCGCGTACCGCTTTAATGGGCGAACAGCCCAACCCTTGGGACCGACTACAGCCCCAGGATGCGATGAGCCGACATCGAGGTGCCAAAC
>NZ_JBGMUT010000042.1:0-830 GCF_041448735.1 Serratia odorifera | reverse complement strand
GCGTAGATGTCCTGCGGGATTTCAAAGGCGGCGTATTTCCAGCCCAGCTGTTCGCGGGTGGCGGCCACTTCGGCCTCGCCCAGCGGTGCGCCGTGGGAATCGTGGGTGCCGGCCTTGTTCGGCGAACCGAAGCCAATCACGGTTTTGCACATCAGCAGCGACGGTTTGTCGGTAACGCGACGGGCTTCTTCAATCGCCGCCTTGATGGCGTCGCTGTCGTGACCGTCGACGCCGCGCACCACGTGCCAGCCGTAGGCTTCAAAGCGCTTGGCGGTGTCGTCGGTGAACCAGCCCTCGACGTGGCCGTCGATGGAGATGCCGTTGTCATCGTAGAAAGCGGTCAGCTTGCCGAGCTTCATGGTGCCGGCCAGCGAACAGACTTCGTGGGAGATGCCTTCCATCATGCAGCCGTCGCCCATGAAGGCGTAGGTGTGGTGGTCAACGATATCGTGGCCCGGTCGGTTGAACTGCGCCGCCAGGGTGCGTTCGGCGATGGCGAAGCCGACGGCGTTGGCAATGCCCTGGCCGAGCGGGCCGGTGGTGGTTTCGACGCCAGGGGTATAGCCGTATTCAGGGTGACCCGGGGTTTTGGAGTGCAGTTGGCGGAAGTTTTCCAGCTCGCTCATCGGCAGGTCATAGCCGGTGAGGTGCAGCAGGCTGTAAATCAACATGGAGCCATGGCCGTTGGACAGCACGAAACGGTCGCGGTCAGCCCAGTGCGGGTTGGTCGGGTTGTGGTTGAGGTAGTCACGCCACAGGACTTCGGCGATATCCGCCATTCCCATAGGGGCACCCGGGTGGCCGGATTTTGCTTTTTGCACGGCGTCCAT
>NZ_JBGMUT010000041.1:0-863 GCF_041448735.1 Serratia odorifera | reverse complement strand
TCTTGACTGAATACAAAAAAGAGATTGTACAAAAAGAAGTAGAAACAGTTGTTGGATTAGGCTTTGCGATGAATGGATTATACGTTAGTTCTGAGGATGAGAAAGCCAATTATCCTAAGTTCTATCGCAACATGTTAGACCACTTAGCAAAGGCACAACGAGTATTGTCAAGAAGAATAAAAGGTTCTACCCGTTGGAATAAACAACGTATCCGTGTAGCTAAGTTATATGAAAAAGTAGCGAACCAACGTAATAACTTCTTTCATTTTGAAGTTTTTTCAATTTAACAATTCGATAAGTTTAGTTATCATATTTCCCCTTAATTTTCTCCCCTTAAAAAGGTAAGTGTTATAATCAAACTAATTATATTGTGTAGAATATTTTCTTTTAAGTAACAGAAATATTTTACTTTGAATTTTTTCTAAATCTCTCATATAAAGAATAGTGTTGACACATATAATAGGTATTGTGCGAATACTTTGAATTCCCGATATATTCGTAATTATTAAATCGAAATTTTGAGATTCTTGTTTAAACAATTTAAAATTTATTGTATCAATAATATGTATTTCTGCTTGATGTTTAAAGTGATAATCAAGCATATTTTTCAACCAATTTGTATGTTCAATATCACTGTCGCAAAATAAACCAATCCTGACAAGAGGGAATCTATTACTAAGGATATGATACAAGTTATCCCAATGGATAATTAAAGTATATAACATTGAATTTAATATATTAGAGTTCAAATGAAACGTTTTATAAAATTTTAATTGTTCTAAGGAACTTTTTAATATCTTAACAAAAAAAGACAAATTATGAATTCCAAGATTGGAAAATTCTCTCCTTTGATTGTTCAAAAT
>NZ_JBGMUT010000040.1:0-921 GCF_041448735.1 Serratia odorifera | reverse complement strand
ATGGCACGCCGAGTGGTTATTATGCAGAATGGCTGCTTAGTGACAGAGCAGCGGATTGATGATGGGTTAAATGATGGGGAATTCTGTATCACACTTCACATTGATAATGTTGAGCTTACAAGCGAAGTTGTGGTTAACTTGTTTGGGGATGATCATCATGCATTGGATTATATGCAGACAGAGAAATTATCTAACGGTTTGCATACTATGATAGTAGCTATTGATGAAGGTCAAGTTCCAAAGCTGATTCGAGCATTGTGTGATGCTGGGGTGGAAGTTCATCGGGTGTTGTCGGCACATACGAGTTTAGAGGATAAGTTTTTAAAATGGACAACTGCGCGCGGTGAGGTGAGTTAAATTGTTATGGAATGAATGTTTGAAGATAGTGAATAAAAGAATCTTTATTCTTTCACACATTGGTTTTATTGTGATGACAGTACTGTTCTCTTGGGCATACACCAGTAATCTCAAGGCTGATGATACGGTGGCTCAAATGGTAAATGCTTTGCTTGGCCTATCGGGAATGCTTGTTATTCTACCTTGGGCGATTGTTTTGTCACCTCTTATTTGGACGGATGAATATCAATATGGTACTCTGAAACAACTGTTCCTGCATACGTCCTCGCGCTCGAGGTTGTATGTTGCAAAAATTGCTGCGATGATTTTGCTCATCATTACGGGTGCTGTTAATATATTCATTGTTTCTTTGTTAGTGAATCCTCTGATGGCTCCCACAAATATACAATGGGGTGACATGATGGATGTTATATACTCTATCGGAGCAATCGTATTGCAATGTTGCCTATATGCAAGTCTAGCATCCTTGATTGGCGTGTGGACGAGATCAGCTGCTATCGCAGTAGGCAGTAGCTTAGTGCTATACTTTTTACAAATGATATTTGGAGGTAGTCTCTTATCTAC
>NZ_JBGMUT010000039.1:0-936 GCF_041448735.1 Serratia odorifera | reverse complement strand
GTGCAAAGCTTCTAATACTTGTTCGAGCATCCAAAACGTATATGCTCGATGATTTACAGTTCCGGAATCTTTATCAATTACAACCTTAGACCAATTTGCATTCAAACCGGCAAGAGGAGCATTTTTCCATCTTTTCTTATTGGATTTCCCATGCTCTTTTACAAAATTCCATGCTTGCAAGATGGGTAATCCAGCAGGCGTTGCTTGTAATTCAATTTCTTCCATGAGTAAAGGAAGAAATTTTCGGATTATGCCATAATGTTGTAACAATCCTGAATAGGCTAGTGTTTGATTTGGTGAATAGGTGAGTGAATCAACAATTTGGACAGCTTGTATTAAATCCTTTTCTGAAATTTTTTCAAACACTGCCGTTTTTGGATGGACAGAAGGATCCGTATGTTCTAATAATATTACACAAGCTTCCCGTAATTGGCGCGCTGCCTTATCTAAATCCTTAATTGTACGAAGACGTTCTTTTTGTTCCTTTCGATATGTCTTAGCAAATAAATCTGTTAAATATCTATCAAAAATATCAATGACATCATCCTGAGCACTTTGTGTATACATTTTAGCAAATGCAACTAACATAGCCATACGTCGTTGATCGGGCATTCTAGCAATTGCTTGTGATCTAACAGCGACTGTGTGACGCGCGAATTGTTGTAATCTTTTCGAAGGAATTCTAGACATATCCCAATTTTCAGTGTTCAATTGACGAAGCTCTTGTAAACGAATCAGCGTATTCTTAATGCCCGTAACACTAATCGGAACAGGGGGATTACTTAGACGCTCTAAATACGTTTTCTTTGTTTTTTGATCTATCTGAAGAAGGTTTTCTAATTGTTTTTTCTGAACATTATCCGGAAGACTAGAGAGCTTTTTCCATATATTTTCTGCTGAACGATCACGAACCGTTGATACTAGCCTTGTTAATAC
>NZ_JBGMUT010000038.1:0-949 GCF_041448735.1 Serratia odorifera | reverse complement strand
GCTCCTCGGGCCTCGGCGTTGCGTTGCAACGTCACCAACGTCTTGCCGCGCGGCTTGTGTTCCATTTTGAATTTTTTTCCCAAAGCACAACCTCCATGACGCTGTGAAAGTGAAGTAAAAACAGGATACGCCTTGTGCGATTATAGCTGGTTGTTAAGGATTAGGTGACAATTACCGGGCGCGGCACGGCGACATCGTCATCGCCACCGTCGACGGCGAGTTCACCTGCAAGCGCCTGCAGCTGCTGCCCCGGCCGATGCTGATGCCGGCCAATCCGGCCTTTGCGGGTGCTGAAATGAAACTGCCCTTTCCGTATCATGTGGATTAACTCAATGCCTGCCAGTATCGTTTGTGCACGCTGGAATGAGTTGAACTCCAGCATCGGTCGAGTTCGCCGTTTGATATTTCGATGATCCTGTTCCACCAGATTGTTCAGGTATTTACTCTGCCAGATGGTGATCTTTTCTTCATCAGGTTTACCGGCGTTGAGTGTGACCAGCGCCGCCGTATTGGCACCGCTTTTATCGATGATCACGACCTCTGGCTCACTGTGGTGGCGAATGGCCTTGCGAAAGAAGCGCAAGGCAGCTGCAGCGTCACGTCTGGCGGTCAACAGGAAGTCGATGGTTTGACCTGCAGTATCGACAGTACGGTACGGGAGATTGCAGAAACCCGCATACGTTATGGTGTGCAGCGGATCCATATCCTGCTGCGGCGCGAGGGCTGGCTGGTTAACCACAAGAAAACCCATCGGATTTACTGTCTGGAGGGGCTGAACCTGCGGTCAAAACGCCCGCGGCGGCACGTGACGGCCAGGCACAGGCGTATCCGCCCGGCGGTGACCGCGGTGGATCAGTGCTGGAGTATGGATTTCGTTGCTGATAATCTGTTCAACGGACGCCGGATCCGTGCCCTGACTGTAGTCGATAATTTTAGTCGTGAATGCGTG
>NZ_JBGMUT010000037.1:0-972 GCF_041448735.1 Serratia odorifera | reverse complement strand
CTCCACGGTTGAGCCGTGGGCTTTCACATCAGACTTAAGAAACCACCTGCGCGCGCTTTACGCCCAATAATTCCGGATAACGCTTGCCACCTACGTATTACCGCGGCTGCTGGCACGTAGTTAGCCGTGGCTTTCTGGTTAGGTACCGTCAAGGTGCCAGCTTATTCAACTAGCACTTGTTCTTCCCTAACAACAGAGTTTTACGACCCGAAAGCCTTCATCACTCACGCGGCGTTGCTCCGTCAGACTTTCGTCCATTGCGGAAGATTCCCTACTGCTGCCTCCCGTAGGAGTCTGGGCCGTGTCTCAGTCCCAGTGTGGCCGATCACCCTCTCAGGTCGGCTACGCATCGTTGCCTTGGTGAGCCGTTACCTCACCAACTAGCTAATGCGACGCGGGTCCATCCATAAGTGACAGCCGAAGCCGCCTTTCAATTTCGAACCATGCAGTTCAAAATGTTATCCGGTATTAGCCCCGGTTTCCCGGAGTTATCCCAGTCTTATGGGCAGGTTACCCACGTGTTACTCACCCGTCCGCCGCTAACTTCATAAGAGCAAGCTCTTAATCCATTCGCTCGACTTGCATGTATTAGGCACGCCGCCAGCGTTCATCCTGAGCCAGGATCAAACTCTCCAATAAAGTTAGTTTGTCTAGCATCTAAAAATAAAAATTGACGTTTCACGTTGTTTGTTTCGTTCAGTTTTCAAAGAACTACTTGGTCGCTCATTTGCGACTTCCTTATGTTAACATTTTCATCTTTCAATGTCAACTAAGTTTTTCATTTCGTTTGTCGCTTGCGACGTTAATGTCATCGGCGACTTGTTCTATATTACACCTCTAATCTCTAATCGTCAATATGTTTTTATAAAAAATATAAAAAGGCTTATTTCTTTTAAAATAAGCCTTTTTATCACATATCATTCTATTCATTTATTATTTTTCTATAATTGGTAAAGAGACGATAAATTGAAT
>NZ_JBGMUT010000036.1:0-1008 GCF_041448735.1 Serratia odorifera | reverse complement strand
TCTGTTTTATCCATGTCAGAATAGCTTTTCTTGAAATTTGCAATTTGTTTTGGATTCATCAGAAATACCTTTGCCCCAAAGCGTTGTAAGTCTTCATCATAATGAAGAAACATAGATGGATGAAAACTATAAACAGATGTGGATTCTAGGCCGATTTTAAAAGTTTCAATTTCTTGGTTGGCTATACACTTTAACACTCGCTTTTTGAGCGCTGTGGCACCTGGCAAATCGTTGTTGACCGAAAAGGAATCTAGCTTTTTCCCTTCACCATTTAAAATACAAGCTTTTATATCAAACGAACTTACATCTAAACCAACAAATAATCTCATGTAAGAGACCTCCCTTCTATTTAGAATCATTCCTTGGACGTCTCGAGATATCTCTAGTGTGCACGCCGACCAACAACCTCGTGTATGAGAGCTAGTCCTGAATCGAAAGCCGCCCTAGAGCTACTAACATCTAGGTTCGAGGGTCAGGCTGCTCAGCCTGCGAGTAGGGAGTCCCGCACGTTCACTGAGAAACACTCTAAGTTATGTGGTAAGTCCACAGGATGAATAAGAATTGTCCCAAATGATCCTAAGATCATTATCTAGAAATATCTTGAAACGTCCAAGTATTTTATTTATAACAGGATTCTTATTACAGAGAAAATCTAAGCCTGAAATAGGACTTAAATATTAATATACGAGGGAGGTCATACATATGAAGAAATGGATGAAAATTGTTCTGTACTCTTTACTTGGTATTTTACTTATAGGGAGTATTACTTTTTTTACTTGGTCCCAGTTTACTGTATGCCACCAGTTGGTAACAAACTCGGGGCGCCGATTTTGATACTTTAAATAATAAGCATGTTCCCATACATCAATTACGAGTAAGGGGATTTTTCCTTCTTGCAAAGGCGTATCTTGATTTGGTGTACTCATAACAGAGAGTTCCTCACCGTCAAGAACAAGCCATCCATAGCCACTTCCAAAACGACTAATAGCTGCTTTGGAAAGTTGATCT
>NZ_JBGMUT010000035.1:0-1069 GCF_041448735.1 Serratia odorifera | reverse complement strand
TCAGCGATTAAGCGATAACTTTAGCAACAACACCCGCGCCTACGGTACGGCCGCCTTCACGGATTGCGAAACGCAGACCGTCGTCCATTGCGATTGGGTGAATCAGGGTAACAACCATGTTCACGTTATCGCCTGGCATTACCATCTCTACGCCTTCTGGCAGTTCGATGGTACCGGTCACGTCAGTAGTACGGAAGTAGAACTGTGGACGGTAGCCTTTGAAGAATGGCGTGTGACGACCACCTTCTTCTTTGCTCAGGATGTACACTTCTGAGTCGAATTTGGTGTGCGGCTTGATAGAACCTGGTTTAGCCAGAACCTGACCACGTTCGATGTCTTCACGCTTGATACCACGCAGCAGAACACCAACGTTCTCACCAGCACGGCCTTCGTCCAGCAGTTTGCGGAACATTTCTACACCGGTACAGGTAGACTTAACGGTGTCTTTGATACCAACAATTTCAACTTCTTCGCCAACTTTGATGATACCGCGCTCAACACGACCGGTAACAACGGTACCACGACCGGAGATGGAGAATACGTCTTCGATTGGCAGCAGGAACGGCTTGTCGATAGCACGCTCTGGTTCTGGGATGTAAGAATCCAGCGCTTCAGCCAGTTCTACAATCTTAGCTTCCCACTCTGCTTCGCCTTCCAGCGCTTTCAGCGCAGAACCGCGGATTACTGGCAGGTCGTCGCCAGGGAAATCGTAAGCAGACAGCAGCTCGCGAACTTCCATTTCTACCAGTTCCAGCAGCTCTTCGTCATCAACCATGTCACATTTGTTCATGAACACGATGATGAAAGGAACGCCAACCTGGCGACCCAGCAGGATGTGCTCACGGGTCTGAGGCATAGGGCCGTCAGTCGCAGCAACAACCAGGATTGCGCCGTCCATCTGCGCAGCACCGGTGATCATGTTTTTCACGTAGTCGGCGTGCCCTGGGCAGTCAACGTGCGCGTAGTGGCGAGACGGGGTGTCATACTCAACGTGAGAGGTGTTGATGGTGATACCACGAGCTTTTTCTTCTGGCGCGTTATCGATCTGATCGAAAGCACGTGCAGAACC
>NZ_JBGMUT010000033.1:0-1150 GCF_041448735.1 Serratia odorifera | reverse complement strand
GTTATGTATGATAAATCGATGTTCCTTGCGGAAGATGCAGAACCACCATACGTACGCATGAAAAATCTCTTATTTTCTATGCGTGAGTATCATGAACTTTTAATGAATCTACCAAATCTAAATATATACATCTGCTCTTTGAAAGAAGCTGGAGATGTTATTTCAGATATCATTCTAGGAATAGATGATAATCAAAACTTTGAACAAGATATTCTTTTGCCTTTATCTCAACGTACAGTAGGAGATGCTGATTGGCGCTACGCATTTGTTGAAAAAGTTCAAACATTTAAGGAAACAATAGATGGTGGTCTTAGACGAA
Organism: Serratia odorifera; assembly: GCF_041448735.1. NCBI lineage: Bacteria > Pseudomonadati > Pseudomonadota > Gammaproteobacteria > Enterobacterales > Yersiniaceae > Serratia > Serratia odorifera. The sequence goes on along the minus strand of NZ_JBGMUT010000033.1, from coordinate 831 downwards.
CGTATAGGAGAGATAAAGATGCTATGCAAGATTTCTTCTTTATTTTTGGGAATGAAAATGATTACCGAATGATTGCTAGATTAGACGACGTTGTGTTTTCAAGAAGAGAAGGCGATGAGGGGGTGCCACTTGTTGTGATTTATCCAAAGCGCAACAAGGCTAGAGATATACTTTTAATGGACACTTATGACAACGTATTACTGCTATCCCTTCAAAATGAAGGTGTTACTATTGACGCAGATGAACAGATCATGGCACGTACTGCAAATAACATACATCCGAAAAGACGAAAGTTTGTTGAATTATATTAATCGTTTATTTTTTATATACTTTTATACAATTTTATTGATTTTTATTATTTAAGGTGTTAGAATAGCGTTTGAACATATAATAAAAACTACAATCAAATCAGAACATATGAAATTAAGGCAAGCGACACACGCTGTTTTTACAGTGGGTGTCGCTTGCCTTTTTTTATATGGAGAAAGGTGGAAAATTAAAATGGATTTACAATATGCAACTACTACAACTGGGGGAGTGCTCTCTGCTAGAGAAGCGTTTAAAAACCCAGAACTAGTCCTCAAACATATGACAGAAGAGGGGGCAACGTTTAATGTTTCTCTACAAGATATACAAATCCCAGGAAAACCGAATTACTATTGGTATGATGTAATCATTGAAACGGCAACAAATAAAAAAATAGAGGTGAATATTGCAGTACTTTCTCAAGAAGAATACGACCAACTATGTGAAAGAAGTAGTATTGATTTATATTTAAAACAAACCGAAGATGCAGCGAAGTTCTTTCTAAAAAAATCAAAGGAACAATTC
>NZ_JBGMUT010000032.1:0-1195 GCF_041448735.1 Serratia odorifera | reverse complement strand
ATCTACGGGCAGAAAATGACGGTCTGATTGAACAGGATCGCCTGCTCAAGACAAAGGCGGCCCAGCTGTATGCCAAGATTGAATTTATCAAGGAAAATAACCAGATAGTGGGTTATGTCATTTCAGCTGTGCAGGTAGTCTTAGCAGGCCTGCAAGCCGCAGGTGGGCTGCTCCTGGTGAGCTCAATGACCCCGGTCGGCATCTTGTTGGGAGCCACGCTGGTGGTTGATGCAGCCAACACCCTATCTCGAGAAATGAATCGCCAGTTATTGAATAAACCCGACTCGCAGGGATTTGTTGCTGACAGTGCCATGTCCGTGGCCGAATTTATGGGTTTTCGCGGAGAAAGTGGTCTTGCAGCGTATAAAACGGTGAGTCTGGCTGCGAATGCATACAGCGTCTTTGGTCTACTACGCAAACCAGGGACCTGGCGGCTGTTCCATTTTGTTCGCTCTGACTTTTACCGAAAAATGGACGCAATGAGCCGACCGAAACTGACCATGAAAATTATCGGCTACGGCTTAAACGCAAAAATCGTATTTGACTTGCTGACTATCGAGCGCTCACCGTCTTAAAACGCCAGGCCTTGTAAGTCAATTTAAGGGGCGTCATCCAACAGAAAATCCCCAAGATCAGCAGCACAGCAACGCCAAAGGAAATAATGTTTTCTGAAGAAGAAAAACAAACCGCCAGGATAAACAACCCCACCAGTACGGCAGAAAGAAGGCCCATGGCCATAAAACGGTTCGCAAGCGCGGGCAGCAAGACATCAAGTGTAGAACCTTGGGTGTTCGTATAGTGTTTGAGCTTTTGCAGATCTTCTGCCGTAAAACCTGATTCCAACAACGCTTGTTCAGTTATCGCCACACGCTATTCCTCCAATGATCCCAAGCAGTATACCGCTATCGTGGCGAAAAAAAACCGGCCAGCAGGCCGGTGGGGGCGGCTGGCTTATTGCTCAGCATATCAACGTACGCTGACGCCATTGAGGAACAGATCTACCAGATGGCTGACGCGCGCGGACAAAGCCTCATCCAGCTCGGCAGCAAGCGCACATGCAAATGCCTAAACGTTGTTATATGCTTTTGCCCAGCACTGTCACAGATCGTTAACGAGGACACAGATGGATATCTCCCTGCTTGCAGGACAACGGAGCACTGCCTGGTCGGCAACCATGATCAATCTGGAAGCCCGA
>NZ_JBGMUT010000031.1:0-1530 GCF_041448735.1 Serratia odorifera | reverse complement strand
GATGTCGAAAGACACCTTCGGGTTGTGAGGTTAAGTGACTAAGCGTACACGGTGGATGCCTAGGCAGTCAGAGGCGATGAAGGGCGTGCTAATCTGCGATAAGCGTCGGTAAGGTGATATGAACCGTAATAACCGGCGATACCCGAATGGGGAAACCCAGTGTGTTTCGACACACTATCATGTCATGAATACATAGTGGCATGAGGCGAACCGGGGGAACTGAAACATCTAAGTACCCCGAGGAAAAGAAATCAACCGAGATTCCCCCAGTAGCGGCGAGCGAACGGGGAGGAGCCCAGAACCTGAATCAGTTCTTGTGTTAGTGGAAGCGTCTGGAAAGTCGCGCAGTAAAGGGTGATAGCCCCGTACACTAAAATGCATTAATTGTGAGTTCGATGAGTAGGGCGGGACACGTGACATCCTGTCTGAATATGGGGGGACCATCCTCCAAGGCTAAATACTCCTGACTGACCGATAGTGAACCAGTACCGTGAGGGAAAGGCGAAAAGAACCCCGGCGAGGGGAGTGAAATAGAACCTGAAACCGTGTACGTACAAGCAGTGGGAGCACCTTCGTGGTGTGACTGCGTACCTTTTGTATAATGGGTCAGCGACTTATATTTTGTAGCAAGGTTAACCGAATAGGGGAGCCGTAGGGAAACCGAGTCTTAACTGGGCGTCTAGTTGCAAGGTATAGACCCGAAACCCGGTGATCTAGCCATGGGCAGGTTGAAGGTTGGGTAACACTAACTGGAGGACCGAACCGACTAATGTTGAAAAATTAGCGGATGACTTGTGGCTGGGGGTGAAAGGCCAATCAAACCGGGAGATAGCTGGTTCTCCCCGAAAGCTATTTAGGTAGCGCCTCGTGAACTCATCTTCGGGGGTAGAGCACTGTTTCGGCTAGGGGGCCATCCCGGCTTACCAAACCGATGCAAACTCCGAATACCGAAGAATGTTATCACGGGAGACACACGGCGGGTGCTAACGTCCGTCGTGAAGAGGGAAACAACCCAGACCGCCAGCTAAGGTCCCAAAGTCATGGTTAAGTGGGAAACGATGTGGGAAGGCACAGACAGCCAGGATGTTGGCTTAGAAGCAGCCATCATTTAAAGAAAGCGTAATAGCTCACTGGTCGAGTCGGCCTGCGCGGAAGATGTAACGGGGCTAAACCATGCACCGAAGCTGCGGCAGCGACGCTTAGGCGTTGTTGGGTAGGGGAGCGTTCTGTAAGCCTGTGAAGGTGTGCTGTGAGGCATGCTGGAGGTATCAGAAGTGCGAATGCTGACATAAGTAACGATAAAGCGGGTGAAAAGCCCGCTCGCCGGAAGACCAAGGGTTCCTGTCCAACGTTAATCGGGGCAGGGTGAGTCGACCCCTAAGGCGAGGCTGAAAAGCGTAGTCGATGGGAAACAGGTTAATATTCCTGTACTTGGTGTTACTGCGAAGGGGGGACGGAGAAGGCTAGGCTAGCCGGGCGACGGTTGTCCCGGTTTAAGCGTGTAGGAGGGTGTTCCTGGTAAATCCGGAA
>NZ_JBGMUT010000030.1:0-2068 GCF_041448735.1 Serratia odorifera | reverse complement strand
AGTGGCCGAACTTCTGCCCTGGAACGTGGATCTCCCCCCTAAATAACTGTCAATACGGCGCTGCCTTTACGCTTACGTGGCGGTAAAGTCTTGCTTCAACAGGTTGGGGGCCACTGGACGTTTGTGATTCGAATCTGTTGTGACCTTGAACTTCCTGGCTGCCTTCGCCTTCAGCCCTTGTCGCCGCAGGCTGGCGGCTATCGTTTTACGGTTGTAACCCCAGCCCTCTGCCCGCAATTCATGGTATAGGCGGCGGGCACCATACCGGCCTTAATGCTCGACAAAAGCGCTGGCGACGCGGCTGTCACAGAGTTCCCGCCGTAACTGTGAAGGTGTTTTTTGCCCGGTTCGCTGACGCCAGGCATAGAATCCGCTGCGGCTGACAGCCAGGACCCGGGCCATACAAGTAATACGAAAATCAGCCTGATGCTGTTGCATAAAGACGTACCTCATTTCAGGCGTTTGGCAAAGTACGTCGCGGCCTTTTGGAGAATGGCTAACTCCTCGGCCTGTTCAGCCCACTGGCGTTGAGTTTGCAATTTCAATGAGTTGCTGTTGTTCCCGCTCGGAGTTTGTCAATGCTTGCTGCTATTTTGTACGCCAGGCGTAGAGCTGAAACTCATAAAAACTCAGCTCCCTGGCGGCTTTGGCAACGCCGATCCGCAGGGCCAGTGCCAGGGCATGCTCACGGAATTCATCAGGGTAACGATTTCTGGCGATTTTATGGTCTGTAGATTGAGTCATAGTGCACCTTTGTTAGCAATTTTACTCGCTTAACAACGTGTCCACGAGCTCTGGGCCAGATCAGTGACTAAATAACGATATCAATGAACAGGCAGTATTTTAATGAAAAATCTTCATGCTCTCCTTTTATCACTTTTGCCCCGTATCGTATAGCACCCTACTGGTATATACTCGCAGTATTCAAATGAGGAGATACCCTATGAAACATAGAGTCAGCGTGACCGTGGACAAAGAGCATTACCAGGCATTACACACTGCAGGCATTAACATTTCCGGACTGGTTAATGAAGCTATCGGGCGGGAGGCCCGTCGTATACAGGCCGAGCACTGGAAATCGGAGAACCGGGAAGGCATGGAAGAAGTAGCAAATTTCATTACACAACACGGCTCATTTGCCGACGAAAACCGGGGCTGGTGACATGCAGTTCACGGTCTATGAATACAAACGCGAGAGCCATTACAGGCTGTTTGTAGATGTGCAGAGCGACATTATCGAAACACCCGGACGGCGCATGGTGATCCCGCTGCTGGAATCCCGGTATTTCTCGCAGAGGGTCAACCGCCAGCTGTTCCCGGTGGTCTGTGTCAGCGGAATAGACTACCGGGTTATGACGACAGAACTATCAGGCGTGTCAGCCAGTGTCACCGGCGAGGCGCAGGCAGATGTCAGCGCTGATGCGGAAGCCATCAAAAACGCCCTGAACCTAATGTTCTGGGGGATCTGATAACATTGTGATGGACGCCCCTCCCTAACGTAGCTGCTGCCATACTTTTAGGAGAGCATAAAAACCGTGGGCAGTCACCGAAAGCATCGCCTGCTGGGGCTAGAATAGCCAACATCATTTTCATCACAATACCCGTTACCCAGTTATGAAGATCTACGTCATCAAAATCGCCGTTCGCGGCGTCAGCCCCATGGTCTGGCGTAGGCTAAGAATCGCTGCTGATACGTCGCTGGCCGCATTTCACTTCATTTTCCAAATCGTGCAGGGCTGGGATGATGACTACCTCCATCAGTTTCATATTTACGGCAAAGATTACGGTATCTCTTACGACGGTGGCATTGGCTTCCCGGATAATCCGTTCATGGTTAGGAGATTGAATCGACCATTTTTGAGATCTCAAACGATAGATCGTAGTGTGTCATACTCCCAGAGGGCGGGGAGTGCCGAGCGATTACGCGTAAAAATGCCAACTTTGCTGACTTTTTAAACTAAAAACCATTTTTCAGGCGCACTTATCCAGAACTGGGCTCTGAAGCCATCGTTTTTTCGCCATCCGATGCAGCCTGTCAGAGAGCATTTTTGTAGCGTGTTCACCCGCC
>NZ_JBGMUT010000029.1:0-2233 GCF_041448735.1 Serratia odorifera | reverse complement strand
AAGTGGCCGAACTTCTGCCCTGGAACGTGGATCTCCCCCCTAAATAACTGTCAATACGGCGCTGCCTTTACGCTTACGATTTTGATGTAGGTTTCATCCATTCGCCACCGGCGCCCCACAGTACGTTTATGCCGGCGGAAGGCCCTATCCAGCAAGGGCACCAGGCGAATAACCCATCGGTGAAGTGTCGAATGGTCAATGAGGATACCGCGCTCAGCCATCATGTCCTCCAGGTTGCGCAGGCTCAGGGAATAAGCGAGGTACCAGCGAACACACTGAGCCATAATATCGACAGGATAATGCAGGCGTTTAAAGGCTTTTCGGATCAGAGACATAGTCAGGCAACATCACAAAAAACAGCATGTTACCTGACAACGCCTTAATGCGACAGAACCCTAAATCTGAGTCACGACCCGAATCTCTAAATTTATTCTTTGAAGCAATTCTAGCGACAGAGTATCTATCTTAGCCCCTTTTGCTAATTTAGCTGCTTGGTCAAGTATATGTTTTCTAAACATTTCGCTTTGACTAGCATCCAGATATTTTGTGCTAACAGTTTTAGTCAATTTATCTTCTACATTTGCTTTTTTAGCCCTTATCCTAATAACCACGTCTGGCGGTATTTTAATTTTTTTTGCTTCGAATGATAAATACATAGTTGCCAAATCTTTTAAACTGCGCACCTCTATCTCCTTAAGTTTTCCCCCTTTACTACTTCCTGACAGTGGATGATCTTCACTTTGAAAGGCATACCTATGAATTTTATTTCCTTTTTTTATAGGATGATACTTTAGACCAGTAACTTTCTCGAACCCGAATACTATTGGAACAATTTCACCTTGGTTGACCAAGGCGAGATAAGGTGCCTTACCATTTTCTAATTGACGTTGAAGGGTATTTGCTGATTGTCGATAAAAATCATCTAAATCAGTTCCCTTCAGAACCCTAACCTCCTTCCCAGCCTTTAGAGTGATCTGTTCAGGAAGTTTAAATGAACTCTTGATATTTTCCAGTGGAGAATTCATTTTCGGCAGGTTATTACTACCTACAACAAATGATTTATGTAGGTATTCTTGCAACCAATTCGAAGCCTCTTGATAATTAATATCATTCAAATTAGTCACCTCTATTTCCACATTCGGCGCTGTCATTTTCAGATCATGCTTATCCAATGAATCAAGTATAACCTGAGTGAGCCGGTGTTGTTTTGCCCGAGAGGCGGCATTACTGCTTTTCATGCCTACTCCGTCGGCATATGCCCGCGGTTTATTACGAAGATCTGAGCGTATGCGTTCATCCCCTAAAGAATCAAAAGAACGGTCTGAAAAAAAAACTTGTCCTTCCTTCGATTGCGATCCTCCTTTTACATCATTGACCCCCCCTTTGAGAGATCCTGACTCCATCACTTCGGCCCCCCACGGCGTACCATGAAATGCTTCGGGTTTCATGTATCCAAGCGGTGCCGTGGGGTTTAGAGACCGTAATATAGCAGAACGCATCGTAGCCTTGGCCTCATCACTAATTGTCATTTTATCAAGTAGATCCAACAGTGAGTTGCCATCTGAATCAATTACGTCGGCCTTGGCTCCTCCTTTACGCAACTCAATAACTTTATCGGCATTCTGCGAAAGAATAGCGTTACGAAGCTCAGCATTTTGGTCAGTCTGAATTACGTTATTTCCCGATTGACGACTCCCCCCTGCTACGCCTACGCCCTTCTGCCCTGGTGGTAACTGTCGCCCCCCTCCGGCATTTTGTAGACTGTACGCTAACGAATGAACTTTACTCCCCTTCATCCAAGTTTTACCATTATCATTAGATATCTCAAACTCCCCATTATTTATTCTCCCGAGAAATTCTTTAGACTCGATAACGAACTTTCGGGAGATTGGATTTTTGTTAATGCTATCCAAGTCCACCAGATCGTCCACGTCAGCGTCGGAAATTTCTAGTTTCCCCTTGGTTTTTTCTCGAACCCTAATGGCCCAGTCCTCCAGATCTTCCAGCTTGATCACCGGCGCGTGAGGGTTAGAACTGATGTCTTGGAGCAATATTTGCGACTTTCGCTCAGCAATCTTCCTGAATCCCTTCTTCATGAGGGGACTGAGCGCCTCGCCACCGAGGTCGAGCAACAACCCAAAAAACAGGGACTTAAGCGCTTGTTTTGACTCCTCCTGTGTATCTGCAGTTCCCGTCCGGATGATGTCTGGCAGCGTGGAGAGTAATGCCATCC
>NZ_JBGMUT010000028.1:0-2634 GCF_041448735.1 Serratia odorifera | reverse complement strand
GGTTTTGTCATGTGAGTCACCTCTTGCTTGAGAGTTTACTCACTTAGTCGCGTGTCCACTATTGCTGGGTAAGATCACACTATATTCTCTATTGATGTTTATTAATTGTTTATACATGAAGATATATAATAATCTTGATAGCGTTAATCCATCTTTTTACTTCGGTGCTAATCTATCTTAATGGGGTAAGAATGAAAAAATTTCTAGCTATTTTATATCACGCTTATTGTGAGTGCTATGACCGCCAACCCTGAGCTGGTTTGAAAAACTCAAATTTAACGACATGAGACAACAAAAGTGTATTTAAAGTGCGTTGCCTAAGTCAGTAATATGGAGTCGTCTTGTGCACGCAGCAAAGAAATTAATTTGAAGTTCCACCCCCTCCCTAGATCCGCTATAATCTTACACATATCACCCTAAGATGCCAGATAAATCTCATAGTGAATTTTATATTTTATCGATGATATTGGATATCTATTCCTTTAGTTATCTGATTCAACCACAAATATAAAATAAAAACACACCGTAAGACTTGTTGCATACATAGTTTAAAAAACAATAGCAGAAAATTGCTTTTTGTTATTTATTTACCATCCTAACATCAAGTTATTTTTGCTAAAGCAGAGTACTGATTAAATATTTTACAGACTATACCTCCACTATTGAAAAACTGTAACTAAAATTATATTTTAGTTTATAAAACCACTATACAAATAATTTCATGATCTTTGTTTGTTTTTTTTGAAATTAAAAAATTAAAAACCGTAAATTTAAGTTGACTTATGATGACTTATCTAATATCTATTTATTTTTTTATAAAAAACAAAGAGATAAGTAAACTCTAATTTATTAATTTATAATATTATAATAAAATCAACCCTCTGGGTTTTATTTATAATTCACTAGTGCGTCATGTTGACATATATTTCATGTCTCAATTCCATTAAATTAACATGATCCAATATGGTTATTTTTAAATATTTCATGCGGTTTGTTATTGTAAAAAATTTTAAATTAAAATTGGTGTTAATATGAATAAAAGTAAGTTTGGTGAAAAACAAATACATTTTATATTAAGTCAGGCCGACAAGGGGGCAAAAGTAAGTGATATATGCAAAATTGTTGGTATTTCTCAAGCTACATTCTACAATTGGAGAAACAGATACGGATTATTAAACCCTGAAGCACGAGAAGAAATCAATAGGTTAAAGGAAGAAAACAAGAAATTAAAGTGTGTTATTAAAACTCTGGAGCATGACAAGAGAATATTGCAAAATAAGATGATTAAAAAAAGATGAAGTGGCTATTAATCTATTTTTAAATACTATTAAGACATGAGAATTTTTTCCCGTAATAGTTAATCACCCACGTTGATTATTCAACATAACCACGAAAGAAATTTCTAACCTTACATTTTTAGGAGGGAGGTAAGGGTCAGAAGGAATTATTGTCTCATCAACAAATAAAAAGTTGTTTTGTATTAATGCATAGTCAGGCAGTATTCTTTACTTTATGATACTGTCTGACTATAAATTTTACTAACTGGCATTACCAATGGTAAACATAAAAATATAGTATCGACTGTCAAACTGGTGTAAATCAACAACCAAATATCACTCAGATAAAGTATGGATCCATACTCTCTGTAAATTATAATTTATTTCGGTGTAACTTTACTGCTTTCTATTTCAGCTTTTATTAGTTGGTGTGATAGGTTAAGTAAATATCTAAAATCGTCACGCCAATAATTAATATCACCTGAGTTATAAACATCGTTTAACCAAGCAAGGCAAAGAGCATTTGCACCATCACGGAATAACTCCAACCCCTGAGAACGGTTAAGTATAGATGCCACATCAGATGAATCTATCTTTTCCATTTTTACATTATCATCGAATTTCTCCTCAGGGCCAGACTGGGATGCGGCTACTTCAGCATTAAAATTACTTGAAATCCTATCAGCCGCATCAGCTGGCGGCTCAGGGCAAATCCTCACATCCGAATTAATTCCGTTCAGGGCATGCGGAACAATTATTACAGAGCGCATTTCATCGGTCATCGACATAATGCTTACTTTTTTATCTGATATTCTGGTGTAATTAATAGGATAATCCCTAGGAGAGCTCCATGGTGGATAAAATGACTGGCAGGATGTTAATGATAAAATCACTATAGTGATTAACTGCAAGCGTAATGAAATATTCATAATGACCCAATATCAATAATTTAATCACATTATATACTTATTCTAACTTGTTGTTATTTTTTTAATTATAGAAAAAAATATTTAAGTCTCTGTATTACAATGTTTTTTTAATTGCTAATGTTTTTCTATATAAAAACACCTTTACTTTATTCTTTATAATTCATTAAAAAAGTTAATATTGCTTTTAAATTTGTTCACAATGAATTTTTCATCTTGAACCATCCCCTCTTCGGTAGAAAATCCGAGGAACGACACTCGAACGTAGCGCCCCTGCGGGGCGAGCACGGCAGCGCTGCTGCCTCAACCGTCTTTAAGATACAGCCTCACCTCAACGCCGACGCCGTCTGACAGACCTATAGCTCGCACGGGGGCGCATGCCCCCTGCCGCAACACCCGCATAAAATGAGCACGCCTGCGACGTGAGCCGG
>NZ_JBGMUT010000027.1:0-2681 GCF_041448735.1 Serratia odorifera | reverse complement strand
GCTCCTCGGGCCTCGGCGTTGCGTTGCAACGTCACCAACGTCTTGCCGCGCGGCTTGTGTTCCATTTTGAATTTTTTCCCCAAAGCACAACCTCCATGACGCTGTGAAAGTGAAGTAAAAACAGGATACGCCTTGTGCGATTATAGCTGGTTGTTAAGGATTAGGTGACAATTACCGGGCGCAGCACGGCGACATCGCCACCGTCGACGGCGAGTTCACCTGCAAGCGCCTGCTGCTGCCCCGGCCGATGCTGATGCCGCCCAATCCGGCTCTGTCGCATTAAGACGGCGTCAGGTAACATTCTGTTTTTTTGCGATGTTGCCTGACGATGCTTCTGATCCGAAACGCCTTCAAACGCCTGCATTATCCCGTCGATGTTATTGCTCAGTGTGTCCGATGGTATCTGGCTTATTCCCTGAGCCTGCGAAATCTGGAAGAGATAATGGCAGAGCGTGAGGTTGTCGTTGATCATTCCACGCTTCACCGCTGGGTCATCCGCCTGGTACCGCTTCTGGATAAGGCCTTTCGCCGACATAAACGCAAGTTGGGTCGCCGATGGCGAATGGATGAAACCTACATAAAAATCAAAGGCCAGTGGAAATAGCTGTACCGTGCTGTCGATACTTCAGGTCAGACGGTCGACTTCCTGTTGACCGCCAGACGTGACGCTGCGGCTGCCTTGCGCTTCTTTCGCAAGGCCATTCACCACCACGGTGAGCCTGAGGTTGTAACCATCGATAAAAGCGGCGCCAATACGGCGGCGCTGGCCACACTCAACGCCGGTAAACCTGAAGACGAACCCATTACCATCAGGCAGAGTAAAGACCTGAACAACCTGATTGAGCAGGGCCATCGGAATATCAAACGGCGAATATGGCCGATGCTGGGGTTCAAATCATTTCGGCGAGCGCAGACGATACTGGCGGGCATTGAGTTAGTGCATATGATACGTAAAGGGCAATATCAGCATCCCGCTGGAGAGCATTTATCACCGGCGGAACAATTTTATCTGTTGGTTGCCTAAAATATCGGCAACGCAATGTTTGCTGACTTGCCTACGCTAATGCGACAGAGCCATTATTCTTGCTGCTAGTGTTAACCTACTTCCCACAGCAGTGACGTCGTCACTTAAGGTGCCGTAATCAGAATAATAAGACTCTATCTTACCCCCTGGCGAGGAAGTTATGCATTACTGACCTTGCTGTTGGCCGCCATGGGAACTTATGCTCTCCAGGCAAGCTCCCCTCTTCAGGACGATTATCACGGTATCATCAAATGGTTCTCACCACGCAATCACCGGTCGGAGCCCTTCTTATGGTGGTACAACAAAAACGCAGGTTCCCCTGACTTTTCCCTGCGGGGCACGTATCTCAACCCGAGCAATCAGTCCGTGATCCAGAATGCGGTTTGTCCATGGCGCAACATTGCACATTGATGGCTTGTGATAAAGCTGTATTAAGTCTATATTTAGACTTATTCGAATGATGCAGAAGAAGGAAATATCATGAAAACCGAGACGATAAGTTACTTAAAGCAGAATGCAGCCAAACTCGATTTGAGCGAGCCTCTGATAGTGACGCAAAATGGCCACCCTGCGTATGTTATCGAATCCTATGATGACCGTGTTCGTCGAGACGAGAGCATTGCGCTACTCAAACTGATGACATTATCTGAGAAAGATATTGAGTTAGGCCGCACGTTTACACGTGATCAGCTCCTGGACACCCTTTGATGGCCAAGGGTAACGTGGTTTTTATTTATTCATCAACCGCAAAAATGACAATGCAAACCATCGCCCATTTTCTGCGATCTCGCCAGTTGGATCCCAAACCGGTGATCGCGAATGTGCTGGATGAATTTGAAGAGAAAACGGGCCTCTTCCCCGAGGGAAGCCCCGTCTGTCAGGAGCTCCTGGAATTGGGGTGCGCCAAATACCGGGAATGCAACACCGCCAACGGTTATCGTGTCCTTTACAGCACGCGACAGAATGAAAAAGACGGCGTGATTTATGTACATGCCGTCTTATCCCAAAAACAACATATTGGCAGCCTGTTGTTCAATCGAATTTTGGAATGGCAGTAAGATGTTCATATTGTTTCCCTGAGCAAGACCGCTCAGTATCCCCCAGAACCGGGGGGCCACCAGACGCCGCCGGTACCAGGGAAACATGTGAGTCACCTGCTACGACGTAAAATGTGAAGCCAGCGGCACACCTGATAATTTTACGCAATTAAATCAGGAAAATACCCGACTTCCCTTGCCTACCCTGCGCGAACTTGCCCCCGTAAACGCTGATCACTGTGCTGTTTTCCGACGTTGTGCCCGGCGTTTGATGGCGTCCAGAGTCTCTCTTTCCTGTTGACCCTGACCCAAAATCCTGCTCCATTCAGAAACAGAATTCCGGCATGATAAACACTCCCCTGAACGGAGGTGGTGCCGATGAAAAAGTCACGATTCACCGAAGAGCAGATTGTCTTTGCCCTGAAGCAGGCTGAGCTGGGTACGTCAGTGCCGGACGTCTGTCGCAAGCTGGGCATTTCGGATGCCACTTTCTATACGTGGCGTAAAAAATACGGCGGCATTTCTCCTTCGGAGCTGAAGCATATGCGGCAACTGGAAGAGGAAAATCTGCGGCTGAAGAGGCTGGTTGCCGATCTGAGCCTCGACAAGGCGATGCTGCA
>NZ_JBGMUT010000026.1:0-2873 GCF_041448735.1 Serratia odorifera | reverse complement strand
CCTAGAGATAGGGCTTCTCCTTCGGGAGCAGAGTGACAGGTGGTGCATGGTTGTCGTCAGCTCGTGTCGTGAGATGTTGGGTTAAGTCCCGCAACGAGCGCAACCCTTGATCTTAGTTGCCATCATTAAGTTGGGCACTCTAAGGTGACTGCCGGTGACAAACCGGAGGAAGGTGGGGATGACGTCAAATCATCATGCCCCTTATGACCTGGGCTACACACGTGCTACAATGGACGGTACAAAGAGCTGCAAGACCGCGAGGTGGAGCTAATCTCATAAAACCGTTCTCAGTTCGGATTGTAGGCTGCAACTCGCCTACATGAAGCTGGAATCGCTAGTAATCGCGGATCAGCATGCCGCGGTGAATACGTTCCCGGGCCTTGTACACACCGCCCGTCACACCACGAGAGTTTGTAACACCCGAAGTCGGTGGGGTAACCTTTTTGGAGCCAGCCGCCTAAGGTGGGACAGATGATTGGGGTGAAGTCGTAACAAGGTAGCCGTATCGGAAGGTGCGGCTGGATCACCTCCTTTCTATGGAGAATTGATGAACGCTGTTCATCAATATAAGTTTCCGTGTTTCGTTTTGTTCAGTTTTGAGAGAACTATCTCTCATATATAAATGTATGTTCTTTGAAAACTAGATAACAGTGTAGCTCATATTTTTTAATTTTTAGTTTGGTTAAGTTAGAAAGGGCGCACGGTGGATGCCTTGACACTAGGAGTCGATGAAGGACGGGACTAACGCCGATATGCTTCGGGGAGCTGTAAGTAAGCTTTGATCCGAAGATTTCCGAATGGGGAAACCCACTATACGTAATGGTATGGTATCCTTACCTGAATACATAGGGTATGGAAGACAGACCCAGGGAACTGAAACATCTAAGTACCTGGAGGAAGAGAAAGCAAATGCGATTTCCTGAGTAGCGGCGAGCGAAACGGAACATAGCCCAAACCAAGAGGCTTGCCTCTTGGGGTTGTAGGACATTCTATACGGAGTTACAAAGGAACGAGGTAGACGAAGCGACCTGGAAAGGTCCGTCGTAGAGGGTAACAACCCCGTAGTCGAAACTTCGTTCTCTCTTGAATGTATCCTGAGTACGGCGGAACACGTGAAATTCCGTCGGAATCTGGGAGGACCATCTCCCAAGGCTAAATACTCCCTAGTGATCGATAGTGAACCAGTACCGTGAGGGAAAGGTGAAAAGCACCCCGGAAGGGGAGTGAAAGAGATCCTGAAACCGTGTGCCTACAAATAGTCAGAGCCCGTTAATGGGTGATGGCGTGCCTTTTGTAGAATGAACCGGCGAGTTACGATCCCGTGCAAGGTTAAGCTGAAGAGGCGGAGCCGCAGCGAAAGCGAGTCTGAATAGGGCGTTTAGTACGTGGTCGTAGACCCGAAACCAGGTGATCTACCCATGTCCAGGGTGAAGTTCAGGTAACACTGAATGGAGGCCCGAACCCACGCACGTTGAAAAGTGCGGGGATGAGGTGTGGGTAGCGGAGAAATTCCAATCGAACCTGGAGATAGCTGGTTCTCCCCGAAATAGCTTTAGGGCTAGCCTTAAGTGTAAGAGTCTTGGAGGTAGAGCACTGATTGAACTAGGGGTCCTCATCGGATTACCGAATTCAGTCAAACTCCGAATGCCAATGACTTATCCTTAGGAGTCAGACTGCGAGTGATAAGATCCGTAGTCAAGAGGGAAACAGCCCAGATCGCCAGCTAAGGTCCCAAAGTGTGTATTAAGTGGAAAAGGATGTGGAGTTGCTTAGACAACTAGGATGTTGGCTTAGAAGCAGCCACCATTTAAAGAGTGCGTAATAGCTCACTAGTCGAGTGACTCTGCGCCGAAAATGTACCGGGGCTAAATACACCACCGAAGCTGCGAATTGATACCAATGGTATCAGTGGTAGGGGAGCGTTCTAAGTGCAGTGAAGTCAGACCGGAAGGACTGGTGGAGCGCTTAGAAGTGAGAATGCCGGTATGAGTAGCGAAAGACGGGTGAGAATCCCGTCCACCGAATGCCTAAGGTTTCCTGAGGAAGGCTCGTCCGCTCAGGGTTAGTCAGGACCTAAGCCGAGGCCGACAGGCGTAGGCGATGGACAACAGGTTGATATTCCTGTACCACCTCTTTATCGTTTGAGCAATGGAGGGACGCAGAAGGATAGAAGAAGCGTGCGATTGGTTGTGCACGTCCAAGCAGTTAGGCTGATAAGTAGGCAAATCCGCTTATCGTGAAGGCTGAGCTGTGATGGGGAAGCTCCTTATGGAGCGAAGTCTTTGATTCCCCGCTGCCAAGAAAAGCTTCTAGCGAGATAAAAGGTGCCTGTACCGCAAACCGACACAGGTAGGCGAGGAGAGAATCCTAAGGTGTGCGAGAGAACTCTGGTTAAGGAACTCGGCAAAATGACCCCGTAACTTCGGGAGAAGGGGTGCTTTCTTAACGGAAAGCCGCAGTGAATAGGCCCAAGCGACTGTTTAGCAAAAACACAGCTCTCTGCGAAGCCGTAAGGCGAAGTATAGGGGGTGACACCTGCCCGGTGCTGGAAGGTTAAGGAGAGGGGTTAGCGTAAGCGAAGCTCTGAACTGAAGCCCCAGTAAACGGCGGCCGTAACTATAACGGTCCTAAGGTAGCGAAATTCCTTGTCGGGTAAGTTCCGACCCGCACGAAAGGTGTAACGATTTGGGCACTGTCTCAACCAGAGACTCGGTGAAATTATAGTACCTGTGAAGATGCAGGTTACCCGCGACAGGACGGAAAGACCCCGTGGAGCTTTACTGTAGCCTGATATTGAATTTTGGTACAGTTTGTACAGGATAGGCGGGAGCCATTGAAACCGGAGCGCTAGCTTCGGTGGAGGCGCTGGTGGG
>NZ_JBGMUT010000025.1:0-3020 GCF_041448735.1 Serratia odorifera | reverse complement strand
GGCGGGTGAACACGCTACAAAAATGCTCTCTGACAGGCTGCATCGGATGGCGAAAAAACGATGGCTTCAGAGCCCAGCTCTGGATAAGTGCGCCTGAAAAATGGGTTTTAGTTTAAAAACTCAGCAAAGTTGGCATTTTTACGCTTAATCGCTCGGCACTCCCCGCCCTCTGGGAGTATGACACACTACGATCTATGGTTTGAGATCTCAAAAATGGTCGATTCAATCTCCTAACCATGGACAATAACGTCATCCCACACGTCTTCCAAAGGATCCTGTCGGGTTCGCCAATGACGATGGCCAACAGGCGAACGCTGTCCTTTTTCAATACGTCGTGGTGAGCAAACAACTTCCCCTGGTAAAAAAGGCGTTGGGCCAGGAAGAAGAGATAAAAATAGTGACGATCACTCATCGCTCGTTGAGCCAGAGATTGCTGAAGACAGATCCTTATAGCTGCCTGCTGTGCGGTGTCCGGATGGTATTCAGTCGTACGCTTCGCGCAACACGATTGGCGGTGCTGGTCTCGAATGCCGGAGAGATAGCACGAATGCGTTACGTTGGTTGATGCAGGAAAGATCCGCCTGCATTCAGGAAACCCGTACAAAAACCAAGATAACGCATTGAAAATATATCATTTTCATGCTACCCGCCGGCGAATTATAAGGATTTTAGCCCCACAGTTGACGTTCCAGAGCGGCCTCTGGAGGTTTGAAATTCCTGGACGTCAAGGGCTCCCAATACGTGTCACTTGCGTACACCCAGCGGTTGCAGGAGGCTGAGCTGTTGGCGTCGACAGGCAGCACAGGCGACTCTTACGATAATGTCCTGGCCGAGAGTATCAATGGCCTGTACAAAGCGGAAGTCATACACCGTAAGAGCTGGAAAAACCACGCAGAAGTGGAACTTGCGACATTGGCTTGGGTGGTCTGGTTCAACAATCGACGGTTACTTGAACGGCTAGGACATATACCGCCGGTAGAAGCCGAAAAAGCCTATTATGCTTCCAGTGCAAATAATGATCTGGAAGCCTGAGCTTCCGGACTAAAAACTCTCCAAAAAAACCGGTGCGGTTCAAAGCGAAGTTAAATTTTAATCACAATATTCAGGGGCATGGAGGGTTTCAATTTCCTATACGTGAACTGAGGGCGTGTTAAGAAATAATGCGTTCACGTTCCTCCAGAATGGCTGTTCATCTTCACCGGAATACGCAGAAGGCGCTGTTCCAGCGTAACGGAGCCTGGGCCGACATCATGGCCAGACACCCGGTACGGCCGGTCGAAATCGAAGTCATTTCCACGAGGACTCCCTCCTGTAGCGAGTCGTTAGCCCATGGAGATCGTCTTCCACGGATTTCGGTAACTTCGAAAATTTCTTAGCTCTCAGCAATATAACCGCATAAGCAAAACGTCCCAGCCGACCGTTTGCATCACCAAACGCATGTGCGCCGATGATACCGCCAAGCATCTGCCGAGCGAGCCAATTAGGGTCAACCCCGCCATTCGCTGATTTAAACAGCAAAAGTCTCTCAACAGCTTCCAGATGTTTTTCCAAGAGGATCTTACCCGTGGCCGATGTCCCATAAGATGCATCGTTATTAGCTAGCAAAACCCTCTCGGGAGCGTCCAATTTCAGTTTGGTTTTGATTTTCTCCAGCTCTGTCAAATTAATTGGTTCCGAAGACTTTGCATAACTGTTAAGTAAGCTTTCTATTTCAGCATCCCAACCAGGGGATTTGGTTTTGCTATTTGATGCACCAATAATCCAATTAGCCGCATCTTTAACCTGAGCATCGTAGCCAGAATCGACCTTTGGAATATCCTCGAACTTCCTATTTCTTAGCTTTTTCAAATGCTTAGCAGTATGGCGAATCTTCTTAATCTCTCTTTTCAAATATTCGTCCACCAATTCGCTGTCTTGCCTGCGATTATAATTCAACGCCTTCGTTTGTTTTTTGACTAAACCGGTCAGTTTATCATAGGTTTCCCGGCCCCAATATTTCTTAAAAAATTCTACCCGATTGTTAGAATCCCCCGCTAATGCTGCGTCCAGATATTGAAAATGAATCGTGTCCGTAGATCGCTCGAAATCATTAAAATCGTGCTCAAACTTGTTCCTCATCGCTTGGCTCTTTCCTGGATGCAGCGTTTCCCCCTTTGGCTGCACATAAACATCGTCGAAGTCGACCACGTGAAACTTTCCAGTTTTTATATCGAAAAGTGTGTTGGCCAGATTGATGTCGTTATAATTGATTCCATTTGTACTCAAACGGGTGACCAGTTCATTCACAGGATCACTTTCGTGGTACCACATGAGCACTTCATCCAGAACTCGTATGTCGCCTTTTTTCAGCAGCGAATCCAGCGATTCACCAGGAATCCGCTTCATTTTGACCGTAACAATTTTTTCGAGTGGATTTTTGGTATTCCAGATTTGCACCTCGGCGGACCCAGGCCCATATAATCTGTCCATCGCCGCGACAGTATTTTGCGCCTTCGTTAGCCTGCCGTGATGCGATTCATCCAGTATCCCACTGTAGTCTTTTCTCAAAAAATTATCATCAATTTCGTAAACCGTACCGACTGAGCCTTTTGAAACAACCTTTTTCGGTTTTTGATAAAGTCCACTGCTTGTATATCCCAACTTATGTAACCACGATTCCCCGTTGACGCTACCCGCACCGACCCCTCTCGCGCCAGAACTGTCCACCAGTTTGTCCACTTCAGCGTCGGAAATATCTAGTTTCCCCTTGACTTTTCCTCGAACTTCAATGGCCCAGTCCTCCAGATCTTCCAGCTTGATCACCGGCGCGTGAGGTTTAGAACTGATGTCTTGGAGCAATTTTCGCGACTTTCGCTCAGCAATCTTGTTTAATCCCTTCACCACGACGGGAGTGAGCACCTCGCCACCGAGATCAAGCAACAACCCTAAAAGCAGGGCATTAAACGCTTGTTTTGACTCCTCCTGTGTATCTGCAGTTCCCGTCCGGATGATGTCTGGCAGCGTGGAGAGTAATGCCATCC
>NZ_JBGMUT010000024.1:0-4093 GCF_041448735.1 Serratia odorifera | reverse complement strand
CCGGCTCACGTCGCAGGCGTGCTCATTTTATGCGGGTGTTGCGGCAGGGGGCATGCGCCCCCGTGCGAGCTATAGGTTTGTCAGACGGCGTCGGCGTTGAGGTGAGGCTGTATCTTAAAGACGGTTGAGGCAGCAGCGCTGCCGTGCTCGCCCCGCACGGGCGCTACGTTCAGGACAGAGAAAAACACCCGCCTGTGGTGCCGTCCACGCTGAAAGCAGAACTGCGCGACTACCAGCAGGCAGGCTTCTGCTGGCTGTCTCGGTTGGCGCATTGGGGTGGCGGCGCCTGCCTGGCCGATGACATGGGGCTGGGGAAAACCCTGCGGGCACTGGCCCTGTTGCTCGAACGCGCCCCGGGCGGACCACAACTGGTGGTAGTCCCCACGTCCCTTACCGGCAACTGGCTGAGTGAAAGCGAACGGTTCGCCCCCACACTTCGTCTGCGGGACTACCGGCGCCGACGTGAGATAGCGGACGTAGGCGCATTCTATGTGGTGGTGGTCAGCTACGGTTTGCTGTTGCAGGATGCGCCGGCGTTTACCGGCCAGCAGTGGCACAGCGTGGTGCTGGATGAAGCGCAGGCCATCAAGAACGCACAGACCCAACGGGCGCGGGCCGTGATGGCGTTGAAGGCTGATTTCCGGTTGGCGCTGAGCGGTACGCCGATCGAGAATCACCTGGGCGAACTATGGAGTCTGTTCCGCTTCCTCAACCCGGGTCTGCTGAGTGGTCTGAAGCCGTTCAATCAACGATTTGCGACGCCGATTGAGCAGGGTGACCGGTTGGCCGGCAGCACGCTGAAGCAGCTGATTACGCCCTTTATATTGCGCAGAACCAAATCGCAGGTACTTGACGAACTGCCGCCGCGCACCGATATTCTTCACCGCTTCCCCCTGAGCGACGAGGAACGGCACTGGTACGAGGCCTTGCGCCAGCAGGCAGTAGAGCGGCTGGAGAGTGGCGGTGACGACATCAAACCGCTGCAGGTGCTGACGGAGATCACCCGGTTGCGCCGGTTCTGCTGCCACCCGTCACTGGTGCTGGATAACCTCCCGCTGGCGGGCAGCAAGCTGGCGGCCTGTCTGGACATCATCGACGAGCTGCGGGAAAACCACCACAAGGCCCTGGTATTCAGCCAGTTCGTTGACCATCTGACGCTGTTGCGTACGGCGCTGGATGAACGGGACATCACCTACCAATACCTGGATGGTTCAACCCCGCCGACCGAACGGGAGAAGCGAGTGGCCGCGTTCCAGTCCGGCGAGGGCGACCTGTTCCTGATAAGCCTGAAGGCCGGCGGTACCGGACTCAACCTGACAGCAGCCGATTACGTCATTTATCTCGATCCCTGGTGGAACCCGGCCGTTGAAGACCAGGCGAGCGACCGCGCCCATCGAATAGGACAGGAGCGCCCGATCACGGTATACCGTCTGGTGATGGAAAACACCATCGAGGAACAGATGCACCCTGTGGCAAATAAGGGTGCAATGCTGTGCAATAGATGAGGGTCGGCCCCTCGGAGACGGCGTCCAGACACAGCCTTCAAACTACCCTGAGCGGCGGCCGTTAAGAGCTGTGGTGGTGAGCGTCAGGGAAAAACCAGCAAAGGCAGTGCCGGAATCGATGGCCAGTCGATTGAGGAATTTGATAAGAACCTCGTGGGGAACCTATACAAAATCTGGAATCGTATGGTCTCTGGCAGCTACATGCCGCCAGCCGTTAGGCGTGCGACGGGTGGAACGAACCCGCTGGGGGCTCGTGGAAGAACCCAGTTTGCTCACTGGGAAATTTGTACGCGGCGTGAACGGTCAACGACAAGAGCCGGATGACGGGAGACTGTCACGTCCGGTTCCGTGGGAGCCAGAGGGGGGGAAGTTCCCTCGCGCAACCTGATCCTCTCCAAACACAGATAATGCGACACAACCTTTCAGACGCTCTGTAGCGGCTAATGCGACAGACCTGTGTTATTCCCTGATTCGCAGGGTCCGGAGGTCTCCGTTCTTTATTTTTTCATGTTCGGATACAAGTTTATCCAAATTGTCAAACACGGTAAAATAGCGACCGCTTAGTGAATGATATTTTCCACTGACGAGTAATATTACAGGATGCGCCCCTGTCTGTGCATCTACAGTACGCCCTGCGGCCCGCTCAGCCAGAAACCATTGGAATGCCTTTTCGCGGGTACTCCCCGGCTCGGGGGGCGGCGTCGTCTCATTGATGGACATGCCATCCGAGTGTATTAATCCAGGATGATAGGCAAATAAGTCCACGTTATGCTGCTTAACTTCAACGGCTAAATTTTCCGTAAGCTTTATTATGGCCGCTTTGGATGTCGAGTAAGATGAGCAGGTTGGCCACCTGAATGCTCCGGCGTTACTGACAATATTAACAATTTTTCCTTGTTTTTTCGTTGTCATATGTTGCAACGCGTAATGAGTACACAAGGCAGTACCTTTTAGGTTTACATCAATGGCTTCACACCATGACGCGATATCACTTTGCCAAAAAAAATCCACAGGGCCCAGTACCCCTGCGTTGTTTACGAGAGTATCTATTTCGCCATACTTATCAACTATATCAGAAAATGCGGCAGAGACAGCGTCATTATCGGACACATCAAATACATGGTAACTGGCCTTTTTACCCAATTCAGCTGTAGCTATATTTAACACGTCTTTATTCCGCCCGGTAATAACAACCCGAGCCCCGGAATTTATTAATTCTTGAGCCAATACCCGACCAAACCCTCGGCCACCACCGGTTACAACGATCAAACGATCATTATGCATTTTGTTACCCTTAGTAAGTATTTTCCAGCAAAGCCACCCAGGGGGCTACTACATGTTTAGTCTCATTTGGTCGTATCGTTCGACTTCTCGCTCGTGGTACCTGTGTGAACCCTGCATCTCCAGAGCGACTGTAGCGACGAAATAGGCACACGCCCAGAAAATTTCGCAGGTGACATTTTCACCTCCGCCGAAGTGCGGAGCCACTGTTATCACGCACTTCCTCTTCAGATTCGCGCAACTGACGTAAAGGTCAAACCTTTCCTCCTCTCACCGGTGAAGCGTTAAATTGTCAACGATAACTCCATCATCTCTTTAAGATTGCGTAGGCGGAGGACACCAGTGAACGCATCAGGCTTTACATCGGAGGGCTATCACAATTGCAAAGATGCCCCCCTTTCTCCGGATGGTCCTTGCAAATTGATGTACAGTAAGCTTTTATCAATTTTTTATTATTATTGATATCATTAGCGTCTCCATTCAAGGGGGGTGATGAGGCGTGACTTAAGGATGAAATGAGGGATGCCAGTATCAGACACATAAACACTTTCATATTGTACAACCTATTTTTGCAATGACGTTTCAAGGTCAGTTTCAATCACCTCTACATGACGACGAACGTCACGTACGCGCCGGTACCTTGGACCAGCAGAATACGGGGTTGTAAATCTATGAGGCTTCAGGAAGGATGACCTTCAGATAAGCGTGGCTTGTTGCCGCGCACCACCATAAACATGTCAATATAGTACTTAGCTTAGCGGTTATAACATCTGACTAGATAATACTCAATGATTGCTGTATCACCCTGACCTGCCCCCAGGATTAGATACAACGCTCACTTAGTAATGTCGGATCCTGACCCGCTCCCCGTATGTGATCCATTCATAATCAGGAATAACCGGCTTCATTCTGGCTGCATATTCTGGCAACCGGCAGATTTTTCGGCAAATTCAGAGGGCGTCATCCAACCCAGTGCAGAATGGGGACGACTCTGGTTATAGTGTATGCGCCAGGCCTCGATTTTACACCGTGCATCCTCCAAAGACATAAACCAGTTCTCGTTCAGACATTCCTGCCTTAACCTGCCGTTGAAGGACTCCACCGTCGCATTGTCCGTCGGTGTTCCCGGGCGTGAGAAGTCGATTCTGATGCCTCTTTCGTACACCCATCTGTCCAGCATTTTCCCTGCAAATTCAGAACCATTATCGGTTTTCAGCAACTGAGGTAAAAGACGTCTGAGCGCTATGCTATTCAGCATTTCTGCCACTTCTGTTGAACGCAAATTCTGCCCCACGCAGATCCCCAGG
>NZ_JBGMUT010000023.1:0-4845 GCF_041448735.1 Serratia odorifera | reverse complement strand
TGAGAGGTGTTGATGGTGATACCACGAGCTTTTTCTTCTGGCGCGTTATCGATCTGATCGAAAGCACGTGCAGAACCACCGTAGGTTTTAGCCAGAACGGTAGTGATTGCGGCTGTCAGGGTAGTTTTACCGTGGTCAACGTGGCCGATAGTACCGACGTTAACGTGCGGTTTTGAACGTTCAAATTTTTCTTTAGACATCGATTGTCCCTCTAAGACACGGATAAATCGGTGGTATCACCACATCAACCAAGCATATGCTTGCTGAATCTATAACAGAATGAAAATCAGGGGGCGAGAAAATAAGAAGTGGTGCTGATAGGCAGATTCGAACTGCCGACCTCACCCTTACCAAGGGTGCGCTCTACCAACTGAGCTATATCAGCACATCTTGGAGCGGGCAGTGGGAATCGAACCCACATCATCAGCTTGGAAGGCTGAGGTAATAGCCATTATACGATGCCCGCATCCTGGAACTCGGCTACCTGATTTTTCTGTAGAATTTTGGGATGGAAACAGGATTGTTGATCGCTTGATTCCTCACCCTTCGCGTTATACAGCATCAGATGCGCTGTACAACCCGAACCGTCGAAGGCTTTCGCCTTCATCTTCCGCAATTTTCTGCCGAAGACAAGATTGGTGGTGGGGGAAGGATTCGAACCTTCGAAGTCTGTGACGGCAGATTTACAGTCTGCTCCCTTTGGCCGCTCGGGAACCCCACCAGATTTTATCTTTTTGTACTTGATGGTGCCGGCTACCGGAATCGAACTGGTGACCTACTGATTACAAGTCAGTTGCTCTACCAACTGAGCTAAGCCGGCATCAAGTGCAGCGCATTCTAGGTAGAGCGGGCGGCCTATGCAACAAAAAAATTGCGTTACGTGCACTTTCGCTCATAAATTACCCAGATTTGCAAAATGTACGGCAATTCTGCCTGACAGATGTGCAAATAAGCATCAACCATTCGCTTCGTTTCGACTGCTGCATGGGTTTTAGAACCGGGTTAATCAAACCTTTTGCCGACCCATAGTGATAGCTTTCATTGATGCATCCACTGTGTCTGGTCCCACGGCTCAGAAAACACGTATCCACGTTGTTAGCCAGTGATGGCCAGCAATATCCCCCTCGTGACACCCGGTGCCGGTGAATGACCGCCACGTCCCCCGACACGCAGGCAACCTGGTGCAATTAACCAGACAGTGGATAGGTCGTTCACGTTGCGGTAGCAGCAGACGATACGCCCATGAATGGCGTTTGCAGCCCTCTCATTATCAAGTGCGTGCCTGTTCGCACAATTGACATAATCTGCTGTCGATCGACAACATTTTCGAAAAAAGTCTACGCCTGAAAGCCAGCTATCTATAATATGCAGCTTGTTTATTATCTGGAGTTGGCGTCCGGCGCCGTTCCCAACCTGCGTTAACAGGCAGAATTTGGCTTATGATAAAAAGAGATCAATCTTTAGCGACGCCTTATCTACAGTTCGATCGTACCCAATGGGCTGCGTTGCGAGATTCGGTGCCGCTGACGTTGTCGGAAGAAGAGATTGTTAAACTAAAAGGGATTAACGAAGATCTCTCTTTGGAGGAAGTGGCACAAATCTATCTGCCGCTTTCGCGACTGCTGAACTTCTATATCAGTTCGAACCTGCGTCGTCAGGCTGTACTGGAACAGTTTCTTGGCACTGACGGCCAGAGAATACCGTATGTGATAGGTATTGCCGGCAGCGTAGCCGTAGGCAAAAGTACCACCGCGCGCCTGCTGCAAGCCCTACTTAGCCGCTGGCCGGAACATCGCAGCGTAGAACTGATCACCACCGATGGCTTTCTGCATCCCAACAAGGTGCTGAATGAACGTGGCCTAATGAAGAAAAAAGGCTTTCCGCAATCTTATGATATGCATAGCCTGGTAAAATTTGTTTCAGAAGTGAAGTCTGGCGCCAAGCGCGTCACTGCGCCGGTCTATTCGCACCTGATATATGATGTTGTGCCTGAGGGTAATAAGGTAATAGAACAGCCCGATATATTGATTCTGGAAGGCCTGAATGTCTTGCAGAGCGGTATGGATTACCCACACGATCCGCATCATGTATTTGTTTCAGACTTTGTTGATTTCTCCATATATGTCGATGCGCCTGAAGATTTACTGCAAACCTGGTATATCAACCGGTTCCTTAAGTTCCGTCAGGGCGCATTTTCCAATCCGGACTCGTATTTTCATAACTATGCCAAGCTGTCTGAAAGCGAGGCGGTAAATATTGCCACGCAGTTATGGAACGAGATTAACGGACTGAATTTACAGCAAAATATACTACCAACCCGCGAACGTGCGAGCCTGATCATGACCAAAAGCGCCAATCATGCGGTTGAAAGTGTACGCCTAAGAAAATAAACCAGACATATCAGGGGACTGAATGTCCCCTGATAAATTATGTTTATTCAGCGCTTCGCAGTGATATTTCTCCACCAATAAACGGTTTTAACTCACCGTCTTGTTCGAGTAACAAAGCGCCCTGCTGATCGATACCACGGGCAATACCAAATATCTGCTGTTCACCAATCAACAACTTTACCGGCCGGTCGATAAAATTATCCAAATTGCGCCAGCGCGAAATAAATGGCGCCAATCCTTCTTGTTCAAACTGCCGTAACGCCCTGCGCATTTCATTAAGCAACATTGCGGCCAGTTCGTTACGATCGATAGTAATACCGGCTTCCTGCAGGTTAATCCAACCTTGATTGATAGCGTCTGCATTGGTTTCGCGCATCGCCAGGTTAATACCAGCGCCAATCACCAATTGCGCTGCATCCCCAGTTTTACCGGTCAGTTCTACCAGGATCCCAGCCAACTTTCGATCGTTCAGATATAAATCGTTTGGCCACTTCACTCGAACCTTTTCGGCGCCGAGACGCTGCAGCACCTCGGTCATGACGATACCGATAACCAGACTCAGGCCAATTGCCGCCGCAGGGCCTTGCTCCAAGCGCCAGAACATCGAAAGGTAGAGGTTGGCACCGAACGGAGATACCCAATGCCGTCCACGTCGTCCCCGCCCCGCCTGCTGATATTCAGCGACACAGGCATCGCCTGATGCCAGTTCGGCGATACGGTCAAGCAAGTACTGGTTGGTTGAATCAACGACCGGCAGTACGGTTACACGCTTATCAGCCAGCTGTTGCAAAATACGTTGCGCATCAAGCAGCTGGATAGGCGCAGGTAAACTATACCCCTTGCCCGGCACCGTAAAGACGTCCAAACCCCATTCACGAATCGTCTGGATATGTTTATTAATCGCTGCCCGGCTCATGCCCAGCTCTTCACCTAACTGCTCGCCAGAATGAAATTCCCCATCTGACAATGATGAAATAAGCTTTAACGGGATTTTGGTATCTTTCATGAAAGCACCTCCACGGCATTTACCTCGCCTGTAGCGCTAATGAAACGCACCTCAGGTTCGAGCCAGACATCGAACCTGTCGGCGACCGTATTACGCACGTGCCGTGCCAAAGCGACGACATCCTGCGGGAGTGCTTCGCCCTGGTTTATCAGTACCAGAGCCTGTTTACTGTGTACGGCGGCTCCGCCGATACGGTAACCTTTAAGCTGGCATTGATCGATCAGCCAGCCCGCGGCCAATTTTACCTGCCCATCACACTGCGGGAAATGTGGCATGGTTGGATAGCTCGCCAGCAGACTGGCCGCCGCCTCTGCGCTAACAACCGGGTTTTTAAAAAAACTCCCGGCATTGCCGGTGATCCTTGGATCAGGCAATTTGCTACGGCGCATCTCACAGACGGCATCAAAGACCTGTCGTGGCGTTACGCTCGCAGGATCCAGTTTGGTCAGTTCGCCATAGCCCAGCGAAGGTTGCCACGCCTTGTTGAGCTTTAGGCCCACGGCAACGATGATATGCCCGGTTCTATATTGATGCTTGAAGATGCTTTCCCGATAGCCAAATTCGCAACGCTCTGGGGTCATGCGATCTATTTCACCCGTTTTGAAGCTCAGCAAATCAACATATTCACAGACATTTTTCAGTTCAACGCCATAAGCGCCAATATTCTGTATAGGTGCCGAGCCGACGCAGCCCGGTATCAGCGCCAGGTTTTCCAGGCCGTGCATCCCCTGTTCCAACGTGTGGCTGACCAACTTATGCCAATTTTCACCGGCGCTGACGTGCAAGTGCCAGGCATCCTGCTCTTCGCGAACCTTAATGCCATGCAATTGATTGATCATGACCGTGCCGGCGAAATCTTCAAGAAACAGGACGTTACTTCCCTCACCGAGTATCAGCAATGGCTCTTGTCGTTTTTGCGACTTTTGCCAGACCTTTATCATCAGTTCGATTTTTTCTGCTATGACCAGTTGCGCAGCATTGATCGGGAGCGCAAACGTATTGTGATTTTTTAAAGAAGCGCTTTCAGTAGACATGATAGTAAATACTCTTGCAGAACATATTATCGCTTAGTCTACTCGATTAAACGCGCGTGGCTATTGTTTGTTGTCATTGTCACCCCTTTGACGGCGTAAACCAGACAAATATCACTTAATAGCGCCACGATACAGGAATAATCTCATATCAATCAATAAGATATATAAATACTTGATATAAAAACCATCAAGTAGACAGCGATATAAATGAACTTAGCCGCTTATTTAACGAGGCAGGATAAGTCGGAATAGGGCTATATCGATAAAGCGCTACCTATGGTCATTCGCGTTTATTTAAAACGTGTATGAAGACATGAATACTCTGACTGGATAACAGACAAAACAAAAAGCCCTACGTTTTCACGTAGGGCTTGTTGCTTTATTTGATGCCTGGCAGTGTCCTACTCTCGCATGG
>NZ_JBGMUT010000022.1:0-9372 GCF_041448735.1 Serratia odorifera | reverse complement strand
AGGCAGACACAGCAGCGTGTACCCCAGCGGCTACAGACGGACAACGGCAGCGAATTTATCTCGAAAACGCTGGATCGCTGGGCGTATGAAAACAGACTAACTGTACTTATTACTTTTTTTGGACTGGATAACGAAAAGGGAGATAATTGCTCAAGGAAGCAATTTGATTTTTAACTAAATAGCAAATGTAAAATTTCATCACTCTATAGCCATGGATATTTAGGGCTATCAGCATAATTAATTAGGCTTTTTTGAGTAACCCCGCTCTAGATTCTAATCATCAGCTTTGACTAAATATGTAAACCATGTTTATGAATTGTTGTTGCAATGATGCAAAAATACACTATAAATGTAAATTGTCTATGCTATGCCGTTTGTACGATTACTAACGCATAGGCGTGATGGAGCAGCAAAGAGCTCACTTTTAATAGATGAAATACCCGTAGTTCTGAGAAGTTAGATGTGGGCCAATAATCTCATTAACTCAATAGAAAATAAGGATATATTCATGGAAAAAGTTAACATCAAAATGCACCCACGCTTACAGGCTGCAGCACCGATGAATCTTGCCAAGGTCATTGGCGGATTTGACTCGACTAAGTCACTACATCCGCGCTTGCAAGCTGCCGCTCCCATGAACCTGGCTAAAGTGATTGGTGGTTTTGATTCTACCAAGGCGTTGCATCCGCGTTTACAGGCCGCTGCGCCAATGAATCTGGCCAAAGTCATCGGAGGGTTTGATTCCACCAAAGCCTTGCACCCGCGTTTGCAGGCGGCTGCCCCTATGAACCTGGCTAAGGTTATCGGTGGCTTCTAGTTAAATCTTCCATGCCTCAATCCCGTATTGAGGCATTTTTAAAAGGATTTTTAATGAGCACAATCTCTGTCATCGGCAGTGGCATGCTGGGTGTCAATCAGATTACCACAGAAGGTTTTTCCGTTATTCAGAGTGTAAATCGGGTTTTCTGGATCGGAGACATTGCTGGTCTGAACGAACATCTTTCCCATCATGAAATACTCCATGAGAACCTCTCGCATTTGTATGAAGATGGCGGTGTTGATGTTGATAATTACACCAGAATTATCCAGTACATCTCAAATGTGCTTACTGAGTGTGAACATGTAGGCCTTATCGTTCCTGGTCACCCGAGAGTCGGCGTGACCATCGTTCAATTACTACAGAAATTATCTCAGGATGGGATTTTTACTTTTCATTGTTATCCTGGAATTTCAAGTTTCGACGCGATGATCAATGATATTGGTATTGACCCACTGGAAGAAGGTGTCAGTATACTTGATGTGAATCGGTTGATTATCTATGATTATGCAATGGATCCCTGTGTAAATTATTTTATTTATCATGTTTGCTCTATTGGTAATGCTAATACGGATTACTCATCACCACAGACTTCAAATAAAGTCATATATTTGAAGTCGAAGCTATTAAAGCATTACCCAGCCAATACTCCGATTTTCTTGTTGAGTGCCTCAACCAAAAAAGGACAATGTGCGGATAAGTTACAAGGTGAGCTTTCTGATATCGAGACATTACTTTCAAAAGTTACTTATCGCCATACGCTTTATATCCCAAGCTATTTACCCAGCAAGGAGAGGGTAAACTTCGAATTTTTGAAAGAAATTAATATTATTTAGCAGGAGAGTGAAATGTCAATACTTTCCTATAACGGAAACGATATGCTGAATGATTACTACTCATGCTGCGAGGAATCGGCCCTTCACAGAGATATCAGCGAAAAGTGGCCCCCTATTTGCGCACAAGTTCGCGATCACGCCATGCACGATAGATGTTTTTTTACATTACCTCGAAAACACATCTCAAAGATTGACATAGGAAACTGGTCATTTAACTGGACAAATTCTGAGGCAGGAGAGGCAATGGCATTGCTGATGGGGATTTCTGATGTCGGCAGCATCCCAGTATGTGATAATCGATTAGCATTCCTCAATGACGGCGTGAAAAGGTTTTCTTCGTTATATGAGAGTGAAATGGCATTCATCGCTGATTTTATCTCAACATTGGTATGGTTGGTTCCTAAAAATGCAAACGCCAATAATGGGAGCGCATCATTTTACGAACTCCCACATGTTACCTTTATTTCCGATGCCACACTCTTCTTTATTCCACCGTTCCATAAGCTTCCACGAGAATTCGGGTTTCTTGGGTTCGTCGAAAATCTTTATCACGAAGCACTCCATCATCAAGTACACACGTTCAACGCATTTCATGGTAATCAATACTGTCAGGGAACTCTGGGGGAGTCGCTGATCGATTTCCCTCAACGGCAAGATCGAACTTTCAGTTACACCCAGGCTTTCAATGCTTGTTACGTTTACGGGGAAATTGTTAGATATCGTCGTAAAGTAGCGCAATACCTTTCAGAGGAATATCGGGCTGAAGAATTAACATGGATAAATGAGGCATTGGACTCTGCAATAATGATGCGATTTAATCTGGTCGCACGTTTATATCACGTCAGGGACGCCTTTTTACCTCCCTGGAAATCACTCATCGAAGAATGGAAGTTGGAAAATGAGACAGAGAAATATTTCAACTCGGAGAAACCATTATGAGTAATATAGTCGAAGGGGAAGGCTATCTGATTTTTGACGAATTTTTGAGTAGCGATGAGCTCTTCGCCCTTCAGTTATATATGCAATTTGAGAATTACTATCTCGTCCATTCTCAGGGGTGGTCAAAATCATGGAGGATGACCGACGGCGAGCCTTTGGTGAGTGTCAGTTATTTTTACTCATTGCTGACAGAAAAAACCACCCTGGATGATAATGCCATTACTGCTGGTATTAATATTTTAAGTAAAAAGATCAGCATAATAACATCACATCTGCGTAATTTTCTGGGGGAAGACTGGAATGCATTTTCACTAACAACGTTCCTGTATCCAGCAGGTAGCGGGCTGGGCTGGCATGAAGACGATGCCCAATATAAAGGGGCATACATATTTTATGCGCATCCCGAATGGAAACCCAATTGGGGTGGGGAGCTTTGTGTCATCAACACACCTGTTAATTCCAGTGCGGGACTGTCCGAACAAACCTACAATGCTTCTGAAGAGATTTTACGCATGTCAGGGATAACCGGGGGGGCAGTCGGACCGGAGTTTGGATGGACCATCCGTGAACGCAGTATCAATGATTCTGGGGTCGGGACATTTATTTACCCAAAACCCAATCGACTTGTGATCATAAAACCAAATTATTCACACTGCATCAAGAAAGTTGATGTCAGTGCCGGGGACAATATGCGTTGTTCCGTTGCCGGTTTTTTTCATAAAAGCTGAAGCTACGGCCGGTAATCAATACCGGCCGTTTTATGTCATTAAGACTGACGTTTTACATGCAAAATCAGTAGAGAAGATAGCAACAACCCTGTCATAGAACAAATGACAAGTGCCAGCGGACTGCCTACTCTGTCAGCCAGTATGCCCGCCGAAATACTGATCACTGCACCGATAATAATTTGTTTTCTATAACTGCTGGCAGAGGCTGCTGCTACATGATCGTTGTCAAAGTTCGTCAGCAAACTGTACCAGCCAAGGCTATAGATGATATTGGAAAATACATGGGCAGAAAAAACCAGTAGTAATGAAACACTCAGGAATGGTGTCAGCGGAACGAACAAATAGCACACAATAAATGCCGTCATGCACGCAATAATAAACAGTGATGACTGATTCTTATAACGCTCTTCCTTGACCAAAAATGGCCCAAGAAGTTGTCCCAGACTGCGGGCGAACAATAAAAACAGCAGTGTTTCTTTTTGGTCATTATTGCTATGGACCAATGTAGGCAGGAGCGACATGGCCGGTGCTCCAGTCATCGCCAGTGCCGGCAATAAATAGAGGCTAGCACGTTGTTTTGATGACAACCTTTTAGGCAACCCTTGTGCGTAAACATTCTGTTCTGCATAATTCGCCAGCTTTGGCAGTGAAAATATAAATGTAATGGCTATGATGTAGCTGAGCAGATTTGCCAACAAATAGGTATTGCTCTGAACGGTACCATAAAGGAATACGCCAACACCGATGCCAAATAAAACCTGGCAAGCAAACACCAGCGTGTCGATAACCGCACCGGCACCAATATCTTCTGGAGCAAGTTTAGCTTTGGTATAATGATTAATGGCAGGAATGGTGATCCCCGCAGATACCGATGAGGCAACGCCAGCAAGCTGCAGGATGGTCACGGAACCATGAACCAATCCGTACCAGGGAATAATCAAACCCAGTGCGCCAATGCATTCAGCGATCATGAAGCAATATTTTGCTTCAATACGTGCAAGCAGATATTTTCCTGCAATACTCCCCAAAAACCCCGGTGATGTTGACAAAATAAACGCCAAGGCAAAGGAAGACGGCGCCGCGTTCAATCTGGCCAGCTCACCAAAAACCATGATGAACGTCAATCCAGAACCTACGGAACTGCAAATTAGCGCCAACACAAGTATTCTTAACCAAAGATACTTACGCATTGAGCGTAATAATATCAAAAACATAGTCACCTCAAGACCATTAAACGATTAATTGAATTGATACCCCTCCATGTGATGTCAATTACATCGTCTCGTTCCTTATCTGGATCTGGTTGTTGAGATGGTTATACTCCACCGAGTATAGATAATCTTTTCCTATTTTCCAGTTTGGGATTCCATGTTTGAATCTCCAAACATTTTGACTTTACAGATGAATGAATGCCATTAGCTTTCCTTACTGCGGGCCAGTGTTCGGTAAACTGTCGGTCGTGACACCGAAAATAATTCAGCCAGGTCGCTGATTGAGTACTGCCCGGTTTCATGCATCCGGCACAGCTCTTTTTGTTGTTTATCAGACAGCTTGGGTTGTTTTCCCCGCAGTTTTCCTTTCGCCCGGGCAATGGCTATCCCTTCCCGGGTGCGCAGACGAATCAGGTCTCCTTCAAACTCGGCAAAGGTAGCCAGCACGTTGAAGAACATTTTCCCCATAGGGTCTGCCGGATCATAGAGGCTGGTTCCCAGCGCCAGCTTCACCCCTCTGGCCAGCAGAGCATCGGCGATCTGACGCGCATCAGGGACCGAACGGGCCAGCCGATCAAGTTTCGGTACCACCAAGGTATCTCCGTTGCGAACGGCAGCCAGCGCCTCCTGCTGGGCGGTCAAATCTTGCCGGTCGGTGGAGCACCGGGCATAGCCAATTTGACAATGGCTACCCTGCCCGTTGACGCAAAGGATTAGTGGCGGATCTGCGCCAGGTCGTCAGCAGTCAGACCGGTCATCTTCATGACCGAATCGCGATCGAGGCCATTGGCCAGCATGGCACGGGCAATTTTCAGTGAGGCTTCACGCTCACCTTTTTCCATACCGCGCTGTTCACCTAATTGGATACCCTGCTCGATACCTTTCTGGATACCCTTCTCGATACCTTTTTGTTCAAACTGTTGTGCGATGGTCATCAGTTCATCCTCATGTTGTGGTACCCGCAGGGCCAGTTCGCGAACAAATGCCTGCGCATCCGCCGATTCACCGGCCTGGATAATATAGTGTATCAGCGAAATCACCTGCGGCGAAGAGAGATAGCCGGCCAGCAGAATGGCGGACAGCCTGTCGGTCAGTTCGGCCAGGTCGCGCTGGCGAATATGTTTCTGCAGCAGGGTCAGTGCGGCCATGCTGCGGTGACCCATAATATCTTCGTCTGGGATGATCGTCACATCAACCAGCGGAAAATCGCCGGTGTACAATTTTCCCGCCAACGCCGGATCATCAAATTCCTGCAGCCAGTTGGTCGAATAAGGGAATGGACTGCGTTTGCCGGTATAGAACAGCACCGGAATGACCAGTGGCAGCTTTTTATGGCCGGCGTCGAGATGGCGCTGCATGGCGGCGACGGCATATCGGATGAGGCGAAACGCCATGTGCTTATCAGTGCTCGATAAGTACCATCACGTAACCGTCAGCGCCGGCGGTGGTTTTCAGGCTGTAGAGCACGTCGCTGAAATACTGGCGCAGGTCATCTTCGACAAAGGAGCCGGACTCCAGCTTCAGCGTACTGAGGTCGCAGATGGCCCGCAATTCTGCCGGCAGATGTATATCCATGAAGTCGCGGACAATTTCGGGTTGCGTCAGAAACTGCCGGAAAGTTGCATCATGGGGCGTTGGATTTTTTTTCATGGGGCTATCGTAACATGTTCGGTCGCCGGCTCACTATGGCTGAGCGAAGGCTTCACCCGCTCTCCGGGCAGGATGGCGCCGGGATGTTGCTGCCGCCAGGTTTTTAATATTCGATAGACGCTGGCTTTGCCAATGCCCAACTGGCCAGCAACCGCTTCACTTGTTAATCCGGCCATCGTCAATTCAATGACCTGCTGCGTTTTCGCCTGGGCGGTGGGTTATATGCACCTTTAGCTTTCGCCCGGGCAATGCCTTCTCGCTGGCGTTCCTGACGCAGACGCGTACTTACAATGCAGCCACCGGAAGGCGTTTCGGATCAGCGACATGGTCAGGCAACATCACAAAAAAAACAGCATGTTACCTGACATCACCTTAATGCGACACAATCCGCCTGCAGCACAAACTGATCCGCTGGCCGGAGTTGCCCAGCGAACCGTGGCCGACCCCGTTTAGCCCGCAAGCTTCACTGGCTGGCGAGACCCGATTACGGACGATTCAGCAGGGAACGTGCATAGGCGTTAAGCAGATTGACATCGTCCATTCTTTCGACGGCGTTTACATGGGTCTTGCGCACAGTATCAATCGCGTCGGCGACCACCTGATAGACCTTATTATCGAACTCGAACTCGTTATCGAGACTATGACTTATTGAGGTGTGAATCAATGCCGGCTTGTTATCGTCAACCACGCCCTGCCGATAGCGCCCCGGCTGTTCACGCCACAGTTTGTCAATCATGACCGCGCTTTTTACCGTGCCGGAACGTCCGTCTCCGAATCCGCAGTGTACCCCCACCACGTAATTGGGGTTGACCTGCCGTTTGGTGTTAATCTGGTCGACCAGCGACTGTATCTGCTCCACCTGACGCCGTGCAGGTCCCGGCTGGGTGAAATCCGCATCGGCCTCAAAGCTGTAACCGTCCTCGATCGCGTTTTTCGGTTCGATCACATACTCAATATCGCTCTGCTTTAACCGCTCCTTTAAATAACTATCTTTGGGCTTGCCGGACGAGAGTGTTTCACCGCTTAACCGATCGTCCAGCGAAAACAGCACTTTCACACGCTGGGTTTGCAGATCGTTGATAAACAGCTGTACATCCCGCCCCCAGTCGTAGATTTTATTGCTCGGGCGCGCCATTGAGGCCATCGACAGCGCGGGGGGCGGCTGGTAGTTTTTCGCCGTGGTGCAGAGACTGCGCTTGCCGCGTCCGGTATGGCAGACGGACTCGACCGGCGCTTTGTGAAGCCGCCCGTCGGTACGCACCCACTTGCTGGGATCGGGCTGTTTGGGCTCGCTGAAATCGGCAATTTTCCATGCGGGGCTGCGGGCTATCGGCGTCTCCGCCAGCGCGGCCTGCGGGACATTTCCCAGACCGTCCCAGGCCGCCAGATCGTCCGCTTCAGCGTCGGAAACATCTAGTCTCCCCTTGACTTTTCCTCGAACTTCAATGGCCCAGTTTTCCAGATCTTCCAGCTTGATCACCGGCGCGTGAGGTTGAGAACTGATGTCTTGGAGCAATTTTTGCGCCTTTCGCTCAGCAATCTTCCCAAGTACCTTCTTCAAGGCGGGAGTGAGCGCCTCGCCAGCGAGGTCGAGCAACAACCCTAAAAACAGGGCGTTAAGCGCTTTTTTTGACTCCTCCTGTGTATCTGCAGTTGCCGTCCGGATGAGATTTGGCACCGTGGAGAGTAATGCCATCCCAACGCCGACCCAGGGGCCTGTGAGAACTCCGATAGGCAGTGCAACTGCCTTCAGTATCAGCTCCGTGTACATAGCAGCGGTATCCCAGTCCTGCTCCCAATGACTGTAGGTAGTCCGGTCCATATCGTCATCGAATCTCTGGACGAACCGTTTCATCATCTTGCTGGAAAACTCACCGGGCTCGCACTCCTTGTACGTAAAATAAGGCCACTGCTCGTGCAGGCGCCCATTAAGCGTCTTAACTTTCCAACTCTTATGAAGTAGGTTGTTATCTAACTTATCCAGCTCATTATTAGACAGTCCCTGCTTCACCAGCGTGGAGAAAGGCTCTGGAATCTTCAGCCCAGAATCCAGGCCCCCGTTGTATTCTTGCGGAGCTTGGTAGCTCGTTGTATTAGATAATGAATATATCCGATCATCTAATTCAAACGCCCCGGCGAGCGGCGTCTTGACACCTGGAGCTGTAAAAATTATCATTCTGGGGCGGTTTTTAACGTTGTCTCCTGTCTTCTCATCCAATTTTTTCCCAGCAATACCTTGAGCGATCAAACGTAGAATGTTGGTGCCCTTTTCGAAGGAATCATGCTTAATAAATTTGACGATAAATTTATTAAAATCTTCCCATGCCCCACCTTCGATCTTCGCCCGCAGCGCTGTCGAAAATTCGCTTGGCCAGTCAATCATGAAATTAAACCACCTCTGTTCGCGCTTTTTCTTTAGATACTGACGACTCGCAATCGTTCGCAATTTCAACGTAGATTTATGTTCTGTTATTTTCTTATTAAAGTTGTTCCGGCTAATCCCCGTTACTATCTTATAGGAAATACCAACGCTGACGTTGCGATAATCACCCGTCAGCCCAGCCTGCTGCGTCTGAAGAGTGACCCATTGGTCAATAAAATCAGCGGGCGTATGTATATAAGGGTTGAACCAGGTGGCCAATTCATCATCAAGTGACGGCGCTGCCGTGGACGGCTGCAGAGTTGTGGGCGGCTGCCTGGAAAGACTATTTTTTAACGCCGCCCAAACGCTTTTCAGCAATGACAGGGCTTTTGGCATCTCTGGTAATCCGTGCTTGGCCAGATAATCAACAAGATAAAATGCCAGTTTACCTTTAAGACTTTCGTTGCCTACTAATGCATCCTCGAGCAAGGGGATTGACGATACATGCTCAGGATTGATAGCGTGAGACTCTAGGCGCTCGAACAGATCCCTGAGCTTAAAGTCAAAAAGCGGGGCCAATGTTGACTCGTGAAGGGACGCATTTTCGAGTTTTATAATTTCGCCCGAAATCTCCTTCTCTATCAAACCCTCTATCCTCCTCAGCTGCAGTATGCGAACGTTGATATCTAAGTAGTGCTCACGAGCCGCAAGCCGAAGACTTCCGACGGCATCGGCTCTCTCGTGAAGAAGGATATCGCGGGCAGAGACGGCATTCAGAATATGCTGATATTTGGGGAACGTTTTCTTAACGTCTGTAACGAGCGAACCC
>NZ_JBGMUT010000021.1:0-25781 GCF_041448735.1 Serratia odorifera | reverse complement strand
TCCTCTTTCAGAGTCAACCCGTTTTTTCAGGATTTTTTCTCTTTCGTCCCGGCCGCGTTGTGAAGTGAATCACTTGCCGTTGTGCCCGGTCGATGGAGGCGCATTATAGGGATCCGAGTTTTTTGCACAACCCCTTTTTTGATCTTTTCTTATCGTTTGCACACTTTTCCGCCCTTTCGGCCGGATCTTGCGCGATCGAGGCCATTTTACGCAGGATCTGCGCTGTTGATTGGTTGTAATTCCATCGCCAACGTCTAGTATTGCCGGTAATTATGATCCCGACGTGAGGCTTACCATGTCTGATGCAATTCGTTCTTACCTTCATTACACCCCACAGATCGGCCAACGCGTGATGATCGATCCTTCCAGCGTGGTGATCGGCAACGTGGAACTGGCCGATGACGTCAGCATCTGGCCCCTGGTGGCCATCCGCGGCGACGTTAACGCCGTCAAGATCGGTGCGCGCAGCAACATTCAGGACGGTAGCGTGCTGCACGTGACTCATCAATCGGAACATAATCCTCAAGGCTACCCGCTATTAATTGGCGAAGATGTGACGGTGGGGCATAAAGCCATGCTGCATGGCTGCGCCATTGGCAACCGGGTATTGGTGGGAATGGGATCGATTTTGCTGGATGGTGCAGTAATAGAAGACGACGTGATGATTGGCGCCGGTAGCCTAGTGGCGCCGGGAAAACACCTGGCAAGCGGTTACTTATATATGGGCAGCCCTGCACGGCAAGTACGACCGCTGACGTCGGCCGAGTTGGAAGGGCTGCGCTACTCCTCCAATAACTACGTGCGCTGGAAAGATGATTACCTGTCCGAAGATATTTGACCGAACGCCCGTTCCTGTCCGGGTACGGGTTGCTTTCAGTCAGCCAGTTCCTTGCGCAAT
Source organism: Serratia odorifera (assembly GCF_041448735.1). NCBI lineage: Bacteria > Pseudomonadati > Pseudomonadota > Gammaproteobacteria > Enterobacterales > Yersiniaceae > Serratia > Serratia odorifera. Next base: position 24,883 of record NZ_JBGMUT010000021.1, on the reverse strand, counting down.
TGCTGCAGCACCGGTTCAATCTGCGGCATGACCCCATGCCACAGCAAAAAGGCATGCGCCGCCTGCCCCACCAGCATGCCTAAGCCATCGGCAAACTGCGTTACGCCCTGCCGTTGCGCCCACGCCAGAAACGGCGTCAAACCGCGTTGGTAAAACATGTCGTAACAACGGATATGCGCTCCCATGATGCTCACGGGCAACGTCGGCACCTCTCCGCTAATGCCTGATGCAGTCGCGTTGATCAGCAAATCAAAATCCTGTTGATCGAGTTGGTTCATCGGCAGTGCCGCGATCTCTCCAAGGTGGCGGAAGGCCTGCGCCAGGTCTTGTGCCCGACTAAAGGTACGGTTGGTAATCACCACCTCGCAACCAAAGGAAAGCAACGGCAGTATAACGCCGCGAGCGGCCCCCCCCGCCCCCACCAGCAGAATGCGATCGCCGGAATTGATCAAACCCTGACGCTCCAGATCGCTCAACAGGCCAATGCCGTCGGTGTTGTCTCCCAATAGCAACCCATGGAGCTGTCGTTTAAGGGTATTCACCGCGCCGGCCATTGCCGCACGTTCGGTCAGTTCATCGGCCAGCTGATACGCCTGTTCCTTAAACGGCACGGTAACATTGGCTCCTTCGCCGCCAGCGCCAATGAACGCCTGTAAACTCCCGGCAAAATCATCGACCGGAGCCAATACCGTGCCATAGGGATGCGTAATCCCGGTTTGCTGAGCAAACAGCGCATGAATGCGCGGTGATTTGCTATGAGCAATCGGGTTGCCAAATACCGCAAATTTGTCCATCCACCGCTCCTCTAGCCCTGACGGATCTGCTCGCCGGTCAACGCATCTCTGATTTCTGAAGGGTTAAGACGACCACCGACATTGCCGTCTAACACCGGGAAAGCGGCGCCAAACTGCTGCAGCACCTCATCGGCGCTCCGGCAGGGCTCTTGTCCACTGAGGTTGGCGCTGGTCGATACCAATGGCTTACCGAACTCGCGGCACAGTTGCTGCACCAAAGGATGATCGCTAACGCGTACCGCCAATGAATTAAAACGCCCGGTAAGCAGCGTCGAGGTGGTCGGTTTCGCCGGGATCACCCAGGTCACCGGCCCCGGCCAACTGGCGAATATCGCCGCGCGCTGCGACTCGCTAAGCTGGCGGTCAGCAATATAGGGCAGCAACTGGTCGTATTCGGCAGCAATCAGGATCAGTCCCTTTTCCCAAGGCCGCTGCTTTAAGGCCAGCAGTTCGCGCAGCGCCTGCTCGCTGTCAGGATCGCAGCCCAGGCCAAACACCGCTTCGGTTGGGTAGGCAATAACCTGCTGATTGTTCAATGCTGTAATAATGGAGGTGAATTCTAAGCTCATGATGTCGTTATTCTGTCGTTGTGACCGGTTTTCCGCAGAGTTTACTGGCGCAGCAGAGGATTATCCCCCTGGCCGTACGCTTTTCCATCAGCAACGGATAATGGCAATACGCGCATTCGCCGGCGACGGGTTTAAGATTGAGGGCAAACTGGCATTCCGGGTAGCGATCGCAGGAATGAAACACTTTGCCGTAGCGTGATTTGCGCTGCAGCAATTTGCCCTGGCCGCATTGCGGGCAAGGAATGCTGGTTTCGTCCGGTTTGTCGATTACTTCGGTATGATCGCATTCAGGGTAGTTATTACAACCAATGAACATGCCATAGCGCCCCTGACGCAACACCAGCGTCGCCTGGCATTTCGGGCAATGTTGTCCTTCCAATACTTTAACTATATGACCGTCCGCCTGGGCTTTCAGCGGACGTATATATTCGCACTCTGGATAATGAGAACAGCCAAGGAAGGGGCCATGGCGACCACTGCGGATCACCAACTCGGCCCCACATTCCGGACAGGGTTCATTTTGCCTGGCGGCAAAAATCGCTGTTTTAGTCATAACTACTTTATACCCTACATGATTCGAGTTACAGGAAGGCGGCGACGCAGCAAATCCCTGGGGCGCACAAAGGCTACGCCACCAGGGTCAGCAAGGGAAGCCAACGCACCTGTATCTTGAAGTATACGGGTATATGCGTGTTATCGGCTCAATGCAAATAGCCTTCGTTTACTTCAAACAACAGTTCTTCCATTTGCTGATAGGCGCTTTCATAACCTGGGATATTGAATAGCACCATCAACACCACCCATTTCAGGTCTTCGAGATCGAATTCCTCGTTATCCAACGCCATAACGCGATCGATAACCATTTCACGGGTTTCGAGGTTCAATACCTGGATCTGTTCAAGGAACAGAAGAAAACCACGGCAACTGGCATCCAGACGCACGCTTTCTTCTTCGGTATAGAATCGCATCGCCAGCGGATCGGCGCCCATAAAATACGGCGCGTTCTCACCTTCTTGCAAGTCTGCGAGTTTTTCAAGCCAATTCAACGCGTTGTAGATATCCTCTCGATGAAACCCCGCCTCAGCGAGATCATCGGTCAGTTTATCCTGATCGACGCGTATCTCTGGTTCATTGTGGATATACGTTTCAAATAAGTACATGAGTACGTCGAACATGGCTTGCCCTCCTTATTCGGACATAGCCGCCGGGTACAGCTGCGATCCATCCTGCTAACTCCAGATCGAGTAATTGGATTACCACCTCTGGCACAGGTTGGCCGGCACGTTCAGCGACGACGTCAACAGGTGTCACCTCATCTCCTACGTTAGCCAACACATCGGCAAATGGCAATTCAACTTCCGCTTCTGAAGCAGAAATAGTTGTTTTTTCATCCATCGCCAACCAATGCAGGCCGCTGCCGAGCTGTTCTGCGATATCTTTTGGTTCGGTAACCAGATAACCGCCCTGTTGAATCAGCCAGTGTGTTCCCGCGCTCATAGGATTACCCAAGGCGCCAGGCAAGGCAAAAACGTCACGCCCCTGTTCAAGTGCCAGGCGCGCAGTAATTAGCGAACCACTGCGTAAAGCGGCCTCCACCACCAGTACGCCAAGGCTCAAGCCACTAATGATGCGATTACGCCGAGGGAAATGCGCTGGCAGAGGCAAGTCGGTGACCAGGTGTTCGGACAACAGCGCGCCGCCCTGCTCGACGATGCGCCTGGCCAGTCGACGATGACAACGCGGCGAGACATTGGCCAGCCCGCTACCCAATACGCCAATCGTGATACCCTGTGCGTCAAGTGCAGCGCGATGACAGATACCGTCGATGCCAAGTGCCAGACCGCTGGTGATGGCATAGCCGCAATGTGCCAACTCGCCGGCAAAGTACGTCGCCCAACGCTCACCGTAATGGCTGTATTGACGACTGCCCACCATGGCGATTTGCGGCAACTGCAACGCCTCAATGCAGCCGTCCACCAGCAGTACAAACGGCGCATCGACGAGATGCGAAAGTTGCTGCGGATATCCCGCCGTGCCGAAAGTCAGCATCCTGTGCCCGGGGTGTTCCAGCCAAGCCAGCGTCGCGGCCAGGTAGCGCGAGTCCAAACGGTCGAACTGTTCACGCTGGCGAAGGTTCAGGCCCAGTGCGCGCAGCATGCGGCAAGGTGCGCCCCCTGCCGCGATCAACTGCCGCAAGACCTCGCTTGCCGCTGCCGCGCCGAGCCCCGATACCGCATGCAGCCGTAACCCCATCTCCTCTGGAATCATCGCGCGTCCCTTGCCGTTAGCGTTGGTATTACCAATCTGTGCAATTGTTAGACGATGCTGTCAATCAGGACGGGAAATGTCTAGAATAGACATTAAACTCTCTTTATTACTCGGATATAGATCTAAAGATATATGTCAGTCTTGCAGGTATTACATTTCCCAGACGAGCGGCTGCGCAAAGTTGCAGCCCCGGTAAAAGAAGTCAATGCTGATATCCAGCGTATCGTGGATGATATGTTTGACACCATGTACGCAGAGGAAGGCATTGGCCTGGCCGCGACCCAGGTGGATATCCACCAACGCATTATCGTCATCGACGTTTCCGAAACTCGCGATCAGCGCCTGGTGCTGATTAACCCGGAACTGTTGGAACAAAGTGGTGAAACCGGCATTGAAGAAGGATGCCTGTCCATCCCTGAACAACGTGCCTTGGTGCCACGGGCCGAAAAGGTGAAGATCCGCGCGCTGGATTACAACGGCAATTCATTCGAACTGGCCGCCGACGATCTGTTGGCCATCTGTATCCAGCATGAAATGGATCACCTGGTCGGCAAACTGTTTGTCGATTACCTGTCGCCGCTGAAACGCCAGCGTATCCGTCAGAAACTGGAAAAAATGGCCAAGCTGCAAGCGCGCGCCTAACCACGCAGGGAATCAACGTGTCTGACTCTTTACGCATTATTTTTGCCGGCACACCCGACTTCGCAGCGCGTCATCTTGACGCGCTGTTGTCATCTGGACACCAGGTGGTCGGTGTGTTTACCCAGCCCGATCGCCCTGCCGGGCGTGGCAATAAACTGACGCCAAGCCCGGTCAAAGTGCTGGCTGAACAGCATCAACTGCCGATCTTCCAACCCAAGTCATTACGCCCAGAAGAAAACCAGCAACTGGTGGCAACGCTTGAAGCTGACGTGATGGTGGTGGTGGCATACGGTCTGATTCTGCCAAAAGCAGTTCTGGATATGCCGCGCCTCGGCTGTATCAACGTACACGGTTCGCTACTGCCGCGCTGGCGCGGTGCCGCGCCGATCCAGCGTTCCCTGTGGGCTGGCGATCGGGAAACCGGCGTGACCATCATGCAAATGGATGTCGGCCTTGATACGGGTGACATGATGCATAAAATCAGTTGTCCCATTGAAGCTTCGGATACCAGTGCCAGCCTGTATGACAAGCTCGCTGAATTGGGGCCCAGGGGATTGCTGACCACATTGCAACAGTTGGCCGACGGCACCGTCGCACGTGAAGTACAAAACGAAGCGCTGGTGACCTACGCGGAAAAACTGAGTAAAGAGGAAGCGCGCCTCGATTGGCAACTTTCTGCCGCACAGCTTGAACGCTGCATTCGCGCCTTCAATCCGTGGCCAGTCAGTTACTTCACCGTTGACGACCAACCGGTGAAGGTTTGGCAGGCGCAGGTTAGCGATGAGAGCAGCAATGCCCAGCCGGGTACCATCATCCATGCCGACAAGCATGGCATCCAGGTGGCAACTGCCGACGGCGTGCTATGCCTGACGCAGTTACAGCCTGCCGGCAAAAAGCCGATGTCAGCTCAAGATTTGTTGAATTCACGTCGCGAATGGTTCACTCCGGGTAACCGGTTATAAACCGCCTTCACTGCCCGGTGGATCCTGCCGGGCTGTTTATTTTATTCAATGCCGATCGTCAACAGCTCTAGCCTATGAAAAACAACTACAACCTCCGCAGCATTGCTGCTCAAGCCATCGGCCAGGTATTGGATCAGGGGCAATCACTCAGCACCATCCTGCCGTCATTGCAGAAAAACATCTCGGACAAAGACCGCGCACTGTTACAGGAGCTGTGTTTTGGCACCTTACGCGTCTTGCCGCAACTGGAATGGTGCATTCAGCAGTTGATGGCCAAACCGATGGTCGGTAAACAACGCATGCTGCACTATCTGCTGATGGTTGGCATGTACCAATTACTGTATACCCGTATTCCTGCGCACGCGGCGCTGGCAGAAACGGTAAACGGCGCCGTTGCGCTAAAGCGGCCACAGCTCAAGGGGCTAATTAACGGCGTTTTGCGTCAGTTCCAGCGCCAGCAGGATCAATTGCTGCAACGCGCGGCCAACAATGACAGCCGCTATTTGCACCCAAGCTGGCTATTGAAACGCATCCAGCAGGCCTATCCTGAGCAGTGGGAACACATCGTCGAGGCCAATAACCAGAAACCGCCAATGTGGCTGCGGGTAAACCGGCTGCATCACACGCGCAATGAATATCTCAAACTGATGGAACAAGCCGGCATCGCCGCCGCGCCACACGCAGAATATCGTGATGCGCTGCGTTTATTGTCGCCATGCGCGGTCAATGAGCTGCCCGGCTTTGCCGAGGGATGGGTCACCGTGCAGGATGCCTCTGCACAAGGCTGCGTCGATCTGCTGGATCCGCAGGATGGCGAGCAGATCCTCGATCTGTGCGCAGCCCCTGGCGGCAAAACCACGCATATCCTCGAAGCGGCACCAAAAGCCCATGTGATGGCGGTCGACATCGACGAACAGCGGCTGAGTCGCGTGAACGAAAATCTCCAGCGTCTGCGATTCAGCGCCGAGGTCAAGCAGGGTGATGGCCGTACACCGCAGCAATGGTGCGGCGATAAGCAATTTGATCGCATTCTGTTGGATGCGCCATGCTCTGCCACCGGGGTCATCCGCCGCCATCCTGATATCAAATGGCTGCGCCGCGATCGCGACATTGCCGAATTGGCCAGCCTGCAGGCGGAAATCATGGATGCCATTTGGCCTCACCTGAAGCCTGGCGGTGTGATGGTGTATGCCACCTGCTCTATCCTGCCACAGGAAAACAATGAGCAGGTACTGGCCTTTTTACAGCGCCATGCCGACGCACAACGTGTAGAAACCGGTAAGCAACATCAACCTGGCCGACAGAACCTTCCTCATCCTGAAGATGGCGATGGCTTCTTTTACGCTAAGCTGATTAAACTGTAACCCCTCAGGGCGTGCCTTTGCGCCCTGCTCTTTCAGTGTGAAGCAGAGAACACGATGAAAATAATTATTCTTGGCGCAGGTCAGGTCGGCGGAACTCTGGCGGAAAACCTGGTTGGCGAAAATAACGATATCACCGTGGTGGATACCGATACCAACCGCCTTCGTCAGTTGCAGGACAAATTCGATCTGCGCGTCGTACAGGGACATGGTTCACATCCGCGCGTCCTGCGTGAGGCCGGCGCTGAAGATGCCGATATGCTGGTTGCCGTCACCAATTCTGACGAAACCAATATGATCGCCTGCCAGATTGCCTACTCATTGTTCAACACGCCAAACCGCATCGCTCGTATTCGTGCGCCAGAATACATTCGTGAATCCGACAAGCTGTTTTTACCTGAAGCGGTGCCTATCGACCACCTGATCTCTCCCGAACAGCTGGTTATCGATTACATCTACAAACTGATTGAATACCCTGGAGCCTTGCAGGTTGTAAACTTTGCGGAAGGGAAAGTCAGCATTGCCGCGGTTAAAGCCTATTATGGCGGCCCGTTGGTAGGCAATGCGTTGTCGGCCATGCGCGAACACATGCCGCATATTGATACCCGCGTAGCCGCTATTTTCCGCCAGGATCGACCGATTCGCCCGCAGGGTTCCACCATCATTGAAGCCGGTGACGAAGTATTTTTTGTTGCTGCATCCCAGCATATCCGCGCGGTAATGAGCGAACTGCAACGGCTGGAAAAGCCTTACAAGCGCATTATGATCGTCGGCGGCGGCAATGTCGGTGCCGGTTTGGCCGCCAAGTTGGAGAAAGACTACAACGTCAAGCTGATTGAACGTAACCAGCAGCGCGCCGCCGAATTGGCCGAACAACTCCATGACACCATTGTGTTTTACGGTGATGCTTCCGATCAGGAACTGCTGGCCGAAGAACACGTTGAACAGGTAGACGTGTTTATTGCCATCACCAACGATGACGAAGCCAATATCATGTCCGCCATGCTGGCCAAACGCATGGGCGCCAAGAAAGTCATGGTGCTGATCCAGCGCCGCGCCTACGTCGATTTGGTTCAGGGCAGCGTGATTGACATCGCCATCTCACCGCAACAAGCTACCATCTCTGCGCTGTTGGGGCACGTACGCAAGGCCGATATTGTCAGCGTCTCGTCCCTGCGCCGTGGCGTGGCAGAAGCCATCGAAGCGATCGCCCACGGTGATGAAAGTACCTCCAAAGTGGTTGGACGCATTGTAGAAGAGATCAAGTTGCCGCCAGGCACGACCATTGGCGCAATTGTACGTGGTGACGATGTGATTATCGCCAACGGCAACAGTAAAATTGAGCAAGGCGATCATGTGATCATGTTTATTACCGACAAGAAATTTGTCCCGGATGTTGAACGACTGTTCCAACCGAGTCCGTTCTTCCTTTAATACAAATACGTAAAGCCGGTAACCGCCGTTTTGCGTTAAAATTGATTGTCACAGGAAATGGCGAAAAGTTTTCTATACTTATTGTGGCAAAGGGAAGTTGCTTTGTTAAACTTGTGTTATTAATTTTGCGAGGGGTGTTCTATGAGTATGATGAAAGAGTTCCGCGAGTTTGCCATGCGTGGCAACGTGGTCGATTTGGCGGTGGGTGTCATTATCGGTGCTGCCTTCGGGAAAATTGTATCGTCATTCGTTGCTGATATCATCATGCCGCCGTTGGGTTTGCTGATTGGCGGCGTCGATTTTAAACAGTTCCATCTGGTTTTACGTGAAGCACAAGGCGCTGTTCCGGCGGTAGTAATGAATTATGGTTCATTCATTCAGACCGTTTTTGATTTTATCATCGTCGCATTTGCCATCTTCCTGGCAATTAAGCTGATGAATAAAGTTCGCCGCAAGCAGGAAGAAGCCCCTGCTGCTCCGCCAGCGCCTACCACTGAAGAAAAACTGCTGACTGAAATACGCGATCTGCTGGCTCAGCAACAACAGCCAAAGCTGTAAGACCACCCTTTTTATAAATAAAAGCCCTCGCTGATAGAGGGCTTTTTTAATGGCTTAAAACCAGAAGGCCAGTGGTAAATTATCTGCTGATACTTTACCACTGGCCTCCCAACGCCCACCTTTTGCATGTTTTTCTTTACGCCGATAACTGCCTTTACCTTTAATATTTTTTTCTACCCGTTGGCGAAACAGCGGGTCATGTAACAAGGCTTCCAAGGCGTTATCCTGAATTTGGCCCTTGGTATGTCGATATTTTGTCATGGTATTACTCCGATTAACTCTGTGGTTATAAAACGGCTGATGATACTGCGGTCGAGGTCGACATTAAAGCGATTATCGCTGTTGCCTGACGCTTGCCGCTTTTTCTTCACGTGCGCCTTGTTCCAATGCCTCAAGGATCGAGCAAGAGCTACTGGTATGTGCGGTACCACAGCAGGCATCGCTGAGTCGTTTCAATGATTCACGCATACGCGACAATTCTTGCAATTTGTTCTCAACGTCCTGCAGTCGCGCCTCCACGATCGATTTTGATTCCTGGCAGGTATGATGCTCTGGATCGACGCGGATCGATAACAGTTCGGCGATGGTTTCCAGGGTAAATCCCAATTGCTTGGCATAACGAATAAAACGCAGCCGCTGCAAGTCCTGCTCGCTGTACAAGCGAAAACCGCCTTCGGTTCTGATGTCGTGATCCATCATGCCCTGCTTTTCGTAATAACGCACCGTATCGGGCGTCACATCGGCAAGTTTTGCCAACTGGCCAATTTTAAACATTACTTATCCTCCGTGCTGAATTTACCGCTCAGTGCCGCCTGATATTCACCGTGTAGAAAATCGGTGCTCATTCCCGCCTGACGCAAACGAAACGCCAACAGCGCCATGCGTTTATTCAACTCGTCAAAGTCAGGATGTTCGCTATTGATGCCCTGCAGTAAGCGAGCCAGCGTCAGCGCTTCTTTGCGCACTTCAAGTTCTGGCGGCAGATAACCGGCGTTTTTTAACAGGCGAAAACCCGATCGCAGCTCGGCAGGTACCGCACTGTCATCATCCAGTATTAGCGGCGCGCCCATACCGGGTAGTTTGTCGAGTTCACCTTTCTGCTGGGCATCGGCGATATGGCGTTCAGCCCATTCATCGAGCAACCACATAAGAGGATTTCTCCAGCGCTAAAGCAGATAATATTAGCATAGTGGATAAGAAGGGAGATCTTAAGTCATCACATAGGGGGATCGATCTGCGGCAAACGACAGACGTAAAAAAACCGGGCAAGCCCGGTTTTTTTACGCGTCTACAGATTACTCTGCAGTTGCCACTTCTGCTTGAGACTCAGCACGATCAACCAGCTCGATGTATGCCATCGGCGCGTTGTCGCCTGCGCGGAAGCCACACTTCAGAATGCGAGTGTAACCACCGGCACGGCTCGCGAAACGCGGGCCCAGCTCGTTAAACAGTTTTGCCACGATCTCGTTATCACGAGTACGGGCGAATGCCAGACGACGATTAGCTACGCTGTCGGTCTTGGCAAGAGTAATCAGCGGCTCAACAACGCGACGCAGCTCTTTCGCTTTTGGCAGGGTCGTCTTGATGATCTCATGACGAACCAAAGAGCCGGCCATGTTACGGAACATAGCCTGGCGATGGCTGCTGTTACGGTTCAGTTGACGACCACTCTTACGATGGCGCATGACCTTATCCTTCTCAGTAAAACCTTAACCTGTGATCCGGTTACTCGTCAGCAATGCTTGCCGGCGGCCAGTTTTCCAGGCGCATGCCCAGAGACAGACCACGTGAGGCCAGCACATCTTTAATCTCGGTAAGAGATTTTTTACCCAGGTTCGGCGTTTTCAGCAACTCAACCTCGGTACGCTGTACCAGATCACCGATGTAGTGGATAGCTTCTGCCTTAAGGCAGTTAGCAGAGCGGACAGTCAATTCCAGATCGTCAACAGGGCGCAGCAGGATTGGATCGAACTCTGGTTTCTCTTCTTTAACTTCCGGCTGACGTACATCACGCAAGTCAACGAAAGCTTCAAGTTGTTCAGCCAGAATGGTTGCCGCACGGCGGATCGCCTCTTCAGGATCGATCGTGCCATTGGTTTCCATTTCGATTACCAGCTTGTCCAGGTCAGTACGCTGTTCTACACGCGCTGCTTCAACATTGTAGGCAATACGCTCTACAGGGCTATAGCAGGCGTCCACCAACAGACGACCAATCGGGCGCTCATCTTCTTCCGAATGAATTCGGGCAGAAGCCGGCACATAACCACGACCGCGCTGAACTTTGATACGCATGCTGATAGCAGCGTTCTCATCGGTCAGGTGGCAGATAACGTGCTGCGGCTTGACGATTTCGACATCACCATCATGGGTAATGTCGGCAGCGGTCACAGGGCCAATGCCAGATTTATTCAGGGTAAGAATAACTTCATCTTTGCCTTGAACTCTCACCGCCAGCCCTTTCAGGTTGAGCAGGATCTCCAGGATATCTTCCTGTACGCCTTCTTTGGTGCTGTACTCATGCAGTACACCATCAATCTCAACCTCGGTCACCGCGCAACCCGGCATAGATGAAAGCAGAATACGGCGCAGTGCGTTGCCAAGAGTATGGCCAAAGCCACGCTCTAAAGGCTCAAGGGTCACCTTGGCGTGCGTCGAACTGACTTGCTCGATATCTACCAGGCGCGGTTTTAGAAACTCTGTCACAGAACCCTGCATTGTGTCCTCTCTTTGGTACTAAGCTTTACTTGGAGTAAAGCTCGACGATCAGGTGTTCGTTAATGTCCGCAGACAGATCGGTACGTTCAGGAATACGTTTGAACACACCTTCCATCTTAGCAGCATCAACTTCCAGCCAAGTTGGCTTTTCACGCTGCTCAGCCAGCTCCAAAGCGGCCTTAACACGAGACTGCTTTTTAGCTTTCTCGCGGATGCTGACTACGTCATTCGGAGATACCTGATAAGAAGCGATGTTAACAACGCGACCATTTACCATGATGCCTTTATGGCTAACCAGCTGACGTGCTTCTGCACGAGTGGCGCCAAAGCCCATACGGTAAACGACGTTGTCCAGACGGCCTTCCAGCAGTTGCAACAGGTTTGCACCAGTGTTGCCTTTCAGACGTGCTGCTTCTTTATAATAGTTACGGAATTGACGCTCCAGAACACCGTACATACGGCGAACTTTTTGCTTTTCACGTAACTGTACACCGTAGTCAGACAGACGCGGTTTACGCGCACCGTGTTGACCAGGCGGTTGCTCAATTTTGCATTTTGAATCGATCGCGCGAACGCCAGACTTCAGGAACAGGTCTGTGCCCTCACGGCGGCTAAGCTTGAGCTTAGGACCCAAATATCTTGCCATTTTCTTTCTCCAACAATCCTAAAAGCAGCGTTATACGCGGCGCTTTTTCGGCGGACGACAACCGTTATGAGGGATCGGAGTCACATCAGTAATGTTAGTGATGCGGAAACCAGCCGCGTTCAGAGCGCGGATAGTAGACTCACGACCAGGACCAGGTCCTTTAACCATAACTTCCAGGTTCTTGATACCGTATTCTTTTACTGCTTCAGCACAACGTTCGGCTGCAACCTGAGCTGCAAACGGAGTTGACTTACGAGAACCACGGAAACCGGAACCACCGGCAGTTGCCCAACCCAAAGCATTACCCTGACGATCGGTAATAGTTACAATGGTGTTGTTGAAAGAAGCATGGATATGAGCCACGCCGTCAGAGACTTGCTTTCTTACACGCTTGCGTGTACGAACAGGTGCCTTTGCCATTATTCAATCACCCCGATTATTTCTTGATCGGTTTACGCGGACCCTTACGGGTACGTGCGTTGGTCTTAGTACGCTGACCGCGAACTGGCAGACCACGACGATGGCGCAAACCACGATATGTACCAAGATCCATCAGACGCTTGATGCTCAGGGTAACTTCACGACGCAAATCACCTTCTACAGTGAATTTGGCGACTGCTTCACGCAGCTGTTCAATTTGCTCTTCAGACAGCTCACTGATCTTAACATTTTCAGGAATACCCGTAGCCGCACAGATAGACTGTGAGCGGGTTTTACCGATTCCGAAGATCGACGTTAAGGCGATTACGGTATGTTTATGATCAGGAATGTTAATGCCTGCTATACGGGCCACTATGCACTCCTACTATTTTATACGGCAACACCATTCTGAAAAGCCCGTTTTCAGGATACTCAAATAATGTTGCAGCTACATACAAAAGATTGGCTGGCTAATCTAGCCAGCTCAACCCAACTTTGCAAGAAAAATATGCGAGATAATCAGCCTTGACGCTGTTTATGCTTCGGCTCGGCGCTGCAAATCACACGAACGACACCGTTACGCTTAACGATTTTGCAGTTACGACATAATTTCTTGACGGAAGCACGAACTTTCATTTTTACTCTCCGTAACTTCTCAAACAAAACCCGACTAGCGGTTATAGCCTTTCAGGTTTGCTTTCTTCAATGCAGACTCGTACTGACTTGACATCATCAGAGTTTGCACTTGAGCCATAAAGTCCATGATGACGACAACCACGATCAGTAGCGAGGTACCACCAAAGTAGAATGGTACTTTCATTGCATCACGCATGAACTCCGGGATCAGGCAGATGAAAGTAATGTACATCGCGCCCACCAGGGTTAAACGCGTCATTACTTTATCGATGTACTTCGCCGTTTGCTCTCCCGGACGAATTCCTGGTACGAAGGCACCGGACTTCTTCAGGTTATCTGCTGTCTCACGCGGGTTGAAAACCAACGCCGTGTAGAAGAAACAGAAGAAGATGATTGCAGACGCATAGAGTAACACATAAAGCGGCTGTCCAGGCTGCAAATACATCGAAATCGTTGTCAGCCAGTTCCAACCGGTACCGCCCCCAAACCAGGATGCAATCGTGGCTGGGAACAGGATAATGCTGGAAGCGAAGATTGCAGGAATTACGCCTGCCATGTTCACTTTCAACGGTAAGTGTGTGCTCTGTGCTGCGTAAACACGACGACCTTGTTGACGTTTCGCATAGTTAACGACGATACGACGTTGACCACGTTCGATGAAAACAACGAAGAAGGTTACTGCAAACACCAATACTGCAACCAGCAGCAACAGGAGGAAGTGCAGGTCGCCTTGCCGGGCTTGCTCAATAGTATGACCGATTGCCGGCGGTAATCCCGCCACAATACCAGCGAAGATAATGATTGAAATACCGTTGCCGATACCTCGTTCGGTTATCTGCTCACCCAGCCACATCAGGAACATTGTCCCGGTAACCAGACTCACAACCGCAGTAAAGTAGAACGCAAAGCCTGGATTTAACACCAGGCCCTGCATACCAGGCATATTCGGCAGACCGGTAGCAATACCGATCGACTGGAATATGGCCAATACCAGCGTACCGTACCGGGTGTACTGGCTTATCTTGCGACGGCCAGCCTCCCCTTCTTTCTTGATTTCCGCCAACGCCGGATGAACCACCGTCAGCAGCTGGATAATGATCGACGCCGAGATATATGGCATGATCCCCAGAGCAAAGATAGAAGCACGGCTGAGGGCACCACCAGAGAACATGTTAAACATTTCAATGATAGTGCCTCTCTGCTGCTCGAGCAATTTGGCAAGCACAGTGGCATCGATACCAGGAATCGGAATAAAAGAGCCGATACGGAAGACAATCAGCGCGCCGATAACAAACAAAAGTCTGCGCTTCAGCTCGCCGAGCCCACCTTTAGCACTTTGAAAATCTAATCCTGGTTGCTTAGCCATCTGCTACTTATTCCTCAATTTTACCGCCAGCAGCTTCGATAGCAGCACGAGCGCCTTTGGTGACACGCAGACCACGCAGGGTAACCGGACGAGTGATTTCGCCAGAAAGCATAACTTTCGCGAACTCAATCTGGGTACCAACAACGTTAGCGGCTTTCAGCGTGTTCAGGTCGATTACGTCGCCTTCAATCAAAGCCAGCTCAGACAGACGAACTTCTGCCGTGATCATCGCTTTGCGAGAGGTGAAGCCGAATTTCGGCAAACGACGGTATAAAGGCATCTGACCACCTTCAAACCCGCGACGTACGCCACCGCCAGAACGAGACTTCTGACCTTTGTGACCACGGCCGCCGGTTTTACCCAGGCCAGAACCAATACCACGACCTACACGCTTCGGCGCATGCTTGGCACCTTCAGCCGGAGACAGAGTATTTAAACGCATCTGTTACTCCTCAACTTTAACCATGTAGGAAACCAGGTTGATCATACCGCGTACAGCAGGAGTATCCTCGCGCTCTACGGTGTGACCAATACGACGCAGACCCAGACCGAGCAGAGTAGCTTTATGCTTCGGCAGACGGCCAATGGAACTGCGAACTTGTGTTACTTTAATAGTCTTAGCCATGGTCAATTACCCCAGAATGTCTGCAACGGATTTACCACGCTTGGCAGCGACCATTTCAGGGGACTTCATATTTGCCAAGGCATCAATAGTTGCACGAACCACGTTGATCGGGTTGGTGGAACCATAAGCCTTAGCCAATACGTTGTGAACCCCAGCGACTTCCAGGACGGCGCGCATTGCACCACCGGCGATAATACCGGTACCTTCGGAAGCCGGCTGCATGAACACACGAGAACCCGTGTGAGCACCTTTAACAGGGTGCTGCAGGGTGCCGCTGTTCAGCGCGACATTCATCATGTTGCGACGGGCTTTTTCCATCGCTTTCTGGATCGCTGCCGGAACTTCGCGTGCTTTGCCGTAGCCAAAACCAACGCGACCGTTACCATCACCAACGACTGTCAGTGCGGTAAAGCTGAAAATACGGCCACCTTTTACGGTTTTAGATACGCGGTTTACCGCGATCAGCTTTTCCTGCAGTTCGCCAGCTTGTTTTTCGATGTGAGCCATCTTAAACCTCTTCCTTAGAACTGAAGGCCAGCTTCACGGGCAGCATCTGCCAGTGCCTGGACTCGACCATGATATTGGAAACCGGAACGGTCAAAGGAAACATCTTTGATGCCTTTTTCCAACGCGCGCTCAGCGATAGCTTTACCTACTGCTGCTGCTGCGTCTTTGTTACCGGAAAACTTCAGTTGCTCAGTGATAGCTTTTTCTAAAGTAGAAGCTGCTACCAATACTTCAGAACCGTTCGGAGCAATTACCTGTGCGTAAATGTGACGCGGGGTACGATGTACCACCAGGCGGGTTGCACCCAGTTCTTTGAGCTTGCGGCGTGCGCGGGTCGCACGACGGATACGAGCAGATTTCTTATCCATAGTGTTACCTTACTTCTTCTTAGCCTCTTTGATACGCACGACTTCGTCGGCGTAACGAACACCCTTGCCTTTGTAAGGCTCAGGACGACGGTAGGCACGCAGATCTGCAGCAACCTGGCCAATAATCTGCTTATCAGCGCCTTTCAGCACGATTTCAGTTTGGCTAGGACATTCAGCAGTAACACCTGCTGGCAGCTGGTGATCGACAGGGTGAGAGAAGCCCAGGGCTAAATTCACCACATTGCCTTTAACAGCAGCACGATAACCAACGCCTACCAGTTGAAGCTTCTTGGTGAAGCCTTCGGTAACACCGATAACCATTGCGTTCAGCAGAGCGCGCGTAGTACCCGCTTGGGCCCATGCGTTCACAAAGCCTTCGCGTGGTGCGAAAGTCAGTGCGTTAGCTTCTTGCTTCACTTCAACGGCTTCGTGGACTGTACGAGTCAGCTCGCCGTTCTTACCCTTAATCGAAATAACCTGACCGTTGAGTTTTACCTCTACGCCGGCAGGAATGACGACGGGTGCTTTTGCAACACGAGACATTCTTTCCTCCCGAATTAAGCTACGTAGCAGATAATCTCGCCACCAAGACCAGCCTGGCGAGCTGCACGATCGGTCATAACACCTTTAGAGGTAGAAACAACAGCGATCCCCAAACCGGCCATAACTTTTGGCAACGCATCTTTTTTCTTATAGATACGCAGACCTGGACGGCTGATACGCTGAATGCTTTCTACCACAGCTTTGCCCTGGAAGTACTTCAGTACCAGTTCCAGAACAGGCTTGGCGTCGCCTTCGATTTTGAAATCTTCAATAAAACCTTCTTCCTTCAGCACGTTGGCAATTGCCACTTTCAGCTTGGAGGAAGGCATGGTGACCGCAACTTTGTTCGCGGCTTGACCGTTACGGATACGGGTCAGCATATCCGCGATCGGATCTTGCATGCTCATCTGTCTTTACTCCCGTGATTCAATTGGTGACAATTACCAGCTAGCCTTTTTCAAGCCTGGTACTTCACCGCGCATGGCGGCTTCACGCAGTTTGATACGGCTCAACCCGAATTTGCCCACATAACCATGTGGACGGCCAGTTTGGCGGCAGCGATTACGCTGACGGGACGGGCTGGAATCACGCGGCAGAGTTTGCAGCTTGAGAACGGCATTCCAACGATCTTCATCGGAAGCGTTCACATCAGAGATAATAGCTTTCAGTTCAGCGCGTTTTGCAAAGAACTTGTCAGCTAATTTCACGCGCTTTACTTCGCGTGCTTTCATTGATTGCTTAGCCATCAGTAACCCTGCCTTACTTGCGGAACGGGAAGTTAAAAGCAGCCAACAGTGCGCGGCCTTCATCATCAGAGTTCGCAGTAGTGGTAATGGTAATATCCAAACCACGGACGCGATCGACTTTGTCGTAGTCGATTTCTGGGAAGATGATTTGCTCACGCACACCCATGCTGTAGTTGCCACGGCCGTCGAATGACTTGGCGGACAAGCCACGGAAGTCACGGATACGTGGAACAGCAATGGAAATCAGACGCTCAAAGAACTCCCACATGCGTTCGCCACGCAGAGTTACTTTACAGCCGATCGGATAGCCCTGGCGGATTTTGAAGCCTGCAACAGATTTGCGTGCTTTGGTGATCAACGGCTTTTGACCGGAGATTGCTGCCAAGTCGGCTGCTGCGTTATCCAGCAGTTTCTTGTCAGCGATCGCTTCACCAACACCCATGTTCAGGGTGATCTTCTCGACCCGAGGGACTTGCATGACAGAATTGTAGTTAAACTGAGACATCAGTTGTTTAACTACCTCGTCTTTGTAGTAATCATGCAGTTTCGCCATCGTATTACTCCAAATTACTTGATAGTTTCGCTGTTAGATTTGAAGAAACGGACTTTTTTGCCGTCTTCGAATCTAAAGCCTACACGGTCAGCCTTACCGGTAGCCGCATTGAAGAGAGCAACGTTAGAAACCTGAATTGCAGCTTCTTTTTCAACGATGCCACCTGGTTGGTTCAGAGCCGGAACCGGCTTCTGATGTTTCTTCACCAGGTTGATACCTTCAACAATGACCTTACCAGCAGACAGGACATTTTTTACTTTACCGCGCTTACCTTTGTCTTTCCCGGTAATCACGATAACTTCGTCATCACGACGGATTTTCGCTGCCATGGTTCGCTCCTTAGAGTACTTCTGGGGCCAGAGAGATAATTTTCATGAACTTCTCATTACGCAGTTCACGAGTTACCGGCCCAAAAATACGCGTACCGATTGGCTGCTCGCTGTTATTGTTTAAAATAACGCATGCATTACCATCGAAGCGAATGACAGAACCGTCCGGGCGACGTACACCCTTCTTGGTGCGCACCACTACCGCCTTCAGCACATCGCCTTTCTTCACCTTACCACGTGGAATTGCTTCCTTGATGGTAATCTTGATGATGTCGCCGACGCCTGCGTAGCGACGGTGCGAGCCACCTAGAACCTTGATACACATTACGCGACGTGCACCGGAGTTGTCGGCGACGTTCAGCATAGTCTGTTCTTGGATCATTTTAGTGCTCCGCTAATGTCAACTACTACTTTAAAGACCCAAGAAATATTAGGTCGTTGAAAAGCCCCATAACCGAGGGCGCAGCATTATAACACCGCTTCCAGAGTATGGGTAGAAAAAATGAACGGCTCATTTCCTGAGCCGTTCATTAAGTTAGAGCCAGCTACTCTATTACAGAATCGCTTTCTCTACAACGCGAACCAACGTCCAGGACTTGGTCTTGGACAGTGGACGGCATTCGCGGATTTCAACCACGTCGCCGATACCACATTCGTTGCTCTCGTCGTGTACGTGCAGCTTGGTCGTACGCTTGATGAATTTCCCGTAGATCGGGTGCTTCACGAAACGCTCGATAGCAACAACAATGGATTTCTCCATTTTGTCGCTGATCACGCGACCTTGCAGAGTACGGATATTGTCACTCATTTACACACCCGCCTTTTCAGTCAGTAAAGTCTTAACGCGTGCGACATCACGACGCACTTGTTTCAACAGGTGAGTTTGTTGCAGCTGGCCACTCGCCGCCTGCATGCGCAAGTTGAATTGCTCACGCAGCAGGTTGAGCAGCTCAGTGTTCAGCTCTTCAACGCTTTTTTCACGCAGCTCTTGTGCTTTCATTACATCACCGTCTTAGTTACAAAGGTGGTTTTGATCGGCAATTTAGCTGCAGCCAGCTTGAATGCCTCACGGGCCAGCTCTTCCGGCACACCGTCCATTTCGTACAGGACTTTACCAGGCTGGATAAGGGCAACCCAATACTCCACGTTACCTTTACCTTTACCCATACGCACTTCGAGCGGCTTCTCGGTGATCGGTTTGTCCGGGAATACACGGATCCAGATCTTACCTTGACGCTTAACTGCACGAGTCATTGCACGACGAGCTGCTTCGATTTGACGAGCAGTCAGACGGCCACGGCCAACAGCTTTCAGACCGAAAGTGCCGAAGCTAACATCCGTACCCTGCGCCAGACCACGGTTGCGGCCCTTGTGCATCTTACGGAATTTTGTACGCTTTGGTTGTAACATCAGCGACTCTCCTTACTTGCGGCCTTTACGCTGCTGCTTTTTAGGTTGAGCAGCCGGTTCCGGTTGTTCAACTGCAGCCATACCACCCAGGATCTCACCTTTGAAGATCCATACCTTAACGCCGATTACACCATAAGTGGTGTGCGCTTCAGATGTGTTGTAATCGATATCCGCACGCAGAGTGTGCAACGGAACACGACCTTCACGGTACCATTCGGTACGCGCGATTTCAGCACCGCCAAGGCGGCCGCTTACTTCAACTTTGATACCTTTAGCGCCAAGACGCATTGCGTTCTGTACAGCACGCTTCATAGCACGACGGAACATAACGCGACGTTCCAGCTGTGAAGTGATGCTGTCAGCAACCAATTTAGCGTCAAGTTCCGGTTTACGGACTTCGGCGATGTTAATCTGTGCAGGAACGCCAGCGATATCCGCTACGACCTTACGCAGTTTTTCGACATCTTCACCTTTCTTGCCGATAACGATGCCTGGACGAGCGGTGTGAATAGTCACACGGATGCTCTTCGCAGGACGTTCGATAACGATGCGAGAAACGGAAGCTTTCGCCAGTTCCTTGGTCAGGAATTGACGAACTTTAAAGTCGCTGTCCAGGTTGTCAGCGAATTCTTTGGTATTCGCATACCAAGTAGAGTTCCAAGGTTTGACAATACCCAGGCGAATACCGTTAGGATGTACTTTCTGACCCATTGCTAGTCTCCAGAGTCTCAGCGATCGGACACAACCACAGTAATGTGGCTGGTGCGCTTCAGGATGCGATCTGCACGACCTTTTGCACGCGGCATAATGCGCTTCATGCTTGGGCCTTCGTCGACGAAGATTTTCGTGACTTTCAGATCATCGATGTCAGCGCCATCGTTGTGTTCTGCGTTAGCAATGGCAGACTCCAGCACTTTCTTAACCAGACCAGCAGCTTTCTTGTTGGTGTAGGTCAGAGTTTCCAGAGCTTGCGACACTTTCTTACCGCGGATCAGGTCAGCAACAAGGCGAACCTTCTGAGCAGAAGAACGAGCGTGGCGATGTTTAGCGATAGTTTCCATCTCTTCCTCCTACCTTAGCGCTTTTTAGCTTTTTTATCAGCCGCATGGCCGCGATAAGTACGAGTCGGCGCGAATTCACCCAGTTTGTGACCGACCATTTCATCGGAAACGAACACTGGTACGTGCTGACGACCATTATGGACAGCGATGGTCAAACCGATCATGTTAGGAAAGATCGTTGAACGACGGGACCAAGTGCGCAAAGGCTTCTTGTCACCGCTTTCCACCGCTTTCTCTACCTTCTTCAGCAAGTGCAGGTCAATAAAAGGACCTTTCTTGAGAGAACGTGGCATGGCTTATCCTCTAATTATTTTTTGCTACGGCGACGTACGATGAACTTATCAGTACGCTTGTTGCTACGGGTCTTCTTACCTTTGGTCTGAACGCCCCACGGAGTTACCGGGTGCTTACCAAAGTTACGACCTTCACCACCACCGTGCGGGTGATCTACCGGGTTCATCGCCGTACCGCGAACGGTAGGACGAACACCACGCCAACGTGCAGCACCTGCTTTACCCAGAACGCGAAGCATATGTTCAGCGTTACCGACTTCACCCAGGGTGGCGCGGCAATCAACTGGAACTTTACGCATTTCGCCAGAGCGCAGACGCAGAGTTACGTAGGAACCATCACGTGCAACGATCTGAACGTAGGCACCGGCTGAACGAGCCATCTGGCCGCCTTTACCTGGTTTCATTTCTACGTTGTGAACCGTTGAACCCACTGGAATGTTGCGCATCGGCAGGGTGTTACCCGTTTTGATTGCAGCATCAACGCCAGATTGAATCTGGTCACCAGCTTTCAGGCCTTTCGGCGCAAGGATGTAACGGCGTTCGCCGTCTTTGTACAGAACCAGCGCGATGTTCGCGGAACGGTTCGGATCGTACTCCAGACGCTCAACCACTGCAGGCACACCGTCTTTGTTGCGTTTGAAGTCAACCAGACGATAATGTTGCTTGTGGCCACCACCGATATGACGGGTGGTGATACGGCCATTGTTGTTACGACCACCGCTTTTGCTCATTTTTTCAAGCAGCGGGGCATAAGGTTTACCCTTGTGCAGCTCAGGGTTAACCACTTTAACAACGTGGCGACGACCCGGAGATGTAGGTTTACATTTAACAATTGCCATTGTTCTTACTCCTCCGACTTACTCTGCGCCGCCGATGAAGTCCAGATTCTGGCCTTCTTTCAGGGTGACGTAAGCTTTTTTCCAGTCGCTACGACGACCAACACGCTGACCGTGACGCTTCACTTTCCCTTTAACTACCAGGGTGTTAACGTCCTTGACTTCGACTTCAAACAGTTTCTGCACTGCAGCTTTGATTTCTGCTTTGGTCGCGTCTTTGGCAACTTTGAGAACGATGGTGTTGCTTTTTTCCATCGCAGCGGATGCTTTTTCAGATACGTGCGGTGCACGCAGCACTTTCAGCAAACGTTCTTCACGGATCATGCCAGCATCTCCTCAACTTGCTTCACAGCATCAGCAGTCATAACCACTTTGTCGAAGGCGATCAGGCTAACTGGATCGATACCTGCTACGTCGCGCACGTCAACCTTGTACAGGTTGCGAGCGGCCAGGAACAGATTCTCGTCGACTTCGCCGGTTACAATCAGCACGTCTTCCAGGGCCATATCTTTCAGTTTCTGTGCCAGCAGCTTGGTTTTAGGCGCTTCTACAGAGAACTTCTCGACAACGATCAGACGATCTTGACGTACCAGTTCGGACAGGATGCTTTTCAGCGCGCCGCGGTACATCTTTTTGTTAACTTTCTGACTGTGGTCTTGTGGCTTGGCAGCGAAGGTTACACCACCGGAACGCCAGATCGGGCTCTTTACAGAACCTGAACGCGCACGGCCGGTACCTTTCTGGCGCCACGGTTTTTTACCGGAACCAGTTACTTCAGCACGGGTCTTCTGAGCACGGGTACCTTGACGGGCACCTGCTGCATAAGCAACAACAACCTGGTGTACCAGCGCTTCGTTGAAATCACGACCGAAGGTAGTTTCGGAAACAGTCAGCGCGCTTTGCGCGTCTTTCAATACTAATTCCATTGCTATCCCCTTACGCCTTCACAGCTGGTTTAACGATCAGGTTGCCACCGGTTGCGCCCGGTACAGCACCCTTAACCAGCAGCAGGTTGCGCTCAGCGTCAACACGTACTACGTCCAGGCTTTGAACGGTTACACGCTCGTCACCCAGGTGGCCAGCCATTTTCTTGCCTTTGAACACTTTGCCCGGAGTCTGGTTCTGACCGATAGAACCCGGAACGCGGTGAGACAAGGAGTTACCGTGGGTAGCGTCTTGGGTACGGAAGTTCCAGCGCTTTACAGTGCCAGCAAAACCTTTACCTTTAGAAGTACCGGTAACGTCGACTTTTTTAACGTCAGCGAAGATTTCTACGCTGATTTCCTGACCTGCAGCGAACTCTTGACCTTCTTCAAGGCGGAATTCCCACAGACCACGGCCAGCTTCAACGCCAGCTTTAGCGAAATGGCCCGCTTCCGGTTTGGTCACACGGTTCGCTTTTTTGCTACCGGTAGTGACCTGGATGGCACGGTACCCGTCGTTGTCCAGGTCTTTGACCTGAGTAACGCGGTTCGCTTCAATTTCGATTACGGTTACTGGGATAGAAACGCCATCTTCAGTGAAGATACGGGTCATACCCACTTTTTTACCGACTAAACCAATCATTGTTTCAACCTCTCAATCGCTCAATGACCTGATTAACCCAGGCTGATCTGCACGTCTACACCGGCAGCCAGATCCAGACGCATCAGAGCATCAACGGTTTTCTCGGTTGGCTCAACGATGTCAACCAGACGCTTGTGAGTGCGAATCTCGTACTGATCACGCGCATCTTTGTTGACGTGCGGAGAGATCAGAACGGTAAAGCGCTCTTTGCGAGTTGGCAGCGGGATCGGACCACGGACTTGCGCACCAGTGCGCTTAGCAGTCTCGACGATTTCCGCGGTTGATTGATCGATCAGACGATGATCAAACGCTTTCAGGCGGATACGGATTCTTTGGTTCTGCATGAGACCAGAGCTCCAATTATTTATAAACGTAAATAATTACTCCTCACACCCATTTCGATTGATGGGGGAGTGTAATCGTCAACATATAACCCCCATATCGGGAGTATTGTTCGAAGGGCAGAAAGAGCTTGCCTATCGACTGATTCGCTAAAATCAGGCTTACCAAGATTAGGTAAGCCCGCGCATTATACGCAAAATGCGCGCATAAGCAAGGCACAGATGAAATTATGCTCAGGATATCGACAAATTTAATCGAGATGAGGTATCAGACGTTGGCGCCAAGAGAAAAAGATGGGGACTCTCATGGGGATATTCAGCAATCGCTGTCCCCTGCCCTGCCGGCAGTAATCGGTTTCCGGCAGAGAGGAAACGCGGTAAATCAGTCTTTGCGCTCCAGTACCTGCGCCTGGGCATAGTTCTGGATACCCAACCGCTGAATCAGGTCCAGTTCGGTCTCCAGCCAGTCGATGTGTTGTTCTTCGTCGGCCAGAATTTCAATCATCAAATCGCGGCTGACATAGTCATGGATGGAATCAGCATAGGCGATACCTTCACGCAAATCTCTGGCGCCTTGCAGCTCAAGATCGAGATCTGAGCGCAGCATTTCTTCAATGTCTTCGCCAATATTCAGTTTGCCGAGGTCTTGCAGATTGGGGAGCCCTTCAAGGAATAATATGCGTTCAATGTAACGATCGGCATGTTTCATCTCGTCGATCGACTCGTGATATTCCTTATCGTTGAGGCGCATTAGACCCCAATTCTTGAACATACGGGCGTGCAGGAAATATTGATTGATGGCAACCAGCTCGTTACCAAGCAGTTTGTTGAGATGCGCAATGATCTTTTTATCGCCTTTCATAGGGTAATCCTCCTGACCAGTTCTAAAAGTGTAGAACCTGTATGCCAAGAGTCAAAAAATAACCTTACCTTTTGTTAGGCAACTTCATGCATATGAATAATGGTTGCGCGTTCCTCCACCATAATTTGTCTTGCCTGACGAATGCATTTCCCACAATCGGTACCAATTGGCACTAAATCACGCAGTTGCTTCATGGTATGAGGGTTGTGCTGGCGAACCACTTTGCGAATGGCTTTATCAGTCACGGCATTACACAGACATACGTACATAGGAGACTCACTTCTTAACCAATGCATCAAGTCTAAATGGGAATGCTTTTTATTTCAATTAAGATTTAACCAATTTGTATAAAAAAAGGGCACCGAAGTGCCCTTTTTATTGGTGTCGAAAAGTCGTCAGCGATTAAGCGATAACTTTAGCAACAACACCCGCGCCTACGGTACGGCCGCCTTCACGGATTGCGAAACGCAGA
>NZ_JBGMUT010000020.1:0-28643 GCF_041448735.1 Serratia odorifera | reverse complement strand
CCCACACAGATTGTCTGATAAATTGTTAAAGAGCAGTGAGTTACGCGCCGAAGCTTGTTAACTCGAGGTGGCGTATAATACGCTTTCCTCTTTCAGAGTCAACCCGTTTTTTCAGGATTTTTTCTCTTTCGTCCCGGCCGCGTTGTGAAGTGAATCACTTGCGCCGTGTCGATGGAGGCGCATTATAGGGAGTTCAGCGCAGGCCGCAACAGGTATTTTCAACAAAATCGATCGTTTGCTGCATTCCACAGCAAAACACGGCTTTATACCCTGTTTTGCACAAACTTATCCACAGAAGCCATTTGAGGGGAAAATTTACGAGCGCCGCGCAAACGTTTTCGCTACAATTCCCGACGATGAAACGGTCCCCTTTTACGGGGGCGTTAGCTGAATCTGTTCCTGCCGTTCTCTATATAGACGCTAAATAGAGGCAAAAGGTAGAGATTCACGTAACGCTCTTATTATTGCGACTCAAAAAGCCAAGGGATAAAACCATGCAACAACCTCGTCCAATCCGCCGGGCGCTGCTCAGCGTTTCTGACAAAGCCGGTATCGTTGAATTTGCCAACGCGTTGGTAAGCCGCGGCGTTGAACTGCTCTCCACTGGCGGCACCGCCCGCCTGCTGGCCGATGCCGGTCTGCCTGTTACCGAAGTTTCCGACTATACCGGCTTCCCGGAAATGATGGACGGACGAGTCAAAACCCTACACCCCAAGATCCATGGCGGCATTCTGGGACGTCGCGGGCAGGACGATGAGATCATGGCCCAACATGCCATCCAGCCGATCGATATGGTGGTCGTCAATCTGTATCCATTTGCCCAAACGGTAGCGCGCCCGGACTGCTCACTGGAAGACGCCGTCGAGAACATCGATATCGGCGGCCCAACCATGGTGCGCTCGGCGGCCAAGAACCACAAAGACGTTGCCATCGTCGTAAAGAGCAGCGACTACGCCGCCATCATTACCGAGCTGGACAACAACGCCGGTTCTCTGCTGTACAGCACCCGCTTTAACCTGGCGATCAAGGCCTTTGAGCATACCGCGGCTTATGACAGCATGATCGCCAATTACTTTGGTGCATTGGTGCCGGCCTACCACGGTGATACCGAACAACCTGCCGGCCGCTTCCCGCGTACGCTGAATCTGAACTACGTGAAGAAGCAGGATATGCGTTACGGCGAAAACAGCCACCAGCAGGCCGCCTTCTATATAGAAGAGAACCTGCACGAAGCATCGGTCGCTACCGCCACTCAGTTGCAAGGCAAAGCGCTGTCTTACAACAACATTGCCGATACCGACGCCGCACTGGAATGCGTCAAGGAATTTGCCGAACCGGCCTGTGTGATCGTCAAGCACGCCAACCCGTGCGGCGTGGCCATCGGCGAGAGCACGCTGTCCGCCTATGAGCGGGCCTACCAAACCGATCCAACCTCAGCGTTCGGCGGCATTATTGCCTTCAACCGCGAGCTGGATGCCGCCACCGCGCAGGCGATCATCAGCCGCCAGTTTGTGGAAGTGATTATCGCGCCAGCCATCAGTGAAGAAGCGCGCAGCCTGCTGGCAGGCAAACAAAACGTGCGCGTACTGGCCTGTGGCCAGTGGCAGCAACGCGTCGCCGGCCTGGATTTCAAACGCGTCAACGGCGGTTTACTGGTACAGGACCGCGATTTGGGCATGGTTAGCGAAGACGATCTGCGCGTAGTGACAGAACGTCAGCCTTCGGCACAGGAACTGCGTGATGCGCTGTTCTGCTGGAAGGTGGCTAAATTCGTCAAATCCAACGCCATCGTTTATGCCCGCGACAATATGACCATCGGTATCGGCGCAGGCCAAATGAGCCGCGTTTACTCCGCGAAAATCGCCGGTATCAAAGCCGCCGATGAAGGGCTGGAAGTGAAAGGCTCCGCCATGGCGTCTGACGCCTTCTTCCCGTTCCGTGACGGCATTGACGCGGCAGCGGCGGTTGGCATTACCTGTGTCATCCAGCCAGGTGGTTCAATTCGCGATGATGAAGTGATTGCCGCCGCCAATGAACACGGTATTGCCATGATCTTCACTGACATGCGTCATTTCCGCCATTAATTCTCTTTCATTGCGTGCGCACCGCTGCGCACGCCGTTCGTGGAGCACCTGATGAATATTCTAATTATTGGCAACGGCGGGCGGGAACACGCCCTGGCCTGGAAAGCCGCTCAGTCACCGCTGGCAGAGAAAGTGTATGTCGCGCCGGGCAATGCCGGCACTGCGCTGGAAGCAAACCTGGAAAACGTCGCTATCTCCGCGACGGATATCCCAGCACTGTTAGCCTTTGCACAAGACAACGATATCGGGCTGACCATTGTCGGTCCTGAAGCCCCACTGGTGATCGGCGTTGTGGACGCATTCCAGGCCGCCGGCCTGAAGATCTTCGGCCCGACGCAAGCCGCCGCCCAGTTGGAAGGCTCCAAGGCCTTTACCAAGGATTTTCTGGCGCGCCATCGCATTCCCAGTGCGGAATACCAGAACTTTACCGAAGTCGAGCCGGCGCTGGCCTACGTGCGCAGCAAAGGTGCACCGATCGTCATCAAGGCCGACGGCCTGGCCGCGGGTAAAGGCGTTATTGTCGCCATGACATTGCAGGAAGCCGAAGCCGCAGTTCAGGACATGCTGGCTGGCAATGCGTTCGGTAATGCTGGCCACCGCATCGTGGTGGAAGAGTTTCTGGATGGTGAGGAAGCCAGTTTTATCGTTATGGTCGACGGTGAGCACGTGGTGCCGATGGCCACCAGTCAGGATCACAAACGCGTCGGTGATGGCGACAGCGGCCCGAATACCGGCGGTATGGGCGCTTACTCTCCCGCACCGGTGGTGACCGACCAGATCCACCAACGCGTGATGGAGCAGGTTATCTGGCCAACGGTGCGTGGCATGGCGGCGGAAGGCAATACCTATGTCGGCTTTCTGTATGCCGGGCTGATGATTTCTGCCGATGGTCAGCCAAAGGTGATTGAATTCAACTGCCGCTTCGGCGATCCGGAAACGCAACCCATCATGTTGCGCCTGCGTTCCGATCTGGTCGAGCTATGCCTGGCGGGCGCCGAGGGCAAACTGGATCAGAAAACCTCCGAGTGGGACGATCGCCCTGCGCTGGGCGTGGTGCTGGCGGCCGGCGGTTATCCTGCCGATTACCGCACCGGTGACGTGATCCAGGGATTGCCGCAGCAGGCCAGCGCTGACGGTAAAGTGTTCCACGCCGGTACGCAAATGGCAGGCGATGAGGTAGTGACCAGCGGTGGGCGCGTATTATGCGTAACCGCACTGGGCGCAACGGTTGCCCAGGCACAGCAGCGCGCTTATCAATTGGCGGAAGGCATTCAATGGCCGGGCAGTTTCTGCCGTAAGGACATTGGTTACCGCGCTATCGCACGCGGCAAGTAACCCGGCTGCCGGTAGGGCGTAGTCCGCTGCGCCCTATCCTCAACTTTCCAGCCCTCCTGCACACCGAGCTGCGCTCGATGCCTACAGCGAGCTTTCCTTCGGTTCCCAGTTGCAGAAGTCTTCGTTAGCCACCAGCAATAGCTCACGCCCTTCCGGTGCTTCAAGCCAGGCAATACTCAATGGCCCACTGCTGTTTTGCGCACGCCGTTCAATCCAGGCGTTCGACGAGCTATTCAGCCCCGGATTGATCCGTTCTCCCGCACAGGTTTGCACCGTGCCCTGCTGCCAACGCCCCTGCAGCAATTGCACCTTGCCGGCACGCAATGCGTTACTTAACTCCAGCACGCGTCGCGCCTGGTATTTGTAGCGCGCAATATCATCACTGGATAACTGTTCACGTCGCGTGGCAAGCTGGCGCTGCATAAAGCTTACCGTGCCGTCATCGGCGAAGCGCAGTTGGATCGAGTCTTTATTACCGTCGGCGTCGACACGTTTGATCTGTCGTAGCTCGCCGTTCTGGTATTCATAGTGGGTGGTTACGGTGCCTATCCCGCGATAAGGGCTGTAAACGGTCATCAGCACCTGCGGGTGCTGCCGATCGTCATCTTTACGCCACAGGCGAATCGCCCCTTGATCGGCCACATAGCCGCTGGCGGTAAAGCTGGGAGGATCCTGATGCCAACTGCAGGCGCCCAGGCCAGCGGCAACGCCGATGACAATGAGCGCCCGTCGGACAAACAAAAGGGGCTTCAAAGCCCCCCTGTTTAATCTTTTCACCAACACGCGGTCTTACTTAACAGCGTCTTTCAGTGCTTTGCCAGAAACGAACGCAGGTACGTTAGCGGCTGCGATTTTGATTTCTTTACCAGTTTGTGGGTTGCGGCCAGTGCGCTCTGCACGATGGTTTACTTTGAAAGTACCGAAACCAACCAATTGTACTGCATCACCTTCTTTCAGAGACTCGGTAATGGCAGCCAGGGTAGATTCCAGAGCCAGTTTAGCCTGTGCTTTGGAAAGGTCAGCCTTGTCTGCGATTACATCAATCAGTTGAGTCTTGTTCATAAGTTATCCTTACAGTGTGTTTATCGTTTGCAAAGCATCGAGTGCGACGGATATGCCGATTGACAGCACTCTCCTGCATACACGCACCGATAGCCACTTTTTTTACGCCCCCCAAATGTAGACCAGACAGGGTGCGGATGTGAAGCCTTAAGGCATGACAAATCAGGCGTTAAATCACGTTTTCTTGCCTTATTGCGTTAAATTTATCCCGATGTTACTCACACCAGCCTCGCGAAGGTCGGATCGCAGCCCTTTGATCAGGTCTACATCGCGCTCCTCGCAGGCTGCCAACAGGCGGAAAATTTCCCATTGGATGTCCCATTCCTCCTCAACTGCCGGCATCACCTTCAGTTCTTCATCGGTCATTTCTTTCCCGGCCTGGGTCATTTCCAACATCGCCACGGTGCGAATTGAGGTTTCGCTGATGGCGACGGCGTGCTCCAACGTCTCCCCGCTGAGCCGCGAATGAATCAGTTCCCCTAATGCGATACAGGCATCGATCGCCGGGTAAACGCCGTAAAGATCGTAATCTTCTGCCGAAGGAATCGCCTGTTCCAACTTCTCAAGCTGACTATCGAAGTTGACCTTGGCGTCTTTCACTACCAGCGTTTCCCACACCAAATCCAGAATACGACGATAAATCGCCGGATCGCCAAACTCGGTTTGCAGGCAGAACATCTGGTAATTCGGGTACATACGCTCGCACAGACTAGCCATAAAGGTCAAATGTTGCCAGCTTTCAAGCTTTTCCAGACGTAAATGAATCGGGTTACGTAGCATTGTCTACTCTCTTACGCGTTATCTGCGGCGCAGTGTACCCGAAATCGCTCATGGCGACACCTCTGGATGCGCGGCCAGCCAGCGCTGGAAGGCCGGGCGGCGCGAGGCGATGGCATCGGCCCAGCGTGTCGGCTCCGGCAAACGGTAACCCGCCATGCAACGTTTTACCCAGGCCAGCGCGCTATCGGCGCTGACGCGATGGCCGGTGGCGATAAACAACGGGTTGCAACGTGCCTTGCTGCGCCATACCCAACCGAGCTGCTCGCCCTTGTCGAGCAGCGGCTCCAGAGCTCCCTGCACATCCTCCAGCGGCTCAAACGTACCGCACAGGCGTTTTTTCGCCACGCCAATGGTCGGTACGTCCACCAGCAGGCCAAAGTGGCTGGCGACCCCTAACCGGCGCGGATGCGAAATACCGTGCCCGTCGACAAAGATCAGGTCGGGTTTCTGCTGCAACTGTTGCCAGGCCGCCAGTAATGCCGGGTATTCGCGAAACGAGAGAAAGCCGGGGATGTAAGGCATGGTGGTGGCAACGCGGGCGATTTGATATTCCACCAGCGCCAGTGAGGGATAACGCAGGATGGCGATAGCGGCGCGCGTTACCGCGCCTTCCTGCTCGAAGCCAACGTCACAGCCGGCGATAAAGGCCGGCGGATCGACAATAAAATCATCCGTGCGGATAACGTCGGAAGCGCGCTGCAGCTGCTCGGCGCGCAAAGCCTGCGTATCAATCACTGCCCCTCCCCTTGAATCAGGTTAACGGTGATACCTGGCCGACAGCGCATGCACAGCGTCAACGAACACGCCGGCGTTTTCCGGCGGGACGTCCTGATGAATACCGTGCCCCAGGTTAAACACATGCCCCTCGCCGTGGCCGAAGCCAGCCAGGATAGTTTCCACTTCCTGTTCGATGCGTTGCGGTGCAGCATAAAGCATGGAAGGATCCATGTTGCCCTGCAGCGCAACTTTATTGCCAACCCGGCGGCGCGCATCGGCAATATCGCAGGTCCAATCGAGGCCCAGCGCATCGCAGCCGGTCGCCGCCATCGCTTCCAGCCACTGGCCGCCGCCTTTGGTAAACAGCGTCACCGGCACCCGCCTGCCGTCATGCTCACGGATCAGGCCGTCAACGATCTTATGCATGTAATTGAGTGAAAACTCGGCATAATCGCGACCGGTCAGTACGCCACCCCAGGTATCGAATACCATCACCGACTGCGCACCGGCCCTGATTTGGGCGTTGAGATACAAAATGACGCTATCCGCCAGTTTATCCAACAGCAGATGCAGCGTCTGCGGCTCGGCATACATCATTTTCTTCAGCTTGGTAAACGCCTTGCTGCTGCCGCCTTCGACCATATAGGTCGCCAGCGTCCACGGACTTCCGGAGAAACCAATCAGCGGTACCTGCCCCTTCAGTTCACGGCGAATGGTGCGTACCGCGTTCATCACATAACCCAGTTCGTCTTCCGGATCGAACAACGGCAGTTTTTCTACCTCGGCGCGGCAGGTAATCGGCGACGAGAAACGCGGACCTTCGCCGGTTTCAAAGTAGAGCCCGAGCCCCATGGCATCAGGGATGGTCAGAATGTCGGAGAACAGGATCGCCGCGTCAAGCGGATAACGGCGCAGCGGCTGTAACGTCACCTCGCAGGCCAGCTCGGCATTTTTGCACAGCGACATAAAATCACCGGCCTGAGCGCGTGTTGCCTTGTACTCCGGTAAATAACGACCGGCCTGGCGCATCATCCATACGGGGGTGACGTCCACCGGCTGGCGCAGCAGCGCGCGCAGGTATCGATCGTTTTTCAACTCATTCATTTATCGGGCTCCCTTATTCATCTGCCGCTATTGTATACCCAAAATAATTGAAGATGCATCACGACGGCCGATCCATGCCCGGTGAACCGCCTGGTCGCGGCGATGCGGCACAGTCCGTAGGGAGCCAGCGTGACGTGCCACTGGCATCATCGCGCGAGCGCATCATTGCGCGCGGCACAGGGCCACGGTGTCCTCGATTAAACGCCGCGCTACGGTGCCTGGCGGCGGCAACAGCGGCAGCCGATCGTAGCGATACCAACCGGCGTGCAACAGCTCCTTGGGATCGTGGCGCAGCTCGCCGCTGTCATAATCCGCCATAAACGCCATCATCAGGGAATGCGGAAATGGCCACGGCTGTGAGGTGACGTAACGCAGATTCTTGATGTGAATGTTGCTTTCCTCCATCACTTCACGCGCTGCCGCCTGCTCGAGGGTTTCGCCCACTTCAACAAATCCGGCCAACACGGTATGAATACCGCCACGGTGACGAACGTGTTGCGCCAGCAGGATTTCGTCATCACGACGGATGGCGACAATCACGCAGGGTGCGATTTGCGGATAATAGCGTTCGCGGCAGTTATCGCACAGGCAGGCGCTTTCGGTACGGCTCAGGTGCATTTGGTGGCCACAGTAACCGCAGAACTGATGCGAGCGGTAAAAATCGGCCAGTTGAACGCCACGCCCGGCTAGCTGGAACAACCCGCGATCGAGATCGAGCAGTTGCCGCACCGACCCCATCTCCTGCGGCATCGGCTGGCGCACCAGCCACACCGGCGCCCCCTCCCACTCGCCAATCTGTCGCCCCGAACGGCCGCGCAACCCGAGCGCGTCGGCAGTCCCAAACGGCAATTCACCGTTTGGTAACCAAAGTTTGCTTTCATGGCTGACTATCCACCAGCCATATTCGTTACCCGTTAATGCAAGTTCCATATCGTTGTTGCACAACCTCAGCTTCACTGGCACTCTAGAAATCGGTCTTGTTACATTTTCATAACTTACCGTTACTTTTTCTTACTTACGGAGTCAAAAATGCTCAACCACTTGGAAAGCCTGACTCAGCGCGTTGGTGGTAGTAATGAATTAGTTGATCAATGGCTTGAGGCGCGCAAGCAGTTACTCGTCGCCTACTGCACCCTCGTAGGGATCAAACCGAACAAAGAAAAGCATACGCCGCTGAATGAAAAAGCGTTGGAGAACTTTTGCCATAATCTGGTGGACTATCTCTCCGCAGGGCATTTTCATATCTATGACAGAATTATCAAACAAGTGGAAGGCGCAGGTAGCCCAAAAATGGCGCTGGCCACCCAGATCTATCCCAAATTATGGATCAACACCGAGCAGGTGATGGCGTTTCACGATCGCTATTCCGATATCGAGATCGACCAGGATCTGTGCCTGGAGTTTCATCAGGCGCTGTCAGACATCGGTGAAGTGCTGGCCGCTCGCTTTGCGCTGGAGGATCGTCTGATCCTGCTGGCGGCGGAGACCTGGCAGCAGGACAACCCCGACCCGGCCAGTAACAAAACGCTGTCCCATCCAGCCTGATTTTTCTTGCTGCCCTGGCGCGGCAGCACAATAACCGCTGGCCTCACGCACTCCATCCTGAAATATGCGCGTGAGGCTTGTAGTTTTTAAACGCCCTTCTATACTGGGGGCTCTTGTCGGAGTGCCTAGCGTCGCGCTTTTTTTAAAAGTCGGCCAGGCTGAGACCGTTAATTCGGGATCCGCGGAACCTGATCGGGTTAATACCCGCGAAGGGAACAAGAGTAATCAATCACCGCCGGCAGGCAGCCAATATTCAGCAATCGCCTGCCGATCGGCTAACATCGTTACTCCCTCCGAGCTCCAGACAAGCAATTTTCCCAACTCACCCGACTTGTAGGAATTTGCTATGTCTAATGTGAACAAAAACCGTCCTCGTAAAGAACAACGTGAAGAAGCGCAGCAGTTTATCGACAATCTGCAAGGCGTCGCCTTCCCCAATTCTCGCCGCATTTACCTCGAAGGCTCGCGACCGGATCTGCAGGTGCCAATGCGCGAAATCCAGCTCAGCCCGACGCTGATCGGCGGCAGCAAACAACAGCCGCAGTATGAACAGAATGAAGCCATCCCGGTGTATGACACCGCCGGCCCCTACGGCGATCCGCAAGCGCAGTTGGACGTACATCGTGGACTGAACAAACTGCGTGCCGGCTGGATTGACGAACGCCATGATACTGAAACGCTGAACGGCGTCAGCTCCGGTTTCACCCAGCAACGTCTGGCAGATGAAGGATTGGATCACCTGCGCTTTGAACATCTGCCGCAACCACGCAAGGCCCTGCCGGGCAAATGCGTCACCCAATTGCACTATGCGCGTGCCGGTATCGTCACGCCGGAAATGGAGTTTATCGCCATCCGCGAAAACATGGGGCGCGAGCGCATCCGCGGTGAAGTTTTGCGCCAGCAGCACCCAGGTCAAAGCTGGGGCGCCAACCTGCCGGAAAACATTACGCCGGAGTTCGTACGGCAAGAAGTGGCCGCCGGCCGTGCCATCATTCCGGCCAACATCAACCACCCGGAATCCGAGCCAATGATCATTGGCCGCAATTTCCTGGTCAAGGTGAATGCCAATATCGGCAACTCGGCGGTTACCTCCTCCATTGAAGAAGAAGTGGAAAAGCTGGTGTGGTCAACCCGCTGGGGCGCCGATACCGTGATGGATCTTTCCACCGGCCGCTACATCCACGAAACCCGCGAGTGGATCCTGCGCAACAGCCCGGTGCCGATCGGCACGGTACCGATTTACCAGGCGCTGGAAAAAGTGAACGGCGTCGCAGAAAACCTGACCTGGGAAATGTTCCGCGACACCCTGCTGGAGCAGGCCGAACAAGGGGTGGATTACTTCACCATTCACGCCGGCGTTTTACTGCGCTACGTGCCGATGACCGCCAAACGCCTGACCGGCATTGTGTCGCGCGGCGGCTCGATCATGGCCAAGTGGTGTCTGTCCCACCATCAGGAAAACTTCCTGTACCAGCACTTCCGTGAAATCTGCGAAATCTGCGCCGCCTACGACGTTTCCCTGTCACTGGGTGATGGCTTGCGCCCAGGGTCGATTCAGGATGCCAATGACGAAGCGCAGTTTGCTGAACTGCACACCCTGGGTGAGTTGACCAAAATTGCCTGGGAATACGATGTGCAAGTCATGATCGAAGGCCCGGGACACGTGCCGATGCAGATGATCCGCCGCAATATGACCGAAGAGCTCGAGCACTGCCACGAAGCGCCGTTTTATACCCTGGGGCCGTTGACCACCGATATCGCGCCGGGTTATGACCACTTCACCTCCGGTATCGGCGCGGCGATGATTGGCTGGTTCGGTTGCGCCATGCTGTGTTACGTCACGCCGAAAGAGCACCTGGGTCTGCCCAACAAGGAAGACGTTAAACAGGGCCTGATCACCTACAAGATTGCCGCACACGCCGCCGATCTGGCCAAAGGCCATCCGGGCGCGCAAATCCGCGATAACGCCATGTCGAAGGCGCGCTTTGAATTCCGTTGGGAAGATCAGTTCAACCTGGCGTTGGATCCGGCCACTGCCCGTGCCTACCACGACGAAACCCTGCCGCAGGAATCCGGCAAAATCGCCCATTTCTGCTCGATGTGCGGGCCGAAATTCTGCTCGATGAAAATTTCGCAGGAAGTACGCGACTACGCCGCCGCGCAAGATAAAGCCGCCGAACAGCAAGCTGGCAAACCGATTGAAGTGCTCTCCGGCATGGAGAAAATGTCCGCCGAATTTCGCTCGCGCGGCAGTGAGTTGTACCACAGCGCAAGCGCCTTGCAGGAGGACAACAATGGCTGATATCACCATGCCTTTTCCGGCGACGCCGCATCGCCTCGGGTTATACCCGGTGGTCGACAGCGTCGTCTGGATCGAACGACTGCTGGCGGCAGGCGTCACCACCATTCAGCTGAGAATCAAAGACTTACCTGAAGAGCAAGTTGAGGCTGATATCGCCACCGCCATCGCTCTGGGCAAGCGTTATCAGGCACGGGTGTTCATTAACGACTACTGGCGTCTGGCAATCAAACACCGGGCTTATGGCGTGCACCTGGGACAGGAAGATCTGGACGACAGCGATTTGGCGGCGATTCATCAGGCCGGACTACGCCTGGGAGTTTCAACCCACGATGATGCCGAACTGGCGCGCGCCAAGGCGGTCAAGCCGTCCTATATCGCGCTCGGGCACATTTTCCCGACCCAGACCAAAGATATGCCCTCCGCACCGCAGGGGCTGACCGAGCTAAAGCGCCACGTCGCCGGGCTGGCTGACTACCCGACGGTGGCTATCGGCGGGATTGGCATCGATCGCGTGCCGGCGGTATTGGCATGCGGCGTAGGCAGCATCGCCGTGGTCAGCGCCATCACCCAGGCTGCGGACTGGCGTGCCGCCACCGCCGAACTGCTACGGTTGATCGAAGGCAAGGAGTAACACCATGCTTAATTCTCCGTCTCTTAACGATCGGGAGTTCTTACGCTACAGCCGACAGCTGTTGCTGGAAGACATCGGCCCACAAGGCCAGGAAAGCATCAAGCGCGCCAGCGTGCTGATCGTCGGCCTGGGCGGGCTCGGCTCGCCCGCCGCATTGTATCTGGCTGCCGCCGGCGTCGGCACGCTGTTGCTGGCCGACGACGACAAGCTGCACCTGACCAACCTGCAGCGGCAGATCCTCTATCGCAGCGCCGATGTGCCGCAAGGCAAAGCGCGTTTGGCGCAGCGCCACCTGCAAGCGTTGAACCCGCTGGTTGAGTCGATCGCGCTGGAACAGCGTCTACACGGCGAAGAACTGGCCGCTGCCGTGCGCCGCGCCGATCTGGTGCTGGATTGCAGCGACAATATGACAACGCGTCACGCGGTGAATCAGGCCTGCGTCACCGCCGGCAAGCCGTTAATCAGCGGCAGTGCGGTTGGATTCAGTGGCCAGTTACTGGTTATCGAACCGCCCTATAGCCAGGGATGTTATGCCTGCCTATACCCCGAACATGCCGAGCCACAGCGTAACTGCCGTACCGCCGGCGTGCTTGGCCCGGTGGTAGGGGTAATCGGTACCTTGCAGGCGCTGGAAGCGATCAAGCTGCTGGCAGGCATGCCTTCCGCGCTCAGCGGCAAACTGCGGCTGTTCGACGGCAAGCAGCACAGCTGGAGCACCTTGCAACTCAGCAAGGCGCGTAGCTGCCCGATATGCGGAGGGCAGCAATGAAGATTCTGCTCAACGACAGTCCGCTGGAACTGGCGCAGCCCCTCAGCGTCAGCGCGTTGCTGGAACAGCTCGACCGCCACCAGCCGGGTACCGCACTGGCGATTAATCAAACCATTATCCCGCGTGCCGAATGGGACAGCCATTGGGTGCAAGACGGTGATGACATCCTGCTTTTTCAAGCGATTGCCGGAGGCTGATATGCTGCAAATCGCCGATACCCACTTTACCTCGCGTTTATTTACCGGCACCGGCAAATTCGCCACCCCGGCCTTGATGCTCGACGCGCTGCAGGCTTCCGGCTCGCAGTTGGTGACCATGGCTATGAAGCGCGTTGATCTGCACGGCGGTAACGATGCCATTCTGGCGCCGCTGCAACGGCTTGGCGTACGTCTGTTGCCCAACACTTCCGGCGCCAAAACCGCGGCGGAAGCGGTATTTGCCGCTCGCCTGGCGCGTGAGGCGCTGGGAACCCACTGGGTAAAACTCGAAATTCATCCGGATGTGAAATACCTGCTGCCAGATCCGATAGAAACGCTGAAGGCGGCGGAAACCCTGGTCAAAGAGGGGTTTGTCGTCCTGCCTTACTGCGGTGCCGATCCGGTGTTGTGCAAGCGGTTGGAAGAAGCCGGCTGCGCTGCGGTGATGCCGCTGGGGGCGCCGATTGGTTCCAACCGTGGACTGCGTACCCGCGATTTTCTGGAGATCATCATTGAACAAGCCAATGTGCCGGTGGTGGTGGACGCCGGCATTGGTGCGCCAAGCCATGCGCTGGAAGCCATTGAGCTGGGGGCGGATGCGGTATTGGTCAATACCGCCATCGCCGTGGCGCGCGATCCGCTGCAAATGGCGCACGCATTCCGTTTGGCGCTTGAAGCTGGCGAACTGGCGCGCCAGGCCGGTTTGGGCAGCCGCCAGCGCAGTGCAGTAGCCTCAAGCCCGCTGACGGCGTTTCTTAGCCAGAGTGAGGAGGCGCGACCATGACTCAGGATTTCAGTCAACGCTGGCAACAGCTGGATTGGGACGACATCACCCTGCGCATCAATAGTAAAACTGCACATGACGTCGAACGCGCGCTCAATGCTGAAAAACTGACGCGTGACGATTTTATGGCGCTGATTTCACCGGCCGCAGCCGGTTATCTGGAGCCGCTGGCACAGCGCGCCCAGCAGCTGACTCGTCAACGCTTCGGCAACGTGGTGAGTTTTTACGTACCGCTATATTTGTCCAACCTGTGCGCCAATGATTGTACTTATTGCGGCTTTTCGATGAGTAACCGCATTAAGCGAAAAACTCTGGATGCCGCTGAAATCGAGCAGGAGTGCACGGCAATCAAGGCGCTGGGATTCGAACACCTGCTGCTGGTCACCGGTGAGCATCAAACTCGGGTCGGCATGGCGTATTTCCGCCGCCACCTGCCGCACATTCGCTCCCGTTTCAGCTCGCTGATGATGGAGGTACAGCCGATGTCGCAGGAGGATTATGCCGAACTGAAAACGCTGGGCCTGGATGGCGTACTGGTTTATCAGGAAACCTACCACCCGGCGACCTATTTGCAGCACCATCTGCGCGGGCAGAAACAGGATTTCCATTGGCGGCTGGCAACGCCGGATCGGCTTGGCCGGGCCGGGATCGACAAGATCGGCCTCGGTGCGCTCATCGGTCTGTCCAACAGTTGGCGGACCGATTGCTACATGCTGGCGGAACACCTGTTTTACCTGCAACAGACGTACTGGCAGAGCCGTTATTCGATCTCCTTCCCGCGGCTGCGGCCCTGTGCCGGCGGCATCGAACCGGCATCGCTGATGAGCGAGGCGCAACTGGTGCAATTGATATGCGCATTCCGGCTGTTTGCTCCCGACGTTGAACTGTCGCTGTCGACGCGCGAATCACCCCACTTCCGCGATCATGTGATCCCGCTGGCAATCAATAGCGTCAGCGCCGGTTCGAAAACCCAGCCAGGGGGTTATGCCGATGACGTAGCACCGGAACTGGAGCAGTTTGAACCACATGACGGGCGTTCGCCCCAGCAGGTGGCGCAGGCGATCGGCGATGCCGGTTTACAACCGGTATGGAAGGATTGGGATAGTTTCCTGGGACGCGTCACGCAATAAGCCGCAACGTTTGCAGCGCGGCCAGCAAAGTAACTGGAAACGCCGCGCAACCTGTTCAAACCGTGCTGGCATCAAAAACCAGCGGCGTTATAGTGACGCCGTTGGCTATCATTCCCGAAGCCAACCGGGGTACCCCGCCCACGCCGGGCGCAACGCGCACCAGAGTCTATCTTCCGCTGACCGCAAATCAGCAGGCGCACATCGCTCGCGGAACGAGAACCGTTACTCTGCTACCTGCGGCTTCATTCTCATCCCGACAATGGCCGAAAGCAGACAGCCCATAGCCAAATAGGCCGCCACCAGGTGCCAGGAACCGCCCATAAACTGCACCAGCAACACGGCGATAAACGGTGTAAAACCGCCGCCGACCACGCTGGCGACCTGATAACCAACCCCTGCGCCGCTGTAACGGTAGGCGGTACCGAACAGTTCGGTAAACATCGGCTGTTGCACGCTGACCAGCATGTCATGGGCCATATTGCCGAGCATGATGGCGAAGAAAACGATCAACAGGGTATTGCGGCTCTCTAACGCCATGAAAAACGGTATCGCGCTGACGACACCGATTAACGCCCCGGTAACGTATATCCGCCGCCGGCCAAAGCGATCGGCCAGGTAAGCAAAACACGGGATCGATACGCAGCTGACCGCCCCCACCAGCAAGCCGATATTGAGAAAGATATCGCGTGACAGGCCAAGATGAGTGGTGGAGTAGTTCATGGCAAAAGCCGTCACGATATACATCGTCAACAATTCGCCAAAACGCAGGGCGATAATCAGCAAGAAGGCTTTGGGATTCTGGCGCAAGGCTTCAAAAATCGGGAAACGGCGTATTTTTTCCGCCCTGTCGTGCAAGGTTTTATTGGCCTCGAACTCCTGTGACTCATCCATGCCGTTGCGGATCCACCAGGCGATAGCGACCAGCACCAGGCTGAAGATAAACGGCAAGCGCCAACCCCAACTGATAAACGCCGCGTCCGAAGTGAACTGGCTTACCAGCGATACCGAGCCGGTAGCCAATAGTAACCCGACGCCAAAACCAATCTGCACACCGCTGCTATACAAAGCCTTTTTCTTTTTCGGTGCACTTTCTACCGCCAGCAAGGCCGCCCCGCCCCACTCTCCGCCGACGGCAAAACCCTGTATCGCGCGCAGCGTCACCAGTAGCACCGGCGCCCACCAGCCGATCGCGTCAAACGACGGCAGCAGGCCAATCAATGCCGTGGAAATCCCCATCATCCAGACGGTGATCATCAACATGCGTTTGCGGCCCAGCTTGTCACCGAAATGACCAAATACCATGCCGCCTAATGGACGAAACAGGAAACCGACGCCGAAGGTGCCAAACGCTGCCAGCGTACCCATCGTCGGGCTTATCTGAGGAAAGAATTCGGTGTTGAAAACCAGAGCGGCAACTATTCCGTACAGTAAAAAATCGTACCAGTCGACCACCGCGCCGACGAAGCTCCCCCAGGCCGCGCGACGTGCCCGCGCCGGCGAGTGGCTAATTAACTGGTTTTGTGTGGGTATATCGCGATCCGCTGGAGCAGCGACGCTGACCGTTGTTGAGGTGTCCATGCCTATCCCGTTATTTTAACTTTACAGCACTGTACAACAAAAAGCCCCGGCTAGGATAGCCAGGGCTTTGGTCATTTACTGCTTAATGTGCAGCCAGGGATAGCGATGACTTATTGGTCGTCGTTACCGCCCAGGTTGCCGGCATTCAGCAGTTCAGCCAGGTTGGCCGACGCTTCTTCCGCGCTCACCTGTGGTGCAACCGGGGTTTCACCCAGGGCACGACGACGCATACGGTCCTGATGATAAGCGTAACCGGTACCCGCCGGGATCAGGCGGCCAACGATGACGTTTTCTTTCAGGCCACGCAGTTCATCACGTTTACCGGCCACGGCCGCTTCGGTGAGAACGCGCGTCGTTTCCTGGAACGATGCGGCAGAGATGAACGACTCGGTCGCCAAGGAAGCCTTGGTGATACCCAGCAGGTCACGTGTAAAGGTCGCTTCGATTTTGCCTTCGGCAGCAAGCTGACGGTTGGCAATCTTGACGCGAGACACTTCAGCCTGTTCGCCTTCCAGGAACTCGGTGCCACCAGCGTTGACGATGGTGCCTTTACGCAACATCTGACGAACGATAACTTCAATGTGTTTATCGTTAATCTTAACGCCTTGCAGACGGTAAACTTCCTGCACTTCGTTGGTGATGTAGCGGGTAACCGCATGCACACCACGCAGACGCAGAATGTCGTGCGGTGACTCTGGACCATCGGATACCACGTCGCCGCGTTCCACACGTTCGCCTTCGAACACGTTGAGCTGACGCCATTTCGGAATCATCTCTTCGTAGGCATCGCTGCCATCCAGCGGCGTGATCACCAGGCGACGTTTGCCTTTGGTCTCTTTACCGAACGAGATAATCCCGCTGATTTCAGCCAGGATTGCCGGCTCTTTCGGACGACGTGCTTCGAACAGATCCGCAACGCGTGGCAGACCACCGGTAATATCCTTGGTACCGCCGGATTCCTGTGGAATACGCGCCAGGGTATCACCCGCACCGATCTGAATGCCGTCTTCCAGCTGTACAATTGCCTTGCCTGGCAGGAAGTACTGGGCAGCCATATCGGTGCCTGGGATCAGTACGTCGTCGCCTTTGGCGTCAACAATCTTCAGCGCCGGACGCAGATCTTTACCGCTACCGGTACGCTCTGCACTATCCAGTACCACCAGGGAAGACAAACCGGTCAGTTCGTCGGTCTGGCGAGTAATGGTCTGGCCGTCAACCATATCGGCGAAGCGAATGAAACCGCTCACTTCACTGATTACCGGCATGGTGTGCGGATCCCAGTTAGCAACGGTTTCGCCGCCATTAACTTCTGCACCGTCACCTTTGCCCATCACGGCACCGTAAGGCACCTTGTAGCTTTCCTTGGTACGACCGAATTCGTCGATCAGCTTCAGCTCGGTGTTACGCGAGGTGATCACCAGCTTGCCGGCCGCGTTCATCACGAACTTGGCATTGCTCAGCTTGATGCTACCCTTGTTTTTCACCTGAATGCTGGATTCGGCAGCCGCACGAGATGCCGCACCACCGATGTGGAACGTACGCATCGTCAGCTGGGTACCCGGCTCACCGATGGACTGTGCCGCGATAACGCCGATGGCTTCACCTTTGTTGATGATGTGGCCACGTGCCAGGTCACGACCATAGCAGTTGGCGCACACGCCGAAGTCGGTTTCACAGCTCACCACGGAACGGACTTTAACGCTGTCGACAGAGTTCTCTTCCAACAGGTCACAGGTCTTCTCGTTCAGCAGGGTGTTACGCGGCACCAGGATGTCTGCCGTACCCGGCTTGAGCACATCTTCTGCCGTTACACGACCCAGAACGCGTTCACGCAGCGGCTCTTTCACATCGCCACCTTCGATAACCGGAGTCATCAGGATGCCGTTGTGAGTGCCACAGTCGTCTTCGGTGACAACCAGATCCTGCGCGACGTCTACCAGACGACGGGTCAGATAACCGGAGTTTGCCGTTTTCAGTGCGGTATCCGCCAAGCCTTTACGCGCACCGTGCGTGGAGATGAAGTACTGGAGTACGTTCAGACCTTCACGGAAGTTCGCGGTGATTGGCGTTTCAATGATCGAGCCGTCCGGTTTCGCCATCAGGCCACGCATACCGGCCAACTGACGAATCTGAGCGGCGGAACCACGTGCACCGGAGTCGGCCATCATAAAGATGCTGTTGAAGGAAACCTGCTGTTCCACTTCACCGTCACGGTTAACCACGTCTTCTACCGACAGGTTTTCCATCATCGCCTTGGCAACGCGTTCGTTAGCCGCAGCCCAGATATCGATCACCTTGTTGTAGCGTTCGCCCGCGGTTACCAGACCAGACTGGAACTGCTCCTGGATTTCGGCAACTTCGGTTTCCGCTTCTTCGATGATCTCGGCTTTTTTCGCCGGGATAACCATGTCATCGATACCAACGGATGCGCCGGAACGGGCAGCGTAGGCAAAACCGGTGTACATGATCTGGTCAGCAAAGATAACGGTCGGCTTCAGACCCATGATGCGGTAACAGGTGTTCAGCATCTTGGAGATCGCTTTCTTACCCAAAGGCTGGTTAACGATCGAATACGGCAGACCTTTTGGTACGATCATCCACAGGATGGCTCGACCAATGGTGGTGTCGATGATCGAAGTCTGGTGTACAGACTCGCCTTCGGTGTTCTTGATCTCTTCGGTGATACGCACTTTGACGCGCGCATGCAGAGAGGCCAGGCCAGCGCGGTAAATACGCTCGGCTTCTTTCGGGCCGCTCAGCACCATGCCTTCGCCCTTGGCGTTAACACAGTCGCGAGTCATGTAGTACAGACCCAATACAACGTCCTGAGAAGGAACGATGATTGGCTCGCCGTTCGCTGGAGACAGGATGTTGTTGGTCGACATCATCAACGCACGCGCTTCCAACTGGGCTTCCAGCGTCAGCGGTACGTGAACGGCCATCTGGTCACCATCGAAGTCGGCGTTGTATGCCGCACAAACCAGCGGGTGCA
This sequence comes from Serratia odorifera, assembly GCF_041448735.1. Classification (NCBI taxonomy): domain Bacteria; kingdom Pseudomonadati; phylum Pseudomonadota; class Gammaproteobacteria; order Enterobacterales; family Yersiniaceae; genus Serratia; species Serratia odorifera. The sequence continues at coordinate 9,633 of NZ_JBGMUT010000020.1, read as the reverse complement.
GCTGGATGGCCTTGCCTTCGATCAGTACCGGCTCGAATGCCTGGATACCCAAACGGTGCAGCGTTGGTGCACGGTTCAGCAGTACCGGGTGTTCGCGGATGACTTCGTCCAGGATATCCCAAACGACGGCTTCTTCGCGCTCAACCATTTTCTTGGCGGCTTTGATGGTGGTGGCCAGGCCACGCAGTTCCAACTTGCCGTAGATGAACGGTTTGAACAGCTCCAACGCCATTTTCTTCGGCAGGCCACACTGGTGCAGACGCAGGTATGGACCGACGGTGATAACCGAACGACCGGAGTAGTCGACGCGCTTACCCAACAGGTTCTGACGGAAACGCCCCTGCTTACCTTTGATCATGTCGGCCAAAGATTTCAGAGGACGCTTGTTGGAACCGGTGATCGCACGACCGCGACGGCCGTTATCCAGCAGGGCGTCTACCGCTTCTTGCAGCATACGCTTTTCGTTGCGCACGATGATGTCAGGCGCAGCCAGATCCAGCAGGCGTTTCAAACGGTTGTTACGGTTGATGACGCGGCGATACAGATCGTTCAGATCCGAGGTCGCGAAACGGCCACCATCCAACGGAACCAGTGGACGCAGATCCGGCGGCAGTACCGGCAGCACGGTCAGGATCATCCACTCTGGCTTGTTACCAGACTGAACGAACGCTTCCAGCAGCTTGATACGCTTGGTCAGCTTCTTGCGTTTGGTTTCGGAGTTGGTTTCGTTCAGCTCTTCACGCAGCAGTTCGCATTCGGCTTCCAGATCCATGTTTTTCAACAGGGCCTGGATGGCTTCGGCACCCATTTTAGCGTCGAACTCGTCACCAAACTCTTCCAGCGCGTCCAGATACTGCTCTTCAGTCAGGATCTGACGGCGCTCGAGGTTGGTCATACCGCCTTCAATCACCACATAGGATTCGAAGTACAGTACGCGTTCGATGTCACGCAGTGGCATATCCAGCAGCAAACCGATGCGCGATGGCAGTGATTTCAGGAACCAGATGTGCGCAGTCGGGGAAGCCAGTTCGATGTGGCCCATGCGCTCACGACGCACTTTGGTCTGGGTCACTTCAACGCCGCACTTCTCGCAGATCACGCCACGGTGCTTCAAGCGCTTGTACTTGCCGCACAGGCACTCGTAGTCTTTTACCGGCCCAAAGATACGGGCGCAGAAAAGGCCGTCACGTTCTGGTTTGAACGTACGGTAGTTAATGGTTTCCGGCTTCTTAACTTCACCGAACGACCACGAACGGATCATGTCTGGCGATGCCAGAGCAATCTTGATCGCATCAAACTCTTCGGTCTTAGTTTGCGCTTTCAGAAACTTCAATAAGTCTTTCACGGATTGGCTCCTGTCGGAGTTAAACCTGTTGGGTACCCACAACCGTCGTGGGTACCCGTGTGACCTGAACAACCACCCTCTGGCTCCCTAAGGCCGGGAGCCAGAGCCGGAACGACGATTACTCGTCTTCCAGTTCGATGTTGATACCGAGCGAGCGGATTTCTTTCAACAGTACGTTGAAGGACTCCGGCATGCCTGGTTCCATGCGGTGATCGCCATCCACGATGTTTTTGTACATCTTGGTACGCCCGTTAACGTCATCCGACTTAACGGTAAGCATTTCCTGCAGGGTGTAAGCCGCGCCATATGCTTCCAGCGCCCACACTTCCATCTCACCGAAGCGTTGACCACCGAACTGCGCTTTACCACCCAGCGGCTGCTGAGTAACCAAGCTGTAAGAGCCGGTTGAACGGGCGTGCATTTTATCGTCAACCAAGTGGTTCAGTTTCAGCATGTACATATAGCCAACGGTAACCTGGCGCTCGAACTGCTCACCGGTACGGCCATCGAACAGCGTAATCTGACCAGAAGTCGGGATACCACCCATTTCCAGCAGTTGCTTGATTTCAGTTTCTTTCGCACCATCGAACACTGGCGTTGCGATTGGCATACCTTTTTTCAGGTTCTCGGCCAGACGCAATACTTCGTCATCGCTGAAGGTGTTCAGGTCAACTTTCTGGCAAACGTCATCACCCAGATCGTACGCTTTCTGGATGAACTCACGCAGTTTGGCCACTTCCTGCTGCTGCTTGAGCATCTGGTTGATTTTCTCACCGATGCCTTTGGCAGCCATACCCAGGTGGGTTTCCAGGATCTGACCGATGTTCATACGTGATGGTACGCCCAGCGGGTTCAGTACGATGTCAACCGGCGTGCCGTTTTCATCGTAAGGCATATCTTCGATCGGGTTGATCTTGGAGATAACACCCTTGTTACCGTGGCGACCTGCCATCTTGTCACCCGGTTGGATCTGACGTTTGACCGCCAGATACACCTTGACGATTTTCAGCACGCCAGGTGCCAGATCGTCGCCTTGAGTGATCTTGCGACGCTTGGCTTCCAGCTTCTTCTCGAAGTCGGATTTCAGTTCGTCGTACTGCTCTGCCAGCTGTTCCAGCTGGTTTTGCTTGTCTTCGTCGGTCAGGCCCAGTTCCAGCCAGCGATCGCGTGGCAGCTTGGCAAGCTTCTCAGCTTCAACGCCGCCGGCAACCAGCACCGCATGGATACGTGCAAACAGACCGGCTTCCAGGATTTGCAGTTCTTCAGTCAGGTCTTTCTTCGCCTGCTTCAGCTGCATCTCTTCGATTTCCAACGCACGCTTGTCTTTTTCCACGCCATCGCGGGTGAAGACCTGCACGTCGATAACCGTACCGGAAACGCCGTTTGGTACACGCAGAGAAGAGTCTTTAACGTCAGACGCTTTCTCACCGAAGATCGCGCGCAGCAGTTTCTCTTCTGGCGTCAGCTGGGTTTCACCCTTCGGCGTTACCTTACCAACCAGAATGTCACCACCGGTCACTTCAGCACCGATATACACGATACCGGACTCATCCAGTTTGGAGAGCGCTGCTTCACCTACGTTAGGGATGTCGGCAGTGATCTCTTCCGGCCCCAGCTTGGTATCGCGAGACACGCACGCCAGTTCCTGAATATGGATGGTAGTGAAGCGATCTTCCTGTACCACGCGCTCGGAGACCAAGATGGAGTCTTCGAAGTTGTAGCCGTTCCACGGCATGAACGCGACGCGCATGTTCTGACCCAGTGCCAGTTCACCCAGATCGGTGGACGGGCCATCTGCCAGCACGTCGCCGCGCTCGATTGGCTCACCCAGGTTGACACACGGCATCTGGTTGATGCAGGTGTTCTGGTTGGAACGGGTGTACTTGGTCAGGTTATAAATATCGATACCTGCTTCGCCCGGGTACATCTCGTCTTCGTTAACCTTGATAACGATACGGGAAGCGTCCACGTACTGGATCACACCGCCACGCTTGGCTACGGCGGTAACGCCGGAGTCAACGGCGACGGCACGTTCCATACCGGTACCAACCAGCGGCTTGTCAGCACGCAGGGTAGGAACCGCCTGACGTTGCATGTTCGCACCCATCAATGCACGGTTGGCGTCATCGTGTTCCAGGAACGGAATCAGTGAAGCACCAACGGAGACAACCTGCTGGGTCGATACGTCCATATAGTCAACCTGGTCGCGGCTGAACAGGCTTGATTCGCCCTTGCTACGACAGGTGACCAGGTCTTCCACGAAGCGGCCTTCTTCATCCAGGTTGGAGTTCGCCTGGGCGATAACGAAGTTGCCTTCTTCAATGGCAGACAGGTAGTTGATTTCATCGGTAACCACGCCGTCACGCACGCGGCGGTACGGGGTTTCCAGGAAGCCATACTCGTTGGTCTGTGCGTACACGGACAAGGAGTTGATCAGACCGATGTTCGGACCTTCCGGCGTTTCGATTGGACATACGCGACCGTAGTGAGTCGGGTGTACGTCTCGCACTTCGAAGCCGGCACGTTCACGGGTCAGACCGCCTGGGCCCAATGCGGAGATACGACGCTTGTGCGTGATCTCTGACAACGGGTTGTTCTGGTCCATAAACTGAGACAGCTGGCTGGAGCCGAAGAACTCTTTCACCGCCGCCGAAATCGGCTTGGCGTTGATCATGTCCTGAGGCATCAGGGTATCCAGATCGCCCAGTGACAGACGCTCTTTAACCGCACGCTCAACACGAACCAGACCTACGCGGAACTGGTTCTCTGCCATTTCGCCAACGGAACGGATACGACGGTTGCCGAGGTGGTCGATATCATCCACTTCGCCTTTGCCGTTACGGATATCGATGAGCTTCTTCATCACTTCAATGATGTCGTCTTTGCTCAGGATACCCGAACCTTCGATCTCGTCGCGCAGCAGGGAACGGTTGAACTTCATACGGCCAACCGCAGACAGATCGTAGCGGTCTTCCGAGAAGAACAGGTTCTCGAACAGGCTTTCAGCGGCTTCGCGCGTTGGCGGCTCACCAGGACGCATCATGCGGTAGATTTCTACCAGCGCGCTCAGACGATCGTTAGTCGGGTCGACGCGTACGGTTTCAGAAATGTACGCACCGTGGTCCAGATCGTTGGTGAACAGCGTTTCAATACGCTTGTGGCCTGACTGGCTCAGTTTGGCCAACAGATCCAGCGACAGCTCCATGTTGGCGCTACAGATCAGTTCGCCGGTATTGGTATCGATGTAGTCCTTCGCGACAACCTTGCCCGCGATGTACTCAACCGGTACTTCAATGCTCTGGATTTCGTCTTTTTCAAGCTGACGGATATGACGAGCGGTGATGCGACGGCCTTTCTCTACGTAGATCTTGCCGTTGGCTTCGATATCAAACGAAGCGGTCTCACCACGCAGACGCTCTGGAACCAGCTCCATCTGCAGCTTGTTATCACGAATCTCGAACGTAATCTTTTCAAAGAACAGATCCAGGATCTGCTCGGTGGTGTAGTTCAGCGCGCGCAGAATGATGGTCGCAGGCAGTTTGCGGCGACGGTCAATACGCACGAACAGGTTGTCTTTCGGGTCAAACTCGAAATCCAGCCAGGAACCACGGTAAGGGATAATACGTGCGTTATACAGCACCTTGCCCGATGAGTGGGTTTTACCCTTATCGCTGTCGAAGAACACGCCAGGGCTGCGGTGCAGCTGAGATACGATAACCCTCTCAGTACCGTTGATCACAAAGGTACCGTTGTCGGTCATGAGCGGAATTTCGCCCATATAGACTTCTTGTTCCTTGATGTCTTTAACCGTACCTTCCGGTGCTTCTCGCTCGTAGATTACCAGGCGCAGTTTGACGCGCAGCGGTGCAGAGAACGTCACACCACGAATCTGGCACTCTTTGACGTCGAACACCGGCTCACCAAGACGGTAGCTAACGTATTGCAGCTCCGAATTGCCACTGTAGCTCTGGATTGGGAATACAGAACGGAATGCGGCTTCAAGGCCGTACTGCCCTTCTGGGTCTTGCTCGATAAACTTCTGGAACGAGTCAAGCTGGATAGAAAGGAGATATGGTATGTCCAGAACTTGTGGACGTTTACCAAAATCCTTACGAATGCGTTTTTTCTCGGTATAGGAGTAAACCATAGGGTTCCTCAGCTCGCTGATCAGTGACCCACTCTGTCCGTCCGAATAGGACAGTTCATGCAACACCATTTTGTCGACCGGAAAGCGGGAACACTTTCCGCAATACCTGTTTCTATCACTCTTAAATCATTTCATTGTGCTGTGCGGCAGATTCGGCTGCGGCAGGAAGGACAGTATATTAAGTCGTCGATAGAAAAAAATATTGGGGTTAGCCAGTAGCCAAACAGTGTGAAACTCTACTGACGCCCTACAGCGCAAAAAGGCTGGTGACCAAAAAGTCACCAGCCATCAGTCTGTTAAGCCAGACTGTACTCTGAGAAGTTAAACTTATTTAACTTCAACAGAAGCACCAGCTTCTTCCAGAGATTTTTTCAGAGCTTCAGCGTCGTCTTTGCTGATGCCTTCTTTCAGTACTGCTGGAGCAGATTCTACCAGGTCTTTAGCTTCTTTCAGGCCCAGACCGGTTGCGCCACGTACTGCTTTGATAACAGCAACTTTGTTGCCACCAACAGCAGACAGTACAACGTCGAACTCAGTTTTTTCTTCAGCAGCTTCAGCTGGACCTGCAGCAACAGCTACAGCGGCAGCAGCAGAAACGCCGAATTTTTCTTCCATAGCGGAAACCAGCTCAACAACGTCCATTACGGACATAGCTGCTACTGCTTCCAGGATTTGGTCTTTAGTGATAGACATAACAATTGTTCCTAAAATTCAGAAATAGTGTAAATACGTTAGCAAAGGCTAAGAAAGAGCGGCTTATGCAGCTTCTTTCTGATCGCGCACAGCAGCCAGAGTACGAACCAATTTGCCGGCAGCGGCTTCTTTCATGGTTGCCATCAGGCGTGCGATTGCTTCATCGTAAGTAGGCAGAGTTGCCAAGCGGTCGATTTGTGCCGCAGGGATCAGCTCACCTTCAAAGGCCGCAGCTTTAACCTCGAACTTTGCATTCGCTTTCGCGAACTCTTTGAACAGACGAGCAGCAGCGCCCGGGTGTTCGTTAGAGAATGCAATCAAGGTAGGACCGACAAACGTGTCTTTCAGGCATTCGAATGGAGTGCCTTCAACTACGCGACGCATCAGGGTGTTACGAACAACACGCATGTAAACGCCAGCTTCACGACCTGCTTTACGCAGTTCAGTCATTTTATCTACGGTAACGCCGCGGGAATCCGCAACAACCGCAGACAGCGCGCCTTTGGCTACTTCGTTGACTTCAGCAACAATCGCTTGTTTGTCTTGAAGATTTAATGCCATTAGCTTTTTGCTCCTGGATTAGCCGGGGGAATACCCCGGAACTCACTTCACTCGGCACCTTGCAAAAGCGCCATGCCGAGCGGCTTAACACGGTGAGCAGAATCCAGCAAAGACATTCATTAAAAAATTTCTTTAGGCTCTGTCACCGTCTACGCAGGAAGATTAAGTATCTTTCGATACACCTGCGGTCTTGGACGGAGGCCTGGATTAGGCCAGGCTCCAACCGAAAATTCTGTTGTCCCGCTATTGACGATTCGCCTATAGCAAAACCTTGGGGCATAAGATTCTAGGTGAAAATTTGCCCCAAGTCAAAGCGATTAATCGTTAAACGATTAGTTCGCTGCGGCAGACAAACCGCTTTGATCGATAGCAACGCCAGCACCCATGGTGGTGGAGAGGCTAACTTTCTTGATGTACATACCTTTAGCCTGAGATGGTTTTGCTTTTTTCAGCGCAACCAGCAGAGCTTCCAGGTTTTCTTTCAGTTTGTCTGACTCGAAATCAACCTTACCGATAGTGGTATGGATGATGCCGTTTTTGTCGTTACGGTAACGAACCTGGCCTGCTTTAGCGTTTTTCACTGCTTCAGCAACGTTCGGAGTAACGGTACCCACTTTCGGGTTTGGCATCAGACCACGTGGGCCCAGAACCTGGCCCAGTTGGCCAACAACGCGCATTGCATCCGGAGAAGCAATAACCACGTCGAAGTTCATTTCGCCTTTCTTGATCTGGTCTGCCAGATCTTCCATACCTACCAGCTCTGCGCCAGCTGCTTTAGCAGCTTCAGCGTTAGGGCCCTGGGCAAATACGGCAACGCGAACTGAACGACCGGTACCGTGTGGCAGAACGGTAGCACCACGAACGTTTTGGTCAGATTTACGCGCGTCGATGCCGAGGTTCACGGCAACGTCAACGCTTTCTACGAATTTAGCGGTGGCCAGCTCTTTCAGCAGAGCAACAGCTTCGGTGATGTCATACTGTTTAGTAGCATCAACTTTGTCACGGATCACGCGCATGCGCTTGGTCAGCTTAGCCATCTCTTAATCCTCCACTACCAGGCCCATGGAACGAGCAGTACCTTCGATGGAGCGAGTCATCGCTTCAACGTCAGAACCAGTCATGTCCGCAGCTTTGGTTTCTGCGATTTCACGTACCTGCGCACGAGTCACTTTACCAACTTTGTCTTTGTTCGGCTTGCCGGAACCAGACTTGATACCAGCCGCTTTCTTCAGCAGTACTGCTGCTGGCGGGGTTTTGGTAACGAAAGTGAAGGAGCGATCAGAATAAACGGTAATAACAACCGGGATCGGCAGGCCTTTTTCAACGCTGTCAGTCTTAGCATTGAACGCCTTACAGAATTCCATGATGTTAACACCTTGCTGACCCAGAGCTGGACCGACTGGCGGGCTCGGGTTAGCCATACCAGCTGCAACTTGCAGCTTAACGTAGGCTTGTACTTTCTTGGCCATGTAAATTTCCTCGTTTGGGTAGTATCGCCTCGCAAGAGGCTCCCCGTGTTTCACCCCGCTCATCATGCTGAGCAAGGCATCTAAAAACAAAAGGCGCGAAATTGTAGTTCAATTTCACGCCTCTTACAAGCATCAATTCGGCCTGTATTGCTGATTATTCAATCAGCCTTTTTCAACCTGGCTGAAGTCCAGTTCCACCGGCGTAGCACGGCCGAAAATGGAAACTGAAACTTTCAGGCGGCTCTTCTCGTAGTCAACTTCTTCAACCACGCCATTGAAGTCGGCGAATGGACCGTCGTTGACACGCACCAGTTCGCCTGGTTCGAACAGCGTTTTCGGCCGTGGCTTGTCACCCACCTGCTGCAGACGATTCATGATGGCGTCGACTTCTTTGTCGCTGATAGGCGCCGGGCGATCGGAAGTGCCGCCGATGAAGCCCATCACGCGTGGCACGCTGCGCACCAGGTGCCAGCTGGCATCGTTCATCACCATCTGCACCAGCACATAGCCGGGGAAGAACTTGCGCTCGCTCTTGCGACGCTGACCGCCACGGATTTCAACCACTTCTTCCGTAGGCACCATAACTTCGCCGAACAGCTCTTCCATATCATGCAGTTTGATGTGCTCGCGCAGCGATTGTGCAACGCGACCTTCAAAACCGGAAAACGCCTGAACGACGTACCAACGTTTTTTTGGAGCTTCAGACATTTTAGAACCTCAGGCCAGTAATAAACGATACCAAACGGACCAGAATGCCATCCAGCCCCCACAGAATCAGTGACATCACGGCAGTTACCGCGGCGACGATCAACGTGGTATGTAGCGTTTCCTGGCGGGTTGGCCAAATCACTTTACGGACTTCGGTACGCGCTTCACGCGCAAACGCTACGGTAGCTTTGCCTTTGGTGGTCATCAGGGCAATGGCGCCCGCAACAGCAATAACCACTACAACAGCCAGCGCGCGCAATGGCAGGCTGAAATCACGGTAGTAATAATTACCGACAATAGCCACAACCAACAGAACGGCGACAATCAGCCACTTAACCGCTTCCAGGCCGCGCCCGCTCCCTTGAGCCTCGGTATTCGCACTCATAAACCAACCTGTCACTTATGATTCAGAACAAACAACTTTGCCTCGCAAAGCGAGGCAAACCAAACCGATCAGATGCTGCTAAACAGCACTCGGTGTTTACGCTATGACGTATTTCAGTCAATACGGTTTAAGAGCCCATCTCACCAATGATTATGACTGCAAAATCGCTGATGAGATAGGTTCTAGTTCACAGCGTAGAAAAAGGGCATCAAATGATGCCCTTTTACCGCGTGTCGCGTCAAATGTTATCAGCGATTAAGCGATAACTTTAGCAACAACACCCGCGCCTACGGTACGGCCGCCTTCACGGATTGCGAAACGCAGA
>NZ_JBGMUT010000019.1:0-36091 GCF_041448735.1 Serratia odorifera | reverse complement strand
GTTTCCGCCTGTTTCAGGGCAAATGCGATCTGTTCTTCGGTATAACGTGTCTTTTTCATGTCAGATGACCTCTTTTTTCAGGAGAAGAAAGGCCGAAAACTCTACTTTACGCCGGTACTGAACAAAGGGAAGAGATCAGAGATCAATTTAAACTGGCTGTGTTTATTCGGCGTTACAGCTCTATCAGATAGCATTGAAAAGTGTCTGAGTTCAGTGTACCTGATGGCTGGAGCGTATCGTGAAAGAAAAAACATGTTTTGAGAATGAGCGGTGGTGCAGCAGAAGGCGCGTGTGGCTGTGTATGGTCGCGTTCTGCGTCCTGTTTTGGTGGGTTGTATTTTCTATCGTTGGATATATTTCGTCTCTTTAATGGTTGCCGTGATGAGCTCAGTGAACGGTCAGGTTCGACATGTCACGCCATGTCATGATGGAAAAGAGGATGCCATGGAAACACAGCGACAGTTGTGTGTTTCGATTATTGGGGATTCACCTTTTGGGGTTGTTGGATTAAAAGCGATACTCAGTTCAATGGGGGTCAATGTACGCACGACGTATGACTGCCTTGAGGCGTTGTGCGAGTGTGAGTCCGGGGATGATGCGCTCATCATCGATATTTATTTTGCTGATGAAACGCAGATTTTTCGCGATGCTCAAAAAAGGAAAGGTCAAATAGGTGGGCGATTTGTCATCTTTAGCGATGAGGTATGGACCAGTTGCGGCTGCATGACCTTTATTCAGCGAAGTGTTCAATGCGACACCATGAAAAAACATTTACATCATGGAATTGTCGGTGACAAAAAGACGCAACCTTTACCACTGCTTCCGCCGAAGTTCGACCAACGCCACATTAGTCTTAGTCACGCGGAAAGTTTTGTTTTGAGTGAGTGGCTTCGTGGGCGAACGATCACGGATATTGGGCGATTAAGTCATCGCAGCACGCAAACCATTAGTACGCACAAGCGAAATGCAATGAAAAAACTCATGGTAAAAAATAACACGGAATTGTATTGGGCGTTATTAAAAAAGAAATAGGCGCTGTCCATGGTTAGGAATCTGGATCCCTTTTTTTGAGAGTGACTAACCATAAACGGCAGCGCGCTGCATCCTCTGATGGTGCGACATCGCAATGGTTTAAGTATGAAAATACCTATTTTGATTGGTTTTTAATCTAAAGCCTGTTTTTCAGGCGCACTTATCCAGCAACGGGGTCTGAAGCCATCGTTTTTTCGCCATCCGCTGCAGCCTGTCAGAGAGCATTTTTGTGGCGTGCTCCCCCGCTACGGCGCCGGTAAAACGCAGCCGGCCTTTGCAGAGGATGCACTGGTACGGATCTGTGCCCAGGAAGCCCTTCATCAGCACCGCGAACCCGGGCCGTTTCGGTTTTTCCCGTACCATCATCTCCAGCGCGTCGTAGACCTTCGGCAGCAGCGCGCCCCGTTTGCGATTGGCCAAAAAACCGTAATAGCGCACCATCTTAAAATGCCGGGACGGGATATGGCTGACGTAACGCTGCAACATCTCCTCCTGGCTGATCTTCTGGCGTTTGTGCTGCTGCGTTCGGTGAACGTAATACTGATGGACCACGGCGCCGCCGCGATAATGCCGGAGCTGGGAAGCCGCCACTGGCGGGCGCTTCAGATAACGGCCGAGGTATTTCACGCTGCGCCAGGCGCCACGGGTCTTTTTGGCGAAGTGCACTTTCCAGGCGCGGCGGTACTGGGCATGCAGGTAGCGGTGCCACCGATCCTCGTTACGGATATGGCCCAGGCCCGGCAGGGCGCCGGGATTGATGCGGGTGTAGTTGTCCCGCAGCAGATAGACGACGGCAAAGCGTAATAATTCTTTCAGACTCCACAGGTTTTTGTGGCGGACTGATCCCAAACGAATTTTAGCGGCGGTGCAGTGAACCGTCTGTCCCTATAAGCACGTGCGTGGCCATGAGTAAAGGGTGAGTTGTCTGAAGCCGCCTACTCTGGCAACGACAGCATCAGGGGATGCCGTTTATCAAAAAACGTAATCTTCACTGACTGACGTTACACTAATGTTACAATACCTTTTTTGGTTCACGCTAATACGCGATGAACCTTTTTTTCTTCCCATGACAGCAGGACATTATGACGAAGAGTACCAGCGGTTGGAAGTCGTCGGATTTCAATACTTATAAAGAGGTGTATTCCAGATTTGGGGGAAGCGTGTGCTCACATCCTGATGTCATTCACTTTCTCCGTGAGAGGGGTGTAACTATGGAATTTCATGTGTACACAAAAAAGGAGGAGATCATATGCGCGACGTATGCCTCAGGTAAGCACCTTTATGTCGACAGTACGCCATACCCTTTTGTTTTTGATGACATCATTATTCCTTACAAAAAGAATGGAGGAAGAATTGTACTGCCATTTCGAACCAAACAGCTTTCTCCCTATCATGATGGGGATTTTTATAATTGCATTTACTGGAAGGGGTTAAAGAGGAAAACTTGTGTGGTAAAGCACGAGTTTTCTCATTCGACGCATAAAAAACGGCGTCAAGCATATCAAAAATTTATTCAGGCAGGTGGGGAGTGTCGGTCTGTGGAGGCTTTTTCTAATGATGAACTTTGTGATATTTACCGAACATTGTTCACACAACGCTGGGGGGAGTCATTACCTTGTTTTTCAAAGGAGGCCTTGTCCGCCGTTTTTGGTGCGCTTCGGCATATGGTGTTTGGACATGTTTTGATGATGAATGGGCAGCCTTGTGCGTACGATTTGGTGTTTAAAGCGGAGTGCAGAGAATGGGTTTTCTTCGATTGCATTAATGGCGGGTACGATCCGGCTTATGCGGACCTGAGCGTCGGCAGCATTCTCATGTATATGAACATTCAGCGAGCAAGAGATCTTTGTCAGAACGCCAATATCAGGATGGCCTTTTCTTTGGGGATGGATAATCCCAGATGGGAATACAAAAAACAATGGTGCAACACCTTTACGTTAGGGCGATCTCTAACGTTGTAAGGGGGGGCTTCTAACCATCAACCATTTTAATTGATGGGGTAAAACAGGAAGCACAAACCGAAAAAATTTCATCGCATTTTGGCGTAAACCAATAGAAAACGGCAGTAAGAACGTTTAGGTTTATATTCGACATGTGATATCTTGTCTCAATATAAAAAAGGTGCAATTATTAATGTGATTACACAATCACAACATCTTTTCCTTTTTTAAAATGTGTGATTCATAGACATCGTTTCAATTTTCTCAGCTCAAGTTCAAGCTTGTAATTCTGTTCCTGTATATGCTCTTCATGGGCTGATAGTTTTCGTGAACGGCATCGGAGTATGGCGTTTTCTCAGCAAGTTCAAAGTAGCGCTCCATTGGAGTTTTACCGTTGTGAGCGCTATGAGGACGTTCCCAGTTGTAGTAATGCTGCCATTCTGCCAACAGCTCCTTCAGGTTATCAGCAGAGAGATCTGATCCCTTCCCAATATCGGTGCCAGGATAAATCAGAGATCCGGGCCAGTTTGCAGGCTTCGGAGTTTACTCACTTAGTCGCGTGTCCACTATTGCTGGGTAAGATCAATCGACCAGAACGGTTTTCACTCCGCCACCGAAGTAGCGCAAGGCCCGCACCAGAGACTCATATGTGTGCTCCGCGTCCTGGCTCGGCACCGCAAAGACGTGGAGGCGACGTGAGTAGCCCAGAGTGTTCACGGCAAAGTTGATTTCGCCGCGCTCACCGGCCACTTCCGCGTCGATTTCCCCCAGTAATGCTGCAACTGGTAACCCGGCTGGGACTTGAATGACCAAAGATATCGTCATTCATAGTCATCTTCGGCAGTTTTCGGCTGGGGCAGTAAGGGCGGAATTTCGAATATGGTCCCTTCGGGAAGGGGCTGATTTTCAGCATCTGTCATGTTTTTAGGAATATTATGTTTATTTAGCAAGTAGAATTTTTGCGTATCTGCGTAACAGTTTTGGTCCTTATAATTCCTCATTACATCATAATAAGACTGTCCCGCTTGAGTTCTGTAGGAATACTGTACTGGTTTTGGGGCAGGTTGTTGTTCCTCTGTAACCGGTTCCGTCGTTTCAGTGTTTGAAGGACGTCGAAAGATTAAGTTCACCTTACTCATATCACCTATCTGTATTGAATTGGTATGAGGTTGATGGGCATTCCCTTCGCGAGCTATGCTGCTTGTTGAAGCTGAAGAGGGTTGTACATGTTCAGAAACAGGAGCCAGATGAGGCTTTTTGTACCAATCTGTTGATTGTAGTAGTACTCCACCAGGTACGGTTTTCTTGGCATCAATGTAGGGGGAGTTTGAACTAAAAGGAGAGGTGCTAACACCTCCATTGAGTGGTGATATTTTAACCAAAACCCTAGGGTAATCTGCCATTGCTTGCTGCCATTGATAAGTCCAGTCATTTTTTGTAGTAACAATGGGGCCATTTAAACCATATTTTGAAAATTGGCCAGCTGTCAAATCAACAACAATATCTATACCATCTTTTTTCGCCATAACGACATAATGATTAGTAGGCGCACCATCTCTTGCAGCGTAAATCCAAATGCCAAGCTCTACTACCTTGACGTCTGTATAATCAAGATGTCTCAATGCTTCAGACATTTTTACCGCAGCATTTGCACAATTTTCATTCGGTTTTTTTATATATTCATTAAACTCAGAACCAGTATATCCCCTTATTTTTTCTAATGTATTTTTAGATAAATCTCGTTCATCCGCAGTTAAATCATGATGAGCAGATGTTTCAATAATAGGCTCACTCACGCTCGCCCCCTCAATATTACCATGTGTTCGCAATTCCATATTCATCCCGTCACCAATTTCTGTAGAACCCACTCTGAATGTGCGCGCTTGCATTGTTGAACTTAGAGAAGATTCTGGGGTATTATTGTGGATAGCCTCAAGCTTCTCCAGCGATGCCATTTCCCCGAGCTTTAGCTCGGATGACATATTCTTTGTCGTATCATATGCATCTTTAAGGCTCATACCACTAGCCAAAAATGCTTGGTAAATAGCAAGTGGTTCACCCGTGTCTACGGCTGTCTTAATGCTTCTGCCCAGTTCAGCCAGATCAAGTGTTTTTTCTCCAATTCGCAAGAAGTATTTCACTCCTTTTTCCCCAACCTTGCTAAATTTTCCGACACGAGCTGCAATTTTGCCACCGGGAAAGCAACTCATAACCAAACCTGCCGTATCTAATGGGTCTGGAGTTTTGTTTTCTACCAAATCAGCTGTAATCCCAGCTACGGATTGCCCTACATTGAGGACAATACCGGCGGGGCTGAAAGAAACGAACGTTCCCACTGTGGAATCAACCCAAGACCCGATATATTCCGCCTTTTTTATTTTCTCATCTGTGTCTTGTATAGAATTATTATTTATGCTGCTCACCACTAGCTGCACTTGTCCTCCCAATGTTGAAA
The DNA here is from genome assembly GCF_041448735.1 of Serratia odorifera. Classification (NCBI taxonomy): domain Bacteria; kingdom Pseudomonadati; phylum Pseudomonadota; class Gammaproteobacteria; order Enterobacterales; family Yersiniaceae; genus Serratia; species Serratia odorifera. Next base: position 30,664 of record NZ_JBGMUT010000019.1, on the reverse strand, counting down.
ACGGATTTGCAACAGATCTCAGGTATTGGGAAACCCTCAGCGACGCCCATTTATACCTCATTGAATAAGATGTTGGAGAAGCACTGATGTCTGGTGTTGGTAATTTAGAGCCGGAGATTGCTTTTTCCACAACATACTTGTTGTGATTAATGTTGGGTTGATTAACATATTTTTCTTTGGCACTATCAGCAAGATTCTCTGAAAGATCGTAAATATTCATTGATTTGTTGTTTACTTTATTGAATTTATCCTTGAAATTTTTACCTGTACTTTTTGTTGCTTCCCATAATATCCCACTCCCATCTAGATAAGTAGATTCAAAGCCCACACCTAGGCCAGCAAACACTTTTATATTATTATTGTTAAAATTAGAAGCCAGGCTCATAGGGATATCACCGGGTTTATCAATATAGATGTAAGATTTTTTTTCAGCATTCAAATTAACAAGAAGCCCTTTCTTAGAACCAAGGGTGTCAGGTATAAAGAAAGTATTAGCCAATTTGAATCCATCTATATCAACCGGGGTAACAACTGGCATCCCAATTTTTGCTTTATGCGCATTTTGACGAGCATGTAGGGGGATTGAATTATCACTTCCTATTTTATTCAATGTGTCATTTACGGCATGCAGATAAGTGATTTTCTTTTCTGACTCTGAAAGGTTTATGTACGGTTCATCAGAAGTTTTTTTATCTAATGTAACATAACGAGACGGAGGGGTTACATTAGAAGACAGAGAACTATTGCTTCGTTGAGAATTATTCCGCCTGTTGGCTATTTTTCGTAATCTTTCTAGTTCACCTTTCCTTTTATTAGCTAGATTAGCAAACCGTTTTCCCCTGTTTTTTGGTTTATTTTCATCACTATCATACTGCGTAGTATGCGCATCCATGCCGCTGAAATCCGCAATATTATTTTTGCCTACACCTTCCTGCACTATCTCACCGTTATCAGAAGCCATTACTATGTCGCTTTTATTAGACTCTCTCCCCAAAGCAGCCCCCGCCAGCTTATTCGCCCCCCCCAGCCCCCCAGCTATCGGCATAACCGTTATTCCCTCCGTCAGCGCTTTTTTAAACGTATCCCCAATCCCTGCCCGATACAGTGCCCAAAGGGCCAACACCCCTGAAATGCCTGTTGTTGCCACTCTCGGTAACGCAAATTTCAACATCCTGAACGCCTGCCTGAATGCATTTCGCTGCGCCATTTTCCGATAGCTGCCCCACGAGAAAGCATCCCCCGGCTCCACCGCCCGCGACAGTTTGCGGTAATCGTTCCAGAAAGATATAGGGCTGAGCAGCACCTTCACGACCCCCAGGTTCGGGAGCAGTACATTGCGCGGCTTGGTCACAAACAGTCGACCGACATTCCCGCTAACGCCAGCAAAAACGGTCCGCCCAACCAGGCTCTTTTGCCCGAGTTTAATCAGTTGGGTGTCCACATTATCCTGCTCATCGACGATTTCTTGCACGGTTTTACTGCGCTGTAACGTCCCGGCTATCGCCTCGCGATACGCCCAGGTTGCCCTAACCGCCATCTGTTTACCCCGTGGAGAACGCGTTTTACGAAAATCACCCGCTACCTGTGTCCAGATGACTTCCTCAACGGCCGCGTCAAACTGAGCCATGGATGCCGGTGTATTGTTCTCCAGCAGCACTTCTCGCCGAGCGTAAAAATAGCGCCCAATATCTCGTGCAATGCGCCAGTCGACTGAAAACTCATCAAAAGGTTTCAGGGTGGCCTTCATTACCCTTTGTTTCAGCCGATTCTGAGCGTTCGTAACTTTACCCAGCGCCTCAATCAATTCCCCGTGTTTATTTTCCGGGAAGATCGGCTCTTCCTCTTCGGGCATTGGTGAAAGCAGGTTTTCCAATAGGCTATCCAACTGGGCCGCAGCCTGCCAGAAAACGTCCATTTCTTTTTTCATCCCTTCTAAAAATGGCACAATTTTCTCTGCCTGTCCCGAATACATCTCCTTGAGGACACTGGCTTCCTTTTCCTCAAGCATTCTCTCCAACAACTCCACCCTATCAATCGCTGCTTGTCTCTGCTGGCGTAGCGCCACTCTCTGTTCCACCTCTTCCTGTGATGTGGCCGCCAGCGCCTGAGCATGTTTCAGATACGCAGACATGGCGAAATGTATCTGCTCGACCAGCAGCTTCAGTGATTCACGGAACTCGGCCGCCTCATCAGACGCCTGCAGAAATTTTTCCTGGGTGCCGTACAATGTCTGGCTTTTCGTATTTTTCACTGCCCAACCCATTCTTGCCGTCAGGCTATTCAAGGATGGGCGCACCGTCTTCCCTTTATTCCATAATGATGTTCCGGCCCGCTTTGACAGTTTACCCACCTGGCGTATCGTTCCCTGCCACTCTTGCTTATTGGTTGGAAGTTTTTTAAGTCCTTTCACCGTACCAGAACCGACGGCCTTCGCCATATCTACCGCACGAGGGGGAATGGTCTGCACCTTTTCCGTGAACGACTTATCCGGTGTCAGCTTCTTTTTAACCATTTTCACTTTACCCTCACCCAGTAGGTTCAGACGTGTGTACAAACGATATACATCCTCCTTGAAGGTAGGCCAGGGCATTTCTTTATCAGGTATCCGGAGATCAAGCTCCAAGGCCGCAAGCCGGGCCTGTTTAATCGCCCCCCTTGTTGCTTTCAGGTTGGCCGTCACCTCAGCAATATCCTCCTCTGTTGGCGCGTCGTCCCTCAAGGCAACGCGATCCTCCCACGCAGCCAACAGAGCGTATCCCAGTGGCAGGTGCAGCGCAGCCATCATGACGACATCCGTTGCCTGACGCGACAGGTCGATAGTCCGACGCATTACCTTCTTCTGTTCTCCATTCAGGGCCTTAACATCCATTTTCTCAACGTTCTCTATCATACCCATCAGAGCATTGGCCGTGCTGGTGATAGACCAGTCACTAAACTCAGGTATCCCCTTGAGTTCTTCGATAAAGTCTTCCAGCAGCACCTTATCCACCCGCAACTCGTCTATGTTATAGCCATGTTTGCGAAACTCCTGGAGTTCAACAAATTTATCTGCTTTGTACCCTGTCAGTAATCTCTGCTGTAGCCCATTCAGATTAGGTTCTACCCCACTGCCACTGGCTTGTGTGAAAAAGAATGGTTCATAATTCATGCCCGTATCGTCGTCATTTATTTCTTCGAAATCTTCTTCCTGACTGGCTAACGGGGCTTTTTTGTTCTGATATTCATAACACATGATGAATCTCCAGAAAAAGGTCGATATGCAGAGATGGCAAGTAAATTCTATGTAAGAAAACGATTTAAACAATAAACCACCACAGCTGCTGGGGGCGTCAACTGGGTATATTGTAGTGGCACTCTGATACTGACCACCTGATCGGAGGTGATATTCTCACCTCACCAACCAAAACATTACGTTCCTCGCTGAAAAGTGCATGTGCAGTTATACTGTAGATTCCTGCCAGAAATTTTGCTCATGTGTATCTCCCACTTAAAAACAGGATTTATTGTTGTATTAATAATAAAACTCAAATCAGCTTTCCTTTCCTTAAAATTAACACCCAGGACTGGCTGATAGATTACATTAACAAAACAATCATTGGCATGGTTATTATAAGTAATCATAGCGCTTTCATGTATTTTATTAAGCCATCACTTAAATCCAGTTATGCCGATGGTTAGATTAGTTTTACCCCCCCCCCCCCCACGATTAATTATGAATAATTTATTGTTTGGCACGATAATTAAAAAGTAAATATGACATTAAACTTCACTGACTTCCTCGCAATTATTTATAACAATATTAAATCCAGGATCCAATTTATCAAATTTCATTTGACTTTTGATGTCTTCAATAGGAGCGAGAGAAAGGAATCTCACTTCAAAATAATTTTTAATTTTAACTGTTACACCATCACCCTCTTTTATAGGTTATGTCGCATTAAGGCGTTTTTAGGTAACATGTTTTTTGTGATACTACCTGCCCACTTCTTTGATCCGAAATGCCTTCTGTCGCCTGCATTATCCTGTTAATATTATACTCAGTGTGTCCTTTGGTATCTGGCTTATGCCCTAAATCTGCGCAATATAGAAGAGATAATGGTGCGCGTCATTCCAGGCTTCACCGCAGAGTCATCCGCCTGGTGCTATTACTGGATAAGACCTTTCGTCGATACAAGCGCATGGTAGGTCGGCAGGGGCGAATAGACGAGACATATATCAAAATAAGAGGCCGGTGGAAATATCTGTATCGCGCAGTGGATGCCGCAGGTCAAACTATCGACTTTCTGCTGACCGCCAAACGGGACGTTGCCGCCGCATTACGCTTCTTTCGCAAGGCTATTCGTCATCATGGCGCTATCGATAAAAGTGGTGCCAACGCCGCGGCGCTGGACACGCTCAACGCCGATAAACCCGATGATAAAACAATTACCGTCAGGCAAAGTAAACACCTGAACAACCTAGTTGAGCAGGATCACCGCAACATCAAATGTTACCAACGGTGCAAAACTGATCCACCCCATCGGTTGAAAATTGATCCAGGGGTTAATCTGCTCCTCTGAATACAGAGGAGCTTATGATCACTTTTGAAATTCGTATGGAAATTAAAGACCTGCACAAGCGTAACACCGATCGGTTAAGCAAAATGATCGGTTGAACGATCCGGTGGATAGACGACAATAGCCTCATCAATTCTCTGATGGGGCTTTTTTATGCTTTCAACCTGGCTTGACGATACCCAGACCTGGGCTGAACCCGCTTCACTTTCCTGTTTTCAGCGTGCCATCCCCCTTGAGTGGATTTCTCAGGTTCTTGATTCCACGAATAAAGCCAGTATACGTAAACATAAACTCCCTGCAGAACTCGTGGTCTGGCTGATTGTGGGTATGGGCCTGTACCGCAACCGCTCCATCACGGACGTTGTGACAAAACTCGACCTCGTCCTGAGTTCGCAGGAAGGTGAGACACTCGCTGCCAGTTCCTTTGCCCAGGCACGCCAGCGGTTGAGCGATGAATCGCTTCAGGAGCTCTTCACCCTGACGGCCAGCCACTGGACTCAACAGGAAGATAAGGATGACCTCTGGCACGGACTGCGGCTGTTCGCCGTTGATGGCACGCTTTTTCGCACACCCGATACGCCCGAACTAGCAGACCATTTTGAGTACATAAAGCATCGTCCGGACAGACACACTGAATACCCGATGGTCAGGCTGTGCGCCATGATGTCACTGCGCAGCCGGTTGATCCATGACGTGAAATTCGGTCCGGCAAATACCGGCGAAATCAGTTACGCGAAGCAGTTATCGCCGCAGGCGAAAAGCCTGACGCTGTTTGACCGCTGCTATTTATCCGCAGAGTTACTGATTAACTGGCAACGCAGACAGAACGATGCGCACTGGTTGGTTCCCCTGAAGGGAAACACGAAGTACCGTGTAGTGGAAACGTTCGGAGAAGGAGACCATCTGGTGGAGATGCAGGTCTCACCGCAGGCCCGAAAACAGGACTGCTCGCTGCCTGAATACTGGCAGGCCCGGCTAATAGAATGTGGAGATGAATCAGGCAATTACAAAGGTTTTATCAGCTCTTTGACCGAGCCGGAGCTGTATCCGGTAGACTCGCTGCGTTATGTGTATCAGGAGCGGTGGAGCATAGAAAATGGCTACGGGGAGCTGAAACAGTTCCAGTTGAGTACAGCGACGTTGCTGCGCAGCCAGAAAGTGAGCGGTATTTACCAGGAAATCTGGGGTCTGTTGACGGCCTATAATCTGATCAGAATGGAGATGAGTCAGATAGCACGGGAAGCAAAAGTACCGCCGCTGCGGATAAGCTTCGTGATGGCGATGAGACTGATCCAGGATGAACTCATCTGGTGTTCACTGGGAAAACCAGGGACGCTCCCGATGAAGCTGAAGAAAATGCGGGAGAATGTGAAGCAATTTATCCTGCCAGAAAAGAGAAAACGGCCCAAAAAGAGGACCGTTCGAATCTCAAAAACCCAGTATCCCGTTCACTCAAAACATCTTAAGTGAATGGTATTATGCACAAGCGGGGAATGAGTATCTGGGCCATCGCCAGGGAACTCGGTATTTCGCGCAATACTGTCCGCAGCCACCTGAAAGCCAAATATGAAAAAGCAGCAGCGCAACTTTTGCTGACTTGCTACTGTTAACTCGTCACAGCCTTTTACATTCCCGTCAGTTCGGTTCTATCAACTGTGTTTATATAAATACGGTAGCTATCGGGCGTGACCACTGCAGCCTCATCTTTTTCCCATTCGTCAAAAACAGCGTTCATCGGAGCAAGATAATCTGTCCGTGTCATACCGGAAACCCGCAGCGCCACCCTGATTTCAGCCGCACTCCCTTTTGAAACGGCAACCGGCGAGACATCCAGATTAACGTGCGTCACCGCAAGACGGGCATCATAATCACCGCCCAGCGCCACCATTACTTGCTCCCGCAATACGTCGGAAATGGCCTGTGGAGAAACAGGCGCTTTTGGTTCAACTATGGTAGACAAGGATTTCACCGGGCTCACATCCTCGTAATTATCACTCAAACTAATCGGTACGGTGACACAATAGTTGAGCGAAAGACGCGGACGATTACCCAGCGATTGCCAGAAGTTACCCAGGCTGTTCAGGTTTTCTTTGGGCGGTATGACCTGCGTATAGGCTCCAGGAATATCGGCTAGCTGGCGGTTGTTAATCAACGCCGTCAGAACCTGGGACATGACCTTTATGGCCTGGTTGTCAGGCTGACTGTCCGGGTTGTTGGCATCCATGGCGGGGCTGTTTGATTCCCAATAGGTAATTAGGTAGTTGCACTTCACGTTGACCCAACCGTGTGAGAACCGACCCGCGCCGGCATTAAATCCGCGGGATTCAGCAGTACGCAGTTGCAAGTCTTCGTGGATATCATAAAGGAACACGCTTATCGCGGCGTCGGACTGCGTGGCATCCACATCCGGTAAATCAAAGCGGATTGCCACGTCCTCATTCACGTAGGCGCGCAGCATCTTATTCATCGCGTTATTCACGTCGACCAGAGTTTGATAATTAGACATGCTTGTTCCTATGAATTAATAGTACGTCATTACTGTCCATGATGCGTTATTGACATGGGATACTTATTCGGCGGATTAAATAGCCAGCCGCCCTGTTTTGGCAAGCTCGCGGGTTAATGCTGCGTCGATATGACTGTGATTAACCTCCCGATTATCACTTTCTTCGGCAAAGAAGGAGGCTAATAGAGCAATATTCCTGATGTTGGCACCAGTAATACTTGCACGCTTCGCTAATTTTTCAAAATCAACGTCCGGTGAGATTTTGATATTTTTCGGCCATATTTTTAGCCACATCTTATACCGCAACGTTTCATCCGGGTAACCAAATCTGGTGATAAAGGTAAAGCGTCGATTAAATGCGCTGTCGAGATGACTGCGGTTATTGGTGGATAAAATAACCAACCCAGGAAAACTCTCTAGCCGCTGTAACAGATAAGACACCTCAATATTGGCATGCCGGTCATGGGCATCCTTGGTTTCACTGCGCTTACCAAATAAGGCATCGGCCTCATCAAAGAACAAGATACCGGCGTCTTGCTCTGCCAGATTAAAGATACGGGAGAGGTTTTTCTCGGTTTCACCAATGTATTTATTGATCACCGTGGAGAGGTCAACCTTGATTAAATCAACCTCCAGGGTATGGGCTAGCACTTCCGCCGCCATAGTTTTCCCGGTTCCCGAGTCGCCGTAGAACAGCGCGCTAATCCCGACGCCATAGCCCACCTTATCCTTAAAACCCCCAGACAGGATTTTCTCCCGATAGCGAATGGCCGTCAACATCTCCTGGAGTTGTTGCAAGAGGTTCTCTGACACCAACAAGTCGTTTAATGTCCGCCTCGGCGTAATACGTTGCGCTAACGAGCCAAAATTCTGCTGGGTGCGTAAATTGAACGCCAGGCGAATATCACACTGTTGCAGAACATCCGCCGGGTCGCGTTGCTGTCGATACAGTTCGGCCTCTTGTACAATAAGCGGCAGACTTTCCGGGGTAAAGGTGTAGCGCTGGCTTAGACTGATTAAGTCCATATCCGCCGCACGACATTCAGGCAGGTAATCCCTGAGTAGGTGTGTTTTTTCCTCGTGTGTCAACACCGGCATCTCTGTCTGCAATGTGGGCGTCTTTTTCAGCCATAAAGGCGGGGCATAGGGTTCGACCAGGCACACTATCCTTAATCCCGGCTGGTTCAGTTGCTCAGATAACCTCTCCGGCAGTGAAGCACTTTTTTCCATCCGTGCCTGCAGGTTGCGGATCACCATGCCCGCTCCGCGCATACGGGCTTCGCGCATCAGACAGGTTAAATGCAGTAACAGAGCATCGTCATCACTCTCGGTGCACTTATCGATATCAACCTGTAGCGTCTGCCGGTTTTCAGAGGCAAAAATGCTCGACACAGCATGAGCTCTGGCGCTCCCCGGCATGCCGCGCAGCAACACCACGGGGCGCGGCTCAATATCGTCAGTCAGTAACACGCCGGCCAACGCGTGTTTCAGGTCGGCAGGATAAACGGGCAACGCTGGAGGGGAGGACCATTCAGCCCACGATGCTAACGCTGGCGCCAAATAATGATGCCCGAGTAAAAAATGGTACACACTGCTATCGGTCATAAAGCGGGTTTGATTCCATACCAGATTTTTTTTGTTCTCCTCAATTGTTAATAGCTGACAACGTATTAACGGCGCCTGATTCAGAAAACTGGCTTGCTGTTCCCTCCCCTCCCAGTCTGAAGGGCAAAATAGCGTTAGGGCCAATGAAAAACTGGGTAGTTGACTTTGCGTGCCCCCCTGGATCCAGGAAAACAGGTCACAATAGCGGCTGTCAAAATGGGGCAGCAATCCCAATAACAATGTGTCTCGTTCAAAGTCGGTGAGCTCGAAACGATTAATCAGGTCAGTTAAACCTTCCGCTAACAATGGATGCCCGTTTCCCGCCCGGTATACCGGCTGTGTGATATCGGCCCAGTGAGGTCTGCCGACGGGGTGTTGGATGCGTGCCTCAACTTCCTCTTCGCAAAGCAGAAACGTGTTAAAAACCTCGTGACGAGGTGAATGGAGATAATAATAGTACTGTAATAGCAGATCGATACGCTCCAGCTCACTAAACAATATCGATAACTGGCAATCACCCTGCGGAATAAACACGGGTGGAAAAGCGGAAGAAAGCGTCATATTGATATCCGATCAAAAGAGAAAGTAGCAGCTGTTTATCCTGTGAAGCCGTTTAGCGGCCAGACGATGGCCAGTGGCTGTTCAGTCCACGGGAAAGACGCCAACGTCATTGGCCACGGCCAGTCTCTGAGTAAGAAATCATAGGGTTCCGGCCATACACTGATTTGGGGGACTGCCCCTTCCATGCCGATCTCACCTGCCCGTTGCAAGAACAATTGCCGAATGTCGGTCAGACTCAATTTTTGCCAACCGGGAATTTGTTGGCCGATAGCGACCAGCCAGTCGTCAATCTGTTGCAATTGCAACAGACTCAGCGGTATCGGCGGCGGTACGGCTGTTGAGCAAGACACCCCACATAATATCTGATTCAACGTCAACCGGCCCTCCGTCGGGCTAGCTTCCCCCCAAACCAGTATGTCAAGACCGTACACTGCCTGCCACTGCGCCGCATCGCTGACAAACTGCTCTTCCTCCCACAGACCCAACTGGGAAAATAACTGAGGCAAAAGCGGCCACAACAGGAGTAAACCGGCGTTACTGATACCCTTACTCGACGAACGTGGCTCATTCGGCGAGCGGAAACCTCTTTTCCTTGACGACATCGTGCCTCGTGATGTTGCTGACATTTCCTCGCTCTGTGGCAACGTAGCATGATCTCGCAATAACGCAGCCTGATGAAGATCGGTATGCCCACCTTGTTCCTCCCGCATGGCATCATCCTGCCGTTGTAAACAGCGGCTCAGATAAGCATCAATCTGCCGTACACCTTGCCCGCCTTTCAGGCGTTGTATCACCTGGCGCACGACGGGTTGTCGCCATAATGGCAACAACCAACGCATCACCAACAATGGGGGATATGCCCGTTGCTCGGGCAATGTGCTGTTGGAAGATCGATTGCCAGTCAGTAACAGCGCAAGCTGTTCAGGTGGAATTTCCCCCCTAGCAATGGCCTTTGCCCAATCCGTCACTTGATTGGCGGTGATAGCGTGCTGACTCATCAGCCAATCATGCCCCTGTTGGCTTTTGAGTAAGTACCATACAGCGGCTATCGACAACCGACTGGCTGTCACCCGGCCATACCAAAATACCGGCAGCATTTTCGGGGATTGCCATGTTCCCTCAAGTAACAACTTCAGCAATCGCTGAAGCTGATACGCTGGGCTATCTTTTAACAATGTTTTAAATACCGAAGGAGTCAAACAACAAAGTGCAAACTGGAATAACCCTTCGTCATCAAGGTGATGGGCTCTAAGTAATACGTTACTTTCACTTTCATCGGATTGCGGCATTGTCACCACGTGATGACCAACGGTTGACTCTTTCTCGCGGGCAAGGCGTTCTGCAAATGCCTGTTTCAGTCGAGGGATAAATAACGTGTCAATTAGCGCCGCAGGAATGTCATCTAATTTAAGCACCCACTTATCAGACTTCATTACTTCCACAATACCGATTTCTTGCACAACCTGAGAGAGTGTTTTTTTGATAACATCCGCACTCAGAACATGTGAATACAATAATTCCTCTCCGAGAATTCGATGAGACGCTTTTATTTTAAAATGCACACTACCTACAATAAAATGCGTCATAATTAAATCCTATTGTCCGGATAAAATGAAGAGATTAAGTGACTGCATAAGCCAAAGTAGTGAGACCAGAGCCAATCGCCAAACAGATAATTAAATGGTTCACAACTCTTATCTGTAGCGACAGCGACTCTGGGGTTACTTCACCAGAATGCTAAATGAGCAGCCCCTGTTAATTCTCAGCGTCAGCCTACCTGGCAACTTGACCGTTAGCCTCAAACTAGTCATCAGTCAATCGCCTTTGTGGCATGGTCAAGGATAACCCCTCCGGCAGTGGCTCATCGGCAGGGACTCCGGATAGCGATGCCATAGCGGCAACACTCAGAGCTGTCATACTCCTCGATAGTTAACCTCCACTTACGAAACGTTATAAAGATAATATTAAATCACCCGTAACGCACCACCCCCTGATAAAATATCAGCATCAAGAGGAATAATAGGATTTTCTGTGACTAGATAGTTTTCATTTCGGCGAAACCCCAAATGTCATTGTTCGTACTTGCAGCGCAAATGTGATAAAAATGATTTTCACCGAATACATAGCGCCACCGTAATCAAGCAATCTGGCTTTGTAACACCCGGCAAAACTGCATGTCGATCCATCATTCTAAAAAAACACATTTATTTCTTCATGATAAATATTAATGCATAATAAGGGGGGACAGCACTGAATGTGTGTGAGTGAGGGTTTGCTGCTAAAGTTGCTGAGTGTGTATGCCCCTGCCCACCCCCGGTACTTTGTGTTTGCCCTATAACTGTACCATTGACATAATTTGAGCTCCAACTGTTACCATTATAATTTCTTGTCGAATAATTCCTGTATATGTAGTCATGCGAATGCGAGGGGATTTGGTTTATACTTAATTTTGTCTCATGAACTGTCACACTTCCCGTTACTGTTGCATTGCCAGTTGTTGTAGTCCCATCCCCCTTCCCTTGATATTTAGTCCCTGCCATAACAATAAATCGATCACGTAAATCTGGCGTCCCATTCTGCCCATCACAAATCGCCCACCCAATCGGTATTTCAGCCGTGGTGCCAGCAAACATCATCACCATACCTCTATGGAAGGTTTGTTCAGGCACTATCTTCAAACCATTAGTCTCATCAGCACTCAAACCACTATTGTTGGCAAGCTTGATACTCACGCCACGTGTATTGATTTGAATACCATCCCCCGCGTCTACGGACAATCCATTCGCCGTTAAATTTAATCCGCCGCCACTACCAAACGTGGCACCATCTGTACCATGCCCTTCTCCACCGTTAGTGTTAGCGCCTTTCGCCAGTTTTACGTTTACGCCGCTACTATTCACCGTGACGCCATTCCCGGCTATAACACTGATACCGGAGCTACTAACTTGCACCCCCTTATTTGCTTCGACCTTGATAGCAACGCCATCACTATCAACCTTAAGCCCCTTATTTTTATCTACTTTGACCCAAATCCCTTGATTATCGTGTTCAAGCCCCCAATTGGGGTAAAGTTTTACACCAATACCGGTAGCGCTTACTTGCATTCCCTTTCGTTCATCAACCATGACCGCCACACCATTGTTGTCGACGAAAATCCCTTTCACCGTGTTGGGTTTTAATTCCAGACGGCCCATAGAAAGAGTAAACCCATTTGCCGGCCCGGTTTGCCCCTCGCCCCCTCCCACCGCCTGGCGCCCCATATTGGCCAGATCAATCAAATCCGCAAAGTCCGTCTGCAGCGGAATACTGCCCGCCTTAAAGCGCGCCTTCAGCGCTGCGACCTGGGGCAAGACTCTGCTTTTTGGCACACTGTCACGTGTCGTGTTCGTTGTTCCTGTTAAGGTTGTCGGGGTATTCACCGGGGTTTCCGCGTTGTTCTTCGGGGTTTTATCCGTCATTTTGCTCTCCAGATTCGTCATGATTTTACAGGGTGGTTGGCACGTCTTGCGGCACGTAAAACAGCTCTTCTCGAAGGATGACATCTTCGTTCCACTGGCTGCCATCACCGACAACTTCGTCACGCTGCGCCTCGGTGGCGATGCGCATCAGGCCGATGTCCAGTTGAGTAACAGGGAGATGCCCCAGTGTCAGCATCTGCATCAGCGCAAAGGCATCATCGCCCAGCGGCATGCCGTTGTTTTGCCAGCGCGCATAGGTCGCCCCAAAGTTTTTAAAGGTGGCGTCATCAAGCCAGTGATTAATCAGGGATACGTGGGCAGGGAACTCCGACATAATGCTTTCCTGTACCCAGGTAACCAACTGCTCAGGCACAATATTGGGGCTCTCTATCAGACGGCGATTGAGCACTGCGCTGACTACAAATGAAAACCGGTCTGTCGTCGCATAGTTCGCGTGGCTAAACGCCCACTGGTAACGATAACTGGCCTCCTCTGAGGGAAAATCTGTTTCACTATTGGCCGCTTTTTCGATAAGTAACGTGCCCGCTATCGGGTCGACTTCTTTCACGGTCGCCGCAAGCTGCCAGTCCGTATCCACCGTAGCAGTGCGGTAGACTTTCGCCCCCGGCTGGGAAAACTGCAGGCCGGCAGGGCGTATGACAATGGCATCACCGACGCTGACCATGGCAGGGTATGGGCTTTGTGTGTTGCTCGCCAGTAAACGTAGCTGTTGATTGGACGGTTGCAGTTTAGCCTCAGCATAGTTCAGCCGGTAATCCATATCCTGCAGCCAGACATTGCTGTTTTGCCAGCGCAGGTTGTGACTCGCCCAGGCCGCCTCAAGCCGTGACAGGGTGTTGTGCAGTTGCTGACTGTTTTCCGTGCTGACGGTAAAACTGTCCCCCTCGGTCTCGATAACCAACAGCCGGCTGACATGCAGTCGACTGTCCCTTTCAATCGCAATCAGGTCGATAAGTTGCCCCTGGACCACCTTGCCGGCACTGTCCTCCTGCGTCAGGGTAACGTGAGGTTCGTCGATGCTAAACCCTGTTGGGGTCTGTTCACTGTCAAAGGTGCTGTCCGGGGTCTGGGGCAGCAGCTGACGATGCTCAATCAGGTAAAACGGCAGCTGACTTAGGTCTGGATTATCCACAAAGCAAATGCTGTCGAGACCGATGCGCGCCGCAATACGCTTTTGCAGGGCGGAGACCTGGTCAATACGGATATTGATGCGGTCATAGCCCAAGGCGGGTTGCTGCGCCAGATACGCCCGCTGCGTCGCCAGAAAATCCGGCAAATCCAGCGTCAGCGGCAAGGCGGCCCGCTGGGTGCCAAAATACCCCAGCAGATACTGAAGAAAATCCAGTTCGCGGGCAAAATTGGCCCCAACAGATTGCTTACCCTGCGTGAGGATAGCCGCATCCTGCTGCGCAATCACTTCCAGCGTTTTCGCGTAGGGCTGATGAATAGCCTGTTGCACCATCGCATTCGTATAGGGCCAGCGGGTCCCCCGAATGGCGTCGCCTCGGTCTTTAAATGCCAGTAAGGTCGGCAGCTGCGCTAGCTCTGCCGTACCGTCGGCCAGCAGCTGGTCGACAGGCAGCAGAAACTGATGCACCGCGCGCGTCGGACCGTCAATCACGGCATCGGGCTGCTGCAAGGCATAGCATTCGGGCAGGCGCTCCCCGACAGGAATATAAAGCGTCTGATCACGAAAGCGGCCCGCGGGTAACACCGTGGGCGTCGTGACAATCAGGTCTGCCTGCGTCAGGTAGCGCGCCATCGCCTCACTGTTCAGCGCGTTGTGAATACCGCCTTTCGACACCAGGGTTAACGGACTATCGTCACCCGCCAGCAGCTCCAGCGGCGCCGCCCCCCACGGCAAGGGGTAATAACCGTCAGCCACCTGCCAGCGCCAACTGTCCCCTGTAACGGCCGTAATGTGCCCATCGCCGGTATCGACCGACAAGGTGCTCAGGCTGGCCACGCCGGGGATAGCCAGCAGCAGGTTCACCAGCGGACCGAGGTTGAGGACGTATCCCCCTAAGGTAATCTGCGAGGGTGCCGTTTGCTGCCAGCCGTGTTGCAACCTCGGCCCCTCGAAGATGACGTCATCGGCGTCACCGAGCGCACGCCGTTGTTCGGTGGTATAACGGGCGACCATTGGGCACAAAAACGCGTCTGTGACCCGATAGATGTTTGCTGCCACCTGATTGATGTCGCTGATGTTATCGGCCAGCTCAATCGTCATACGCGGGCTAAAGGTCGCCGGTTGCAGCCAGGTAATGTGCGACACCACCTCCCCAAGATTACGGTGCTCCGTGAGAAATGTAGCCAGGTGTTGTTCCACCTTCGCCCTGTTTTCTGGGGAAAGAAGCTGGGTATAACGAGTCGGGATTACCGACAGCCAGGTATTACCTCGCAGAGTCAGTTTCGTCGTATCACTGGTGTCTAAAGGCTTGCGGAAACTGTATTCGCGCTTCTCCGCGTTATACCACCAATGGAAACGGCATTCTTCAGGCTCTTTAATCAGGCTGACATCGCTGAATAAAAAATCCTGCTCGGGGATATCCAGTATGTCAATATCGCTGCTGTGCAAGTCCAGTAAAGCCCTGCGATAATCATCTGTCGTCACCGTATTGCAGGTGAGCACCTGTTCAGGACCAAATTCTTCCGGGAACAACGTGCTCTGGTCTTGACGGGTCAGCAGATCGTTCAGCGGCAGGGACGCGCGGTAACTGAGGTCAGAACAGTTCCAGATCGCGGACTGTAACAGGGTTACGCCCGGATCGTGATCGCCGGTATCCGTCCAGATCTCGCCACTGAGCGCAGTGACTTTCTCGAGAGCCTGTTGCCACAGCGCATCAAACGCAATCGCGTCTTTCACCTCCGGGAACAGAGCGTTTTCTTTAGACATGGGTCTCTCCTTCCGGGCACAAAATCAGGACCTCATCATCCCTGGCGGTGACGGTGCTTTGTTTTTTCGCCGATGTGGGGTTGCCCGTTTCATCAATAACGTCGTGAATGAGGACTAGCGCGTTCACGGACTGCACCAGTGGTGACTGTTGCAGCGTAGCCAGCAGTTGGTAGTAGTCCACCTGATTGCCCGGCGTGACCGCCTGGCGCCGATCGGTGGCCCAGGGCATATAGTCGCGTTGCAACTGTGCCGCGAGCTGACGATAACCATAATCAGGATGAATACCCGCCACGAACGTCACCCGATAGCGGGCCGTCACATCGATATATTTCGGGTTCTTGAGCTCGGGTTCAGCCCACAGCGAGGTGTACTGCGCCAGCCATTGCGCCATCCGGCTCAACCTTCCGTCACTGAGCGCCGGGCGCAGCGCGTCATCGTTATCGCCATAACGGCCGTCAGGAATAACCATCAGCGATTGCACCTCAGGTGCCGGCAGACGACTCAGTTTGTCCACATCGGGGAAACGGACATCAAAAATCTCTGGGTAGTGTTCCATCAGCAAGCTGCGCATATTGCTCCAGGTGACCGCCCGTTGCCGGTGGGATATCCGGGTCGCGGCACGCTGCAACATCGCCGCCTCCGTTTCCCGTGGCTGCCCCCGCACCGAAGGCAGGGGCTGGCGAACGTCGCTGATGGCGGCAACCGGCGTCACAAGCTGGCTGATCGTGTTGGCCGGCAACGGCTGGGAAAAATGGCTATCATCAATCGCCTGCGCCATATTTAGGGTCGCGGTCATCGCACTGGCCAGCACAGCCTGCAGTTTCGGCATTGCTTCTGACGGCAGGACGCTTCCGTCGGCCAGCGTGCCTTTTATCCAATAATACCCGGCCTCAAGCGGTTCGTCGCCCTGCGGCAGACAGCCCCCCGGCTGACTGTCCGCCGGCAGCCGCGCCTGCCACAGGTTGCTGACGGACAAACCCGCCGTATCGTCCTGCAGCTCAGCATCCAGCGAGGCCCATTCGCCTTTATCATTGTAATACCACCAAGTAACATCGAGCGCCGATGAGGCGCTCACAGACCAATAAACCGACAGAGTGTCCTGCGCAGACGTCCCGCTGACTCCCAGATAAAGCACGAGGGCTTTCTCTTTGGTATCCGTCCCACCCCCTGTTTCAGTAAAAAGACGCTGCCCCTCAGCCGGTAGCGTAACGCCAGTTGCGCTGTCGATGGCGGTATACCGTTTCCACGTCTCGCCAACCGGAGCCGTCCAGCACAGTAGTTCCAGTTGCTGGCCGGTGATCAGCAGACTGTCGTCAGTTTGATAGGTGATGCTGTTCCCGGCGCTGTCCTGGCCGCCATCCAGCAGGCTGCCGGCGGGCAACACATACGGGGCCGAATTTTTTTGCAGCGTAAAGCTCACCGCCACGCTGTCCGGCTGCGGGACTCGAGGGGAAAAGCCCAATAAATCACGATAGTAAAGTGAACGGTGCCGAGCCGGCAACGTGTTCAGCAGGACTCTGGGTGTTTCGAGCAGATGCAGCAACGCCAGCAGAAACGTCTGCTGCACCGGCAGCTTTTTCTCTGCTAGATCAGGGCGTTGATAGATGTCTCTTAGCTCTTGCGGCGTACGGCCAGCCATCCAGAACGGTTCCCAGTCAGCGCCGTCATGGCCGGCAAACGGCACGTTTTCGGTGTAGTTGGCCACCAGTTTGAGCAGCTCCCCCACGGTCCGTGGCTCCAGCAGGAAGGTCTGGTCGGTTAATACGCTGCCCAATCTCTGTTTCAGTTGCTCCAGGTCAGACATGATGTTGTCCATTGGTTATGTGATGATAAAGAAGACACGCAGGGGCCCGTTTTCGCCGCATCGGCAGCACAATGGCTCACCCGGCGGTGACAAACGACTGGCTGTTGATAAATGTCCCAACCCCAGTGACAGCACTTAGATCTGTATCCGGTTTTCCTTGCGGATCCTGGGCCGGTGTTGTGGGTTGAAATTGCGTCGTAAACTGGCTGCCGACCACAATCATCGGTGTCGGCGTCGTCACAAAATCAGCCAGCTGATCGGACGCCAACTGTTTGATGGTGAGCGTCCCTTTTCCCGGGGAGGCGACAAAAGGAGGTTTGATATAGTCAACGGTAAAGGAGACCTGCTTTTCATCCCCGACAATGCAGACCTTTTTCCCCTCGATTCTGGCTTCACCGCTGCCGCTGATCCGTGGCTGGGGCGGAGGCGTAATCGTAATAGCACCAAACTGTGGGTTGAATGTCAGCGCGTCGCCGTCGATGACCACCAAGTTGCTCATAATAACCTCAGCGTCTGGCCGTCATGGATATTCAGCGTCCCGTCCACCGTCTCGACCAGACCCGTGCCCGACAGGGACACGGTGATCTGCACCCGCAGACGGCTCGCGTCCTGTGTCCCCGGCTGAATAATGACGTCCTTGAGCAGCGCCCGGGGTTCATGGCGCAGAATGCTCTCTTCGATGCGGTTGTGGATGTTGGCCAGCAGTTCATCGGTGATATTCTCAAAGATGAAATCATGCATGCCCGCGCCATAGCTCTCACGCATAATGCGTTCGCCCGGCTCCGTCATAAACAGCACGCGCAGACTCTGCATCACCGCCTCAACGCCCGCCGTCAGGGACACGCCGTCGGGTTCAAACCGCGGGGGAAATGCCCAGCATTGCCCCAGTGTCGCTGTCAAAATTTCGTTACTCATGGCAATCTCACCGTAATAGGTTATTTTTTCATGTTAATTTTCGCGCTGGTGATCTCCACCTGCTGCTTGCCCGCGATCGACAGGTTACCATCGGCCTGCAGTTGCAGGGCGTTCGGCGTATGCAGGGCAATGTCACCCTCGCCGGTTAAGGTGAGCGCATTGTCACCGGCCATCAGCGTCAACGTTTTCTCCTCAGTGTCAATCATCAGGGCCTGTGTCTGGTCGGCCTGACTCACGATCACCCCCTTACGGTTGTTCTTTTCAGCCGGTGGGAACGGCGCAGTATTTTTCGGGTTGTGCATCGCCCCCAGGATGATCGGGTAACGCGGGTCGCTGTCGATAAACCCCACCACCACTTCATCACCGGGCTCTGGGTAAAAACAGAATCCACTCGCTTTACTGGCCCACGGCTTACTCAGACGGGCAAAAATCAGCGAGTCGGGCAGATTCAGGGCCGGAAGATGCAGGGCGATCCGATCCAGATGCTGGGGATCGGCGGTAAAAGCCGCTACCGTGCCAATATGCAGCGACCGCACCGGTGGCGCGGGCTCCAGCATGGACGCCGGCAGCCCCATTACCAGCTCACTGCGCCAGCCGTGCTCAGTATCAAACAGCTGATTGACCCCGCTCAGTATCGCCGTGCCGTCCAGCCCCGCCCCAAAGCCGCTCAGGGTGATGCTCTCGCCCGCCACGAAGTCCCGGGTCCCCGCCAGCACAATGTGGCCCTGTACGCCGGTCATCTGTTGATAGTTCAGCCAGGAGCTCGACAGGGCTTGCAGCGTCGTTTCAGGCAGCATGCTGAACGCCAGGGCGTAGTCTTGCCGCCCGGCGGAAGCCTGAGCGACCTGCCTCTCAGGCTTCCAGGGACGAAACGCGCCGGCCGCGCTTTTTTGCGCCGGCGTGAGCTTTTGTGCGGCAATATCCCACCCCTGCAGTGACAGACTGTCCGGCGTAAAGCGGTTATCAAAACTCAAATTGATTTCATACAGCGTATAGTCGTGGCCGTCGCGAGTCAGCCGCCGTGAGGCCGTCGCCGCGTCGGACAGCGGGCGGATCACCACCGCGTCGCTGGCGGCATCGGGTAGCAGCCAGCAGTTGGTCGACAGCAGCCGGCTGCGAATAAACTGCCAGTCACTGAGGCGAAACTGGATCAGCTGATCGTGTTTGCTGCTCAGCTGCGCCGCCGCTTTTTGCGTCACTTTCACCCCCGCCGACTGCAGCAGCCCCTTCAGAACGGTATTGTCATCCTGCTGACGGAATACCCGGCTCTGGGGCAAAAACGTCAGTTTCTGCAACGCGTGGCGCGCCTCCAGCCGCACGGACCAGTCTTTCCCCTTCAACTGCATCTTCTTTTGCACAAGATAACCGTCGAAAAGCGGTTTTTTATCCAGTGCAATCACCACGCGGGCACCCAGGGTAAAACGACTGACTTCGCGTTTTACCGCGTTATCTGCTGCGCCATGATTATCCGTGAGAATACGCAGCTCCAACTGCGCCTGCGGGATCTCATTGATCAGCTGCTGTACTCGCAAACGGCGGATCCCCAATGTGCTCGGCTTGCCCGCAATGTCCAGGGTGATGTGGCTCATGCCTCCCCCCCTTTCTTCGCCCGCAGCAGGTCTCCGGACTGAAAATCATCGAGATTATCCAAATCGTTATCCCAGGCCAGCGATAACGGATCGACGCTGCTGGCCAGCGCCCCGCTGGCGCTCAGCGCCAGTAACGGCAACGAAGCCAGATCCGGTACGCTAACCAGTGCACGATCGGGGGCGTTTTGCGCCTTAAGGGATTGCTGAATAACAAAGCTCTCATCCGCCACCAGACTTAACCGCACGGTGGCCCGTAGCGGCGTGGCGTCACGGTCAAACAGCGTGTAGGTGACCGATAAATCGCGGGCGCGGCCGGTAAACCACCCTTTATTCGCCCAGCGCATTTTTCCCCAGGTGATGCGCAAGAAGTAAGGTGACTCGGTGGCCGCATCCACGGCGCAAAGGGATTTCAGCATCGCCAACTGCGTCTCTATCGGGGTGGTATTCCCGGGCATCTGGCTGTCGAACAACAAGGTGAGATTGAGGCCGGCCGGCTCGGAAATCACATAGCGGTTGCTTTGCGACGCCGTGTTGATAGTGTCTTCGGTGTCAAACTGCGTCTTATAATCCAGCTGAATATTCTCTGGGTTATACATCGCGCTCATGCTGCCCGCAGGGATTTTCCCTTCGCGATCTTTCCAAGCGTTGAGGGTCAGCTTTGACAGCCCCCGTTCAAGTAAGCTCACTGACGCCCCCTTTCAAGCAGCTGTTCCAGCACCTCTTGTTTAATCCTCTCCACCCACCGCTCGTCGTCCCACTCACGGTGCTGCGCAAACGGCAAGGACGGAGCAGGAGGGGCCGGCTCGGTAACCTCAACCTGGACGATCAACTCACGAATTTCGACGGTCATAGTTTTATCCCCAGCATGCGCATATCCTGGTAGCGCAGCTCAAGTGTGTTGATGAGCACCTGGTTACTGCCGGCATCCAAATCGCCCATCTGCCAGCGCACCGGCAGGGCATGGCTCAGCGTCCAAGTGGTCACCGGTAATGAAAGCTCGTTCAGCAACATGATCACCACGTTGGCCCACTGCGTGCTTTCCCGGCGTAACACGCGGTCAAACTGCAACGTCAGGGGGGAGGCATTCATCACGCCTCGCTCCAGCACCAGGCTACCGTGATCCATCTGCTCGGCCAGCCAGAGGTTGCGTGCATTTTCGCCTCCTTCCCGGTGCTGGCTCACTGCCAGCGTGCGCGACAACCCGGAGACGCGCTGGAACGCGATGTCAAACGGACTGGGAATGTTATTAAATAAAAAATTGACGAGAAAACGGTGGGATACCGCGGGTGTACTCATCATGATTATCCTCCGATTTGCGCGCTGGCAGTGCCGTCACGCAGATCCAGCGTCAGGCTGACAGCAATAAATTCCGCGGGAGCCAACAGCGCCAGACGGACCTGCAGGATCATCTTCCCCTGGTGAATATCGTCTTGCGTCATGGTTTCATCCAGCCCGATACTGAGCGAAAAGGCCTCATTTTCCACCGTGCCAAAAAAGGCTCCGGCCAGCCATTGCTGACGCAACCACGTCCAGACCTGGCCCTTTAATTTCATCCAGGTCGGGGCCGTATTCGGCTCAAACAGATAAGCGCGCGCCAGTTTGCTCAGGTAGTTCTCCACGCTGCTGACCAGCAAACGAGTCTGGATATAACGCCAGGCCGTGTTCTCCTCATTGAGCAAGGTCCGGCATCCCCATAGGCGCACGCCTTTCCCGACAAAACTGCGGATCAGGTTGCAGGACACTCCCTGGTTATCCAGCAATGCCTGAGACGTCAGGATACTTCGGGTGGGGCGACGGGTTTTGGCCAACGGTAGGTTGGCCGGCGCCTTCCAGACCCCGTTATCGTGGGCGCTGCGCTGAATAGCCGCCGCGACGGCCGGCAGGGGGGACAACACCACGGGTGCAGACGCCTCATCTTCGTAACTGGTTTCCAGCCGTGGCCACCAGGCCGCCCCGCGCTGGCACAGGTCTGCGGAAAAAGACTGCCCGGTCAGCGCCACCGCCTGCGCCGGGGAGTCCGGTAACTCCAGCAGCGCAAAGCGCTGCGGGACCTGACGACACAGCGTCAGTAACGCGTGCCAGCCCTGATACCACAGGGCATCGACGTCAACCTCAGCCGTGTACGTTCCCTCGGCAGAAAGTGAGGACGACCTCACCGCATTGAGTTCACTCAGCTCCGGTACCAGGACCAGGCCGGTCTTGTCATCCGCTAACAGCGTCTCCAGCATCTGCGGCGTCTGCAATGCAGCAATCAGCGCATGCAGACGCGCGGCCGGTTCTTCCTGCCCTGGCCCGAGGGGCAGCACGTAGCACTGTCGTCCGCCGTTCTCAAAGAAGTGGCGCAGGGAATACGCCAGCGTCCCACGCTGTCCAAAGAGACTGCTCGCCTGTGTCAATGATCCCACGCTGACGGGCTGCATCGCCGTGACCGGTATCGCCACATCAGGAAGGGTATAACCAATAAACAGGGGCATCGTCACCGGATCGTCGTCTGACCCTTGCGTTAACAGTGTTTCATCGTACGAAACCCCAGGAAGAACCATTGCCATCACAGTATCCTTATAATATAAAGAGTCGGAAAAGGGAGCCTTTACTGAGACATGTCCTGAGTAAACTTGAGGATGATGAACTCGGCCGGGCGCACGGCGGCCATCCCCACCTGAACGATCATTTGCCCCTGGTTAATCTCGTCTTGTGTCATGGTGATACCCTTACCGACGCGCACAAAATACGCCTCTTCCGCCTTATTGCCGGCCAATGCGCCCTGTTGCCACAGGCGGTAAAGGTAGTGTTCAATCGCTGCCTGCACCCGTTTCCAGGTCGGCTGGCTGTTGGGTTCAAACACCATGGGCTGCAGGGCCTTTTTGATGTCACGCTCTGCCGCATCGAACAGGCGGCGCACAGGGATATAGCGCCAGTCATCATCATTTTTCTGTGTGCGGCTGCCCCATACGACCAGCCCGCGATCACTGAAGTGACGAATGACGTTGATGCCTTTCGGGTTCAGCTCCGCCTGTTGCTCACGGGTGACCCGGACGCTGACATCGCTGACGCCATTGAGCACCACGTTCGCCGGCGCTTTCCATACCCCGCGTTCACCGTCTGTCTTGTTGTACACCCCCGCCATCACAGCGGAAGGCGGAAGCGACAGCGGGACATTTCGTTTTTCGGCGAGGGCTTTATCAATCTCACCGGCAAAGTCAGCGTTCGCTTTACGAAGGTCGGCCAGCGTGGCGATGGTCGTTCCACTCCCGTGGATATAGCCGGTAACAGCAACCTGGTTGTCATCCAGCGTCCGGGTGTAAGGCATCACCAGGTTCGGGTAATACACCGCCACCTGGGCAGAATTACTGACCGCACCGGGCGCCTCACCGTTGACGCTGTCGGCCATCAGGAAGTACCCTTTGTGCTCACCCAGTGATGCAGCCAGCGCACCATACACCGCCGTGCGGTAAGCCTCATCGGGCTCCGGACAGGCCAGCAGAGTGATCCCCCCCACCTCATCGATAAGGCCCGGCAACGCGGCCAGTTTGTCGCTATCTTCTGCCTTTTCCAGCGGAAAGAGATGGCACGGACCGCCGCCGTTCTGGAAATAGAGCCGCAGGGCGACGGAGGCTGTATGGTCCACGAGCTCAGTATTTGCAATCTGGTAGGTATATACCGCTTCCATATTCAGTGCGTCGGGTTCAGGAAGCGGTGCATCCTCCATTGACGTCACGGTGACATTGGCGGAAGAAGGCACGCTGCTGTCAAACAGGGTGGTGTAGTCCAGCCAACTGCCGATGCGGGTGATCACGCCCGCCGACTCTGTCTTGAGATGGGTAAAACGCGCGACAAATAACGGCACGGCGGTCGCTCCCGCGCTCACCGACATCGCCG
Organism: Serratia odorifera; assembly: GCF_041448735.1. Classification (NCBI taxonomy): domain Bacteria; kingdom Pseudomonadati; phylum Pseudomonadota; class Gammaproteobacteria; order Enterobacterales; family Yersiniaceae; genus Serratia; species Serratia odorifera. The sequence continues at coordinate 6,874 of NZ_JBGMUT010000019.1, read as the reverse complement.
GCGAGGCATCTTCTTCAATATAAACACCCGGTACAGTTGTATCTGTAGGCATGTTCTTTTCCTTCAGTGAATTATTGCGCGATATCCTGGCTGAACTGCAGGATGATGAATTCTGCCGGGCGAACCGCGGCCAGACCGATTTTGATGATCATCTTCCCCTGATTGATCTCTTCCTGAGTCATGGTGAGATCTTTGCCGACCTGAACAAACCAGGCGTCAGCGGGGGAATTACCGGCCAGCGCGCCCTGCTGCCACAGCCCGTGCAGATAACTGTCTACGGCGGCCTTGACGCGTTGCCAGGTCGGCTGGCTGTTGGGTTCAAATACCAGTTTATTCAGATTTTTTTGAATATCCCGCTCAACCGCGTTGAACAGGCGGCGAACCGGGATATAGCGCCAGTTATCGTTGTCCTCCAGCGTTCGGGCACCCCACACCACGGTGCCCTGGCCCGGGAACGTACGGATCATGTTCAGCGCCTTGCCCTGGTTATACGTGCCCTGAAAATCATCGCTGACGGCGTACATCGGGGTTACGCCATTCACGGCCTGGTTGGCTGGCGCTTTCCACACGCCACGCGTACGGTCGGTTTGGGCAATGGCGGCCGCGGCGATGGCACTCGGCGGCACCGCATCACCCGATGCCAGGGTGCACCACGGGTAAAACACCGCGCCAAACGGGGAAGTAGGATACGCGTCCATGACCTCATCGGGCTTATCTGTACCGGTAATTTTGTCTTTCGGGCCGTCAAACAGGCCAAAAATACGGTATCCCTGACTCACCACCCTGTTGAACGCATCATAAATAGGGGTAGCCGTCGTGGTACCCGTCCCTGCGGCAACAATCAGCGTAATATCATCGTATTGCGCCACCGCGTCGGCGATACTGGTCTCGTTCACCAGATAACATTTACCGCCACCGTGCATAAACCACAGGCCCAGGCTGGTATAAAATGCGTCTTTCAGCGGCGTAGGGTACGCGGTGGTAAATTCCGCCCAGTTGCGGAAAACCTGAATCGGTTTATTCGTGACGGCCGCACTTTGACTGTTATGCGCAAACAGGGGTACGGCGGTGGCGGCACTGTTGACCGAAAAGCTCGATACGGCATCTTCACTGAGATAAACGCCGGGGTAAGTGGTTGTCACTGTCATGGCAACATGTCCTCTTGATTAGGCAGTCTGAATGGTCACGCGATCGGCCATGAGCGTGATTTGCTGTACCGCGATTTCGTTACTGGTCGCATCAAATGACGGGGAAGTCAGGGAGGTTGGGAAGGCGTTGCTCACATTCCAGCTGACCAACACTTCCGTGCCGGCTTCATTGGTCAGGCTGATCATGATGTCTTTCTTTTCAACCTGATTAAGTTGAATGGAATTAATCCACTCATACATCGCATTTTTGCCCGGAAATACCCCTTTGCTCAGCGTAATGTTAGGCACCTGTCGCTGGCCGGGCATTTTGTACGAATTGCCAGTCCCGTCCCGGTATTCAATGGTGTCAAAATTAATGTCCAGACCGGAGGCGCTGGTAAACGGCACCTGTTCATCGCCCAGGGTCACAATAAAGCGATAGGTCGGAATGGGGTATTGCACTGCAATGTCGTTTGCGGTAATAGGCATGAATTCAATCCTTATGTTTACAATGGACAATGAGCGAAAATAACCATTGTGGTTATTTGCATGAAAAAACTTAATCAATTTTGGATTTGCAGTTACCACCATGACTTACATCAGATGTCTTACCATCTACATAACTCGTCCAATGGACGTAATTTATTTCATGGAAACCTCTATTTATGCGTCACGCCTAGGTAAAAATATATAAATTATCCAAACCGATTAGAAAATAATGTCAGGCAGCATCATAAATACCGTTAACCACCTGACGATTTCTTAATGAAATAATACTCAGAAAATTATATTTCAATTACCTCAGGCAGTTTCTCTCCATAAAGTTTCAGCCACACTCGGTGCCCATTGAGGCACATAGGCAGTATGACCTTGCAGGCAAATCCACTTTTTCCCTTGGTAGCTAACCTTTTTACCAGTTGGATAGTATGTACCTAGTTTCCATTCAGGATACTGGCTACTTCCATTATCTTCATTCGAGGATGTTGTCACTGAAAGCACATTAGATGGAGCTGAAAGTTGCGCCTGAGTATCAAAAGCGACAACGAAATAACGATAAACAGTTCCAGCCTTTAAGGCGCTGTCGTCATAAGTTAGTTGAGCGACACTTGTACGAGCGATTTCATTACCATCACGGTAAATAATATACCCAGCCAGTGTACCATTGCTTGTCGCTCCTCCCCACATCAACTTCACAGTATCAACGGTAATCCCCATACTATGCAAATGTGATGGTTGCGTTGGTGGTGTACCCGGGATAATCACGTCACTAGTTCTGACAGTAATCGCTTGACTCAGTGCCGATTCGGTACCTTCTTCATTAAGAGTGCTCACAGCATAACTGTAAGCTGTATTTTGGCTCAATCCACTGTCAATAAAGGTTAGGTCTGTAACTTGCCCAATTGGATTGCCATCGCGGTATAGGCGGTAGGCGAAAGCCTGAGTCACCGCAGCATTCCATTTCAGTGTGATGCTACTGGCCGTAATGCTATTGGCTCGTAGACCATCTGGCGCAACCGGGTCAACATCACTGCCGTTATTGTTATCGCTGAAATCTAGATCAATGACGTGGTAAAAAGCATTACCGGTATTCGCCACTTCCCAAACGGCCAGCAGAACGTGGTAACCTGAACGCTGTGGCAACATCACATTATGTTCAGTAGGCTGTGGTGGGGTCAGTGTTGCTCCATGACTCCAATATGGCTGTTCAGTCAACTCTACTTTATAGAATGGCTTATCCTCAAACTGCGCGCGGCTCAGTGGTAGGTTTGGATTCCAATCTTTTCGGGTGATAAAGTAATTCCAGCGGCGGGTTGAATGGGGAGCAGAATAATACCAGGAGATTTTTAACATCTCGGCAGACATCACGTTATGCTTTGGCCAATGTGTACCTGCATTATCCAGAAAATTACCGTTCCCTTGGTTCGCGCTAGCAATTTTGCCATCTGGCGGCGGCAAAAAATTTGTCACGTCACTAGGAGCGACGATGTCTGTCAAGCCACTGTCCAGAGCAGGGAAAAACTTGCCGCATTCGCGTTGATTCAACATTCCCGTATCGATTTTACCTTCCTGCCATGCAATATAGGCGCGTGAAGCCGGAGAAAAAACGTGGCCATGACGGGGCTGTGAGCTAGATTTTCGAGCGCTAATTTTATCTGAAGAACATTTTTCCACGGTTATTTTTCCTTTACGGTTATTATCAATGACAGATGAACGCCACAGTGAAGTAGCTACATTCGGTGCCCAATAACTATTTGAGTCATGAACCATCAGACATCTCCACACCGAAGAGTCCCAGTGAACCATGTCGTCGTCATAATAACGCTTACCAGTGGTCCACTGCGGATACTCTGGCTCTGGCTCTGGCTCTGGCTCTGTACCATCACCAGCAAGATATCCATAGCGGTTAATAAACTCCCATGCATACGCCTCGCCACTATTGTTGAAGCCAGCATCCCAGTTAATTGACCAGGTCATCAAACCGAGAATATCCTGACCCACCGCTTTCAGTCTCGCCAAGGCATTATAAACATTCTGCGGGTCAATAACGTACCCTGTGGCTGCAGCATCATTATTGGATGGCAGACCTATAATAAATTTATCATGCGGTATTTTTATAAACCCACGAGTACCAGTGACCAGACTCTCGGTCAGATAGTAAAGAAAATCTTCTTTCAATACATCATTATTCTGAGCAATCCAACCGATACCTTCCACATAAACACCGTCACCACCCTGATTATAAAATTGCGGGGCGATATAATCGTAATAACCTTCCAGACTTTCAATATAGGTATTATACTCACGCCCTTTCGCAAGATAAGGAAACTCAGGCGCCATGCTGATAATAAAATTTTTATTCAAAGGAATGAAATGATTCTTAACTATTTTCAGAGCAGAAGGAATAACAGTTTGATTATTAGCAGCGGTAATCGCAGCCTGCTCAAGGTCAATATCCAACCCATCAAAATCGTACTGTTCAGTCAGCGCAATTATACGGTTTGCCAGCGCGACTTCGTCCCCGTTCCGTAGTTCAATATGCGCATCTGCACCACCAAGTGAAATAAGTACTTTACGCCCCTGAAGATGAGCCAGGTCGACCTCACGGCGGAATTCAGATGCAGTACCTTTATACGGTTTAAAGTTAGGGATGTGATCATCACTATCCAATACCTTCATAAATGCAACGACAATAACGTTATAATTTATGGGAATTTCCGACAAGCGCATTTCAGTAAAACGCCCTTGTTTATAACCCTGACCTGGCTCCGGGGACCAATTATGCCAAAAACCCATAACAATCTTACCGTTACCACTTAATAATTCCTGTGTTTTTCTAGACATAACCACTCCTGCGTTGTTAGATAACTGATTGACATTGCTGACATCTCCTCTTTTCACCAAATTTAATCAATACAAAAATAAAAATAAGGAGGGGTGAAAAAAAATAAATCACTAACTCGTAAAATTTAATATCTGAAATTATTAATTAACATCTCTCATCTAAATAAACCGCTCGGTAAATTACAGCTTTCAAATGGGAGTCTAAACAGTTCTCCTAAGTTAATGGCATAGCGTCATTTGAATATCACTGTTGCAAATATAAGTATGGCCGGACCTCTTCTTAATGATGAAGTCCTACATTTCAAAGACTCTGCTGACCAGGCGCACTTCGCCTAGGGGATAACAATAATAAAATGCTGAGGCCTGGCCTTTGCGTAGTACTCGCATCACCTCAATACCTTTGATTGTGGCGTAAACTGTCTTCATGGATTTAAATCACAGCGTGGCGCTGATTATCCGTTTCAGCTTGCTATGATCGCATTCAATCACGTTGTTCCGGTATTTTATCTGCCGCTGTTCTACATCAGACGGACACGGGCCCTCTCGTTTCAATAACCCCAGCGCACGATCAAAGGTGGAGGCTTGCGGGGTGAGAGATTGCCAACCTTTCACCTTGTTTAAAAACTTACCCAAAAATCGATGGTGCGGCCTCTGCTGTCAACAGCGCGGTACCGATAAACCCATCGGCCATTCACTTTTATATAAGTTTCATCAAGATGCCAGGAGCAGAACCGGGAAGGGTTACGCCAATACCACCACAGTCGCTTTTCCATTTCGAGTACATAGTGCTGAACCCAGCGGCAAAGCGTGGTGTGGTCTACATTGATGCCACGTTCAGCCAGCATCTCCTGTAACTCACGGTAACTGAGACCGTATTTACAGTACCAGTGTACCGCCCACAGAATAATGCCCTGGCTAAAATGACAGCTTTTGAATGGATTCATGTGCAGTCCCTTTAGCGAAACGTGACGATGAGTTTATCACCTACTGATTTTTGCAACAGTGCCATAAATCAGTAGGTTGGGATGAGATAGATGCTGCCCACTGTTTTTGCTTCAACGGTCATATTTCGCTCCTTCTATCTTTCACATTCTGCACTATGATTTACGCAGCGGTTCGTTATCGCGACGCCGCTTCTCACCTCGACGGGCATCACAACACATCAATATCATTTTAGATTGCCTGCCTTCTTTCTACTCCGTGTTGCGTGTAACCCCTGCGGGAAAGCCAACACAACGCTACCGCCCTCACGCTCAATGCATGTGTCAAAGTGGCCTTACTGCAACAATAAGGCTAGGTGGTGTTTTCGTTAACGTGGGGGGGTTGAAATTTGGAATATTCTGTTGTTTTTAGAAGTCAGGAATCGTCAAGCATTTTGGGGAAACAGGGGAGATACGTGTTACCGGGCGGCGGCTGTCATTCCCAATGCTGCTGGGAAAGATGTCATAGCTCCCTTTGCCTGCCGCGCGTTAGTATCGTACGGGGGAAGATCATAAGTTTGTCTTTCGATGGAAAAAACTTAGCAAATACGTTTATTACCTTTCAACATTACGGCATAATATTCTATTATTTATCAGTAAAAAGGATTTCTGCATTACCAAAACTGGAGTTGCAAAGCCAAACTGCAGTGGTTCTGTTGTATGAAGAAGTGGTGTTCAACTCTGGGTTCCTGCTGCTGGCTGACCACTATGACTTCCTGGCAGGGGCCTGTCGCCCGCTCAGGGCCAGAACCAAAGGTAAGGTGGAGCGGATGGTGAAATATCCCAAGGAGAACGTCTTCGTCCGGTACCGCAGGTTCGACAGCTTCGCCCATGTTAACAACAGTTGGAGCAGTGGATGGCTGACGTTGCTGATAAACAGGAGCTTCGCCAGTTTAGACAGGCGCTGGAACAGGAGCATCTGCAGCCGTTGCCGGATACGGACTCCGATACCAGTTACTCGACATCCGGCATGTGTCTTGGGACCGCTATATCGAGGTTGGCGGCAATCGTTACGGTGTTCCCGAAACCCTGAGTGGGCAGCCGGTCTCGATACGAATATCGCTGAATGATGAGCTGCGGATCTACAGTAATGAACAACAGGTGGCATCGCACCGGCTCTGTTCAGCATCATCAGGCTGGCAGACTGTGCCGGAACACCATGCCCCACTCTAGCAGCAAGTCAGCATGGCGGTACACCGCCTCCTGAGTACCTATGAGGAGCTGCTGTGATGCATGAACTTGGAGCGCTGCTGACAAGAAAATGGGAAACAAAAACTAAACACTGGAAGGTCTGTCCTGACGATGCCTTAACATAGTAAAACGTCTCGCCAGTACATAATGTGCACTTATCCTACCCACGTAATGTGGACACGGCCCTAAGCGAGGTTTTGGTTTTCAAACTGTTCCGGGCTAAGACCGCCACAG
>NZ_JBGMUT010000018.1:4894-47968 GCF_041448735.1 Serratia odorifera | reverse complement strand
TTGGAGCGGGAAACGAGGCTCGAACTCGCGACCTCAACCTTGGCAAGGTTGCGCTCTACCAACTGAGCTATTCCCGCGTCGTATCGATAGCCGAACTTTTTCAAATTCTTCATCGGTACGGGGTGCGCATTATACGAGAAATCCTTTTTGCCGCAAGCCCCTAAAAGCAAAAAAACGTTTTTTTTGTTTGATTGCCGATTAATACGCCAAGATGGTGAAATAAACGGCGCGACCTGCGCATTTAACATTCAGTCATAACGAAAACGGCCGGTTATCGGCCGCGATCCACCGACTAGAGCTGAATAAAATGTTCACGATAGTAGGCCAGTTCGGCGACCGATTCGCGAATGTCATCCAGCGCCTGATGCGTACCCTGCTTTTTAAAACCGACCAGTATTTCCGGTTTCCAGCGACGCGCCAGCTCCTTGAGGGTACTGACATCCAGATAGCGATAATGGAAGTAGGCTTCCAGCTGCGGCATATAACGGAACAGGAAACGGCGATCCTGTCCGACGCTGTTGCCGCAGATCGGTGATTTACCGGCCGGCACCCATTGCTGCAGGAAGGTAATGGTAGCCAGTTCGGCGGCTTGGGCATCGTACGGACTGTCTTTAACCCGCTGCACCAGCCCGCTGCCGGTATGGGTGCGCACGTTCCAGTCATCCATCAGCGCCAACTGCTCATCCGGCTGATGTACCGCGATCACCGGCCCCTCCGCCAGGATGTTCAGGTTGGCGTCGGTCACCAGCGTGGCGATTTCGATAATGCGATCGCGTTCAGGATCCAGACCGGTCATTTCCAGATCGATCCAAATCAGATTGTTTTCGTTTCCTGTCATGTGATGTCCTGCTTATCAGTCCTGGCGGCGACCACCGTCGCCCACCGATTGCCGTAGTACGGTCAACAACGGTTATTTAATATAAAATAGCGTGTATCATAGTCTTTTTGGTCGTAACGAGCGATATACTCGTGGTATCTATTCCCCGCAGCGGCGTTGGCTTGGCCCGTTTGCCCTGGCGCCACGGGTTTGTTGCCTTGTCGCCGCATGAATGATGCCGAGTATCCCGCCGAGAGAGGTGCAGTGAGCAAGAACAAACTGTCGAAAGGTCAGCAACGCCGCGTGCAGGCGAACCATCAGCGTCGCCTGAAGCGCACTGATAACAAACCGGAACTGGACGATTCCCAACTGGGCGAGCCGCAAGACGGGATCGTAATCAGCCGCTTTGGCATGCACGCCGATGTTGAAGCGGCAGATGGTAGTCAGCATCGCTGCAACATCCGCCGCACGCTGCGTTCGCTGGTCACCGGCGATCGCGTGGTGTGGCGTCCGGGACTGGGCAGCCATGAAGGGGTAAAAGGCATCGTCGAGGCGGTTCACGAACGAACCTCGGTGCTCACCCGCCCGGATCTTTACGACGGCGTTAAGCCGATCGCGGCCAACATCGATCAGATCGTCATCGTTTCGGCGATCTTGCCTGAACTGTCGCTGAACATCATCGATCGCTATCTGGTGGCCTGCGAAACGCTGGAGGTTGAACCGCTGATCGTACTGAACAAGATCGATCTGCTGGATGCCGAAGCCCGCAAGCTGGTCGATGGCATGATGAACATCTATCGCAACATCGGTTATGGCGTGCTGGAAGTCTCCAGCCGAACCCGTGAGGGGATGGACGCGTTTGAAAAAGCCCTTGCCGGGCGCATCAGCATCTTTGCCGGCCAGTCCGGCGTCGGCAAGTCCAGCCTGTTGAATGCCCTGCTGCCGCCGTCCAAACAGCAAATTCTGGTAAATGAGGTTTCCGATGTCTCCGGCCTCGGGCAACATACCACCACCGCGGCGCGTCTGTATCACTTTCAGCATGGCGGTGATGTGATTGATTCGCCGGGGGTGCGTGAATTTGGCCTGTGGCATTTGGAGCCGGAACAAATCACCCGCGGTTTTGTCGAATTCCGTGACTATCTGGGCAGTTGCAAGTTCCGTGATTGCACCCATGACAACGATCCCGGCTGTGCCATTCGCGCGGCGGTCGAGCGTGGCGATATCGCGGAAGAACGTTTCGACAACTACCACCGCATCCTGGAAAGCATGGCGCAGGTCAAGGTTCGCAAGAACTTCCCCGACGCCAACGGCTAAGTCTATCGGGCGAGCGTTGACAGCGGCCAAACCACCGCTACAATGCGCGCCCTTTACCCTTTCAAGAGGTTAACGTGCTGGATAGCATTAAAATTACATTGCAGTACTGGCTGCCAAAGCTGGCGCTGACGCGTCTTGCCGGCTGGGGCGCCGATAAAAAGGCCGGTTGGCTGACTCAACTGGTGGTAAAGGCATTTGCCCGCTTTTACCGCGTCGACATGCAGGAAGCACAAAACCCGGATCTGGCTTCCTACCCGACGTTCAACGACTTCTTTGTGCGCCCGCTGCGCGACGGCGCGCGCCCGATCGTCGACGATGCCAACGTATTGGCGCTGCCTGCCGATGGCGCAATCAGCCAGCTCGGCCCAATCCGCGACGATCAGATTTTCCAGGCCAAGGGCCACAACTACAGCCTGGAAGCGCTGCTGGCCGGTAATTATCTGCTGGCGGAGCCGTTCCGCAACGGGCTGTTTGCCACCATTTATCTGGCGCCGCGCGACTATCACCGCGTCCATATGCCGTGTGACGGCGTGCTGCGTGAAATGATCTACGTGCCGGGCGATCTGTTCTCGGTCAATCCGCTGACCGCCGCCAACGTGCCAAACCTGTTTGCCCGTAACGAACGCGTCATCTGCGTATTTGATACTGCCTTTGGGCCGATGGTGCAGATTCTGGTCGGCGCGACCATCGTCGGCAGCATTGAAACCGTCTGGGCCGGCACCGTCACGCCGCCACGCGAAGGCATCATCAAACGCTGGACCTATCCGGCAGAAGGCATGGAAGGAGCCATTCAACTGCTCAAAGGTGAAGAGATGGGTCGCTTCAAGCTCGGCTCGACGGTGATCAACCTGTTTACGCCAGGCAGCGTGCACTTCGAACCGCGCCTGAACAACGGCACCGTCACCCGTATGGGCGAAGCGTTTGCCGAAGCGTCTGCGGCAGCTGCAACCGCAGAATCCCCACAGACCTAAAGGAACTGCTGCTGTGCGCCTGATTATTACCACCTTGTTGCTCGGTTGTTTGTTGACTCAATCGGCGCTGGCTGCGCCGCTGCCGGATGAGTCACAGCTCCAACAGGAGCTGAAGCAGGCCGAAAGCAATAAAAACGCGCCTAATCAGGCGGAAACGGTGGAGGCGCTGCAAAGCGCCATTAACCGACTGGCCGAACGCAAGGAATCCATCACGCGTTCGGAGCAGTACCAGAAGGTGATCGACGAATTTCCCCGGATGACGCAGGAGTTGCGTCGTCAACTGACGATTGAAGACGCCAAAATCCTGCCCAATGGCGACAATCTGCCCGCCAGCGATCTGGAACAGCAAATCCTGCAAACCAGCAGCCAATTGCTGGAACAGGCGCGTTTACTGCAACAGGAACAGGATCGCACGCGAGAAATCAGCGATTCCCTTGGCCAACTGCCACAGCAGCAAGCCGAGGCCCGTCGTGCGTTAACCGAAACGCAACGACGTCTGCAAGCTCAGCCGGCCAATCCGACTACGCCAAACGCGCTGGCACAGCTGTCGCTGCTGCAGGCCGAGGCCGCAGCGCGTAAAGCCAAGGTTGACGAGCTGGAACTGGCGCAGCTTTCCGCCAACAACCGCCAGGAGCTGGCGCGAATGCGCGCCGAGGTGCATAAAAAACGCCACGAAAAGCTTGATGTTCAGCTTCAGGCGCTGCGCAATAACCTCAATAGCCAGCGTCAGCGCGAGGCCGAGCTGGCGCTCGAAAAAACCGAACTGTTGGCCGAACAGAGCGGCGAACTGCCTAAAAGCATTAGTCAGCAGTTGCAAATCAACCGAGAGCTGTCCACCGCGCTGAACAATCAGGCTCAGCGTATGGATTTGATTTCATCGCAACAACGCCAGGCCGCCTCACAGACCTTACAGGTGCGTCAGGCGCTCAGTACCATCATCGAACAGGCTCAATGGCTGGGGTCGTCGTCGGTACTGGGTGAAACCCTGCGTGCTCAGGTTGCCACGTTGCCGGAAATGCCGAAGCCGCAACAGTTGGACAGTGACATGGCGCAGCTGCGCGTACAGCGACTGCAGTTCGAAAGCCAGTTGGAAAAACTGCCGCAACGGGCACAAAGCATCAAACAGGACGACGGCTCCGATCTGACGCCGGCGCAGCAACGCATTATCGACGCGCAGATCCGCACCCAGCGTGAGCTGCTCAACTCGCTGCTGTCCGGCTGCGATACGCAAATTCTTGAACTGACCAAACTGAAGGTCGCCAACACTCAACTGGTGGATGCGCTAAATGAAATCAAGGACGCCACCCACCGCTATCTGTTCTGGGTGCCGGACGTCAGCCCGATCAACCTGTCCTACCCGATCAACGTCGCACATGACCTGACCAGACTGCTGTCGCTCGATACCCTGGCTCAGTTGAGCGGCGCGTTCATGATGATGGTGACCAGCCGCAGCACGCTGATCCCGATTTTCGGTGCCCTGCTGCTGGTAATTTTCAGTATCAGTTCACGCAAGCATTACCACGCCTTCCTGGCCCGCTCAAGCAGTAAGGTCGGCAAGGTAACCCAGGATCAGTTCTATCTGACGCTGCGCACCGTCTTCTGGTCGATTCTGGTGGCACTGCCGCTGCCGGTACTGTGGGCTGCGCTGGGATACGGTCTGCAAAATGCCTGGCCATATCCGGTCGCGGTGGCGATCGGTGACGGCGTTACCGCCACGCTGCCGATCCTGTGGGTGTGTATGATCAGCGCCGCCTTCGCCCATCCGCAGGGGCTGTTTATCGTCCACTTCCGCTGGCCGGTGCAACAGGTTTCACGCGCCATGCGTTACTACAAAATGTCGATCTGGCTGATTGTACCGCTGATCATGGCGTTGATTACCTTCGATAACCTGAACGACCGCGAGTTTTCCAATACGCTGGGGCGTCTGTGCTTCATTTTACTGTGTGTAGCGCTCAGCCTGGTGACCAACAGCCTGAAGCGCGCCGGCATCCCGCTGTATCTGGATAAGAAAGGTTCCGGCGAGAATATGCTTAACACCGCGCTGTGGGGGCTGCTGCTGTCGGCACCGCTGCTGGCAGCTCTGGCGTCGGCCATCGGCTATCTGACCACCGCGCAGGCGCTGTTGGCACGCCTGGAAACCTCGGTCGCCATCTGGTTCTTCCTGCTGGTGGTATATCACATCATTCGCCGCTGGATGCTGATCCAACGCCGTCGAATTGCCTTCGATCGCGCCAAACAACGGCGCGCCGACATCCTGGCCCAGCGCGCACGCGGCGAAGAGGAGACACCGAATACCCCGGTCGTCAGCAGTAACGAAGGATCGATGGACGTCGATGAGTCCGAAATCGATCTGGACGCGATCAGCGCCCAGTCGCTGCGGCTGGTTCGGTCGATCCTGACGATGATCGCGCTGGTGTCGGTGATCTTCCTGTGGTCGGAGATCCATTCCGCCTTCGCCTTCCTGGAAAACATCACCCTGTGGGATGTGACGTCCAAGGTGAACGGCGTCGACACCGTACAGCCGATCACCCTCGGTGCGGTACTGATCGCCATTCTGGTGTTGATCGTCACCATGCAACTGGTGCGTAACCTACCGGCACTGCTGGAGTTGGCAGTATTGCAGCACCTGGATCTGACCCCCGGCACCGGCTATGCCATTACCACCATCACCAAGTACCTGTTACTGCTGTTTGGCGCGATCCTCAGCTTTGCCTGGATCGGCATCGAATGGTCGAAACTGCAATGGGTCGTCACCGCGCTCAGCGTCGGTTTGGGCTTCGGCATGCAGGAGATCTTTTCCAACTTTATCTCCGGCCTGATCATTCTGTTTGAAAAACCGATCCGCATCGGCGATACCGTGACGATCCGCAACCTGACCGGCAGCATCACCAAGATCAATACGCGCGCTACCACCATTTCGGACTGGGACCGCAAAGAGATCATCGTGCCGAACAAGGCGTTCATCACCGAACAGTTCATTAACTGGTCGCTGTCCGATTCGGTAACCCGCGTGGTACTGACCGTGCCTGCGCCAGCGGAAGCCAACAGCGAAGAAGTCACCAAGATCCTCACCGATGCTTCCGAACGCTGCTCGCTGGTACTGGATAACCCGCCACCAGAGGTGTATCTGGTCGATCTGCAGCAAGGTATCCAGATTTTCGAGCTGCGTATCTATGCCGCAGAAATGGGTCATCGCATGCCGCTGCGCCACGAGATCCACCAGCTGATTCTGGCCGGCTATCGCGAACACGGCATTACCCTGCCGTACCCGCCGTTCCAGGTACGCACCGAAACGCTGTCGCGCATCAACAACAATGGCCGGGCGGTATCATCTACCCCGGCACCAAACACCAAACGCGAGTCGGGCGGTTTGTAGATCGCAGACAAAAAAAGGGCCGGCAGAGATGCTGCCGGCCCTTTTTTACGCCCAACCGATAGCGGGTTATGCCCGAGTCACCGGGAAGGCAATAACCTCACTCAGGCTTTCGGCCCCCAGCGCCAACATCACCAGGCGATCCACGCCCAGCGCCACCCCGGCGCAGTCCGGCATGCCATGGCGCAGTGCATCCAGCAAGTTGTGGTCAATCGGCTGCTCTGGCAAACCGCGAGCGGCACGTTTCCGATTATCCTGCTCAAAACGCTGGCGTTGTTCGTTACCGTCGGTTAGCTCACGGAACCCGTTCGCCAGCTCCAACCCCTTGAAGTACACCTCGAAGCGCTCCGCTACCCGATGATCTTCGGTACTGATTTCCGCCAATGCCGCTTGCGAGGCCGGGAAATGATAGACAAACGCCGGCTTTTCGCGGCCAATATGCGGCTCGACGCCGACGGTGAACAGCAATTGCAACAGCGTGTCACGGTCTTCTTCCGTGTCGGCAATATTGCCGAGATCCAACTTGGTCGCCGCTTCACGCAGTTGGGCTTTTTCCGCCGACAGTGGATCGATATCCAGATGGCGCAAAAACGCCTGTTGGTACGACAGGGTTTCCGCGCTGTCGCAATCCAGCACCTGTTGCAGCAGATCGTCCACTTCATTCATCAGCCGGTACATGTCGTAATGCGGGCGATACCATTCCAACATGGTGAATTCAGGGTTGTGGTGGCGCCCCGCCTCTTCATTGCGGAACGCACGTCCCATCTGATAGATCGGGCCACTGCCGGCCGCCAGCAGGCGCTTCATGTGATATTCCGGGCTGGTCATCATGTACAGCGTCATCCCTTCAGCCGCTCCCGGGCCAACAAAGCGCGTTTCGAACGGGAACAGGTGAACGTCGGTCACCGTCGCCTGGCTCATCGCCGGCGTTTCAACCTCCAATACGCCGCGATCGGCAAAAAAACGCCGGATCTCAGCCAGGATCGCTGCGCGCTTCAACAAATTGGCGATGGGTGCACTAGGCTGCCAGCTTGCCGTTTCGCTCATGGTAATTACTCCGAAATCAAACAGGGGATGCAGTCTACTCGTATCCTGCCCGGCAAACAAATTCTCGGCTGAAAACCGCACCGCCTGCGGACAAATCCCTTGGTTTCCTGTGGCCAAATCTCTCTTCTGTCCTACGCTTGACCATTGACTTGCCGCGCCGCGCTCATCGCGTCGTCGATGCTTGCGGCAACGCAAGTGGCAAACACCGATACCACCATGATTAAGACGGTTAAAAAGCGCGAAATGGAAGACAACCGCTTCTTTTACAGGACAGCCTCTCGCCAAATGAATAAAAGACAAAACAATCGATCACATCAAATTTCTACTACTTAACTTTAGGTATAGTGAAAACCCTATAGTTGGTAAGCGTTATTTATCCTTAGTATTTATTGCCAACGGCAGATTTTAGTTAGCACCCGAATTATTTACCTGAATTTTAAGTATAGATAATCAATCAGCTATTTTTGACAAGTTTACTGGAGGAATGCAGTGCAAACCTTTAATGCCGATCTCGCCATCATTGGCGCTGGAGGAGCCGGTCTACGCGCAGCAATCGCCGCCGCGGAGGCCAACCCTCAATTAAAAATCGCGCTGATCTCGAAGGTCTATCCAATGCGCAGCCACACGGTTGCCGCAGAAGGCGGATCTGCCGCCGTCACACAGGATCATGATGCCTTTGATTACCATTTCAATGACACCGTCGCCGGCGGCGACTGGCTGTGCGAGCAGGACGTGGTCGATCACTTCGTTCACAGCTGCCCGCGTGAAATGGCTCAATTGGAGCAATGGGGCTGCCCGTGGAGCCGCAAGCCGGACGGCTCGGTTAACGTGCGTCGTTTCGGCGGCATGAAGATCGAACGCACCTGGTTTGCCGCTGACAAAACCGGCTTCCACATGCTGCATACCCTGTTCCAGACCTCGCTGAAATACCCGCAAATCCAGCGTTTTGACGAACACTTCGTGCTCGACATCATGGTGGACGACGGTCAGGCACGCGGCCTGATCGCCATCAACATGATGGAAGGCACCCGAGTGCAGATCCGTGCCAATGCGGTGGTGATGGCCACCGGCGGCGCCGGGCGCGTTTACCGCTATAACACCAACGGCGGCATCGTCACCGGTGACGGCATGGGCATGGCGTTCCGTCATGGCGTGCCGCTGCGCGATATGGAATTTGTCCAGTATCACCCTACCGGCCTGCCGGGTTCCGGTATCCTGATGACCGAAGGCTGCCGCGGCGAAGGCGGCATTCTGGTCAACAAGGACGGCTACCGCTATTTACAAGATTACGGCATGGGCCCGGAAACGCCGCTCGGCGAGCCGAAGAACAAATACATGGAACTCGGTCCGCGTGACAAGGTGTCACAGGCGTTCTGGCACGAATGGCGTGCCGGCCGCACCGTGGCGACGCCTCGCGGCGACGTGGTATACCTGGATTTGCGTCATCTGGGCGAAAAGAAACTGCTGGAACGCCTGCCGTTCATTTGTGAACTGGCCAAAGCCTACGTGGGCGTCGATCCGGTCAAGGAGCCGATCCCGGTGCGCCCTACTGCGCATTACACCATGGGCGGTATTGAAACCGATCAACACTGTGAAACCCGCATCAAGGGGCTGTTTGCCGTCGGCGAATGTTCTTCGGTCGGCCTGCACGGTGCCAACCGCCTCGGTTCCAACTCGCTGGCA
Organism: Serratia odorifera; assembly: GCF_041448735.1. Lineage (NCBI taxonomy): Bacteria > Pseudomonadati > Pseudomonadota > Gammaproteobacteria > Enterobacterales > Yersiniaceae > Serratia > Serratia odorifera. The sequence continues at coordinate 38,763 of NZ_JBGMUT010000018.1, read as the reverse complement.
GAGCTGGTGGTCTTTGGCCGCGTCGCCGGTGAGCATGCCGCGCGCCGCGCGCTGGAAAGCGGCCCGGCTAACGGCAGCGCGCTGGACGCACAGGGTCGCGATGTGGAAACCGCACTGAGCAACCTGATGAAACAGGAAGGCAGCGAAAACTGGTCGAAGATCCGCGATGAAATGGGGCTGTCAATGGAAGAAGGCTGTGGCATCTACCGCACGCCGGAGCTGATGCAGAAAACCATCGACAAGCTGGCTGAGCTCAAGGAGCGTTTCAAACGCGTCAAGATCACCGACACCTCCAGCGTGTTCAATACCGATTTGCTTTACACCATTGAACTCGGCCATGGTCTGGACGTCGCCGAATGCATGGCGCATTCCGCCTTCAACCGCAAAGAATCACGCGGCGCGCACCAGCGTCTGGATCCAGGCTGTACCGAGCGTGACGACGTCAACTTCCTGAAGCATACGCTGGCGTTCCATAACCCGCATGGCGTACCGCGCCTGGAGTACAGCGACGTGAAAATCACCAAACTGCCACCGGCCAAACGTGTCTACGGCGCTGAAGCCGATGCACAGGAGAAAAAGGATAAGGAGCAGGCGAATGGCTGAGATGAAAACCCTGAAAATCGAGGTCATGCGTTATAACCCGGAAAGCGATGCGCAACCGCATTTCGAAACCTATAACGTACCTTACGATGAGCAAACCTCGCTGCTTGATGCATTGGGTTATATCAAGGACAACCTGGCGCCGGATCTATCCTACCGCTGGTCATGCCGTATGGCGATTTGCGGTTCCTGCGGCATGATGGTCAACCGTGTGCCGAAGCTGGCATGCAAGACTTTCCTGCGCGAATACACCGGCGGCATGAAGGTCGAGGCGTTGGGCAACTTCCCGATCGAGCGCGATTTAGTGGTCGACATGACCCACTTTATCGAAAGTCTGGAAGCGATCAAACCGTACATCATCGGCAACGATCGCAAACCGGAAGACGGCCCGAACCTGCAAACGCCGGCGCAAATGGCCAAATATCACCAGTTCTCCGGCTGTATCAACTGTGGGTTGTGCTATGCCGCCTGCCCGCAGTTCGGCCTGAATCCGGAGTTTATCGGTCCGGCGGCGATCACTCTGGCGCATCGCTACAATCTGGATAACCGCGACCATGGCAAGAAACAGCGCATGCCGCAGCTTAACGGCCAGAACGGCGTCTGGAGCTGTACGTTTGTTGGCTATTGTTCTGAAGTCTGTCCAAAACACGTCGATCCGGCCGCTGCCATCCAGCAGGGCAAGGTAGAGAGTGCCAAAGACTTCATGATCGCAATGCTGAAACCGCAATAAGGGAGAGGAGACGGCAATGACAACACAACGTAAGCCGTATGTGCGTACCATGACGCCAACCTGGTGGCAAAAACTGGGATTCTATCGCTTCTATATGCTGCGAGAAGGCACCTCGGTACCGGCGGTATGGTTCAGCATCGTGCTGATCTACGGCGTATTTGCGCTAAAAGGCGGTCCGGATAGCTGGGTTGGATTTATCGGCTTTCTGCAAAACCCGCTGGTGCTGCTGATTAACATCGTCGCGCTGCTGGCGGCGCTGCTGCACACCAAAACCTGGTTCGATCTGGCGCCAAAAGCCGCCAATATCGTGGTTAGCGGTGAAAAAATGGGCCCTGGCCCGATAGTCAAGGCCCTGTGGGCAGTGACTATCGTGGTGAGCGTGATCATACTCGCCGTCGCGCTACTGTAATCCGGAGGAAACATGATAAATCTTGCACCTAAACGTTCCGACGAGCCGGTATTCTGGGGATTGTTCGGCGCCGGCGGCATGTGGGGAGCCATCGTTGCACCGGCGATAGTATTATTGATGGGTATTTTGCTGCCACTCGGCCTGTACCCTGGGGATGCGCTGAGCTATGAGCGCGTACTGGCCTTCAGCCAAAGCCTGATCGGTCGGTTGTTCCTGCTGCTGATGATCATCCTGCCGCTGTGGTGTGGCCTGCACCGTATTCACCACGCCATGCACGATCTGAAAATCCACGTGCCGGCCGGAAAATGGGTGTTTTACGGCCTGGCGGCGATCCTGAGCGTGGTCACGCTGATTGGCGTCGTCACGCTGTAATCCCCTCGGCGGCCAGCACTGGTTGGCCGCCAACCCCACATTTCCGCTACACTGTTTATCTCACCGGTAAACAGGAGTTACCTATGCGTTTATGGTCAAAACTGTGCATGATGCTTCCCGCGCTGCTTTCTGTCGCCTGCAGCGTGTCCCCGCCAAAGGACGTCAAGGTAGTGGATAACTTCGACGCTAAACGCTATCTCGGCACCTGGTACGAAATCGCCCGGCTCGATCACCGCTTCGAACGCGGCCTGGAACAGGTTACCGCGCAATACAGCCCGCGTGAAGACGGCGGCCTGAAGGTGATCAATAAAGGGTTTAATCGACAAAAACTGCAGTGGCAGCAAAGCGAAGGTAAAGCCTACTTTATCGGATCGCCACAGCAGGCGTCGCTAAAAGTGTCGTTCTTCGGGCCGTTTTACGGCGGTTATAACGTCATTGAACTGGATGCTGACTATCGCTATGCGCTGGTCTGCGGGCCAAACCGCGACTATCTGTGGATCCTGTCACGCACGCCGACGCTGGATGCCAACGTACGCGACAAACTGCTGCAAACCGCACGAGGCTACGGTTTCGAGGTCGACAAACTGATCTGGGTGAAACAGCAAGACAATTAATGGCTGCTGAATTTCAACCCGAGAATACCGACAATAATCAGGCACAGGCTTAAAACGCGCATGATATTGGTCGACTCGCCGAGCAGCACCATGCCCATAATCGCCGCCCCGACGGCGCCAATGCCGGTCCACACCGCATAAGCGGTGCCAGCGGGCAGCGTTTTCATTGCATTTGCCAATAGCACCATACTGACGACCATTGCCACAATGGTAATGATGCTGGGCGTTAAACGGGTAAATCCGTGGGTATATTTCAGGCCGATGGCCCAGACAACTTCCAGTAAACCGGCAATAACAAGAATGATCCACGCCATGGAACAGGCTCCAGGATATATGGGGTCGTCCCCTGATCAACGACGCGCAGGAAGGTCGTCCAACCTGGCTTAATGAACGGTAAAATTATAACGCACAGTCGGCGACAAAGTCGCGCCAAAGAATCACGCCAGACACGGTCAAGCAGGGTATTCCACGACGGCAAAACTGATTAACACCGATTATCGCACGTGGAATACCACAGACAACATCAGTGAGCGTTATTGTGCGCTGCGTTGGATCGCCTCGCCACCGGCTTGAACGTCCTTGCCGACGCCTTCGGTGGTATTGCACGCAGTCAGTGAAGACAGAACCAGCACAGAGAAAATCGCAATAATACTTTTCTTCAACATAAGAAAATCCTTATTTGTAAGTGACGAAAAGATACAGCTTTCTAAGCGTAGTCAAAATTGGTAGGCGTTGCCGTTATAAACAGACTTTTCTCTCTCCATCCATTAATAACGCTTAACGTTTTAGTCTGCACCGCGAGAAATAGCGCCGCCAAGATGCTGCACGTCTTCGCCAAAACCACGGAAGGTATTACAGCCGCTAAGGGACAGCAATAATGCGAGGGAAATAATGGCTAACAGCGTTTTTTTCATCATGCCAATTCTGCCAAGGTTCTAAAAAGGACGCTAAAACGCGGGAGCCGCGCTGGCTCCCCCGCATAAATACTTATTTAACGCGTGATACGTATTCGCCAGAGCGGGTGTCAACTTTGATCACTTCGCCGATCTGCACGAACAATGGCACCTTAACCACTGCGCCAGTGGACAGTGTCGCTGGCTTGCCGCCGGTACCGGCAGTATCGCCTTTCAGGCCTGGATCGGTATCGGTGATTTCCGCTTCGATAAAGTTCGGCGGCTGCACGGCGATAGGACGACCGTCCCACAGCGTAACGATACACTCCGCATTATCCTGCAGCCATTTGGCCACGTCGGAAACGGTTTTTTCTTCAACCTGGTGCTGCTCAAAGGTCTCTGGGTGCATGAAGTGGTAGAACTCACCGTCGTTGTACAGGTAGTTCATGTTGGTATCAACCACGTCAGCGCCTTCGCAGGAGTCGGTAGATTTGAAGGTTTTCTCAACGCGGCTGCCGGTCAGCAGACGACGCATTTTAACACGAGCAAAAGCCTGGCCTTTACCTGGCTTGACGAACTCGCTGGATTCAACGGCGTAAGGCTCGCCCTCGAACATGATTTTAAGACCCGGACGGAAATCGTTGCTAGAATAAGTCGCCATGATGGCCCTCTGAATATTTAAACTGGTAGCTTAGCCAAAAAAATGGCACACATTATAACCCAAAACATCGCGGATAGAGAAGAATGGTTGCATCAACTCGCCGATGTTATTACCGACCCCGATGAATTACTGCAGCTGCTGTCACTGAACGCGCATCCGCTGTTGCCGCAGGGGCGTGAAGCGCGTCGGCTGTTCCCGCTGCGCGTACCACGCGCCTTTGCTGCTCGCATGCGTCCTGGCGATGCCAATGACCCTTTGCTGCGACAGGTACTGACCGCCAGCGAAGAGTTCGTTATCGCCCCCGGCTTTACCACCGACCCGCTTGACGAACAGCGCAGCGTAGTGCCAGGACTGTTGCATAAATACCGCAACCGCGCGCTGCTGCTGGTGAAAGGCGGCTGTGCGGTCAACTGCCGCTACTGTTTCCGCCGCCACTTCCCTTATCAGGATAACCAGGGCAACAAGGCCAACTGGCGTCTTGCGCTGGAGTATATCCGCCATCACCCGGAACTGGATGAAATAATTTTCTCCGGCGGCGATCCGCTGATGGCGAAAGATCACGAACTTGATTGGCTGATCGGCGAACTGGAGGCTATTCCACACCTGAAACGACTGCGCATTCACAGCCGTTTGCCGGTGGTGATCCCTGCACGCGTCACCGAGGCCTTGTGCCAACGGCTGGCTGCGTCACGTCTGCAGGTGCTGATGGTTACGCATATCAACCACGCCAATGAAATCGATGCCGCACTAAGCACCAGTATGGCGCAACTGCGCCGAGCCGGGGTTACGCTACTCAACCAGAGCGTGCTGTTGCGTCACATCAATGATGATGCCGACACGCTGGCGGCGCTGAGCAATGCGCTGTTCGAGGCCGGGATCCTGCCGTATTACATTCATGTGCTGGATAAGGTACAGGGAGCGGCGCACTTTATGGTCAGCGACGACCAGGCTCGCGAGATCATGAAAGCGCTGCTGAGCAAGGTTTCCGGCTATCTGGTACCGCGCCTGACGCGTGAAATTGGCGGCGAGCCAAGTAAAACGCCGCTGGATCTGCGCCTCACCCAGCAATAGATCGCACCGTCAGATGCAAAAAGAGGAATGCCTGAGCATTCCTCTTTTGTTTTAAACCGTAGACCGTATCAAGGGCACTTATACACCTGGCCGATCATTTTGCTGTCCAGTGGCGCGAAGCTGGAAAGCAGATTCTGGCTTGGGCTGGTTGCGCCGTAAATCACGTTGCCGCCCATTGCCGCCGCCTTATTGCGCAGATCGTTGGCCGCGCCGCGCAGGCCGCCGCTTTCAGCATTGCTGCCAGACAGCCAATTGCTCTGGGTGCCGGTCACTTCACCCACCAGTTGGCATTCTGCCGCCGGTTTGGTGTCGGTGAATTTAACTTGCTGACCTGCGCTGGTCAGTTCATTGGTCGTGCTGCATCCTGCCAGCAGCAACGCTGCTGAAAGTCCCAGTAAGGCTTTAATCCGCATCTTGTTCCCCATATGATGTTGAGAATTACGCAAAAGCTTATCAGAAAGCGATGCTATCTCTTAAGCTTCCGTTGCCACATGTGCCTGGTCAACGCCTTGAGCGACAGCTGATGATGTACCAGTTTACACGCTAAATCAGCCCGGTCTGCAAAAATATCATCAAATACCGTGCGCGAACGCGCGCATTATTCGCCGACCGTGCTTGCATAACCAATGGCAGACGCGGCGGCATACGCCAACTGCGCCCAAGATCCCCAATGAAATCGTTATGGCACCAGGTCGTTGCCGGATCCCGCGCATAAAAAAACCCCGACTATCGCCGGGGTTTATCACACTACGGTGTGGGGGATGATTACATCATGCCGCCCATGCCACCCATGCCGCCCATACCGCCAGCGCCACCCATGTCAGGTGCGTCAGCTTTAGGCAGATCGGTAACCATGCACTCGGTGGTGATCATCAGACCAGCCACGGATGCTGCGTACTGCAGAGCAGAACGCGTTACTTTGGTTGGGTCCAGGATACCCATGGCGATCATGTCGCCGTACTCTTCAGAGTAAGCGTTGTAGCCGTAGCTGCCTTCGCCTGCCTTCACGTTGTTGGCGATGACAGAGGCTTCTTCACCGGCGTTGATCACGATCTGGCGCAGAGGCGCTTCCATCGCACGCAGTGCAACCTTGATGCCCACGTTCTGATCTTCGTTGGCACCTTTCAGTTCGGCAATTTTGCTGGCTACGCGTACCAATGCTACGCCACCGCCGGCAACCACGCCTTCTTCAACCGCAGCACGGGTTGCGTGCAGGGCATCTTCAACGCGGGCTTTCTTCTCTTTCATTTCAACTTCAGTTGCAGCGCCAACCTTGATAACGGCAACGCCGCCAGCCAGTTTGGCCACGCGCTCTTGCAGTTTTTCACGATCGTAGTCAGAGGTCGCTTCTTCGATCTGCTGACGGATCTGGCTAACACGGCCCTGAATAGTCGCTTCGTCGCCCACGCCATCAATGATGATGGTGGTGTCTTTGCTGATGACAACGCGTTTTGCCTGACCCAGGTCTTCCAGGGTAGCTTTTTCCAGCTCCATACCGATCTCTTCAGAGATAACGGTACCGGCAGTCAGGGTGGCGATGTCTTGCAGCATGGCCTTACGACGGTCGCCGAAGCCTGGTGCTTTAACCGCTGCAACTTTAACGATGCCACGCATGGTGTTGACCACCAGGGTCGCCAGCGCTTCGCCTTCCACGTCTTCAGCAACGATCAGCAATGGCTTGCCGGCTTTCGCCACGGCTTCCAGTACTGGCAGCATTTCGCGGATGTTGGAGATTTTCTTGTCAGCCAGCAGGATGAACGGGCTTTCCAGCTCAACAGAACCGGTTTCCGGCTTGTTGATGAAGTAAGGAGACAGGTAACCACGGTCGAACTGCATACCTTCAACCACGTCCAGCTCGTCTTGCAGGCCGGTACCTTCTTCAACGGTGATAACGCCTTCTTTGCCGACTTTTTCCATCGCTTCTGCAATCAGTTTACCCACGGTTTCGTCGGAGTTTGCAGAGATGGTGCCTACCTGGGCAATTGCCTTGGAGTCAGAGCAAGGTACGGACAGATTCTTCAGCTCTTCAACTGCAGCAATAACGGCTTTGTCGATACCGCGCTTCAGATCCATCGGGTTCATGCCCGCGGCCACGGCTTTCAGACCTTCGTTGATGATCGCCTGCGCCAATACGGTGGCGGTGGTGGTACCGTCGCCCGCAGCGTCGTTCGCTTTAGAGGCGACTTCTTTCACCATCTGCGCGCCCATGTTTTCGAACTTGTCTTCCAGTTCGATTTCACGTGCTACGGAAACGCCGTCTTTGGTGATGGTAGGAGCGCCGAAGGATTTATCCAGCACTACGTTACGGCCTTTCGGGCCCAGGGTCACTTTCACTGCATCAGCGAGAACATTCACGCCGCGTTGCATTTTTACGCGAGCGTCATTGCCGAATTTTACGTCTTTAGCTGCCATTGGTATTTCCCTTCAACTCTTTTCAGTTCAGAAGATAAAGCGTAATTACGCTTCAACAATTGCCAGAATGTCGCTTTCGGACATGATCAACACTTCTTCATTGTCGATCTTCTCTGCTTTCACGCCGTAACCGTCGTTGAAAATCACGATGTCGCCTACTTTCACATCCAGCGGTTGAACATTACCGCTTTCCAGAACGCGCCCTTTGCCGACGGCTACTACTTCACCACGGGTGGATTTACCCGCCGCAGAGCCAGTCAGTACGATGCCGCCAGCAGATTTTGATTCAACTTCTTTACGCTTGACGATAACGCGGTCATGCAATGGACGAATACTCATTGAACGCTCTCCTGTAAGAAGGTCTGTATCAGATTTAGGGTTATTCACCGGATTATCATATTTACCGGCCTCGTGGGTTTGAAATGGGGGCATTCCATCCCCCTTCAAGGGGGCCGAGTAAAAATTTTTTGCTTTTATGTCTGACGGCACCCTGCCGCCAGCCACGCACGGCCCGCAGGCCGCATTGACGCGCCATGTCTGCCGGTTTGTCGGCCGACACGGCGCGAAAACGGTTTTAGCGATCGTCGCGTTTGTGGCTGTCGTCCGGGCGGTGCTCGATCACATTGCGATCGTCGTCCTTACGCTGGAACTCGCCGTCAAACGTGTTGCCGTCGGCAGCGCCGCCGCCCTGCCCCCAACCGCCGGGACGATACACCGACAGATGCGGCATCAGCTTCAGCGTCAGGGATTTCTGCACCGGCGGCAGCAACAGCAGCAGGCCGAGAAAATCGGTAAAGAAGCCCGGCACCAGCAGCAAAAAGCCCGCCAGCACCAGCGAAACGCTCTTCACCATTTCCGCCGCCGGACTTTCGCCAGCCGCCAGCTTCTGCTGCATCTGTACGAAGGTTTTCATGCCCTGGTTACGCACCAGCGAAACGCCAACGCACGAGGTAAAGATCACCAGCAACAGGGTGACTGCGACGCCCAGCACGGCGGCGACTTTAATAAACAGCGATATTTCGATGTAAACCAGCAAAAATATCAGCAAAAACGGTAACCAGCGCACCGCGTTCTCCTATCAGATGGCTTCGCGTACCCGCGCGGTGGCGCATACGTGAAAAAGAGGGCCAGATTCAGGCCGATTTGATAACAATGGGGGCGGCCTGCAGACATTTCAACCAGACGGCATTTTTTATTGCTAGAGTTAACAAACGTGAATGAGATCACAGAATGCAAAAGCTGTGGTTTTTGAAGCGTCAGATAGTGATCTGGGTTCATTCATTTATTCCAAAGCAGCATATGATCTGGGCTGCAACAATTGCCACGGTCAATACTTCGGCAGTTGAAGCTCACGGCGACATAAATTAGTTAACAAGCAAATAATTAATTCGGCAGCAACATAGAGAAGGTTCTCATGTCAAACAACATTCGTATCGAAGAAGACCTGCTAGGAACACGTGAAGTACCCGCAGAAGCCTATTACGGTGTTCATACTCTGCGTGCGATTGAAAACTTTTATATTAGTAACAGCAAGATAAGTGACGTTCCTGAGTTTGTCCGTGGCATGGTTATGGTGAAGAAAGCCGCTGCGCTGGCTAACAAAGAGCTCAAAACCATTCCGCGTAAAATCGCCGATACAATCATCCAGGCTTGCGATGAAGTGCTGGATAAAGGCAAGTGCATGGATCAATTCCCGGTGGATGTGTTCCAGGGCGGTGCAGGCACCTCTTTGAACATGAACACCAACGAAGTGCTGGCGAATATCGGCCTGGAGCTGATGGGACATCAAAAAGGGGAATATCAGTACCTGAACCCGAACGATCACCTCAACAAGAGCCAGTCCACCAACGACGCCTACCCAACCGGTTTCCGCATCGCAGTGTACGCGTCGATCATCAAACTGAATGACGCCATCAACCAGCTGCGCGAAGGCTTCGACCGCAAAGCCAAAGAATTTGAAACCATCCTGAAAATGGGACGCACCCAGTTACAGGATGCGGTACCGATGACCCTCGGCCAGGAATTCCACGCCTTCAGCGTGCTGCTGAGCGAAGAAATCCGCTGCCTGCAACGCACCTCGGAGCTGCTGCTGGAAGTGAACCTGGGCGCGACCGCCATCGGCACCGCGCTGAATACGCCAGAAGGCTACCAGCAATTGGCGGTACAGAAACTGGCGGAAGTCAGCAACCTGCCGGTGGTACCGGCGGAAGACCTGATCGAAGCCACCTCCGACTGCGGTGCCTATGTCATGGTGCACAGTGCGTTGAAACGCCTGGCGGTGAAACTGTCCAAAATCTGTAATGACCTGCGCTTGCTGTCTTCCGGCCCACGCGCTGGCCTCAATGAAATCAACCTGCCAGAACTGCAGGCGGGCTCATCGATCATGCCGGCCAAGGTAAACCCGGTGATCCCGGAAGTGGTGAACCAGGTATGCTTTAAGGTGATTGGCAACGACACTTGCGTTACTATGGCCGCCGAAGCAGGTCAGTTGCAGTTGAACGTGATGGAGCCGGTGATTGGCCAGGCGATGTTCGAGTCAATTCACATCCTGACCAACGCATGCTACAACCTGCTGGAAAAATGCATCAACGGCATTACTGCCAACAAAGAAGTGTGCGAGCACTACGTCTTCAACTCTATCGGTATCGTGACCTATCTGAACCCGTTCATTGGCCACCACAACGGTGACATCGTCGGCAAGATCTGCGCGGAAACCGGTAAGAGCGTACGTGAAGTAGTGTTGGAGCGCGGCCTGTTGACCGAAGCCGAACTGGATGACATTTTCTCGGTTGAGAACCTGATGCACCCGGCCTATAAAGCGAAACGCTACACTGATGAAAACGAACAATAACAACGACATCCGTTAGCCCGAAAGGCACGCTAAATCCTCTGGATAGCGTGCCTTTTTACTTTCTGGCGCCCACAAAAATTTAACGTTTCATTTTCATAATGTTTTCTATTGAGGAGTAACACACTATGTTAGCGGTGGAATTGATTATCGTTCTACTGGCCATTTTTTTGGGGGCCAGATTGGGCGGTATCGGCATTGGCTTTGCAGGGGGCCTTGGGGTTTTAGTCTTGGCAATGATCGGCGTTAAGCCGGGCAATATTCCCTTTGACGTTATTTCAATCATCATGGCGGTTATCGCTGCCATCTCCGCAATGCAGGTCGCGGGCGGCATGGATTACCTGGTACAGCAAACTGAAAAATTGCTGCGTAAGAACCCAAAACACATCACTATTCTGGCGCCCGTTGTCACCTATTTCCTGACCATTTTTGCCGGCACCGGCAATATTTCGCTCTCCGCGCTGCCGGTGATCGCCGAAGTGGCCAAAGAGCAGGGCATCAAACCGTGTCGGCCGCTGTCGACCGCCGTGGTGTCCGCCCAGATAGCCATTACCGCCTCACCGATTTCCGCTGCGGTCGTGTATATGTCGTCGGTAATGGAAGGCCACGGCGTCAGCTACTTGCATATGCTGATGGTGGTGATCCCGTCGACCTTCTGTGCGGTGTTGCTGATGTCGCTGCTGGTCAGCTGGATCTTCGACTCAAAACTGTCTAACGACCCGGTTTACCTGAAGCGATTCGAGGAAGGCCTGGTCACACTGCGCGGCAATAACGTGGTCACCATCAAGCCACGCGCCAAAATGTCGGTGATGCTGTTCCTGCTGGGCGTACTGTGCGTAGTGGCCTACGCCATTATCAACAGCCCAGGTCTGGGGCTGGTGGCTACGCCGTTGATGAACACCACCAACGCCATCCTGATCATCATGTTGAGCGTAGCTACCCTGACCACGCTACTGTGCCGCGTCGATACCGATCTGGTGTTGAATTCCAGCACCTTCAAGGCCGGCATGAGCGCCTGTATCTGTATTCTTGGCGTAGCCTGGCTGGGCGATACCTTTGTTCAGGCCAACATCGGCTGGATCAAGGAAACCGCGGGTAACGTCATTCAGGCGCACCCGTGGCTGCTGGCGGTGATTTTCTTCTTCTGTTCGGCGTTGCTCTATTCGCAGGCGGCAACCGCCAAAGCGCTGATGCCAATGGCGCTGGCGCTGAACGTCAGCCCACTGACTGCCATTGCCTCCTTCGCTGCGGTATCCGGCCTGTTTATTTTGCCTACCTACCCGACGCTGGTGGCTGCGGTGCAGATGGACGATACCGGCACCACCCGCATCGGCCGCTTCGTGTTTAACCATCCGTTCTTTATTCCGGGTACCATTGGCGTCGTCTTCGCCGTGCTGTTCGGCTTCCTGCTGGGCAGCGTCATCTTGTAACACCACCATCGGGGTTGCCACGCAGCCCCGATTTCCTCCTGCTTTTCTCCGGTCGTGATAAACTCGCCTTCTGGCCCAACGGCCTTCAAGGTATAGTGCCTGCCTGCCCCTAACGGTTGAGAGGAGTAAACATGTCTGATTGCAATGCCGTCGTCATACTCTGTACCGCACCGGATGAAGCCACAGCGCAAGAACTGGCGGCGCGCGTATTGGGCGAAAAACTGGCGGCCTGCGCCACGTTGCTGCCCGGCGTCTCATCGCTCTATTACTGGGAAGGGAAACTGGAACAGGAATACGAAGTGCAAATGCTGTTCAAAAGCGATAAACAGCATCAGCACGCCCTGCTCAGCCACCTGAAACAACATCACCCGTATCAAACGCCCGAGTTGTTGGTGCTGCCGGTGATGACTGGAGATAAAGACTACCTGTCATGGATCAACGCATCGTTAAACTGATTTTCCTGCTTTGCGGCCTGTGGTTACTGCCGCTAAGCGCACAAGCCTCACTGTTTGGCGGCAACGGCGGTAGCCAGTTTGTGCCCGTCGATCGGGCATTTGCCTTCGATTTTCAGCAAAAAGACCACCAACTGACGCTAAGCTGGCAAATACGCCCCGGTTATTATCTGTATCGCCAGCAAATCAAGCTGGTGCCGCAGCAGGCCCAATTGGGAGCCGTTACGCTACCCAGCGGCTTGAGCCATAAAGATGAGTTCTTCGGCGAGGTTGAGATTTACCAGCAGCAATTGAGGTTGCCGCTGACGCTACAGCAGGCCGGTGACAACGCCAGCCTCAGCGTCACCTATCAGGGCTGTGCCGAAGCCGGTTTTTGCTATCCGCCGGAAACCCGCGTGGTCCCGCTGAATGCCGTGATCGCCGCCGCAACGCCGAGCCCAACGCCGGCTGCTGCGCCGCAGCCGTCCCCGACGGTATCGGCGCCACCGGCCGAACTGCCGTTCTCACCGCTGTGGGCGCTGTTGATTGGCATCGGTATCGCCTTTACCCCGTGCGTATTGCCGATGTATCCATTGATTTCCGGCATTATTCTTGGCCGTGAACGCCCGCACAGCAGCGGCCGCATCCTGTTGCTGGCGGTGGTGTATGTGCAAGGTATGGCGCTGACCTATACCCTGCTTGGGCTGGTGGTGGCCGCCGCCGGGCTGCAATTCCAGGCGGCGCTGCAACACCCTTACGTACTGATTGGCCTGTCGCTGCTGTTTATTGCGCTGGCGTTGTCGATGTTCGGCCTCTACTCGCTGCAATTGCCGTCATCACTGCAAACCCGGCTGGCCACGTGGAGCAACACCCAGCGCGGCGGCTCGCTGGCCGGGGTGTTCGCCATGGGCGCGCTGGCCGGGCTGATCTGCTCGCCATGCACTACCGCACCGCTCAGCGCCATCCTGTTGTATATCGCGCAGAGCGGCAACCTGTGGGCCGGTGGCGGTACGCTGTATCTGTATGCCTTGGGCATGGGCATCCCGCTGGTGCTGGTCACCCTGTTCGGCAACCGACTACTGCCGCGCAGCGGGCCGTGGATGCAATACGTGAAAGAAGCGTTCGGCTTCGTCATTCTGGCGCTGCCGGTATTCCTGCTTGAGCGGGTGATTGGCGACGTCTGGGGTCTGCGACTATGGAGCCTGCTGGGTCTGGCGTTCTTTGGCTGGGCCTTTGCACTCAGCCTAACCGCCACGCGTCGCTGGGCGCGTCTGGCACAATTGCTGCTGCTGGCCGCCGCGGTGATCGTCGCCCGGCCGTTGCAAGACTGGGCTTTCGGCTCCAATGCCACACAGCAGGCAGCGCAGCCGCACCTCAATTTTACCCGTGTCGATAACGTGGCGCAGCTCGAACAGGCGCTGCAGCAGGCGCAGGGCAAGCCGGTGATGCTGGATCTGTACGCCGACTGGTGCGTCGCCTGCAAAGAGTTCGAAAAATATACCTTCAGCGACCGCGCAGTACAGGCCCGTCTGGCCAATACCGTCCTGTTGCAGGCTGACGTGACCGCCAACAGCAGCGAACAGGCTGCGCTGCTCAAGCAGCTCAAGGTGCTGGGGTTACCGACTATCCTGTTCTTTGATGCTCAAGGGCAAGAGCTGCCGGCCGCCCGCGTTACAGGTTTCATGGACGCGCAGACCTTTGATGCGCATTTGCAGAAAACAGTGCCATAAACGACACTGAGGTTCATAACAAGAGTTTGGAGGGGTTACACGTGCAACGCGAACTTGTTCTTGATACGGCGCTGGGACTATTGGAACAAAAGGGTCTGGCGACCACCACGCTGGAAATGCTGGCGGAAAAACTCGGCATGCAGCCCAGCGATTTCAAGCCGTTCTGGGCGGATCGCGAAGCCCTGCTGTACGACTGTCTGCGTCATCACGGGCAGCAGATCGATGCCTGGCGCCGCCAGCTATTACTGGACGAATCCCTTAGCCCGCAGCAAAAACTGCTGGCGCGCTACGACGTGCTGGCCGAGTACGTGAAAAACGATCGTTATCCCGGCTGCCTGTTTATCGCCGCCTGCAGCGTGTTCCCCGAAGACGACCATCCGATCCACCAGTTGGCGGAGCAGCAAAAGATGACCTCCCTCGAGCTGACCCGCGACCTGCTACGCGAAATGGATGCGGATGACGCCGACATGGTGGCTCAGCAAATGGAGCTGGTGCAGGAAGGGTGTTTGAGCAAACTGCTGATCAAACGGCAGCTTCAGGATGTATCGGTTGCCAAACGGCTGGCAGAGGATATTCTGCAGGTAGCACAATGCCGTAAACACGGTGCGTTAAGCTAGAATTGTGCCCCCACTGACGCCGGCATGAGCCTGATTTATCACGCCAAGGACAAACTTCAGGCAGTTTGTTTGAAAAGTCAGCGAGCGCGCCGGTTTTTTGGCGTTTATGACATAAAGCGATTGACGCCATCGGGCCTTTAGGGTTTAATGCGGCGCGTTGCCCGGATAGCTCAGTCGGTAGAGCAGGGGATTGAAAATCCCCGTGTCCTTGGTTCGATTCCGAGTCCGGGCACCATATTTAGAAGAACCCGCCTATGGCGGGTTTTTTGCTTTCTAGGGTATGGACTCTCCATCGAACTACGTTCGATTATTCGGCCTGGCGGCCTCACCCTGCGGGCCAACGCCAAGCGTTGTTCAACCCGTCGCCAGCGACGGTTGTCCGAGTCCGGGCACCCTATTTAGAAGAACCCGCCTATGGCGGGTTTTTTGCTTTCTAGGGTATGGACTCTCCATCGAACTACGTTCGATTATTCGGCCTGGCGGCCTCACCCTGCGGGCCAACGCCAAGCGTTGTTCAACCCGTCGCCAGCGACGGTTGTCCGAGTCCGGGCACCCTATTTAGAAGAACCCGCCTATGGCGGGTTTTTTGCTTTCTGGGGTATGGACTCTCCATCGAACTACGTTCGATTATTCGGCCTGGCGGCCTCACCCTCAGGAATAATATTTCCCCACCAGCAGGTTTAGAAAAATCCGGCGGCCCTGAGTCAAACATAACCACGTTGGCAATCCGGACCAGAACGTCATTCACCGCCTCGTCTCTTGCCCGTCATGAATCTATCGGTCATTAACGGCTCCATTGTGCCCGCATTGAGCATAACAATGCACAAATTAACTTTTTCCTGCGGAAAATGGACTTGGTACAGTAGCTGGTTGCGATTTATCTGCCCTTTTTTATCCGTTAAACTGATTTAATCGTCCGTCGGGTTTACACAATCGACAGCATAACCGACGCTTAAAAGCTTTTTAATCGGGGAAATGGACATGAAGAGCAATGACCTGGCGCATATTTATTACAATACCAATCAGCAAACCATGAAAGAGTGGCGCAATCATCCGCATATTGGAGACGTCAAGCCAGGGTATTACGACTACATCAAACTTGCTGTTACCAGCGGCATAAAACCGCCGCTCACCGGACCGATCGCACAGCTTTTTAACGATATCGAAGAACAACTGAAAAATGATCCACTCGCCGACCTCTTGCCAAGGGCGGGATTTCACTTCACCTTTTTACCCCTGACTTTACCACTGTACACAGAAAACCAAAGGTTACCCGGCAAGGCTAGACGGTTATTGGATATTTGGCATGATTATGATGCAAAAAACCTTCACCTCCGAGAGCTAAGACTCATCGCCTTGCCCAGTCAGTTATTGCTAGCAGGAATACCTGATGATTCCAACGTGGTCATGCGTCGGACATTATGTGAAAAGGTTTTAGACTCACCATGGCGGGACGAGCTGCTTGCACGTCATTCCAGCACCCCGTTACCCGCGCCGTTCTGGCACAGTACCTTGTTACGTTATAATGCAGCGTTTTTGCCCGAGATAATGAGGACGTTTTTCCGCAACAATCGATCGCGACGTTTTGGCGATGTGTCAGGAGAGCTACAATTGACCATGGTTAATTATAACTGGACTCGGGGCACTTCAATTGATAACGCCATAGTTTATCAATAAACTGAATATCTGATTCAACGGCGCGTTCTATGTCCGCCAGGTACGGCTGTAGCGCATGATAGATTACGCGAGTTTAACGCCGAAAGCCCCTTCCCCCTCTACCACTTAATACGCTCATTACCTGATTACCGTCACCATCAGGCCAGGGTGGCTGTTGCGCGCCGACAGCGACCATTCATGCGCCAGCGCGATTTCCCGGCAAATGGCCAGCCCCAGCCCGGCTCCCACATCCCGCCGGTGCTCGCCTCGCCAAAAGCGTGAAAACATCACCGACAGCTGTTCTGGCTCTACGCCAGGCCCCCAGTCGCGCACGCTGATGCTGTCGGCGTTGATGTCGATCGCGATCTCCGTAGCGGCAGGTGCGTGTTGTATGGCGTTTTCGATCAGATTTTTCAGCAAGGTAAACAGCGCGCCGCGATCGGCTTGCCATATGATTTTTTCATGCATATCGCTGGCGATCAGCTTTACCTTGGCATCCTCGGCAATTTTTTGTAAAAAGAACAGCACATTACGCGCAACTTCACAGGCATCAACCGGTTGAAAACGGTAGCTGAGCGGCTCGCTGGCCTCGGCCAGCAACAGGATCTGTTGCACATGCCGCGCGAGGTGTGCCACATGCATCAGTAACGGCTCTCGAGGAACCAAATCGCCTTCCATGGTTTCAACTTCGGCCCGAATCAAAGTCAGGGGGGTTTTTAATTCATGCGCCGCTTTGGCCAGGAAATCCTGCTGCACCCGATAGCCGTTTTCAAGCCGCTCCAGCGCGTGATTAAAACTGCCGATCAGCGGAACGATTTCAGCGGCCACGCATTGGGTTGGCACGCGGTCACTGAGTGATTGCGGGGTGATCGCCGCCGCGGCACGCGAGGCCTGACGCAAGGGCCTGAGGGCATACTTCAGGCTCACATAGGCACAAAGCGTAAAAACAAAAAGCAGCACCACGCTGAACACCATGATACCGAGACGGATAAAAGGCAGGGCAAATTCCTGGTGCAGAAAACTGACGATGCGGGAACTGACCGTCAATTGCATAAACCAGGTTTTACCATGATGTTCAAAGGGTTCTGTCGCACCATCGTAGAAGACACCATGCGTTGTAAACTCAAAGCGACGCCGCTGCAGTTCGGCGATCGATGCCAGATGCGGCCAGTTTCTGACGCCGGGCGACATCAGCACCACCTTGCCGCGAGCATCCATGACTCGAAACGCGGTTTCCTCGCTCAGGCTATCGTACAACCAGTGTGGGTGCTCCGCATCGCCGCTAAAACCGACCGGGTTGCCGCTGCCGTCGTACTCCAGCTTTTGTGCCAGATGCAGGGTACGT
The DNA here is from genome assembly GCF_041448735.1 of Serratia odorifera. NCBI lineage: Bacteria > Pseudomonadati > Pseudomonadota > Gammaproteobacteria > Enterobacterales > Yersiniaceae > Serratia > Serratia odorifera. The sequence goes on along the minus strand of NZ_JBGMUT010000018.1, from coordinate 20,944 downwards.
TCCGACAGGTTCATTCCCGGCAAACGGTCTTTGACGATTGCGCCAAACAGCAGCAGAAAACCGATGCTCAGCAGAATACCGCCGACCAGGGTCAGCAAAATCCTCAGCGATAGGCTATTGATCCACAGCGTTTTTTCTAAGCGCATAGCCATGCCCCCTGACATTGACGATCTGTAGGCTAGAGCCGACGGCAGTGAGCTTGCGCCGTAAACGATGTAACGCCACATCCAGCGCATTGGGAGTAATGGCTACGCTTAATCCCCATCCCGCCGCTTCCATAGCGCTGCGGCGCAGCACCTCACCCTGACGGTGGATCAGAGCCGACATGATTTGCATCTCGGCTGGCGCCAGCGTAATACTTTTATCACCGCATTGCATCGCGCCGGCTTCCAGCGACAACACCACATCCTGGTAGCCGGGCTGAAGCGGCTGACGGGTCGCCGGGCGACGCAGCAGCGCCCGCACGCGCGCCACCAGCTCCGCCATCGCAAAAGGCTTCGGCAGGTAGTCATCCGCCCCCGCTTCCAACCCTTCAACGCGATCGTGCAAGGCATCTCTGGCGGTAAGAATCAGACAGGGAACCGGTGAACTGGCCTGACGCAGGCGCCGCAGCAGCGACAATCCATCACCGTCGGGTAATCCACGATCAATAATCAATCCCTGGTAGGCTATTTGCCGGGTTGCGCTCCACGCCTGTTCGCTACGTTCTACCTGGTCGGTGGCAATCCCCGCAGCGGCCAACCCCTTGCCGATCAACTTCGCAAGTTGCTGATGATCTTCGACTAACAATATTCTGCTCATTAGAAGTAGTAGGCATATCCCAGGAAAAAGCGGTTTTCAGTGGTTCGCTCCGTTATCGGGCTATCGCCAATCTCTGTCGACAGACGCGTCGCCTGGACGTCGAACATAACGGCATGGTGCGGGTTAAACGCGTAAATCGCTCGCATGCCGATTTCAACGTCAATCCCCGCCTCGCCCTGATAAGCAGGGCGCCCGGCGCGCGCTTCCTCCGCACGTATGCCGTAATAATAATCAGTGTATTTATCATCGTGCCAGGTTAGGCCGAAACGTGGAGTGAGGGTAACGCTGTCGCCGATGCGCCAGGATCTGTCAGCCGCCAGGGCAATCTGCTGCCCTTTGCTATTCCCCGAAACGTCATGCGTCCAGTCGGCATGCAGGTTCACCAACGCGGTCTGCCATTCGATCCGCACGCCGCCCCATAGCCCCCCTTTGCGCTCTGCCATTCCGTCAAGCACCGGTGAATCATCTGCGTGATACCCTGCCCCGTCATAGCGTCCAATTAGACCGAAATTAAGCCGCTGAGTTTCACTCAACGCCAAGCCGGGCAGTTTGAGCTCCAGGCCGGTGCCGAAGAAATGGAAATAGCGGTTATCCACGTGGAGTAATGGCATCACGCTGGTGTCACGATCGATAGATTTATAGGCTTTTTGACTACTGACGACGCCAACGCCCAATCCCCAGACGCTTTCCTGCTCGACGGTGGCCGGTTGCGCCAAAGTGGAAAAAGACCAACATAACAATAGGGAACAAGCCGTGGCCGTAGCGTGAGGTGGGATAGGGGTACGGCTGCCGAACAACGGGCGATAAAGAGCATTCATGGCGGTCCTCCAGGATGATGAATGCGTCCATCATCAGGAGGTTTTTCTTACTGGTTGCTTACTGAACCCAGCCAACGGCAAAAAAGAGTCATAACCATCTTCAATGCAGCCGCGATTATTTATAAATTCTACTCATCACTATATTCAGCTGATGGCTATTAAAAAATAAAACGCGCTCTGTTAAAACTGAGCACGTATTATTCTGGCCTTGATCGGGGGTAAATAGCGGAATGTTCTGCCTGGCCGGTCAGGCGTCGCTCGGGCGTTAGCCAGAGCAAAGTATGTCGAACACCACCCACCATCAGGATACGCCGATGAAATTGAATATTATCATTGATGGCTATGCCCGTACGGCCACGCTTAATCACAGCCAGGCCAGTAAAGATTTTGTCGCCTTGCTGCCGCTCACGCTGACCTTGCAGGACTATGCCGCAACGGAAAAAATCAGCGTTCTGCCCTCTCGCCTGACCGTCTCGGACTCCCCAGCCGGCACCGCCGCACGGAACATTTTATGCCCCGTGGGGAAATCTGGCGCTGTTTTATCAAGATCATGGTTACGCCTCCGGGCTGGTAAAAACTCGGTCAGTTTGACGAACCCGGCGCCGTTCCCAGCCAACAAAAATCCTGCACGGCAAGGTTCGAACTCGCCCAGTAATTCAGAGGCTCTCACCAGGCAATCGACGCGCTTTGCATGGATGCAAAAGTAACCTCTCCACAATTATCGTCAACGCATCTGCAGAATGATAACGTTGCTGCTGGCCGGATCCGTACGTTCACGCAGTTGCTTGACCTCGGCTTCCTGCACCGCGCCACCGTGGTTACCCCACGACGTCCTGACAAACGACAATACCTCGGCAATCTCCCGATCTGAGAGCTGATTGCGGAACGGCGGCATGCGATAGGCATCAGGTACCCCATTGGCAACAATCCGCATCGAACCGTTCAGCGTAATGTTGATAGAGGACGCATTTTCCTTGGCGAGCGAAGAAGCCGAGCCGGCAAGCGGCGGGATCCATTGTCCCTGACCACGCCCATCCTGGCCATGGCAGGCACTGCATTTCGCCGCGAAGGTTTGCGCCCCCGGCACCTTCAACCTCTGCGCTGGCGACAGCCTGTTGTGAGCGCTGGCATCATACTGCCAAGGCTCACCGTCACGCTCTGCATCACCCGGCAGCGATTTGAGGTAGTGCGCGACCGCCTTGAGGTCATAGTCCGTCATAAACTGCGTCGAATTGTTGAAAGCCTCGGTCATCGAACCGAATACCACGGCATGCTTGTTGCGACCGGTTTTAAGCAGTTGCACGATCTCCTCCTCGCTCCAGCGGCCGAGTCCGGTATTGTGATCGCCGCGCAGACTTGGCGCATACCAGCCATCCAATAGCGCCCCGGAAAGGTAGAGCGGACTGCGTTCGGTCAGCGCTTTCTCATTCATCGCGACACTGCGCGGCGTGTGACAACTGCCACAGTGACCGGCACCTTGAACGATATAGGCGCCGCGATTCCACAATGCTTCCTCTTCGCCGGTATTGGTAAGGTTTTTCGCCTGGTAAGGCTCCGATTCGGTGAACAGGGCATTCCACAATGCCAACGGCCAGCGCATATTTAACGGCCAGGGGATCTCGCTGGGTCTGTTCTGCTCACTGACCGGAGAAACGCCATGCAGGAAGAAGGCATACAGCGCCTGTACGTCTTCGTCGCTGAGCTTGGCATAAGAAGGATATGGCATCGCGGGATAGAGCCGGTGGCCATCGGCGGCAACGCCCTGTCGTAATGCCCGGTCAAAGTCCGCCAGACGGTAGCTGCCGATGCCGGTTTGCTTGTCAGGCGTAATGTTGGTGGCAAAGATTGACCCCATCGGGGTCGCCATTTCAAGGCCGCCGGCAAACGGCTTACTGTCCGGTGTGCTATGACATGCCACACAATCGCTGAGTCGAGCGACATACTCACCACGCTGGATCAACTCAGCCGTCGGCGTCGATATGGCGGTTGCCTCGTCAAAGGGGGATGCCGGCGTGCGTGTGACAAACCACGCTATAGCCAGCGCCGCGACCACACCGATGAGCAATAGCATGAGCAGGGCCTTTTTCAATCTGGATCGCCTCATTTGTCGCTCTCCCTCATAACGTTTTCTCGCTATCGAAATGGTAATGCGAGAGTGGCATGCTGCGAATACGCTGCCCCGTCAAGCGGGAAACGGCATTCGCCACCGCCGGGGGAACCGCCGGCAAGGGCGGCTCGCCAATGCCGCCCATCTTTGCCCCGCTCTCGATAATACGCACATGCACGCGAGCCATGCGATGAGCTGGCAGGATCGGATACAGGTCGTAATTTCGCCCCACCGGCATACCGTTTTTATAAACCGCCTCTTCAAGCAGTACCTGCGAAAGCCCCAATGCGACGGCACCGTTTACCTGTGCTTCCACCAGTGCCGGATTGACGATGCTACCGGGATCGATTGCCTGCCAGATGTCATGGACCTTGACCTGACCATGCTCAATAGAGACTTCGGCAATCACCGCAACTTCGGTGCCAAATGGCGAGGCCATCGCGATACCTCGAGCACGACGAGATCCATCTTCTGCCGTGAAGGGGCCTCTTTTCCAACCGCCAGATAGCGCCTCAACGGCCTGCAACAGGTTGCTCAGGCGCGAGTTTCCCTTCAGCAGATGCATCCTCAGTGCAAAAGGATCCTGCCCCCCTTTATCCGCCAGCTCATCAAGAAACGTCTCATATAAAAAGTCGTTCATTGAGTTACCAACCGAACGCCAGTAACCCAGCATCACCGGGTTTTTCACATACAACTGGGCCACGCGTTTATTCGGTATCGCATAAGCCTTGCCAGACAAGCCTTCAAGCGCCGTGGGATCCAGGGCGTCCCCCTGTTTGTTGGCCACCCCTTCGGTGGGGCCTTCGGTGGCACTGATCGCTTCCAGTGCGACAGGCAAACCCTGCTCATCAAGGCCGCCACGAAACCGAACCGCCGCCATTGGACGCAGTACATCACGCAGAAACTCTTCTTCACGACTCCAGATCAGTTTTACCGGCTTTCCGACCGCTTTAGCCAACTGAATGGCCTGCGGGTACGGCGTAGCCGTGGGGTACAGAAAGTGACGGCCAAAGAAGCCGCCGAGCAATGGCGAGTGGATATGGATCTGTTCCAGACCAAGCCCGGTTATTTTTGCGACGTCAGCCTGGAACATTCCCGGCGCCTGATTAGGCAGCCACAGATCCAATGAGCCATCGGGATTGAAGCGCGCCAGTGTAGAAGGCGGTTCCAACTGGGCGTGATTGAGGTACTGGCTGCGGTAAGTTGCACTGACCACCTGATGCGCATTGGTCAGCGCTTGATGTATATCCCCTTCGGTCTCCGCGTCCTGGCCCGCGCCGGTCTCATTCGCCAGACGGTCATTAAAGGCCGCGCTAGAAAAATCGGCCGGCATATAGCGCACCGAGGTTTCGGCTCCCGGATCGTTCCAGTCTACCTGTAAGGATTCGGCCGCACGTTTAGCTGTCCACCATCGTTGCGCCACCACCGCCACCGCCCCTTCCAGACGATGTACCGAATGTACCCCCTTCATGCTGGTGACCTGCTGTTCGTTGCGAATGCTGCCAACGGTCAGACCAAGTCGTGGCGCATGCTGCACCGCCGCGTGCAACATGCCCTCAACCTGAACATCAATGGTGTAAATTGCCTTGCCGGTCGATTTATCGTAACCGTCCAGACGTGGTACCGGTTTCCCTATCCAGCGGAACTGGCTCGGCTCCTTGAGCGTCACGCTGGCAGCATCTGGCACCGGCAGTTCCATTGCCCGCGGCGCGAGTTGCCCATAGCGCAGAGACCGGCCGGAAGCCTGATGAATGACCCTCCCAGGTTCGGTCGTCAGGGTATCCAGCGGCACGCCGAGCTGGCTGGCTGCCGCTTGCAGCAACATATGGCGCGCCAGGGCGCCCAGTCGACGCATGGTCGAATAGCTCATACGTACCGACATGCTGCCACCGGTAATACGCAGGCCGTTTTCCATGACCGTGTACTCGGCGTCTGGCGGGGCGTTTTCAACAATAAAGCTCATCGGTTCGGCGTCGAGCTCTTCACCCACGATTTGCGCCATTCCGGTAAAGATCCCCTGGCCCCCCTCAATAAAGGGACTTTGTAAACGAATGGTATTGTCAGGGCGAATTTCCAAAAATGCCGGAACGCGAGTGCCCGGCGCAGCATGGTTGCCCGGCGTTTGAGCGCGAACTTGGCGCACCGGCAGCCCAAAACCGAGCACCAGCGCGCCGGCCATGGTCCCCGCCGCGCCCAACAGAAAACGGCGTCTGGAAATATTCACCGGCTCGCCCGTCGGGAAGGCCTCGCGGTCATGGCTATCGCTCACTTTTGTCATACCCCGCTCTCCTCATCGTTCGCGCACACGGACTGTGGTTGTCGGTGGAACACATCATTCCCCGCCAACGCCAGCGCACTGGTCGCGACAGCCGCGCCGCTATGCGTCGGCGTCCATGTCTGTTCCGCCCCCTTGCCAACGGCGCTGTCTGGTGTCGTTACCGCAGTTGCTGCCTCATGCACCGCTGCGTTGATGGCGTTATAAGTACCGCAGCGGCACAGGTTGATCATCGCTGCCGCAATTTGCTCATCCGAAGGGTGCGGGGTCTGTTTAAGCAACGCGGCCGCCGCCATCACCTGCCCGGATTGGCAGTAGCCGCACTGGGGAACCTGGTGACTGATCCAGGCCTGAACCAGCCGTTTGCCCACCTCGTCGGTCTCTATCGCCTCGATAGTGGTAATAGCACGACCCGCTACGCCCTCAATTGGCGTTACGCAGGAACGTACCGCGACGCCATCAACCAACACGGTACAGGCACCGCACTGCGCCAGCCCACAACCGTATTTTGTGCCGGTGAGGCCAAGATCGTCGCGGATCACCCACAACAGCGGCGTATCCGCCTCGGCATCTACCTCATAACTCGTTTCATTAATCTGAAGTTTCATTACTGTCCCCTGCCTGAGGCGGTCGGTTTTACTTATTAATGAGAATTTATTGCCCGTTGGCCGTGCAATCGACGGGTGGCAGTTCTCCCCTACCGATGACGAGAATCCAGCCCAATGTTGCCGTGATAGGCATAGTGCAAAGCTCGACCCACCTGCGGTCGCAACGGGCAGCAGGCAGGAAGCCGCGAGCTTTTTTGTCAAACGCGTTAATGCGGGCGGTAAATTTTCCGCCGAGGGTGGCAAGAGGCTGCATCGCCCCGGAAGACCACATCACTTGAGTGAGTATAGACGCGGGAATACACCCCGTTGCCCGAAGCGCATGTAGTGCTAAATCCCCTAGCGCGGGGGCAACGCCGCCTGAGCCTCATCGGGCTGGCTGTCGATTTGCGTGCTGGCTAGGCGAGGTTCTCGCTGTCGTTATTGATGTGCTTAATCATCGCTCAGCCAGGCCCCGGCGACTAGTTTATGAATACTTATAATGTTTATAAGTCTGGCTAATCAATAATCGTCGTCGGAGAGCGGCAGAACGTTACAATTCCAACGAGGATTGGGGGTTGTGACCGATAAATTGGCTGGGGGATCCATGCCGGCGTCGATTCGGCATGAAACCGGCTAGCGCCATAGCCTAGCTTGCCTGGCGCGGCGTGGCGTGGCGTTCGCCTCAGCCTTACGCCGATTTCTTTTTATCTGCCGCCACCGCCAGCATCGCGTCCCCGATCGGATGCTCGCCCCGCGCTTTCAATGCGCTGCCAGCCCCGTCAATATCCCGGATTTCCTTGTTCTGGCTCAGTTTGAATTTCCCCACCAGTTGGGTTATTTCAATTTCTATGCCGACGATCGCCGTCAGCATCGCGTCAATGTAGTCTTTTGGCCCATCGGCCATTTTCCAGGGCTCGGCCTGAAAGGCTTCGTGCTTGCGGGTCAGGCGTGCCACCAGCCCGCGCACATAACGCAAGTCATCATGAAGCGTCACCCGCCCGACCGCATGGACCACCCGGTAATTCCAACTGGGCACCTGTTTATGGGTCTCATGCTTGCTGGGAAGCCATTGCGGGGAAATGTAGGCATCGTCAGCCCGGAATACCACCAGCACTTCCTGGCCATTACTCAACGCCTGCCACAACGGATTTTTGCGGGCGATATGGCAATGCAGCACGCCAAATTCACCGTCTGCGGCGTTTAATTCAAAAGGAATATGATTGGCATCGAGACTGTTATCGCTGTTGGTAATTAAAATACCCAATGGGTTTTGTTCAATTAATTGATGCAACAGCGCAACGCGGGTTTCTGCAAAATGCTCGGGTAAATACATTGCCGATCCTCCTAAAGGAAAATTAAATTTCAACCATGGCAAATTCTGCCTTGCCGGCCCCGCAATCGGGGCATACCCATGCCTCCGGCACCTCTGCCCAGCGCGTGCCGGGGGCGATGCCATCTGTCGGCCAGCCGTCATTTTCGTGATACTCCAAGCCACACAGCGCACATCGCCAGCTTTTCAATACTGTCGTTTCCAAACTACGGTTATTCATCACGTCTCCAGCCGCATTAATCATCGGTAGTGCTATTTTTCGTCCAATGCGGTGTATTATGAAGGTCCAGTTTGCGCTTGTTTTAATGGACCAGAATTATGGCGAGAAAAGCAAAAGTGATGGATATTCCGTCGATTGGACTGTTGGACAGAACGCAGGGCAACCTGGTCCGTCAGCTGACTCAGACCTTGCGGAATGCGGTACAACGTGGAGATTTGCAACCGGGAGAGCTGCTGCCGTCATCACGTTCGCTGGCCAGATCGTTGGGCATCGCCAGAGGTACTGTCATCGACGCTTTTGAACAATTGCAGGCCGAGGGGGTGCTGGAAACCAAACCGGCGTCGGGGACCTGCGTTTCTTCGTCACTGACGCATCAGACCACAACCGCTCCCCAGCAGGTTGTTACCGACGCTGGGCAGACGCTCGCTCCCACTGCCCGAGCTGCCGCGTTTGCCAAACTCTATGACCAGTTCTTGCCGTTGCCTGCCGTGCCTTTCGCGGTTTCCGTACCGCAAGGGTTGGCACTGCCGGATGAGAGCTGGCGCAAACTGGGCAATCGGATCCGCGCTCGCGGCCCCGGATCGCCATCAGGCTATGACGATCCACGCGGTGCGCAGGTATTGCGAGAAGCGATAGCCGAATACGTCAGGCGATCGCGCTCGGTACGCTGTGAACCACAGCAGGTGATTATCACCAGCGGCATTCAGCAGGCCCTTTACCTGTGCTGTCAGCTTTTGCTGGAAAACGGCGATCGGGTGTGGGTGGAGGATCCCGCCTATCGCGGCATCACGGCGATCCTGGAAAATGCCGCCAACGCGGCCACGATGGTCCGCGTGCCGGTCGATGCCGAAGGGATCCAGGTCGACGTCGGCATCGCGCAGGCAGCCAATGCCCGCGCGGCGTTTGTCACACCGTCGCATCAATACCCACTAGGGATGCCGATGAGCATGGCCCGCCGCAATGCCCTGCTGGCCTGGGCAAAAAGCGAACATGCCTGGATTGTTGAAGATGACTACGACAGCGAGCTGCGCTACGCCGGCCATCCGTTCCCCTCACTGCAGGGGCTGGATCCGTCCCGCGTCATTTATCTCGGCACCTTCAGCAAAATTCTGTTTCCCTCGTTGCGTCTGGGATATGCCATCGTGCCCCCCGGCTTGGAACGCGCGTTTTGCGGCGCTCGCATCCTGATGGATCGCCATCCTCCCAGCGCCGATCAGCATGTGCTTGCGGCATTTATTCAGGAAGGGCATCTGGAGCGCCATATTCGCCGGATTCGCAGCGTCTACGCGGAACGGCGCGCCCAGTTGGTCACGCTGCTTGAGCATCATATTCCCGCCTCGTTGGGCTGGTTACAGCCGAGTGACCAGGGCATGCACCTGGTGCTGTGGCTGGCGAGGCACATTGACGATCGCCAGTTGGCCGCCAGCGCGTTGGCGGCAGGTGTCGCAGTCAGGCCGGTTTCCTCGACCTTTACCCTCGGGCGGAGCCGGCCGGGACTGATTCTGGGGCTGGGGGATTTTGACGCCGAGGCGACGCTGGCAGCGGTGCGCACCCTGGCGACGCTGATTATCGCTGCACCCGGTTGAACACTCTGCGTCATCAGTAACCGGACATGGGTTGGTACAGTGTTCAACTGCACAATATGGCGGTTAAAAAGTCGTAGAGATGACAACAACATGATATCTGTGCATGATGGATACCCGCGTATTGCTGGCGGTGTTGCCCGGCGATGCGCTCAACGTCAAGCTGCCGTCAGGCAACCAAATGGATGAAGCATGGTTAAGATCGTCAGTTGGCTATTGCTCACGCTGATTTCCAGCGCTGGACTGGCCACCTATTTTCTCCAGCAGCAGTATGAAGAGAAAAGCGCCGATTTCCGCATTCTTTACCGTGAGATCACCGTCAAGCTGTCCCAGCATGACGCGATTATCCCGCTATTGCCGGAAAATCAGGACGCGCAGGAGGTACAGAAAATCCTGCCGCAAATCGTTCGCTGGCGGCAACACACCAACCTCGAACCGCGTCGGCCGATCGTGTTGGAAGGACGGGGGCGCTACTGGCTCAACTTCGCTCAACTGTCGTTACTGATCGATCTAAAAACACTGCTCAATACCTTGCCGGAAACCAAGCCGTTCAAACACCTCACCCTACGCTGGAATAACGAGCCCCTGTTTGAACAGGGTGAAGCGGGTTCGCACTATTGGCGCTGGGACAAGACCATCTCCAGCCCGTCACAGCCGTTTGTACTGGCGGTCGGCGACGATCCACACTGGGCCGTACTCCCTTGGCTAACCATTCTGGCTCCCGCTCCCTGCTGGGCCCTGCTGCTTTACCTGATAAGCCAATATCAAATAAACAAGCGCCGGCGCGATATTGCCGACCTGCGCGCGCACTATTCCGAACTGACCCGGCTGAATACCATGGGAGAGCTGGCGGCTGGCATTGTGCATGAGTTGAATCAGCCGCTGACGGCGATCCTCAGCTATAACCAAACCGCAATCCGCCTGATGAAACAGGATCAAGGCTCGCAGGTACCGGCATTGCTGGATGCCGCCGTGGTGCAAATCAAACGTATCGATACCTTGCTGCGTCAGTTTCGTCAAAGGCTGGACAGTGAGCAGACAGACTACCAGCCGGTTGACTTGCGTTCGCTGTGGTCACGAATCATCACCCTACTGGACAATGAACTTCACAGCCAGAAAGTGCGAGTGAGCAGTCATATCCCTGATAATTTACCACCGCTGTTTGCCCCGCCGTTATGGATAGAGCAGATCCTGCATAACATTGTCAGTAACGCGATCCAGGCACAGTGCGAGAACGCGCCCGGTAGCGCCTGGATCACCCTGCATGCCACCAGCGATGACGTCGGCATGACGTTGACCCTGGCAGACGGTGGGCCAGGGCTGACGCCACAGGCACTACAGCAGGTCTTTATGCCGTTCTTCACCACCCGCGCCCATGGCATTGGCCTGGGCATGGCGTTGGCGGATACGCTGGTACAGCGGCTCAACGGCAAAATCGAGGTCGCAAACGTGGCGGGACAGGGTGCCCGTTTCACGCTGTGGTTTCCGCTGACAACCCAGGTGGAATAATGGAACAACGCATTTATCTCATCGATGACGATCAGGCCATTCGCAGCTCATTAAGCCTGCTGCTGGCTACCGTCGGCTGGCAAACCGACGCTTACGGCAGCGCCCAGCTGTTTCAGCAAGCGGCCGATGACCTATCCGCGCTGGCCGGCTGCATGCTGCTGGATATCCGCATGCCGGGCAAAACCGGGCTGACGCTGCTGGATGAATGGCGGCAGCAGGGATTAACCATCCCGGTGATCATCATGACCGGCCATGCGAATATCGATCTATGCCGTCGCGCCTTCAAGAATGGCGCGTTTGAATTTCTCACCAAACCGATTGACGCCGATCTGTTGTTCGAAGCGATCGGCGCCGCCATGGAACAGCAGAAAACCGGCCATGAACAACAGAAAAAACGACTGCTGCTGCAAGCCAGGCTCGCCACACTCACCGCTCGCGAAAATGCTATTTTTGAAATCATCATGAAAGGATATTCGAACAAGGAGATTGCCCGTCAGTTCTCTCTGTCGCCACGCACCGTTGAAGCGCACCGCGCCAATATTTTTGCCAAACTCGAGGTTAATTCCCTGCCGAAACTGTTAAATACCTATGGCGAGATAACGCTGCTCAAAAATGATTAATCACCCGCGCCCACTGCCCTTGCGCATCGATGCTAGGTAAAAATACCTAGATAGTTAGGTATTCACATCAATAGTCTGCTTGCTCCCCGCCTTTTATTATTCCGTCATCAACGGTGTAAACCATGGAGCAAACTACGATGAAACACATTATTTTAAGCACGATCGCCCTCGGCAGCGTCATTTCCTTTAGCAGTGCGGCAGCCGGCATTCTCAATGAAAAAAACCTGTCACTCGAACTGGCCGATAAATTGGCCCAGCGTGCCATACAATCCTGCAGCGCCGACCGCTACAACGTGGCGGTTACCGTTGTCGATCGCGCCGGCACCCCGCTGGTAATCAAACGCATGGATAACGCCGGCCCACACACGGTTGAAGCCAGCCGCATGAAGGCCTTCACCGCCCTGACCACTAAAAACGCCACCGACGACGTGATGAAAAGCGCCCAGGCCAATGCCGGCGCGGCAAATCTGCGCGACATTCCCGGCTTCCTGCTGCTGGCCGGCGGCGTGCCGGTAAAAGTTGGCGAACAGACCATTGGCGCCATTGGCATTGGCGGCGCACCTGGCGGTCATCTGGATCAAAAATGTGCGCTTGACGCGCTGAAAGGCAGTCAGGCCGAACTCAGCGCCGGTTGATAGCGGCCACACAGCATTTTCCGGGAGGGAATCCATGACCATCAAACCCATGTTTGTCATTTTGCCACTGATGCTGACCTCAGGCGCCACACTGGCCAACGAGAGTGCGGAAGGCTATTACGGTTCAGCGAAATACCTGCAGGTTGAACAACGCGCCAAAGACCAGGACACCAGTAGTCGTCCGGGCGTGGGGCAGTTCGTCGGCGGCAAAGAGAAAGAACATCTGGGCGGCGCGGCCATTGCGCTGGGCTACCAGTATGGCAATGGCTGGCGAACCGAAGGGGAATACACCTTCAAGCAAAAAACGGAATACACCAGCGGATCCAGCACCTTTGCCAGTAGCTACAACCACCTGCAGACTCACGTCGAACGCTTGATGTTGAACGTCTACCGCGACTATGCGTTAGGTTATGGCTTTTCTGTTTTCGCCACCGCCGGGGTTGGGATCAGCAAAATCAAGGCTGGTGGTTGGCAGGGAGTCCCTTCCCGTGAATATGACTCGACCAGCCAAAACAACTTTACCTACGCTATCGGCGGCGGCGTCAGCTATGCGCCCATCGAACGACTCAGCGTTGACTTAGGCTACCGTTACGTCGATATGGGGAAAATAGAAAGTGGCTACAACAGATTCGCTAATGCCCGTGGCCTGAAAGATGAACAAATGAAGGCCCATCTGGTATCCAACGAATTTACCCTGGGCGTGCGTTATCTGTTCTAAGCGTAACGCGCAAATTTCTGGCCAACCCGATACTGTCAAATAGCCCCCATCCGCCTGCGCGTATGGGGGCTATTGGCTATATCTGGACCGGCCAGCGGTTTAAGGTAATCCCCCGGGTCGCCGCACTGGCGCCGAAGTCAGCCAGCATGGCGCGAACGTCCGGATCGATGTATTCGGCATTGTCATGCTCGGCAATCACTACGCAGTTGTCCGGGATCTGCGCCAACAACAGCTGTAAACGTGGATTATGCAGGAAAGTCAGGTTCTGGTGAAAACGCACCACGTAATGGTCGTCATAACGCGTCAGTTGCAACGCATTGTGGTGACTCTTATAGGTGCTGCACAGCAGCTGCGCCATCAGCCCCACCGCGATCCCCGCCAGCATGCCAAATACGATAATACCGCCGACGGTAACGATAAACGGTACGAACTGCGGTAATCCCATTCGCCACTGGGTAACGAAAAGTGCCGGTGAAGCCAGCTTATAGCCGGTATACAACAGTACCGCCGCCAGGCTGGCCAATGGAATGGTGTTCAACAGATCGCTGAAGAACAGCCCACACAGCAGCAGCAGCACACCATGCAGCAGAATCGACACCTTACTGCGCGCGCCGGCGTTGACGTTCACCGAGCTGCGTACAATAACCGCAGTAATCGGTAAACCACCAAGAAAACCGCTCAACATATTACCCACGCCCTGCGCACGCATTTCTTTGTCCGGCGATGGAACCGGCGTTTGCGATTTCAATTTCTTCAGCGCTTCCTGACTGAGCAGCGTTTCCAGGCTTGCCACCAACGCCAGGGTCACGGCAATCAGATATACCGACGGATTACGCCATGCGCCTTGCCAATCAGGGCGGCTCAACTGCGCGCCCAGCTCATCGACGCTGTCAAACTGGGGCAATGCAATGCGCGGCATGCTGCCCATGCCTTCCGGCAACAGGCGATCGCCAAAAATGACCGCCAGACTGCCCCACAGAACAGCCACCAGCGGGCCGGGCACATAGCTCATCATTTTGATACGCTTAATCGGCGCCGTGGTCCACAGCCACATGATAAACAAGGCGACCAACGCCACCAATGCCGATGCTGGCGACAAGAGATCCGTGCCTGCCGACAGTATCGCGCTCAGGCTTTCTTCTCCCTGATAGCCCAGAGCCACCGGCACTTGCTGCATAATCAGCAAAATACCGATTGCCGCCAGCATGCCCTGGATCACCGTTCCCGGCACCAGCGAAATCCAGCGCCCGGCACGCAACAGACCAAAAATCAGCTGTAACGCGCCGGCCATGATCAACGCCACCAACAGCAAGGAAAACGAGCCGAGGGTTTCCATCGCGCCGACCACAATGGTGACCAGGCCGGCAGCCGGGCCGCTGACCGCATAGCGCGACGGGCTGAGCATCGTCACCACAATACCGCCAATCACCCCGGTCAGCAGGCCAACAAACGGTGGCAGCCCACTGGCCTGCGCAATGCCCAGACTCAGCGGCAGCGCCACCAGAAAGACCACCACCCCGGCGGGAATGTCATTACGCAGAGTGCTTAAGTTCATGGCGCGCCTCCATACTGTCCTGATGAACCAATTCCTTCAAATGACCGTCTTGCAAATCATAAACACAACCGAAAACGTCCAACGTCTTGCCCTGTTCCCACGCCTGTCGTACCGGTTGGCTGGCGATCAGATGGCCAACTTGCGTGACCACATGGGCTTCAATCAGACGATTCAACCGCGCCGTCTCATCGTCCTCTGCCTGCTGATAATGCTGCAGTTCGTTGGCCAGCGAGCGTCGTAAATGCACCAGCCGACGCGCCAGCGCGCTGTCTTCCTGCGACAACGGCATATTCGGCAGATTCACCGCCGCCTGCACGCCGCCGCAGCCGTAATGGCCGCACAGCACGATGGCGGAAACGTGTAGATAGTCCAACGCGTATTGCAATACGCTCATCAGACTATCGTCATCCTCCAAAACCATATTGGCGATATTACGATGAACGAAAAGTTCGCCGGGGTGAGCGCCGGTCAGCACTTCCGCGGGTACACGGCTGTCAGAGCAGCCAATCCATAACGCCTGCGGCTGCTGGCCGGCAACGTGCTTGCGAAAGTAATGAGGGTTACGCTGACGCTGCTGTAGCGCCCAGCTTCGGTTTCTGGCTAAAAGGGGTTTGAGTATCGTCACAACGTGCTTCTCTCTGTTGGGGGACAAACAGGTTTATACCTACCCGCCCAGGGCCAATAACATTAGTAAAACTGATGATGTTGATGAAGGCTTGAAGCTGATACACGGTTTCTTCACCCCGTGCAGGATCGCTCCTGCACCAGGAAAGTCCTTTATTAAAAATAGAGGCGATAGCCATTAAGGCAAGTAAAAAAATGCGGGAACTTTTATCAACTCGATGGAATACAGTTGATTTAAAAGGAAAATAAAATGATACGCAAGTATTAAAAAAGTAAAGTAATCGCTCACTGAAGAAACTTTACACTGCAGATTTTCCGCTAGTGAATTATGCTGTCAAACCTTCTCTCGATAGCGGATATTGAAATAATTAACAGAGATTAATATTAAGTTTGCCTTTCTGTTTTAACATCATCAGGCAGAAGTTCCTTTGTATAGAAATGTGTGACGCCGATCTCTGCGGGGATCCCCTGCCAGACCAGGGGGAAACTGGCGCAGTCAACGGAGGATGATAAGCCAGCCTGTACTTTCATCTTGGACAGCAGCAGGATGGTACGGTGATAGGGTAAACATCAGGAGCAGCCATTTCGGCCATTTCGGCCATTTCGGCCATTTCGGCCATTTCGGCCATTTCGGCCATTTCGGCCATTTCGGCCATTTCGGCCATTTC
>NZ_JBGMUT010000018.1:0-4798 GCF_041448735.1 Serratia odorifera | reverse complement strand
TTTCGGCCAGCATAAAAGAAGACGGGATAAAGAAAAGGACTAATATCTCAAATCACCGGAGGATATGTATTTTCTAACGAATGACTTGACTGTTCGACATTAGCATTACGCTTCCCTCCTTCCGCCAAGGTTAACAAGAATAGAAATAAAAACAATTAGTTATTTTAAATACAATTAATAAATCAATTGTTTCCATGATCGCCCGATAGAAAAACACATGCTTTCAGATAATTTGTTATCTCTTCGAACCACAGAAAAATAATAGCCGAATCGTTGCCATCTCTTGATTCAATATATTCACCAACCATATAACATTTGGTTATTCATAATGGCAGTTTAGTTAAAAATGACATATTCATGGACTTTTTGCTGCCAAGTCAGTGGATATCGTCATCAATTTCACCAGTAACTATTACAAATCAATATCTTCGTTGCGTGATCTGCCGCGCAAAAAAGAAACAAAGAATCATAGCAAACTATACTTAACCTTCAGTTGACATACTATTAACAACTTCAAGGAGAAAAGCTATGAGCCAACTGCACAAACACGCTATTCCTGCCGCAATTGCGGAACGCACCCTGATCAATCCGGCACAATATCAGCAATATTATCAACAGTCTGTGCAAGACCCAGATGCATTCTGGGGTGAGCATGGCAAAATTGTCGATTGGATCAAACCCTACACCAAGGTGAAAAATACCTCTTTCGATCCTGGCCACGTCAGCATTCGCTGGTTTGAGGACGGGACCCTGAACCTGGCGGCCAACTGCCTGGACCGCCATCTGGCCAGTCGCGGCGATCAGACCGCCATTATCTGGGAAGGTGACGATCCCGGCCAATCCAAACATGTCACCTATAAGCAGCTGCATCACGATGTCTGTCAATTCGCCAATGTGTTGAAGAACCTCGGGGTTAAAAAAGGCGACGTGGTGGCAATCTATATGCCAATGGTGCCGGAAGCCGCCGTGGCCATGCTGGCCTGCGCGCGTATCGGTGCCGTGCACTCGGTTATCTTCGGTGGCTTTTCACCGGAAGCCGTAGCCGGGCGTATCATCGATTCCAACTCCAGCCTGGTGATTACCGCCGACGAAGGCCTGCGTGCCGGCCGCTCGGTACCGTTGAAGCAAAACGTCGATGAAGCGCTGAAAAATCCGGGGGTAAAAAGCGTCAATAATGTGGTGGTGTTCCAACGCACCGGAAAACCGGGCTACTGGCAACAAGGGCGCGATTTATGGTGGCATGACCTGATTGACGGCGTCTCCGCCGATTGCCCCGCGGAAGAGATGAACGCCGAAGATCCGCTGTTCATTCTCTATACCTCCGGTTCTACCGGCAAGCCTAAAGGCGTTTTGCATACCACCGGTGGTTATCTGGTGTATGCCGCCATGACGTTTAAATACGTCTTCGATTACCATGACGGTGATATTTACTGGTGTACCGCCGACGTTGGCTGGGTTACCGGCCACAGCTATCTGCTTTACGGCCCGCTGGCTTGCGGTGCCATCACCTTGATGTTTGAAGGCGTGCCTAACTACCCTGGTGTTAATCGCCTGTCGCAGGTGGTGGATAAACATCAGGTCAATATTCTGTATACCGCCCCTACCGCCATCCGTGCGCTGATGGCCGAAGGTGACAAAGCCATCGAAGGTACCCAACGCGATTCGTTGCGTATTATGGGCTCGGTCGGCGAACCGATTAACCCCGAAGCCTGGGAATGGTATTACAACAAAATCGGTAACGGGAAATGCCCGATTATGGATACCTGGTGGCAGACCGAAACCGGCGGTTTTATGATCACCCCGTTGCCAGGCGCCACCGAACTCAAAGCCGGCTCCGCTACGCGCCCGTTCTTCGGCGTACAGCCGGCGCTGGTTGACAACAGCGGAACCCCGCTGCAGGGAGCAACCGAAGGCAATCTGGTGATCACCGACTCCTGGCCTGGCCAGGCGCGTACCCTGTTCGGCGATCATGAACGGTTCGAACAAACCTATTTCTCTACCTTCAAAGGCATGTACTTCAGCGGCGACGGTGCCCGCCGTGATGAAGACGGCTACTACTGGATCACCGGCCGAGTCGACGACGTGCTGAACGTATCGGGCCACCGTCTGGGAACCGCAGAAATCGAATCGGCGCTGGTTGCCCACCCAAAAATCGCTGAAGCGGCAGTGGTTGGCATACCACACAACATCAAAGGACAGGCAATTTATGCCTATGTCACGTTAAACCACGGGGAAGAGCCAACGCCGGAGCTGTATACCGAGGTGCGTAACTGGGTACGCAAAGAAATAGGGCCAATCGCCACGCCCGACGTACTGCACTGGACTGACTCGCTGCCTAAAACCCGTTCGGGCAAAATCATGCGCCGCATTTTGCGCAAAATTGCCGCTGGCGATACCAGCAACCTGGGGGATACCTCAACGCTGGCGGATCCAGCCGTAGTCGACAAGCTGTTGGAAGAAAAACAATCAATGAAAGTGCCGTCATAATTTCTGCCGCTTCGGGCCGTTCATCGCCGGTTGTCGGATGCACGGCTTGATACCCTTGGGTATGCGCGGCGTTCGCTATCAATACCTACTGGAGACACTCTGATGAATGACACCATTTATCAAGGGATTGAGCAAAACCCGCGTTTCAAGGAGCTGGTGCGCAAACGCAGCCGTTTTGCCTGGCTGCTGTCGCTAATAACGCTGGCGTTATATGTCGGTTTTATTTTTTTAATTGCCTTTAACCCACAATGGCTAGGCACCCCTATCGCTGCCGGCTCAACCATCACGCGCGGCATTCCAATCGGCGTCGGGCTGATCGTTATTTCGTTCGTCCTTACCGGGATTTATGTTTTCCGCGCCAACGGTGAATTTGACCGTCTCACCGCGGAAGTGCTGCGCGAGGTGAAACAATGAGGGGTTTATTCATTGCGGTAACATTACTGTTATTACCTGGCCTGGCCCAGGCGGACGCCATCGGCGGCGCGGTTCAGCGTCAGCCGTTGAATATTCAGGCCATCGTGATGTTCCTGCTGTTCGTTGGCGCTACGCTGTATATCACCTACTGGGCCTCCAAGCGCACCCGTTCCCGTCAGGACTACTACACTGCCGGAGGGCGCATTACCGGCTTGCAAAATGGTTTGGCAATCGCCGGCGACTTCATGTCAGCCGCGTCGTTTCTTGGGATCTCTGCACTGGTGTATACCTCGGGTTACGATGGGCTGATCTACTCCATTGGCTTCCTGATTGGTTGGCCGATAATTTTGTTCCTGATCGCCGAACGTCTGCGTAATCTGGGCCGCTACACCTTCGCCGACGTTGCGTCTTATCGCCTGAAACAAAAACCGATTCGCACGCTGTCTGCCTGTGGCTCACTGGTGGTGGTTGCGCTGTATCTGATCGCCCAGATGGTTGGCGCAGGTAAACTCATTCAGCTGTTATTCGGCCTCAACTATCATATCGCGGTCATTTTGGTCGGTATCTTAATGGTACTGTACGTTTTGTTTGGCGGCATGTTGGCCACCACCTGGGTACAAATTATCAAGGCAGTCCTGCTGCTGTCCGGCGCCAGCTTTATGGCGCTGATGGTGATGAAGTCGGTGAATTTTGACTTCAATACCCTGTTCGCCGAAGCAGTGAAAGTGCATCCCAAGGGCATTGCCATCATGAGCCCAGGAGGGCTGGTTTCCGATCCGATATCAGCGCTTTCGCTTGGGCTGGCATTGATGTTCGGTACCGCAGGCTTGCCACATATCCTGATGCGCTTCTTCACGGTGCACGATGCAAAAGAAGCGCGTAAAAGCGTTTTCTATGCGACCGGTTTTATTGGTTACTTCTATATTCTGACCTTTATCATCGGCTTCGGCGCCATTCTGCTGGTTAGCGGCAATCCGGCGTTTAAAGACGCGACCGGCGCACTGCTCGGCGGCACGAATATGGCAGCGGTACACCTGGCCAATGCCGTCGGCGGCAACTTCTTCCTTGGCTTTATTTCTGCCGTAGCCTTCGCCACAATTTTGGCCGTAGTCGCTGGCTTGACGCTGGCGGGCGCGTCGGCGGTTTCCCACGATCTGTACGCCAGCGTTATCAAAAACGGCAAGGCTACCGAGCGTGATGAACTGCGCGTGTCCAAGATCACCGTCGTCGTGCTGGGGATCGTTGCCATTGCATTAGGCATTCTGTTTGAAAAGCAGAACATTGCCTTTATGGTCGGTCTGGCGTTCTCCATTGCCGCCAGCTGTAATTTCCCTATCATCATCCTTTCGATGTATTGGTCACGCCTGACCACTCGTGGTGCGATGATCGGTGGCTGGCTTGGTCTGTTGACCGCGGTGATCCTGATGATCCTTGGCCCGACGATTTGGGTGCAAATACTCGGTCATGAGAAAGCGATCTATCCATACGAATACCCAGCGTTGTTCTCGATGATTGTGGCATTCGTCGGTACCTGGCTATTTTCGGTCACCGACAGTTCGTTGGCAGGCCAGCAGGAACGCGAGCGTTTCCGCTCTCAGTTCGTTCGCTCGCAAACCGGTCTGGGAATTTCGCAAGGCAGCGCGCATTAATACCGCTGCATGTGCCGTCGAAACACCAACCAAGGCCCTGCGGGGCCTTTTTTATTGACTGAACAGCGTTAGCAAGCTCCTGTCATTGTCCGTAGACCCGCCAAATAAAAAGCCCCACGCTTGCGCGTAGGGCTGGTTGTTTTATTTGATGCCTGACCGTGTCCTGCCCTGTTCGTCTTATCCCGAGGCTCACCCCCACCGGCCGCCGCCAGCGGGGTTCACATCCGTTCCAGACGGACAGAGCGCCT
>NZ_JBGMUT010000017.1:0-50411 GCF_041448735.1 Serratia odorifera | reverse complement strand
GTGGCGGTCTTAGCCCGGAACAGTTTGAAAACCAAAACCTCGCTTAGGGCCGTGTCCACATTACGTGGGTAGGATCAGGCCGCCATGGGCCCCCTGCTGCTGGGTAAAGTGCATGATTGGTCCGGCGGCTGAGCTGTGCCGCTGCTGGTGACTGCGGCGGTCGCGGTGGCCGGCGCCGGTACCGGCATGGCTGCAGGACGAAACGCACATCTGGAACCCGCATCCTCATGGAGTTGAATCTTGGCCTCTGTCTTCAGGAGACAGGTCGTCCTCCTGATGTTTTCCAGGCTGGAGGATGGCGACTGTGTGACCCCGCTTTCTTCCCTGTGTTTGTTCAAACACGCTTACATTTATCCCCTTCTGAGCGCAGAGGGGATGCTCTTCGTATTTACTGGCCGGGGCTGGCGTTGTGGATCAGCCCGGCTACCCAGTCAGCAAAGACGCGCACGGCGGGAGAAAGAAAACGCTGATGCGGATAAAGCAAATTCACCGGTATTGACGGTGGCTGCCAGTCAGCCAGAACCTCGATTAACTTCCCCGCCTGCAGATACTCTGAGACCACGCTCTCGGCAAGCTGCACCAGTCCGAAACCATCAAGACACATTTTGATGTAGAGGCCCGTTTCATTAACGGCGGTCCCCCCATTCATAGGTATGGATCGTGTTTCAGCGCCGCGGGCAAAGCGCATTTCGTTCGCACGTTTGGCTTGACCGGAAAAATAGTGGATCGCCCGATGCCGGGACAATTCTTCAGGCGATTGCGGAATGCCGTATTCCCTGAGATAGTCCGGCGATGCACAGGTGACCCAGCGAAACCGGCCTAGCGGGCGGGCGACCAGCGTTGAGTTATTGAGCTCTCCAACCCTGATCACACAGTCCACGCCCTCCTGAATCAGATCGACCTGACGATCGTTTACCCCGACCATCAGGTAGATATCCGGATAACGTCGGAAAAAGTCTTTCAGGTTTGGCATGACAATGAAATGGGCGATTCCACCGGGCATATCTACCCGCAAGCGCCCCTGCGGCCGCTTTACCGAATCCGTCAGACTGGCTTCCGCATGGTCGATCAAGAAGAGTATTTCCCGACACTGCGCGAGATACTGTAACCCTTCAGGGGTGAGGCTCACCCGCCGCGTTGTCCTGTTAAGCAGACGCACCTGCAGGTATTTCTCCAAGCCTTTTATGGTGCTGGTTACCGTCGACGGAGGCAGTGACAGCGTTTCCGCCGCGCGCACGAAGCTTCCGGCTTCGGCCACCCGCGTAAAGATCTGCATAGCCTGAATACGATCCACATTCCTTCTCCCCAGTGCCGATAAATCTGCCCATAGTTAACATCATTATTCGTGAATTATGAATAATGAAAACGCGTTAAGCATCTTTTTCATATTAATAGAGTGACGTATCTTTTCCCTGTTGATGAGAAAAGAGACACTTTAAATGACCGATTACATTAGAAATATTGTTAATAATCAGACTGAAAACCCACCGGTAACGTTGATCCGTGGCGCAACCATACTGAGCATGGATGATAATGTGGGTAATATTGAGCGCGGTGATATTCTTATCACCGGATCAACCATTACCGCCGTGGGTCAGAACCTGGACGCGCAAAGTGCCCACGAGATAGATGCCACGAACATGATTGCCATGCCGGGGATGGTGGATTCTCACCGTCACGCATGGGAAGGACAGTTGCGCCGCATCAACCCTAATGCCACCTGTCTAGACGACTACAGCAACGCCACGCATTT
This sequence comes from Serratia odorifera, assembly GCF_041448735.1. Lineage (NCBI taxonomy): Bacteria > Pseudomonadati > Pseudomonadota > Gammaproteobacteria > Enterobacterales > Yersiniaceae > Serratia > Serratia odorifera. The sequence goes on along the minus strand of NZ_JBGMUT010000017.1, from coordinate 48,658 downwards.
CTCTTTCGCCAAATACTATCGCCCCGGCGATATTTATATCGGTAACCTGCTGACTGCCCTGGGAGCTATTGACGCGGGCATAACTACAATCATTGATAATTCCCATAACAGTCGTACCGCTGCGCATTCGGACGCCGCCGTAGAGGCCTTGCTTGACTCGGGCATTCGTGCCATCCATGCCTCCGGAGCGCCGGTATCAGGTGACTGGGACAGAGCGCACTGGCCGGGTAACTGGCAGCGTCTACAGGAAAAGTATTTCACGAACAATTCTGAAAGCCTTGTTTCTCTTGGTGGCATGGCTCAGTTGGAGCCAGAGTTGTGGGCCGAAGCTCGCAGGCTGGGACTGCCAATCGTCACTGAATTCTTTGGCACTGAGATGGCGTCAGAGCTTGAATCGCTGCATCAACAGGGCCTTCTTGGCACAGACAATATTTTCAATCACTGCACAGCGCTGCCTGACGAGGGATGGAAGATCCTGCGGGAAGCGGGTGTGCGAGTGAACGTCTGCCCGCGCTCCGATGCGCACTATGGCATCGAAGACGGTATGTTTGCTATTGAAGCTGCGCAACGTCATGGCATCAACCCCGGTCTGAGCGTTGACAATGAAACGTCCTACAGTACCGACATGTTTATGGAAATGCGCGTGGCATTTTACCTACAGCGGGTGATGGGCATGCATAAGCAGCACTGCTGTGATTCAGAGCATTCGCTGACAACACTCCCGGCAGCGCAACTTCTTAACGCGGCGACCGTCGATGGCGCTGCCTGCGCAGGACTGCAGGACAAGATTGGCAGCCTGACGCCGGGCAAACAGGCTGACCTGATCCTGATTAACGCCGGCGACATCAACCTCTATCCGTCCGGCAATGCCTTTGGCACGGTGGTACATGCTACAGAACGCAGTAACATTGATACCGTCATGATTGGCGGGCGCATCGTCAAGCAGAACGGAAAAGTCCAGGGCGTGGACAGCGCGCGTCTTCGCGCCGCGATTGATGAATCGCGTGAACATCTGTTTGCCGCCGCCGGGCATGCGCCTGACATTTTTGCGGAAACCTTCCTGCCGCTGAAGCCGGCGCACTGACAGGGACAACACGCATGGGCATGACCTATTACGTAATCGCTTTTGCCGCAGGTCTCGGGATTACCCTGCAGACGACGTTGAACAGCCAACTGGCTCAAGGACTCGGAGGCGATTCGGTCACCGCCGCACTGTTCTCCTTCGCGGCCGGGGCATTTAGCCTTGGGGTTTATTCGCTGCTGCGCGGGGGATTATTCACCTCGCTGACGACCATTCCGTCTCAGCCTTTGTGGAGTCTGACTGGCGGTCTGATCGGTGCCTGCGCATTGTTCAGTTATGTCGTGCTCGCGCCGAAAATCGGTTTTTCAGCCCTACTCGGGCTGGCAATTGTCGGACAGTTGATCTCGTCTCAGATGATCGACCATTTTGGTCTGCTGGGCGCCATACGACGACCGGTTTCGTTGCTCAAGCTGGGGGGAATGCTGGTCATGCTGACCGGTCTTGTCATCATGTTGTTCGGCGATCGGCTGTCTGAGCGTTTTCTGCACTGACAGAGTGCAAGACTGGCCTCTATGATCTGAATCCCCAGATTTTTACCGCTGTGACGGCATCAGCAGGGACTGGCGGAACACGAATAGACGATGGGCGTTGCGATCGCTCGGGAAATTTTGTCTTTAGCACCATGGATGAAGGTTATCCGCTGAAAGTCGTCGGTAAATTTCACAGACTTATTAACATGGCTACGCTAACGATTGAGACGCCTCCTCAGCCCGAAGTCGCTATCCCGAACAGCGTCTGGTTCAGGCCGGATGGCGGCACGATGTATTACTGCGACGTATTCAGACTCCCCCACCCAATCCCCCCAGTCCAGACAGACCCGGTGGCAATAACGAAAAAGCCCGCATTCCTATGGTTTGCAGGCTTTTTTGTGCCTAACGCCTGGCATTACTCACTCCGACGCCTCCAGCAACGCCGGTGCGACCGCCGCTGCCAGCATGCCGCCATGGCCCTGCTGTGGCCATGCGTGATAATTCACCCGTAGCCCGTTGAGCGTCGACAGCCGCTGCGCCAGTTGCTGTGTCCCCTCGGACGGCGAGGCGTTGCCTGCCCCGGGAGGTGCATCTCCGCTCGCCCTTTGCTGCTGACGCCGGGTACCCTCCCATAATGCCAATTGCACCCGTAGCGCCGGCCGCTGTTGCATAAAGGCCTGCGCCTCTTTGAGGATAAAACCGTTTCCCCACCACAGCGACGGCTCCACGGCGATATAGCGCTGGAACGCCTGCGGTTGATTGAACAGCGTGTGCAACACAAAAACGCCGCCATACGAATGGCCCCACAGCGTCTGTCGCTGGGGATCGACCGCCACCTGCGCAGCTACCGCCGGTTTTATTTTCTGTTCAATCAATTGCAGGAACTCATCGGCTCCGCCGTTGGGCCAATGCGGCATCGGCACAGGCTTTTGCTGCGCTTCCTGCGGGGGTTGCGGCGTGTAATCGTACGCCCGGCTCGGCGCGTCAATCCGCAAGTCATTGTCATAACCCAGCATCACCAACAGCGGTGGATGCGCCCCGGCCGCCAGGCGGGATAGCAGCTTGGTATTTAACTCCATTAATACCGCGTTGCCATCCAGAAAATACACCACCGGATACCCTTGCGCCGGCGGCGCCTGGTTCGGCTTGGCGATACGAATGCGATAGTGGCGCTTGCCGTCTGCCGAGTCCAGGCGCAGGTCGCTGAAGCGGTAATCACGCGCGCCGGTATCCGCCACGGTCACGCCTATCTTGCGCTGCAGATCGGGCTTGGCCATGGCCATTGCCGGTAATAGCGTCCCCAACAGCAAGCTGGTTACTACCCACTTAAAACGACAACAAAACAACGGCATAAGATTTCCTGATCGGTACGATTCATTCGGGGGGAGCCCCGACAACAATGCTAATGAGACGTAATATCAGTTAGCTATTCCCTCGTCAATGCGAAAAAGACCTTGCAGAATCCAGGTTATTTCCGCAGCGTCTCCAGCATATCCTTTTCAAAATTGCCGTTTGAGCGACATTCGGCCGGTTTAATCTTGTCGTTACCATCTGCAGCGGTTAACCGTGCCGTTCCACTGGCCTGCGCGCTGACTCGGCTGCCCTCCCCAGCGCTGTACGCCTGTACCACCAGCCGATATTGTCGCTGCAGCGGCTGCGATTGTCCTAACGCAGAGCAATCAAGATAGCTCTGCGCCAGCGCCGGGGAGTCGCCAATCGTGGCAATGATGCCGCTCTGCTCATTGCTGACCACCGGCGTGATCCCTTTACTGGCAAACCATGCTTCCGCCTTGCTGAACAGTTCGTCCGGCCGCCGGTTGCCAATCAGCGTTGTCGCGTCAACGGGCGCCACCGCCGGAGAGGCACTCGCATCAGACTGCGGCACGTTGCCGCTTTTGGTCGGGCCATACACGCAGACGCAGCCGCTTAACCCCAACGCGGCAAACAGTATGATTTTTTTCATTCGTTCACCGGTAATAAAGCGAGGCGCAGGCCGTTAATGACAGCACCAGGCACAATAATAAAAAATGACGCATCCTTGCTCCTTAGCGATAATACGCAGCGACGCAGCCAGATAATGTCAAGCAGCCCGCCAGCAATAGATAAATATAAAGTCGCATCCCGTTCTCCCGTGATGTATTGGTACGTAATCCGTTAACGCCCGAATAAGGTAACGTGCCAGCGGAATAACAAACCAGCCAAAGCCGACCTGTCAGCGCTGGCACAACCTAATCAGAACGCTACCCTGCCGGCATGATTGAGAACCAGGATGCCAACGCGTATTCTCTGGCAGCTGCCGCAGCATGCGGCACGGTAAAAAAGGAGTCTCTATGTCACAAAATATCTATGATAATCAGCGCTTCTTTGACGGCTACGCCCAACTTGAGCGTTCGGTCAACGGCCTCGACGGCGCGCCGGAATGGCCAACCATTCGCCGTATTCTGCCGGACCTGCACGGCAAGCAGGTGGTCGATCTTGGCTGCGGCTATGGCTGGTTCTGCCGTAGCGCGCGCGAGCAGGGTGCCGCCAGCGTGCTGGGGCTCGATCTGTCGCAGAAAATGTTGAATAAAGCGCGGAAAATGACCAACGATGCGGCGATTGACTATCGCCAACAGGATCTGGAGGCGCTGCAACTGCCGGCGGAGCGTTTTGATCTGGCCTACAGCTCGCTAACGCTGCATTACATCGTCAACCTGCAGAAACTGTTCGCCACGGTATTTCAGTCGCTGGTACCGGGCGGGCAGTTTATCTTCACCGCCGAACACCCGATTTATAGCGCCCCCAGGCAGCAGGGCTGGCTGGTCGCCGAAGATGGGCAACAATCGTGGCCGGTCAATAGCTATCAGCAGGAGGGCGAGCGTATTTCCAACTGGCTGGCGGAAGGGGTGATCAAGCAACATCGCATGTTGGGCAGCTACGTCAATATGTTGATACAGCAAGGATTTACTATCACCTATCTGAATGAATGGGGGCCTTCAGCACGGCAAATCCACGACAACCCGGCGCTGGATGAAGAAAAGGAGCGCCCGATGATATTTATTCTTGCCGCGCAGAAACCCGCTCAGTAATGCTCGCCATAAACTAAACACCATTAACACATCCATTATTGGGGAGGTCGCCTCCCCCAGTATTCGGCCGCCTTGGCAAGTTTATGCGCGAATATCCTGATAAGCCGGCGTGGTGTCAAACTCATGTTTGGCAAATGGGCACAGCGGAATAATCTTGCGCCCTTGCTGGCGCATTTTTTCCACTACCCGAGCCACCAGCACTTTCCCTACGCCCTGACCCTTTAGCTTTTCGTCTACCCAGGTATGATCGATAATGGTTAATCTGTCACCGCTAGGCACAAAAGAAATCTCGGCAATAGCGTTACCCTGCTGGTCATTAATAAAGAAACGGGTGTCGTCTTGTAATATTTCCAGGTCCATATTTTCATCTCACGGTTTAAAGGATGCTGCCGGCTGAGTGCGTTTACCCAGTGCTGAATTGGTTTAAGTATAGCCAACAAACCCTCGGCCCCGTCAGCGGCGTAAAAACGTGCGCAATCCCCTGCTGTGCCTAGAAAAACCGGCCAACTGGTCTACGCTTTAATCAGCAGTGCAACAATAATTTTCAGCAGTGGCTAAGGAGTTCAACATGGGTGATAGCTCAAAAGACGGCGTTATTCTGCTCTCCAGAATATTGCTGATGATCCTGTTCATTATTTTTGGCTGGATGAAACTGACCAATTTTGGCGGCACGGTCACGTCAATGGAAGGCTACGGCACGCCAATGCCGTATTTTGCCGCGATTATTGCCGTGGTGGTTGAATTTATTTTCGGCATCGCGTTAATCGTCGGCATTTTCACGCGACCTATCGCGGTTATTTTTGCTCTGTATGTTTTGGGTACGGCGTTTATCGGCCACCCGTTCTGGAATATGACCGGTGCGGAGATGATGGGCAATGAAATAAACTTCTTTAAAAATATCAGCATCATTGGCGGCCTGCTGCTGTTGGCGGTTACCGGTGCCGGGCGTTATTCCCTGGATCATAAACTGTTCGATAAATAATTAGCCACGGCCAATAGCCGAGCACGCTATTGGCCGATTTAATCCACCTCAACGACGACGCGCTTTACCATGAAGATAAATAAACTGGACCACCTGGTGTTAACCGTGGCAGACATTGAACGCAGCTGCCGCTTTTACCAACAGGTATTGGGATTCGATATCATCACTTTCGCCGACGAGCGCAAGGCGCTGGCCTTCGGTCAGCAAAAGATCAATCTGCATCAGGCTGGCAACGAGTTCGAACCAAAGGCCTATCGCCCGACGCCCGGCTCGGCGGATCTGTGCTTTATCGCCGCCACCCCGCTGGCGCTGGTCATGGAGGAGCTGGACGATCTGGGGGTGATTATTGAAGAAGGTCCGATAGAACGCACCGGCGCCAACGGGCCGATCGTCTCGATCTACCTGCGCGATCCGGACAACAACCTGATCGAAATAGCCAATCCGCTGCCGGCCTGACGCGGGTTGCCCGCTTAGCGGCTGCGCTTGGCATGGCGCTCAAAGTTATCCGCTTTGGCCTGCGCCGATTTACGCAGCGTTACGTAACAGGCTCCATCGCCGCCGTCGCGCGGCAGTGCGCGACAAAACGCCTGCACCGGTTCCAGTTGCGCCAGCCATTTGGCCAGGTAACTGCGCACAATGTTGGCATGACTTTCATCTTCACGACCACGGCCATGCACCACCAGCAGCGAACGCAGGTTTTCCTGCTGCGCCAGTACGATAAAGCGGAACAGCTCCTGACGACAGCTTTCCACCGGGCGTTTCAGCAGGTTCAGGCTGGCCTGCGGCGCATAACGGCCATGGCGCAGCTTCTCCAGCACCCCTTGCTGAATACCCTCGCCCCGGTATTCGAGTGGCACATCGCAGGGAATAATCTCCAGCAAGTCGCTGCTGAGCGGATTTTCCTGTTGCAGCGCCTGCGCGGCGCGGCGCGCGCGCTGGTCCTCCCGATGGTCGGCTTTTAGATACAGCGTCTGTTGCCGCCCAGATAAGGGGGTAACGTCGGCCATTGCCTGCTCAAAAAAACCTTTTTCTTCGTTGTTCATCTCGCTGCCACTCACCTAGAAGTTAATACCGAAAACGACCGAGGTTCCTGTATTGCGGGGGGATGAGCTTGATTGTAAGACGCCATGGCGAGGTTGCAAGTGACGATTTATCGCTGGGGATTGTCTGCTTTTGTCACCAGCGGGTGAGCTTGCGCGTAGTTTTCGTTATACTGCCAGCCAATATTGAGTGCCGCAAAGGATCGAGCCCATGACAATGCGCGAACTGGAAATCCAGTTTCAGAATGCAATGAATGAGTTGCAGGCCAGCTTCGAAAAGCAGCACCGCGAATGGCAACAACGCTATCACGCACTGCAACAACAATTGCTGGAAGCTCAACAACGCGAAGCTGCCCTTCGTGCACAGAACGAACAGCTGGCGCGGAAACTGAGCACCGCCAGCTCGGTGCCGGAACAGCATGCGCTGGTGAAGCAAATCAAAATGCTCGGCGCCCACCTGGATGCGCTGGCCAAGGATGCCGCCACCTTCAATCACCGTGTGCATAATCAGCCACCACGGGCAGCGGATAATTTCAGCGGCGAACAACACTGACATCACCGGCGCCGTCAGCGGCGCCCCTGGCCAGTTGCTGGCAACTAACGAGTACAAGACACCCCAATGACGTGGATTATTATCGCCGCCCTGATCGTGGTCTTTATTGTCGGTTACCGCCTGCTGACCTCCGATACCCGCAAGGCCATTGATTCTCTGGCGAACTGGCTGAAGGTCAAACCGATGCTGGTTGAATCGATGGTGCAGGAAATGGGCGGGCACAACGGCCAACGCTTCATCCGGATGCTGAACAACGGCTACACCGAAGAAATGCACCGTGCGGCCTACCTGCTGTTTATTTATGTCACCTTTATCAAACAGGCGGACGATACGCAGATAGGCCTGTGGCGCGAAACCCTGATCCGCGCGGGTCTGTCGCCGCAGTTGCACGCCGAACACACCGAGTCGGCGCTATTTTACTTTGCTGAACTGGATTTGGATGCGTTTGAACTGGCGCAGTTTCGCCGCGCCTATAACGAGCGCTTCAATCTGGATGCCATCGTCAACGGGTGAGCCATGGGCGCAGCGGACTGCGCTCCCTGGTTACAGGAACATACTGTAAAGATAGCGGGACAGCGCTTCGCGCGAGCTGAAGCCGTGCGGAATGCCGTAACGCAGGTTTGGCGTGTCGCCGGTGAGATCCAATGGGAATTCAGTATATTGTTCGCTGGTACGCACTGGCGACGTCGGGGTCGCAAAGTGCACGCTGCGCTCTTTTAACGCAGGGTGTATCACCAACGCAGTTCTGCCCATCCGCGCTTCGCGGTTAACATACACATAGTGATCGCCCTTGCGGTAGCCGTAGGCTTGATCGGTGACATAATCACGTTCAAAACCGGTACTCTCCAACACTCTAGCCACTTCATCCGGCCGTAAATACATCGATTCCTCCTCTCATTCTGAACCGCAGTGCGACCTTACCGGAATCATTGGCTGAAACAATAAATTTCTCAGAGTGCATCCGGGTTTCGGAATAATCCTTAATCATCAGCTTGAGCCAAGGCTGGCGTGGCTGTTTCACGCATCGCAGGCAGCTAACGATACACGGTCATTCCCCAATGGGAGCGAGGATTGCGCAGGCAACGCTTTGGTTGGCAACGACAGCGCTGGCTACCTGCCACCGGGAATCCCCCCTCGCCCCCAAGCGGCGGTAAACCGGGATCATAGCGACGGCCAGACCATTATTGCTTGGCTAACGCATGCCGTTTGCGCCATTCGCTGGGGTTGAGGCCCAAAATGCGCTGAAATTCGCGGTTAAAATTGGATTTAGTGGTAAAACCGGCCTCCAGCATAATGTCGGTAATCGGCCGATCGCTTGCGCTTAGCCAATGAGCTGCCTGATGAATGCGCATTTGGTTCACAAATTGCGATACGTTCATCCCGGCATGCTGATTAATCGCCTGGGACACCTTGCGTGCCGGCAAGCCAACCTTACGCGCCAGACGAGTCAGGTTAAGCTCAGCGTCCAGATACAGGCCATCCTGCCTGAGGCGGCGCTCAATCAGCGCGAACCATTCCTCGGTCGGCTTGTGCTGCTCGGCTTCAACTGGAGGCTCCTCCACCGTATGCGCAGGTAAATGCGCCCGCAGCAGAATGGCGCCAAGCCCCAGCACCACCAGCAGGCTGCTCAAGGTAGCGATGGCACCAGCATGCTCCCCGGCGTGAAAGGCAAAATCCCAGGCGATGGCCGTTTCAGCTAAGCCACCGGCCAATAAAAGCATGCCAAGCGCGCGCCAAAGGCGCAGACTCAGCCAACTTTCCGTCAGCGCTACCCTGGGTAAGCTGTTTTCCCCCTGCCGTAAAAACAACAGCATGGCGAGGGCAAACCCCAGATAGGCCGCAATGATCAGACCATCCAACAGCCAGGGTGCCCACAGCTGCGCCCAACCAGCAATCGCCAACGGCATCGCCACCACCAGACCATAGTGCCAACGCCCGCCTTGCGCGCTCGCGGTAAGCGCCAGATAAATCAGCGCGGGAATGGCGATAGCGCCATAGGGTTGTAGCGCGTTGAACTGGTTGAAATGATAGCCATAACGCACTCCGACCAACAGACTTTGCCAGATGCACAATAGCAGTAACAGATGAAATACCCAGCGCTGACGCTGGGGAGCCCCCAGGCGAATCAACAGTGCCAGATACACGGCAGCAAAGACAAATGTCAGTGGAATAAGCGGCATGGCCAGGGTTCGCAATAACCGGGAAGGTGTCCGCGAGTGTAAAATCTTAAGCTTGCAAAAACAAACCGTTAACGACCTAAATCGCGATCGAGGTCGCCACAACCTATCCCCCTGCTGCAAATTGGCCGCTTTCCCTGTCAAGGAAGCATCATGAAGACATTCGTTATCTTGCTGGCATTGATCGGTTCATTCGCCAACGCCGCCCCTTATCAACTTGCCGACGCACAACACACCTTTCATGCTAACGGCAGAGCACTCGACAGCCGCATTTACTACCCCACCGAGGATAGCGGCCCGCAACATGTGCTGGCAGCCAACCCGGTGTTTGCTGGTATCCCGAGTAGGATTAATGCGCCCGTTGCCCAGGGCCGATTCCCGCTGGTGATCCTGAGCCACGGCAGCGGCGGTAACAACGCCAGTCAGGCCTGGCTGGCCAAGGCTCTGGTTGAACAAGGGATAATCGTAGTGGCGGCCAATCATCCCGGCAGTACTACCGGCAATTCTCTCCCGGCGCAGTCTGCCCGCTTATGGTTGCAAACCGAGGATATGTCCGCGCTGATCGGCGCCATGCTCGACGATGCGCGCTGGAGCCAACGGATCGATGCCAACGCCATTGGCGTTATCGGGCATTCCAAAGGCGGCTACAGCGCCATTGCACTGGTCGGCGGGCGCCTTGATCTACGCCAGTTTATTCACGGCTGCCATCGCGCACCGCATTCAGCCAACTGCCAGTTTTATACGCAGGCCAAGGTTGAGTTGCGGCAGCTGTCAGCCCAGCGCTTCAACCATGACTATCAGGATCGCCGCGTTCGCTTTGCCATTGCGCTCGATCCCGGCATGGCACCCTACCTGTTGCCCGCCAGCCTGGGCTCGCTTTCCGCCCCGCTGCTGATTGTCGAAGCGCAGCGCTATCTGGCAACGGCGGACGGTCTGGGGGGGGCGTCGCTGGCGAAGTATGCCGGCAGGCACCCCATTACCAGCGTGCAAATCCCTGACAGCAGTCATTTTGATTTCTTGCCCTTATGCACCCCACGGGCAAAAACCGTGCTGGCGCAGGAGGGGGAAAGCTTTATTTGTGACTCGACAACGGCGCAGCGTGCAGCAGTACATCAACAGACCATTGCCACGGTATTGCAGTTTATTCACCCTTGGCTAACCAGGACCGCAAAAAATCGATAAATGCCCGCACCTTCTCCGGTACGTGGCGCGTATTGGGGTAAAGCGCATAAATACTCTGTGTCGGGAAGCGGTGGTCTGGCAACAGCTGACATAATTGCCCGCGCTGCAGTGCCGGGCGAGCCAGCCAGTCCGGCAGCAGGGCAACGCCGGCGCCGTGCAGGGCGAACGCCAGCAGCGCCGTCGCGCTGTCGGCCGTCAGCGCGGCAGGGGTTTCAACGTCGAACAGCACCGCCTGCCGTTGCGGCGTTACCACCTGCCAACTGAGCGGAGATGCTAATCGGCTGTGAACAATCCACTGCGCCTGCGCCAGTTGCGCCAGCGAAACAATCTGCTGTCGCGCCAGATAGTCCGGTGACGCGACCGGCAAAATGGCGAAATCGTCGAGGCGTGCCGCACGATGGTTTGAATCTGCCATGCGCCCCAGACGAATCGCCACGTCAAAGCGCTCGGCAATCAAATCCGCATGCTGAGAAGAAGAAACGTGCTGGATACGTAACCGTGGGTGCAGCTGGGCAAAAGCCGCCAGCGCCGGCACCACCGCGTGAGCGCCATATTCCGGCGTGCTGGTAATGCGCAAGGTGCCGCTCAGGCCGTGGTGGTCGCGCCGCACGTCATCCAAGACGTTTTCTGCCTCTTGCAACAGGCGCAGACTGCGCTGATAAAACCGTTCGCCGGCGTCGGTCAGCGACAGTTTCCGCGTGCTGCGCGCCAACAACGATACGCCAAGCTCGCTTTCCAACTGCTTGATATTAAAGCTGACCACCGCTTTGCTTTGCCCCAGCGTGTTTGCCGCCGCGGTGAAATTACCGGCCTCGACCACGGCAACAAAAATAGCCAGCCGCTGTAAATTGAGCATGGAATCCTCGATGACTGTCAAAATTATTTTGACAGTGTAACCGCCTGGCGCCGATTTATCCGCTGCTTTCCCCCCGCTACACTGCACGCCTTCAACCGGAGGCCCTATGCCGTATCGTACTCGCGTCGCGCTCGTCTATCTGCTTGGTTTTTTTGTCGATCTGATCACTATGTTCATTGCCAACATCGCCTACCCGGCGATTGGCCGCGCGCTGCACGCCAGCGTCAACCAACTGGCCTGGGTCAGCACCGGCTATATTCTCGGCCTGACGCTGGTCATTCCCCTCAGCGCCTGGCTGGCGCAGCGCATCGGCGCACGACGGGTGTTTCTGTTGTCACTGACCGTATTTATCCTCGCCACCGCCGCCGCCGGTTTTGCCGGCACGATTGGCGCGCTGATTGGTTGGCGAGTATTGCAAGGCATCGGCGGCGGCCTGCTGATCCCGATCGGTCAGACGCTGACCTATCAGCTGTATCGCAGCCATGAACGCGCCCGGCTGTCTGCCGCCATCATGCTGGTGGGTCTGCTGGCGCCGGCGCTGTCCCCGCTATTGGGGGGGCTCATCGTCGATCGCCTGGAGTGGCGCTGGGTATTCTTCGCCAATCTGCCGCTGGCGCTACTGGCGTTGCTGCTGTCCGCCCTGTGGCTACGCCGTGATGCACCGTCGCCGCAGCGTTCGCCGTTGGATGTCTGGGGATTGCTCAGCGCCTGCGCTACCTTGAGTTTATTGCTGCTTGGTCTGAGCCGGTTGGGCGAACCACAGACGCAACGCTCGGCGGCGCTGCTGCTGGTCGGCGCTGGCGTGGCTATGGCTATCTATCTGCGCCATAGCCTGCGCCACCCGCACCCACTGCTCGATCTGCGCCTGATGCAAAACCCGCTGCTACGTATTTCGATGCTGGTTTACCAGACCATTCCCGGACTGTTTCTCGGCGTCAATCTGCTCGCCATGTTGTACCTGCAAAATCAGCTGGCGATGTCGGCCGCCGCGGTGGGCGCGCTGATGATCCCCTGGTCTCTGGCCTCTTTGCTGGCGATTACGCTGACCGGCAAAAGCTTCAACCGTCTTGGCCCACGCCCGTTATTTATTCTCGGCTGCATCATGCAGGGGCTGGGGATCCTGACGCTGGCGCACATCAGCGCCGCCGACCAGCTCGCATGGCAACTTGCCGCCTTTGCGATGATGGGATTTGGCGGCAGTTTATGCAGCAGTACCGCACAGAGCAGCGCCTTCCTGACCCTTGACGACGCGCGTCTGGCCGACGCCAGCGCACTATGGAATATCAATCGTCAGCTCAGTTTCTGCTTTGGCGTGGCGCTGCTGAGCCTGGCGTTCAACCTGCTGCAACGTTATGCCCCCGGCGTTAACGCTTACCAAACCAGTTTTTATCTGGCCGCCGCAGCAACGCCAATCCCATTGCTGCTGTGCCTGCGCATCGCCAATCGGGCGGTGGTGCGCCATATCCATCTGCAACAGGAGATATCATGAACCGTTATTTTAACGAAGTGTTGGACGCCCACGTGGCGATCGAAAACTGGCTGGGGCAAGGCGAAGGCCAGCTCGACGCGCTACTGGCACGATTTGATGCCGATTTTACCCTGATTGCGCTCAACGGCAGCAAACTGGATTTTCCAGCGCTGCGCGGTTTTTTTCAGGCTCATCATGCGGCCAAGCGTGGCTTGCGCATCGCCATTGAAGAGATGACGCTGCTGGCGCAATGGCCGGGCGGCGCGGTGGTGAACTACCGAGAGCGGCAAACGCTGCCTGGCCAGACGGCTACGCTGCGTTATTCTACCGTAGTATTTACCCAGCTTGACGCGCAGATTCAGTGGCGACATCTGCACGAAACACCGCTGGTTGGCTAATTACAGGAAGTTCTCGGCGAACAACGGCCAGGCGACGATCGCGCCGCACAGCGCCACCGCGCTAAACATCAGCTCGAACAGATAGCGGTTTATCATAGACGCTCCAATAAAAAACACCCGGAAGGGGCCGGGTGTTGGCATCGGGCTATATCAGACGACGCCCTGACGGCGTCGTTGGGGCCGAGAGATTAAGCGGCAGGTGCTGCGGCTTTCTTGGTGGCTTTTTTATGGTGCTTTTTTGCTGCCTGTGCTTTTTGAGCAGGTGCTTTTTTGCTGTGTTTCTTGGCTTTGGCGGCCTGCGCTTTTTGCACAGCGGCTTTCTTGCTCGACTTCTTGTGGGTTTTCTTGTGGGTGGTTTTCGCCGGAGTCTTGCTCACGGCAGCTGCGCTGGTCGTGGTGGTCGCAGCCGGTGCGCTAGCAGGCGCCGCGGTGGTTTCGGCAGCGAAAGCCATAGAAGACAGACCCATAGTGGCGGCAACAACCAGTGCTAATACTTTTTTCATCTTTGCTTCCTCAGAGTGTTTTTCGGCAAGCCCCGGTGGGGCCGTTGCAGCAGATACTAGTGCAAGCGATGTTGCCGTTCAGTGAGTGATTGGTTTCGCCGAGTAACCAAATGTACAACCTGACAGTCCGCGCCAGGCCTCAAAATAAAATTCGGTATTTTGTGCGATCGCCGACACATTTTAAGAAATGGTCTACACTTAAAGGACATGTGTCCAAACGGAGAGTCGAATGTTTAAGAAAACAGAAAAAGTTGAACGAGACATCGATCAGGACCTTACCTTGTTGGCCGATACACTGGATGAAGTGTTAAAAGCTTCAGGCGACAAGACCAAAGAGGAACTGAGTGAGCTGCACAATAAAGCCAAAGGCGTATTACGCGACGCCCGTGCGCGTTTTAATGGCTCCACCAGTTTGACACAGCACGCACGCGATGCGGTCGGTCACGCCGACGATTATGTGCATGACAAACCTTGGCAGGGCGTGGGTATCGGAGCCGCTGTTGGCATCGTACTCGGCGTTCTGCTCGCCCGGCGTTAACACCCCTTGCAGTCATCATAAAGATAAGACAAATGTGCGTCTGGCCCGCGGGAAACCGCGGGCCGTTTAATTAAGGCTGACCAACGCCGCCGCCAACCTCGCCACCGCCTGCTCCGCCTCCCACTGCTGGGTAAAATTGGTAAACCCCAACAAGATGCCCTGCTGCAGCGCGGACGTCTGCTGCCAGTCAGACAGCGCCTGCACCGCCAACCCGTCACGCCATGCCGCCGCCGCCAGCGCGCTATCGCTTCCCGCTGTCAATCGCGCCAGCAATTGGATCCCTCCCGCCTGCGCCGCCACGCTCAAAACGCTGCCTAACTGCTGCTGCAATGCGTCAGCCAACCATTGTCGGCGTTGGCGGTACAGCGGCCGCATGCGCTTCAGATGTCGGTAAAAATGCCCCTGGCTGATAAATGCCGCCACGCTGGCCTGTATCAACGGAGGACTGCCGCACAGACGCTGGCGGGCAACCTGCTCAAACGCCGCCACCTGAGCTGCCGGCACGACCAGATAAGACAGACGCAACGACGGGAACAGCGTTTTGCTGAACGAACCGGCGTACAGCACCCGCTGCTGGCCATCAAGACTCTTTAACGGTGGCAATGGGCGGCCGACATAACGAAACTCGCTGTCATAATCATCCTCGACAACCCACGCCTGCCGTTGCTGTGCCCATTCAAGCAGCGCCATACGCCGAGCCAGACTGAGCGACACACCTAACGGGCTTTGGTGAGTCGGCGTCAACACCGCCATGCGGGCGTCTGGCCGCCGGGCCATACCGAGGTCTATATTCATGCCTTGCGAATCAACCGGTACTGGCACCGTCTGTATGCCGGCGGCGTGTAACAACGGTCGCGTAATCGGGTAACCGGGATCCTCCAGCCACACCGCATCGCCCGGCTGCAACAGCGTATTGACGATCAGATCCAGTTGAGCCTGATAGCCGCTGCAGATAAAGATCTGATCCGGACCACAATGAATACCGCGCGACAACGCCAGATAGTGGCTAATCGCCTCACGCAAGGCGCTCAAACCACTGGCTGGCGGGTGCGCCAACGACAGCGCCGTGGTAGCGCGCAGTTGCCGCGCGACGATCCGTTGCCACACCGCACGTGGAAAGGCGTCCAGCGCCGGCAATCCCAGTTGGAACGGCGCCAGCGTTGCGCCATCCGGGCTGAACGGCGACGCAGGCGGTTTGACCGTCGGCATCGCCATCGCCGCCGCCAACGTCAATTGCCGCGCTAGCGGCGGCAATTGCGCCGAGACATAGGTGCCCGCCTGGCCGCGACTTTGTAAAAATCCTTCGGCAACCAGTTGCGCATACGCGCTTTCCACCGTCGCGCGCGCCACCCCCAGATCGCTCGCCAAACCACGCACCGACGGCAAACGGCTGCCTGCCGGCAGCGCGCCTTGTCCTATCGCCTGTTTGATACGTAGATAAATCTGCCGATACAGCGGTTCAGCCAGTTGGCTGTCCAGCCGCAGGGAAGCAAAGAATGGTCGCATTATGGCCTGGTTAAATAATCATTTTATGGCTCTATAGCATAGTCCATATCGTGGTTAAAGTGGCTGCCGACACCTAACCGAGAAGAGAACTCCGATGATTACGCCACGTTTAAACTATGTCGAACTGTCGCCGGCGCCGTACAAAAGCATGGTCAGCGCCCTGCTCGCTCTAGAGCACGGCCCGCTGGAAAAACCGTTGATCGAGCTGATATTCATGCGCGTTTCACAGCTTAACGGCTGCGCCTACTGCCTGGAGATGCATGGCAAGGCGCTGCGGGAAAGCGGTGCCAGTCACGGCAAAGTGGACATGCTGGCCGGCTGGCGGGTCAGCAACGCGTTCAGCGAGCGTGAGCGCGCAGCGCTGGAATGGGCGGAATCGGTGACGTTGATCGCCGCCAGCCATGCGCCGGACAGCGTCTTTGAGCCGCTTAAAGAGCATTTCAGCGCGGCCGAGATCAGCGATCTGACGTTCGCCATCTGCATCATGAACGCCTTCAATCGCCTGGCGGTCAGTATGAAGAAGTGATGTTACCGGGCCGGCACTGCCGGCCCACTGACCGACAAAAATAAATTTCCCCGCCTAAATCCAGTCCTGCTGCGCCCTGCCATCAAATTGCGACAAAACACCATATATGGTGCGGTTGATAAAATCAGGATCAATATATAGTATTTAAAACGTCAACCACAGGGATGCTTACCGGTTGATTACACCGCCAGAAACTGCCCTTTGAACGAATTATTTCTGGCTTATCCGCCTTTCCTTCAAGATAAAAGGTGAATACGAATCATGATGATTATTATTTACAGCAAACCTGACTGTGTCCAGTGCAATGCGACCTATCGGGCGTTCGATAAGCAGGGACTGGACTATCAGGTGGTCGATCTCACTCAGGATCAGCAGGCGTTGACCCATGTAAAATCATTAGGTTACCAGCAGGTTCCGGTGATTATCGCCGGTGACGATCATTGGTCGGGATTCCGCCCGGATAAAATAGGCGCACTGGCCCACGCCACGGCATCGTGAGGTGTGACCATGAATCCATTGGTCTATTTCTCCAGCAGTTCGGAGAACACCCACCGCTTTATTGAGAAACTCGGCCTGCCGGCGATGCGTATTCCGATCGCCGGCAGCCGCAGCCCGTTGCTGATGGCTCAGCCCTATATTCTGATTGTGCCGAGCTACGGCGGCGGTGGCAGCACCGGCGCGGTGCCCACCCAGGTGATCCGTTTTCTAAACCAGCCACAGAACCGCAGTTTCCTGCGTGGCGTGATTGCCGCCGGGAACACCAACTTCGGCGCAGCGTATGGCATTGCCGGCGATATCATCGCCAAAAAATGCCAGGTGCCTTTTTTATATCGTTTTGAGCTACTTGGCACCGCACAAGACGTTGCAAACGTTCGACAGGGAGTAACCGCATTTTGGCAACGACAGAACTGACCCCCGCAACCAACGCGCAGGATTACCATTCGCTTAACGCGATGCTCAATCTTTACGATGCCAAAGGTCACATCCAGTTCGACAAGGATCGACTGGCGGCGCGGCATTACTTCCTCCAGCACGTCAATCAGAACACGGTGTTCTTCCATAACCTGGAAGAAAAGCTGCGCTATCTGGTGGAGGAAGGCTACTACGAGCCACAGGTACTGGCGCAGTACGACTTCCCCTTCATCAAGCAGCTGTTCAAGCAGGCGTATGCGAAGAAGTTCCGCTTTGAAACCTTCCTTGGCGCCTTCAAGTATTACACCAGCTACACCTTGAAGACCTTCGACGGGAAACGCTACCTGGAGCGCTACGAAGATCGGATTTGCATGGTGGCCTTGACGCTGGCGGCCGGCGATCGCCAACTGGCGCAAGATCTGGTGGAAGAGATGATTTCCGGGCGTTTCCAACCGGCGACGCCGACCTTTCTCAACAGCGGCAAACGCCAGCGCGGCGAACTGGTTTCCTGCTTTCTGCTGCGTATTGAAGACAACATGGAATCCATCGGCCGCGCGGTCAATTCGGCGCTGCAGCTGTCCAAGCGCGGCGGTGGCGTCGCGTTCCTGCTGAGCAATATTCGCGAGGTCGGCGCGCCGATAAAGCGCATCGAAAACCAGTCTTCCGGCGTGATTCCAATCATGAAAATGCTGGAAGACGCGTTTTCATATGCCAACCAGCTGGGCGCACGCCAGGGTGCCGGCGCGGTGTACCTCAACGCCCATCACCCGGATATTTTGCGCTTCCTTGATACCAAGCGTGAAAACGCCGACGAGAAGATCCGCATCAAAACGCTGTCGCTGGGGGTGGTGATCCCGGACATTACCTTCGAACTGGCAAAAAACAACGAAGAGATGTACCTGTTTTCGCCGTACGACGTAGAACGGGTTTATGGCATGCCATTCTCGGACATCAGCGTCAGCGAAAAATACCGCGAGATGGTTGATGACAAGCGCATCCGCAAGTCACGCATCAACGCGCGCGATTTCTTCCAGGTGCTGGCGGAGATTCAGTTTGAATCCGGCTATCCGTACATGATGTTTGAAGATACGGTAAACCGCGAAAATCCGATTGCCGGTCGTATCAACATGAGCAACCTGTGCTCGGAAATCCTCCAGGTCAATCGCGCCAGCAAGTATCATGACGACCTCGGCTACGCGCAGGTCGGCAAGGACATCTCCTGCAACCTTGGTTCGTTGAACATTGCGAAAACCATGGATGCCGCCGACTTTGGCAAAGCGGTCAACACCGCCATCCGTGCCCTGACCGCCGTGGCGGAGATGAGCGACATCCGTTCGGTGCCATCAATCGCCGAAGGCAACCGCGCCTCGCGCGCCATCGGCCTTGGCCAAATGAACCTGCACGGCTACCTGGCGCGTGAACGTATCTACTACGGTTCGCCAGAAGGCATCGATTTCACCAATATCTATTTCTACACCGTGGCCTATCACGCCATCCGCGCGTCCAATCAGCTGGCGATTGAACGCGGTAACGCCTTTGACGGCTTTGAACACTCGGCCTATGCCAGCGGCGACTACTTCGCCAAATATGTCGATCGTCAGTGGCAGCCGCAAACCGAGCGGGTGCGGCAGCTGTTTGCCGAGGCCGGCGTAGAGATCCCGACGCAAGAGCAGTGGCTGGCGCTGCGCCAGTCAGTGATGCTGCACGGCTTATACAATCAGAATCTGCAGGCGGTGCCGCCAACCGGATCGATTTCGTACATCAACAATTCGACTTCCAGTATTCACCCGATCGTCTCGCGGATCGAGATCCGCAAAGAGGGCAAAATCGGTCGCGTTTACTACCCTGCCCCCTATATGACTAACGACAACCTGGATTATTACCAGGATGCCTACCAGATCGGGCCGGAAAAGATCATTGACACCTATGCCGCTGCGACTCAACACGTCGATCAAGGTTTGTCGCTGACGCTGTTCTTCCGCGATACCGCCACCACCCGCGACATCAACCGCGCGCAGATTTACGCCTGGCGTCAGGGGATCAAGACTATTTATTACATCCGCCTGCGCCAGATGGCGCTGGAAGGCACCGAAGTTCAGGGCTGCGTGTCCTGCGCGCTGTGAGGGATCTTATGAAAATGCAACGCATCCAGGCAATCAACTGGAACAGAATCGAAGACGACAAAGATCTGGAGGTATGGAACCGACTGACCTCCAATTTCTGGCTGCCGGAAAAGGTGCCGCTGTCGAACGATATCCCGTCATGGGCGACGCTGACCGCCAAGGAGCAGCAGTTGACCATTCGCGTGTTTACCGGTCTGACGCTGCTGGACACTATCCAGAACACCGTCGGTGCGCCGACGCTGATTGACGACGCCATCACCCCGCATGAAGAAGCGGTATATTCGAACATCAGTTTTATGGAAGCGGTACATGCGCGTTCGTACAGCTCCATTTTCTCGACGCTGTGCCAGACCCGTGACGTAGACGATGCTTACCGCTGGAGCGAAGAAAACCGCGCGTTGCAGAAAAAGGCCGACATCATATTGGCGCACTACCGCAGCGACGATCCGCTGTTAAAGAAAGTCGCCAGCGTGTTCCTTGAGTCGTTCCTGTTTTATTCCGGCTTTTATCTGCCAATGTACTGGTCGAGCCGCGCCAAACTGACCAATACCGCCGATCTGATCCGCCTGATCATCCGCGACGAAGCGGTGCACGGTTACTACATCGGCTACAAGTTCCAAAAAGGACTGGAACAGGTGAGCGCAACGCGACGCCAGCAGGTGAAAAGCTTTGCCTTCGATCTGCTGCAGGATCTGTACGATAACGAAGTGCGCTACACCGAAGAGCTGTACGACGACGTTGGCTGGACCGAGGACGTGAAAACCTTCCTGCATTACAACGCCAACAAGGCGCTGATGAACCTGGGTTACGAGGCGCTGTTCCCGCCGTCGATGGCGGAGGTCAATCCAGCCATCTTGTCGGCGCTGTCACCCAATGCCGATGAAAACCATGATTTCTTCTCCGGTTCCGGTTCGTCCTACGTGATGGGCAAAGCGGTCAACACCGAGGACGAAGACTGGGAGTTCTGATCGCCTGGCTGCCGGCAGTCGGACTATCGCCTGCTGGCGGCCCACATGGCGGCCACTCCCGCGCTACCATGTGGGTGCGGCATCCGATCAGATAATGCCGCCGTTGACCCGCAGAGTCTGGCCATTGACCCAGGCGCCGTCAGGCCCGGCCAGGAAAGCCACCGTGGCGGCGATGTCCTGCGGTTCGCCCAGCCGTTCCAGCGGTGCCATCTTGGCCAGCCGTTCGATCAATTCTGGCGTTTTACCTTCCAGGAACAAATCGGTTGCCGTTGGGCCCGGTGCGATGGCGTTAACGGTGATATTGCGCCCGCGCAGCTCTTTCGCCAGCACGCTGGTCAGCGCTTCAACCGCCGCTTTGCTGGCGGCATACACGCCGTAAGTGGGTTGCAATAACCCCACCACGCTGGACGAAAAGTTGATGATGCGGCCATTGTCACGCAGACGTTTGGCGGCTTCACGCAACGTGTTGACGGTACCCTTCAGGTTGATGTCGATCACCCGATCGACCTCGGTATCGTCGATCTCCGCCAGAGGGGCCAGCGCAATCACGCCGGCGTTGTTTACCAGCACATCGACGCCGCCAAAGGCCTGTTCGGCACGCTCAAACATCCGTGCCACCGCCGCCGCGTCGCTGACGTCGGCCTGCGCGCTCAACGCCCGACCTCCTACCTGTTCAATCTTGCGTACCAGCGCGTCGGCCAGCGTCTGATTGCCGGCATAGTTGATAATCACGGTAAAACCATCGGCGGCCAGTCGTTCGGCGATCGCCGCGCCAATGCCGCGCGATGCACCAGTGACGATAGCAACCTGTTGCTGTGGACTGTTCATTGGATACTCCTGGTGGTGAGTTAACGGTGTTTACTGCGCTAAAAACATCATGCCTCTTTCTGCTTGGCGGATAATCCCCTAATATTCGTTATCACTATCCGAAATCAGCGAACAATGGCAATGGACAGAATCGATGCAATGCGGCTTTTCACCCGGGTGGTGGAACAACGCAGTTTCACGCAGGCGGCGCAGGATCTGGCGCTACCCCGTTCGACCGTCACCGATGCCATCAAACAGCTGGAGGCGCGGCTCAAGGTACGGCTGCTGCAACGTACCACGCGCCACGTCAGCCCTACGCTGGATGGCGAAGCGTACTATCAGCGCTGCCTGCGCATTCTGGCGGATATCGAGGATGCCGAAATGGCGTTCGCCGGCGCCAAACCGCGCGGCCTGTTGCGTATTGACGTGCACGGTACGCTGGCGCGTCATTTTCTGCTGCCGGGGCTGCCGGACTTTTTAGCCCGCTATCCGGACATCGAGCTGTTTATGAGCGAAGGCGATCGGCTGATCGACCCACTGCGTGAAGGGGTCGACTGCGTGGTGCGCGTCGGCAAGCTGAAGGACAGCGATATGGTAGCGCGCCACATCGGCGCCCTGAGCGAAACGACCTGCGCCTCGCCGGACTATCTGCAGCGCTTCGGCGTACCGGATTCACTTGAGGCGCTGGCCAACCACCGGATGATCGGCTTCCGCTCTTCTGCCACCGGCAGCTTGATGCCGCTGGAGTTTCTGGTCGATGGCAAGCCACGCTCAATCACGCTACCGACCACGCTCACCGTCAGCAGCGGCGACAGTATGGTGGCGGCGGCGCGGCTGGGATTGGGGATTATTCAGGTGCCGCATTACCACCTGCAGCAAGATCTGGCTCGCGGCTCGCTGCTGCCGTTGCTGGCGCAGTATCCGCCCACGC
The DNA here is from genome assembly GCF_041448735.1 of Serratia odorifera. Lineage (NCBI taxonomy): Bacteria > Pseudomonadati > Pseudomonadota > Gammaproteobacteria > Enterobacterales > Yersiniaceae > Serratia > Serratia odorifera. Next base: position 26,569 of record NZ_JBGMUT010000017.1, on the reverse strand, counting down.
CGATGCCGGTATCGTTGCTGTACCCGCGCAACCGCCAACTGTCGCCGCGGGTGCGCGTATTTATCGACTGGTTTAGTCAGGCGTTTGCCGCGCGCAATCAGGCATAAAAAAGCCCCGCGGGGGCGGGGCAAGGCAAAGAACAGGTTGACTAGAAAAAGTGTGACAGTACCAGTAATGACAGCGAGACGTTGATTGCCCCGCCGATGCGAGTGGCTATCTGGGCGAACGGCATCAACGACATCCGATTGCCTGCCGTGAGAATGGCAACGTCGCCGGTACCGCCCTGACCGCTTTGGCAGCAGGAAACAATTGCCACATCAATGGGATGCATACCGATCTTTTTGCCCACCACGAAACCGGTGCCTACCAGCGCGCTCACGGTACAGACAATCACCGCCAGGTTTTGCAGGGTGAACGCGTCCACCAGCTCCTGCCATGGGGTAATCGCCACGCCGACGGCAAACAGAATCGGGTAGGTGACTGCGGTACGGAAGAATTTATACACCACCTGCGAGCCTTCCTGAATGCGCGGTGAAACCCCGTGCGCCAGTTTCACCGCCACTGCGGCAAACAGCATGCCGACCGGCGCTGGCAGCCCAATCATACGGTGCAACAACATGCCGACCATATACAGCAGTATTGCCAGCAGCGCACCGCAGGCCAAAGTGCTGACGTCGACATTGCCAATGGTTTTATTGCTGGCCGACACCACCTCGCCCGCGGTTTTGCTTGGCATCAGGCTGCCTTCGCCGGTCAGATGAGGATAACGCTTGCCCAGTTGGTTAAGCAGACCGGCAATCACGATCGCCGTCAGACTGCCGAGCATCACGATAGGCAGTATGCGACCCAGCGCCACGCCCTGTTCCATATGCAAGATCGCCGCGTAGCCCATCGACAGCGGGATCGCGCCCTCGCCTACCCCGCCGGCCATGATCGGCAACACCAGAAAGAAGAAGATCTGGAACGGCTCCAGTCCCAGCGCCATACCAACGCCCATACCCACCAGCATACCAACCACCTCGCCGCACAGCATCGGCACAAAGATACGCAGGAAACCCTGAATCAATACCTGGCGGTTCATGCTCATGATGCTGCCGACGATGATGCAGCAAATGTACAGATACAGAATGTTGGTCGACTTGTAGAACACCGTGGTCGATTGCACCACCACGTCCGGCAGCAGGCCATAATGCACCAGCGCCGACGGGATAAAGGTAGCGCAAATCGCCGCCGCTCCCATCTTGCCAACCAGCGGCAGGCGTTTACCGAACTCACCGCAGGCAAAGCCAAAAAATGCCAACGTAGCGACCATGACCACAATATCGCTCGGCAGTTTCCCGGCCAGGCAATCGAGTAAAATAAGTACGCCGGCCAGAATAAAGAACGGCAACGGAATGATGCCTATCTTGTAATTATCCAACACCCGCCACCATTTTTCGCGCAGGGGAACCTCTGCGGCTTTATCATTGGCGACGAGATAAGAATCATCAGTTGTGCTCATAATCCGGCCTCTTATTGGTTTGTTCAGCCATCATAAGAAAAGGCACGGATTATCGGTTGTGATGCTGTTCAAAGTTAAAAAGGGTTTTTAATGGTGTTAATGGATTGTATGGTGTTTATTCTGATTATGTAAAATATGACGTGGATTCTATGGCGTTAATGCTACGGAGAATATAAACATTACAGGATTATTAACACATCGCTGACGGCGGCGAACGCTCAGTATAACGTAACGCGCACAATCGCAATTTGATCGCCCTCAATCTTGCCTCTGGCGTGTATCATGCCTGCCTGTCTTTTGGCACGCTTGAGGGTGAACGGCCGGCATGCGATTAAACTTATCCTTTCAGATCAAGCTGTTTATTTGTCTGGTAGCGTTCTCCAGCCTGCTGTTGACGCTGATTGGCGCCTATACCTACTATCGGCTTGATGCCCAGTTGCACCGCGATCTGGGTGCCCGCGCCCAGGTGCAGGCGCGGGAGATCGCGCTGATCCCGACCTTGAGCGCGGCGGTGCAACGTCACGATATTATCGCCATCGATACGCTGATGAAAAAAATCCGCGCCCGCAGCGATGCCAGTTATATTGTCATTGGCGATCGACAGGCGCGACATTTATACCATTCGCAGTATCAGGATCGTCTCGGCACGCCGATGGTCGGCGGGGATAATAAGGACGTCCTGGCAGGAAAAAGTATTATTTCGATTCGCAAAGGCGGCATAGGAATATCGTTACGCAGTAAAGCACCTATTGTGGACGAAAATAATCAGGTGATCGGCATTGTTTCCGTCGGCTACCTTAAATCCCATATTGATAACGTCAATGCCCGCACTCTGACACAAATTGTCGGCGCTATCGCCCTGCTGCTGGTTGCGCTGTTTATTTTTTCCTGGCTACTGTCAAAAAACCTGAAGCGGCAAATGTTCTGGCTGGAACCGAAAGAGATTGCGCTATTGGTACGCCAGCAAAAAGCGCTGCTGGAAGCGATTTACGAAGGCGTGATTGCCATCGATCCACAGCTGCGCATTATTACCTTCAACCGTGCCGCGCGCGAATTATTGAATTTGCGCCAATCGGAGAGCGACCCGATCGGCCGCCGCATCGGCGAAGTGATTCAGGCACAGCCGGATTTCTTTGCCGCCGCGCAGCTTGGGCACGATACCCACGATGAGGCGTGTCGCTTCAACGGTATTCGGGTAATCGCCAGTCGGGTGCGCATAATGGAAGCCGACAGCTTGCAGGGCTGGGTGATCAGTTTCCGCGATAAAAATGACATCAATACCCTCAGCAGCCAACTCAGCCAGGTTAAACGCTATGCCGATACGCTGCGCATCCTGCGTCATGAACAGCTGAACTGGACGGCGACCCTGGCCGGCCTGTTGCATATGCAGCGTTACGACGAGGCGATTCGCTACGTCGAGGCGCAGTCGGAAGGTGCCCAGGAAGTGCTCGACTTTATCTCGCAGCGCTTCAATTCCTCGGCACTGTCGGGGCTGTTGCTGGGCAAGTATGCCGCCGCACGCGAAAAAGGGGTAGAACTGCGCTTTGACCCCGCCTGCCAACTGCAGCACATTCCGGCGGCGCTGAATGAAACCGAGCTGATGTCGATCGTCGGTAACCTGCTGGACAACGCGGTGGAAGCAACCTTGCGTTGCGCCGCGCCGCATGACGCGGTAGAACTTTATATCAATGACAATGGTAATGAACTGGTGATTGAAGTGGCGGACCACGGCACCGGTCTGGCACCGGAGATCCGTGAAACCCTGTTTGAACACGGCGTCACCACCAAGGAAAAAGGCGATCATGGCATCGGCCTGCACCTGGTAGCCAGCCATGTGACGCAGGCCCATGGCAGCATAGAAGTGTCGGACAACGATCCGCACGGGGCCATTTTTTCGTTGTTTATCCCGAAAGCCTGAACATTTGGAAGAATGAATGATGCATCATCAAGCACTCGACGTTCTGATTGTCGAAGACGAACCACAGCTGGCAACGCTGCACGCAGAATTTATCGAAAATAACTTTAACCTGCGCGTGGTAGCCTACGCGACTACCCTGGCGGAAGCCAAAAGCCAGGTCATTAGCCATCAACCGCGTCTGATCCTGCTGGACAACTACCTGCCTGACGGTCAGGGCATCGAACTGATGGAACAGCCAGCGGTGAAAACACCCGGCTGTTCGGTGATTTTCATCACCGCCGCCAGCGACATGCATACCTGCAGCCAGGCGATCCGCAACGGCGCCTTCGACTACATCATCAAGCCGGTGTCCTATAAGCGGCTGCGCAACTCACTGGAGCGTTTTATGCAATTCGTGCAGACCCAGCGCAGCTTCAAGGTGATCGACCAAAGCAGCGTCGACGCGCTGTATAACCTGCAGTCCAAGCAATTCTCCAACGAGCCCAGCGCCAAGGGCATCGAACCCAATACGCTGGAACGGGTACAGACGCTGTTTGTTAACCAGCCGGATCGCGCTCTGGCGGTGGAGGATATCGTTGAACAGGCTGGGATCAGCAAGACCACCGCCCGGCGTTATCTGGAATATTGCGCCAATACGCAATTTGTCCGAGTGGAAATGGTATACGGTAATATTGGTCATCCGAGGCGATTATATCGTAAGGCATCAGGCGACATCTGACTGTCATATTGGCCTGTTGGCATCGGTGCCGCGATATCTGCCCGGTGTCGCTATCTGTGGTTGAATACTGATGAATTTTGCCCGGTCGTTTGCCGGGTTTTTTATTGCCTGTGACGCCGGAGAAATGGCGAAATATCCCTTGTTTATCGCACAATTATTTTCGTTAAAAAACCGCCGCTTCACGCCCATTATTCCGCCCGACGAAGCACGATAAATTTGATTGCTCGCCACATTACCATAACTAATGGAAAGTATGATGTAAACCACCGTTCGACACATTTGCGGGATATTGAGGCTTGTCTCAGATACTCACTGTGATAGGGTATAGGGCACTATTATTTTCTACTAGGAAGTTTTTTATCGTTTGAAATACACCAGAGGAAACAGCAAATTGCATGGCAATTAAACTCGAAGTAAAGAACTTATATAAAATATTCGGCGAGCATCCAGAACGGGCATTTAAACTGATAGACAAAGGTCTCAATAAAGACCAGCTATTTGAAAAAACCGGATTATCGCTCGGCGTTAAAAATGCCAATCTGGCCATTGAAGAAGGCGAAATATTTGTCATCATGGGCCTTTCCGGTTCCGGAAAATCCACCCTGGTACGCCTTCTCAATCGTCTGATAGAACCCACTCGTGGTGAGGTGCTGATCGACGGAGAGGATATTGCCAAAATATCAGACTCCGCGCTGCGTACCGTACGCAGAAATAAGATCAGCATGGTATTCCAGTCATTCGCGCTGATGCCGCACATGAACGTGCTAAATAACACTGCGTTCGGTATGGAATTAGCCGGCGTGCCGCAACAGGAGCGGCAGGAAAAAGCGCTGGACGCATTGCGGCAGGTGGGGCTGGACAACTACGCCCATTCTTATCCCGACGAACTTTCCGGTGGTATGCGCCAGCGTGTCGGCCTGGCTCGCGCGATGGCCAATGACCCGGATATTCTGTTGATGGATGAAGCCTTCTCGGCGCTCGATCCGTTGATCCGTACCGAAATGCAGGATGAGCTGGTAAAACTGCAGGCCAAACATCAACGCACCATCGTGTTTATTTCCCACGATCTGGACGAAGCGATGCGCATTGGCGACCGTATTGCCATTATGCAGGGCGGCGAAGTGATTCAGGTCGGCACGCCGGATGAAATACTGAACAATCCGGCCAACGATTATGTCCGCACCTTCTTCCGCGGCGTCGATATCAGCCACGTGTTCAGCGCGAAGGATATCGCCCAGCGCCGACCGGTCACCCTGATTCGCAAAACCCCCGGCTTTGGACCGCGCTCGGCCTTGCAGCTACTGCGCGACGAAGACCGCGATTATGGTTACGTCCTCGAACGCGGCAAACGGTTTATCGGCGTGGTGTCGATAGACTCGCTGGAAAAGGCGCTGTCGGAGAACAAAAAACTCGACGACGCGTTGCTGGATGCCCCCGCGCCGGTTCCGGCCGATATGCCGCTCAGCGAACTGATTTCGCTGGTAGCACAGGCGCCCTGCGCCGTGCCGGTCGTCGACGACGAAAACAACTATATCGGAATCATCTCCAAAGCCAAGCTGTTGCAGGCTTTAGATAAAGAGGGCCCAGCGCATGAGTGATACTACCCAAGATCCCTGGGCGGCCACTTCCGCCGCCCCAACCCAGGATGCCGCGGCTCAGGCTGCGCCTGCCGCCGCCAATAGCGATCCCTGGTCAAATGCCGCCGCGGCCGACGCGCCGGCACAAACTCCCGCCGCCAGCGGCGGTGCCGATGCCTGGTCATCCAATCCACCTCCGGCGACGCCGGATGCCGCCCACCCTGCGGCGCAAGGAGCGGATTGGCTCAACAGCGCGCCGGCGCAGCCGGAACACTTCAACCTGCTCGATCCGTTCCATAAAACCTGGCTGCCGCTGGACTCCTGGGTTACACACGGCATCGACTGGCTGGTACTGCATTTCCGCCCGCTGTTCCAGGGCATCCGTGTCCCGGTCGATTTCATTCTCAGCGGCTTTCAGCAGTTGCTGCTTGGCATGCCGTCTCCGATTGCCATTCTGGTGTTCTCGCTGATCGCCTGGCAGTTGTCGAGCCTCGGCATGGGCGCGGCAACGCTGGTGTCGCTGATCGCCATCGGCGCGATTGGCGCCTGGTCGCAGGCCATGGTGACGCTGGCGCTGGTACTGACCGCCCTGTTCTTCTGCATCATTATCGGCCTGCCGTTGGGGATATGGCTGGCTCGCAGTCGGCATGCGGCCAAAGTGATACGGCCGTTGCTCGATGCCATGCAAACCACCCCGGCGTTCGTCTATCTGGTGCCAATAGTGATGCTGTTCGGTATTGGTAACGTGCCGGGCGTAGTGGTGACCATTATCTTTGCGCTGCCGCCGATCGTGCGTCTGACCATTCTGGGGATCAACCAGGTACCGGCAGACCTGATCGAAGCGGCGGAATCCTTTGGTTCCAGCCCGCGTCAGCTACTGTTCAAAGTTCAACTGCCGTTGGCGATGCCGACCATCATGGCCGGCGTCAACCAAACGCTGATGCTGGCGCTGTCGATGGTGGTGATCGCCTCGATGATTGCCGTCGGTGGTCTGGGCCAGATGGTGCTGCGGGGTATTGGCCGTCTGGACATGGGGTTAGCGGCGGTTGGCGGCGTTGGTATCGTCATTCTGGCCATCATTCTCGATCGCCTCACCCAGTCGCTGGGGCGCGATCGCCGCTCCAAGGGCATGGGTCGCTGGTACGCTCATGGCCCAATCGGCTTGCTCAGCCGCCCCTTCATCAAGAAGTCTTGACCGCTCCTGCCCCTGGCCGGCATTAGCGCCGGGGGCAGAGGCTGCATCGTTAAAACGTGAGGAACCACTATGCGCTCGACAGGAATTTGGGCCTTTGCCCTGACTTCATTGCTAGGCACACAGGCGTTCGCCGCCGATCTCCCCGGCAAAGGCGTCACGGTGAAACCACTGCAAAGCACCATCGCCGAAGAAAGCTTCCAAACCGAACTGGTCAATCGCGCGTTGGAAAAACTGGGTTATGACGTCCAGCCAACCGGCGAAGTCGATTACAACGTCGCCTATACCTCGATAGCCTCCGGTGACGCCACCTATATGGCGGTGAACTGGGATCCGTTGCAGACCGACATGTTCAACAACGCCGGCGGCGAGCAAAAGTTTTACCGTCAAGGCGCGTATATCACTAATGCGGCACAGGGTTATCTGATCGATAAAAAAACCGCCGACAAGTATCACATTACCGATATTTCACAGTTGAAGGATCCCAAGCTGGCGCAGCTGTTCGATGCCGACGGCGACGGAAAAGCTGACTTGGCCGGCTGCGAGCCGGGCTGGGTATGTGGCCGGGTGATTGACACGCAAATCAAGTCTTACGGCCTGAGTGCCACCGTCACGCAGAATCAGGGCAACTATTCCGCCATCATCGCCGATACCCTGTCGCGCTTTAAGCAGGGCAAACCGGTGTTGTACTTCACCTGGACCCCCTACTGGGTCAGCGACGAACTGGTTCCCGGCCGCGACGTGGTGTGGCTGACGGTGCCGTTTTCGGCCAACCCCGGTTCGCTGAAGGATCTGGATACCGCACTGCCAAACGGCAAGAACTACGGCTTCCCGGTCAATAACGAGCATATCGTCGCCAATAAACAGTGGGCCCAGGCCAACCCGGCTGCCGCCAAGCTGTTCGCCATCATGCAGCTGCCGCTGGCGGACGTGAACGCGCAAAATCTGCGGATGCATAACGGGGAAAACAGCGCCGACGATATTCAACGCCACGTAGATGGCTGGATCAAGGCCCACCAGGCCACCTTTGACGGCTGGGTCAGTACGGCTGCTGCGGCAGCGAAATAGCCCTTACGCGCCGGAAATCCCGGCTTAACATCATTATTAAAGGTATTTCACTATGCGCAAGACAGGAATATGGGCCGTGGCCCTCACCACACTTATCGGTTCACAGATGACCTACGCCGCCGATCTGCCCGGCAAGGGCGTCAGCGTACAGCCGGTACAAAGCACCATCTCTGAAGAAACCTTCCAGACGCTGCTGGTCAGCAAGGCGCTGGAAAAACTGGGTTATGACGTCAAAGCGCCACGTGAAGTGGATTACAACGTTGCCTACACCTCGATCGCCTCCGGTGACGCCACCTTCCTGGCGGTGAACTGGGATCCGCTGCATGCCGATCAGTACAAGGCTGCCGGCGGCGATGCCAAGTTCTATCGTGAAGGCGTTTATGTCGACGGCGCAGCGCAGGGCTACCTGATCGACAAGAAAACCGCCGAAAAGTATCACATCACCAACGTCGAGCAGTTAAAGGATCCGAAAATCGCCAAACTGTTCGACTCCAACGGCAACGGCAAGGCCGATCTGACCGGCTGTACGCCGGGCTGGGGCTGCGAGGCGGTAATCAATCACCATCTGAAGGCCTATGACCTGAGCAACACCGTCGAGCACAACCAGGGCAACTACGCGGCGATGATCGCCGATACCATTACCCGCTACAAAGAAGGCAAGCCGATCCTGTACTACACCTGGACTCCGTACTGGGTCAGCGACGTGCTGGTACCGGGCCGCGATGTGGTATGGCTGCAAGTGCCGTTCTCCTCTCTGCCAGGCGAACAGAAAAACGTCGATACCAAGCTGCCTAACGGCGCCAACTACGGCTTCCCGGTGAACACCATGCGCATCGCCGCCAACAAGCAATGGGCACAGGCCAACCCGGCTGCCGCCAAACTGTTTGCCATCATGAAACTGCCGATTGCCGACGTGAATGCGCAAAACCTGCGGATGCATGAAGGCCAGTCGTCCGAAGCGGATATCGAAAACCACGTCAATGGCTGGATCAAGGCGCACCAGGCCACCTTCGATGGCTGGGTGAAAAGCGCGGAACAGGCCGCGAAACAATAATTGCCGCGGGGCGCGCAGGTTGCTGCGCCCCAACGCTATTGCGCCATATCTATCCCGCTGAACTGTAAAAAACGCTCGGCGGTTCTGGACTGCGGTTGCGGCCACACGCAATACACCTGCCGCCGCGGTCCCTCCTCAATCGGAATCGACACCAGCGAATTCAGGCGCTGCGCCGTCGAGATCGGTACAATGCCCGCCGCCAGTCCTCGCCGCACCAGATTCTCCAGCCATTCGATATGGTCGATTTCAAAACTGACATGCCGCTTGATACCTGCCGCCTGAAACGCGCGATCGGTCTGCCGCCGGGCGCCGGTACCGCTGTAAAAGTCCACCAGCGGCACTTGTGACAGGGTATGCAAATTGACCTGCTGACGGTTGGCCAACGGATGCTGTGCCGCCACCAGCGCCACCAGCGGCTCATCGGTCAACTGCCGATGCGACACCGGCAACATGTCAATATCTCCCGGCCAGATACCAACAAACGCCACGTCGGTTTTTTGCTGGCGGACATCCTCCAGCAGCGCTTCACTCATCCCCACATACAGCCGGATATTCACCGCCGGATAATGGCGGTGGAAATTCCCCAGTTTCTCGGTCAGATCAATCGCGTTTATGGTTGATATGGTACCAATGGTCAAGGTGCCAGACACCGTGCCGCTGGCCGCAACCACCTCTTCGACCAGCGTCTGTTTCGCCGCCAGCAGCCGCTGCGCCGGTTGAATAAACGCCTGTCCGGCGGTGGTCAGTGTAACCCGCCGCGAGGTGCGTTCGAACAATGCACATCCCAGTTCTTCCTCCAGCTTGGCAATCTGGTGGCTAAGAGCCGATTGCACCGTATGGCAGCGTTGTGCCGCCCGGGTAAAGCTCTGCTCTTCGGCCACCGCCAGCGCAAAGCGGATCTGTTTCAGGTTCATGGCATTTATCGCAAAATGAGATTAATCAAATGAAAATTATACATTGGTTTCGCACGTCGTCCTGCCTGATACTTCGGCTAACTTTTTTCCTTGATTGATATCTTATGAGCCAACAACCTTCACAGCCGGGCCTGAGTCCGGTATTGATCGCCCTGATTGCCGTCGCTACCGGTCTGGCGGTCGCCAGCAATTACTATGCCCAGCCGCTGCTGGAAACCATCGCGCAGCATTTCAACCTGTCGGTCAATCAGGCCGGTTTTATCGTCACCGCCGCCCAGTTGGGCTATGCGGTCGGCCTGCTGTTGCTGGTACCGCTCGGGGACATGTTCGAACGACGCGGGCTGATCGTCTTCATGACGCTGCTGGCCGCCGGCGGCATGCTGATTACCGCCAGTTCCACCACCCTGCCGATCATGATCCTGGGCACCGCGCTGACCGGCCTGTTTTCCGTGGTAGCGCAGATTCTGGTGCCGTTGGCCGCCACGCTGGCCCATCCGGAAAAACGCGGTAAAACCGTCGGCATCATCATGAGCGGATTGCTGCTGGGCATCCTTCTGGCACGTACCGTCGCCGGCGCCCTGGCCACCCTTGGCGGCTGGCGAACCATCTACTGGGTAGCCAGCGTGCTGATGATTGCCATGGCGCTGATTCTGTGGCGCGCCCTGCCGCGCTACAAGCAGCATAGCGGTTTGAATTATCCACAACTGCTGAAGTCGATTTTTTCCCTGTTCGGCGGTACGCCACTGCTGCGTACCCGAGCGTTGTTGGGAGCGCTGTCGTTCGCCAACTTCAGCGTGCTGTGGACCTCGATGGCCTTTCTGCTGGCAGCGCCGCCGTTTGGCTATTCCGAAGCGACCATCGGCCTGTTCGGTCTGGTGGGTGCCGCCGGGGCACTGGCCGCCACGCGCGCCGGGCATCTGGTTGATAAAGGCAAGGGCGGGCTGACCACCACCGTCGGCTTGATTTTGCTGCTGCTGTCGTGGATACCCATCGCCATGGCTAAACAATCACTGTGGGCACTATTACTCGGCATTGTGGTTCTGGATCTGGCGGTGCAGGCGGTTCACGTGACCAATCAGAGCGTAATTTACCGCATCATGCCCGACGCCCGTAATCGGCTGACCGCCGGCTACATGACCAGCTATTTTATTGGCGGAGCGCTGGGTTCGCTGCTGTCGGCCTTTGCCTATCAACATGCCGGCTGGAACGGCGTGGCGGCGTCGGGCGGCATGTTGTGCGTATTGAACCTGCTGACCTGGTGGCGCGGCAAACGCCATGAGGCCCCCGGCACGGCGAGCATCTGATTAGCAAGCGAACAATCACAACGGCAATTTATTAGCGGCACAGGGTATAAACATTACGCCCACTCTGGTAATGTTCTGAAGATAAACTATTGACCTCCTATCTACCCTGTGTCCGATAACATGCAAAGCCAAGCCGCAGAGAATTTGCTTCCCCCAGCCGTGCGTTCCACCTTCGCCAATGGCGTGGTCGATAGCCTGCCGATCGTGGTTGGCTATATTCCGGTCGCTTTCGCGTTTGGCCTCAGCGCCGTCAAACTGGGCTTTACGCCGCTGGAAAGCCTGCTGTTTTCCTGCATCATTTACGCTGGCGCCAGCCAGTTCGTGATTACCGCGCTGTTAAGCGCCGGCATGTCGCTGTGGGTCGCCGCCCTGACGGTGATGGCGATGGACGTTCGCCATGTTCTGTACGGTCCGGCGTTGCGCCACCGCATTGTTTCACGCCTGTCACCCGGTAAAACTGCGCTTTGGGCCTTCGGCCTGACCGACGAAGTGTTCGCTGCCGCCACTGCCAAACTGATGCGCGACAACCGCAGTTGGAGTGAAAACTGGATGCTCGGCATCGCGCTTTGCTCCTGGCTGTCCTGGGTAGCCGGCACCGCGCTGGGCGCGCTGTTTGGCAATGGGCCATTAGCGCAGTTTCCGGTGATCGAAGCCTCTCTTGCCTTTATGCTGCCGGCGCTGTTCCTCAGTTTTCTGCTGGCGGCATTCACACGACCGCAAAGTTTGATTATCACCCTCTCACTGATCGGCGCCCTGCTTGGCGTGGTGTTTTTCTCCATTCCGGTGGCCATTCTGGCCGGGATCGGCGCCGGCTGCCTGGCTGCGCTATTGCAGCCGACGCGGGCGGAGATCGTTGATGAAAACTGAAGTGATCGTCATCAGTCTGTTGGTGGGCGCAGCCAATTATCTGTTCCGTTATCTGCCCTTGCGTCTGAGCTCGACGCGCCAGCGACAACCTGGCCTGAAACGGGGCAAAACGGCGCTGCTGCTCGACAGTATCGGCATCGCGTCGATCTGCGCGCTGCTGGTAGTCTCCAGCACCCCAGTGGTAATGCGCGAACCTGACAAACTGCTGCCGACGCTGGTGGGTTTTGCCGCATTAAGCCTCTGCTTCTATCGCAGCAAAAGCATCATTTCCTCCACCTTGGTTGGTGCGCTCTCGTTTGGCATTACATTAAAATTATTTATGATTTTCAGTTGACGTGATGGGCAATTTCGTGCGCCAGCGCCCAAAATGCTGCCATTTCCAGCGTTAGGCATTTACAAACGGCTTACAAATGACACGAATTGCTAAATTATTCACCGTGCTGAACGTTTACATTATTAATCACTATCGTTACTATATCGAACGAAATTAATGAGGCCAAAAACTATGGAAAGCTCGTTTACTCCCATTGAAAACATGCTGAATTGCCGTGCAAAACGTCAAAAGAACTTCCCCTACCAGGAAATTCTGCTGACGCGCCTTTGCATGCATATGCAAAGCAAATTGCTGGAAAACCGCAATAAAATGCTGAAGGCGCAAGGGATTAACGAAACTCTGTTTATGGCACTGATTACCCTGGATGCGCAGGAAAATCATAGCATCCAGCCTTCCGAGCTCAGTTCGGCGCTCGGCTCGTCGCGCACCAATGCTACGCGTATCGCCGACGAACTGGAAAAACGCGGATGGATTGAACGCCGGGAAAGCGACAATGACCGCCGCTGTCTGCATCTGCATTTGACGCCGCAAGGAGAAGAATTCCTGGCTCAACTGCTGCCGCCACAGCACCAATGTCTGCATTTCCTTTGGTCCACCTTGAATAACGATGAACAGCAACAGCTTGAGCAATTGACGCGCAAGCTGCTGGCACGTCTGGATCAAATGGAAGTCACAGAACAGTTATCCTAATCCTCAATTTCTGTTCAGGTAACCAAACTTATGCGATCCCCGTTTAACTGGAGATTCACCCCGCTGTTCGCGGTATTACTGCTGGCGGGTTGTGCATCTACCGACAATATAGCGCCCCAATCGACCCTGATGGATACGCAGCAGCTGCAATTGGCACAGCCGAAAGTCAGCTCGCTGGCGATCAGCCCACAGTGGTGGCGCTCACTCAACGATCCTCAACTGGACAGGTTGATGACCCAGGCGCTGCAAAGCTCCCCGTCGCTGAGACAGGCCGCCGCACGCGTGCGCGAAGCCCAGAGCGTGATGGGTGAAGCCAGCGCCGCCAACGGGCCGAACCTGGACCTTAACGCCGGCACTACCCGTCAGCGCATTCCGCAAAACGTCAATATGGGGCTGGGGTATCCGCACAGGCCGATCTATGAAAGCTCCAACTCGCTGGGGCTGAATCTGGCCTATGAATTTGACTGGTGGGGTAAATACCGCAACCAGGTCAAAGCCGCCAAGGCCCAGGTCGACGCCGCACGTGCCGAGCAGGAACAGGCAGCCCTCACGCTGACCAGTTCGGTGGCTTCCGCCTATTACCTGTTGCAAAGCAACTATGCGCAGGAAAAACTGCTCCAGCAGGAAGTGAATAACAACGACCGCCTGACCCAGCTGCGCCAGCAGCAATATCAGGCCGGCCTGTCCGGCGTTGACGTGCCGCAACAAACCAAGGCGCAGTCTGACAGCGCCAAGCAGCAGATTCTGCAACTGCAATCGCAGATAGAACAGCTCAAGCACCAACTTGCCGCCCTGACCGGTCACGGGCCGAACGCCATGCAGCAACTGCGTCCGGTGAGCTTGCCGGCAGACAGCCTGCTGGCGCCGAAAGGGGAACTGACCGCCGATCTGCTGGGTAAACGGCCGGATATTGCGGCGCAGCGCCAGTTGGTCGAGTCGTATAGCCAGCGCGTTTCTGCCGCTCGCAAAGAGTTTTACCCCAGCCTGACCATTTCCGCCTTCGCCGGCCTGACCACCACCAATACCAGTGGTACCAGCCCGAACCTGTTTGAGGCCGCCAGCCAGGCCTGGAATATCGCGCCGGCCCTTTCGCTGCCGATCTTCCACGCGGGCGCGCTGCGCAGCAAACTGGGCGAAGAGTCCGCGCTGTACGATCAGGCGGTAGAAGGCTACAACCAGACTATCCTGAATGCCGTACAGGAAACTGCCGATGCCATTACCGTTCAGCAAAGCACTGCCCAGCAGTTGCAGCAGGCGGCATCAGCGTCCCAATCGATGCAACAGGTGTACCGTGTCGCAAACGCTCGATACCAGGCAGGGATTATCGGGCGCGACGAGCTGTTATCCAGCCAGACGCAGCTGATTCAGCAGCAACAGGCGGAAGTTGTCGCCAGCAGCAATATGATGCAGGCGAAGATAGGATTGATCCGTGCCCTGGGCGGTGGCTATCAGGCCCCAACCAATGCGGATTCGAAAGCATAATAATAGATATCCCTTCAAGGGAATTAGAGCGTGGAGAACACCATGAGCGTAAGCGCGGAGACTCAAACCCCGCAGCAACCGAAAGGCAAAAAGAAGCAGCGTAAATTCTGGCTGCTGCTGCTGACGGTTATTTTCATTGTTATTGGGGTGGCTTATTTAGTGTATTGGTTCCTGGTGCTGCGTCACCATCAGGAAACCGATGATGCCTATGTTGCCGGTAACCAGGTCCAGATCATGGCCCAGGTTTCCGGCAGCGTAAACCGTGTTAATTTCGATAACACCGATTACGTCAAGCAGGGAGATGTGCTGGTTACGCTCGATCCGACCGATGCCCAACAGGCGTTCGAGCGGGCAAAAACCGCGCTGGCCAACAGCGTGCGCCAAACCCACCAGCTGATCATCAATAGCAAACAGTATCAGGCCAATATTGCCCTGCGCAAAACTGACCTGAGCAAGGCGGAAAATGATCTCAAGCGCCGTGTGATACTGGGCAACGCCGACGCCATCGGCCGCGAAGAACTGCAACACGCCCGTGACGCGGTCGCCAGTGCCAAGGCCGCGCTCGACGTGGCGGTGCAACAGTACAACGCCAATCAGGCGATGGTGCTGGACACGCCGCTGGAACAACAGCCGGCGATCAAACAGGCGGCGGCACAAATGCGTGACGCCTGGCTGGCGCTGCAACGTACCAGCATCATCAGCCCGATCACCGGTTACGTATCGCGCCGCAGCGTGCAGGTTGGCGCGCAAATCGCCGCCGGTTCGCCGTTGATGGCGGTGGTACCGGCCGATCACGTCTGGGTTGACGCCAACTTTAAAGAAACCCAGATCGCCAATATGCGCATCGGTCAATCCGCTACCGTGGTCAGCGATGTCTACGGCGACGACGTGGTGTATCACGGCAAAGTGGTCGGTATCGATATGGGTACCGGCAGCGCATTCTCGCTGCTGCCAGCGCAAAACGCCACCGGCAACTGGATCAAGGTGGTTCAGCGCCTGCCGGTACGTATCGAACTGGATGCCAAGCAGATAGCCGATCATCCGTTACGCATCGGTTTGTCTACGCTGGTAACGGTCGACACCACCGATCTCAACGGCCGTGTGCTGTCTGATGTGGTGCGCGACAAACCACGCTACCAGAGCGATGCGCTGGCATTGAACCTGGCGCCGGTTGACCAGTTGATCGCCGATGTCATTCATGCGAACGCCGGTTAAGCGCGCGGGAGGCTACCTTGGCACAAAAACCGCTTGAGGGAGCCCAGCTAACCTGGATGACGATCGCGCTTGCCATGGCGACCTTTATGCAGGTACTGGATTCCACCATTGCCAACGTTGCGATACCGACCATCGCCGGTAACCTGGGATCATCCAACTCCCAGGGGACCTGGGTGATCACCTCGTTTGGGGTGGCCAATGCCATCTCCATTCCGATCACCGGCTGGCTGGCGAAGCGTTTCGGCGAAGTACGCCTGTTCCTGTGGTCCACGGCGCTGTTCGCCCTCGCCTCGTGGCTGTGCGGCATCTCCAACAGTCTGGGCATGCTGATCTTCTTCCGCGTGGTGCAGGGTCTGGTGGCCGGGCCGTTAATTCCGCTGTCGCAGAGCCTGTTGCTGAACAACTATCCGCCGGCCAAAAGGGCCATGGCCCTGGCGCTATGGTCGATGACGGTGATCGTCGCGCCGATTTTCGGGCCAATCCTCGGCGGTTATATCAGTGACAACTATCACTGGGGCTGGATCTTCTTCATCAACATCCCGATTGGGCTGTTCGTGATTTTGGCCGCCATGGCGACGCTGAAGGGGCGGGAAACCAAAACCGAAATCAAGCCTATCGATACCGTCGGCCTGATTCTGCTGGTAGTCGGCATCGGTTCACTGCAGGTAATGCTCGATCAGGGCAAGGAACTGGACTGGTTCAATTCGACCGAGATCATCACCCTGACGGTGGTAGCGGTAGTGGCGCTGCTGTTCCTGGTGGTGTGGGAGCTGACGGATGACCATCCGGTGGTGGATCTGTCGTTGTTCAAGTCGCGTAACTTTACCATCGGCGTGCTCTGTATCAGCCTGGCGTATATGCTGTACTTCGGCGCCATCGTGCTGTTGCCGCAGCTGTTGCAGGAGGTGTATGGCTACACCGCCACCTGGGCCGGACTGGCGTCGGCGCCTATCGGGCTGATTCCGGTGCTGCTGTCGCCGATCATCGGCAAATTCGGCAACCGGCTGGATATGCGCCGCTTAGTGACGTTCAGCTTCATTATGTATGCCGTGTGCTTCTATTGGCGCGCCTACACCTTTGAACCGGGTATGGACTTTGGCGCCTCGGCCTGGCCACAGTTTGTCCAGGGCTTCGCCATCGCCTGCTTCTTCATGCCGCTGACCACCATCACGCTGTCAGGGCTGCCGCCGGAACGTATGGCGGCGGCGTCGAGTCTGTCGAACTTTGTGCGTACGCTGGCCGGCTCGATTGGTACCTCGATTACCACCACGCTGTGGACACAGCGTGAATCGCAACACCACTCGCAGTTGGCGGAATTTGTAAACCCTTACAATCCGCAGTCGCAGGAGATGTACCACAAACTGGAGCAGCTCGGCATGAGCCAGCAGCAGTCGTCGGCCTACATCGCCAACGAAATCACCGCGCAAGGGCTGATTATCTCGGCTAACGAGATCTTCTGGCTCGCCGCAGGGGTCTTCCTGATCCTGCTGGCGCTGGTGTGGTTCGCCAAACCGCCATTCAGTTCCGGCGGCGGCGGCGGTGGCGCGCACTGATCGCAGACCAAATAAAACGGGCGCTCTTGAGCGCCCGTTTCTTTATGCGAAAAACCGCGGTTATGCCTGGTTCTGACGCCACCAGTCGGCTAGCAGAATGCCGGTTGCCACCGATACGTTGAGGCTTTCTACCTTACCGGTACCACCGATGGAGATGCTCATGTCGCCCTGCTGCCATGCACTGTCGCTCAGACCGTCGCGCTCCTGGCCCAGCACCAGCACCATTTTGGCCGGCAGTTTGGCCTGTGCCAGCGTAGTCCCTTTATGGCTGGAGGTAGTGACGATGGTGTAGCCTGCCTTGCGGAAGGTATCCAGCACCGACAGGAAGTCATCTGCATTGATTGCCTTGATATGCTCCGCGCCACCCTCGGCGGTACGCACCGCTGCGCCAGACTCCAGCAGCGCCGGATCCTGCAACAATACGCCGTTCACGCCGAAATGCGCGCATGAACGCACGATAGCGCCCAGGTTGTGCGGGTTGCCGACTTCTTCCAGCGCCAGCACGCAGTCTTTCGCCGGCGCGCTTTGCAGATAGGTCTGCGCATCCAGCCCCTGACGTTTTTTGATCAGGAAGCATACCCCGCCGTGGTGTTCGGTGCCGGACGCCTTCGCCAGCTCTTCTTCATCCACCACGTGGTAGGCCTTGCGGTTGGCCGCCATCCAGCGCAACGCTTCACGAAAACGCGGCGTGACCGACTGCACGAACCAGGCACGCACAATGGCGTCCGGGCGGCTGGCGAACAGCGCCTGACAGGCGTTTTCACCGTAGACGCGCGTTTCTTCCGCACGCTGGCGACGCAGCTGCTCCGGGTCGATAAAACTTTTTCCACTGATGCCACCGTGATCGAACGCCGCTTCGTCGTCCGGGGCGCGGGACACGGTTTTCCACGGTGAATCATAACCACCACGCTCTTCGCTGCGCGCCGGGCGACGAGGACGATCGCCATCACTGCGGCGCGAATCGCTGGTGCGACGATCGTTGCCGCCACGCGGTTTATCCTGGCCACTACGGGCGCCGCGTGCATTGTCTGCCGGACGGCCCTTGCCTGCCGGACGTTTGTTTTTGTTACGGTCGTCGCCGCTGTCATCGTCACTGCGGACGTACATCACTTTAACTTTGCCGTTCTTGCCACTAAATGAGTCGTTCATTGTCTTCTCCACCAACGCGCAGGGCGCGAAGATTACCTGATGTCGGTGCACTTAGCCACTAACTTGCGCCATGCGCAATAATTCGCGTCGCATTGCCGCAGCACCTGCGCGTATCCCTGCCCCGACGGGGCAGGATCCCTTGCCGAGCCGAGTCACCGTCACCGACAGAGAGACATGCGGCAGTATGACGGCGATAAAAGCCCCCGACTATTAAATTCATTGAACAAACCACTTTGTTCAAATACATCATTTTAACGATAATAGACACTATTACAGAAGCATACCTGCGCCCTGCCGGGGCGGTATGCCAGCTTGCGTATCCGAGGTAACCATGAATACAGTTTGTGCAGCGTGTAACGCCACCAATCGCGTTCCGGAAGATCGTCTGACAGACGGCGCCAAGTGCGGACGCTGTGGCCATGAATTATTCGACGGTGACGTCATCAACGCCACTGCCGCGACCTTTGACCAGTTGTTAAAAGACGATCTGCCGATCGTGGTCGATTTCTGGGCACCGTGGTGCGGCCCGTGCCGCAACTTTGCACCGATTTTCGAAGACGTAGCCGAAGAACGCGCCGGCAAAGTTCGTTTCGTCAAGATCAACACCGAAGCCGAACCGGAGCTGAGCGCCCGTTTCCGCATCCGCAGCATTCCAACCATTATGCTTTTCCGCGATGGTAAAATGGTCGACATGCTCAACGGTGCCATGCCCAAAGCGCCATTTGACAATTGGCTCAATGAGCTAGTCTAACGCATAAACGCCCTGTACGCCGCCGGCCATTATGTACGGCGCCCAGGCGAACTTAAGCCCGCGCGCACTCCCGCCGGGCTTTTTTCTACGCTACAATAGCGGTTTTATTCAGGACTGCTATGACCGACAACGCCGTACTTCGCCTGCGTCAATTCCGTCTGGATCGTTCAACCCGCCCGTTTCTGGCGCGCGGCTGCCGCGTGGCGCGTTGTCAGGGCTGCCTGCTGCCGCAAAAAAACTGCCTTTGCGATACCATTACGCCGCAGCAGGCCACCAGCCGCTTCTGCCTGATCATGTTCGGCGCCGAGCCGTTAAAACCCAGCAACACCGGCCGGCTGATTGCCGATATTCTGCCAGATACCCAGGCGTTTCTCTGGTCCCGTACCGAGATCGATCCTGCGCTGCTGGCTGCCATCAACGACCCCGAGCGCCAGCCCTATGTGGTGTTCCCGGCCTCTTACGCCGATCCCCAACGGCCGGTATGCAGCGAGCTGCCCGCCAACGCTAAACCGCCGCTGTTCATCATGCTCGATGGCACCTGGGCAGAAGCGCGCAAAATGTTTCGCAAAAGCCCGTACCTCAATAGCTTTCCGGTGTTTTCATTGAACGTTGCCGCCGCCTCCGACTATCAGCTGCGCGAAGCCAGCCGAACAGAACAGCACTGTACCGCCGAAGTGGCCGCAGCCTTGCTGCTCCAGGCAGGTGACGGCGCCGCTGCGCAGGGGCTCAGTCAACACTTCAGCCATTTCCGCCAGCAATATCTGGCCGGCAAACCTACGCGGCCGGCGGCTCCGACGCTGCACGCCGTGCCGCAAAGCGATCCTGGCTGACGTGCTGCACTACGTGGCCCGCGCTCAGGTCAGCAAAACGACGCCAACTCTGTGACCGGAGCGAGCAAAGGCGACCAACAAAGATACAGCGCAGGGAATAAGGGTATAGAATCAGGCAACAACGTTTCCGCTAAGGAGTGAGGTTATGAGCCAGCGAGGCCTGGAAGCGCTTTTGCGTCCCAAATCGATTGCCGTGATTGGCGCATCCCAACAGCCTGGACGTGCCGGATTCCTGATGATGCGCAATCTGCTGAACGGTGGCTTTGGCGGCCCGGTGTTGCCGGTCACGCCGCGTTATCACGCGGTATGTGGCGTAATGGCCTATCCTGACGTCGCCAGCCTGCCGCTAACGCCCGATCTCGCCGTACTCTGCACCCACGCCAGCCGTAATCTGGAACTCCTTGAAGCGCTCGGCGAACGCGGCTGCAAAACCGCCATTGTGCTGTCGTCACCACCGGCGCAGTTCCCACAGTTGAAAGCCTGCGCGCAGCGTTACGCCATGCGGCTGCTCGGCCCCAATAGCCTGGGGTTACTGGCGCCGTGGCAAGGCATCAACGCCAGTTTCTCGCCGGTACCGATACAGAAAGGCAAACTGGCGTTTATTTCACAGTCCGCCGCGGTGGCCAACACCGTTCTTGACTGGGCACAACAGCGTGAAGTCGGTTTCTCTTATTTTATCGCGCTCGGCGACAGCCTGGATATCGACGTTGACGACCTGCTGGACTTTTTGGCACGCGACGGCAAAACCAGCGCCATTTTGCTGTATCTGGAAAATATCAACGATGCCCGCCGCTTTTTGTCGGCATCGCGCAGCGCTTCGCGCAATAAGCCCATTCTGGTGATCAAGAGTGGCCGTAGCCAGCAGGCGCAGCGCCTGCTCAATAGTCAGCAAGGGTTGGACGCGGCCTACGACGCGGCAATACAACGCGCCGGGCTGTTGCGGGTTCAGGACACTCATGAACTGTTTTCCGCGGTAGAAACCCTAAGCCACATGCATCCGCTGCGTGGCGAACGCCTGATGGTCGTCAGCAACGGCGCCGCGCCAGCGGCTATGGCGCTGGATGAACTGCTGCGTCGCAACGGCAAACTGGCGGTGCCGAGCGAAGCCACCCAGACAGCAATCGGCAACGTGCTGCCTGAGGTCATCCACCTCGGCAACCCGATCGATCTGCGTGACGACGCGACACCGGCCCGCTATCTGGCCACGGTTGAAGCCCTGCTCGACAGTACGGATTACGATGCCTTGCTGTTGATCCACGCCCCCAGCGCCGCCGCACCGGGCACCGACACCGCCGAGACGCTGATTGACGCCATACGCCGCCATCCACGCGGCAAACGCATTACGCTGTTAACCAACTGGTGCGGCGAATACTCCTCGCAGGAGGCACGGCGGCTGTTTACCGAAGCGGGCATTCCCACCTACCGCACTCCGGAAGGGGCGGTGACGGCGTTTATGCATATGGTGGAGTATCGCCGCAATCAGAAGCAGTTGAAGGAAACGCCCGCGCTGCCCATCGGCCTGACGGCCAACACTGCCGAAGCACATCAGTTGATACACCAGGCGCTGGAGGAAGGCGCCAAGCAGCTCGACACCCACGAGGTACAACCGATCCTGCAAGCTTATGGTCTCAGCACGCTACCCACCTGGATTGCCGGCGACAGTGCCGAAGCGGTGCATATCGCCGAGCAGATCGGCTATCCGGTCGCATTGAAGCTGCGTTCGCCTGACATCCCGCACAAGTCGGAGGTTCAGGGTGTGATGCTGTATCTGCGCACCGCGGTTGAAGTGCAGCGCGCCGCAGACGCCATTCTCGATCGCGTCAAACGTACCTACCCGCAGGCCAGGATCCACGGCCTGTTGGTGCAAAGCATGGCGAATCGCGCTGGTGCGCAGGAGTTGCGCATCGCGGTGGAGCAGGATCCGATCTTCGGCCCACTGATTATGCTGGGCGAAGGCGGCCTTGAATGGCGTCAGGAAAATCAGGTGGCGGTTGCCCTGCCGCCGCTCAATATGGCACTGGCGCGCTATCTGGTGTTGCAGGCGGTAAAAGGCGGCAAGATCCGTGGGCGCAGCGCCTTGCGCCCGCTGGATATTCCTGGTCTGAGCCGGCTGCTGGTACAGGTTTCCAACCTGATCCTCGACTGCCCGGAAATCACCCGGCTGGATATTCACCCGGTACTGGCCGCTGGCGACGAATTCACCTTGCTCGACGTTTCAATGCAGCTGGCACCGTTTAGCGGCGATCCTCAGGCCCGGCTGGCGATCCGCCCCTATCCACATGAGCTGGAAGAAACCATCACGCTGAAAGACGGATCGCACTGCCTATTCCGGCCGATCCTGCCGGAAGACGAACCGGCATTGAAACACTTTATCGATCGCGTCACCAAAGAAGATCTTTATTATCGCTATTTCAGTGAGATCAACGAGTTCACCCATGACGATTTGGCTAACATGACGCAGATCGACTACGATCGGGAGATGGCTTTTGTTGCCGTTCGCCAGGGGGAGGAAATTATCGGCGTAACGCGCGCGATGTCCGACCCCGACAACACCGATGCCGAATTCGCCGTCCTGGTGCGTTCCGACCTTAAGGGATTGGGACTGGGTCGCCAGCTGTTGGAAAAGCTGATCGGTTACGCCCACAGCCACGGCCTGTTGCGCCTGACCGGTATCACCATGCCGAATAATCGCGGTATGGTGGCGTTGGCCGAAAAGCTGGGCTTTGCGGTTGACGTACAGCTTGAAGACGGCATCGTCAATTTGACCCTGCCGCTACGGACTGGCACCGAGAAGTGACCGGCGTCGCAATGCGCTACGAATCCATTACTTAACGCCAAAACATACGCACAATCGAGGCAACTAGTGGTATTATCGCCCGATTATTTATTTTAATGTTTTAATGCATGTGGCGTTCCGGCCATCTAATTATGAGAGAAGAAGCGCACTGTGATGTTGTCAAAATTTAAACGTAGCAAACATCAACAACACCTTGCACAATTGCCAAAACTCCCCCAGACGGTGGCCGATGTCCGTACTCTATACACGCCGTCTGATTATCGCGCCGCCCTGCTCGATGCTATCGCCAACGCAACGCAACGCATTTATCTGGTGGCTCTGTACCTGGAACACGACGATGCCGGCCGCGATATTCTGAACGCGCTGTATCTTGCCAAGCAAAACCGTCCTGAACTGGAAGTTTGCGTACTGGTCGACTGGCACCGCGCACAACGCGGGCGCATTGGCGCCGAGGCGACCAATACCAATGCCGACTGGTACTGTTCAATGGCAGACCAGCACCCTGACGCATCGGTCCCGGTATACGGCGTGCCGGTAAATACCCGCGAAGCCATGGGCGTACTGCACCTGAAGGGTTTTGTCATTGATGACACCGTGATCTATAGCGGTGCCAGCATTAACGACGTGTATCTGCATCAGCATGAAAAATACCGCTACGACCGTTACCAGCTGATCAGCAACGTCGTGCTGGCCGACACCATGATCGATTACATCAAACAGCATTTACTGACCGCCGGGGCCGTGCAACGCCTCGATCGCTGCGATCGCCCCAGCAGTCCGGAGATCAAAAACGAAACACGGAACTTTCGCTTTGCGCTACGCAGAGCGGGCTACCACTTCCGTGGCAAGGCGGGTAATGATGAACTGGCGGTAACGCCACTGGTGGGTTTAGGCAAGCAAAGCGTGTTGAACAAAACCATTCATCACCTGATGGCCTGCGCCGACCAAAAACTGACGCTATGCACACCATACTTCAACCTGCCGGCGTTGCTGGTACGCAATATCATTTATCTGCTGCGTCAGGGTAAACAGGTAGAAATCATCGTCGGTGACAAAACCGCCAACGATTTTTATATCCCGGAAGATCAACCGTTCAAGATCATCGGCGCGCTGCCATACCTGTACGAAATCAACCTGCGCCGTTTTCTGACGCGCTTGCAGCGTTATGTCGATACCGGACAACTGATTGTTCGCCTATGGAAAGACGGCGATAACAGCTACCATCTGAAAGGCATGTGGGTCGATGATGAATGGCAGTTAATCACCGGCAATAACCTGAATCCGCGCGCCTGGCGCCTCGATCTGGAAAACGCCATCCTGATCCACGATCCCAAGCAGGAAATGCGCGAGCAGCGCCACAGAGAGTTGGAGTGCATCCGCACCCATACCACCGTAGTGAGCCACTTCCAAGAGTTGCAAAGCATTCAGCAGTACCCGATCAAAGTGCGCAAGCTAATCCGCCGTTTGCGTCGGATCCGCATTGACCGATTGATAAGCCGTATACTTTAATCCGGCTATACTTGCTGTAATCGACCCCGGCCGAGGCTGGGGTTTTTTATGCGCCATGACAACAGGATGTTTTCATAATGCATTTGCTGCGATCGACTGTTTTGCTTCCCTTGTTGCTGCTCAGTGGCTGTAGCCATTGGGCCAACGACGCGTGGACGGGAAAAGACAAGGCACAACATTTCATCGCCTCCGCCACCTTTGCCGCCGCCGGCAGCGCTTATGGCGATCGCCAGGGCTGGAGTGAGCCTCATAGCCGCAGTTTCGGCCTGGCGTTTTCCATCGGTCTTGGTGCCGCCAAAGAGCTGTACGACAGTCGCGCAGGCGGTTCCGGCTGGAGCTGGAAGGACTTCGCCTGGGACGTGGCAGGCGCCGCAACCGGCTATAGTCTCTACCACGCCACCCGTTAAGCTAGAGCTGAATCTCTTTCCCCTTGGCATGCAGCCGCAGTGAGACTATCAACGCCAACAGGCACATGCCGGACACATACCAGAAGAAGGCATTTTCGATACCAAACGATTTCAATGACAACGCCACGTATTCGGCCGAGCCGCCAAACATGGCGTTGGCTACCGCATAAGACAGCCCCACCCCCAGCGCCCTCACCTCCGGTGGGAACATCTCGGCCTTAAGCAGACCGCTGATAGCGGTATAAAAACTGACGATCAACAAGGCCACGACGATCAAGCCAAACGCCAGGTATGGATTGGTGACGCTTTTTAGCGTAAACAGGATAGGAACCGTCAGCAGCGTTGCCAGGGTGGCAAAGGTCAGCATCGAATTGCGGCGACCAATACGGTCAGACAGCCCGCCAATCACCGGTTGCAGCAACATAAAGACAAATAAGGCGGCGGTCATGATGCCGCTGGCCAGCTTGGCATCCATGCCCGCGGTGTTGACCAGATATTTTTGCATATAGGTGGTAAAGGTGTAGAAACTCAGCGAACCGCCAGCGGTAAAACCCAATACCATCAAGAAAGCCCGGCGATTCTTCCACAGCCCGGTTAGTGAACCCGCGTCCTTATGATTACGGGTTTTGGCATCAGAGGTTTCGTTCAACGCACGGCGCAGAAACAACGCGACAATCGCCAACACCGCGCCGAGTGCAAACGGGATGCGCCAGCCCCAGGCCTTCAATTCATCGGCAGACAACACCTGTTGCAGCGCCACCAGAACCAATAATGCCAACAACTGGCCGCCGATCAGAGTAACGTATTGGAAAGAGGCAAAAAATCCGCGACGACCGGCAATCGCCACCTCACTCATATAGGTAGCACTGGTGCCGTATTCGCCTCCGACCGACAGCCCCTGGAACAGCCGTGCGACCAGCAGCAACACCGGCGCCCAATAACCAATCGCGGCATAGCCCGGTAAACAGGCAATCGCCAACGATCCTGCACACATCATGCATACCGAAATCATCATCGAATTCTTTCGGCCATGTTTGTCGGCAATATAACCAAACAGCCAGCCGCCGATCGGGCGCATGAAAAAACCGGCGGCGAATATGCCGGCGGTTTGCAATAACTGGGTGGTGCTGTTACCTGCCGGGAAAAATGATGAAGCAAAGTAAATCGAACAGAAGGAGTAAACGTAGAAGTCAAACCACTCCACCAGGTTACCTGACGAAGCCCCCACAATGGCAAAAATGCGCTGTTTCTTATCGTGCGCCTCCGCCGCCGTGTTGTCTGCTACACCCGAGGTTGTTTCTGTCATTGCATATTCTCCAGGCCAAATGGCATCGCGCCGTTAATTGTGACTCTATTGTTGTTTATAAGTTAACAACAATAGAGTTAGCAGGCGAAGAAAATAAACATCACGGTTCAGAAAACCGTATGGTTGTGATGGCGATAAAAAATAATGTAATTGGGGCCAAAAAATTGCAGCGGAGAGGGTTTTGCCAAAGTAAAAAGCCCCACGCTTGCGCGTAGGGCTGGTTGTTTTATTTGATGCCTGACCGTGTCCTGCAATATTCGTCTTATCCCGAGGCTCACCCCCACCGGCCGCCGCCAGCGGGGTTCACATCCGTTCCAGACGGACAGAGCGCCTGCCCATACTCGAGCAATACAGCAGATAACAGACAAAACAAAAAGCCCTACGTTTTCACGTAGGGCTTGTTGCTTTATTTGATGCCTGGCAGTGTCCTACT
>NZ_JBGMUT010000016.1:0-58152 GCF_041448735.1 Serratia odorifera | reverse complement strand
GGCATTGCCGATTACTGGTACAAATACGTCGGGCTGAACGGCGCGGTGGTGGGCATGACCAGCTTCGGCGAATCGGCGCCGGCCGAGCAGCTGTTCAAGACGTTCGGTTTCACCGTCGACAACGTGGTGGCGAAGGCCAGGGCGTTGTTGAAGTAACCGCCAGGCGGGCGAGCAGGCTCGCCCCGCGTGATGGAAAACCCGGCTACGTGCCGGGTTTTTTTATTGCAGTAAATCGGCGATCGCCGCGCCGACCTGCTGGGTCGAGGCATCGCCTTGCATATCCGGCGTGCGCGGCCCGCTGGCAATGGTGCGCTCAATGGCGGCAAGGATATCGTCGTGCGCCTGACGGTAGCGACGATCGCCATTGCCGAGAAAGTCGAGCATCATCGCACCGGCCCAAATCATGGCGATCGGATTGGCAATGTTCTGGCCATAAATATCTGGCGCGGAGCCGTGCACCGGCTCGAACAGCGACGGGAAGTCGCGCTGCGGGTTGAGGTTGGCGGATGGCGCAATACCGATAGTACCGGTACAGGCCGGGCCGAGATCCGACAGAATATCGCCGAACAGGTTGGAGGCGACGACCACGTCGAAACGCTCCGGGTTCAGCACGAAGCGGGCGCAGAGGATGTCGATATGCTGCTTGTCCCAGCGGATATCAGGATAATGCTGCGCCATGGCCGCGACGCGTTCGTCCCAGTAGGGCATGCTGATGGCCATGCCGTTGGATTTGGTGGCGGCGGTAAGGGATTTGCGCGGCCGCTGCTGCGCCAGTTCAAAGGCGTATTGTAGAATGCGATCCACCCCCTGACGGGTAAACACCGATTCCTGCACCACCATCTCACGTTCGGTGCCTTCGAACATGCGCCCGCCGAGCGACGAGTACTCGCCTTCGGTGTTTTCCCGTACCACGTAAAAGTCAATGTCACCGGGCTTTTTGTTGGCCAGCGGGCAGGCGACGCCGGGGAACAGGCGTACCGGGCGCAGGTTGACGTATTGATCGAAGTCGCGGCGAAACTTTAGCAGCGAGCCCCACAGCGACACGTGATCGGGCACTTTGTCCGGCCAGCCGACGGCGCCGAAGTAAATGGCATCAAAGCCCTGTAATCGTTCGAACCAGTCATCCGGCAGCATCTGACCATGTTGCAGATAATAATCGCAGCTGGCCCAGTCAAAGGTGACAAACTCCAGCGCAAGATCCCATTTGGCTGCCGCCGCCTGCATGACGCGCAGGCCTTCCGGTAATACTTCCTGGCCGATGCCGTCGCCCGGGATCGCCGCGATTTTGTAGGTTTTGTTCATCAGAGGTCTCACTTATAGGTCGGGAGGATTGACACCGCTACCATCCTATAATTGACTAACCGTTAATCAATCCGCTGAATGGTGAAACATAAAACACGTATCATGAATAATATGCCCCTGCTGAGTGATTTACGGGTGTTTGTGCTGGTGGCGCGTCGGGCGGGTTTTGCCGCCGCCGCAGAGGAAATGGGGGTATCGCCGGCGTTCATCAGCAAACGCATCGCCTTGCTGGAAAAGGCGTTGAGCGTTCCATTGTTGCACCGTACCACGCGGCGGGTGGCGATAACCGAAGACGGCGAGCGCATTTATGAATGGGCGCAACGTATTCTCAACGATGTTGATCACATGATGGATGAAGTCTCCACCATTCGTCAGGAACCGCAAGGCACGCTGCGGATTGTCAGCAGCCATGGCTTCAGCCGGCGTTTTATCGCCCCGGCGCTGTCGGTGCTGGCGACGCAGTATCCACGCTTGGAGCTGCGGCTGGACGTGTCCGACCGGCTGGTGGATCTGGTGAGCGAGGGATTCGATCTGGATATTCGCGTCGGCGACGACATCGCGCCGAACCTGATCGCACGCAAGCTGGCGGATAACCGGCGTATTCTGTGCGCTTCGCCGGCGTATCTGGCGCGCCACGGCATGCCGAAAACGCTGAACGAGCTGTCGGGCCGCGCCTGTCTGGTGATCAAGGAGCGCGATATGCCGTTCGGCATCTGGCGTCTGCAAGGCCCTGGCGGCGAGGAGACCATCAAGGTTACCGGCGCGCTGGCCTCCAATCATGGCGAAATCGTACACCAGTGGTGTCTCGACGGGCAGGGGGTGGCGCTGCGCTCCTATTGGGACGTGCAGGAAAACATCGCCAGCGGCAAACTGGTGCATATTCTGTCCGATTATTATCAGTCTGCGAATATTTGGGCGGTATATGTTTCACGCTTGGCGACCTCGGCCAAGGTGCGGGTGACGGTGGAGTTTTTGCGGCAGTATTTTGAACGGCATTACGGCGGTGCCGCACCGCAGGCGGAATACTTGTTCAGCCGCTAGTGTCACAAGGGCGCGTCGCGCCCTTGTTCAAGCGTTCGCTTTATTTCGACTTTTCCAACTGGGTCAATCGTTGCACGTTCAGGCTTTCCAGCTTGCCGTCCAGTTCCTCGAGGAAGCGATCGTGATAGTCCATGGCGATGTGCTTTTTCAGATCGTCTACCGACGCCCAGCGTTCAATAAACACAAACGAGACCTTGCCGGGCTTCTCCAGCTCTTTGACGTTGGTTTCCTGGGATTCGTGGCAATCGTACTGCAGGCAACCCGGCTCCAGATGGGTTGGGGCGACCATGGCGCGCGCCGCTTTTCTCACTGCGTCGACGTGCTCGGGGAACGGGGTCAGCGTGGCAACAATTTTGACTTCACTCATTTTAACTCCTTGTAGTGGATTATGGTCATCCCCAAGATAGGGATTCAGGGTGACTGAAAATGTGCGCTAGATCATTTTATTTTCGCAAAATACCGCCCAGTTAACAGCCGGACTGTCGGGGCTGTTCCTTTTCGAAAAACTTTGGTTTATGCTCGGCTGAAGCGTTTCAGTTGGGGTGAATAACTCGCTGAAAGGCTAGAGAGAGCGGTTGTTGGCGGTAACAGGGTTTACGAATAATGCAACGCAGCGATTCACAGCAGGCAGTGCGCTAAAGTACTCTATGCAGGTTAGCATGATAACCAGTCAGCGCCACCCCATCCGGCGTCAGCACCGGCGGGAATGGCCTTCTTCAGGGAGCAGCATGACCATCCGCATAGCGATAAACGGCTTTGGCCGTATTGGCCGCAGCGTTTTACGCGCACTGTATGAATCGGGGCGACGAGCAGAAATCACCGTGGTGGCAATCAACGAGCTGGCGAATGCCGAAGGCATGGCGCACCTGTTGAAATACGACTCCAGCCATGGGCGCTTTGCCTGGGACGTTCGCCAGGAGTGCGATGTGCTGAGCGTGGGCGACGATAGCATTCGTCTGCTGCACCAGCCGGCGGTAGAGCGTTTGCCGTGGGGGGAGCTGGGGGTAGACGTGGTGCTCGACTGCAGCGGGGTTTACGGCAGTCGGGCGGATGGCGAGGCGCATCTGACCGCCGGAGCAAAGAAAGTTCTGTTTGCGCACCCGGGCGGCAACGATCTGGACGCTACCGTGGTATTTGGTGTCAATCACCAGACGCTGCAGGCGGAGCATCGCATCGTGTCCAACGCCTCCTGCACCACCAATTGCATTATTCCGGTCATCAAGCTGCTGGACGATGCCTACAGCATCGAATCCGGCACCGTGACCACCATCCACTCCTCGATGAACGATCAGCCAGTGATAGACGCCTATCACGCAGATTTGCGCCGTACCCGTGCGGCAAGCCAGTCGATTATTCCGGTCGATACCAAGCTGGCCGCAGGGATTACCCGCATCTTTCCGCAGTTTTGCGATCGTTTTGAAGCGATCTCGGTGCGCGTACCGACCATCAACGTTACCGCCATCGATCTCAGCGTCAGCGTCAGCGCGGCGGTGAAGGTGGCAGAGGTCAACCAGTTGTTGCAAAAGGCCGCACAGGGATCATTTCGTGGTATAGTTGACTATACAGAACTACCATTAGTCTCGATTGATTTTAACCATGACCCGCACAGCGCCATCGTCGATGGTACCCAGACGCGGGTCAGCGGTCAGCACCTGATCAAGACCTTGGTCTGGTGCGACAATGAATGGGGCTTTGCCAACCGGATGTTGGATACAACACGGGCAATGGCCGCAAGCGGTTTCTAGTACGGCGGCATCCGCGACGATGCGCCACTCAGGCAACTTTATAGCTTATAGAGAATCAACCAAGAGGGTTCACCATGTCTGTAATCAAGATGTCCGATCTGGATCTGGCGGGAAAACGCGTTCTGATTCGTTCCGATCTGAACGTACCGGTAAAAGACGGCAAAGTGACTTCCGATGCGCGTATCCGCGCTTCCCTGCCGACTATCGAAGCTGCGCTGAAGCAAGGCGCCCGCGTTATGGTGACCTCCCACCTGGGCCGTCCGACCGAAGGCGAGTACAACGAAGAGTTCTCGCTGCTGCCGGTGGTCAACTACCTGAAAGACCATCTGAAAAACCCGGTACGTCTGGCAAAGGACTACCTGGATGGCGTTGACGTGGCCGAAGGCGAGCTGGTAGTGCTGGAAAACGTGCGCTTCAACAAGGGCGAGAAAAAAGACGACGAAACCCTGTCCAAGAAATATGCGGCACTGTGCGACGTGTATGTGATGGACGCGTTCGGTACCGCACACCGTGCGCAGGCCTCTACCCACGGCGTGGGCAAGTTCGCACCGGTAGCCTGTGCTGGTCCGTTGCTGTCTGGCGAACTGGAAGCCCTGGGCAAAGCGCTGAAAGAACCTGCGCGCCCAATGGTTGCCATCGTCGGCGGCTCTAAAGTGTCGACCAAACTGACCGTGCTGGACTCCCTGTCCAAAATCGCCGACCAGCTGATCGTCGGCGGCGGCATTGCCAACACCTTCGTTGCCGCGCAAGGCAACAATGTCGGTCAGTCACTGTATGAACCTGATTTGATCCCGAACGCCAAAAAGCTGCTGGAAACCTGCGACATTCCGGTGCCAACCGATGTGCGCGTAGCCACCGAGTTTTCCGAAACTGCCGCAGCAACGGTAAAACAGGCGAACGAAATCCAGGACAGCGAGCAGATTCTGGATATGGGCGACGTCTCAGCCGAGCGTTTGGCCGTTATCCTGAAGAACGCCAAAACCATTCTGTGGAATGGTCCGGTTGGCGTATTCGAGTTCCCTAACTTCCGTAAGGGCACCGAAATCGTTGCACGCGCCATTGCAGAAAGCGATGCTTTCTCGATTGCGGGCGGCGGCGACACTCTGGCAGCGATCGACATGTTCGGTATTGCTGACAAGATCTCCTACATCTCCACCGGCGGCGGTGCGTTCCTGGAATTCGTTGAAGGGAAACAGCTGCCTGCAGTGGTGATGCTGGAACAACGCGCTAAGCAGTAATTCTGACAACGGGAGGCGAAAGCCGCCCGTTTGTTTTATACCGCTCTGCTACGGTAGTGCGGTATGAAAAATCGATTTACCACCATCTCTACCCAACGGATTTCGAGATGTGGCTGGCGGCGAAAGAACGACCTCTCGCCAGCCGGCACTGCCGGACAGGCGAGGCAGGTACGGGATGCCAACGCCGCTACGTCTTGAACGATGAAGGGTATAACGGCCGACGAAACAGGACAAAGTAACATGTCTAAAATTTTTGATTTCGTAAAACCGGGTGTCATCACGGGTGATGACGTTCAGAAAGTATTCGCAGTAGCCAAAGAGAACAACTTTGCGCTGCCAGCTGTCAACTGTGTGGGTACCGACTCCATCAACGCGGTGCTTGAAGCTGCGGCGAAAGTGCGTTCACCTGTCATCGTTCAGTTCTCCAACGGCGGCGCCGCGTTCATCGCTGGCAAAGGCGTGAAAACTGACGTGCCACAGGGCGCAGCGATTCTGGGCGCAATCTCCGGTGCGCATCACGTTCATCAGATGGCTGAACACTACGGCGTGCCGGTTATCCTGCATACCGACCACTGTGCGAAGAAACTGCTGCCATG
This sequence comes from Serratia odorifera, assembly GCF_041448735.1. Taxonomy (NCBI): domain Bacteria; kingdom Pseudomonadati; phylum Pseudomonadota; class Gammaproteobacteria; order Enterobacterales; family Yersiniaceae; genus Serratia; species Serratia odorifera. Next base: position 52,230 of record NZ_JBGMUT010000016.1, on the reverse strand, counting down.
GATCGACGGCCTGCTGGATGCCGGCGAGAAGCACTTTGCCGCGACCGGTAAACCGCTGTTCTCTTCCCACATGATCGACCTGTCTGAAGAGTCGCTGGAAGAAAACATCGAAATCTGCAGCAAGTACCTGGCACGCATGGCGAAGCTGGGCATGACGCTGGAAATCGAACTGGGTTGTACCGGCGGCGAAGAAGACGGCGTGGACAACAGCCACATGGACGCTTCTGCGCTGTATACCCAACCGGAAGACGTGGCTTACGCGTACGAAAAACTCAACGCCATCAGCCCGCGCTTCACCATCGCTGCCTCCTTCGGCAACGTACATGGCGTGTACAAGCCAGGCAACGTCAAGCTGACGCCAACCATTCTGCGTGATTCTCAGGACTACGTGTCCAAGAAATACAACCTGCCGCACAACAGCCTGAACTTCGTGTTCCACGGCGGTTCCGGTTCAAGCGATGCAGAGATCAAAGAGTCCGTCAGCTACGGTGTGATCAAAATGAACATCGATACCGATACCCAATGGGCGACCTGGGACGGCATCCTGCAATATTACAAACAAAACGAAGGTTATCTGCAAAGCCAATTGGGTAACCCGAAAGGCGCCGATCAGCCGAACAAGAAATACTACGATCCACGTGTCTGGCTGCGCGCTGCGCAAACCAGCATGGTGACTCGTCTGGAGCAGGCATTCAAAGATCTGAACGCCATCGACGTTCTGTAATCCGTTTGCCCGGTGTGCTATGTCGCACCGTTCGCTCGACGCACAAAGGCTCCCTTCGGGGAGCCTTTGTTTTTTGGCGCGGTTTTGATGTTGCCCGCGATGTTTTTTTGCCAAAATTGGCATCGCACAACATTGTTGGTTACCCTTATGCGGGTGGTTTGCGCATCGGATAGACCGATGCTGTTGCTATTTCTCCCTCGGGGAGCTTTAAAGTAGGACGTTAGAATGGAAGATCTCAACGTAGTAAACGGCATTAACAGTGCCAGTAACTGGCTGGTGAAAAACCAGGATTTATTGATTCAGTATGCGGTAAACGTGGTCGCGGCAATCGCCATCTTGATCGTGGGGTCGATTATTGCCCGCATGGTCGGTAATGCGCTGAACCGGGTGATGAAACTGCGTGGTATTGATGCCACGGTTGCCGATTTCCTGTCCGCGATGGCGCGTTACAGCATCCTGGCGTTCACCTTTATTGCCGTATTGGGCCGGGTAGGCGTGCAGACGACCTCGGTTATCGCGGTGCTCGGTGCCGCCGGTCTGGCGGTTGGCCTGGCGTTGCAGGGTTCGCTGTCCAACTTTGCCGCCGGCGTGCTGCTGGTGGCCTTCCGTCCGATCCGTGCCGGTGAGTACGTCGATCTGGGCGGTATTGCCGGCACCGTCGATCAGGTGCAGATTTTTTCCACTACCATGCGCACCCCAGATAACAAAACCATCGTGGTGCCGAACGGTAAAATCATCGCCGGCAATATCATCAACTATTCGCGCGAACCCAATCGCCGGGTAGACATCGTGGTTGGCGTGGCTTACGACGCCGATATCGATCTGGTGAAGAAAGTGCTGAACGACGTGATTGCTGCCGACAAGCGCATCATGCACGAGAAAGGCGTTACCGTGCGCCTGAACGAGATGGCGGCCTCTTCGCTGAACTTCGTCACTCGCTCATGGACCACCAACGCCCAATACTGGGACGTGTACTTCGATCTGATGGAAAACTTCAAGCGTCAGCTGGATGCCAACAGCATCGGTATCCCGTATCCGCAGATGGATGTCCACGTGCGCCATATCGAAAAGGCGCCGGCCAAACCGGCGGAATAACCTGCAGATAGAACGACATAAGGGAGCTTCGGCTCCCTTTTTTTATCGTCCGACGCTCTAATCAGTTTGGCTAATGCAGGATTAGAACTATCCATTTCCCCTAATGATCATCCCCTCGTATGATGCGCGTATTGACCCGTATGCGCCCTCGTCAGGCGCTTTTTGACCTTTCAGAGGAACAGCATGTTAACCGTCTTTTTACAGGGCTTTGCCCTGAGCGCCGCGATGATCCTGCCGCTCGGCCCACAAAACGTTTTTGTGATGAATCAGGGGATCCGTCGACAATATCATCTGATGGTCGCCTCGCTGTGCGCGCTGAGTGACATCGTGCTGATCTGCGCCGGTATTTTCGGCGGCAGCGCGCTGCTGGGGCGGTCGCCGCTGCTGTTGACGTTGGTGACCTGGGGCGGGGTGGCGTTCCTGCTGTGGTACGGCTGGGGGGCGTTTCGCTCCGCCTTCAGCCAGCAGTTTGCCTTGACCAGCGCACAGGAGATGAAGCAGAGCCGCTGGCGTCTGGTGGTTACCATGCTGGCGGTCACCTGGCTGAATCCCCATGTCTATCTGGACACCTTTGTGGTGCTTGGCAGCCTGGGTGGGCAGTTGGCGCCGGAGGTGCGTTCCTGGTTTGCCATTGGCGCCGTCAGCGCGTCGATCGTCTGGTTCTTTGCGCTGGCATTGCTGGCCGCCTGGCTGGCGCCGTGGCTGAATACCCCGCTGGCGCAACGGATCATCAATCTTCTGGTTGGCGTGGTGATGTGGCTGATTGCCGCTCAGTTGGCGTGGCAGGGCGCTCATTAACAAGAATTTGTCACTAATCCGAATTTAAAACACCGCGCGATATGCTACGTTTGATGGCAAGGAACCCGCTGTTGTCCCTATCTTCAGTCGCTTGAGTAAATTTCTGCAAATTTGCTTTCGGTTGGCTGTCGGTTGAGGATGATCGGCGGGGAATCAGAACAGCCTGTCATTAAGGAGACACTGTGAAGCTTAAAGCATTGGCTATGGCCGCAATGGTTGGATTAGGGACGCTGCCTGTGGCGCTGCATGCGGCGGAAGTACCAGAAGGGCCACATGTGGTCACCTCTGGCACCGCCAGCGTCGACGCTACCCCGGATATCGCAACGCTGGCAATTGAAGTCAGCGTGTCCTCCAAGGATGCGGCACAGGCCAAGAAACAGGTTGATGAGCGCGTGGCGCAATATTTCGACTTCCTGCAAAAAAACGGCATTGAGAAGAAAGACATCAGCGCCGCCAATCTGCGCACGCAGCCGGAATACGACTACCTGAAAACCGGCGAGTCGGTGCTGAAAGGCTACCGCGCGGTGCGTCAGGTACAGGTGACGCTGCGTAAACTGGACAAGTTGAACGAACTGCTGGATGGGGCGCTGAAATCTGGCCTGAACGAGATCCGTGCCGTTGAGCTGGGGGTTGCCAACCCGGACGTTTACCGCCAGCAGGCGCGCGCGAAGGCGATTGAAAACGCCACCCAGCAGGCTGCTTCACTGGCTCAGGGCTTTAAAGCCAAACTGGGTCCGGTTTACAGCATTCGCTATCACGTCGCCAACTACCAGCCAATGCCAGTGGCGCGCATGTATAAAGCCGCCAGCGACGCGCCGGAAAACAGCGCCGCGCAAACCTACGAACAGCAAAGCATTCACTTTGACGATCAGGTGGATGTGGTGTTTGAACTGCAGCGTAACGCAGCGCAGTAACGCGCCGCAGCAGCAAATAATGAAAGGTTCGCTACGGCGAACCTTTTCTTTTTAGTCCTGACGCAACACCTGATGCCCGTGCGCCAGCAACGCATCGGTCACCTTGCGCATCATGCGGCTTTCCGGTGCAAAGCGGTGCCAGAACAGCATGCGGCGCTGAAACAGCCCCGGGGTCAGATCGATCAGTTCACCGGACGCCAGCTCTTTTTCTATTTGCAGGTGCGGGATCATACAGCAGGTGGTGCCTTGTCGCGCCAGTTGCACAAAGGCTTCGGACGAGTTGACGATGTGGCACGGCACGCTACCCGGCGACAGGTCGAAGTTTTGCTGTAAAAAGGCCTGGTGCATGTCGTCGAGATGATCGAAGGCCACCGCCGGCGCTTTCAGCAGCGCGGAGCGGGTTACGCCGTTGGGGAAATAACGCTCGGCAAAGCCCGGCGAGGCGACGAACAGATAATCCAGCGCGCCAAGCTGATCCACCAGACAGCTCGGCAGCGGCTGCGGTTGGATACTGACCGCGCCGACCACTTCGCCGCGGCGCAGGCGTTCCTGGGTGCGGGTTTCATCTTCCACCTGCAGATTCAGGCGAATTGGCGAATCCGCCAGCACCGGTTTGAGCGCCGGCAGCAACCAGGTGGCCAGACTGTCGGCGTTGACCGCCAGCGACAGCAGCAGCGGCGTATCAACGCCGGTATCGTTACCCAGCCACTCCTCTTCCAACAGCTCGACCTGATGCAGCAGGGCCAGCAGTTTCTGCCCCTGTTCGGTAGGGCGCGGCGGCACGGTACGGACCAGCAATGGCTGGCCGAACAGGTTTTCCAACTGTTTAATGCGTTGAGATACCGCCGATTGAGTGATGCAGAGTTTTTGTGCCGCGCGCTCAAAGCCGCGCTCACGGATCACCGCGTCCAGCGCCTGTAGCGTTCTATAGTCTGGGCGTTTCATCGGAGAGATATCCCTTAAAGTCGTTTGATTTAGGCACTATGCCACAATTTGTGATCCTGCCGGAGTGCAAAACAGCGAATTACCTTATAATACGCACACGTTTTCGTACATAGGCAATGTAAATACCATGACGCAGGATGAACTGAAAAAAGCGGTAGGCTGGGCGGCGCTGGAATATGTCAAACCGGATACCATCGTCGGGGTGGGGACCGGTTCTACCGCGGCGCACTTTATCGACGCGCTGGGGTCGATCAAACATCAGATCAAGGGCGCAGTATCCAGTTCCGACGCCTCGACCGCCAAGCTGAAAAGCCTGGGGATCCCGGTGTTCGACAGCAATGAAGTTGACGTGCTGGATATTTACGTCGACGGTGCCGATGAGATCAACGGCCATATGCAGATGATCAAGGGCGGCGGCGCGGCGCTGACGCGGGAGAAAATCATCGCGGCCATTGCACGCCAGTTCATTTGCATTGCTGACGCCTCCAAACAGGTTGACGTGCTGGGGAAATTCCCACTGCCGGTAGAAGTGATCCCGATGGCGCGTTCCTATGTCGCGCGCGAACTGGTGAAGCTCGGCGGACTGCCGGAATACCGCCAGAACGTGGTGACCGATAACGGCAACGTGATCCTCGACGTACATAATCTGCAAATTGTTGATGCCATCGCGCTGGAAAATAAGATCAACGGCATCGCCGGCGTGGTCACCGTTGGGCTGTTTGCCAATCGTGGCGCCGACATTGCGCTGATCGGCACCTCCGACGGGGTCAAGGTGGTCAAATAAGCCGTTAGCCGCTGTGGCCCGGGCAATCGCCGCCGCTGTGCGGCGTGTTCCGTCGCGTTGAGCATTGGCAAACCGTCCGGGCCGCGTTCGGCATAATTTATGGCAGAAAACATGTTTTATTTATGACGGCGAATTTGGTGACATATGTCACATCTTGGTAATAATTTCCGTTAAGCTTCCGTTAATTTCTTTCCCTATAGCATTTTCCACCAGAATCGACCGACAGCCCTTGGCCTTGTGCTGATGGGCAGGCAATCGTTTGTATTGCCGCTGGCGTTATTTTTGTTATGTTGGTGCGGTGCTGTTCCATTTGTAGCGAAATTTTTACGTGGCAACACGGCGGCAGGCGAGCGAGTCATGCCCAGGCACCTGGCGCTGAGGCGCAGCCATGGCAAGCCAACGTGAAAACAGGCTGGATCTGGATAACGCAGCCGCTTCTGAAGTCTGAACATAGGGTCGGGTAAATGGCAAAAGTATCATTGGAGAAAGACAGGATTAAGTTCCTGTTAGTGGAAGGGGTTCATCAGAGTACGGTAGATAACCTGCGCGCTGCCGGTTATACCAACATTGAATACCATAAAGGTGCATTAGACACCGAATCGCTTAAGGCATCGATCCGCGATGCTCACTTCATCGGCATTCGATCGCGTACGCATCTGACCGAAGAGGTTTTTGCTGCCGCCGAGAAACTGGTTGCGGTAGGCTGTTTCTGCATCGGTACCAACCAGGTTGATTTGCAAGCGGCGACCAAACGCGGTATTCCGGTGTTTAACGCGCCATTCTCCAATACCCGATCCGTGGCTGAAATGGTGCTGGGCGAGCTATTGCTGATGCTGCGTGGCATTCCTTCCGCCAACGCCAAAGCGCACCGTGGCGTGTGGAACAAACTGGCCGTCGGGTCGTTTGAAGCGCGCGGTAAAAAGCTCGGTATCATTGGCTATGGCCATATCGGTACCCAACTGGGCATCCTGGCTGAAGGGCTGGGGATGAAAGTGTTCTTCTACGACATCGAAAACAAGCTGCCGTTGGGCAATGCGCAACAGGTACGTCATCTGTCGGACCTGCTGAACATGAGCGACGTGGTGACGCTGCACGTACCGGAAACGCTGTCGACCAGGAACATGATGGGCCAGGAAGAGCTGGCGCTGATGAAGCCGGGCGCGATCCTGATCAACGCTTCACGCGGTACCGTGGTGGATATTCCTGCGCTGTGCGATGCGTTGGCCAGCAATCATCTGGCGGGCGCGGCGATCGATGTGTTCCCTGAAGAACCGGCAACCAACAGCGATCCGTTCAATTCGCCGCTGTGTGAGTTTGATAACGTGATCCTGACGCCACACATTGGTGGCTCCACGCAGGAAGCGCAGGAAAATATCGGTGATGAAGTGGCCGGCAAACTGGCGAAGTACTCCGACAATGGCTCTACGCTGTCTGCGGTCAACTTCCCGGAAGTGTCGCTGCCGGCGCATGGCCCGAGCGCCAGCCGTCTGCTGCATATTCACCAAAACCGTCCTGGCGTGCTGACGCAGATTAACCAGATCTTTGCGGAAGAGGGCGTCAACATTGCGGCGCAGTATCTGCAAACCGGCCCGGAAATCGGCTATGTGGTGATTGATGTCGAAGCGGAAACCGAACGTGCCGACGCGGCACTGCAGCGTATGAAGGCCATTCAGGGCACTATCCGCGCCCGTCTGCTGCTGTAACCCGGGTTGTGCTAACGTGACCATCCCCAAGGCCGGCTTTGCCCGGCCTTTTTGTTATTCGACGATCTGCCACGCCCAGACCGTTGACGGGGTGATAATCTCCGGCAACGGAATATCCCAATGCTCTGCCGGCAAGGCGTCGACCTGCTGGCAATCGTGCGCCAGTCCGATCGGGTAAGGGCCGCCGTGCTGCCAGTGCTGCAGTGTGCGATCGTAAAACCCGCCGCCCATCCCCAGCCGCTGCCCGGTGTGATCGAAGGCCACCAGTGGCGCCAATACGATGTCCAACTGCCGGGTTGGCAACACGTTGCGTACGTCGAGCTGCGGTTCAGCAATGTTGAAACGGTTGTGCGTCATCGGCGTTTCGGCGCTATAGCGCAAGAACAGCAAATGTCCGGCGCTGAACGGGTGCAACACCGGCAGATACAGCTGCTTGTTCATCTGCCACAGGCGTTCGATCAGCGGCCGGGTGTCGAGCTCACCGTCAAACGACAGGAATGCCGCAATGCGCTGTGCAGCGGCAATGCGCGGATGAGTGGCAATGCGATCGGCGATCTGTTCGGCAAACAGCTTTTGTGATTCAGGGGTTAACGCTCGGCGTTGCTGACGGATATGGTTACGAATGGCTTGCCGTTGTGCGGCGAACTGAGGTTGAAAAGGCATAGTTTGCATGGCGCGTTGTGATGGGTGGCCCCATAAACCGCAATGAAGGGAATCTCCGAGATGCCGTCGCAGGCTGTAACCCTTGAACCCATGGTTCAAGGTGAACGTGCTGTCGCAATCTTAAGGCTTCTCGACGGGCGAGCATGCACACCGATCGCGGAGCATCACATTCTGTTGGTACTAAATATCGGCTCAGGGGACTGGCCCGCTGGCGAACATCTCAGAGAAATTTTTTACTCATTGTCGACGCTGTCGCTTCAACAACTTAAGTTATTCGAATTGTGCATCCTGACGGTCAGCGATGCGACCTTGTTCAAGCAGCGCCTGTTCAATGGTCTGTTGCAGCATGCGGATGCGTTGTTCCATATTGGCCGCATAATCGCGCGTTTTCAAGCGTTCTTGTGCAAGTTCGTGACAAACATTCAAAGCGGCGATGAAAACCAACTGCTCAGTATTTGTGACTCTAGTGCGAACTTTAAGATCTTGCAACCGTTGGTTAAGATCGTCCGCCGCCATGTTCAACGCATCTTGTTGTTCTGGCGGGCAATTGACTCTTAACGAGCGGCCAAAAATTTGAATATCTACCGGTTGTGCAGACATGCCACCTTCCTGCCTAAATTTCGCGCCAGCCTCGGTCTGCCGAAGCGGGCGACACTATATATACCCTAGTACCGAGATACAACCCCTTTTTATCAGTACCTGGTTGTAATCTACTGTGCGGCACGGCGCCAGTCAAAAAACGGTGTCAAAATGCGGACATAACGCCATTTTTATCCCGGACGGCACCAAGTGAACCCTAGCACATACCGATTATAACTAGCCACTGCAGGGGCGTGCTTATCTGGTATAACCACGGACCTTGGTGGTAGCATAACACGAACTTATCCTGCCAACGATGACGAATACGCATGTCTATACAGAATACATTTCCAAGTTACCAATCTTTGACCGTCGCCCTCAAGGGCCAGTCGGTGGCATTGACCGCAGCCGAAATGCACGGCCTGCTCAGCGGCATGCTGTGCGGCGGCAATCGTGATGCCAGCTGGCAAACGCTGATGCACGACCTGACCAACGACGGCGTGGCCTTTCCGCAGGCGTTGAGTCTGCCACTGCAACAACTGTATGAAATCACTCGCGAAACGCTGGAAGACGATGAGTTTATGTTCCAGCTGATGATGCCGGACGGTGAGGCGGTGACGGTATTCGAACGCGCCGACGCGCTGGCGGGCTGGGTGAACCACTTCCTGCTTGGCCTGGGGATGATGCAGCCGAAGCTGGCGCAGGTGAAGGACGAAGTGGGCGAGGCGATTGACGATCTGCGTAACATCGCGCAACTGGGCTACGACGAAGACGAAGACCAGGAAGAGCTGGAGCAGTCGCTGGAAGAGGTGGTGGAGTACGTGCGCGTCGCGGCGATCCTGTGCCATACCGAATTCAGCCGCCGCAAGCCGACCGCGCCGGAAAACGTCAAACCCACGCTACACTAAACCGCAGGTTATTCGCGTATCGCTCACCAGCAGCAGACAGATTTCAGGAGAGGGACATGACTCAGCAGGAATACCAGCATCGCCGACAGGCGCTATTGGCGAAAATGGCGCCGGCCAGTGCGGCAGTGATTTTCTCGGCGCCGGAAGCAACGCGCAGTGCAGATTCAGAATATCCTTACCGTCAGAACAGCGATTTTTACTACCTTACCGGCTTTAATGAGCCGGAAGCGGTATTGATTCTGGTGAAAAGCGACGAGACGCATAATCACAGCGTATTGTTCAACCGGGTACGCGATCTGACGGCGGAAATCTGGTTTGGTCGTCGCCTGGGACAGGACGCTGCGCCGGCCAAACTTGGCGTCGATCGCGCGTTGCCGTTTGATGAGATCAATGACCAACTGCATCTGCTGCTGAACGGCCTGGACGTGGTGTATCACGCACAGGGCGAATATGCCTATGCGGATGCCATTCTGTTTGCCGCACTGGAGCGGCTGCGCAACGGATTCCGCCAGAACCTGCAGGCGCCGGCCAGCGTAACCGACTGGCGGCCGTGGCTGCATGATATGCGGCTGTTCAAGTCGGCGGAAGAGCTCGCTGTGATGCGTCGCGCCGGCGAAATCAGCGCGCAGGCGCACACTCGGGCGATGGAAAAATGCCGCCCGGGGATGTTTGAATATCAGTTGGAAGCGGAAATACACCACGAGTTTACCCGCCTGGGTGCGCGTTACCCGGCTTATAACACCATCGTTGGCAGCGGCGAAAACGGCTGTATCCTGCACTACACCGAAAACGAAAGCGAAATGCGCGACGGCGATCTGGTGCTGATCGACGCCGGTTGCGAGTATCAGGGCTATGCGGGTGACATTACCCGCACCTTCCCGGTTAACGGCAGGTTCAGCCAGCCGCAGCGCGCGGTGTATGACATCGTGCTGGCGTCGTTGCACTATGCGCTTGAGGCCTTCAAACCGGGCACAAGCATTCGTCAGGTGAATGACGAGGTGGTGCGCATCATGGTCAAGGGCCTGGTTGGCCTGGGGGTGATGAAAGGCGACGTAGAGCAGTTGATCGCCGAGCAGGCACATCGCCAGTTCTTTATGCATGGCCTGAGCCACTGGCTGGGGCTGGATGTTCACGATGTGGGTCACTATGGCACGCCAAGCCGCGATCGCCTGCTGGAGCCGGGCATGGTGCTGACAGTTGAGCCAGGCCTGTACATCGCCCCGGACGCCGAGGTGCCAGCGGAGTATCGCGGCATCGGTATTCGTATCGAAGATGACATTCTGATCACCGCCGACGGTAATGAAAACCTGACCGCGCAAGTGGTGAAAGATGCCGATGCCATCGAAGCGCTGATGGCGGCGGCGAGATAACATGAGCGTAATCATTGTTGGTGGCGGCATGGCCGGTGCGACGTTGGCGCTGGCGCTATCGTCGCTGAGTCAGGGAAAGGTAAAGGTCGATCTGATCGAGGCGACGCAGCCAGACGATCGTTCGCATCCGGGATTTGACGCGCGGGCGATTGCCCTGGCGCAGGGGACCTGCCAGCAGTTGGCACGTATCGGCGTCTGGCCGGCGTTGCGTGATTGCGCGACTGCGATTACCCACGTGCACGTTAGCGATCGCGGTCATGCCGGTTTCGTCAATCTGCGCGCACGGGATTATCAGGTCGCAGCGCTTGGCCAGGTGATTGAACTGCACGACGCCGGTCAGCGGCTGTTTGCACTGCTGGACAAGGCGCCAGGCGTAACCTTGCACTGTCCGGCCAGGGTGCTGGAGGTGCAGCGCAGCGTCGATCATGCCGAGGTGCGGTTGGATAATGGCCAGCGTTTGAGTGGTCAATTGCTGGTCGCCGCGGACGGCTCGCGTTCTGCGTTGGCGCAGGCGTGCAATATGCACTGGCAGCAACGGGATTATCCGCAGTTCGCCACCATCGCCAACCTCACCACCGAACAAGATCCGCAAGGGCGAGCTTTCGAGCGCTTTACCCGCCACGGGCCGCTGGCGCTGTTGCCAATGAGTCACGGCCGCAGTTCGTTGGTATGGTGCCATGCGCGGGACGATCGTGAGCGGGTCGACGGCTGGAGCGACGCGCAGTTTCTAACCGAACTGCAACAGGCGTTCGGCTGGCGTCTGGGGCGTATGCTGAAGGTCGGCAAACGCCACAGCTACCCGCTCAGCCTGCTCACCGCCAACCAGCACGTCACCCATCGCCTGGCGCTGGTGGGCAATGCCGCACAAACGCTGCACCCGATAGCCGGGCAGGGATTTAACCTGGGTCTGCGTGACGTGATGTCGCTGGCGGAAACCCTGGCCGCAGCGGCAGAACGTGGCGAAGATCTTGGCGCCTTTACGCTGCTGAGCCATTACCAACAGCGGCGGCAGCAAGACCAGCAGGCGACGGTCGGCGTCACCGACGGCCTGATTGCCCTGTTCGCCAATCGCTATGCGCCGTTGGTGGTGGGGCGCAATCTGGGTCTGATGGCGATGGAACACCTGTCGCCGGTACGCGATGCGTTTGCCAAGCGTACTCTGGGCTGGGTCGATCGCTAATATTTAATGCGTTTTTAAGGAATCAAGCAGCATGCAATCATTTGATGTGGTTATCGCCGGTGGCGGTATGGTCGGGCTGGCATTGGCCTGCGGCTTGCAGGGCAGTGGCCTGCGGGTTGCGGTGCTGGAGCATCATCAGCCGGACATGTCGCCGCCGCCGCAACAGCCGGCGCTGCGCGTTTCCGCCATTAATGCCGCCAGCGAACGTCTGCTGCAACAGATAGGCGTATGGGATGAGATTCTGCAACTGCGCGCCAGCGCGTACAACGCGATGGAAGTGTGGGATCGCGACAGCTTCGGCAAAATTGCCTTCAGCGGCGATGAATGCGGATTCAGCCATCTTGGCCACATTATTGAAAACGACGTGATTCAGCAGGCGCTGTGGCGCAAGGCGCAGGCGTCGTCGGATCTGACCCTGATTACTCCGGCGGCGTTGAAACAGGTGGCATGGGGCGAAAACGACGCGTTCATTACGCTGGACGACGGCCGCATGCTGAGCGCCCGGCTGGTGGTGGGGGCCGACGGTGCCCATTCGTGGCTACGCCAGCATGCCGACATCCCGTTGACCTTCTGGGACTATCGCCATAGCGCGCTGGTCGCCACCATCCGCACCGCAGAGCCGCATCTGGCGACCGCGCGGCAGGTGTTTCACGGCGACGGTATTTTAGCGTTTCTGCCGTTCAGCGATCCGCATCTGTGTTCGATCGTCTGGTCGGTGGCGCCGGAAGAAGCCGAGCGCTTGCAACAGTTGCCGCCGGAGCAGTTCAACCGCGAGCTGGGCATCACCTTCGACATGCGTCTCGGGGCGTGCTCGGTGGAAAGTGAACGGCTGACCTTCCCGCTGACCGGCCGCTATGCGCGTAATTTTGCCGGTCACCGACTGGCGCTGGTGGGCGATGCGGCCCACACCGTACACCCGTTGGCTGGGCAGGGGGTCAACCTCGGCTTTATGGACGCGGCGGAGTTGATCGCCGAACTGAAGCGCCTGCAACGTCAGGGCAAGGATCTTGGCCAGCACCTGTATCTGCGCCGCTACGAGCGCCGCCGCAAGCACGGTGCGGCGGTGATGCTGGCCAGCATGCAGGGCTTCCGTGAACTGTTTGACGGCAATAACCCGGCCAAAAAACTGCTGCGTGACCTGGGGCTGCGGTTGGCGGACAGCCTGCCGGGCGTAAAGCCGAAACTGGTGCGTCAGGCGATGGGGCTCAATGACTTGCCGGAGTGGCTGGCCTAGCCGTCCGGCTGTGCCGGCCTCTCGCTGCCGGCAAACTCCGCCGTATTCTTCTCTCGACGACCACGCTGTTTTCATCAGCAAAACAGCGTGGTGTCATAAATCCTCCTTATAATACCCTTCATTTGAAATAAACTAATTTCACCCAATTTTTTGCATTAGTTTTTCTAATTCAATGGTCGGTTGTCAAAAGTCAAAATTCCGCCAGCCATGACGCATTTGTTATATAACATCGTCATTTTGCCACTTTAATTGTTGATTTTGTGCCATGAAGCGCATTTTTCCAGTGAAAAACTCTGCACACTAGCGCGGCATTTTAGCGCTCGCCGAGCGGTCTGAGCCTATTTTAACTTATGGTTAATGTGGTCGTTCGGTGATAAGTTCGGATAAAAGGTATCGTTTGCGTCGCGGCGGTTGACGGGCTTTTTGGCAACGTTCTGCGCGGCATTTGATACCCGGTTAATCATTGTGGAGAGGGATAAGATGGCAAAGCAAACCCCACTGTACGACCAGCACCTGGCGTGCGGTGCGCGCATGGTCGATTTTCACGGCTGGATGATGCCGTTGCACTACGGCTCCCAGATTGATGAACACCACGCCGTGCGGCAGGATGCCGGTATGTTCGATGTCTCCCACATGACCATTGTCGATCTGCACGGTGCGCGTACCCGCGAATTCCTGCGTTATCTGCTGGCCAATGACGTCGCCAAGCTGACCCAGCCAGGCAAGGCGCTGTACACCGGGATGCTTAACGCCTCCGGCGGCGTGATCGACGACCTGATCGTTTATTTCCTCAGCGAAGACTATTTCCGCCTGGTGGTGAACTCCGCCACCCGCGACAAAGACCTGGCCTGGATCGAGCAACACGCGGCGCCGTACGGCGTTGCGCTGACGGTACGTGACGATCTGGCGCTGATCGCCGTGCAGGGGCCGCAGGCCAAAGAGCGTGCCGCCACCTTGTTCAGCACGCAACAAAAGCAGGCCGTCGAGGGCATGAAGCCGTTCTTCGGCGTTCAGGCCGACGATCTGTTCATTGCCACCACCGGTTATACCGGCGAAGCCGGCTACGAGATTGCGCTGCCGAAGGCGCAGGCCGCCGAATTCTGGCAGCAGTTGCTGGCAGCGGGCGTCAAGCCGGCCGGGTTGGGCGCGCGCGATACGCTGCGTCTGGAAGCCGGCATGAACCTGTATGGGCAGGAAATGGACGAAGGCGTTTCTCCGCTGGCGGCCAACATGGGCTGGACCATCGCCTGGGAGCCGCAGGACCGCCAGTTCATTGGGCGCGACGCGCTGGAGCAGCAGCGTGAGCAGGGCACCGAGCAACTGGTCGGCTTGATCATGACGGAAAAAGGCGTATTACGTAATGAGTTGCCGGTGCGTTTCACCGATGCCGGCGGCCAGATCCACGAAGGAATTATCACCAGCGGTTCGTTTTCGCCCACGCTTGGTTTCAGCATTGCGCTGGCGCGCGTGCCGGCCGGCATCGGCGAGCAGGCCATCGTGCAGATCCGCAACCGTGAAATGCCGGTCAAAGTGACCAAGCCTGGCTTTGTTCGCGCCGGCAAATCACTGATAAATTAAATCATTATTGGCTATTCCGCAGGGTTTACGCCGTCGGTGATAACGCGGTGTGAAACACGCGGAGACATTATTTATTTTGAAGGAGTTCGGGCGATGAGCAATGTACCAACAGAATTGAAATACGCGACCTCTCACGAGTGGGTGCGCGACGCAGGCAACGGCGAATACGTGGTGGGCATCACCGAACACGCACAGGAACTGTTGGGCGACATGGTGTTTGTCGACCTGCCTGACGTAGGCACAACCGTCGCGGCAGGCGACGACTGCGCGGTGGCCGAATCGGTGAAGGCCGCGTCCGACATCTATGCGCCAATCAGCGGTGAAGTCATCGCGGTCAACGACGCGCTGGACGGCTCGCCGGAGCTGGTCAACAGCGAACCCTATGGCGACGGCTGGCTGTTCCGCATCAAAGCCTCCGATGCCGGCGAACTGGGCAAGCTGCTGGATGCCGCCGGCTACCAGGCGTCGATCGACGAATAATCACCACCACGCCCCAGGTCAGCCGACCGGGGCGTTTTAGTTCACGCTATATCCCGTACCACGCAAGCATTCAGGAATTTGTAGCAATGACTCAGACACTCAGCCAACTTGAACACAGCGAAGCGTTCATCGAACGCCACATCGGCTCTTCTGCGCAACAACAGCAGGAGATGCTGGCAGCGGTGGGCGCACGCTCGCTCAGCGCGCTGATCCAACAGATTGTGCCGGCAGACATTCAACTGCCGGGGCCGCCGCCGGTTGGCGATGCGGTCACTGAACATCAGGCGCTGGCCGAGCTGAAGGTGATTGCCGGTCAGAATCAGCGCTACAAATCCTATATCGGCATGGGCTACAGCTCGGTACTGACGCCGCCGGTGATCCTGCGCAATATGCTGGAAAACCCCGGCTGGTACACCGCCTACACGCCATATCAGCCGGAAGTGTCGCAGGGGCGCCTGGAAGCGCTGCTGAACTTCCAGACGGTGACGCTGGATCTGACTGGTCTCGACCTGGCGTCCGCGTCGCTGCTGGACGAAGCAACCGCAGCCGCCGAAGCGATGGCGCTGGCCAAGCGCGCCAGCAAGCTGAAGGACGCCAACCGCTTCTTTGTGGCGGACGACGTGCATCCGCAGACGCTGGACGTGGTGCGTACCCGTGCCGAAACCTTCAATTTTGAAGTGATCGTCGACAAAGCCGAAAAAGTGCTCGAGCTGGAAGGCGTGTTCGGCGTGCTGTTGCAGCAGGTCGGTACCACCGGCGAACTGCACGATTACAGCGCATTGCTGGCCGAATTGAAGTCGCGCAAAATCATCACCAGCGTCGCTGCCGACATCATGGCGCTGGTGCTGTTGACCGCGCCAGGCAAACAGGGCGCCGACGTGGTATTCGGCTCTGCGCAGCGCTTTGGCGTGCCAATGGGCTACGGCGGCCCGCATGCCGCGTTCTTTGCCTGCCGCGACGAGTTCAAGCGCTCGATGCCGGGCCGTATCATCGGCGTGTCACGCGATGCCGCCGGTAACACCGCGCTGCGTATGGCGATGCAAACCCGTGAGCAACATATCCGCCGTGAAAAGGCCAACTCGAACATCTGTACTTCGCAGGTGCTGCTGGCCAACATCGCCAGCCTGTACGCGGTGTACCATGGCCCGCAAGGCCTGCAGCGCATCGCCGGGCGCATTCATCGCCTGACCGACATTCTGGCTGCCGGCTTGCAGCAGGCCGGCCTGCTGCTGCGTCACGCCACCTGGTTCGACACCCTGACCGTTGAGGTCAAGGACAAGGCGGCGGTGCTGGATCGCGCGCTAAGCTTCGGCCTCAACCTGCGCACCGACATTCACGGTGCGGTGGGCATTACCCTTGACGAATCGACGTCGCGCGAAGACGTGCAAACGCTGTTTGCCGTCCTGGCCGGCGACGACCACGGTCTGGACATTGACGCGCTGGACGCGGCGGTGAGCACCGCGAGTGCATCGATCCCGGCGGCGATGCTGCGCCAGGAGCCGATCCTCAGTCATCCGGTATTCAACAGCTACCACAGCGAAACCGAGATGATGCGTTATATGCATCGTCTGGAACGCAAGGATCTGGCGTTGAACCAGGCGATGATCCCGCTGGGCTCCTGTACCATGAAGCTGAACGCTGCGGCAGAGATGATCCCGATCACCTGGCCGGAGTTTTCCGACATGCACCCGTTCTGCCCGGCAGAACAGGCGGCAGGCTATCAGCAGATGATCGGCCAGCTGTCCCAGTGGCTGGTGCAACTGACCGGTTATGACGCCATCTGTATGCAGCCGAACTCCGGCGCTCAGGGCGAATACGCCGGTCTGCTGGCGATCCGTCGCTATCATGAAAGCCGTAACGAAGCCGGCCGTCACGTATGCCTGATCCCAAGTTCGGCGCACGGCACCAACCCGGCGTCGGCGCAAATGGCCGGCATGAGCGTGGTAGTGGTGGCCTGCGACAAGAACGGCAACATCGATCTGCATGACCTGCGCGTCAAGGCCGAGCAGGCCGGCGAAGCACTGTCCTGTATCATGGTGACCTACCCGTCGACCCACGGCGTGTACGAAGAAACCATCCGCGAAGTATGCCAAATCGTTCATCAGTTCGGCGGTCAGGTCTATCTTGACGGCGCCAACATGAACGCGCAGGTGGGCATCACCACGCCGGGCTATATCGGCGCGGATGTATCGCACCTTAACCTGCATAAAACCTTCTGTATCCCGCACGGCGGCGGCGGCCCGGGCATGGGGCCAATCGGCGTCAAGGCGCACCTGGCACCGTTTGTTCCGGGGCACAGCGTGGTGCAAATCGACGGCGTTACGACTCAGCAGGGTGCGGTGTCTGCGGCACCGTTCGGCAGCGCATCGATTTTACCTATCAGCTGGATGTACATTCGCATGATGGGAGCCGAAGGGCTGAAGCAGGCGAGCCAGGTGGCGATCCTCAACGCCAACTATATCGCTACCCGCCTGAAGGATGCCTATCCGGTGCTGTATACCGGCCGCGATCATCGCGTGGCGCATGAATGTATTCTGGACATTCGCCCGTTGAAGGATGAAACCGGCATCAGCGAAATGGACATCGCCAAGCGCCTGATCGACTACGGTTTCCACGCGCCGACCATGTCGTTCCCGGTTGCCGGCACGCTGATGGTGGAACCGACCGAATCAGAAAGCAAAGTCGAGCTGGACCGCTTTATCGACGCGATGCTGGCGATCCGTGCAGAAATCGATCGCGTACAGCAGGGCGAATGGCCACTGGACGACAACCCGCTGGTCAATGCGCCACACGTGCAGGCGGAGCTGGTTGGCGAATGGCAACATGCCTATAGCCGCGAGCTGGCGGTATTCCCGTCGCTGGCGGTACGCGAGAACAAGTATTGGCCGACCGTGAAGCGTCTTGATGACGTTTATGGCGACCGCAATCTGTTCTGCTCCTGTGTGCCGATCGGCGACTACCAATAACCGATTCGATTAACGTCGATTAATCAGGGACGCCGTATTTACGGCGTCCTTTTTTTATTGCTGGCGGCAATAGCAGGCCAGATGGATATCCTCTGGATCGCCGGCAAACAGCTCGGCGTCGGGTGAGGTCAGCAACCGGCAAAAAGTAATATTGAATTTGTTGATTTTCCAGATGATATTATCCTGGCACACCGCTTGTGCGCGGCTAGAATCTGCCCGCCGGGTGAGCGGTGCAAACCGTTTTGCCAAGCACAGCGGCACATTATTTACCGCATCCGTAATGGGGAGTGACATGACAAAAGTTGCATTGATTACCGGCGCCAGCCGAGGCATTGGCCGCGCGACGGCGTTATTGCTGGCCCGTCAGGGTTATGCGGTAGGGGTTAACTATCAGACCAATGAGGCAGCGGCACAGCAGGTGGTAAACCAGGTGCTTGCCGCTGGCGGCCGAGCGCTGGCGTTGCAGGCGGATATTGCCCAGGAGAATGAGGTTGTGGCGATGTTCTCCCGGCTGGACGCCGAGCTTGGTACCCTCTGTGCTCTGGTGAACAACGCCGGCATTCTGTTTCAGCAGACCAGCATCGAACACATGAGCGCAGAGCGCATCAACCGCGTGCTGGCCACCAACGTCACCGGCAGTTTTCTCTGTTGTCGCGAAGCGGTGAAACGCATGGCGCTGCGCCACGGCGGGCAGGGCGGGGCGATAGTCAACGTTTCCTCTGGCGCCGCGCGGTTAGGGTCGCCGGGAGAATATGTCGATTATGCCGCCTCAAAAGGGGCGCAGGATACCTTGACTACCGGGCTGGCGATCGAAGTAGCGGCGCAGGGGATCCGCGTCAATAGCGTGCGGCCGGGCGCCATTTATACCGAGATGCATGCCAGCGGTGGAGAGCCGGAGCGCGTCGAGCGGGTAAAAAGCCTGTTGCCGATGCAACGCGGCGGGCAACCGGAAGAAATAGCGCAGGCCATCGCCTGGCTGCTGTCAGACGCCGCTTCTTATGTCACCGGCAGTTTTATCGACGCCGGCGGCGGTCGCTGATCCGTCAGGCATCGTGCAACAGCGCGCTGCGGAAGGACAGAATGTGTGCCTGCGCCGCCGATTCCGCCGCCTGGGTATCCTGTTGAGCCAGTGCGTCGATGATTGCGCGGTGCTCTTCAATCACCTCCTGCATATGACCTTCCTTGGAGAGCGAGGTGGCCCAGAAGCGTTGCGCGCGTGCGTGCAGCACGCTGAGGATGTCGGCCAGCATGGCATTGCCGGCGATCTGTGCCAGCGCCTGATGGAATTCATTATCCAACATCATCATGCGCACCCGATCGCGAGCCTGGCAGGCAGCGGCAATCTGCTGATTGAGCGCGCTCAGCCCGGCCACTTGCGCAGCGGTGGCGCGCTTGCTGGCCAGACGCATGCACAGCAATTCGTTGGCCAGTCGCACTTCGATCAGTTCCAATGCATCATCGATCGACAAAGGCGCAACCATTACCCCCTTGCGTGGGATCACCTGCAATAACCCTTCATTGGCCAGACGGTGGATCGCCTGGTTGATCGGCGTTCTGCCCATCTGCAAATCAGTCATCACCTGCGCGGTATTCAAATACTCACCCGGTTTATAGCTCAAGGTCACTAACGCCTGCTTGAAGCGCCGATAGGCCAGTTCGTTCAGGGACAGGCCTGCTTCCTCTACCGGCGGGCGCTCCCGACCCTCTGCATCAACGGTCTTCACGTTTTGCTCCTGCAACTAAAAAGTTTTTAGACATAGTACACAAAAATATGGCACGGAAATCGCTTAATGAGTAACTAAAGATATAGTGAAATTTCACAGTGTTTTAACAAAAGGGAGCGAATACCATGCAACTGACCTTCACTTTACCTGATTCTCGCGAGGCTGACGCCC
The DNA here is from genome assembly GCF_041448735.1 of Serratia odorifera. Classification (NCBI taxonomy): domain Bacteria; kingdom Pseudomonadati; phylum Pseudomonadota; class Gammaproteobacteria; order Enterobacterales; family Yersiniaceae; genus Serratia; species Serratia odorifera. The sequence continues at coordinate 32,414 of NZ_JBGMUT010000016.1, read as the reverse complement.
TGAACGTCGAGATTGACCATCTGGTGATTGCCGGTTGGACCGGACGCGATCGGCAAGCCATCTTGCACCATATTCGGGAGTTGGCCGAGCTGGGGGTGCCCCAACCGAGTGCAGTTCCACTGTTTTATCGCGTGGCGGCCAACCAGCTTAGCCAGCGCGACAGCGTCGAAGTGATGGGCGCCGCCAGCTCCGGCGAAGCCGAACCGCTGGTGTTTACCCACCAAGGCGAGCTGTATGTTTCGCTGGCCTCCGATCATACCGACCGGGAGTTGGAGGCGCACAGCGTGGCGCTGTCGAAACAGCTCTGCGTCAAACCGGTGGCCACGGCGGCCTGGCGATTGCAGGAGGTGGCAGCGCATTGGGACCAGCTGATTCTGCGCTCGTGGATTAAGGAGCAGGGGGAGTTCCGCCTGTATCAACAAGGAACACTGGCCAGTCTGCGCACCCCGGGCGACTTGCTGGAGCGTTATCTGGCCGGCCAGCAACTGCCGGAATACCAGACGCAACCACAGCAGCCGCGCGACGGACTGGCGATGACCTGCGGCACGCTGGCGGCGATCGGCGGTATTCGCCCGGCGGCGGAGTTTCGCATGGAATTGGTGGACGAGATTCTGGGGCGCCGTATTTGCCATACCTATCGAAGCATCGAATTACCGGTGGTGGCGTGATGAAAAAGCTGACCTTGTTACAGGCCGCTGCCGGCCTGGCGTGCGGTGAGTTCACCTCTCGGCGGCTGACGGCAGAGGCGCTGGCGTGCATCGACGATCCCCAAGGAGAGGGCGCACGCGCATTTATCCGCGTTTATCACGCCTGGGCGCAGCAGCAGGCGGCCGAATCCGATCGGCGGCGAGCCGCTGGACAGGCGCTGTCGCCGTTGGACGGCGTGCCGGTGTCGATCAAGGATCTGTTCGACGTGGCCGGCGAAGCGACCACCGGCGGTTCTCGCGTCTTGACCGATGCCGCTCCGGCGCAACGCCATGCGGCGGTGGTAGCGCGTTTGCTGCAGGCCGGAGTAGTGATTGTCGGTAAAACCAATATGACCGAGTTTGCCTATTCGGGGCTGGGCATCAACCCGCACTACGCCACGCCGGCCAATCCATGGCAGCGCGCGGCGCGACGCATTCCCGGCGGTTCATCGTCCGGCGCGGCGGTGGCGGTCGCCGATGGCATGGGATTCGGAGCGATTGGCAGCGATACCGGCGGTTCGGTGCGCATTCCGGCGGCGTTTTGCGGATTGACCGGCTACAAGCCCAGCGCATGCCGCATTGACATGGCTGGCGTGCAGCCGCTGTCACCGTCGTTGGATTCCGTTGGTGTGATCGCTCACGGCGTGGCGGACTGCGTCGCGCTGGATGCGGCGATCGCCGAACGGGCGCTGGAACCGCAAACGCTGCCGCTGGCTCAGGCGCGTTTCGCCGTGCCGCAAACGCTGGTGCTTGATGATTTGGATGACGCGGTGGCGACGGCATTTGACCGCGCGTTGCAGCGTCTGACGCTGGCGGGGGCGCGCATCGACGCCCTGCCATGCAGCGAGTTCGCCGAACTGGCGGCGATCAATGCCAGCGGCGGCTTCACCGCGCTGGAGTCGTGGCAATGGCACCAGACGCTGATTGCCTCACAGGCGGCTGATTACGATCCACGGGTGCTGTCGCGCATTCGTCGCGGTGCGACGCTGGGCGAGGGTGACCGTCAGCGATTGCAACAACAGCGTGGCGATTGGCAACGGCGGGTGGCGGCAACGCTGGAGGGCTATGACGCGCTGCTGATGCCCAGCGTACCGTTTATCGCGCCGACCATCGCCGAACTGGAAGCGGATGAGGCGCTGTACTTCCGCGTTAACGGCGCCGCGTTGCGTAACCCGTCGGTAATCAATTTTCTAGATGGCTGCGCCGTGTCGCTACCCATGCAACCCCCCGGCAGCGCGCCGATCGGTTTGATGGTGGCGGGATTGCCGCAGCAGGATCAGGCGCTGCTGGGTTGGGCGCTGTCAATTGAGCGTTGCCTTGCCGGCGCGTGAATTACGGCGGGCATGCTCGCCTCATTTTGAGCTAACAGGAGACTCCCATGACCGGAACCCCTAATGGAATGCTGTTTGTCGCCACAGACGTCGCCGCACAGGATGAGGCGGACTTCAACCAATGGTACGACCGGGAACACGTGGAAGAACGGGTGCGCATTGACGGCTTTTTGAGCGGCACGCGTTATCAGGCGTTGCAGGGCGGGCGAAAATACCTCGGCCTGTATAAAACCACCTCGCTCGACAGCTTTACTTCAGCGGCATATCACGCCGCGTTCACTCGCCAGACGCCATGGTCAGTGGCCTGTCTGGACAAGATGGTCAATCCAATGCGGCGCGTCTGTTCGCTGACGACGCTGAGCGGCATCGGCTGCGGTAGCCATCTGAGCATTCTCACCCTGGCGGTTGGCGCAGACCGCCCACTGGTGCAGCGAGCCAGGCAACTGGGCGAAGAACTGGCCAGTGCCGCCGGGTTTGTCTGCAGCAGCCTGTTGCTGCCCGACGCGCTACTCAGTACACCGCTGCCAAAAGAAACCACGGAAAACCGCCGGTTACTGCCGATGCTGCTGATCGAAAGCAGCAGCGTGCAGGCCGGTCAACGCCTTGCCGACCAGGCTTGCGCGGCTCTGAATATTGCGCCGGACGCTGCGCTGCAATACGCGCTCAGCTGGCGACTCACCGCACAGGAGTTGACATCATGAGCACTTCTACCACGGAAACCCCGATCGGTGCAGAGGCGGCCCGCAGCGCCGATGCGCCCAATACCGGCAAACTGGCGGCGGCAAGCTCCATCGGCACCGCGCTGGAATGGTACGACTTTACCGTTTACAACATCATGGCGGCGCTGATTTTCAATCACGTCTTCTTCCCGTCGTTTGATCCGCTGGTGGGCACTATCCTGGCGTTTTCCACCTATGCGGTCGGTTATGTCTCGCGGCCGATTGGTGGCATCGTGTTCGGTCATCTGGGCGACGTGCTTGGCCGTCGTTTTGTATTGGTTACCACGCTGCTGATGATGGGCATTACCACTGCATTGATGGGGTTACTGCCCGGCTATGCCAGTTGGGGCATCTGGAGCCCGTTGCTGCTGGTGACGCTGCGCTTTATTCAGGGCATCGCGCTGGGCGGTGAATGGGCCGGTGCGGTGCTGCTGTCAATGGAGCATGGCAAACCGCATCAGCGTGGGCGCAATGCGTCGTTCGCTCAGGTCGGCCCGTCCTGCGGCTCGCTGATTGGCACCGGTTTTATCATGCTGGTCACGGTGGCGATGTCGGCGGACGACTTCCAGCAATGGGGCTGGCGCATTCCGTTCCTGCTGAGCCTGGTGCTGGTGGTATTTGGTCTCTGGCTGCGTCGTGGCGTGGGGGAGACGCCGGCGTTCCTCACGCTGGAAGCCAACCGCGACGTGACTCACGCGCCGCTGCGTGAAGTGTTCGGCCAGCATAAACGGGCGCTATTGATCGCCGGCGGTTCACGCATTGGCTCTGACGTACTGTATGCGCTGGTGGTGGTGTTTACCCTGACCTATGTCACCACGGTATTGAACCTGCCACGGCCATTGGCGTTGGCCGCCACCATGCTCGGCGCGGTGGGCAACGCGCTTACGGTTCCGCTGTTCGGCGCGCTTTCCGATCGGCTTGGTCGGCGCCCGGTGTATATTGGCGGCGCGCTGGCGGCGATGGTCTGGGCGTTCGTGTTCTTCGTGCTGCTGGACAGCACGCAGCCAGTGCTGATTTGCCTGGCGGTGGTGGTGGGGTTACTGATCCATGCCGCGATGTATGGCCCACAGGCGGCGTTCGTCACCGAACAGTTCCCGACCCGCGTGCGTTACGCCGGCTCATCACTGGCCTATACACTGGCCGGCATCGTCGGCGGTGGCTTTGCGCCGCTGATCATCGCGTCGCTGTTCAAAAGCTATGACAGTACGCTGGCGGTGTCGCTGTACGTGGTCTTTGCGCTGCTGATAACCCTGTGGGCGGTGCTGGCCGCCAGGGAAACCGCGCATAAACCGCTGTAAAGGCCACGCCGGGCGATATCTGCACCCGGCGTGGTTGTTCAGGCAAAGGCCGGGTCAGGCCGCCATGGTCTGCTCGCTCACGCCGCTGGCTTCCAGCGTCGGCGCGTGTGATGGTTACTTCAGCCAGCCTTTGCGCTGTGCTTCATGCAGATGGTGGGACAGGTGCTGCCACAGTTCCGGGTAGACCTCGGCGATCATGGCGTTGCGCGATAGTACCTGATCGAGGCTGATGCCGTTTTCAACCCAGCTCTGCCCCTGGTTATGCAGATTCATCAGCATGGGCATGGTGCGATCCAGCACCAGTGCAAAACGTGCATCGGCGCTTTCGCCGTCTTCATATTCCTGCCATAACGCGGTGAAATACTCGCGCTGTGGTTCCGGCAACAGACCAAACAGACGACGCGCTGCGGCGACTTCCTGATCGTGAATCGCGGCACGTGCGGCCAGATCGTACACCAGCACGTCGCCGGCATCGATTTCGACGATGTCATGCAGCAGGGCCATCTGGATCACGCGTTGGATATCAACGTCTTCAGCGGCATAAGGCGCCAGGCTCATGGCGGCGATGGCGAAGTGCCAGCTGTGCTCGGCAGAGTTTTCCTGACGCTGGGTGCCCAATACTTTGGTACGGCGCTGAACGCTCTTGAGTTTATCGATTTCCATCAGGAACTGGATGACCTGAGTCATGGCGCCAAATTCTAACGCGGGTACGGCAGATGACATGATACAGCCTCGGTAGTCGGTGGGTTTAAAGCAGGATGATTGTAGATCACTCAACGACAGATTTCGACGTTTGCGCTTTGTTACACGCCAACACAGTTTTATTTTAGCGTACACGTGTACACTGGAATTATTCTCAGCTAAGCTGCGTTGTGGAAATTTCGAGCAAGAATACCGGTTTTGAGGGTTTGGTGGTTATGGGAAAAGCGGGTGGAATTAAAGCCAGGGCCGACAAGTTGGCCAATGCGGCTTATCCGTGGGCGGAAGAGATCGCCAACAGTATCAGTCATGGGATTGGGTTGATTTTCGGCATTGTCGGTTTGGTGCTGCTGCTGGTGCAGGCGGTGGATACCGGCGCCGGAGCCACCGCCATCGCCAGTTACAGCCTGTACGGCGGCAGCATGATCCTGCTGTATCTGGCTTCTACGCTTTATCATGCCATTCCGCATCAAAAGGCCAAATACTGGCTGAAAAAGTTTGATCATTGTGCCATCTATCTGTTGATCGCCGGCACCTATACGCCATTTTTACTGGTCGGGCTGGATTCGCCGCTGGCACGCGGCTTGATGGCGGTGATCTGGGGGATGGCGCTGTTTGGCGTGATCTTCAAGCTGGCGTTTGCCCACCGTTTCGAGGCGCTGTCGTTGGTGACCTATCTGACCATGGGCTGGCTGTCGCTGATCGTGATCTATCAACTGGCTACGCGACTGGATATCGGCGGCGTTACGCTGCTGGCCGTCGGCGGAGTCGTGTATAGCCTGGGGGTAATTTTTTATGCCTCCAAGCGTTGGCGTTTCGGCCATGCCATCTGGCACGCTTTTGTACTGGGCGGCAGCGTGTGCCATTTTATGGCGATTTATCTGTACGTCTGATAGCCGAACGTTAAATCCATATTGAATAAGCGTTTCTTTTGCGTTAGAAAGAAGCGCTTGTTTCTTTCGGGTATCCAACAAGTTCCTTTCGTCTTCCTGAGCCCGCAATACGCATCCTCCGATGCTCTTTGTTTTCTTTCAGGACTTATCATTATGATCATTCGCTTATCCAAAGCGCTGCTAGTCTGCGCCATTGCCTTGTTCGCCTCATTGGTCGCCTTCGGTAACATCACCGATTACGGCTCTAACTTTGCCTTTGTTCACCACGTATTTATGATGGATACCCTTTTCCCTGACGCCACCATTCGCTATCGCGCCATTGATACCCCGTGGATGCACCATGCCGGCTATATCGGCATCATTGCGCTGGAAACCTTAACGGCGCTGTTGTGCTGGATTGGCGGGGTGCGTTTGTTGCGTGCGCTCAGGCTGCCGGCGGCGGCGTTTAATCATCGTAAGGCGTGGGCGGTAGCCGGCCTGACGTTAGGGTTCCTGACCTGGCAGGTGGGGTTTATGTCGATCGGCGGCGAATGGTTCGGTATGTGGATGTCAAAACAGTGGAACGGAGTGCCTGACGCCTTCCGTTTCTTTGTGACCATCCTGTTGGTGCTGATTTATCTGGTGCAGCGTGACGACGAGCTTCAGCAGCAGTAAATCACAGAGGCTGGAATAAAAAAAGGCGCAACCCGTTGCGCCTTTGCTGTCGAATTATTCTTCGGTTAGCGAGTACGGCAGCGGCATGATGCCGAGTTCGCCGCCAACGTCCTCACGCAGCCGCAGCTTGCTGTCCGCTGCCAGATCGTTATTCAACACCGCCTGCACCCAGATGGTGCCGTCGGCCAACTGGCTGGCAGCCAGCACGGTGCCGGTGCGGCGCCAGTTGTCCCCCAGTTGCAGTTCCAAATCGTCCGAGGCGGCGGGCACCCGACTGCCTTTCCCTGCCAGCCAATACATGGCGCGCTTGTTGGCGCCGCGGAACTTGGCGCGCGCCACCATTTCCTGCCCGGTATAACAGCCTTTGCTAAAGCTGATGCCGCCCAGTGCCTGCAGGTTGGTGGCCTGCGGAATCAGTTGCGCGCTGTTTGGCGCGTCGATAATCGGGTAGCCAGCTTCAATGTCCAGCGTCAGCCACTGCTGGCTGTCGTTCAATTGCGCCTGCTCTTGCAGTTTTGCGCAAAGCTGTTCGGCGATTGCGGCCGTGGTGACCAGCAGAAAGCGTTCCGCCGGCAGGCTGAAGTGCAGCAGGGTGGTATCACCGTCCTGCGCCACGGGATGCGCTGCGTCCGGTAATTGGCCGAACACGCCCGCCAGCGCCGCACGCGCCTGGAAACCGGCGACGCCCAGCAGTACCGCGTCGTTATCCGCGCTAAAGGTCACCTTGGAAAATACCGCGTACTTTTTGATTTCCGCCAGTTGGTTGTCTGCCAGACTACGGCGCTCCAGATAGGCGAAGCCTTCGCCACGCCGGAACAGCCGCAGATTGCTCCACATTTTACCTTTGGCATCGCAATGGCCGCACAGCACGTGCTGATCAGCCGCCAGTTGGTCGAGGTCGGCGGTGACCTGACCCTGGAGGTATTTCACCGTGTCCGGGCCGTTCAGCGTCACCAGCGCCCAGTCTTCCAGCGATATCAGCGTAAGCGGCAGGTGAGACGAAGCGGAGGGTTGACGGGGTAGAAAAGGAATATTGAACGCCATAGTAAGATCCTGATTAACGTTAAGCTTACCGAAAGGAGTATGCCCACCATGGTAAAAGAGGCGACCGGCTTTGCAAACAGTTATTGCCTGGTAGCGCTTTTTTTGACATTTAGCGCTTAATTGCGCTTTCCGCAGCAAACGTTCTTCCCGGCGAGTATGTCAAATTGTTACTCTATACGCTTACGGCTGACATTACCCTGACAAACTAATTGTTAACCGACGGAATTATATCGAGCAAGCGTTGCCATACAGTGTAACAGGTGAACCCTATACTGGCATTGCCACGCCGAAGCCACGCAGAACAGAGGTTAGTCATTACAACATGGATATCAATAACAAAGCACGTATTCACTGGGCTTGCCGCCGCGGCATGCGCGAACTGGATATCTCGATCATGCCGTTTTTCGAATATGAGTACGATTCGTTGAGCGATAAAGACAAGGCGCTGTTTATTCGCCTGCTGGAATGTGACGATCCAGATTTATTTAACTGGCTGATGAATCATGGCGCTCCGCAGGATGACGAACTGCAGAGAATGGTGACCTTGATCCAGACGCGAAATAAAGACCGTGGCCCAGTGGCGATGTAATGTCCGTATCTCCTGGCGCACCCAAATCGTTTCGCTGTTGGCGCACGGCGCGCTGATACTGCTGATCCTGATTTCGCCGTGGCCCGAAGGTTACGGCCCGCTATGGCTGGTGCTGCTGACGCTGGTGGTGTTTGAATGCATCCGCAGCCAAAAGCGCATTGCCACGCGCCAGGGAGAGCTGCGGGTGCTGAGTGCGCCGCGGCATGTGGTGTGGGACGGCCAGGAATGGCGGGTTATCGGCCGGCCATGGATGCCGCGCTTCGGTATTCTGTTCACGCTGGAACCGCTTGACGGGCAAAAACGACGTCGGCTGTGGCTGGCGTCCGACTGCATGAGCAAAGCGGACTGGCGGCAACTGCGCCAGCGGTTGTCGTTCCCGCCGGAGGATGATAGCGAGGCGCCGTGATGAAACCGCCGATCTGGCTGGTAGAAGATGAACCCAGCATTGCCGATACGCTGGTTTACACGCTGGAAAGCGAAGGGTTCCAGGTGCGTTGGTTCGAACGCGGAGAACCGGCGCTGCAGGCGTTGGCGCAGGGGGAACCGGCGCTGATCATCCTTGACGTCGGCTTGCCCGATATTAACGGCTTTGAGCTTTGCCGCCGCTTGCTGGCGCAGTCGGCTGACTTGCCGATCCTGTTTTTAACCGCGCGCAGCGACGAGATCGACCGGCTGCTCGGGCTGGAGATCGGCGCAGATGATTATGTTGCCAAACCGTTTTCGCCCCGTGAAGTCAGCGCTAGGGTGCGCACCATCCTGCGCCGATTACACAAGCAGCAACGCATAACGGCGTCGGCGACTCATCGCGTGGGCGAGCTGGTGCTCGATGAAGACGCCGCCACCGTGCATTATTACCAACGGCCGTTGGCGCTGACCCGTTACGAATACCTGTTGTTGAAAACCCTGCTGCTGGCGCCGGGGCGGGTATTTTCACGTCAACAGCTGATGGAGGTGGTCTGGGCCCAGGCGGAAGACAGCCTTGAACGTACCGTCGATACCCACATCAAAACGTTGCGCGCCAAGCTGCGGGCGGTCAATGCCCACGCCTCGCCGATTCACACCCATCGCGGCCTGGGGTATAGCGTGGTTCGCCAGCCATGAGAATCGGCCTGCGACTGCTGCTGGGATATTTCCTGATCGTCGCGGTGGCGGGCTACTTCGTGCTGAGCATTTTTGTACAGGAAGTCAAACCTGGCGTGCGGCGTGCGACCGAAAGCACGCTGGTTGATACCGCCAGCCTGTTGGCGCAGATAGCCCGCCAGGACATGCAACACGGCGAGGTGGCCAACGGTCGCTTGGCGCAGGCGTTCATTCGACTCAACCAGCAACCTATCGGCGCTAATATTGCCGGCATCCGCAAAGATCGCAGCGAATATCACGTTTATCTTACCGACGGGCAGGGGCGAGTCATTTTCGACTCTGCCGGCCAGGCGCTGGGGCAGGATTATTCGCGCTGGAACGACGTTTATCTGACGCTGCGTGGGCAATACGGCGCACGCAGTAGCCGCAGTAACCCGGCGGATGAAAACAGCTCGGTGATGTACGTTGCCGCACCGGTGCGCGAAGGGCGCAAAATCATCGGCGTGCTGAGCGTCGGCAAGCCCAACAGCAGCATGACTCCGGTGATCAAGCGCAGCGAACGGCGCATTCTACTGGCGGGGGGCGTGCTGCTCGGTATCGCTTTGCTGATTGGGTTGGGATTTGTCTGGTGGATTAACCGGTCGATAGGTCGCCTGGTGCATTATGCCGACGGGGTGGCGCAGGGTGAAGTGGTCACGCTGCCGAACATTGGCACCCATGAACTGGCGCGATTGGCGCAGGCACTGGAAAGCATGCGTCTCAAACTGGAGGGCAAAGCGTACATCGAACGGTATGTGCATACGCTGACGCACGAGTTGAAAAGCCCGCTGGCGGCGATCCGCGGCGCGGCGGAGCTGTTGCACGAGAAACCCCCTCCGGCCACGGCACGGCGTTTTCTGATCAATATTGAACAACAGAGCGCCCGTATCCAGCAATTGGTCGATAAGCTACTGGTACAGGCGCGGCTGGAAAGTCGGCTCGAGCTGGAGATGTCACCGCTGGCGATGGCCGATCTGCTGCGCCAGGTGGTGCAGGGCAAAGAAGCGCAGGCGACGCGACGCGGCGTACAGTTGCAGCTCATCGCCGCCGACGCCGCCACTCTGTATGGCGATGCGCTGTTGATCGAACAGGCGCTGACCAATCTGCTTGATAACGCACTGGACTTCACTCCGCCAGGCGGTACGGTTCATCTGCGGGGCGAACAGGGTGAGCAGGAGTACCGCATTACGGTCAGCGACAGCGGCAGCGGGATCCCCGACTACGCGCTGGATAAAGTCTTCGAGCGGTTTTATTCGCTGGCCCGCGCCGATAAACCCAAAAGCAGCGGCCTGGGGCTGAACTTTGTGCAGGAAGTGGCCCGTCTGCACCGGGGCAGTATTCATCTGCACAACCGCCAACCCCACGGCGTCGAGGCGATCTTCAGCTTATCCTCCGGGCTTCACCGTCCCTTCACATAACCACATTCTGTCTTCACCTACGGGTTTTAACATGGCGCCATGGCTAATCAGGAGCGCATAACCATGTTGAAATCAGTGTTGTTTTGGAAAATGGTAACGTTGTTGGGATTGATGATTTTATTACTGATCCCGATTGCGGAATTGATGAGTGTAATACAGGAGCGCAGCGGCTATCGGCAAAGCGTGGTTGGCCAGGTGAGCGAAAGCACCAGCCGGGCGCAACGCATACTGGGCCCGGTCATCGTCATCCCTTACACCGAGCGGCAAGAAAAAAAGGACCAGGCAGGGCAGGTCACGGTCGATACGCTGCGTCACTATCGCTATCTGCTGCCGGAAAGCTTGCAGGTGACCGGCAAGCCCAACGTCGAGGTGCGCAAGCTGGGCATTTACCAGACTCAGGTTTACCAGGGACCGCTGACCTTCAAGGCCCGCTTTGAGCCGTTGGATCTGGCCGAGCTGCAGCGTAGCAACGTCGTCGTTGGCCAACCCTTTTTACTGGTTTCACTGAGCGATTCACGCGGCATCAAGCGTATTTCTCCGTTAAGCGGCAACCAACCGGCGATATTTGAGCCGGGCACGCGCATCGCTGAACTGCCGCAGGGCATTCATGCGCCGTTGGCGTTGGCGGCGCTGCAAACCGAGGGGATCGACGCCGAATTCACCTTGACGCTGGCGGGAACCAGCAGCCTTTCACTGGTGCCGCTGGGGCGCAATAGCGAGCTCGCGTTGCACAGCAACTGGCCGCATCCCAACTTTCTTGGCAATTTCCTGCCGGATGAACGCAAGGTCACGGCTGAAGGGTTTAACGCCCGTTGGCGCAGCACCTGGTTTGCCAACAATATCAACAGCGCCTTTATCGACCAGGACGGTATAGTCAAGGCGGATAAACTGCCGAGCTTCAGCGTCAGCCTGATTGAACCGGTGGATCATTATCAACTGACCGAACGGGCGGTAAAATACGCGCTGCTGTTTATCGGTTTGACGTTTATGGCGTTCTTTTTGTTTGAAACGCTGACCGGGCTGCGCGTTCACCCCATGCAATACCTGCTGGTGGGGGCGGCGCTGGTGCTGTTCTACCTGGTATTACTGGCGTTTTCCGAGCACCTGGGCTTTGACGCCGCCTATTGGCTGGCCAGTCTGGCATGCAGCGGGCTGATAGCTTTTTATCTGAGCGCAGCACTGCGTGGCAAACGTTGGGGGGCGCTGTTTGCCGTCAGCCTGCTGGCGCTGTACGGCGTGCTGTACTTGCTGCTGCAATCCGAAGATAACGCCCTGGTGTTGGGGGCGAGCCTGCTGTTTGCGATACTGGCGGGCATCATGTTGCTGACGCGCAAACTGGACTGGTATCAGGTGGCGGATCCGGCGCGGTTAACCCGCAGGGAAGCGGACTGACCTTTTGGGCGCGGCGTGCCGCGCCCTGGTTGATTGCCGGTTACAGCAATGGCTCCATTTCCAGCAGGATCTGTTCGCACCATTGTTGCAGGCGATCTTCGCTCATATCGTATTGATTGACGTCGTCCAGTGCCAGGCCGACAAAATGTTTGCCGTCGGCCGCCAGCGGTTTCGGGCTGGTAAACTCAAAGCCGTCGATTGGCCAGAAACCGATAAACTGCACGCCGCGCGGTTTGAGCTGGTCGTGCAGCATGCCTAGCGCATCGAGGAACCATTCGCCATAACCGAGTTGATCGCCCATGCCGTACATGGCGACAATCTTGCCTTGCAGATCCAGTTCAGCCAGCTGCGGCCAGATGGCTTCCCAGTCCTCCTGCAACTCGCCGAAATCCCAGGTGGGGATGCCGAGGATCAGCACGGAATAGTCTTCCATCAGTTTGGGTGAGACGTCTTTCAGGTTGTGCAGGTCGACCAGGTCTTCACCCAGAATCTCACGGATTTTTTCTGCCGCCATTTCGGTGTAGCAGGTGCTGGAGCCGTAAAACAGACCAATCTTCATGTTTTAACCGTTATGTTGCCGTTGGTAGTGCGTGGAATGGCAACGAGTGTATCAGATTTACGCTGGCTTAAGGCATAATGCCAACGGTGTAAACCGTAACAAAGAGAGGACCAGGTGCAACAACAGGCGAATGCGCTGATCGAGCAATTTTTGGATGCACTGTGGCTTGAACGCAATCTGGCGGAAAATACGCTGGCCTCTTATCGGCTGGATTTACAGGCGTTGGTCAACTGGCTGGCGCAGCACAACAGCGACTTGCTACAGGCCGAGGCGCTGGATTTGCAGGCGTTTCTTGCCGAACGGGTAGAGGGCGGTTACAAGGCCAGCAGCTCCGCGCGCCTGTTGAGCGCCATGCGTCGCCTGTTCCAATACCTGTATCGCGAAAAAATGCGTGCCGACGATCCCACCGCGTTGCTGGCCTCGCCCAAACTGCCGCAGCGGCTGCCGAAGGATCTGAGCGAAGCGCAGATCGATGCGCTATTGCAGGCGCCGTGCGTCGATCAGCCACTGGAACTGCGCGACAAGGCGATGCTGGAAGTGCTGTACGCCACCGGGCTGCGGGTTTCCGAGCTGGTGGGGTTAAGCATCAGCGACGTCAGCCTGCGCCAGGGCGTGGTGCGGGTGATCGGCAAAGGCAACAAGGAACGTCTGGTGCCATTGGGAGAGGAAGCCGTGTACTGGATCGAAAATTATCTGGAACATGGCCGCCCGTGGCTGGTCAATGGGCAGACGATCGACGTGCTGTTCCCCAGCCAGCGCTGTCAGCAAATGACGCGACAGACGTTCTGGCATCGTATCAAACACTATGCGATCCTAGCCGGCATCGACAGCGAACGATTATCGCCGCACGTGTTGCGGCACGCATTCGCCACCCATTTGCTGAACCATGGGGCCGATCTTCGTGTCGTACAGATGTTACTGGGACATAGCGATCTCTCTACCACACAAATTTATACGCATGTAGCAACCGAACGACTGAAACAGCTACATCAACAGCATCACCCGCGCGCCTGACGCCCGGGTTCGAAAGGATTGGAACAATGAAAAAAGGTTTAATGCTGGTTTCTCTGCTGGTGGCCTCGGTGGCCGGCACGGCTCACGCCGATGACGCGTCAATCAAGAAAGCGCTGGTCAGCCTGGGCATTCAGCAGGCGGACGTGCAGCCTTCTCCGGTTGCCGGTTTGAAAACCGTACTGACCGAAAGCGGCGTACTGTACGTGTCCGAAGACGGCAAGCATATCCTGCAGGGGCCGCTGTACGACGTCAGCGGCAAAGAGCCGGTCAACGTCACCAACCAGCTGTTGGGCACCCAACTGGCCGCCTTGAAGGATCAGATGATCGTCTACAAGGCGCCGAAGGAAAAACACGTGATCACCGTGTTTACCGACATCACCTGCGGCTACTGCCACAAACTGCACGAGCAGATGAAAGAGTACAACGATCTGGGCATTACCGTGCGCTACCTGGCATTCCCGCGTCAGGGGCTGAATTCCCAGGCCGAAAAAGACATGCAGTCGATCTGGTGTACCGCCGACAAGGCCAAGGCGTTTGACGCCGCGATGAAGGGCGACGCGGTTTCGCCGGCCACCTGCAAGACCGACATCAGCAAGCATTATGCGCTCGGCGTGCAGTTCGGTATTCAGGGGACGCCAGCCATTATCCTGGAAAATGGCATGATGATCCCAGGCTATCAGGGGCCGAAGGAAATGGCCGCCATGCTGGACGCGCATCAGGCCGCAACCAAAGCCGGTGGTTAATCGCCGGTGAGTATCAAAACCCAATTACGCCGTCGCGAGACGGCGAATGACAGTCATCTACCGGTCAATTTGCACCCGTTGCTGCGCCGACTTTACGCCCAGCGCGGCGTTCAGGGCGAACAGGAGCTGGAGCGCAGCGTAAAAGGCATGCTGCCCTGGCAACTGCTGGATGGCATCGATGCCGCGGTGGACATTCTGCAACAGGCACTGGCGGACGGCCGCCGCATCATGATCGTTGGCGACTTTGACGCCGACGGCGCGACCAGTACCGCGTTGACGGTGCTGGCATTGCGCAGCATGGGCGGCAACAACGTCCAGTATCTGGTACCGAACCGCTTTGAGGACGGCTATGGCCTGAGTCCGGAAGTGGTTGAGCAGGCGGCGACCCGTGGCGCGCAGCTGATCGTGACCGTGGACAACGGCATTTCCTCTCACGCTGGCGTTGAGGTCGCACACGCCAAGGGGATGCAGGTACTGGTTACCGATCACCACCTGCCGGGGGAAACGCTGCCGGCAGCCGAAGCCATCGTCAACCCTAACCTGCGCGAATGCGCGTTCCCGTCGAAGTCGCTGGCCGGCGTCGGCGTGGCGTTTTATCTGATGCTGGCGTTGCGTGCGCGGCTGCGCGACAGCGGCTGGTTTGAACAGCGCGCGATGGCGATGCCCAATCTGGCCGAGCTGCTGGATCTGGTGGCGTTGGGTACGGTGGCCGACGTGGTGCCGCTTGATGCCAATAACCGCATTCTGGTGTATCAGGGGCTGAACCGTATCCGTGCCGGCAAGTGCCGCCCCGGGGTGCGTGCGCTGCTGGAGGTGGCCAATCGCGATGCGCGCCAGCTGGCGGCCAACGACCTGGGCTTTGCCCTCGGCCCGCGGCTGAATGCCGCCGGCCGGCTGGATGACATGTCGATAGGCGTTGCGTTGCTGTTGAGCGACGACATTGCGCAGGCGCGCATGTTGGCCAACGATCTGGACGCGCTCAACCAGACGCGCCGCGAGATCGAGCAGGGCATGCAGGTGGAAGCGCTGCAGCTGTGCGACCAGCTTGAGCGTACCAGTACCACGCTACCGTACGGTTTGGCGATGTATCATCCCGAATGGCATCAGGGAGTGGTCGGCATATTGGCATCGCGCATCAAAGAGCGTTTTCACCGGCCGGTGATTGCCTTTGCCCCGGCGGGGGATGGTATTCTGAAAGGTTCTGGTCGTTCGATAGCCGGTCTGCACATGCGTGATGCGCTGGAGCGGCTCGACACCCTCAACCCCGGGCTGATGCTCAAGTTCGGCGGCCATGCGATGGCAGCCGGGCTGTCGCTGGAGGAAGCGCGGTTTGACGAGTTCCGCCAGCGTTTTGGCGAACTGGTGGGTGAATGGCTCGATCCTGCGATGCTGGAGGGCGTTATCTGGTCCGATGGCGAACTGGCGATGCAGGAGCTGACGCTGGAAACGGCGGAGCTGTTGCGCGAAGGCGGCCCCTGGGGGCAGGCGTTCCCGGAGCCGACCTTCGACGGGCGGTTCCGTATTCTGCAACAGCGTCTGGTGGGTGAAAAACACCTGAAGCTGATGGTGGAGCCGCTTGGTGGCGGCCCACTGCTGGACGGTATCGCCTTCAACGTTGATACCACGCTGTGGCCCGACAGCAGCGTGCGCGAAGTGGAGCTGGCCTACAAGCTCGACGTCAACGAGTTTCGCGGCAACCGCAGCGTACAGCTGCTGATCCAGCATATCTGGCCCTACTGAGCCATTTGGCCGGGGCGTGGCTACTGCAGCGCCCCGGCAACTTCCCAGAAAAACTGCCTAACTCGCTATAATCTGTTACCCAGATCCGCTAGAATTATCGGTTCCATGGCATCCCGCCATTGACGACATCTAACGTAAGAACGCTAAAACCATGTTTGAAATAAACCCGGTAAAAAACCGAATTCAGGACCTGTCCGAGCGGACTGCCGTTCTTAGGGGGTATCTTTGACTATGATGCCAAGAAAGAACGCTTAGAAGAAGTTAACGCCGAGCTGGAACAGCCGGACGTCTGGAACGAGCCCGAACGCGCGCAGGCGCTGGGTAAGGAACGTTCCGCGCTCGAAGCCATCGTTGAAACCATCGACAACCTGAGCCAGGGTGAAGAAGATGTGACCGGCCTGCTTGAGCTGGCGGTTGAAGCCGACGATGAAGAAACCTTTAACGAGGCGGTGGTTGAGCTTGATCAACTGATCGCCAAGCTGGAACAGCTAGAATTCCGTCGTATGTTCTCTGGTGAATACGACAGCGCGGATTGCTACCTGGACATTCAGGCGGGTTCCGGCGGCACCGAAGCGCAGGACTGGGCCAGCATGCTGCTGCGCATGTACTTGCGTTGGGCAGAAGCCAAAGGCTTCAAGACCGAAGTGATTGAAGAGTCCGACGGCGACGTTGCGGGCCTGAAATCAGCCACCATCAAGATTATCGGTGACTACGCGTTCGGCTGGTTGCGCACTGAAACCGGCGTTCATCGCCTGGTGCGCAAGAGCCCGTTCGACTCCGGCGGTCGCCGTCACACCTCGTTCAGTTCGGTGTTTGTCTACCCGGAAGTCGATGAAGATATCGATATCGACATCAACCCGGCGGATCTGCGTATCGACGTTTACCGCGCTTCAGGTGCCGGTGGTCAGCACGTCAACAAAACCGAGTCCGCGGTGCGTATTACCCACTTGCCGACCAACATCGTCGTGCAGTGCCAGAACGACCGTTCACAGCATAAGAACAAGGATCAGGCATTCAAACAGCTGCGAGCCAAGCTGTATGAATACGAGATGCAAAAGAAAAATGCTGACAAACAGGCGTTGGAAGACAACAAGTCCGATATCGGCTGGGGTAGCCAGATCCGCTCTTACGTACTGGATGATTCCCGTATCAAGGATTTGCGCACCAACGTTGAAACGCGTAACACGCAGGCCGTACTGGATGGCGACCTGGATAAATTCATTGAGGCAAGTTTGAAAGCCGGGTTATGAGGAACAGAAATGTCTGAGCAACAATCACAGGGCGCCGATCAGGCGTTGGATCTCAACAACGAGCTGCAGTCACGTCGCGAGAAGCTGGCTGCGCTGCGCGAGAACGGCATTGCGTTCCCGAATGATTTCCGTCGTGACACCACGTCCGACAAGCTGCACGCCGAGTACGACAGCAAGGAAAACGACGAGCTGGAAGCGCTGGGCGTAGAAGTGACCGTCGCTGGCCGCATGATGACCCGTCGTATCATGGGCAAGGCGTCGTTCGTTACGCTGCAGGACGTGGGCGGTCGCATTCAGCTGTACGTCGCGCGCGACGATCTGGCGGAAGGCGTTTACAACGAGCAGTTCAAAAAGTGGGATCTGGGCGATATCCTGGGCGCACGCGGCAAGCTGTTCAAAACCAAGACCGGCGAACTGTCGATCCACTGCACCGAACTGCGTCTGTTGACCAAAGCCCTGCGTCCGTTGCCGGACAAGTTCCACGGCCTGGCCGATCAGGAAACCCGCTATCGCCAGCGCTATCTTGATCTGATCGCCAACGAAGAGTCACGCAATACCTTTAAAGTGCGTTCGCAGATCATGTCTGGCATTCGTAACTTTATGGTTGGCCGCGGCTTTATGGAAGTCGAAACGCCAATGATGCAGGTGATCCCGGGGGGCGCGTCTGCCCGTCCGTTCGTCACGCACCATAATGCGCTTGATATCGACATGTATCTGCGTATTGCGCCAGAGCTGTACCTCAAGCGTTTGGTGGTCGGCGGCTTCGAGCGGGTGTTCGAAATCAACCGTAACTTCCGTAACGAAGGCGTTTCGCCGCGTCACAACCCAGAGTTCACCATGATGGAACTCTATATGGCGTACGCGGATTACAAAGATCTGATCGAACTGACCGAATCGCTGTTCCGTACTCTGGCGCAAGACGTGCTGGGTAAAACGGCGGTGCAGTACGGTGATGAAGTGTTCGACTTCGGCAAGCCGTTTGAAAAGCTGACCATGCGCGAAGCGATCAAAAAATACCGTCCGGAAACCGACCTGGCCGATCTGGATGACTTTGACAAGGCAAAAGCGATTGCCGAATCGATTGGCATCAAGGTTGAGAAGAGCTGGGGTCTGGGCCGCGTAGTGACCGAAATTTTCGAGGAAACTGCCGAAAGCCACCTGATCCAGCCGACCTTCATTACCGAATATCCGGCTGAGGTTTCCCCGCTGGCACGTCGTAACGACCAGAACCCGGAAATCACCGATCGCTTTGAGTTCTTCATTGGCGGCCGTGAAATCGGTAACGGCTTCTCCGAGCTGAACGACGCAGAAGACCAGGCTCAGCGCTTTGCCGACCAGGTTGCGGCGAAGGACGCGGGTGACGACGAAGCGATGTTCTACGATGAAGACTACGTAACATCGCTGGAGCACGGCCTGCCGCCAACCGCTGGCCTCGGCATCGGTATTGACCGTATGGTGATGCTGTTTACCAACAGCCACACCATCCGTGACGTGATCCTGTTCCCGGCAATGCGCCCGACCAAATAAGATCCACAGCCGAATAAAAACCGGTGCAGGCTGCTGCGCCGGTTTTTTTATCCTCAGCGTCTGCAGTGAACTAACTGCCTAAAACATCAGCAGTTATGTGCGAACTCTGCTTGCCCGCCGGCGATAACCGGTTATAATGCCAGTCGCACACCGTTGCGGGTGTAGTTCAATGGTAGAACGGCAGCTTCCCAAGCTGCATACGAGGGTTCGATTCCCTTCACCCGCTCCAATTTCTACTTATAAATCAAAGTCTTGATTTATAAGGACACCTAGCTAAGGTGATTTCTCACCTACAACGCTATCTGTACCATTGAACTACACCCGTAACTGTCACTGTTTGGTGTGTGGTTGATCTGTGAGCATATCAAACCGTTGGCGGTCGTTCCAGCGTCTTACCGCGATAGCAAAACAAGAAACCTAAGCCCCACTGTAGGCTCTAAATACTCACAGACAGCTCATAGCAAGGCGCATTTAAGCCCGATGTCACTAAACAGGTTCATGGTGGTTTTCGTCCCTGCACACGATATGCAGGCTCTGCCAGCGTTTCAGCCACGCTTCCCTTAGGGGATACACGGTTACCCTGATAAGACCTTGCTCTGAGTAGATCACTGATGCTGTCGCTAACGCTCCGCTTTGCGTGTTACCACCAACGGGGCTTTATGGTTCCTATTGCCTTTACTTAGTTGAAGAT
The DNA here is from genome assembly GCF_041448735.1 of Serratia odorifera. Classification (NCBI taxonomy): domain Bacteria; kingdom Pseudomonadati; phylum Pseudomonadota; class Gammaproteobacteria; order Enterobacterales; family Yersiniaceae; genus Serratia; species Serratia odorifera. The sequence goes on along the minus strand of NZ_JBGMUT010000016.1, from coordinate 13,048 downwards.
AGCGTCTAGAGATACTAGTTATCTTTTCTAAAGGAAATAATCATTATGAATTAGGAAAGTAACCATTAATGGTAAATAACTACCTACCTCCAGCTAATTCCACTCTTAAACCCACATGAAAACAGATAAGCCAATCACAGGCTATTTTTAAGTTTTTTAATTCGTTCTGGAAAATCTCTTTCTCATAATTAAATGCCTCATTGATGTTGCCATTTTCATCTACAAGTAAAAAAGCTTTAATATAACCCTTTGACTCTTGATCCCAGTTTAGTATTTCTTCAGTTTCTATTTTTTTATTTTTAGATTTAAAATCGTTTTGTTGTTTGTCTTTCGTGTTTGGATATCTAAAGAAAAAGCTACTGTCATCTAATGCATCAATTGCATTTATTGCCTCAGTAAGTTCAGGAGGAAGAGGAAGCCAGTTTGTTCTACATAGCTTGTTTAGCCTTTCTGAGTGACCATTTAAAATAACTGATAACTCTTCATAAAGAATTTTTAGACTATGAACGCTTGTTAGAGGTTTCTTTTTTCCATTGACTGTTATTTCCGGTCGACTTTCTTTTTTTCTTTGAATTAAATATCTATGTGTCACTATTAGCAATGATTTTAAGTATAACTCACATGCATGCCTTAAAAGATAGCAAGCAGATAGTTCTATGCCTAAAAAGTTTTCTTCTGGATGTTTTATTAAAATATTAGCACTATCCTTAAATGAGTCCGCCATTGCACCAAAACCATCATCAGAATGCTTGTCAAAAGGAAGCATCAGCCACTCCATAAAACCTCACTTATCTCAATAGGATCATTTTTATATCATAATAACTTCATTATTACGGAAATAAAGGGAAAGGGCGCATTACACGCCCTCTGTATGACTTAGACAGCTTGACGGTACGAGTCCTGAACACCGTCGCGATAGCCTTGCGCAAAAGCCGCCTGAGGACTTTTGTGCCGAACGGTGCCAGCTTGGCTCTCAGGTAGTGCTTCAAGGTTTACCCATGCTTGAGAACTACGAAGCAAACCTTGCCTGTAGCCTTGCAGATAGGCACACCCACAGCACTTGTGACGGCCTTCACCACCTTGATCTTCAGGAAGTTGGGCGAATACCGGTGCGTACCGGTGACTGTTGTAGCAAATACTCATTTTATTGCGGCCTTAGCCCTGATAGGGCACGAAAGGTTTTGCAAGGCCCGTCTATGCTGTCTACAATCCGACTTGTCTAAGGTAAGAAAGTAGCAAGCTAACGGTTAGCTTTGAGTCGTCAAACTCTTAGCGACCTTGCTTCTAGGGAAGCCGAGTTCACTATGTGGATTCGGCTTTTTTGTTGTCTAGAGAATATAAAAACACTATATGTAGTGCCTCTTGCCTCTGACTCAATCAAGATAATTAGAAAATAAGAGATTGGCAAGTGAACAAAACCGGCCTAATTTGTGGATAACTTGGGGGTGAAATTTGGCTTCCGGCCGTGAGTGCGCACCGTGACTGGGGCAACAAGCTTGTCAATAAGCGTGATAATAATTTCCTGATGGTATACGCCCGCAGTGTTGGTCGTTATCTTTTCTGCCTTAATGAGTTGCCCCTTGACAATCTACCCCGATATCCGGATATTGACGGCCTCACCAAATCCAGATCACATCTAAAATCAAAATGCAACATTTATTAATAAATATCTGGACATTTTAAACGTTCCATGACATAATAGTATTTATAGATTAGTGAGTTAGCTAAAAATCACAGTATTCTCAATACTTCTCATACTGATTTATAAAAATCCCCTTTGACAGCACAAGCTTAGCCCCCCTTCTGGGTGCTTCCTTCCGTGTTGCGATTTTCTTTTTCCAAACTTAAGAGGTACTTACATGAAACAAACCGAGTTTATTCGGCGGTCTACCGCTGAGCAAATCCTGAAAGCTCTGATAGAGAACCGGCTCGCGCGTCACATGATTTACGCATACCGTAAACGCCACCCTAATGATGAGGCAGGTCTTGAAAAGACGGGTGATGCACTGGAACAGTACCGCATTCACCTGCTGGAACAGAAGCGACAGCCACCAAAGCCAACAGCGGCGACATTGGCCCTTGCCGATTTACTAGATGAACATCATCCACACGGCAATGTCCGATCTCCGATGACGAAAGAGTTGATCGAAAGGCAAAAGCGACTCGTTCAACTAGCGTTTGGCCGTGATATCAGCACCGAACAGGTATTTACACTCTGGGCTGCATACAACATGAATAGTTATAGCGAATTCTCTCATCAGGAGTATCTCACCCACAGGGATAACAATTCCCAATTACGTGATGAGGGCATGTGAAGATGGAGAAGAAGGCCAAAAATGCGTTCCTCTTAGAGCTGAACAGCACAGATTTCAATGCAGTCATGAAGCACTGCCAAAACAACGGCATTTCGCCACACAAATTTATGAGAGCCGCCGTTAGATCGGCTCTCGCCGTGAACAATCCTGTAGAGGAGAGAGAAAGTGACAGTAGCAAGCGCAAAAATTAAGCGGTCAGACCCGTATTATGATGTCAAAAAACGTAGAGATATCACCCCATCAGCTAAAAATGTTTATTACGCATTACTCAGTTTGCAGAAGACCTGTGAGGACGTTTATCCGAGCCATGATTGGATAGCTGATGAATGTGGGATATCTAGAAGCACATCGATCAGGGCGGTGGCAGAATTACATAGGCTCGGTTTTATTATCAAGACCCAACGGGGAAGTATGAAAAGCAATATGTACTCTGTTGTGCTCCCGGCTGACTTGCCAGCAGAGCAACAAAAGGTTAAGTCGCAGAACAACATCCAGCCGTCAGAAATGGAACAGGGGCCAGCAGGAGCACGGATGCAGGGAGATGTAGATGAGCATGACCGTGATTCTAAAACAGAATACCGCACGCCGTACGATGATCAAAACAGCCATGATCCGGTTGAGGTTGGTCAGCCTGATGTTAACCCTGTTAGCCCTGCTGATGTGGTTCCCGAGCTGAAAGCTGCGCCAGTGCCTGCTGTGCTACCGCATTTACAGGGGGATGATGAATTTTCCATCTGGTGCTCAGTCGCCAACCGTGATCAGTTAAATATCCCGGTTGTAGATATCCTCAAGGACTGCAACGGTGACAGAAACAAGGCCACAGCGAGCGTAAAACTCATGATTGATCACATGCGTAAGCGGAGAAAAGATGAGCAACGGCGGCAGGTTGAACATCTGGCGAATGAGGATACTAGCGCCGATGGCCTGTTGGATGAGGAAGAAGAAATTCCATTCTAAGGGAGGTATTGCATGGTAATGAGCGATAGCGAGGAATCTCGCATCTCAGAAATTGAAGAAAAGCTCAGGGAGCGTAAAGCAAGAAGGGTCAGGCTCAGCGATTACGCACCACACATAGTATCAGCCGTCAAATCTGCACTTGTTCAGGGTTGGCCATTAGACAAAATCTGCAAACTGTACGCTGTCCCGGCATCCTTGGTACTGCATCTGCAACGAACATATAACAAACGATTTAGACGAAAACATTTTTTGTCGAGTAGGGACAAGATCTTCTATATCACCCAGATGCAAAGTGAAGGCAAGGCTGATGAACAGATAGCAGAGTTCCTCGATTTATCCCTGAATGGCTTCCGCTCATGGTGGCGACGCTTTCGGGAATATCCTGTTCCAACATCACCAAGTCCAGAAAAACCTTCGCACTACAGCCAGTTCTCATACCATTAAATAACAATGTCAGTACAAAAACCAGACATCAGCCGATGGGCCATTGATGCGCTTTTCTACGCATTAAAACCAAGAGTAATTATCACTCTGATTATTATTATTTTCATAACCGATTACATAAGGAAGTTCCTATGAAAGATTTTAATTCATTGGTTGCAGAGTTGCGCCAACAGTTAGCAGAACGTCAAGCGCCTGATGCTGAACAGAGTTCAATCAGTAAAGCAAAGGACGGTCTGGCAGAGACTATCGCGGAACACATTAAAAAGCAGTCTGCACAACCGGCAGCTACTGAAGAATCAGCCACGCCAGCGGCAGATATTCGCAAGATTAAGAGCAAAGGCATTGCCTTGACCGCTGCCGCTCAGGGTGGGCCAGCAAATGGCCGTCCAGTTTCTTTGCTAATGAAATCATCAGACCAACCAACCATTAAACGCCAACAGTTGATCAGTAGGTCGGGCGTCCCGATGTTCATCCGCAAGGCCAACGGTGAACTACTTAGCCCCAGCGGCCAGTTGATCACTGAATCCCTGATGAAAACTATCAGAAAATTGAATATTGAATTCACCATTCAAGAAGAACAATCAGGGACGAGGGTCTGTAATGGATGATATCGAAACAATCAGCGACTTTATCAGTCTGGATACCCCGGAGTGCATAGCCGATAGCGTGGACATGAGTGATCTGTTCCCTCAGCTATGGGCTGAGAGCCTTCTGTATGAGGGTAACAGTGATAAGCCTCTACCTCTCATTGGGTAGTGGCTTTTTCATTACTTCAATAACTGTCGTAATTATTCCAATTAAATACATTTAAATATGAATTAATAGGAGAGGATGTAATTGTAATTGAGTAATAAACGTACAGTCGCGGTAGTGTGCGGTAGACACTTCAGGAACATTTAGCAAGTAGTAACGGGTCTGTAAGCCTTGGGGCAGTAAGCATCGTAAAATATATTGTGCGGATAAACATTTTTATTGTAGGGTAATGGGCTAAGCACAATAACGGTATTCACTTTAAAAATAAAACACTGTTTCATTTTCCACAAATGATATTCATTTCATTTTGAAAATGAGATTCATTATCATTTTTGGGTGGTGTCGGGGAACCCGGCCAGATATCCCAAAAGAGGGTAGAGCTAGACGCCTAAAGGGGCAATTTGGTTTCACCGGTATAATTGAATGAAAGCCCTGAAAAGATAACTTTCACCATTTTCTGATGCAGGTGCGTACCCTGAACACCAAAAAATTTGAATAGAGGTTATCTCTGATTAATCTGGGTGAAATCTGGGGAGTAAGCGTAGGTAAATGGGTAGTATGGTCATCGTTAGGTAGGCAAGAGCGTATTATTAAAACATGCATTTAATATATAAGTTCGCAAAATGACCATTATGTTAAATAGCGGGAATTTTGATGTGCTACAGACTGCCAAAACATCCAATCTTCCCTCAGGGCGTTTGTAAGTGCTTATGCATAGGGTGGGTAGGGGTTGGTCGAGTTAAGGCCGTGGCGTGGCTCTGAGGAGCTTATGTAATGAATGTTGATGTGTGAGCAGGGGCGGCAGCATTTCTCTGATATTTGAGAAAGATTCTCGTTCTCATTATCGGTAACCCGAGGTCGGTCAAGCGCCGATATCCAAACATGAAGCAAAGTCCCAACAATTCCCCAACATATCCATCATTTATCTAAAAAGATCAATAAAATGAGCATGACGCTAAAAGACGTTTTTGAACTGATCCAGCTTTGTATTCAGGCTAAACCGCAGGTGACTGACTGCGATATGCGAAGTATGATCACTCACCTCTTTCCACGTACTTTAAAACCATACACCGAGTTTACGGGAAAGGTATCTGAAGACGCTATCGCTGTCATTGAGGAGATGCAGGGTAATTATCAAGGACATAAAGTGATACGCGAGCATCCCCACAAAATACAGACCAGCATTACACAACTGATCAAGCAAATGCGCGAAACTGATGATTGGAATTTCGATGCCTTTGAAACACAGATTAGAAAACTTTCAGTTGTACACATCACCACCACGGACGAAAATACTAAACTACGTCGCAAAGGGGCAAGCTATGAGAGCCTGGGTATAAAACTCATTCCGTGGGTCGAATTGAACGCTGATGTTCGGAGGTTGATCCGCAAAAAACTTTTGCGTTCTGATATTGCAAACCGTGCTGAGTGGTTAATAGACTAACTGCCCATCAACATCGTGTAAGGGTTTTCAGTGAAAGATAAGATCATCAGCATGTTTATGAATCGGCCGAGTTGGTTCAATCATGAAGGGTACTGGCGTATCTTGGTGATTGTGCGTTTCCTGCTGTTTGTTCCTATTTTGTTATGGGGATCGATTCTGGCTGTAAGGGGGATTTATAATACGGTAACTGATTCATATATTGGTGTTGAATGGATATATGCGGGTATCTTCTTAATCGTCACAAGTTTTGTGTTGGTGATACTGCTTAACCTTTTGCTGCGGGTAGTTGGTTGGGTTGTAGCTGGTTTCACAGAGAGTAAGTGATTTTTGTTAAAGGCGGAGCTTAGGTTGTTGTAGATGTAACCCGCCTAACTGGGGCGGGGTGGCATCAAAGAAAAGTTCTTAATTTAAGTGAGCTAGAAATTTCTGGTTTGCTCCCAAAAGTTACATCAATGTTGTTATCAATCCCATTGTCAAGTAACGCTTGAGCGAAAAAAGGATAACCCTCTTTAAAGCTTCTTTTCCCAGCAATGGTAGCTGGCGAATCTACATACTTCTCGTAGAGAGCTATAAGAATGTCGCTGTGGATATCTCCTTCATCTCTGTATTCTACAGATTCTGTGAGTTCTTCATCGCCTATCTTATATGTATAACTCGCTAATGGCATATAATCTTACCTTTTGGTTTTATCGTAAGTTGTCGAGTATTTCTAGAAACAAAGGTTGGAAATTGTGCCTTTCTGGCAAGGATTCATCAGGATCTGGATTTCTAAACGCCCCCATAATTATCTCTGCGTAGAATCGACCATCATTTTTAATGAACTGATTAAACTGATGATTAAATGAACTTCGAAACTTAGGAAGAATCAACAGCTCGAGCTTTTGACCTATAACCCGTACTTGATCATAATATTGCTTATCATATGATTCTATATGTACAGCCATCAGAGCTGACTCTATTGAGTCGTAGTCTCTAGAGCTTAAGTCAATAGCAAATTTAGTCAGTGCGGCATCAATCTTTCTCATCTCATCTTGAAATTCCATGATCAAGTTTAGGGCTTTATCTCTACGCCACTCATTTTGAGATTTAACTCTACTAGTACGGTTGTTGATGATAGCTAAAACAGCAGTAGCAGTAGCTGTAATGACCGCACCAGCGACTATCCCTGCCGCTCCAACTACTTTGATATAATCCTCTTGTATATCCATACAGTATCCGTGTGCAAGAAGTTTTGTTTACATCATTGTACTGCAATCGAAGCAGCATGTGGACGAGACACCACTGATTTCTGTGCATACCTCATCCAACATTCACCAACTCTCAGAATATCGATTTTTAATGGCGTTATATCCCACTCATCATCAATTGGATCATAGTAATTGATTGTTTACAAGGCAGTAAATATAATAGCGCGTGATACCCTAACAGTGGAAATCCAGGAGGTTATTTTGACCCAATTTTTGGACTTCCCCAAGTTGTTCTCAGCTTAACGGAGTTGAGTCCTGACCGGAAGGGGATCGGTAAGAGACTAGAAGTTAAAAAGGTAGCACTGTGTGCGTTGTAGGCTGAGGCGGTGCCTCACTTACTTTTGCCTTTACCGGATGGCCGTTACCTGAGGTTAATGACTTCGAAAGAGCTGGAGAAGGTCAGGCAGCTTCTGATTCCAAGATCACTATTAGTTGATGGATAGTTGTTTTGAGGTTGTGCTACCGGAAGCGATTTCCGAGAGAAATTCCAGAACAACACACGAAGTCGCTGATATATCCAATGGTTGATGTGGCTGAACAAAAACTTCACTTTGTCTCATCAAATTGTATTGAGCTGGTTAACGAACACTGTACGCCCAAGCATGTTTAAGATGTAGACAGCTCATCACGAGTAACCCCGCTAAGATTTCGCCGGGTACTGACACTAGTGAAGTTCCATTTTGACACTAGTGAAGTTCCATTTTGATACTAGTGAAGTTCCATTTTGACACCCAATAATATTAATTTATTACATTACCCCTATAACACTAGCTTTATGATCTTTACTCCCTTCGGTCGTAAGGCGCGTAGCTACGCATTTCCCACACTGGAGAGGAGTCGCACTCCTTGTAGGGAAGGGGAAGAGTGTTTAAGGGTTTATGGGTTTGTTTGGTTACTTGAGAGAGAGCCTCTTCAGGCTATCGAGTTGTTGTTGGTTATGGTGACTCGTCACCTAGGGCATTGTCCAACGGACAAGCCACCATTTGGGCAATGGGAGAGAGCTACGCTCTCGACCTTTGGAATATGTCACGAGGCAGATGGCCGAGAGTCAAGTGGGCGGCGGGGGGCTGGCGGTCATCACGCAGAACTGTACCTACACCTGACCCACTTACCACACCTGATTCAACCCCACGACCTAGAATCATTCCTAGAACCCAGCAGATTCAATTGTTACCATTAATTCATGCCATTGCATTGCATGATGCGATAAAGCGCCGCACGGTGGCTTACAGCTCGCCCTGTGGGGTTCTGCATTGCATCAGTTCATTCTTAAATCTTAAATGCACATATTGAAATTCATGTCAACAGCAATTTCGTAATAAATGTTGATATTTATAATCATTAATGTTATAATAGATATTAGAGATAAGACGGTAGGCCAACTTGATATCTCCAAAAGCCCCAGTGCCTGAATGCTGGGCATCACCCTTCGGGGTAGCCAAAAAATCCTGATCCTTCGTCAGGTCATTATGATGAGCGACCATAAGCAAGTTGTTTGATCATAGCAAGGTACAGCCTCCCGGCTGGCCTTTATCCAGTGCTCTATAACGCAACCCCCAGAACATTGAATAAAGGCGAATCTAGGCCCCTCGCCCGGAGTGGTGTTCACGCGCCACACCATCCCATGTGGATGCTTGTATGTAACGGTTGGTGCTCCCCTTCGGGGGAGTTCTTTTATCCGTATATCGCACAGCCCACACAATCCAGCATTACCCAACGAATTCTCAAATTATTGAGATACCGAACTGGATTAACCAGAGCGGCGGACGTGCTCGTAAAATTTTCAACCAACTGTTATATAAGGATTTACAATGAAATTAGAAGGACGACAACCTCGCAGTTACACAGACGTAATTGCATACGCGGCTGACCCAGTATTCAGCCACACCGAGGTGGTGATCGCCAGCTTAGCCGCTGACCTTGTACCGGGAAACATTATCGATGCGACCGGTGCACTATACGCTGCATCATCCACTGATGAACCGATGATCGTGATCAGTAATACCGCAGCGGGTGCTAATCGCCATGTTCTGGTGGTTGACCGGGGCGTAATCGTCAAACGATCAGCTCTGATTGCCGCAGATGTAGCGGGACTGACTGCCGCACTGGCAAAGATCAAGACAAGCGGTAAGGTCCGTTTCTCTGTTAACTAATAATAATTAAAAGGATTTTACTTCTATGTCAAAACAAGCGTTTGATCAGCTAGACCTGATCTCCCCGTTCGTATCTGCTCCTACTACCGGCAACCTTCTGCAAGATCTGGGCGTCTTCTCACGCGATGAGAGCAAAACCCCGTCTGTGCAGGTGGATTATTTGCTGGGTGAACAGTCAAAGCTGCTGGAATACACCGAGCGGTTTGGTACAGACTATAATGTGACCGATCGCCAACGCGGCAAGAATTTTTCTGTTCAGATCCCGCACACAACTACCTCGGGCCGTATCACATCAGAAGACTGGCAGGGCCATCGTAAATTTGGCACTAACCGCGAAGAAGCGAAGTTGGAATTGATCGCAGCAGAAGCGGCCAAACAACATGAGAGCTATTTGCGAAGCAAAGAAGCCCGGCTGGCCACCGCACTGTTCGAAAACAAGGTTCTCGACCCCCACACTAATGATGGTCTGATCGATTTCACTGATGTGTTTGGATTTCAGCAGGGCGCAGCGGCAATTACCACCGGCCAACTGGATAACCCACTGGAACAGATCGACAACGCCAAGCGATCCATTCGCCGTAAGATGGGAGCATTTACCAAAACCACCTCTGGTTTCGTCGCGCTCGTTGATGATGAACTATTCGCCAAGGTGAAATGGCACTCCCAGACGTTGGCGCTGATTCAGCACAACATGATCTCCCCAAATTTCCTTTTCAATAACAAGGAAGTCTATCCGGGGTACGAGATGTTCACCGTAAACGGTATCACTTTCGTTCAGAATTCGAATACTGATATCACGGCTATCGAAGATGGAGAGGGCTTCCTGTTTCCTATCATTAAACCCACGGCTATCAGTGCTTCCCCTTTCGTGAATATCGCTGGCCCGGCAAGCCGCAACTTTGATTTGGCTGGCAGTGGAATCATGGATTTCTATTCCTATGCGATTGCGGACAAGTTGGGTAACCCTGAGATCTTCTCAGAGTTCAGCAACCTGCCGATCTGTTACCGCTCAGACTTTGTAACCAAACTAACGCTAGCCTAATCGCTATCTGCATTGGGGGTCTAATTGACCCCCGGCTAAAATTTGAGAGGAGAATCGCCTGATGAAAATTTTGATATTAGATGCTCGAGGCCAGCCCTTGATAAGCGGTGGTGAAGAGCTAGTCAATGTCGCGGAGATCTGTCGGCTGATCGGCGTGCATCGCTCGACGTTCAACAGCATGGTTGATCGCTACGGTTCTGTTGAGCAGGCCATCCGGCAGTACAAACAGAAACACAAATGAAAATCTGCCTAAACCCAGCAGCACCAACACAGCCCGCCTTTAGTGCGGTTTTTTTTGTTGATAGATTGCTCAAATTTGAGTAAGCTGGTAATAATAATTCTTAACGTATTGCACGTTATTTTAGAGAAAGTCATTCATATTAGGAGGTTACAAATGATTATCGAACTGGAGAAGCAACGTTTCGTATCTTCACTTGTTAATCTCACTGATAAAGTGAGCAGTAAGTCTTTTTCTGGTTCTTCTAAAGAGCAGGAACAAGCGCTTCTGGATTTTTTCAAGGAAAGCAATGAGCGTTTCGCAATCGCAACTCACAAAAACGTACATATCTGATGTAAAGGTCAATAGCCTGTTTTCAATCATCAGCCAAGAGTTTGGTTATGATGCAGCTGAATGGGCATTAGAAATTGTCGCCCTGATGAACCTTTGGAAGCAACAAGGCTATATTGAAGTATATCAGACTAAAGAAGATAGAGAGCATGGGTTGATAAAAGATTCTAGTATAAATGAGCGTGGTAATATCGCCCCCTTTTATATTGGACTCTTCCATGCTCGGCTAGTTGAAGGTGATAATGATCCGCTAATAATCATTAAATTTCATGAGATTGAGGACGGGCATCCTTTCGCTGATATGAAGTTTATGCTTGATCATTGTGATATCTTCGGAGACAAATCTCAAAAGTTTGATCAAAACCAGATGCGTTTCATATGGAAAAGCATTGATGAGTGTGTCAAACGTGCAGATCAAACTACATAATTAATTTAATTAGGCGAGAAATAATCTCGCCTTTTATATGTTGTTTGATCTTATCTTTAAAAGATTACATCCCTTCATAACCCACTAACTCTATGATTTTCCTCAATGCCTCAAGCTCAGCCCCTTGGCTGTAAACCTGTTTCGCCATTGTCTTCTGTGTGTGACCTACAAGGGCCGCTATCCGGCTATCATCTACGTTGTGTCTATCCAAGCAGGTGATGAACATCCCACGCAAACTGTGGAAACACTGCCTATCGCTCGCCGCAGGCAAGACACGATTTCTTAGACGGGTAAATCTCTGACTGAAATAAGGGGCTTTCTTTCCATCGCTTCGAGTAACGCTGTTTGCGCTTGGCAACAGATATTCATTACCCCGGCTCAAGTACTTTTCTATCACTCCCACAATTAGCGAATGCACCGGAATTGTTCGAATCCCCGCCTTGGTCTTACTCTTGCTAATGTGGAGCGATAACCCACCGCCATCCCTGATCACATCGACACACCGAAGGCTACAGATCTCATCCAACCGCATCCCCTGATACAGTCCGATTAGGATCACATCCCTCAGTTCATCGTCTGCCGTGTTAAGCAGTTTTGTTGCCTCTTCAATAGTAAATGGTTCATAGCTCTCGACGGTGGATTTCGCTTCCAACGCATGGCCTTTGAATGGGCAATCAGCAGGGATACCGTCATAACAGCGCCGGGCGTATTCATAAACCGCCGAAAGGCTTGATAGGTAGTTCTGGACAGTTTGGGAGGATTTAGCTTTCTTCTGTTCCTTGATGAAGCCAGAAACCTGTGTTCTACGTATTTCCTTCAGTGCGATGTTTGGTACACCAACAGTTTCGAGAAATAGGTTAACGCTTAGTAGTGTCTTGGATAGCGTGGCAAGCTGCCGCTTGTCCTGATATTCCGCTAGGTACTCGTCCCTGACCGTAGCCAAAGTAAGGGGAGCATGCTCAAGCTGCGGGTTATCAGCACTGATCAGTGGCGTAGGTAAACTAATCGCTGCTCTTTTTGGCTGTGTTCCAGTTAAATAATGAAGGGCGGCTATGCCTCGCTGAACACGGATTTCAGGTGTATCAGGCTTAAGCTGATTCTTGATTTTGTTGAACTCAATGATCATGTGGTCACGAAAATCACGCGCCTGCACTAAGTCACGTGTTCCCGTGCTTTTCCTAAACGCTCGTTTCCCCTCGCAGATTGCCCGCATATAGGTAGGGACAAACACTTGAAAGATCCAAATACCGTCCCTGTTTTGGTATAGGTATTGATTGCCCTTGATCGCCATGATTCTGTTCCTGTATTCTCACAGGATCAGTTACAAGAAAAGTACAATGTAGAGATGGAGTAACGGCAGCTTCCCAAGCTGCATACGAGGGTTCGATTCCCTTCACCCGCTCCAAACCTTCCTGTTAGTACCTTTTCGGTAAAAAAAATCAGCAAGTTAAGAAGTGGTTGAATGTTCAGGTACCTACAAAGGTATCCCAAGGAATTGCCCATCGCTGTTGTGGCTTGGCGTGTGGTTCTGGGAGCATATCAAACCGCTGGCGGTCGTTCTACTGTCTTACCGCGATAGTGATCCCTTCCCAATATCGGTGCCAGGATAAATCAGAGATCTGGGCCTGTTTGCAGGCTTCGGATAAATTCTGCCGGAGTCTGGTTATTTAACGAGGAATGTGGCCGGCATTGGTTATA
>NZ_JBGMUT010000015.1:0-63091 GCF_041448735.1 Serratia odorifera | reverse complement strand
GGGGGCCGGATTTGAACCGACGACCTTCGGGTTATGAGCCCGACGAGCTACCAGGCTGCTCCACCCCGCGTCCGTCTACTGCCTTATCGAAGCCAACCCTGTTATCTGATACCGCTGGTACGGTATCGGTTGGTTGCGGGGGCCGGATTTGAACCGACGACCTTCGGGTTATGAGCCCGACGAGCTACCAGGCTGCTCCACCCCGCGTCCGATGGAAGCGCACTATACTCTCCATGATTTATGATGCAACCCCTTTTTGCAGATAATTGAATGAAAGCCATTTTATTGCTGATTTTACCCGCAATCTGCCGATTTTTTAGCAACCTGCCGGTGGCGACTTTTTTGTTGGCAGGCGATTCCTTTATCCATGGCCGTTTGTTATCGTTTTGCCGTCATATCCCTCATCTTTCGAGATATGTTGGGACAAATTATATCTGTCTAAGAGAGTGCGCGATGAAAGGACGTTGGGGCAAATACCTGCTGGGCGGGTTAGTGGTGACGGTAGTAGCGGTGCTGGCAGGCTGTTCGTCAAAGCCGACCGATCGCGGTCAGCAATATAAGGATGGGCGGCTGGAGCAATCGCTGGAGTTGGTTAATCAGCCCAATGCCCGCGGCGTACCGGTCAATGCCAAAGATTATTCAGATCAATTGATGGAAATTCAGTACGCGTCGCCGTCATTATTCAATCGCAACAACAGTACCTATCAGGCGGTGCAGAGCTGGATGGCCTCCGGTGCCGATACGCGCCAGCTGAGCCAGTTCGGTTTGAATGCCTACCAGATGGAAGGGGTAGACAACTACGGCAACGTTCAGTTTACCGGCTACTATACCCCGGTATTGCAGGCGCGCTACACCCAACAGGGCGAGTTCCGCTACCCGCTTTATCGTATGCCGCCAAAAGGCCGCGGCCGCCTGCCGGATCGCGCCGGTATCTACAGTGGCGCGCTTGATGACCGCTATATCATTGCCTATACCAACTCCCTGATGGACAACTTTATGATGGAAGTGCAGGGCAGCGGTTATGTCGACTTCGGTAACGGCCAGCCCCTGGTGTTCTTTGGCTATGGCGGCAAGAACGGCCACGCTTACCGCAGCATCGGCAAGGTGCTGATCGACCGTGGCGAAGTGGCCAAGCCGGACATGTCGATGCAGGCGATCCGCCAATGGGCTGACAGCCATAGCGAAGCGGAAGTGCGCGAACTGCTGGAACAGAACCCGTCGTTCGTGTTCTTCCGCCCTGAGTCCTTCGCGCCGGTGAAGGGCGCCAGCGCGGTGCCGCTGATCGCCAAAGCCTCGGTGGCCTCCGACCGTTCGTTAATTCCTGCCGGCACCACGCTGCTGGCGGAAGTGCCTTTACTGGACAACAAGGGTAAATTCACGGGAAAATACGAGATGCGCCTGATGGTGGCGTTGGACGTTGGCGGTGCCATCAAAGGTCAGCACTTTGACATGTACCAGGGGATCGGCCCGGAAGCCGGCCATTCGGCGGGCTACTACAACCACTATGGTCGCGTTTGGGTGTTGAAGGGCGGCAATAACAGCGCGCCGTTGTTCAGCGCCTACCAGCCAAAAGCCAATCAGAGCGGCTCGCTGCTGGTAACCCGTTAAAGCGCGACGCAGCGCGTTCCAGACCCGCAAGGGCCGGATTTTCCGGCCCTTGTCATTTGCATAATCAACAGCCTTCGCCGTTAGCCCGGCGAGCGGCCCAAGGTAAATAAAGCGTTATGAGCACCACACCTTATTCAGAAGCCTATCTGCAACGTTTTGGCGGTACGGCGCGTTTGTATGGCCAGCAGGCGCTGGCGTTGTTTGCCCAGGCGCACGTCTGCGTGATTGGCATCGGCGGTGTGGGATCGTGGGCGGCGGAAGCGCTGGCGCGCACCGGGATTGGCGCCATTACCCTGATCGATATGGATGATGTGTGCGTGACCAATACCAACCGCCAGATCCATGCGCTGAAACAGCACGTCGGCCAATCAAAAACCGAGGTGATGGCGGAACGTATTCTGGCGATCAACCCAGAATGCCGGGTGACCTGCATCGATGACTTTATTACGCCGGACAATGTGGCTGAACTGCTGACGAACAATTTCAGCTATGTTATTGACGCTATCGACAGCGTGCGACCCAAAGCGGCGTTGCTGGCCTATTGCCGGCGCTACAAGATCCCGGTGGTGACCACCGGCGGCGCGGGTGGGCAGATCGATCCGACGCAGATCGCGGTGGCCGATCTGGCGAAGACCATTCAGGATCCGCTGGCGGCCAAGCTGCGTGAACGCCTGAAGAACGACTTCAAGGTGGTGAAAAACAGCAAGGGTAAGCTGGGGATCGACTGCGTATTTTCCAGTGAACCGCTGGTTTATCCGCAGCCGGATGGCACGGTGTGCGCCTCGCGCAGTACCGCTGAGGGACCCAAGCGCATGGATTGCAGCGCCGGTTTCGGTGCGGCGACCATGGTCACCGCTACCTTTGGCTTTGTGGCGGTATCTCACGCCCTGAAGAAAATGCTGGCCAAGGCTGCGCGTCAGGCATAACGCGCGGCAATCTCTTTGACAGCGGTGGCCAGTGCAGCCAGGCCGCTGGCGCGGGTTGCGCTGAGCTGGGCGCGCAGCCCAAGTTGTTCGAACAATGCCAGCGGATCGCTCGCCAGGATCTGCGCGGGCGTTTTGCCTTCCACTGCGGTGAGTAACACTGCCAGCAGGCCGCGCACAATACGGCCTTCGCTGTCGCCATAAAAGTGCAGCGTGCCGTCTGCCAGTAACTGATGGCCAAGCCACACCCGGTTCTCACAGCCGCTCAGTTCCTGTTCTGCACCGCGTAAGTCCTGCGGCAGCGGCGGTAACTGTTTTGCCAGCAACACCAACTGTCGATAGCGGTCTTCCCACTGCTTGAACGCGGTGAAGGTGTCGATCAGCGTTTGCGCACTGATGTCACGGCCAAAGGGATGAGGGGCAAGCATGCTGTCTCCGTATGTCATAAGCGATTAATCCGCCAGCAGATCGATGGCGTTGGTCAGCGCGTTGACCAGCGCGTCGACGTCCTGTGGTGTATTGTACGGTGCAAATGAAGCGCGCAGGGTGCCACTGACGCCGAGCGCCGCCATTAATGGCTGTGCGCAATGCTGACCGGCGCGCAGCGCGATCCCCTGTTCCGCCAGCAGGGTGACGATGTCGCTGTGATGCAGATTGGCGATGTCAAACGCCAGCAGGCTGGCATCCGAACAGCGGAAACTGCGAAACCCCGGCAGCTGCGCCAGCCGCCGTTCGGCGCTGGCCGCCAGTTCTCGGCTGTAGAGTTCGGCCAGATCTCTGCTTTGGCTTTCCAGCCAGCTTAGCGCGGCGGACAGCCCCAGCACGCCGGCGATATTCGGCGTGCCGGCTTCAAAGCGATGAGGGGGCTTTTGCGGTGTAAAACCGTCGAACGACACGTCGGTCAGCATTTTACCGCCGCCTTGCCATGGCGCCATTTCCGCCAACAGTTCACTTTTACCATACAGCACGCCGATGCCGGTCGGGCCATACAGTTTATGGCCGGAAAAGGCATAAAAGTCGATATCCAGCGCCTGAACGTCGGCCGGGCAATGCACGATACCCTGAGCGCCGTCGATCATCACTTTTGCCCCGGCCGCGTGTGCCAGGCGAATGGCCAGTGACAAATCCGGGCAGCCGCCGGTGACGTTGGACATTTGCCCCAGCGCCAGCAGACGGGTGTTTTCGTTCAGCAATAGGGGAAGCTTGCTCAGATCGGGCAAATAGTCGGCGCCCAACGGCAGCTTCACCACCTGTGCACCGCTCTGCTGTGCCACCATCAGCCAGGGGATCAGATTGGCGTGGTGTTCGGCTTCGCTGACGATGATGTTGTCACCGGGCTGCAAACGTGGGCGGGCGTAGCTTTGCGCAACCAGATTGATCGCTTCGGTCGTGCCGCGCGTCCAGACGATGTCATCCGCGCTCGGCGCGTTGAGAAGCCCTGCCACTTGCTGGCGCGCCTGCTCGAAGCGGGCGGTCAGATCCTGCGCTGCTCGATGCTGGCTGCGGTGCACGGTGGCGGCGTCATTGCCGTAAAATTGCTGGGTCGCGGCAATAACCGGCAGCGGCTTCAACGCGGTAGCGGCGCTGTCCAGATAAATGCCGGCCTGCGCAAGGGCAGGAAACTGGCTGCGGAAAAGTGAAGGGTTAAACGACGTCATACAAGCTATCACTGGCTGGGACAAGCAACGATCCTGTCCTATTTTTCCGAAAGTAACAAGTTATGCCGTTCAATTGCCGCGCTTGTCTGGCATTCTTCAGTGAGTTTGTTATGCTGTTTAGTGGCATATGAAACCTTTCCTTTACTAATTTAAAAGGTTTTTTTCAGCATTTTTATCTACAAGGAGTCCACAATGAAGAAAACAGCCGCAGTAATCTCTGCCCTGATGCTTACATTCACGCTGGCAGCCTGTTCCAGTAATTATGTGATGCATACCAATGATGGACGAACCATTGTTGCTGATGGAAAACCACAGGTTGATGATGACACCGGGATGATCAGTTACAAAGATGCCAACGGCGTGGAACAGCAGATTAACCGCGCAGAAGTGAAGGAACTGGCAGAAAGCGATCAGTAAACGCCAGATAAAAAAAAGCACCGCAACGTTTGCGGTGCTGCATAAAATCACTATGGACAGACAGGGTAAATGTACAGGAAGTGAAAAAACAGTAGCTTAGCTACCACGTCCGGATTGCCGGACAATTTGCAAACACAACATCACAACCACAAGCCAAAAGTTCATCGGCGTCCTCGACACCCAATTCCTTTTCGTTCCGGCCCGGGAAGTGCCGCCACTATAGGTATTTGCTGGCGCATGCTCAACGGACAAATTATAATGCCTCGGATTAAAAAAACTAATGGCATTGGTTCACGGAAACGAGCCTGAAACCTGCCGTTCAACGCAGCCCGCTTTCCTGGCTGAGTCACTCGGAAGTTGTTACACAAAAGTAGCTAATTCATGTCTAAACGTTTACCTCCTCTTAATGCGCTGCGGGTGTTTGATGCGGCAGCACGGCACCTGAGTTTTACCAAAGCGGCAGAAGAGCTGTTCGTGACCCAGGCCGCGGTAAGCCACCAGATCAAGTCGCTGGAGGACTTCCTTGGCCTGAAACTGTTTCGGCGCCGCAACCGTTCGCTGTTGCTGACCGAAGAAGGGCAAAGTTACTATCTGGATATCAAGGAGATTTTCTCGTCGATCAATGAGGCGACGCGCAAGCTGCAGGCACGCAGCGCCAAAGGGGCGCTGACCGTCAGTTTGCCGCCCAGTTTTGCCATTCAGTGGCTGGTACCGCGCCTGTCCGGCTTTAACTCAGCTTATCCGGGCATCGACGTACGCATTCAGGCGGTGGACCGTGAAGAGGACAAGCTGGCCGACGATGTGGATGTGGCTATTTTCTATGGGCGCGGCAACTGGCCAGGCCTGCGCGCCGAGCGTTTATATGCCGAATATTTACTGCCGGTGTGTTCACCCAGCCTGTTGACCGGCGATCATGCATTAAAATCACCGGACGATCTGGCTTATCATACGCTCCTGCATGATACTTCACGCCGCGACTGGCTGGCCTATACCCGCCAGTTGGGCTTACAGCACATTAATGTGCAGCAAGGCCCGATCTTCAGCCACAGCGCCATGGTGGTACAGGCGGCGGTGCACGGGCAAGGCGTTGCGTTGGTCAATAACGTGATGGCGCAAAGCGAGATTGAAGCCGGCCGTCTGGTCTGTCCGTTTAATGATGTGCTGGTCAGCAAAAATGCTTTTTATCTGGTATGTCATGACAGCCAGGCAGAACTGGGTAAAATAGCCGCCTTTCGCCAATGGATACTGGCGCGAGCAGCCAGCGAACAGGAAAAGTTCCGCTTTCGCTATGAACAATAAATTGGCCGCGGCCTGACGGCGGCTGGTTTCTTTAATAAAGGTAAATAACGATGACAAGTCGTTCAATGCTGATTTTCGCCGCCATCAGCGGCTTTGTGTTTGTCGCCCTGGGGGCGTTTGGCGCACACGTACTGACGGGTACCCTCGGCGCCAATGAAATGGCGTGGATCCGTACCGGTCTTGATTACCAGGGGTTCCATACGTTGGCGATCCTGGCGCTGGCGGTGGCGATGCAACGTCGCGTCAGCCTGTGGTTTTACTGGAGCGGAGCGCTGTTGGCGCTCGGCACCGTGTTGTTCAGCGGCAGCCTGTATTGTCTGGCGCTGTCGCACCTGAAGGTCTGGGTGTATATCACGCCGGTTGGCGGCGTGTGCTTCCTGATCGGTTGGGCATTGATGTTGATTGGCGCGTTGCGTCTGGGGAAAAAGGCCGAGCGCCATGAATAAGATTGCGTTGTACTGCCGTCCCGGCTTTGAAAAAGAGTGTGCGGCGGAAATTACCGACAAAGCCGCGCAACTGGAGATTTTTGGTTTTGCACGGGTGAAGGAAAACAGCGGCTATGTGCTGTTTGAGTGCTATCAACCGGACGACGCTGACCGTCTGGCAAAAGAAATTCCATTCCGCGAGCTGATTTTTGCCCGTCAGCTGGTGGTGGTTGGCGAACTGCTGCGCGATCTGCCGCCTGAAGATCGGGTTTCACCGATTGTCGGTATGCTGATGGGCGTGGTCGATCGCGGTGGCGAGCTGCGGGTTGAGGTGGCGGATACCAACGAAAGTAAAGAGTTGATGAAGTTCTGCCGTAAATTGACGGTGCCGCTGCGCGCCGCGATGCGCGAACAAAAGGTGCTGATGGCGCGTGAGAACCCAACGCGGCCGGTGGTGCACGTATTCTTTATTGCGCCGGGCTGTTGCTACGTCGGCTATTCCTACAGCAATAACAACTCGCCGTTTTATATGGGCATTCCACGGCTGAAGTTCCCGTCCGATGCGCCGAGCCGTTCTACGCTGAAGCTGGAAGAGGCCTTTCACGTCTTCATTCCCGCCGATGAGTGGGACGAACGGTTGGCCAGCGGTATGCATGCGGTCGATCTGGGCGCCTGCCCTGGCGGTTGGACCTATCAGTTGGTGAAGCGCAGCATGATGGTGCATGCGGTGGATAATGGCCCGATGGCGCCAAGCCTGATGGATACCGGTCAGGTGACCCACCACCGTGCCGATGGCTTCCGCTTCGAGCCTACCAGCAGCAAGGTATACTGGCTGGTGTGCGACATGGTGGAGAAACCGGCCAAGGTGACCAGTTTAATGATCCAGTGGCTGGTCAAAGGCTGGTGCCGCGAAGCAATCTTCAACCTGAAACTGCCAATGAAAAAGCGTTACGAAGAGGTTTCGCAGAATTTGCAGAGCATCCGTGAAGCGCTTGCGGCAGCGGATATCAGCGCTGAAGTACATGCCAAGCAGTTGTATCACGATCGTGAGGAAGTGACGGTGCATGTGCGTCGTATGTGGTCGGCGATCCCTGGCCGTCGCGACGAACGTTAATCCCCGGGTTGGCGGGGGGCGCGCTGTCGGCTGCCCGCCAATCAGCCCACCATGACGCGCTAATCCCTCCGCCGCCTTCAGGAGGAATGCCGGTCAGCGTTCGGGCAGTCGCAGCTGTTGCAGGTTGCCGTTAAGCTGTAGATCGGTGCGCAGGGTGGCGATTTGCTTGCACACGTAAGCCATCTCGCGATGTTGTTCCAGTTTGCTGCGCCATTTTTCCGGGATGGCCGCCAGCTGTTGGTACACGCCATCCAGACTCCCCGCCTGTTGCAGCAATTGCACCGCCGTTTTAGGTCCGATGCCGGCGACGCCCGGTATTTTGCTGCTGCCAATCCCCGCCAATCCCCAGTAATCCGCCAACTGCTGCGGCAACACGCCGAACTCCTGCTGCACAAACGGCATATCCAGCCAGCGTTTTTGGAAGTAATCGCGGATCTGCACCTTGGGCGACAGCAGTTGGCAATAGCCTTTGTCGGTGGAGACGATGGTGACCTGATGGCCGCCGGCCGCAACTTTTACCGCCAGCGTAGCGGCCAGATCGTCAGCCTCATTACCCGCTGAATGCCAGCAGGCTACGCCGAGGGCTTCGAACGCCTGACGCAGCTGTGGCATTTCCTGTTGCAGGTTTTCCGGCATTGGCGAGCGCCCGGCCTTATAGTCCGGTAATAACTGATGCCGCCAGCTGTCACTGCGATCGTCCTCATCAAACACCGCCACCGCGTGGCTCGGGCTGCTGTGCTGAATCAACTGGCGCAAGGCGTGGCGACAGGCATCGACGCATGGCGATCCCTGTACCGCATGGATGCGGCGGATCAGGTTTAGCGCGTCGACAATAAGCAAGGATATGGGCATGACATTTACACTAATTAAAGTGGGCGGCTCGCGCCGCCCAGGGGAGGGGGATCAGGCAATGATTTCGTAGCAGGGCACGTAGGCGCTGCCCGGCAGCTTCATGCGATGCTGGGCGACAAACCCTTGTAGCAGGCTGTCCATCTGTTTCATCATCTGCCGATCGCCGTGCAGTTTGTAAGGACCAAACTGCTCGATGGCGTGAATGCCATTTTCTTTTACGTTGCCGGCGACGATGCCGGAGAACGCACGGCGCAGGGCGGCAGCCAGTTCTTCTGGCGGCTGCTCCGGCGACAGGTTGAGATTGGCCATGTTTTCATGGGTCGGCTCAAACGGCAATTGCAGATCGGGGGCGATGCGCATTGACCAGTTAAAGCTGTAGGCATCACCGGTATTACGGCGGTTTTCCTTCACCAGCGGCATTGCCAGTTTCATCTGGCGCGCCACTTCGGCCGGATCGTCAATGATAATGGTGTAGTGGCGGCGTGCTTCATCGCCCAGGGTATTCATGATGAACTCGTCCAGTACGCGGAAGTAATCGGCGCTTTCTTTCGGCCCGGTGAGGATCAGCGGCAGTACCTGGTCGCTGTTTTCCGGATTCATCAGTATACCCAGCAGATACAGCAACTCTTCTGCCGTACCGACGCCACCTGGGAAAATGATGATGCCGTGCGCGATACGCACAAAGGCTTCCAGACGTTTTTCGATATCCGGCATGATGACCAGTTCGTTCACCAGCGGGTTAGGCGGTTCGGCGGCAATGATCGACGGTTCGGTCATACCGATGAAACGACTGTTGCGGTAGCGTTGCTGGGCGTGTCCGACCGCTGCACCCTTCATTGGCGCTTCCATGGCACCCGGCCCGCAGCCGGTGCAGATATTCAGTTCACGCAGACCCAGCTCGCTACCGACCTTGCGCGCATACAGGTATTCGGTCGGGTTGATCGAGTGGCCGCCCCAGCACACCACCATGTTTGGATCTTCGTCGAGGTGCAGCGTGCGCGCGTTGCGCAGAATGGAAAACACCAGGTTGGTGATATGTGCGGAGTTCTCCAGGTTCAGATGCTGGAAGCGGCCGGCGTTGACCAACTGACCATGAACAAACAGGATATCGCGCAGTACGGCGAACAGGTTGGCTTGCAGCGAGCGAATGATGCGCCCGTCGACAAAGGCCTCCTCCGGCGGGTTGACCAGCTCCAGTTTTACCCCGCGTTCGCGGCGCAGTACGTTGATATCAAAGGTTTCATAACGCGACAGCAGCTGTTTGCTGTTGTCGGTCTGGCTGCCGGAGTTCAGCACCGCCAGCGAACAGTTGCGGAACAAACGATACAGGTCGCTGCTGGCAGTGCGCTTCAGCATGTCGACTTCCAACTGCGACAACAAATCCATCGAGCCAAGTGGGCTGATATGTGTAATCAAGGTAACTCCTTTGCACCCAATATGGGGCGGTAGTAATCCATACGGCAGCAGAACAGCATCGATTATTGTAAATGGGCTTTTCGCACACGGCGGTAAGGCTGTCACTTTGCACGCCAAGGGGCGCTTTGCTGCGCTGGTCCTTATTTAACCTTACCGCTGTCCCCTGATTTTTACCAACGTAACGCTACCGTTAGCTCAGTTGTTGAGCAGCGCTTCGCATTATTGGCGTGCCAGACGGCCATGTGACGGTGAAAATTGCCCATTGCTGCGCCACGGATTGATGTCCAGCCCGCCACGGCGGGTATAACGTGCATAGACCGACAGCTGCTGCGGTTGGCAAAAACGCATGATGTCATTGAAGATACGTTCAACGCATTGTTCATGGAACTCGTTATGATGTCGGAACGACACTAAATAGCGCAGCAATGCTTCGCGATCGATCTGCGGGCCACGATAGCAGATCTGCACCGAACCCCAATCCGGCTGATTGGTGATCAGGCAATTCGACTTCAGCAGATGGCTGACCAGCGTTTCTTCTACCGTCTGCGTGCCGGCGGCATTTTGCAGATAATCGGCGTTGAACTGATAGTTGTCGATGGTGATGTTCTGCCGATCGATGCATTCGCCGCGCAAACCAGCGATAGGCTGACCTTCCAGCCGATCCAGCGGGTAGAGTGCCACCTCGATGCCGCCTTGCGCGCAGGCGGCCAGATCGCGTTGCAGGGTGTTGCGCACCGTTTCCCAGTCGGCAAAGCGCGTCTGGTTGAAGCTATTAAGGTACAGCTTAAAGCTTTTGGACTCGATCAGGTTCACGCTGGCGGCATCGAGGCTGATTTCTCCCACGGCAACCTGCGGCAGACCGTTGTTGTTCAGCCAGGAGAGTTCGTACAGTGTCCAGATGTCTGCACCGTGGAACGGCAGGTTGTCCGGATACAGGCCCAGAGGTTCACGGTTCATGCTGCGTGGCACCGGTTGCAGCAGCGCCGCGTCATAGTGGTCGTGATAGGCCGTCGGCTTGCCGAGCGTCAGGCCCGATAATGCCTGATGATCTTGATGAGAGGACATCTGCTGTCACCTTAAAGTTAGCGAGGTACAATGGCAGCCAGTTTAGCGTATGCGAGAGGAAATATGGATCATCAAGTAACGCACGCCCTGCGTGAATTTACCCAGCGCTATGTGGCGCTTTGGCAGCAGGAGCGCGGTCATGCGCCGGCAAGCTGCGAACTGTATGGCGTTGCTTCGCCATGCATCGTTGAAAACCGTGAGGACGCGGTGTTGTGGCTGCCGCAGCCGTTCACGCCTGCCGACGCGACGCTGGAAAAGGTCGAAACGGCAATGGCGTTGCGTTTGCAACCGGACATCCACGCTTTTTATACCCGGCAATTCGCTGGCGATATGAGCGCGCAGTTCGGCGAGCACCAGCTTTGTCTTTTGCAGGTATGGAGCGACGAGGACTTTATTCGCCTGCAGGAAAACCTGATCGGCCATTTGGTGACGCAAAAGCGCCTGAAACTGTCGCCGACGCTGTTTTTAGCCACTACCGACTCCGAGATGGCCGTGGTGTCGCTGTGCAACGTCAGCGGCAACGTGGTGCTTGAACAGTTTGGCAGCGATAAGCGTACCTTGTTGGCGGCCAGTCTGGGCAATTTTTTGGATGCATTGCGGCCAACATTGCGCGACTGAGGTTAAATCGTGCCGTGCCGTGTGAGAGATCTCTCACAAGAGTTGTGCGAGATCGCTTTTAATTTCATATCGCGTTAACGCAAAATTTGATTTATTGCCAGGTGTATCAAATAGTTAACTTTCTCTTAAGATAACTCTTGGCGCAATTTTTGACGTAATGCTTTTACAAGCCCTTGTGATCCGCATGGAATTAGGCGATCTTATGCCTACCGGATGGATGATGGTTGGAGCAGGATGCGTCAGGATGATGCAGGCTTCAGGATGAAGAAGTGGATGCACTCAGTGAAGAGTGACAGGGATGGCGTCAGGATGATGCTCAGGATGTTTCAGGCATGAAACCAGGGACACCTCCAGGATGGAGATTGAGAACCGGCACAGGATGGTCGGCGGGTCAGGAAGACCACGGAACCTCGTCAGGCTGACGTTTAAAGGAATACGGCAAGGATTGTCTGGTCAGGATGGCCGAAGGAAAAGTTTTCAAGGATTGAGCAGGGAGCACACTGCGTAGCGGGATAGCTATAAAACGAACCGGGGGCACTGTTAACGCAGTGCCCCCAATTTTTTGCCCGTCATAGCTCAGCGGGCGCCATGCCGTTGGCCGGCATGGCCTGCGGATCAGCCAATTGCCCCCAGGGTATCGCCATTGCCGTGCTTTTTCGGCAGCAGGCACAGTGTGGCGTAGATATCCAACAGATAGATGACTGCCAGCAGTGTGATGGCAGCGGTGAAGGAGACCTGCGTCACCAACGCGCCAATCACCAAAGGCCCAAGCCCGCCGACGCCACGCCCCAGGTTGAACAATATGTTCTGTGCGGTGGCGCGCACCTGTACTGGATAGATGTCTGAAATCAATGCGCCATAGCCGCCGATCATGCCGTTAACAAACAATCCCATCACCGCACCGGCGAACAGCATCAACAGCGGATCGCTGAGCTGTGCGTAACAGACCACCATCACCACCGCGCCAATTTGGTAAACCACAAAGATCTTCCAGCGCGCGAAGCGATCGGCCAGCACGCCGAACAGCCAGATACCGAAGGTCATACCGATGACCGTAACGGCGGTCCAGATACCGGATTTGGTTAACGAGAAGCCAAAGTTTTTGGCCAGATAGGTCGGCATCCATATCATCAGGCCGTAATAACCGAAGTTTTGCACCGAACAAAGAATAAAAATACCGATGCTGGCGCGACCGGTGGCGCGATCCCTGAACAGCAGCCTGAGTCGCTGGGTAAAGGAGAGCGGCGTGTCGTCGCTTTTGTTACGGGCAAACTCTTCTGGTTCGCCCATGGTTCGACGGATCAGGAAGGACGCCAGCGCCGGCAGCAAACCGACGAGGAACATGCCGCGCCAGCCGATATGCGTTAGCAGCAGCGGCGTGAGAAAGGCGGCAGCCAGCACGCCGAGTTGCCAGCCCATACCGACGTAGGCCGATGCACGATTGCGTTTTTCTGCCGGCCAGGCTTCGGCGATCAGCGCCATGCCGATGCCGAACTCGCCGCCCAGACCGATGCCTGCCAGCGTCCGATAAGCCAGCAGATCCCAGTAACCGACCGCGACCGCGCACAAGCCGGTGAACAATGAAAACATCAGGATGGTGATGGTCAAAACGCGGATCCGGCCGAAGCGGTCGCTCAGATGACCGAAGATCACTCCGCCCAGCACCGCACCAATCAGTGTCCAGGTCACCAGTGAACCAGCTTCTGATGAGCTCAGCCCCAGTTCGCTGGAGATCACCGGCAGCATAAAGCCCAGGATAAGCAGATCGAAGCCGTCCATGGCGTAGCCCGTCACCGAGGCCAGCATCGCCTTGCCTGGGGTGGCGTGAGGTTTGGTTGAGATGTTAAGCGACATGAGTTTCATCTTGTGGGTGTATTTGGGCATCTATTGTGCCGTGCGCCGCTGAACGCCACCAGATGAAATTTCCCCTGGCGACGCTCGACATTGGCATTTGGGCTATAACAGGTTAAATGCTATGCTCTGCCGCCTTTCAGCCAGCGCGCTGATTACCATGGTTTAACCGGATCGGGAATGCAGATGAGTATACAAAATCAGGTTCGCCACGATTTGCAGGCGATAGAACAATCCATGCGGGATTTGGCGTTGTGGCAGGTGTCGCCGCCTGCGCCTGAAGCGTTCAGCAGCACCGAGCCATTTTGCGTCGACAGCATGTTGGCGGAAGAGTGGCTGCAATGGGTGCTGTTGCCGCGGATGTATGCGTTGCTGGACGCCGGTGCGCCGTTGCCGACCCGCTTTGCCATTACGCCGTATTTCGAGGAAGCGCTGAAAGACAAGCAGCCAAACTGTCTGCCGCTGCTGGTGCTGTTGCAGCGTCTGGACAATACGCTGAATAAAGAGCCCGGCTAATGCTTGAAATTCTTTATCAGGATCAATACCTGGTAGCGGTAAACAAGCCGGCAGGTTGGCTGGTGCACCGCAGCTGGCTCGACAGCCGTGAAACGGTCTTCGTGATGCAAACCGTGCGCGATCAAATTGGCCAGCACGTGTTCACCGTGCATCGTCTCGACCGCCCGACCTCCGGCGTGTTGCTGATGGCGCTATCCAGCGAGGTGGCCCACCTGCTGTCACAGCAGTTTGAGCAGCATCAGGTGCAGAAAACCTATCATGCGGTGGTGCGTGGTTTTGTTACGCAAGGCGCGCGGCTGGATTATCCACTGACCCAGGAAAGGGACAAGATTGCCGATAAGTTTGCCGAGCAGGACAAGGAGCCGCAGCCGGCGGTCACGCATTATCGGCCGCTGGCACAGGTCGAAATGCCGGTGGCGATTGGCCGTTATGACAGCGCACGCTACAGTCTGATGGAGCTGCAGCCGGAAACCGGGCGTAAACATCAGTTGCGGCGCCATATGACGCACCTGCGCCATCCGATTATCGGCGACAGCAAGCACGGTGACCTGCGGCAAAATCGCGGTATGGCACAGCATTTTGGCAGTTCGCGGCTGATGCTGCACGCCAGCCATTTGCAATTCACACACCCGGTGACCGGCCAGCCGTTATGCATTTCCGCGCGCTGGGATGACACCTGGCAGCGGGTAATGTCACAGTTTGGCTGGCTATCTGTGCTACCCGAGCTTGCCGGGGTTGAGTTTCCAACCGCGAGCGGTCAGGATAGCCGGTAATTTTTTACAGTTCAGGAAGGGAGTTGGAGCGATGGCTCAGGTCGGTATTTTCGTTGGAACGGTGTATGGCAATGCTTTGCTGGTAGCGGAAGAAGCGGAAACTATCCTTGGCGAGCAGGGCCACGAGGTCAAGCTGTTCGAAGAAGGCACGCTCGAAGCCTGGCAGTATTATCGCCAGCATTATGCGCTGGTGATTACCTCAACGACCGGACAAGGCGATTTGCCGGACAGCATCGCACCGCTGTTTGCTGCCATTCGCGATGAGGTTGGTTTTCAACCGGAACTGAAATATGGCCTGATCGCTCTCGGTGACAGCAGCTACGATAACTTCTGTGGCGCCGGTCGGGCGTTTGATGCACTGTTGCAAGAGCAGGGCGCGACCCGGATAGGCGAGATGCTGGAAATTGACGCCATAGAACTGCCGGAACCGGAAGTGGTGTCCTGCCCTTGGGTAGAGCATTGGGGCACGTTGCTGAAATAATAAAAAAGGCGCGTTAATCCATGATTCGCGCCTTAATTTATTCTGAACTTGAATTACCCGCGGCATTGTCCATTAACGCTGTTGCGACTCGAATTCCCACCCAGTGTTCCTGAATTATTATCACCACAATTTATATTATAAAATCGAGTCGCTTCAATCACGCCAGCTCCTATTCCAACACCCGCTGCTCCACCAGGTAAACCTTGAACGGCAACCACCTGCAATTGCTCCCGGTGTTGTATCACTCGTGACCGCTGAATAACCGCGGCCTTCATAGCCAGAATCGGTATCTCCACCGCGGACAAGGCCAATTTGATCAGGCTTGAGCTGCTGCATGCTCTTTATTTTTTTGGTTCTATCACATAAATAATGTATAGCTATCATCGAGGTGGCGACATAAATAAGAGTTGCTTTCAATGTATATTCAGCAGTGAGTTGATTGAGTGAAATATATAACCTAGAGGAATGGGAAGTAATAGGCTGATTAATTAAAATATATAAAAACAACGGATATTTTTATCGTTAACTGGCGTATGTTTTTTCGCTAATAAATATCCCACGGTATATCGATTGCCAGTGGAGTACTGGTCATAAAACAGAGCGTGGTTTATGGCATGGAAATAACGTTGTGACGCGATATATGATTAACCGGCTTTGATGTAAAGGAAAGGGTAAATTTGTCAGCGTCGACGGTGCATCATTTAACCGTCATTGCCAATACTCGGTTATAGCTGGTGAAACTAGCCCTCGAATAACCAGAGGGCTATAATTTTTACTTACCGCGGGTCAACTTCTCCAGATCGGATTCGATCTCGGCGATTTTGTTCGAGACCACGCCTTCCAGATGACGCAGATCTTCCAGGATCTTGCGTTTCAGATCGACTTCGACCTGATCGCGTTGGCACAGCTGGTCCAGTTCGTCGATCACATAGCGCAGGTTCGGGTTGATCTCGTGGATTTCCTTGTAACCCTGTCCTGCGTTGTCCGCCACCACGGTTTTGCGCTGACGTGGATATTTGAATTTCACGCTCTTGGCGAAGAACTCGCCTTTATCCTTGCGGAAATAAATCTTGAGAATATCGTTATTGGCTTCCTGTCGCAGGCTATAACGATCGACATCTTCCGGTTGATTTATACCCAAGCTTTTCAAGTTATCGTACATACAGCGCCCCTCTAATGGTGTTTATTTCACGGTTTATTATGGTGAAAAGACGGTACTGCGACTGTGACTGGCATCAAGGCAAAAAAATAGCGGGTGAATCACCCGCCGTTCAAGTTTAGTCGATAGTGCGTAATAACTCATTAATACCGACTTTACCGCGCGTTTTGGCGTCCACTTTCTTCACAATGACCGCACAGTACAGGCTGTAGGAACCGTCTTTCGATGGCAGGTTGCCGGAAACCACCACCGAGCCGGCCGGTACGCGACCGTAATGCACTTCGCCGGTTTCGCGATCGTAAATCTTGGTGCTCTGGCCGAGGTAAACCCCCATGGAGATCACCGAGCCTTCTTCGACGATCACGCCTTCGACCACTTCCGAGCGTGCGCCGATGAAGCAGTTGTCTTCAATGATGGTCGGGTTGGCCTGTAACGGTTCCAGTACGCCGCCGATGCCGACGCCGCCGGACAGGTGAACGTTTTTACCGATCTGTGCGCAAGAGCCGACGGTAGCCCAGGTATCGACCATCGAGCCTTCGTCAACGTAAGCACCGATGTTGACATAGGACGGCATCAATACGGTATTGCGTGCGATAAACGCGCCCTGGCGTACGCTGGCCGGTGGCACAACGCGGAAGCCCTCTTGCTGGAAACGCGCTTCGTCGTAGTCGGCAAACTTCATTGGCACCTTGTCGTAATAGCGGGTTTCGGCACCGTCCATCACGATGTTGTCATTAATGCGGAAAGAGAGCAGCACCGCTTTCTTCAGCCATTGATGCGTGACCCACTGGCCGTCGATCTTTTCGGCCACGCGCAGCGCGCCGCTGTCCAATAGGCCGATGACCTGGTTTACCGCTTCGCGCGTGACGCTGTCTACGTTTGCCGGCGTGATGTCTGCACGGCGTTCGAAGGCGCTTTCAATAACGTTCTGTAATTGCTGCATTCTGTTCTCGTCCTGATAATGTTTAGCTAAAGGTTACTTGTTTACCCAAAAGATTTCGAGTGGCGGTTAGGCGGCAGCCGCACGAGTCCCCAGTACTTACGTCAGTAAGTGACTGGGGTGAGTAAGGGCAGCCAACAACGCTGCCGTTTGCAAGATGATGGGTATATCACATTTTATCGTTTGGATTGAGGGCCTCTGTCAACCGTTGTTCCAACTTTCTGCGCGTCTCGGCATTCAAGGCTCGCCGATCGCCGTCCGCCAGGATAAACAAGTCTTCAACCCGTTCGCCGATGGTGGAAATGCGCGCGCCGTGCAGTGAAAGCCCCAGATCGGCGAACACTTCGCCGACCCGGGCCAGCAGACCGGGCTGATCCAGCGCGGTCAATTCGAGGTAGCTACGCCGATCGGTGTGGGTTGGCAGGAAACTGGTTTCGGTCGGCACGCTGAAATGCCGCAGTTTTGACGAGGGGCGGCGCACCCGCGGCGGCTGGTAATCCCGTAGGGTAATGGCCTGCAGCAGCGCCTGCTGAATTGCTGCGTGGCGATCCTGCGCCAGTGGGCTGCCGTCCGGCTCCAGTACGATAAAGGTATCCATCGCCATACCGTCGCGATTGGTGAAGATCTGGGCGTCGTGCACGCTGAGATTGCGGCGATCCATTTCGCCGGCGACGGCGGCAAACAGGTAAGGGCGGTCCGGGCTCCAGATAAAGATCTCGGTGCCGCCGCGCGTCGCCTGCCGGCTGACCAGTACCAGCGGCTGGGTGGAGTCATGCACCAGCAGGTGGCGGGCATGCCAGGCCAGCTGGTTTGGCGAATGACGCAGGAAATAATCGGCGCGGCAACGGCTCCAGATGCGGTGCAGCGCCTCCTCGTCGATATTGTCCATGCGCAGCAGAGCCAGCGCCTGCAAACGGTGGTGGCGCACGCGCTCACGCAGATCCGGGCTGTTTTGCATGCCGCGACGCAGCTGTTTTTCGGTGGCGAAATACAGTTCGCGCAACAGACTCTGCTTCCAGCTGTTCCACAGTGTTTCATTGGTGGCGCAGATATCGGCTACCGTCAGGCACACCAGATAGCGCAGCCGCGTTTCGCTTTGCACTTCGGCGCTGAATTGCTGAATGACGGTCGGGTCCTGAATATCGCGGCGCTGTGCGGTGACAGACATCAGCAGGTGGCAGCGCACCAGCCAGGAAATCAGTTGGGTTTCGCGCGAGTTCAGGCCGTGCAGTTCGGCGAACTCGATCACGTCCTGCGCGCCGAGTATCGAATGATCGCCGCCGCGCCCTTTGGCGATGTCGTGGAACAACGCGGCGATCAGCAACAGTTCCGGATGCGGCAGGCGCGGATACAGTTCGACGCACAGCGGGTGGCGCGGGCGGGTCTCTTCATCGGCAAAGCTTTCCAGCTTTTGCAGCACGCGGATGGTGTGTTCATCTACAGTATAGGCATGGAACAGATCGAACTGCATCTGGCCGACGATTTTGCCCCACTGCGGCATGTAGGCCCACAGCACGCTGTGGCGATGCATTGGCACCAGCGCACGCGATACCGCGCCCGGATGGCGCAGGATCGCCATAAACAGTTCGCGCGCTTGTGCAATGGTACACAGCGGCTGTTTAAGATGGCGGCGCGCATGGCGCAGCTGGCGCACGGTCGTGGAATAGATGCCCTTGATCTCGCGGTTACGCACCATCAGGTAAAACATCCGCATAATGGCTTCCGGCTGGCGGATAAACAGCGTTTCATCACGCAGATCGATCAAGGCGCCGCGCAGTTGGAAATCATCGTTCAGCGGTCGCGGTTTTTCCGTGGCGTCCAGGGCCAGAATCGCCTCGTCAAACAGCTGCAGCAGCATGTGATTGAGTTCGCCGACGCGACGCGTCATGCGGTAGAAATCTTTCATCATGCGTTCAACCGGCTCGTTGCCTTCGCCTTGGTAACGCAGCAGTTGCGCCACGCTGAGCTGGCGGTCGAACAACAGCCGATTGTCGTAGCGCGTCAACATCAGGTGCAGCGCGAAGCGAATGCGCCACAGGAAGCTCTGGCATTCGTTCAGTTCGTTGCGTTCCGCCTGAGTCAAAAAGCCGAAGCCGACCATTTCGTCAAGCGAGGTGGCGCCGAAGTGACGGCGGGCGACCCACAGCAGGGTGTGGATATCCCGCAGGCCACCGGGGCTGCTTTTGATGTCGGGTTCCAGATTGTAGCTGGTGCCGTGATAGCGCTGGTGGCGCTCCTGCTGTTCGGCAATTTTTGCATGGAAGAATTGCGGCGACGGCCAGAAACCGTCGCTGAAAATGTGCTTCTGCATTTGCAGGAACAGCGCGACGTCACCGCAGATCATGCGCGATTCGATCAGATTGGTGGCCACGGTCAAGTCCGCCAGGCCTTCCAGCAGGCATTCTTCCAGCGTACGCACGCTGTGGCCGACTTCCAGTTTCAGATCCCACAGCAGGGTGATGAATTCGCCGACGCGTGCCGCCTGGCCGTCGTTGAGGCGTTGCTGGCTCAGCACCAGCACATCAATGTCCGACAAGGGATGCAGTTCACCGCGGCCGTAGCCGCCGACCGCGACCAGCGCGGTTTCGGTCAGCGTGTCGAAGCCGTAGAAGGTCCATAGCCGGCGCAACAGGCGATCGATAAACTCGCTGCGCGCCGCCACCAGGCTTTCGGCGCTCGAACCGGCGTCAAATGCCGCCGCCAGCCATAGCTGAAACTGTTCCAGCCGCTGTTTTAATGCGGCGCAGTTGATTTCCTCATCGCCGTAGACGTTGGGGTAGTCAGGTTGCATTGGTGCGGCCTGCGGAGAGGTTACCGGGGCGGTCTGTTCACGGAAGTTATCTGACATTTGATGGCCCATAAAAAAGGCCGGCGTAAGCCGGCCTGTCATGCATTCGCAGTGCGTTGACGCCGCACTTACATCTCATGCGTAATGATGTTGGGGATGGTGTCATCCTTGCGCAACGTCATTATTTCGCAGCCGTTATCAGTGACCACAATAGTATGCTCATACTGCGCCGACAAGCTGCGATCCTTGGTTTTTACCGTCCAGCCATCTTTCATGGTGCGGATACGGTAATCACCGGCGTTGACCATCGGTTCAATGGTGAACGCCATACCGGCCTGCAGCACCACGCCACCGTCGTCGGCGTCGTAATGCAACACCTGCGGTTCTTCGTGGAATACTTCGCCGATACCGTGCCCGCAATATTCACGCACCACGGAGAATTTTTCCGCTTCGACGAATTGCTGGATGGCTTTGCCCAGCGTGCGCAGGCGAATGCCCGGCTTGACCATTTTCAACGCCAGATACAGGCTTTCCTGCGTGACGCGGCATAGACGCTCACCCAGAATGGTCGGTTTGCCCACCAGGAACATTTTAGAGGTATCGCCATGCCAGCCGTCTTTGATGACGGTAACGTCGATGTTGACGATATCGCCGTCTTTCAGCGACTTGTCATCGCTTGGGATGCCGTGGCACACCACTTCGTTGACAGAAATGCACACCGATTTTGGGAAGCCGTGATAGCCCAGGCAGGCAGAGATGGCCTGCTGTTTTTCGGTGATGTACTGGTGGCAGATGCGATCCAGCTCGCCGGTGGTGACACCGGGTTTGACGTGGGGTTCGATGATTTCCAGCACTTCGGCAGCCAGACGGCCGGCCACGCGCATTTTTTGGATGTCATCAGGGGTTTTGATAGAAATTGCCATGAAATTCGTCCGCAGGAGTGTCGATAATGCCGACAACAATAAGAATAGGAAGCAGTCTCTTATGGTATCAGCCCGCCGATAGGCTGCCAAATTTCATTTGCGCGCGGCCTGGCCGCAACGCGACGATAATGCAACAAAAGTTGGAGTGTGTGGTCGGTTTATGGTATAAAGCGCGCCGGCGATCGGTGAGTTCGTTCTTGTGACGACGACAGATATGGCCGAAAATACTTTAACTGCACTCACATTGTGTAAATAACACACACGTATCGGCACATCCGCCGGGGTGCCTCGGGTGACATCGTCATGCTGGGGTCGGCGTTATGGGATACGTGGAGGCATAACCCCAACTAATCTATAGAGGTTTAATCATGGCAACTGTTTCCATGCGCGACATGCTCCAGGCTGGTGTACACTTCGGTCACCAAACCCGTTACTGGAACCCGAAAATGAAGCCTTTCATCTTCGGCGCTCGTAACAAGGTTCACATCATCAACCTGGAAAAAACCGTACCAATGTTCAACGAAGCTCTGGCTGAGTTGACCAAGATCTCTTCCCGTAAAGGCAAGATCCTGTTCGTTGGTACCAAACGCGCTGCAAGCGAAGCGGTAAAAGAAGCTGCAAACAACTGCGACCAGTTCTTCGTGAACCATCGCTGGTTGGGCGGCATGCTGACTAACTGGAAAACCGTTCGTCAGTCCATCAAACGTTTGAAAGATCTGGAAACTCAGTCTCAAGACGGCACCTTCGACAAGCTGACCAAGAAAGAAGCGCTGATGCGCACTCGTGAACTGGACAAGCTGGAAAACTCTCTGGGTGGTATCAAGGACATGGGTGGTCTGCCAGACGCTCTGTTCGTTATCGATGCCGATCACGAACACATCGCGATCAAAGAAGCCAACAACCTGGGTATCCCGGTATTCTCTATCGTTGATACCAACTCCGATCCAGACGGCGTTGACTTCATCATCCCAGGCAACGACGACGCAATCCGTGCAGTTAACCTGTACCTGACCGCCGTTGCTGCTGCCGTCCGTGAAGGTCGTTCTCAAGATCTGGCCGTTCAGGCGGAAGAAAGCTTCGTAGAAGCTGAATAATAAGGCAAGCTCGAACTCGAGCCCTTATTAACCAGGTATTGACATATGTTGGTTAGGGGGGCCCCTTAAAGGCCCCCTTTGCTTATCTAAATGAGAACCCTGCCCAAAAGATTTCGGGTTGCGGCAGAGCGGAGACTGCACGAATCTCCAGGCGCCTGGCGAGCCAGGTGGTCAAGGTGAGAAAAGGCAGCCAACGCCGCGGTGACGCGAAAGACGAAGGGTAAATCTCCGAGCGAGATAACCGAGGAATAAAGAAATGGCTGATATTACCGCTGCTCTGGTAAAAGAACTGCGTGAGCGTACCGGCGCAGGCATGATGGATTGTAAGAAAGCGCTGGTTGAATCCAACGGCGACATCGAGCTGGCAATCGAAAACATGCGTAAGTCTGGCGCGATCAAAGCGGCGAAAAAAGCAGGCAACGTGGCTGCTGACGGCGTGATCAAAACCAAGATCGAAGGCAACTTCGGCGTGATCCTGGAAGTTAACTGCCAGACCGACTTCGTTGCCAAAGATGCCGGTTTCCAGGCATTTGCTGACAAAGTGCTGGACGCAGCCGTTGCTGGCAAAGTAACCGACGTTGAAGTCCTGAAGGCACAGTTCGAAGAAGAACGCGTTGCTCTGGTGGCAAAAATCGGTGAAAACATCAATATTCGTCGCGTTTCCATTCTGGAAGGCGACGTGCTGGGCAGCTACCTGCACGGCGCGCGTATCGGTGTTCTGGTTGCCGCTAAAGGCGCTAACGAAGAACTGGTTAAACAAATTGCCATGCACGTTGCTGCCAGCAAGCCAGAATTCGTCAAGCCTGAAGACGTGTCTGCCGACGTGGTAGAAAAAGAGTACCAGGTTCAGCTGGACATCGCGATGCAGTCTGGCAAGCCGAAAGAAATCGCTGAGAAAATGGTTGAAGGCCGCATGAAGAAATTCACCGGCGAAGTTTCTCTGACCGGTCAGCCTTTCGTTATCGAACCAAGCAAAACCGTTGGCCAGGTGCTGAAAGAGCACAACGCTGACGTGATTAACTTCATCCGCTTCGAAGTGGGCGAAGGCATCGAGAAAGTTGAAGCCGACTTTGCTGCCGAAGTTGCAGCAATGAGCAAACAGTCTTAATGCCTGTTAATGGGACCGCCTCCGGGCGGTTCCATTTTATACCCCTCATAAAAAATGCTGTCGGGTATGTGTTACTCCAGCCAGATTTACACCGATGGCGGCCCTGCCGGGTTATACTCTGCGCAGGCGCATTTCATCGGCTGAAACCTCCAATACCATTACTGCTGCTTAGGACAGAATAACCATGGCAACCAATGCAAAACCCGTATATCAGCGTATCCTGCTCAAACTGAGTGGCGAAGCCCTGCAAGGCGCAGAAGGATTTGGTATCGACGCTAGCGTTTTGGATCGCATGGCTCAGGAAGTAAAAGAGCTGGTCGAACTGGGAATTCAAGTGGGCGTAGTTATTGGCGGTGGCAACCTGTTCCGCGGCGCGGGCCTGGCGCAAGCCGGCATGAACCGCGTAGTGGGCGACCACATGGGAATGCTGGCTACCGTGATGAACGGCCTGGCTATGCGTGATGCACTGCACCGTGCCTATGTGAACGCCCGCCTGATGTCCGCCATTCCGCTGAACGGCGTGTGCGACAACTACAGCTGGGCAGAGGCAATCAGCCTGCTGCGTAATAACCGTGTGGTTATCTTCTCTGCCGGTACCGGCAACCCGTTTTTCACCACTGACTCTGCTGCCTGCCTGCGTGGGATCGAAATTGAAGCCGATGTGGTGTTGAAAGCGACTAAAGTAGATGGTGTATACTCCGCAGATCCGGTTAAAAACCCGGATGCGACGTTGTACGAACAGTTAACCTATCAAGACGTGCTGGAACGCGAACTGAAAGTGATGGATCTGGCCGCCTTTACGCTGGCGCGCGATCACGGTCTGCCGATTCGCGTGTTCAACATGAACAAGCCGGGCGCGCTGCGCCGCGTCGTGATGGGCGAAAACGAAGGTACGCTGATCGGCAAATAATTGCCGTTCAACCTGATTTAGCGGGGAGTGACGGTGCGCCGCGCCGTCTGTTCCCCTTGAGTAAAATTCACGGGCTATAATTACCTACCCAAAGGATTTCACCGCGCATCTTGTCGGCAGTACGGGACTTCGGCGCTTGGAGCGTTAAGCGCCAGGATCAACGTTGCAGCCAGCGGTGATGTGCGATGGAATACCCAGGGGGAAAATGGCCTGCCAAGTAACCAGCTTTCAAGGGTTCGCAACGTGATTAACGACATCAGAAAAGATGCTGACACACGCATGGAAAAAAGCGTTGAAGCATTCAAAAACCAAATCAGCAAAATCCGCACCGGCCGCGCTTCGCCAAGCATTCTCGACGGTATTATGGTGGAGTATTACGGCGCTGCCACGCCGCTGCGCCAATTGGCCAGCATCACCGTGGAAGATTCCCGTACGCTGAAAATCAACGTGTTTGACCGCTCGCTGAGCCCGGCGGTCGAAAAGGCCATCATGTCTTCCGACCTTGGCCTGAACCCGTCGTCTGCCGGTTCCGACATTCGTGTGCCACTGCCGGCACTGACCGAAGAACGCCGTAAGGATCTGATCAAGGTGGTACGCGGTGAAGCAGAGCAGGGCCGTGTGTCGGTGCGTAACGTTCGCCGTGACGCCAACGATAAGATCAAGGCGCTGTTGAAAGACAAGGAAATCAGCGAAGACGAAGAACGTCGCGCGCAAGACGATGTTCAGAAAATGACCGATGCTTATATCAAGCTGGTCGATGCCGCTCTGGCAGATAAAGAAAAAGAGCTGATGGAGTTCTAATCGGCTTGCACGAGAAACAGGCGTCGCCCAGGCGGCGCTTTGTTTTTTGTGGCGCAGATCCCGTTACATCGTACTGAAAGATCATGACAACGGGTGTACAAGGTTTCACACTGGAACACCTCCGATCTCCTCAGACAGTTATTCAGAGCGAACTCATGAAGCAACTGACTATTCTTGGTTCCACCGGCTCTGTCGGCACCAGCACGCTGGCCGTTGTCAGGGAAAATTCCGAACGTTTCGCCATCAAGGCGCTGGTTGCCGGCCGCAATGTGGCGGTAATGGCAGAGCAGTGTCTGGAGTTCCGCCCGGCATATGCCGCCATGGCCGATGAAGCCTCCGCGCGGGAATTGCGCCGTATCCTGGCGGAAAACGGTGTCGCAACCGACGTGTTGGCAGGCGTGGAGGCAGCGTGCGAACTGGCGGCGCTGGACGACGTCGATCAGGTCACTGCCGCCATTGTCGGCGCTGCCGGGCTGCTGCCCACGCTGGCGGCGATCCGCGCCGGCAAACAGGTATTGTTGGCCAATAAGGAATCGCTGGTCACCTGCGGTCGCCTGTTTATGGATGCGGTACGCAAGAGTCGCAGCCAGTTATTGCCGCTCGATAGCGAACATAACGCCATTTTTCAGAGTTTACCTGAGAGCATCCAGCGACAGTTGGGGTACTCTTCATTAGAAGATCATGGTGTGTCACGCATCGTGTTGACCGGTTCTGGCGGCCCGTTCCGTACCCTGCCGCTGGCGCAGTTTGCCGCGGTGACGCCGGATCAGGCCTGTGCCCATCCAAACTGGTCAATGGGACGCAAGATCTCGGTCGATTCCGCCACCATGATGAATAAAGGTCTGGAATACATTGAAGCCCGCTGGCTGTTCAATGCTTCAGCCGAACAGATGGAAGTGATTCTGCATCCGCAATCGGTGATCCATTCGATGGTACGCTATGCCGACGGCAGCGTACTGGCGCAACTGGGAACCCCGGACATGCGTACGCCGATAGCCCATGCGATGGCGTATCCACAGCGGGTCAATTCCGGCGTCGCTGCCCTGGATTTCTGCCGCATTGGCGCGCTGACCTTCGCCGAGCCCGAGCGTGAACGTTATCCCTGCCTGCATCTGGCGATTGCTGCCTGTGATGCCGGGCAGGCGGCGACCACCGCGCTCAATGCCGCCAACGAAGTGGCGGTGGCGGCGTTTTTGCAGACGCAGATTCGCTTTACCGATATTGCCACGGTTAACCAAAAAGTCGTCGAAGGTTTGGCTTTGCAGGAACCGACGTGCGTCGACGCGGTCTTAGACATTGATCGTCAGGCGCGTGATGTGGCCACCGATCTGGTGCGGCAACTGCGCGCCTGATTGGCAATACGGTTCAATTTTGTTCGTAAATTGCGCGCACCGCCGTGGCCTGTTTGTTCAGGCCTCGCTGAGGTGATATAGTCTGCGCCACCTGCCAACGGTTATGCCGTTGAATAAAGGCCTGATTGGCGGTCGAAAAGCCATTTGCATTCCGAATATCATCGGCATGCTCAGGACGTGCAGACTGAAAAGCCGTGTCGGGCACACGGCTTTTTTTGCGCGCAAGGGCCTGTGCTCCGGAAAAGCTTTTGTGTTTCTATTGAGGAAATAAGTACGCGTTATGTCGTCCGAAAATCAACAAGAGGCTAATCCGTCCATCTTTGGGCCTCGTCATGTCGCCATCATTATGGACGGCAACGGACGCTGGGCTAAACGTCAGGGCAAGTTACGTGTCTTCGGTCATAAAGCAGGGGTGAAATCGGTGCGTAGAGCCGTTAGCTTTGCTGCCAGCCATCATTTGGATGCGCTCACGCTTTATGCCTTCAGCAGTGAGAACTGGAATCGTCCGGCACAGGAAGTCTCAGCGTTAATGGAGCTTTTTGTCCGAGCCCTGGACAGCGAAGTAAAAAGCCTGCACAAACATAACGTCAGGTTGCGCGTAATCGGCGATGTCAGCCGTTTCAGCGCACGTTTGCAGGAGCGGATCCGCCGCTCCGAGCAACTGACAGAAAATAACGATGGTCTTACGCTCAACATTGCTGCCAACTACGGCGGCCGTTGGGATATCATTCAGGGAGTGAAGCGCCTGGCCGAACGCGTGCAGGAAGGTTTACTGCGCCCGGACCAGATTAATGAAGAATTGCTGAGCGAGCAGGTCTGCATGAGCGAACTGACCCCGGTGGATCTGGTGATCCGTACCGGTGGTGAGCACCGCATCAGCAACTTTTTATTATGGCAAATAGCTTACGCCGAGCTTTACTTTACTGATGTACTCTGGCCTGATTTTGATGAACTTGTCTTTGAAGGTGCGCTGAATGCATTTGCACAACGTGAGCGTCGCTTCGGGGGAACAACACCTATCGGCGTCAATGCGTCCTAGGGGGAACTTTTGCTGAAGTATCGCCTCATAACTGCTCTGATTTTAATACCGATCGTTATCGCAGCGCTGTTTTTGCTGCCGCCGGTGGGATTTGCACTGGTAACGCTGGTTGTATGCATGTTAGCAGCCTGGGAGTGGGGCCAGTTGGCTGGTTTTGCTTCCCGTTCCCAACGAATCTGGTTAGCGATACTCTGCGGGTTCCTGCTGGCGTTGATGATGCTCAGCGTGCCTGCCTATCACCAGTCGGTACATCTGTTGCAGGTCGGTGGGCCGTTATGGGCGTCGATGGGCTGGTGGCTGGCGGCGTTGCTGCTGGTGCTGTTCTATCCGGGCTCAGCCGCCCTGTGGCGTAATTCGCGCCCGTTGCGGCTGCTGTTTGGCGTATTGACCATCGTGCCGTTTTTCTGGGGCATGGTGGCGTTGCGCCAGTTCGGCTATGAACAAAATCATTTTACCGGTGCCTGGTGGCTGCTGTATGTGATGCTACTGGTATGGGGAGCGGATTCAGGTGCCTACGTATTCGGCAAAATGCTGGGTAAGCACAAGCTGGCACCAAAGGTCTCGCCCGGAAAAACCTGGGAAGGGTTGATCGGCGGGCTGGTGACCTCGGCAGTTATTTCATGGCTGTTTGGCCGCTATGCGCCATTGAACGTGATACCGGCCACCTTGCTGGTCTGTTCAATCATTGCCGCGCTGGCATCGGTGCTGGGCGATCTGACCGAGAGCATGTTCAAACGCGAAGCGGGCATCAAGGACAGCGGTCATCTGATACCTGGCCATGGCGGGGTTCTGGATCGTATCGACAGTTTGACCGCGGCCGTGCCTGTATTTGCCTGCCTGATGCTGTTAGTGTTTTAATCCGTCGTTGACGGGGAGTGAAGGGATGATGTTCAGCGTGCTCTGGAACCTGGTAGCGTTTATTATTGCACTCGGTGTGTTGATCACCGTGCATGAGTTCGGGCACTTTTGGGTGGCTCGACGCTGCGGCGTCCGCGTTGAACGCTTTTCCATCGGCTTCGGCCGCGCCCTGTGGCAACGCACCGACCGGCACGGTACCGAATTCGTCATCGCGCTGATCCCGCTGGGCGGCTACGTGAAAATGCTCGACGAACGCGTCGAGACGGTCGCTCCGGAGCTGCGTCATCAGGCCTTCAACAACAAAACCGTCTGGCAGCGCGCAGCCATCGTCAGCGCCGGGCCGATAGCCAACTTTGTTTTTGCCATTCTTGCCTACTGGCTGGTGTTTATCATCGGCGTGCCCAGTTTCCGTCCGGTGATTGGCGAAATATCTCCTCAATCCATTGCCGCTCAGGCGCAAATTTCGCCGGGAATGGAACTAAAGTCGGTTGACGGTATCGAAACGCCTGACTGGGAATCAGTTCGTTTGGCGCTG
The DNA here is from genome assembly GCF_041448735.1 of Serratia odorifera. Classification (NCBI taxonomy): domain Bacteria; kingdom Pseudomonadati; phylum Pseudomonadota; class Gammaproteobacteria; order Enterobacterales; family Yersiniaceae; genus Serratia; species Serratia odorifera. The sequence continues at coordinate 34,568 of NZ_JBGMUT010000015.1, read as the reverse complement.
GTTACCAAAATTGGCGATACGCAAACCGAGGTGGGTGTCGCGCCGTTTGGTTCGTCGCAGTTGGTGAACAAAACCCTGGATTTGCGCCAGTGGAGCTTTGAACCAGACAAGCAGGATCCGGTGGTCTCACTGGGCATTATTCCGCGTGGCCCGCAAATCGAATCGGTGCTTGCCGAAGTGCAAACCGGGTCCGCGGCGCAAAAAGCGGGTTTGCAAGCCGGTGACAGGATCGTTAAAGTCGATGGGCAGCTGTTGGGTCGTTGGCAAACGCTGGTGAAGCGCATTCACGACGGCCCCGGGCAACCGCTGGTTTTAGAAGTTGAAAGAAACGGCGCCCCCTTGTCTTTGACGCTGATACCGGATACAAAACCGGTGGGCGAAGGGAAAAGCGTGGGTTTTGCCGGCATTATTCCGAAGGTGTTGCCGCTGCCGGATGAGTACAAAACGATTCGCCAGTATGGGCCGTTCCCGGCGTTGTATCAGGCCGGGGACAAAACCTGGCAGCTGATGCGGTTAACGGTCAGCATGCTGGGCAAGTTAATAACCGGTGATGTAAAGCTGAATAACCTGAGCGGCCCGATATCCATTGCGCAGGGAGCAGGGGCGTCAGCCGGGGTAGGGTTCGTGTATTACCTGATGTTCCTGGCGTTGATTAGCGTTAACCTGGGTATCATCAACCTGTTCCCATTACCGGTGTTAGATGGTGGGCATCTCCTCTTCCTGGCGATAGAAAAGCTGAAGGGTGGGCCGGTTTCCGAGCGAGTACAGGACTACAGCTACCGCATTGGTTCGATCGTGTTGGTGCTGTTAATGGGTCTTGCACTTTTCAATGATTTTTCTCGCCTTTAGGGGCGGGGATAGGTTAGGAAGAACGCATAACAACGATGGCGATGAAAAAGTTGCTCATAGCGTCGCTGCTGTTTGGCAGCGCCACCGTATACGGTGCAGACGGGTTCGTAGTGAAAGATATTCATTTCGAAGGCCTGCAACGGGTCGCCGTCGGTGCGGCGTTACTCAACATGCCGGTTCGCGTAGGCGATACCGTCACTGACGATGATATCAGTAATACCATCCGTGCCTTGTTTGCCACTGGCAACTTCGAGGACGTGCGCGTACTGCGCGATGGTAATACCTTGATCGTTCAGGTTAAGGAACGCCCTACCATAGCCAGCATCACCTTCTCCGGTAACAAGTCGGTGAAGGACGATATGCTCAAGCAGAACCTGGAAGCCTCTGGCGTCCGGGTTGGCGAGGCGCTCGACCGCACCACGATCTCCAGTATTGAAAAAGGCCTGGAAGACTTCTATTACAGCGTCGGTAAATACAGCGCCTCGGTGAAAGCCGTGGTAACGCCGTTGCCGCGTAACCGTGTTGACCTGAAACTGGTGTTCACGGAAGGGGTTTCCGCCAAAATTCAACAAATCAACATCGTCGGCAACCATGCCTTCACCAACGATGAGCTGATTTCACGCTTCCAACTGCGTGATGAGGTGCCGTGGTGGAACGTGGTTGGCGATCGCAAATACCAGAAGCAGAAACTGGCGGGCGATCTTGAAACCCTGCGCAGCTTCTACCTGGACCGCGGTTATGCCCGCTTCAACATTGATTCGACGCAGGTCAGCCTGACGCCGGACAAAAAAGGCATTTACATCACCGTCAACATTACCGAAGGCGATCAGTACAAGCTTTCCGACGTGGTGGTGAACGGCAACCTGGCGGGCCATTCGGCCGAAGTCGCCCAGTTGACCAAAATCGAGCCGGGCGAACTGTACAACGGTAGCAAAGTGACCAAGATGGAAGACAACATCAAGAAGATGTTGGGCCGTTACGGTTATGCCTATCCGCGGGTACAGACCCAGCCTGAAATCAACGACGCCGACAAGACCGTCAAGCTGCACGTCAACATCGATGCGGGCAACCGTTTCTATGTGCGTCGCATCAAGTTTGAAGGCAACGACACCAGTAAAGATTCCGTTCTGCGCCGTGAAATGCGTCAGATGGAAGGGGCGTGGCTGGGCAACGATCAGGTCGAACAGGGCAAAGAGCGTCTGAACCGCCTGGGTTACTTTGAAACCGTTGACGTTGAAACCCAACGTGTGCCAGGCACCGCCGACCAGGTTGACGTGACCTACAAGGTCAAGGAGCGCAACACCGGTACCTTCAACTTCGGCGTCGGCTACGGCACCGAAAGCGGCGTCAGCTTCCAGGTCGGCGTGCAGCAGGACAACTGGCTGGGTACCGGTTACTCGGTTGGCGTCAGCGGCACCAAGAACGATTACCAGACCTATGCAGAACTGTCCGCCACCAACCCGTACTTCACCGTTGACGGTGTCAGTCTGGGCGGTCGTATCTTCTACAACGACTTCAAGGCGGATGATGCGGATCTGTCCGACTATACCAACAGCAGTTACGGTGTAGACGGCACGCTGGGCTTCCCGATCAACGAGAACAACTCGCTGCGCGCCGGTCTGGGCTATGTGCATAACAGCCTGTCCGACATGCAGCCGCAGATCGCCATGTGGCGTTATCTCGAATCGATGGGCCAGGATCCGAACACCACGGATCGCGCCAGCTACAAGGCTGACGATTTCACGCTGAACCTGGGCTGGACTTACAACAATCTGGACCGTGGTTACTTCCCGACCTCCGGTAACCGCACCACCTTGAACGGTAAAGTCACCATTCCTGGTTCTGACAACGAATACTACAAAGTGACGTTGGACAGCGTGCAGTACGTGCCGATCAACGACGACCGTACCTGGGTTCTGCTGGGGCGTGGCCGTCTGGGCTATGCCGACGGTCTGGGCGGCAAGGAAATGCCGTTCTACGAGAACTTCTATGCCGGTGGTTCAAGCACCGTGCGTGGCTTCCAGTCCAATACCATTGGTCCGAAGGCGGTGTACTACAATTCCAACTCCTACAGCTGCAGCAACGGCACCAAGATTTGTGGTTCCGACGATGCGGTGGGCGGTAACGCGATGGCGGTGGCCAGCATGGAGTTGATTACCCCAACGCCGTTTATCAGCGAGAAGTACGCCAACTCGGTGCGCACGTCGCTGTTCGTCGATGCGGGTACCGTGTGGGATACCAACTGGGATAGCAGTCAAACCACCGGTTATGACATACCGGACTACAGCAAACCGGGTAACATCCGTGTTTCCGCCGGTATTGCATTGCAGTGGATGTCACCGCTTGGGCCGTTGGTGTTCTCTTATGCCAATCCGCTCAAGGATTACGAAGGCGACAAATCCGAACAGTTCCAGTTTAACATTGGTAAGACCTGGTAACGGGTCTCATCTCTGGGTTTAGCAGTAGCTAAGAATCACAGGTGCCAGACCGTCGGCGGAGCAGAGAGAGATAAGTCTCATTGTGTCTTGAGATAAGTCTGGCAGATTGTGTATTTCAAGTGTCATATGACACAAACGGGTGATGGTAAGGAGTTTATAGTGAAAAAGTGGTTGTGTGCCGCAGGCCTCGGTTTAGCAATGGCTGCTTCAGCGGGCGTTCAGGCAGCTGACAAGATTGCTGTCGTCAACGTTTCCAGCATTTTCCAACAGTTGCCAGCACGTGAGACCGTTGCTAAACAATTGGAAAACGAATTCAAGGGCCGCGCGGGCGAACTCCAGAACATGGAACGCAGCCTGCAAACCAAAATGCAGAAGTTGCAGCGTGATGGTTCTACCATGAAGGCAAGCGAACGCAGCAAGCTGGAAAAAGACGTGATGGCTCAACGCGAGCAGTTCTCTCAGAAAGCCCAGGCTTTTGAGCAGGACAACCGTCGTCGTCAAATGGAAGAACGTAACAAAATCCTGAGCCGTATTCAGGATGCAGTGAAATCTGTTGCCAGCAAAGAAGGCTATGACGTGGTGATCGACGCTAACGCCGTCGCTTACGCAGGCTCTTCAAAAGATATCACTGCTGACGTGCTGAAACAGGTTAAATAACAACATGCCTTCAATTCGACTGGCTGATTTAGCACAGCAGTTGGATGCACAATTGCACGGTGATGGCGATCTCGTCATCACCGGCATTGCTTCTATGCATTCGGCACAAGCGGGCCAAATCACGTTTTTGTCAGACAGCCGTTATCAAGAGCGGTTGTCCTCCTGCCAGGCCAGCGCCGTGGTGCTGACCGAAGCAGATTTGCCTCACTGCCGCAGCGCGGCACTGGTGGTGAAAAATCCTTATCTGACCTACGCGCGCATGGCGCAATTGATGGACACCACGCCGGCTCCGGCTCAGGATATCGCGCCGAGCGCGGTGATTGCTCCTGACGCACAGCTTGGCGAGCATGTTGCCGTCGGTGCCAATGCGGTGATTGAGTCGGGTGCCGTACTCGGCGATAACGTGGTTATCGGTCCCGGGTGTTTTGTCGGCAAGAATGCACACATTGGCGCAGGTACGCGTCTCTGGGCTAACGTTACCGTTTATCATGAGGTGGTCATCGGGCAGCAGTGCCTGATTCAGGCCGGAACGGTAATCGGCGCTGATGGTTTCGGTTATGCCAACGAGCGTGGCAACTGGATTAAAATTCCCCAGTTGGGCACGGTGATTATCGGCGATCGCGTTGAGATTGGCGCCTGCACCACCATCGATCGCGGTGCCTTGGATAACACTCATATCGGGAATGGTGTTATCATTGACAACCAATGCCAGATTGCACATAACGTGGTGATTGGTGAGAATACTGCCGTTGCCGGCGGCGTTATCATGGCCGGCAGCCTGAAAATTGGCCGCTATTGCCAGATCGGTGGCGCCAGTGTGATTAATGGTCACATGGAGATTGCCGACAAGGTGGTAGTGACAGGAATGGGAATGGTTATGCGACCAATCACCGAACCTGGGGTATACTCTTCGGGCATTCCGTTACAACCCAACAAAGTTTGGCGTAAAACCGCCGCGTTGGTGATGAATATCGATGAGATTAGCAAACGCTTAAAAGCTGTCGAACGAAAAGTCGGAAAAGACTAATCACTGCCGTCCGCCTGAGCCTTACTGGGTAGAAAAACGAAACGCGTTGGTCGCTCTATGGCGGCCAAAAGCGCAAATAGTTGTTAATTTGCGGCCTGCCTGATGATCTCCTTTTTGGGGTCAACGCAGGCCGTGTTGTTGATGCCATCAGATTTTAGAGACAGGAAGAGTATTTTGACTATCGACACTCATACTCTAGATATTGCAGAAATTTTGGAACTGCTCCCTCATCGTTACCCATTCTTGCTGGTTGACCGTGTACTTGAGTTTGAAGAGCATAAATATCTGCGTGCGGTGAAGAACGTTTCCGTAAACGAGCCGTTTTTCCAGGGGCACTTCCCTGGCAAACCGATTTTCCCTGGCGTATTGATCCTGGAAGCCATGGCGCAGGCCACCGGCATTCTGGCCTTCAAAAGCGTGGGTAAACTGGAACCGGGCGAGCTATATTACTTTGCCGGTATCGACGAAGCGCGCTTCAAGCGCCCAGTGGTACCTGGCGATCAGATGATCATGGAAGTCACTTTCGAGAAAACCCGCCGTGGTCTGACGCGCTTTAAAGGCGTGGCGACCGTTGACGGTAAAATTGTCTGCGAAGCAACCATGATGTGTGCCCGCAGCCGGGAGGCATAATCCGTGATAGACAAAACCGCCTTTATCCACCCAAGCGCAATTGTTGAAGAAGGCGCCGTTATCGGCGCTGGCGTGCATATCGGTCCCTTCAGTTACGTCGGCTCGCAGGTGGAAATCGGCGAGGGCACGCTGCTGAAGTCGCACGTTGTGGTCAATGGCATTACCAGGATTGGCCGCGACAATCAGATCTACCAGTTCGCTTCCATCGGTGAAGTGAACCAGGATCTGAAATACGCCGGTGAACCTACGCGTGTCGAAGTCGGCGATCGCAATCGCATCCGCGAAAGCGTCACCATCCACCGCGGCACGGCTCAGGGTAGCGGCGTAACCAAAGTGGGTAATGACAACCTGCTGATGGTCAACGTACACGTTGCTCACGACTGCGTGGTGGGTAATTCCTGCATTCTTGCCAACAATGCAACGCTGGCAGGCCATGTGGAAATTGACGATCATGCGATCATCGGCGGTATGACGGCCATTCATCAGTTCTGCATTATCGGCGCACACGTGATGGTTGGCGGCTGCTCCGGTGTTGCACAGGACGTGCCTCCTTTTGTCATCGCACAAGGCAACCACGCTACGCCGTTCGGCGTTAACGCGGTGGGCCTGAAACGCCGTGGATTTGATAAAGACGAAATGCAGGCGATTCGCAATGCCTACAAGATCCTTTATCGCAGTGAAAAAACGCTGGATGAAGCGAAAGCGGAAATCGAAGCCCTGGCACAGCAGCAGCCGGTGGTACAGCAATACCTTGATTTCTTTAATCGTTCCACCCGCGGTATCATTCGCTAACCCATGTCTACGCGTCCATTGACTATCGGTTTGGTCGCCGGCGAAACGTCCGGTGATATTCTTGGCGCCGGATTGATCCGTGCGCTCAAGGCAAAACACCCTGACGCGCGTTTTGTCGGCGTTGCCGGCCCGTTGATGCAGGCCGAAGGGTGTGAAGCCTGGTATGAAATGGAAGAGCTGGCGGTGATGGGCATTGTGGAAGTGCTTGAGCGCTTGCCTCGCCTGTTGAAGATCCGCAAGGATCTTACCCGCCGCTTTAGCGAGCTTGCCCCCGATGTCTTCGTTGGCATTGATGCGCCGGACTTCAACATCACGTTGGAGGGACGTCTGAAGCAACGCGGTATTCGCACCATCCATTATGTCAGCCCATCAGTGTGGGCCTGGCGTCAAAAGCGCGTTTTCAAAATTGGCAAAGCGACCGATCTGGTATTGGCGTTTCTCCCTTTTGAAAAAGCGTTTTACGATCGTTTCAACGTTCCCTGCCGCTTTATCGGCCACACCATGGCCGATGCCATGGCGTTGCAGCCCGACAAGCTGGCGGCGCGCGCCACATTGGGCATTGACCCTCAGGCCCGCTGTCTGGCGTTGTTGCCGGGCAGTCGCGGTGCGGAAGTGGAAATGCTCAGCGCGGATTTCCTTAGAACTGCCCAGTTGCTGCGTACGCGCTATCCCGACCTGGAGATTGTGGTTCCGCTGGTCAATGCCAAACGGCGTGAACAGTTTGAACGCATCAAGGCGGAAGTAGCGCCGGAACTGCCGGCGCATTTGCTTGACGGCAAAGGGCGTGAGGCGATGCTGGCCAGCGACGCCGCGTTGCTGGCGTCTGGTACCGCCGCGCTGGAGTGCATGCTGGCAAAATGCCCGATGGTGGTCGGTTACCGCATGAAGCCGTTTACCTTTTGGCTGGCGGAGCGGTTGGTGAAGACCCCGTATGTCTCATTGCCGAACCTGCTGGCCGGGCGCGAAATCGTCACCGAGCTGTTGCAGCATGACTGCGTGCCGGGCAAGCTGGCCGCCGCGCTGCTGCCTCTGCTGGAAGACAGCCCGCAAGCGGAGCAGTTGAAACAGACATTCCTTGAATTGCACCAGAGCATTCGCTGTGGCGCTGACGAACAGGCCGCTCAGGCTGTGTTGGAGCTGGCAAAAGCATGATTGAACCCTTTGTTTATCCGACGGCGCAATGTATCGCCGGCGTAGACGAGGTCGGGCGCGGCCCGTTGGTCGGTGCGGTAGTGACTGCCGCAGTGATCCTCGATCCGGCACGTCCTATCGTTGGCCTGGCCGATTCCAAAAAGCTGAGTGAAAAACGTCGCCTGGCGTTGTACGACGAAATTATCGACAAAGCCCAGGCCTGGAGCCTTGGCCGAGCAGAACCTGCTGAAATCGACAGTTTGAACATTCTGCACGCCACGATGCTGGCGATGCAGCGAGCGGTGGCCGGTTTGGCGATAACGCCGGATCTGGTGCTGATAGACGGCAACCGTTGCCCGAAACTGCCGATGCGTTCGCAAGCGGTAGTGAAGGGCGATAGCCGGGTTGCCGAAATCAGTGCCGCGTCGATTCTGGCCAAGGTGACGCGCGATCGCGAAATGGCCGAACTGGATCTGTCGTTCCCGGCTTACGGCTTTGCCCAGCATAAAGGCTATCCGACCGCGTTCCATTTGGAAAAGCTGGCGCAGTATGGTGCGACGCAGCATCATCGACGCAGTTTTGCACCGGTAAGAAGAGCGCTGGAAGCCGCACCTTTTGCTGAATAAAATGTAACGTGCGTTACCCCGCAGCAGGATGACAAATACCCTGGTAGCGGCTTGACGCCACGTTATGACATTCACACATTTCTGGTATCAGGATATGGCCGAACCCCGTTTTATTCACTTACGCGTTCACAGCGACTACTCGATGATCGACGGGCTCGCCAAAGTCGGGCCGTTGGTGAAAAGAGCCGCTGCGTTAGCCATGCCGGCCCTGGCAATCACCGACTTCACCAACCTGTGCGGTCTGGTCAAGTTTTATGGCAGCGCGCACGGTGCCGGTATCAAACCGATCATTGGCGCAGATTTCCATGTGCAAAGCGATGTGCTGGGCGATGAGCTGGCGCAGCTTACCGTACTGGCCGCCAACAACGACGGCTATCAGAACCTGACCTTGCTGATCTCCCGCGCCTATCAACGCGGTTACGGCGCCGCCGGTCCTATCATCGACCGTGACTGGCTGGTAGAACACCGCGAAGGGCTGATATTGCTATCCGGCGGGCGGATGGGCGACGTCGGCAAATTTCTGCTGCGCGGCAACCACGCGCAGGTTGAGCAGTGTCTGGCGTTCTATCAGCAGTATTTCCCCGATAACTACTACCTGGAGCTGATCCGCACCGGGCGGCCGGATGAAGAAAACTACCTGCACGCCGCGGTAGCCCTGGCGACCGAGCGTGATTTACCGGTGGTGGCGACCAACGATGTGCGTTTTCTGGTTGAAGACGATTTCGACGCCCATGAAATCCGCGTGGCGATCCACGACGGCTTCACCCTTGATGACCCTAAACGTCCGCGCAATTACAGCCCGCAGCAATACATGCGCAATGAAGACGAGATGTGCGAGCTGTTTGCCGATATTCCCGAAGCGTTGATCAACAGCGTTGAAATCGCCAAACGCTGTAACGTCACCATTCGTCTGGGTGAATACTTCCTGCCGCAATTCCCAACCGGTGATATGACTACCGAAGACTTTTTGGTAGCCAAATCCAAAGAAGGGCTGGAAGAACGTCTGGAGTTCCTGTTCCCCGATCCTGAAGTCCGTGCCCAACGTCGGCCAGAATACGATGAGCGTCTGGATATCGAACTGAAGGTGATCAACCAGATGGGGTTCCCCGGTTACTTCCTGATCGTAATGGAGTTCATCCAGTGGTCGAAGGATAACAACGTGCCGGTAGGGCCAGGGCGAGGCTCCGGCGCCGGCTCGCTGGTGGCCTATGCGTTGAAGATCACCGACCTCGACCCGCTGGAGTTCGATCTGCTGTTCGAACGTTTCCTTAACCCTGAACGTGTTTCGATGCCTGACTTCGACGTCGATTTCTGCATGGAAAAACGCGATCTGGTGATTGAGCACGTGGCGGAGATGTACGGTCGCGAAGCGGTATCACAGATTATTACCTTCGGCACCATGGCGGCCAAAGCGGTAATTCGCGACGTTGGGCGCGTGCTGGGCCATCCATACGGGTTTGTCGACCGCATTTCAAAACTGGTGCCGCCCGATCCGGGCATGACGCTGGAAAAGGCCTTTGCCGCCGAACCGCAGTTGCCGGAAATCTACGAAGCGGACGAAGAGGTCAAGGCGCTGATCGACATGGCGCGCAAACTGGAAGGGGTGACGCGTAACGCCGGGAAGCACGCCGGCGGCGTGGTGATCGCGCCGACCAAGATCACCGATTTTGCTCCACTGTATTGCGACGCGGAAGGCAACCATCCGGTTACCCAGTTCGATAAAAACGACGTGGAATACGCCGGGCTGGTGAAGTTCGACTTCCTTGGCCTGCGTACCCTGACCATCATCGACTGGGCGCTGGAGATGATCAACAAGCGGCGCGCCAAGACCGACCTGCCGCCGATCGACATCGCCGCTATCCCGCTCGACGACAAGAAAAGCTTCGATATGCTGCAACGCTCGGAAACCACTGCGGTATTCCAGCTTGAATCGCGCGGCATGAAGGATCTGATCAAGCGTCTGAAACCGGACTGCTTCGAAGACATGATCGCTCTGGTGGCGCTGTTCCGTCCGGGGCCGTTGCAATCTGGCATGGTGGATAACTTTATCGACCGTAAGCACGGCCGTGAAGAGATCTCCTACCCGGACATTCAATGGCAGCATGAGTCGCTGAAACCGGTACTGGAGCCAACCTACGGCATCATCCTGTATCAGGAACAGGTGATGCAGATTGCCCAGGTGCTGGCTGGCTATACGCTGGGCGGCGCGGATATGCTGCGTCGTGCGATGGGTAAAAAGAACCCGGTCGAAATGGCCAAGCAGCGTGGCGGTTTTGAAGATGGGGCGAAAGCGCGGGGCATTGACGGTGAACTGTCGATCAAGATCTTCGATCTGGTAGAGAAGTTCGCGGGATATGGCTTTAACAAATCCCACTCCGCGGCCTATGCGCTGGTATCTTATCAGACGCTGTGGCTGAAGGCGCACTACCCGGCCGAGTTTATGGCGGCGGTGATGACCGCCGATATGGACAACACCGACAAGGTGGTCGGGCTGGTGGATGAGTGCTGGCGGATGGGGCTAAAAATCCTGCCGCCAGACATCAATAGTGGCCAATACCACTTCCACGTCAATGACGACGGCGAAATCGTTTACGGTATCGGCGCGATTAAAGGTGTGGGGGAAGGGCCAATTGAAGCTATTATTGAAGCGCGCAACAGCGGCGAACAGGGTTACTTCAAGGACTTGTTCGACCTTTGCGCGCGTTCTGATATCAAAAAGCTGAACCGCCGCATTCTGGAAAAGCTGATCATGTCCGGGGCGTTTGACCGCCTGGGACCGCATCGCGCTGCGCTGATGAATTCGCTCGGTGACGCGCTGAAAGCGGCCGATCAGCATGCCAAAGCCGAGGCCATCGGCCAGGTGGATATGTTTGGCGTGCTGGCGGAAGCGCCGGAGCAGGTTGAGCAATCTTATGCCAACGTTGCACCGTGGCAAGAGCAGGTGGTGCTGGACGGTGAGCGGGAGACGCTGGGGCTGTATCTGACCGGCCACCCGATTACCCAGTACCTTAAGGAAATCGAACGTTACGCCGGTGGCCAGCGTTTGAAAGACATGCACCCGACGGATCGGGGCAAAATGACCACCGCCGTTGGCTTGGTGGTCGCTGCGCGGGTGATGGTCACCAAGCGTGGCAATCGCATCGGGATTTGTACGCTGGATGACCGTTCCGGGCGTCTGGAAGTGATGCTTTTCACCGATGCGTTGGAAAAATACCAGCATTTGTTGGAAAAAGACCGTATCCTGATTGCCAGTGGACAGGTCAGCTTTGATGACTTTAGCGGCGGGCTTAAAATGACTGCCCGTGAGCTCATGGACATCAGCGAAGCACGTGAAAAATACGCTCGCGGGCTTGCTATCTCGCTGACTGACAGGCAAATTGATGACCAGCTTTTGAACCGTCTCCGTCAGTCGTTGGAACCCCATCGCTCGGGGACGATTCCAGTGCATCTCTACTATCAACGGATCGACGCACGGGCCAAGCTGCGTTTTGGCGCAACCTGGCGTGTGACGCCCACCGACCGCTTGTTGATAGATTTGCGGACTTTGGTAGGCAATGAGCAGGTGGAACTGGAATTTGACTAAAATAGGAATACTATGAGTCTGAATTTTCTTGATTTTGAACAGCCGATTGCAGAGCTGGAAGCGAAAATTGACTCGCTGACTGCAGTCAGCCGTCAAGACGAAAAATTAGATATTAATCTGGACGAAGAGGTTCAGCGCCTGCGTGAAAAGAGCGTTGAGCTGACGCGCAAGATTTTTTCCGATCTTGGGGCCTGGCAAGTTGCCCAATTGGCACGCCATCCGCGCCGTCCTTACACCCTGGATTATATCAAACACATCTTTACCGACTTCGAAGAGTTGGCCGGCGACCGCGCCTATGCCGATGACAAGGCGATCGTCGGTGGGATCGCGCGTCTGGACGGTCGGCCGGTGATGATCATCGGGCACCAGAAGGGCCGCGAAACCAAAGAGAAAATCCGCCGCAACTTCGGTATGCCGGCACCGGAAGGTTACCGTAAGGCGCTGCGCCTGATGGAGATGGCGTCACGCTTCAAGATGCCGATCATCACCTTCATTGACACTCCGGGCGCCTACCCGGGCGTGGGTGCAGAAGAGCGCGGCCAGTCGGAAGCGATTGCCCGCAACCTGCGTGAGATGTCGCGTCTGCAGGTGCCGGTGATCTGTACGGTTATTGGCGAAGGCGGCTCCGGTGGCGCGTTGGCGATCGGCGTTGGCGATAAAGTGAATATGCTGCAGTACAGTACCTACTCGGTGATCTCGCCGGAAGGCTGTGCCTCGATTCTGTGGAAAAGCGCTGACAAAGCGCCAATCGCCGCAGAAGCGATGGGCATCACCGCGCCGCGTCTGAAAGAACTGAAGCTGATTGATTCGGTGATCCCGGAACCGCTGGGCGCGGCTCATCGCGACGTGCCGGCGATAGCTGCATCGCTGAAGGCACAGTTGCTGGCCGATCTGACCGATCTCGACGGGTTGAACACCGAAGAGTTGCTCAATCGCCGCTATCAGCGCCTGATGAACTACGGCTACTGCTGATAAGCGCTTGCCACACCAAACCGCCTCCGGGCGGTTTTTTTACGTCTGTCTATTTTGCTTTATGCTTTATAAGGTTGTATTGGCCGTTTACTGACAGGAGCAGCACCATGAATATTATCGCGATCATGAGCCCGATGGGCGTTTACTACAAAGATGAACCGATACGCGAGCTGCATCAGGCGCTGTCTGTCATGGGGTTTCAACTGGTGTATCCGCAAGGCAGCGCAGATCTGCTGAAGCTGATTGAACACAATGCGCGCATCTGCGGCGTGATTTTCGACTGGGACGAGTACAGTCTGGAACTGTGCAGCGAAATCAACGAACTCAATGAATACTTGCCGTTGTATGCGTTCATCAACACCCATTCGACTTTCGACGTCAGCCTGCATGAAATGCGCATGGTGCTGTATTTCTTTGAGTACGGCCTGAATGCGGCGCAGGATATTGCCCAGCGTATCCGCCAGTACACCGATGAATACATCGACACTATCACGCCACCGCTGACCAAGGCGCTGTTCACCTACGTCAAGGAAGGCAAATACACCTTCTGTACCCCTGGCCATATGGCAGGCACCGCGTTTCAGAAAAGCCCGGTCGGCTGTCTGTTCTACGACTTTTTTGGCGCCAATACGCTGAAGGCCGACGTCTCGATTTCGGTGACCGAACTGGGTTCGCTGCTCGATCATACCGGCCCGCACCTGGAAGCCGAAGAGTATATCGCCCGCACCTTTAACGCCGAGCAGAGCTATCTGGTGACCAACGGCACCTCGACCGCCAACAAGATTATTGGCATGTACTCGGCACCGGCGGGTAGCACGGTATTGATCGACCGCAACTGCCACAAATCGCTGTGTCATCTGTTGATGATGAGCGATATCGTGCCAATTTACCTGCGCCCGCTGCGTAATGCCTACGGCATTCTCGGCGGCATCCCACGGCGGGAGTTCAGCCGCGAGAGTATCAGCAGTCGCATTGCGGAAACCGCTAATGCCAGTTGGCCGGTGCATGCGGTGATCACCAATTCCACCTATGACGGCCTGCTGTATAACACCGACTTTATCAAGCAGACGCTGGAGGTGCCGTCGATCCATTTTGACTCCGCCTGGGTGCCATACACCAATTTTCACCCCATCTATAGCGGCAAGAGCGGTATGAGCGGCGAGCGTATCGCCGGTAAGGTGATCTACGAAACCCAGTCGACGCACAAATTATTGGCGGCGTTCTCGCAAGCCTCGATGATACATATCAAGGGGGATTACGATGAAAGTACCTTCAATGAAGCCTATATGATGCATACCACCACCTCGCCGCATTACGGCATCGTGGCATCAATGGAAACCGCTGCGGCGATGCTGCGTGGCAATCCGGGGCGGCGGATGATCAACCGCTCGGTAGAGCGTGCCCTGCATTTCCGCCGTGAGGTACAGCGGTTGCGCGCGGAAAGTGACGGCTGGTTTTTTGATATCTGGCAACCGAAAGAGATCGATCAGGCCGAATGCTGGGCGTTGTCACCGGACGAAAACTGGCATGGTTTCGGCAACACCGACCGCGATCACCTGTTCCTCGATCCGATCAAGGTGACCATTTTGACACCCGGCATGAATGAGTTGGGGGGATTGGCGGAAAGTGGTATTCCGGCGGCGCTGGTGGCCAAGTATCTCGACGAACGGGGTATCGTGGTAGAAAAAACCGGTCCTTATAACCTGCTGTTTCTGTTCAGCATCGGTATTGATAAAACCAAGGCGATGAGCCTGTTGCGCGGCTTGACCGATTTTAAACGCGCTTTCGATCTTAACCTGCGGGTGAAGAATATGCTGCCGGATCTGTACGCCGAAGATCCCGACTTCTATCGCAATATGCGTATCCAGGATCTGGCCGCCGGCATCCACCGGCTGATTTGCCAGCACGACTTGCCGCGCCTGATGCAACGCGCGTTCGACGTCTTGCCACAAATGTGCCTGACCCCGCACCAGATGTTCCAGCAGCAGGTGCGCGGCAACGTTGAAAGCTGTGAAATAGATCAACTGATAGGCAGAGTGGCGGCAAACATGATCCTGCCATACCCGCCAGGGGTGCCGTTGGTGATGCCGGGAGAAATGATCACCGAAGAAAGCCGGGCGGTGCTGGATTTTCTGCTGATGCTGTGTTCGATTGGCAAGCGTTATCCGGGGTTTGAAACCGACATTCATGGTACCAAAGTGACCGACGACGGGCGCTATCTGGTGAAGGTGCTGAAAGATCCGCTGTGATTCAGGCAAACTCGCGACAGATAAGCCGCTCGCTGGCGTGCGGTAACGGCTCATGCGTCAGGCCGCAAAAGCCGTGCCCTTCGCGCCGCTGATGGTAGCGGCAGCGGTGACATTCACCAAACAGCGCAGCGTCGCCTTGCTTTTGTAACTGGCGCAGTAACTGCGTCAGTAATGCCAACAGATCATCGCCGTCGTTGCCCATCGCCTGCTGCGCCTCGCGTAGATAGGCCGGAGGAAACAGCGCGTCCATCAATTCACGCGCTTTGTCGGTCAGCTGCAATCGTACGCTGCGGCGATCTTTAACGTCCGCCATCCGGGCGATCAGCCCGTTACTCTCTAATTTTTTTAACGATTGCGACACCGTACCCTTGGTGAGTCCAAGGTAATCCGCCACCGCCATCGGCGTGTTGGAATAGTGATTGCAGCGCGCCAGATAATACAGCGCACTCAGCTGCACCGGCGGCAAGGCGGCCAGCTCCTCATGACTGCGCAGCCAGCTGCGCTGCAGGCTATTCAGGCGTTCCAGCAAATCAAACAGTGTCAGCATAATCCCCTCGTTATTGTCGCTAGATAGTATCGATTGAAAACTATATTGACAAGCAGTAGCGATGACCTTACTGTACATTTGGTTTCGATTCGAAACTAAATGGGGTATCAACTTACCCACAAGGTCATAACAAGGAGAATTATCATGACTAAAGCCGTTTTCTATCATGCCGGTTGCCCGGTTTGCGTGAGTGCAGAACAACAGCTGTTGGCACTGCTGCGTGATGATGTCGTCGTGGATGTGGTGCATCTGGGCGAGCAGCCGGCCAGCATTGCCGATGCCGAACGGGCAGGGGTGAAGAGCGTGCCTGCGCTGGTAGTGGATGGTCAGGTGTTGCATATCAACTTTGGTGCGGCGCTGGCAGATCTGTCAGGCTGAACGCCAGGTTGACTACGGTATTGTTTCAAGCCCCGTTTGCTCAGCGGGGCTTTTTACTATTCGGCCTTTTGCCGATTGACCTCGGTCGGACTCATCGCCTAACGTAGCTCATCCAACCTTACATCAGGAGTTAGTATGTTGGCTTTACGTCAGGTGCATCACATTGCAATCATTGCTTCCAATTATGCCGTCAGTAAGCACTTTTACTGCCAGATACTGGGTTTTACCCTGCAAGGCGAGTTTTATCGCCAGGAGCGCGACTCCTGGAAGGCCGATCTGGCGCTGAATGGCCAATATACCCTCGAACTGTTTTCCTTTCCGTCACCGCCGCTGCGTGTCAGCCGTCCGGAGGCATGTGGCCTGCGCCATCTGGCGTTTAGCGTCGACGATATCGAGCAGTCGATTGCGCATTTACAGGCTGCTGGCGTGGCATGCGAAACGGTACGCGTTGACCCTTATACCGGGGCGCGCTTCACATTCTTCAGCGATCCTGACGGCTTGCCGCTAGAGTTATATGAACAATGAATGCTTAATCGACATGGCGCAGCCCAAGTCGCAGGAGGTTATGGTATTATCGCGCGCTTGCTTCGTGTCCCCTTTGAGTTATTTCCGCCATGCAACAGCCTGTATTTCGCGTCGGAGAGTGGCTGGTTACTCCAGCAAATAATCAAATCAGCCGTGATGGGCGTCAGAAGACGCTGGAGCCACGTTTAATCGATATGCTGTTCTACTTTGCTCAGCATCCGGACGTGGTGTTGAGTCGTGATGAGCTGATCGATAACGTCTGGAAACGCAATATCGTCACCAATCATGTGGTGACGCAGAGCATTTCCGAACTGCGCAAGTATTTGAAAGACGGCGATGGCAACGGCCGTGAATACATTGTCACCGTGCCCAAGCGTGGTTATAAGCTGGCTGCGCCGGTCATGTGGTGCGAAGAGGGCGAACTGCTACCGCCGGCAGCGCCGCAGGTGGCGGTGATTACCCATGAGCCGGAAGATGGCGGCGAAGATGATGCGCAAGACTATATCCCGCCGCGCCCGGCGGCAAAACCTGCCGAGCCGGCGCGTAACGGCAGGCGATTTTATCAACGCTCGCCATTTTGGGTATGGTTGAGCTTCCTGGCCGCACTCAGCGCCTGCGTGGCGTTTGTCGGTATTGCGACCTTGTCGCAGCGGGTACCGGTAGCAACCATGCCGATGCTGCTTAATCCGCGGGATATCGATATCCGCATTCAGGGCGGCAACAGCTGCAGCAACTGGATGCCGCAGCTTTCCTACGTGGTTGGCCTCAGTGAGCTGATTGCCGACTCCCTCAATACCTACTCCACCTTTTTGGTCCACGATCAAACCAACTATAACTACGGCGGGCCGAGCAGTTCAGGCAAGTCGCTGACCATCGAATTCGTCAACCAGCGCCACTACCGCGCCCAGCAATGTTTCCTGTCGGTAAAGCTGGTGGATAACGCCGATAGCGCCATCATGCTGGATAAACGTTACTTTATCACCACGGATAATCAGCTCAAGATCCAGGCCGATTTGCTAAACAGCATGTCGGTGGCGCTGAAGCAACCGTGGCCGCCGCAGTTGCTAAAGCGTCTGAACGATGTGCTGCCGCAGCAGGGGCCGGCCTTGCAGCAGTTTTATCAGGCGCACCAGCTGTTGATTCAGGGGGATGTTGAATCCCTGACGCGTGCCAGTGAACTGCTCAGCGCGCTGATGAAAAGCGCGCCTGATTTTATCTATAGCGGGGCAGAAAAAGCGCTGGTTGACGTATTAAGAAACTCATATCAACCGTTTGACAGTCAGCAATCGCAGCAGCTGCGTGATGAGATCTCGCGGCTGGAAAAGCTGCCGCAATTGCAAGACAGCCCTATCTTGCAGCAGATATATACCGTGGAAGCGCTGGGGCAGGGAAGAATCGACGACGCCTACCGAGCGATAAATAAGGCTATCGATATGCAAATGTCGTGGATTAATTATGTTCTGCTGGGCAAGGTGTATGAAATGCAGGGGCGAAATCATTTGGCGGCAGACTCTTACATCACCGCTTTTAATTTGCGCCCTGGGGAAAATACCCTGCATTGGATAAGAAATGGCGTATTCCAAACCTCAATTTCTGCGGTCGTACCTTATTTGTCTCATTACGATGCCGATAAATAACCTGGTCATTGCTTTCGACTAGCGCAGCGTTACCGAGGACGTTATATTTAATGTGACGTTGTGTTGTCGTTTTGTAATTCAATAAGCACTTACCAGAGGGGGGTATTTTTCATTTGTTAATTATTTTAACCTGGCTAATTGGCTGTTTTTATTGGCTGTTTACCTTTTCTTGATATGAGCTTGGCATATTTATATGTTACTGCAAAACCTCAACTTATCATTTGTATGATCATGAGTGTAATATCACTTTATCTTTAGGATTTTATATTCTCGTCTGTTTAACATTCTGAGCATCAAGTCGGGTCGCTGATTGTTGGTTTATCGCCCTGGCTTATAAAAAATGACACTCAGGAGAACAGACATGGCTTCATCCAAGAAGATAGGGCTTATTGCCTGCACCGGCGTGGTCGCCGGGAATATGATGGGGAGCGGGATTGCGCTATTACCCGCGAACCTGGCAAGTATCGGCTCCATTGCCATTTGGGGCTGGGTGATATCTATTATTGGTGCGATGTCGTTGGCCTATGTTTACGCCAGACTTGCCACTAAAAATCCACAACAGGGTGGCCCTATTGCCTACGCCGGGGAAATATCGCCGGCCTTTGGCTTCCAGACCGGCGTTCTGTATTACCATGCCAACTGGATTGGCAATCTGGCCATCGGCATTACCGCCGTTTCCTACCTTTCTACCTTCTTCCCCGCGCTGAATAATCCGGTACCGGCAGGCATTGCCTGTATTGCCATCGTCTGGGTGTTCACCTTTGTCAATCTGCTCGGCGGATCCTGGGTCAGCCGTTTGACCACCCTTGGCCTGGTGCTGGTGTTGATCCCGATTGTGGTGACCGCCATTGCCGGCTGGCACTGGTTTGACGTCGCTACCTATCAGGCGAACTGGAATACCTCCACCACCACTGACAGTCACGCAGTGGTTAAAAGTATTCTGCTGTGTCTGTGGGCCTTCATCGGTGTGGAATCTGCTGCGGTCAGCACCGGCATGGTAAAAAATCCGAAACGCACCGTACCGTTGGCCACCATGTTGGGGACCGGTCTGGCCGGCATTATCTATATCGCCGCCACCCAGGTATTGAGCGGCATGTACCCTGCCAGCCAAATGGCCGCCAGTGGCGCACCGTTTGCCATCAGTGCCTCCACCATTATGGGCGGTTGGGCCGCGCCAATGGTCTCAGCCTTCACCGCCTTCGCCTGTCTGACCTCGCTGGGCTCGTGGATGATGCTGGTAGGCCAGGCCGGGGTTCGTGCCGCCAATGACGGTAACTTCCCGAAAGTGTACGGCGAACTGGATAAAAACGGCATACCGAAGAAAGGCCTGCTGCTGGCCAGCTGCAAAATGACCGCGTTAATGGTGCTGATCACCCTGATGAGCTCCAACGGCGGCAAGGCATCCGACCTGTTTGGCGAACTGACCGGCATCGCGGTACTGCTGACCATGCTGCCTTACTTCTACTCGTGCGTAGACCTGATTCGCTTCGAAGGCGTCAATGTTCGCAACCTGTTGAGCCTGATCGCTTCCATCTGCGGCTGTGGCTTCTGCTTCATCGCCTTGATGGGTGCCAATTCGTTCGAACTGTCCGGCACCTTTATCGTCAGCCTGATCATCCTGATGTTCTACGCCCGGAAAATGAATACCCGTCAGGTTGCCAACGCGGCAGCTATCGAAGACAACGCAGCGGCCAAAGCGCACTGATCCACCGCCTCTGACCAACCGATATGACCTCAGCCTCTTTCTTTCCGACCTGTCTCGCGATGGGAAGGGGCTTGCTTTGCCAGGAGAAATGCTTATGAACGTTATCGCCATCATGAATCACATGGGTGTCTACTTTAAAGAAGAGCCGATCCGTGAACTGCATCAGGCGTTGGAAGGACTGGATTTCCGCATTGTTTATCCTAACGATCGCGAAGACCTGCTCAAACTGATCGAAAATAATGCCCGCCTGTGCGGGGTGATTTTCGACTGGGACAAATACAATCTGGAGCTGTGCGAAGAAATCAGCCAGCTCAATGAATACATGCCGCTTTACGCCTTTGCCAATACCTACTCGACGCTTGATGTCAGCCTGAACGATCTGCGCATGCAGGTACGTTTCTTTGAATACGCGCTGGGCGCGGCGCAGGATATTGCTGCCAAAATCAAGCAAAACACCGATGAATACATCGATACCATTCTGCCGCCGTTGACCAAGGCGTTGTTCAAATACGTGCGAGAAGGCAAATACACCTTCTGTACCCCAGGCCATATGGGGGGCACCGCGTTCCAGAAAAGCCCGGTCGGCAGCCTGTTTTATGATTTCTTTGGCGCCAATACCATGAAGTCCGACGTGTCTATTTCGGTATCGGAACTGGGGTCGCTGCTGGACCACTCCGGCCCGCACAAAGAAGCCGAGGAGTATATTTCCCGCGTATTCAACGCTGAACGCAGCTACATGGTGACCAACGGCACCTCCACCGCCAATAAAATCGTCGGCATGTACTCGGCGCCAGCGGGCAGCACGGTGCTGATTGACCGCAACTGCCACAAATCGCTGACGCACCTGATGATGATGAGCGACATCACGCCGATCTACTTCCGACCAACCCGTAACGCCTACGGCATTCTCGGCGGCATCCCGCAGAGCGAATTTAGCCGTGCCACCATCGCCAAACGGGTAAAAGAAACGCCGAACGCGACCTGGCCGGTGCATGCGGTGATCACCAACTCGACCTACGATGGTCTGCTGTACAACACCGATTTTATTAAAAACACGCTGGACGTTAAATCCATTCACTTTGATTCCGCCTGGGTGCCGTATACCAATTTCCACCCGATTTATAAAGGCAAGTGCGGCATGAGCGGCGGCCGTGTGGAAGGCAAGGTGATTTATGAAACCCAATCCACCCATAAATTGCTGGCGGCATTCTCACAGGCATCGATGATCCACGTGAAGGGCGACATCAACGAAGAAACCTTCAATGAAGCCTATATGATGCACACCACCACCTCGCCGCATTACGGCATCGTGGCGTCGACCGAAACCGCGGCGGCGATGATGAAGGGCAATGCCGGCAAGCGTCTGATCAACGGTTCGATTGAACGTGCCATCCGCTTCCGCAAGGAGATCAAACGACTGAACGTTGAGTCCGACGGTTGGTTCTTTGACGTTTGGCAGCCGGAGCATATCGATGAGCCGGAGTGCTGGCCGCTGCGTTCGGACAGCGCCTGGCACGGGTTCAAAAACATCGATAACGAGCATATGTATCTCGACCCGATCAAGGTGACCATTCTGACGCCAGGGATGAGCAAAGAAGGGACCATGCAATCGTTCGGTATCCCGGCCAGCATTGTGGCCAAGTATCTGGATGAGCGCGGCATTATCGTTGAAAAAACCGGTCCGTATAACCTGTTGTTCCTGTTCAGCATTGGTATCGACAAAACCAAGGCGCTCAGCCTGCTGCGTGCCATGACCGACTTCAAGCGCTCGTTCGATCTGAACCTGCGGGTGAAAAACATGCTGCCGTCGCTGTATCAGGAAGCGCCTGAGTTCTATGAAAACATGCGCATTCAGGATCTGGCTCGCAATATTCACCAGTTGGTCGAGCAGCATAACCTGCCGGATCTGATGTACCGCGCCTTTGAGGTGTTGCCAACCATGGTGATGAACCCGTATCAGGCATTCCAGAAAGAGCTGCACGGCGAGGTTGAGGAAGTGTATCTGGAAGAGATGGTTGGCAAGGTCAATGCCAACATGATTCTGCCTTATCCTCCAGGCGTACCGTTGGTCATGCCAGGTGAAATGCTGACCGAAGAAAGCCGGCCGGTACTGGAGTTCCTGCAAATGCTGTGCGAAATCGGCGCGCATTATCCGGGCTTCGAAACCGATATCCACGGCGCTTACCGTCAGGCGGATGGCCGCTACACCGTGAAGGTGCTGAAAAACGATAAGTAAGGCCAGCGTACCCGACATGGTTGGCGATGCATCAAGGCGGCTGAAAACACTGACGATGAATAGACGCAAGTCAATGCAGCGCGGTAGTGCAGGCAATCTGAAGGCAGCGTAATGATGACGGGGACCGAGGGAAGCGTTCGCGCTTCCCTTTTGCCGTGCAGTTCATCGACTGATGGGAGAAAACCATGAAAACACCCTCACAGCCGCGCGCAATCTACTATGTCGTAGCGATACAAATTTGGGAATATTTCAGCTTTTACGGCATGCGTGCGTTACTTATTCTCTATCTAACCCACCAACTCGGCTATTCTGACAGCCACGCCATCAATCTCTACAGCGCCTATGCTTCTCTGGTTTACGTTACGCCGATTCTCGGCGGTTGGCTGGCCGACCGCCTGCTGGGCAATCGCATCGCGGTGATTGCCGGTGCGGCGCTGATGACGCTAGGCCACGTGGTACTTGGACTGAGCGCGGTTTCCAGCCAGTCGCTGTATCTGGCGCTGGCGATTATCGTCTGCGGTTATGGCCTGTTTAAATCCAATATCAGCTGCCTGCTGGGCGAACTGTATCAACCGCACGATCCGCGTCGCGAAGGGGGGTTTTCGCTGTTGTACGCCGCGGGCAACGTCGGTTCGATCCTGGCACCGATCGCCTGTGGACTGGCGGCGGAACATTACGGCTGGCACGTTGGCTTTGCCCTGGCGGGTATCGGCATGTTTGCCGGTCTGATGATTTTTCTGTGTGGCAGCCGCCATTTTCAGCATACCCGTGGCGTCAATGTTGCCTTGATGCGGAGCAAAAGCGGAGGGGTGCCGCATTGGGGCTGGCTACTGCTCGCATTGCCGTTGTCGCCGCTGCTGTTCACCTTTTTATTTATTCACGACCTGGCCGGTTATTTGCTGGTTCTGGTATGCCTGGCGGCGGTGGTGCTGGTGGCGCGTATTCTGTGGCGGGTGGATGCGACGCAGCGGCGTGCGCTGTGGCAGATCGTCATACTGATGCTGCTGGGCACGCTGTTCTGGGCATTTGCTCAGCAGGGCGGCAGTTCGATCAGCCTGTTTATCGATCATTTCGTCGATCGTCGCTGGTTATCGTGGCAAGTACCTACCGCGCTGTTCCAGTCGGTGAACGCCTTTGCGGTGATGCTCGGCGGCGTGGCGCTGGCCTGGTTGATGAGCGCGGAGGGCGAGGGCAATCGTACGTTGCGCATTTGGTGCAAATTTGCCTTTGGCCTGCTGTTGATCGGCGTTGGGTTTATGCTGATGGCGCTCAACGCGCGGCTGGGGCACATTAACGGGCAAGCGTCGATGGGGCTGATGATTGCCGGCCTGGCGATGATGGGGTTCGCCGAACTGTTTATCGATCCGGTGGCCATGGCGCAGATCACCCGCTTGAATATCCCCGGTGCCACCGGTGTGCTGACCGGTATTTACATGTTGGCGACCGGTTCGGTGGCCAATTATCTGGCGGGCATTATCGCTAATCAGATGGCGGAAGATCGCCTCGGCGGCGCGGCGATCCAGGCCTACGGCAGCATTTTCAGCCAGATTGGCTGGGGGGCGGCCGGCAGCGCATTGCTGGTGATTGCCGTGCTGGTCGGTTGGTGTATGGTCGCTCGCCGCCTTGGCCGGGTGGTTAATGCTTGATTGATCGGGGGCGGCAGAGTTACCGTGCAGCAATGTGGATGTGATAAAGCCGAACAATGAAGACCAATCAATTAGTGACGCAGCTTGCAGAACAGCTGGGCGAGCACCGCCAGTGGCTGGTGGCGTTCAGCGGCGGGCTGGATTCCAGCGTATTGCTGCACTTGCTGGTGCAACTTCGCCAACGGCGGCCGGAGCTGCAATTGCGCGCGGTGCATGTGCACCACGGCCTGAGCGCCCTGGCCGATGACTGGGTCGCGCATTGCCAGCGGCAGTGTGCCAACTGGCAGGTGCCGCTGGTGGTGCAGTATGTGCAGGTGGAGAGTCGCGACGGCGGGCTGGAGGCTGCGGCGCGTACGGCGCGCTACCAGGCACTGCAACGGACGCTGTCGAGCGGTGAGGCCCTGCTGACGGCACAGCATCTCGACGACCAGTGCGAAACCTTTCTGCTGGCGCTAAAGCGCGGCAGCGGGCCGGCGGGGCTGGCGGCAATGGCGACGTACGGCACGCTGGGCGACTCCCCGTTGCTGCGTCCGCTGCTCGGGGTGAGCCGCCGGCAGTTGGAACAGTATGCCGCTCGGCAGCAACTCGACTGGATCGAGGATGACAGTAATCAGGATGCACGTTTCGACCGCAATTTTCTGCGCTTGCAGGTGCTGCCGCTATTGACGCAGCGCTGGCCGCACTTTGCCACTGCCGCTGCGCGCAGCGCCAGCCTGTGCGCCGAGCAGGAGCTGTTGCTTGACGAACTGCTGGCGGAGCAGTTGCAGGCGTTGACTGACCAAGAGCAGTCGATTGCCATAGACGGGTTACAGGCCTGTTCTGCCCCGCGGCGTTTTGCATTGCTGCGCCGCTGGATAGCGCTCGCTGGTTTCACCATGCCGTCACGCGAGCAATTGCAACGGCTGTGGGACGAGGTGGCATTGGCGCGCGCCGACGCGGAACCGCAGCTGCAACTGGCCCATTACCAGGTTCGCCGTTACCGCCAGCGCCTGTATCTGCTGCCGCCGTTGGCAGACTTGTGCGCAGTGCATTTGCCCTGGTTCGACGCGGCGACGCTCGCTTTGCCAGATGGCCTGGGCAGCATCAGTCGTGGCGAAGGGGAGATTATGGTACGCGCACCGCAGCCGCAGCAGGCGGTGAGCGTGCGTTTTGGCGTTAGCGGCAGGTTACGTATCGCGGGGCGCAGACATTCGCGTTCGGCTAAAAAACTGTGGCAGGAATTGGCGATTGCGCCTTGGCAGCGTGAACGTATTCCGTTGATCTATTATGATGACTGCCTGATTGCCGCATTAGGGGTTTTTATCACCGAAGCCGGACAACCGGTGGCTGATGTCCCTGTATGGCGGCTGCGCTGGAATAAAAAATAAGCATCCCAAAGGAATAATCATGAAATTTGTCAGTGTTCTGCTGGCGGCGCTTGCCATGTTCAGCCTGCCGGCTCTGGCCGCCGGCGATGCCGCAGCCGGCAAGGAGAAATCAGCCAGTTGCCTCGCCTGCCATGGTGCGAGCGGTAAAGTGTCGGTGCCGATGTACCCTAATCTGGCCGGGCAAAATGCCATGTACCTGGAGCACGCGCTGCAGGCCTATAAAAGCGGCGGCCGTTCCGGCGGGCAGGCGGAGGTGATGCGGGCGTACGTCTCCGGACTGTCGGACGCTGATATCGCCGATCTGGCGGCCTATTACGCCAGCCTCAAACCCTGAGAGCCCGCGGTGCAGAAATGACGAGGGCAGCCATTGGCTGCCCTGTGGGATGGGGTTACCGTGTGGCTCAGTCCGACAGGCTGACGACCACGGTACCGATTTGCGGATGGCTGAAACTCTTGATATGGTCCAGGCGCAGGCTACGTGCGCTGCCGCTTTGATCGATAATCAGATACTCAACGCCCTTGGTAAACTTCAGCTCACTGGCCTTGCCTTCAAGCGTTTCTCCGTCGCGTAACTCCAGCGTCAGGATGTAGTTATGCTGACAGGCGAGTTCCAGGCTTTCGTAGTCATCGCAATTGATGGATTGGTACTCATCATTCATCAACATAGTCGCTCACCAATAAGTTAGCGGCGGCAAAGGCCGCCTGTTCCCTAACGGAGGACGGGAGTGCGCTATTCGCAGCAACATCGTCCAATGCCTTTAATACACATGCTAGCGCATCGGGCACGTAGCCAAGATCCCCACTGCCTATCTCGGCGTAAAAACGGCGTACTAACTCGCTGTATTGTTGCACAGTTACCTCCCTTAAGAACCTCTGCGTCATTGACGGCCCTGATGCAATGAAACTCAGGCTCTCAGAGTGTTAACCTATCCTAGAGGACTATAGCACAGGTGTTATTAAGTTATCAGCACCGTACCATATCGACAACGCCGAGCTTTCTGAGCGGAAACAGGTGAAATCAAGTACACTGTGCCCTGAAAATAATGAGGTTACCCATGGCGTTGAAAGCAACTATTTATAAAGCCACGGTCAATATCGCCGATATGGATCGTCACTTCTATCACGATGCGATGCTGACCATTGCCCAGCATCCATCAGAGACAGAACAGCGGATGATGTTGCGCCTGCTGGCGTGGATCTGCCACGCTGACGAACGGCTGACGTTTACCAAAGGGCTTAGCGCCGACGACGAACCGGAAATCTGGCAGCGCAATGACCATAACGGTCTGGAAATGTGGATCGAAATGGGGCTGCCGGATGAGAAGCGTATTAAGAAAGCCTGCAATCAGTCGCCACGCGTGGTGGTCTATGCCTATGGCGAACGCGCGGCTCGCGTGTGGTGGCAGTCGATGCAAAGTAAGGTCGCTAACCACAAAAACCTGAGCATTCGGTTTTTGGATGATGAACAATTGGCCCGTCTGACGGCGCTGGCCAATCGCAATATGACGCTGCAAGCGACGTTGCAGGAAGGAACTATTTGGCTGTCTGATGCTCAGAATAGTCTGGAAATCCAGTTTGCCGAGTGGCAACAGGCGCAGGTGTAACCGTTGCTCGAACTGTCAAGAAATGTCGCCATAGCGGACCACGAGATTGAACTTACGGCCATTCGCGCGC
This sequence comes from Serratia odorifera, assembly GCF_041448735.1. Lineage (NCBI taxonomy): Bacteria > Pseudomonadati > Pseudomonadota > Gammaproteobacteria > Enterobacterales > Yersiniaceae > Serratia > Serratia odorifera. The sequence continues at coordinate 7,899 of NZ_JBGMUT010000015.1, read as the reverse complement.
AGGGCGCCGGTGGCCAGCATGTGAATAAAACCTCAACCGCCATCCATTTGCGCTTTGACATCCGGGCCTCCAGCCTGCCAGAGTATTATAAAGAAAGGTTATTGGCGCTTAATCATCATTTGATTACCGGCGACGGTGTGGTGATTATCAAGGCGCAGGAATACCGTAGTCAGGAATTAAATCGTGAAGCGGCACTGGCTCGGCTGGTGGCGCTGATTCGTCAGGCAATGGTGGTGGAAAAAACACGTAAAGCGACCAAACCCAGTAAAGGCGCGAAAAAACGCCGACTGGAAAACAAGGTGCGCAAAGGCGCGACAAAAGCGTTGCGTGGCAAGGTCCGCCCTTAAGGAATTTGGGTTATTTCCTTCATTATTGAAGGGAAGAGCGCAGTAGGAGAATAACTGTGAAGAAAATAACAATCGCGCTGTTTCTAGCCGCAGGCGCACTCTCTTTATTAGGCTGTAACAATCATTACCAGCCCAAGGAACAACCGCTGCAGCCAATGCAGCAAAGTTATCAGGGCATATTGCCTTGTGCCGACTGCTCTGGTCTGGAAACCTCATTATTCCTTGATGAAGACGGGACCTTTGTCCTGCAGGAAACCTACCTCGGCAGTAAGGATGGCGATCGCACGTTTGCCAGCTACGGTAGCTGGGCGCGTACCGCCGACAAGCTGGTGCTGACGGATAACAACGGCGAAAAACGTTATTTCCATCCGCAGGGCAAGGATCTGGCGCTGTTGGATCAAAGCGGCGCGCCGATCGTGTCGACGCTAAACTACCGCTTGCAACCGGTAGAGAAAAAACTGCCAAACACGCCAATGGCGCTGCGTGGCAGCTATAGCTATATGGCGGATGCGGCGGTATTTAAAGACTGCGCCACCGGCAAGACCTTCCCGGTAGCCAATAATCTGGCGCTGGAACAAGGCTATGCCAAGGCCGGTGCCGAAGGCGGCGAACCGGTATTCCTGATGCTGAATGGCCACTTTAGCGTACAGCCGTCGATGGAAGAGGGGCTGGTGGAGAAAGCGCTGGTGCCGGACGGGCAAATCAGGTTCGATAAAAACCAGAACTGCGCCAGCCGATAAGCGAAACGCGAAAAAAAACCCGCCAAGGCGGGTTTTTTGTTGGCCGTTGGTCGCGGGATGCCGACACGGTCCGGATTAACGCTGGATCTGCGCCAGCAGATACTCAACGATATCGCCGGTTTTTATCATCTGTTTTTCGCCGACGCGACGATTTTTGTATTCGATCTCGTCGCTATCCAGATTGCGGTCACCGATCACGATCGAGTGCGGCACGCCGATCAGTTCCATATCCGCGAACATCACGCCCGGGCGCTCTTTACGATCGTCGAGGATGACGTCGATACCGTGGCTGCGCAGTTCGGCGTACAGTTTTTCCGCCAGTTCCTGCACGCGGAATGACTTGTGCATGTTCATTGGCAGAATGGCGACGTGGAACGGCGCAATGGCGTCTGGCCAGATAATGCCGCGATCGTCGTGGTTTTGCTCGATGGCTGCCGCCACCACGCGAGTAACGCCAATGCCGTAACAGCCCATGTTCAACAGCTGGTTACGACCGTCTTCACCCTGCACGGTTGCTTTCATCGCTTCCGAGTATTTGGTGCCGAGCTGGAAGATATGGCCCACTTCGATGCCACGTTTGATAAGCAAGGTGCCCTGACCGTCCGGGCTGGCGTCGCCTTCAACCACGTTACGGATATCAGCCACCTGCGGCAGCGGCAGGTCGCGTTGCCAGTTGATGCCGAAGTAGTGTTTGCCGTCAACGTTGGCGCCGGCGCCAAAATCGCTCATGGCCGCTACGCTGCGGTCGATCACCACGGGAATCGGCATGTTGATTGGGCCTAGCGAACCTGGACCGGCACCGACGATGGCGCGAATTTCTTCTTCGCTGGCGAAGGTCAGCGGTGCGGCCACCTGTGGCAGTTTCTCGGCCTTGATTTCATTCAGTTCGTGATCGCCGCGCACCAGCAGGGCAACCAGTTTATGGCCGCTCTCTTCTGTGGCGTGCACCAGCAGCGTTTTGACGGTTTTTTCTACCGGCAGCTGGAATTGATCAACCAGATCGGCGATGGTTTTGGCATTTGGCGTATCAACGACGCGCAGTTCTTCGGTTGCTGCCGCACGCGGCTGTGCCGGCGCGACGGCTTCGGCCAGTTCGATGTTGGCGGCATAATCGGAACCGGTCGAGAAGACGATATCGTCCTCACCGCTGGCGGCCAACACCTGGAATTCATGGGACGCGCTGCCACCAATCGAGCCGGTATCCGCCTGTACCGGACGGAAGTCGAGGCCCATACGGCTGAAAATCTTGCTGTAGGCCTGATACATGGCATCGTAGGTGGCCTGCAGCGATTCCTGCGTGGTATGGAACGAATAAGAGTCCTTCATCAGGAATTCGCGTGAACGCATAACGCCAAAGCGTGGGCGAACTTCATCGCGGAACTTGGTCTGAATCTGGAAGAAGTTCAGCGGCAGCTGCTTGTAAGAGCTGATTTCATTGCGAATCAGATCGGTAATCACTTCTTCATGCGTAGGGCCGAGCACGAACGGACGCTCGCCGCGGTCGACAAAGCGCAGCAATTCCGGGCCGTATTGCTCCCATCGGCCGCTTTCCTGCCACAGATCCGCTGGTTGCACCACCGGCATGGAAACCTCGATCGCATTGGCGTTATTCATTTCTTCGCGAACGATGTTCTCAACTTTTTTCAAAACCCGCAGGCCGGTCGGCAGCCAGGTATAAAGACCGGAGGCCAGTTTGCGAATCATCCCGGCGCGCAGCATCAGCTGGTGGCTGATCACTTCGGCATCGGCAGGTGTCTCCTTCAGTGTGGAGAGCAGATATTGGCTAGTACGCATGGTGTTTTGGTTCCGTTAGAACTGCAAATTGCAACGGGCAGCCAGAGTGGCGGCCAAAATTGTCAAAAGTGATTTAGTTTAACAGCGTGTGCCGGTTGTCAAAAGAGAGAGCGAGGAAATTTAACGGCGCTCGAGTGAAAGCACTTCGCTCACCTCGTCAACGACCCGCCAGCGCACGTTGAAATCCAGCAGCCAGACCGCGTAATCACGATTGGTTTTCTCGCCTTTGCGGTAGGCGGGGCGCGGGTCTTGCGCCAGTACCTGGCTGATAAAACGACGCAGGTTGGGGTAGCGTGTCAGATTGTCATTCAGTTGCTGTTCCGCTTGCGGCGAAAAGCACACCGGCATATCGGCAGGCGGGGCATCCTGTGCAAAACCGGCTATCGCCTGCGGCTGGCTTTCGGCAAACGGCAGATAGGGCTTGATATCCACTACCGGCGTGCCGTCAACCAGATCCAGGCTGCCCAGTTCCAGCACCACTTCGCCGCCGTGAACGCGGATGCCGGTCAGCTCAACCAGCGACATGCCGAGCGGGTTGGGGCGAAAGGTCGAGCGGGTGGCAAACACGCCCATGCGGGTATTGCCGCCGAGGCGTGGTGGGCGCACGGTTGGCCGCCAGCCGCCGTCCATGGTTTGATGGAAGATAAACATCACCCATAGATGGCTGAACTCGCCAAGACCGCGAACCGCTTCTGCCTGATTGTAAGGCGGCAGCAGAACCAGCTCTCCGCCACCGTCTTCCACCAGTCCCGGCTGACGGGGTACGGCGAATTTTTCCTTGTACGGTGAACGGATAGTACCGATCTGATTAAAGACGAACTCGGTCATTTGGACGAGACGTTAAGCGCAGAACCCTGGCAAACGGCTTGTTGATAACAACCGGCTACACCGCTGACAATCTGGCAGTCGTGCAGTAATACGGCGTTGGCCTTCATGTAGGACGCACGGATCTGCATGCGTTTACGTGCGGTTGCCATGTTCGGCGGTGAATCCTGAACGGTGGTTTGGCAAGACTCGCCAGACACTTCTCCCAGATCGCGGAATGGCTTGCCGACCAGCTCTTCGGCGCTTTTATACAGCTTGACCGGCGCCGGGCGCGCTGCAGGTGTGGTTTTGCTTGGCGTGGTCGCCGTTGGTTTGCTGGTACTGTTTGTTGAGGTTGGCTCGGTACGCAGCATGGAGCAGCCACCTAGCGTAAGCGCTAACAAACAGAGAGGTAAAGCACGCATGGAAATTCCTCTGCCTTTTATAAAATAAAGTGGCGCTATTGAAGCAATCTATGGTGGAAATAACAAGACGGGCCGCAGCCCGTCTTGCAATTATAGGAATAAAATAGCGTGGTGGGAGCTGTTAGCCGAAGGTTATTCGGATGACAGCTCTGATTCTCTCGGCCGTTTGGCCATTGAATTACCAGCCTTTTACCGCACCGCCGTTGAAGATTTTATTGGCAGCATCGTTAACTTCATCAGACTGGTAAGCCTGAACGAATTTCTTCACGTTTTCTGCGTCTTTGTTATCTTCACGGGAAACCAGCAGGTTGACGTAAGGAGACTCTTTGCCTTCAACGAACAAACCGTCTTTTGCCGGAGTCAGGCCAATCTGGCTGGCGTAGGTGGTGTTGATAATCGCCAGCGCGATCTGCTGATCGTCCAGTGAACGTGGCAGCTGTGGCGCTTCCAGTTCGACCAGCTTGAGGTTTTTCGGGTTCTCGGTAACATCCAGCACGGTTGGCAGCAGGCCAACGCCGTCTTTCAGTTTGATCAAACCTTCCTGTTGCAGCAGCAGCAGTGAACGACCCAGGTTGGTTGGATCGTTAGGCAGGGCGATTTGCGAGCCCGGTTGCAGTTCGCTCAGCGATTTGATTTTTTTGGAGTAACCGGCAATCGGATACACGAAGGTGCTGCCAACCGACACCAGCTTATAACCACGATCCTTGATTTGCTGATCCAGGTAAGGCTTGTGCTGGAAGGCATTGAGGTCGATATCGCCCTTGCTCAGCGCTTCGTTTGGCAGTACGTAATCGTTGAAGGTAACCAGCTCAACGTCAAGACCGTATTTTTCTTTGGCGACTTTTTGCGCGACTTCCGCTACCTGCTGTTCGGCGCCGACGATAACGCCCACTTTGATATGGTTTGGATCTTTTTCATCCTGACCGCAGCCTGTCAGAGCCAGAGTGCCGATCAGTGCGCCGATTGCCGCGATGGATTTAAGTTTTAACGACATATCCCTTCCTCTTTAGACTCGCATAAGTAATGCGCCGTTGAGCGCGTTGCTGTGAAACTTATTTATGGGTAACGGTTTTAACAATCCGATCGCCACAGAACTGGATCAGGTAAACCAGCACTACCAGTAATATTAATACCGTATTCATAACTGTAGCGTTATAACCAATGTATCCATACTGATAACCAATTTGCCCCAGGCCGCCGGCGCCGACCGCACCGCCCATCGCCGAATAGCCGACCAGGGTAATCAGGGTGATGGTGGCGGCGTTGACCAGACCCGGCAAGGCTTCGGGCAGCAGCACTTTCTTGATGATCTGCATCGGGGTTGCCCCCATGGCGCGTGCCGCCTCAACCAGACCGGACGGGATTTCCAGCAGCGCGTTTTCAACCATGCGGGCGATAAACGGTGCAGCGCCAACGGTGAGTGGAACGATCGCCGCCTGCAGGCCAATCGAGGTACCCACGATCATGCGGGTAAAGGGAATCATCCACACCAGTAAAATGATGAAGGGTATCGAACGGAAAATATTCACCAGGCCCGACAACACCTTATACAGCGCCGGGTTGGCGATGATTTGTCCCGGGCGGGTAACGTACAGCAGCACGCCAACTGGCAAGCCGATGACAAAACCGAAGAAACCCGAGACAAAGGTCATCATGACGGTTTCCCATACGCCACGCGCCATTAACCACATCATTGCCTCAGACATAACCCAGAACCTCTACTTTTACCTGATTTTCTTGCAGGAACTTAATTGTCGCCAGTGCGTCTTCATCGCTGCCGTGCAGCTCGGCCAGCATTACGCCGAACTTCACTCCGCCGGCGTAATCCATTTGCGCACTGATAATGTTGTTGTTGACGTTGAAGCGGCGAGCGGCTTCCGATAGCAGTGGCGCATCGACCGATTGGCCGGTGAACTCCAGGCGCAGCAGCGGTTGGCGATCGCCGGTGCGGTCTGGGCTCAGACGCAATGCGTAGTCGTCAGGAATATCCAGATGCAGCGTGGATTGAATAAATTGCTGCGCCAGCGGCGTCTTGGGATGCGAGAACACTTCACTGACGCTGTCTTTTTCAATCAGTTGGCCCTGGCTGATTACGGCAACCTGATCGCAAATGCGCTTTACCACGTCCATTTCGTGGGTGATCAACAGAATGGTCAAGCCGAGGCGGCGGTTGATATCTTTCAACAGCTCCAGAATGGAGCGGGTGGTCGCCGGGTCCAGTGCGCTGGTGGCTTCGTCACACAACAGCACCTTGGGGTTGCTGGCCAGCGCACGGGCGATAGCCACGCGCTGTTTTTGCCCGCCGGACAGGTTGGCGGGGTAGGCGTCATGCTTGTCTGACAGGCCGACCAGCTCCAGCAATTCGCTGACGCGCTTTTTGATGTCCGCGCGCGGGGTGCTGTCCAGCTCCAGCGGCAGCGCAACGTTGCCAAACACCGTGCGGGATGACAACAGATTAAAGTGCTGGAAGATCATGCCAATCTGGCGACGCGCGCGCGTCAGTTCGCTTTCCGACAGCGAGGTCAGATCCTGTCCGTCAACCAGTACCTGGCCGGAGGTAGGGCGCTCAAGCATGTTGGCGCAGCGAATCAGCGTGCTTTTACCGGCGCCGGAGGAGCCGATAACGCCGTAGATCTGTCCGGCAGGGACGTGGAGAGTCACGTCTGACAGCGCAGTGATGGAGCGCGAACCCTGCTGAAACACTTTGGTGATGTTAGAAAGTTTAATCATATTCTTCTTATTTTAGCGTGGTTGCCCGTGGCTAGATAAAAGTAAACCCTGGCGTGGAACCAAGGTATGCTCAGATGTTAAGGCGTCTAGACGTCTAAGTCAACGGGCAAGGTTGTTCTCTAACGTTCTCAGCATAGGGCAAACATGCGATACTGTGCGCGTTTTCAGGTCCTCAGGAGTAAACCGGTGACACAACGCGTTCCAGCTATTTTCTTAGATCGTGATGGCACGATAAATGTCGATCATGGCTACGTCCATGAAATCGATAATTTCCAATTTATTGACGGTGTGATTGATGCATGCCGTGAGCTAAAAAAAATGGGTTTTGCCCTGGTATTGGTGACCAACCAGTCCGGCATTGCGCGCGGCATGTTCAGCGAAGAACAGTTTATGCAGTTGACCGAATGGATGGACTGGTCGCTGGCCGACCGTGAGGTCGATCTCGATGGTATTTACTTCTGCCCACATTTACCTGACGCCACGGTAGACGCCTACCGTCAAACCTGTGACTGTCGTAAACCGCAGCCGGGCATGCTGTTACAAGCACAGCAAGAATTGGACATTGATATGGCTGCTTCTTATATGGTTGGCGATAAAGTAGAAGATATGTTGGCGGCGGCGGCGGCGGGCGTTGGCACCAAAGTCCTGGTGCGTACCGGCAAACCGGTAACCGAAGACGGTGAAAAACAGGCGGATTGGGTGCTGGATAGCCTGGCAGACCTGCCCGAGGCGATTAAAAAGCGGATTTAATCGGCGTTATGACTGAATAGTGAGCGGTCGGAAGAAAAGTGAATATTAATCCTTGTCATTCTGAACCGGCTCCCTATAATGCGCCTCCATCGACCGGGCACAACGGCAAGTGATTCACTTCACAAGCTAGCCAGGGCGAAAGAGAAAAAATCCTGAAAAAACGGGTTGACTCTGAAAGAGGAAAGCGTATTATACGCCACCTCGAGTTAACAAGCTTCGGCGCGTAACTCACTGCTCTTTAACAATTTATCAGACAATCTGTGTGGGCACTCACAAGACGATATCCAGCTGCTTCGGCAGCAAAAAAAT
>NZ_JBGMUT010000014.1:0-67764 GCF_041448735.1 Serratia odorifera | reverse complement strand
GCCACATTCCTCGTTAAATAACCAGACTCCGGCAGAATTTATCCGAAGCCTGCAAACAGGCCCGGATCTCTGATTTAGCACTGCACTGATTTTGGGCCAGAGTCATGCGACAGAACCAATAAAACAGCTGGTAGTAACAGAATTGGGACAGTTTACTAATGGTGCTAAGTACTCATTAGAAGGTGTGGCGATTACGCTGAACTTACCTGATGGCGTTAGAAAGAGTATTTGGGGTGAGTGGCAGCATATGTCTAATCCCAAACGGCTCGCTGAGCGGTTTCTAATGTTACAGCATACGATTTATGAGGAGTATCCAGAATACTCCGGCATTTCCTCTGTCTGGCTCAGATAGCAAGATAGACTGAACATATACCTAATCCAGACGAGCAGGACGTTCGTTTGATACTTCGCTTAATTTGCCCGCCCCGCTTATTCTGTCACGGCAATTGCTGCCACATGTCATACAACCATTTCCCAATCCGCCACAACCTGGTGAGGTTATCCAGCCAGTTTAATAGTGTGTCCCACCACTTTTTTTTCATTTTCATTGAATAGTTCCTTTTGTCTGATCTCCCGCTCAGCTTTGCGTCACGACGCCAGCTGCTGGAAAATTTCTGCAAAAGGATATGATTTCGCCTGGCATTGGTTCTTCTTTAGGTTTGTCACTACGGGCGGACTGTCAACTTAGAACTGGTTTCTCGATGCGCGTCAGCGCATACAGGCGACAGCTGGGCTGAAAGAGAACGCCATTAGGTAAGGGTCGCCGGTGACGCGGCGTAGCCGCCCTGTTTTGATAGGTTTCGCCTATCCCATCCCTTGCCCTGCAGAGCCAAATCCAATAATAGCGACTTTGAAGCTGGTTTGCGCTGTCGGAGTGGTCGCGGCAAGGCGTAGCCGCGGCCGCGGCGTATCTCCGCGTTAGCGAGCCGTTAGGGTCGCTTACGGGCGTGTATGCGGAACTTGCAGCAACACTTTGGCAGCGACTTTATTTTTAGTTACATCATCCATCATTAAAAGCGATGTTGTTCCCCGGCCCTTGGCCGGGGGCGGCGGCGCTTTTTAGTGGTGGGTGTGGTATTTGGTTGCAGGTATGCAAAGATGAGTGGATTGAGCATTTTTGTGGTGGAGAGATAAGGTATCTGGGGAAGCTATTTGCCCGAGCAGTAAACGAGGGAGGTACTTTAGGTTTTTATTAAAGGTTAATTGGGAAGGAAATCTTAAGGGAGGCATTGTTTTGCCCGAACAAAGTGAGGGAGGTACTCATCAGCAACGGCAAAGCCGGTGCGTTGAGTTACTCCCTTTTTAAAGGGCTTAGTTTGTTCAGAAACAACCTTCGAAATTAAGCATATTTATGGGTATGCTTTCGAAATTAATAGTGATTACGAAGTTAATGTCGAAATTAAGAGATAATTCGTCGCCGATCGCTGTCGTCAGCGCGCCAGATCGACGGCGGCGGCCGCAAAATCACGCCGGCATAGGCAAAAATAGATGGTTCCAATGGCCAACCAAACGTCAGCGGCGGAAAACAGGCAGCACAAAACCCCCGCGGCGCAGGCAGGGTAAACACAAGGTATGTTAGAGGACGTTAGGCGGGGATGGCGCCGGCGCGCTCCAGCAGCAGCCGGTAGAACGCCTCCGGATCGCTGTTCAGCAGCCCTGGCTGTTCATGTTTGAGCGTATTCTCCAGCTGCATCACGGCCAGCGGTGAACGCCCCATCGACCAATTCACCCAGGCCTGGTAAAAGCCGTTTTGCTTCCGATTCCGGGCGGCTGCCAGTTGTTTGATGCCGGCAGCGGTGTCATCCAGCAGCGTATCGAGTCGCTGACCGTCCTGCTGCCGCTTTGCCAGTTCGTTGCCAATCGCTTGTTCTGCGTTACGCTTGAGGTTCTGTAGGTCAGGACTCACCACCCAGCGACGGATTTTTTTCAGCCGGTTTTTCAGCGAGTGTTTACGCTCGATGTCGATCCCCAGATGCGCGATGCGCACCAGGTGGCGTTCGTATTTTTTGCGCAGGCTTTCCGTCAACCCATTCTTGATGGCCCACAGCCGGTACTGATCCAGCCACTGGCGGATTTCCTCTACTTGAATACCCCGACTGGTGAAGAATTTCTCTGTCAGCCAGATGCGCAGCGGCTTGTTCTGACCGGTGTCGGTATCCTGTCCGCGCGATACAATGAGATAGTCCAGCTGCTCAAGCACAGACAGTGCATGCAGCGCCACATCATACGCCTTGCGGCCGCTCTCGTAGACGTGCAATACCCCCATGGCTTTGGCCACGTCCTCAAACGGCTGCATGATCTCGAACGGGTAGTCGCTGTCCGGGTTGTAGTCGCAGTTAGCGCCCAGCACCAGAGAAAGTACTGTCAGCGCCTCACGGCTTTCCGACCGCGCGGCAATGCGCATCGGTTTAGGACGGTAGTCCGGGTTGTTGCGTTGAGTATAGGGGATATAGCCCTGCCGGCGCAGGTTGATCAGGTCGTCATTACGCCGCCAGTCGTGACTGCTCATGCGCGCCACTACCTTGCTAGCCATGCCCTTCGGTACTCGACAGCACAGAGTCGGGGTGTAACGACGATGGATTTTTGGCTGGCCGCGCCGCAGCGCATTCGCCCCACCACGTAGGGAGCTACGATGTTCGATGTAAGGGGCTACATTCGCGAAATTCTGGCTACTCAAGTAGCCCTTCGCTTATGTTGCACCGAAGGAGTTGACCTTTAAAAGGCATAAAACTATACTCCCCGTATAGAGCAACAGCTTCTATACAGTTTTAAGTAGGCCCCGGTATTCTTCTCGACCCGCCAAGATTGAGGAAGATTATCGGGGTTTTTGCTTTTCAGTGTTCTGGTAACAATGCCCAGAACCACTTCCCTGCCACCTTACGGCGTGGCTTACCAAAAATTCTGTCTGACGATCAGTAATCTAGCACTCAATGCTACATCAATCAAGAATGTGAAGTCTTTACATAAAGAGCATCTCACTGCGCTAATTCTCTTTCAAGCAGGCTTTCGATAAATTGTGCCTGTGTCATCCCTTTCTCTTCACACACTTCAATCATGCGGTCTTTTAGAGGATTACGGACATAGACCTTAACCTCTTTATGCGTCTCTCGCTTGCGTGCAATTGATACCAACTGTCGTTCGGAAGCTGACATAGGGCTCCCTTTACGATAAGCACGTTTAGGTTTCGCTGAGGAAGATTCTGCAGTAATCGTTTGCGACATCTTCGCCCCCCTCAAGGATCTAAAAAGGATCAATTCGTCTGAGATTACTACAAAAACCTAGGGTTGGCAGCCTGATTACGATCTTTTTTGCTATGGAACATAATGAATTGGCGGGAAAACGTTCCATAAATATGGTTAAAACGTCAGTAGCGCTGGGTTACGGCTTCTCCCTCTTCCCACAGTCGTTCGAATTCACGCTGGTAGGCTTGGCTGACTGCCGGTTCGTTGCGGATCACCAACACATTCTCTGCGTTTTCACCAGTCAGGGCTGCCTTGGTGTAATTAAGCGAGCCGGTCTGAACTATCTCGCTGTTGATAATGGTGAATTTGTTGTGCTGGATTTTATACCTGCTGTTGATACGTACCGGAACCCCGAGGTTGGCCAACGTGGCCACCGCACTCTTGTGCTCACGCGCATAGCGCGCGTCAGTCAGCACCCGCACCTTAACGCCGCGCCGCCAGGCGCTGTAGACAGCATTGGCCACCGGTGTACTGGTAAAGGCATAGGCCGCCAGATCCAGAGACCGGTTCGCTTCATTGAGCGTCTGGATCACTAGCGGCCCCGCACTACCGTCGGTCGAGAATGCGACCTGGCTTTGTGCCAGGACGGGGTGAATGCCGGCCTGCAAGAGAGCCAGCGCAATAACGGGTCGTTTCATTTAAGATCCCTAAAAATGGAAGTGTAAGAGCCGCTTGCCACACGATGGTGTGGCAAGCGGTGACAGGGGTATTGCGCGTCAGGGTTCGGATAGGTGTTGAACGCTGTGCGGCAACAACATATTGAGCGTGCCCAGCTCACTCAGCGCGGCCTTCACCAGACTCCAGCACAGGATGAATGCCGCAATATTCAGCAGCGGAAATAACATCAGGACGGGATGATTGACCGCATATCCAACCGTTAACGGAAACACCAGTGCAATCACTACGATGCTCTGCATCAGCGCCTTCAACTGCCACCCTTTGACGAAACTGTCCTGTTCAAAACGGACTAAGGTTGGCTTCAGGCACAGCGTCAGCGGAAACATCCGGGGCCGACGGGTCAGCGCCACGACGGCATCACTCTGCCCCACTGACAGCCGGTGATGCCGGCTGAATGCCTGGACAATGTCTTTCGCGGCCTCCACCAGGTAGGGCCCCTCAGCCTCCCCTCGCGTCCAACGCTGTAATGCGGCATTGGCCGGCTGCATCATCGGAAGCCAAGACAGGATCACAAACAAAAAAACAACGACCGTAACGGTCATGACCAGTGTCACAAACATATGCCTTACTCCAGAGTTTTTTGGGTGTTGTGGGACAGGTCCTGCGCCGGTTCTTCATGACGCAGAATATTCACTTCCTCGTTCATCATCGGCGGCGGTTGCTCGCCGGATCCCCAGCCGTCATACTCGGCGCCATCCTGCAGGTCATACAGCGCATCATCGAGCGCAGCCCACATGGCTTCCTCGGCGTCCTTCTCCTCTACCGGTGCATTTTCCTCATCGACCTCCCGGGCCGGTTGTTCCGTCGGCTCAAGCGGGTCGGCAGGATCCCGGAAGCCTTGTTCCAGCTCGCTCTCCAGGCTCAGGGCGGTAATTTCCGCCGCGGTGACAGCCGACTCGCTGTCGCTGGTGACGGCCGTCGTGCCGATCGGCGCTTCTCTTTCCAGCACCACGGCACTGCCCGGATTGGCCTCCATCGCCGCCACAGCGTCCTCAAGCCGGCTGACCTGCACCACTGGCGCGTCACTGTCGCCCTGCTGCAGGACGATCCGGCGTCCGTCTTCCGCCCCTTCATAGTGCGCCTGGTCAATATTCAGCGTGCCGGTAGTCGGCGAAACCGGGACATGCCAGTTACCTCGCTGCCGCCCCTGTTCGTTAAGCACCGCATACAACAGTTCTGGTGACTTGCCGCCCATGAAGCGGGCGGCATCACCGACACTGTCGTCGAGTTTTTCGGCCAAACGGGTTTCCTCTACCGGCTTGCTACGACTCCAGTCGCGATCGGCCTGCTCCGCCCGTACATCGTCGGCGCGTAACAGCACGTCATGCACCGTTTCACGTTGTCCACTATTTCGTTCTACGGCACCCTGCCAGCTTTCCAGATCGTCGACGTACAGCTGCACATGCGCTTTGGCGCGCGAGAACCCGACATAGGCGCTGTCCAGCGCCGCCATCATGTTGCGCGCCCCTTCGGTCCCGACCAGGCCAATAACATTGTTGATAGAGGCCCCCTGCGAACCGGTGGTGGTAATGGCATACCCATGATCGAAATGCTGGTCGGCCGGCTGATTAATCGGATCCAGCGTGATATCCCGCTCCCCCATGGTCAGCGTGATTTTGCCCTCCGGTGTCACTGCCGACACTGTCGCCGGATCATTAGTACGCAGCACCCGGTCCCGATCGGTCGCTGTCAAAATGAGCCGTTCCCCCACGCTGAGCTCAATGGACTGTGTTTCAAACACCGCCACGTTCTGCGTGCGTAATGTCAGTGGCGACAGCCACTGTTCCGCGCCCTTATCGCCCTTCAACGCCACAACGCCGCTTTTCGCATCCGCCTCGCCCACGGTCAGATACTGCTCTCCCATACGCACGGTATTGCCGACGTTCTCCTGCCAGAAGGTCATGCTTCCCAGGTCTGCCGTGCTGTTGCTGACCCTTACCAACTGGGAAACTGTGACACTGTCACCAAGAACGTGCTGCTCCTGCAGTCGCGCATGCACCTCTCGGTTGATGGCACGCCGGTCAACGTTCAGCTCGGCAACAATCAGTGTTTGTTCTCGTGCGGAAGCGGTGCGCCCCACGTAGTCATCGGCGATCATCGCGTGGATTGTTTCTCCACCTGCGAGTGGTACCGACTGTTCCCGCTCCATCTCAGTCATTGCCGACAAATCGACGATGCTGCTGGCCGGGATAAAGGCCTCGCCATTACGGGCAACCGTTTCTGGCCCCACCTGGCCAGCGACCGTTACCGCCTCACGCACATTGCCGGCGATCATCGCCTCGATAGCCGGCCGTAACGCAGGCGTCTGGCGCACGATTTCCTGCATCACCGCCACATCCGCGGCGCTACGATCTAAAATCAACGCAAAGGGGGCACCCGACTCCAGCGATTTCAGCTGATCTTTGTCGCCACTTAGCACCGCCCGCCCGTTACCACGCGCGACGATGTCCACCAGGGCCGCCATCTGCGCGTTGCCATTCATGGAGTTTTCGTCGATGACAAAGACAGTGTTGCTGAAATCCGGCGTTTCTCCCCGCGCCTGATACCGTTCCTGTTCGCCAAGGAAGCTGGCAATGGTTTGCGCATCAATCCCCGCCGACTGGAGCTCCGACACCGCTCTGTGGGTGGGTGCCAACCCCATCACCTGCGGTGGGCTGTCTAACTGTTGCAGGGCGCTGGCCACCACGCTGAACTGCGTGGTTTTCCCCACGCCGGCATAACCCTGTATAGGAATAAAGCGATCGGATGACTCGAGAATCAGACCTCCAGCCTGCTTTTGCCCTTCAGTCAAACCAGCCATCTCAGTCTGCAGTTGGTCACGCGCGCCTGGCATCAGTGGCGTGACGCTGTGTTTTCCCTCGGCGATATGGCGCAAGATGGTCAGCTCGTTCTGCCAGTTCGCTCGCGACACATAATCTCCGGCGGCACCCTGAGTACCGTCCAGCGCGATGATATCGCCCCGCCGCTCCAACCTTCCCAGTTCAGCCATTGCCCCCTGAGGAGTCAGGTTACGGTCAAAAGAAATCGCGTTTTCCACCGCCCTGAACGTGGAGAAGGTGACGCCAGTGCCGGTGACCTTTTCGATGGCCAGGTGCATCGCACGTGTCTGTGGCGTCAGCCGTGATTGCTGCAAATCGCGCAACGCATGGGTCAGGTCATCTTGACCAGTGAGGCTGCGAAGCCCCCGGGTGATGGATACGCCAGGACGTTCCTTGTCCAGTCGGGCAGTAATGGCGGCTTCATCCAGTGGCGTAAAGGCGACGATGTTGTCGCCGCTGCGGCGCAGTTGGTTGACGGTGGCATCGCTGACCTCCTTACCGCTGAGCACCGCCACCACCGCACCGCGACTGTGCCTGCTCGCCCCCAACGCCTCGACATAGCCGTAATCAAGTTTAAGGGGGGCATCGATACCCACCTTTAGTTGGTCACCGTTGGCTTTTTCCAGTACCAGCTTTTCTTTAAACAACCAGTTACCTGTCTTCATCCCAACCACCTTCTGGGACTCGCCGTTTTTGCTTCGGCTGTGCAACGCACCGGTGGCCTTCAGTTGTTCCCCTTCCCGCACCTCCAGCGTCTTGGGCTGGAACAGTCGATAGCGACTGTCGATGGCGCCGATGGCCAGCCCCTGTCGCTGGCCTTGAGCATCTGCCACTGTCAGGCGGTGGTTTTCTTTGCCCACGCCGACGATGGTCAACTGCTCTATGACATTGCCGGGCTGCAGCCGCTCTAACACCATTCCGGGTTGATAAGTACTACGAAGACCGCGCGTGTCGTTGTCCGTCCATACTGGTACTAAAACATCAATGTTGGCCACTGCCTTTCCCAGCACGCCATCCTCCTGCAACGCGCTACGGATCTCCCGGGTCAACTGAGTGCGGGTTCGGCTGTTGCCAGCCTGCGCCACCACCGCCTGCCCGGCTGCACGCTGTTTGGCCACATAGCGTGCGGCGACGCTCATCCGGTCATCCACCGTATCCTTGTGCACCATCGTAATTCGGCTCTGTTCGCGGTTTTGAGTGGTCAGGTGCACCGGGGTTCCTGCTGCTTTCAGGACCTCGGCAGCAAAGCCCGTTGTCCGGCGAGCATGGGTGTCTATGACCACTGCCGGTGTACCGGCGCGGTCTGCCGCCTGCAGAGCTGCCTGCATCATAGGCACGCTGAAACGTTCAGCTTCGCTAATAACCAGCAGTGAATTCGCTGCCAACGGCTGCTCAGCCAGTTCGGCGGCCGTCATCACGGCAGAGACGCTTTCGCCAAGAGCGCTGCGCAGCTGGGACTGAGCCCCTTTGTCAGCAGTGAGGAACACCGCCTGGCGATCACTGCTTTCGGCCAGTCGACTAAAACTGGCCAGTAGCTGCTGCTGAAACTCCTGGCCCCCGCGCGCATCAACCAATGTCAGGCCACGGTTGCCGTCCGCCACTCGAGCTGCCACGCCCTGTTCACTGGCGCCACTCGTTAAACCCGCCTCGCGCTCGGCCAATCGGCCAGCGGTAGCGCTCAGTCGGTGTTCATCCCGCACATGCGCCGCTGAAGTGAATAGGGTCTGATTTTTGTCTACTGCGATGAGTTGCCCTTTTTCGATGGCGGTATCCAGAGCGCTTTTCGCCTCAATCAATACGCCGTCATGGACCGCCACCTGGTTGAGCACTGTGGTCAGCACATTGTCGTAGGTGAAGCGCACGGACTTACGCGTCATCACGTCGATGGCGTCGGCCACTGCCGAGGCCAGCGTCGGTTTTTCAGCAGGGCCGGCCTGCAGGTCATGTTCCTTCTGCGCCCGCTCAACTGCCCGCGACAACCGCTGCTCCTCAAACTCTGCGTGATTAAAGCCGGTGGCCTGCAGCTTCTCCTGCCACAGTTCCCGAAACTCCTCAATATTGCTGAAATCTTTTGCCTGACGGGTGTCGAGCGCCGCCATGCTTTTTGCTTTGGCCGATGCGTCCGGCCCCACTGCAGCCATAATTTCCTGCCGGCGAGAAGAAAACTCGGTGATCGGCACACCCTCTACATCCCACTGCCCACGCGGACCGGTATCGACAATCGGGTAGCCGGCTTCTTCGAGCAGGCCGCGGAACACGCCGCGCTGGAAGGCACCGATACTGACCTGCTGATGCCATACGATGTCGGTAAACCCCCTTCCAGTTTTTGTATCGGTAGACAGCGTCTTCCAACCGTCCTTGCTCAGGGTGGCGTTGGCCACCACCGCGTGGCCGTGCAGGTTCGGATCAAGGTTACGTGAGGTGTCGTGTAGAAACTTGGCCACCACCAGGTTGCCGGTCTGCTCGAATTCAGTTACTCCCTCCTTCATGGTGCGGGTGGAGGCCAGTTTTTCGACTTCATTGAGTGTGATATCTATAGATTTATTGAAGGCTTCAATCAGAAAGGTGTCGCCGGCAACCAGCGCTAACACCGAGGCACTTTTGGGCGCCGAAAACGTCAGGTCGTAACCGGGACGGTGTTTGTTAACCCCATCCACCATATGGGTCAAATCAGCCCCATCAGGCAACTTGCCTTCTAACACCGCAGTGAACACGTCTTTTTTGACCGGCCCCTCCAGCCCCAGCGACTCAGCGCCGGTGCCGTACCAACCGGTCGCCATCTCGCCGAGGAAGTAGTAGTTGTCTTTGGACTCGTAGTAACTCGCAGCGCCACCGGCACTTTTAACATTGGCTACAGATAGCATGGCTTACCTCTCAACCCCGAAATCACTCTCCACATCAATATCCCGGTGGCGGAGGTTCCGGTTCTCGTCTGTACGTTCTGGTAATTCCGGTGCAGTGGGTTTAACGGGCTCGGAATGAATCTCCGCAGGTGCTGTCACTACCGGCCCGGATTGGATCTGGGCTGTACGCCCGTCGTTTTCTGTCGCAGACGCCGTCTCGTTGTTCGATACGGTTGACGGAGATCCTTCGTCAGAGGTCGTAGCATTGGCATTCGATGGAAGTGTCGATGGCGGTGTAAACAACCGGTCCAGCATCGCGTCCAGTTGGCCATTGGCTTCCGCCTCAGCCTGCGCGATTGACTGTTCAATCTCCGGATCGAAAATTTCTTCAACGTTACGGTCAATACGCCCTTCCGCCACCTGGCGCATCGCCTTGTACTTGATATCCATTTTCACCACCGGGTAATCGCCGGGCAGCGTGACATAGCACTGCAGGTCATTGAGCTTTTGCACGTCGGAGTAACTCACCAGCAGTTCACGCACCTCATCCTTGGAGAAGGACACCCCGTCACGGATGGTGTCGACACCGTAGCTATACTGGTCACGGAACTTCATGTGCCGCATTTCTCCCAGCTCTTTAGCTACCCACTCGGCTACAGTGCTGCTGGGCGCACGGAAGAAGAATTTGGTGTTCAGTAAGTCCCAAATGGCATCGGCAAAGTCCTTACCGAATAGCTCTCGCAACTGCGGGAAGTTCTGAATACCAATCAGGGTACAGCCACCGAATTTACGGGCCTCTGCCACGAATCCGGGCAGAATAGGTAAACGATGCAGTGACGGGAGCTCATCGAGCAGCAACCAGATACGGCGGTCACGGTTCTCAGTGAGGCCAAGGATGTTGACCATGGCCAGATAGATCCAGGCGGTCAGCAACGGTTTGAGTGCTTCGTGGTTACGGCCATCGCTGGTCAGGAAGATCCAGCTGTTATCGCCACCAATGTCTTCGGTAGCCACCCAGTCGCGAATGTTGAATGGGGTTTTGCCTTCATCATCCAGCCCCTGCAAAAAGCGCAATGAGCGAACATAGCTGGTCAGCACGCTACGAATCGTCATCGCAGTTTTTTCAATGCTGCCATCCACCAGGTTGGCAGCATCAGTGCCCTTCAGGAACTCGCGCAGATCAGCCAACGTAATCGACAGCAGCATTTTCAGCAGATTGGCAATCGACCAGTCCTTGGAGCGGGCCAACCGCCGAGTGGTGGCCACAAACAACTGACGCGCCGACATCAACCAGAATGGATCGCCATGGCCGGTGTCCGGGATAAGGGTCGAGGCAAAATTTTCAAAATCAGAAGTGGTCTGGCACTCATCACGTAGGCTCCATGCCGGACAGCGCTTATCGAGCGGGTTGAGCAATTTGTCCTTGTCCTGGCGGTAGAAAAGCGGAACAAAGTTGTTGCCCTTATCGTAGATGATGACCCGGTCGCCCCGGGCACGCAGCTGCGTCAGGAATTCAATAACGACCCGGCTTTTACCTGAACCCACAGTCCCGTGTAACGCCACGTTCTGCATCTCTGTTTCTTTCACAAGATGCAAATCGTTGATTTTCAGGTTAGAAAGTTTGTTCTGAGACTTTAGGATTTTATTAACGTCTTTAACTTCAGTCGTTAACTCACGTCCCCCTATCTGCTCATTCGTACGTTGGGCGGCGCCTTTACGCCCCAAATACCAATACACAGCTATAATGCCGGAAACAAAAACAATGGATGACAAGCCCCAGCCGGTAAAAGCGACATCCTTCAGCTTGATGCCTACGGCCTGAAAATAGGGGTCAGCCAGTACTTGACCTGCCGTTCGATGCAGCTCAATGGACTCACCAGTGCGAGGACTGGTCCAATGAAAGGTATATTCGTTTTTAGCTGCTGAGGGTAATGCGGAAACAAATACGTAGAGTATCCAGAAACTGAATCCATGGAGAATTTGCTCCACACTCATGCGGATGAAAAACCAGATAAAGAAAACACCGACGGAGGCCATCAATATCCAATAAACGATAATGTTGTTGATCTGCATAAACATGCTGATCATGTATTTTAATACTTGGCCACCCTGTGTGACGTTACGGGTATTTAGACTCATGTGACCTCACTGAGTTAATTCAGACGGCATGATATAAAGGAGTGAAAATGAAAGATTTTGACGTCTATCGCCAGGAAGGCGTGTACTGCTGACGAATTGAAAAGTCGTTAAGCCATTCCGGCGTGGTAATAACCTTATCAGGTTGGTAATTCATGGTGACCAAATCCGCCTCACTCAACAACGTGACACGCCCGTTATCCTTGCATTCACTGATAGCAACAATTGCACTACCGCCACGACTGAGTTGTACGGGAGAGGATAATTTGACTGGCGGTGTCATTTCATCTGTGCCGCACAGGAAATGCATTACGCCAAGCTCATCGGTATAGTAACGATAACCGCTCATATAGAGCCCTTTTATAAAGAGATATTATAACCCTGATAAACCTCCCCAGTTATCTATACGGGAGGCTGACATATATTGTTAATGTAGCGTTTGCGTTTGCTTTTTCTTCATTGGGGATTCAGATAACTTTTCATCCATCGGTGTTATCGAGATCATGCCATCAAAGCATATTGCCACTGCAGGATTTATTTCAGATTGCGTCAGCACGATAATTCTCTGCCCTCTATTCCCTGCCAGTCGTATAAAGTCATAGAGTTTTGATGTTTTAAATAACCGTGCGTCAGAGATATTAACCTTATCCAATATAACCACCTCAGCGGCACACGTATCCAATTTAAGCAAGTCAAAGCCACTATCAGTAAGTACATAGTCACACGGGTATTTTTTCATGACACCACAAACATCAATAGTCTCGACCGATTCAAAATACACCCTATTGATCAACGAATTTTTACCGGCACCAGACTTCCCTACAACAATAATATTCCCCTTGCACTCTTTGAGGAGTTTTATCGCGATGTGTTCATTTTTAAACATGACATTCCCATTTGACAAAGTCATTATTGACTCCATCACACCCGAGGTTGAATAAGATTAGGTGAAATAAATAAAGTGGCAGGAAACTTACAGAATATTGGCAATCGATTTAGCCAACTGGTTCTCCAAAACCGGCTGCGCTTCTTCAAACTTCAGATTGACCTTGTTGGCATTGGAGACTATACGGGTCTGGTATTTATGCTGATTGCCGGTCTCACTGCTGGTCTGTACCTTGGCACCGGAGTTACCCTGCTGCAGCGCCGCCACATTGTCTGTTCGTACTGACGCTTGAGTTCGTTCGGCGATCTGCACATCAGTCACCATTGTGTAGTTGGTGTCTTCCACCAGTGCATCCGCTGCCATCCCCACCAGACCGGAAGCCAATCCGACGCCCAGTGTGGCGCCCGCTGAGCTTGTATTATAGGCCGTGATCCCTGCACCTAATGCCGCGCTGATTGCTGCACTTTGATAACCCTGACTCAGCCAGCTTTGCGACTCACGCAGATCCATTTTCTCAGCCTTCAGTATATTGGCCTGGATCCAATAGTAAGCGGCATTGGGAGACGTTACTACCTGATAACCCTTGGCCTGGACGGCTTGCGTTATTTTTGCGGGTAAGCCTGGCATATCCCGATCTGATGTATTACGGATCTGCAGATATACAGTGCGCTCATTAGACGGTTCTATCCAGATGGTGTCACTCATCTGGGTTTTTACATCCAGGTTACGTTTTTTAATAGCAGTACTCATTGCACCACAACCAGATAAAGCCAGCGTTGAGGCAATAGCGGTTACCATCAAAATATTTTTTGATTTCATTATTTTTAATTCCCATATCTAGTTTACAACTAATCGTATGATGTGTTCATCATAGATTAGAAGATATCAATTAAGTTTATAATCAGGGGGCCATCAGAAAGTAAATTTCTGATGGGGGGGGGTTTAGTGAGTTAGTTACAGGGAAATTTGTCTCTTAAAGCCAAAACGGAAATAAGACCTATTCTATCATTTCCCGATACATTGTTAGAGTTACTATTAATATAAGAGTCTACTATCCCCTCTAGCATTGAACCATCCATCTGGTAATCCTTTGGGGGGCAAAAAAATGGGATGTACTTATCCCCCAAAGCCATTTTGTTGGCGGCGCTAGAATAAAAGATAGCGTCCAAGGTTGCATTGAATGTTATATCAATAGCTGTTCTTGGCAGCTTCATCCCCTCCGCTGCCATTTTTTTCAGTTGCTGGTAGCTGTAAACCGTTCCTCCTTCTTGTAATTTCTCTTCTGCATGTAACGAACTAGTCAAGAGTAGGAGCATGCCCCCTAACAAAAACACCCTATTTTTTCTTTTAAAGAGAATCAAGATACAACCTCCTTTTTAACGTGACAATATCATTGAATTTTTTGCTTCTTGAAGCGCACCAAACAAACCCGATAACTGGTATCGTGACATATCCAATGAGAACATCGCATAGGAACATATCATTGTAAATGTAACAAAAACTGGAATAATTATCGATGAACCACCGGAAAAATATGTCAATAACGCCATTAAAACCCAAAGAATAGAGTTTGTAACTGCGTATTTTTTCAATTTAGATTTCAACATGAGAATTAATTTTGACGTTCTCATTACATCATCCGGCACCATGAAAAACACACCATTAAACTTAACTAAAATCACAAAAACAAAAGCACTAAAAATCATGAAGAAGAAAGGAAAAACCAAAATAATTGAATCATGCGCATCATGTGCATACACATCAATAAAAACGCCAACACCAATAAGAGTGTAAACCAACAAAAAATAATTTAAGAAAGGCTTCATCAACACTGTTAGCGATGGAGGATAGCCATCGTTTTTTCTTATTGATTCAATTAATTCCACTGTACAACCTTCCATTTCTTTATATGAAATTATGACATCATTTTTCATCACCTTTATCCTTTAAGTTTTCTTTTGATTTACTCAAGTAATCGCTATAGTCACCACTCCAAAGATTACTTATACCATAGTTTGAATTCTTACTCATCGGGTCAAAACTTCCCTGATGCAACTCAGCAGCGTGATGTTTTTCTCTAAAATCTTTGTTGGCGCCAGCAAAGTCACTTTTCCTTTCGGTTTGCCGCATATCAACATCCTTCTTCTCATTATGGACGTAATCTTCTCGTTGGTCCATTCCATCTTGCGTCTGATTCATATTATTCAGCACAGTGGTTTTAACGTTAGTTTGTATTCCAGCATCTTTGACCTTGCCATCAATATCTTTGTTATATTGCTGATAAGCTCCCCCCATCTGCCCGACGGCATTATTTCCCACTCCCGAGATATTATCACCGGTATGTGCTGCATTGGATTCATAATGGTTATCCAGTCGCCCTTTCAGCTTATCCTGCATAAAGGTTTCAACCATATCTTCCCGCCGCTCCCGGATCGCCGGATTATCAGCGTTAGTCAGCAATTCGGCAGCTTCCGCCGGGGCCTCACGCCGAACATACTCCACGAACTCCTGCGTATAGTTGCTCTTGGCCTGAGCGCTGAGCGTGTCGGTCTGCGATGCCATCTGTTGGTACTCGTGTGTCCGAGCCTGACTGTCAGTAAACTGCTGATAGTGCGTGTCAGAGGTGGTGACACCTGTCGATATTTGGGTCATCAATCCGGCCGCTGCATTATCTACATGCGCTCCGTTGAAGCTGGTGTTGTAGTTACGTGCAACCGTCACCCCTTCGCTAAACGTCTTCATGTCCTGCGCCGACATATCATGACTGGTGTCGTTCCCGCTCCTTCCCCCCTTGGTAGTTTGTGATGAACTGCCTGTGGAACCCCGACCTTCCAGGCCGGCATGAACATCGCCTCTAACAGAGACCCCCGTGACAAATTGCCCCACTTTGCCGGCACCGGACTTACTGCTGTCAAACCCGAGCGAAGCCTTCGCCCCCACATTAGCATCCAGGCTCTTCGACTTGTGCTCTACTTCACTGTAAGCCTGATCAAAACTCATATGGTGTTTCTGAGCGTAAGCCTCGACAACATTGGTGGCCTTCTGGAACTTGTCGGCGTCGTTCACCGACATCCCGGTCTGTGCCGCGACGGTGGCCGAGTCACTGTTACCAAACTGATTGTGAAACTGCCGCACCTGACTGGCAGTTTGCGCTACAGAGTGGTTATAACCGTCCATCGCCGTTTGGGTCTGCGACAGACTATCACGCGTCATTTTCTGCGCAGCGCTGGCCATATGGTGATCGAAATTGAGATCAACAGGTAAACGGGACATCGCGCCCGAACCGTCATACACCGTCTGTCCACCGCCGGTACGGGTCTCCAGCGCACCATTAGCCAGCTGATTGGTCACCATCCCTTCGCGGTTCACCACATTGAGGTCACGTTTGAACCCGTTGATGTTATCGACGGACTGGTTGTTGATGTTGTAGTTACCTGAGGCCACGTTGGCTGAGTCCGCCGATGCAGCACCGGTCAGAGCATTGCCAAGGTAAGAACCCGAATTGGCGAGAGCCTGCCCCAGCATAGTAAACAGTTTAAAGCTGATAAACGGAATGGACATCATTAGCCAGCCAGCAATACCGGCGGTGGTTGAACTGGTCTCCATCAACCGGCTCATATTACTGAGCGTTGGTCCTGTCGGCCCTTCTCCGCTGAGAGAGTCCTGCGTTCCCCAATTAACCATGAAGTTGAATATCGCGAACATCACGGGCCACAGCATCAAGCTCGCTAAAATATTGAGATAATTCTTCACCACATTCCAGGTCAGTTCCCTGACGAAGAGCGCCAACACCATGACCGGGAAAATACTGACGCACAGCATCAGCATCACGGTATGCATTTGGGGCAGTATTTCCTGAGCAATTTTGTAACTGGTCGCATGCGAAAGCCTTAACTTCATCAGCGACTGTTCAGAAGCGATATCAACCAATGAAGCTGTATCATTCATCGATTTTACATAACTACTGGTCCCTCGCCGCATGCCGGCGATCAGTACGTTCTGCTGAATAATGTCCCGCGCTTTTTTGCCTGCCTCGAAGAAATAGCTGTAGCTGCTTTCCAGCATGCCTGGATATAACACCTGTGCCTGTTTATTCCCAGGGAACATACGTGAAGCATGGTACATGAAGGTTCCCCCGCCCCCGCTGGCTTCCTTGTTAAGTGAAGATTTAAGGCGTGGCGTCGCATCACGACAGGTCATATACGTGCTGTTAGCGCCGCTGCGAAAATAGATCCCCCGCAGAGGGCTGGGTTGGCTAAAAATGATATTGGCCATCTCGGTTGAGTGCATCACAGCTTCAAGCGAGAACTTATGGTTCAATTGCGCATCCGGGATGACACAATTCTTCACGTACTCATTGAAGTTACTCTGCAGTTCCGGATCCGTCGCCGCCATTACAAAGGAATCCTGTATCAGCCGCGAACCAAACATCATGCCGGTTTTGGTATATGACCGCTCATCCGGAAAGTGGAAAATGTCTTCATAAGTGGTTGCCAAGGTATAGCCGATACCGGTTAACAAATAGAGCGGAACAGCCAGCCCCACCGGCACATTATCAACCCGGTCTATCCGCTCCGGCCGCGTAAGATCGTTGACCACAACCGTTTCCTTGGGCGTCAGTAATATCGCCGTGCAGATACAAAAGGTCATGGCCCAGGCAAACACCCCGCGTAAATCGTGAGTTTTGATGTAGGCCCCAACACAGGTCAAAACCCCAAGGGTCTCCCCCAGCCACAAGAGGGTTTGCCAACTTGCCGAGTTGAACATGGTCGCGACAGCGTTAAGCCCCATTGCGATCATGCTGCCGTTTCCGATAGCCCAAATATCAAGCGCCATCACTGCCCCCCGAATTCATAGTTGGACATGACCTTGTCAGACAACCCACTGGAAAGTTGCTGACGCATATACGACAGGTTTTGCTCCAGTTCCATCACGCCGTTTTGCTGCACCTGAATACGCGAGACACGTTGCCCCAACTGGCTACGTACCGACATCAGGTTCTCCCGGAAACGCGTATTTTCATCTTCGGTATTGAGGGTTCCCGACGCTGCAGTCTCGGCCACATCCAGCAGGCCATTGATGTAGGTCATCACCATGTCGGCCGCGATATACTCGGCCAGACTGGTAACGACCGATTCATCCAGACCGACAGACGCGGTGTCGATGGCGTAGCGCAAAACTTTGACGCGCGTGCTCTCGATGAGATTCGTCTCGGCTTCCGTAATGGGTTTGTCCGATTGCGCTTTGCGGAAAATTTCCTGCAGAATCGTTCTGACGCGTGCCGTCATGCCTTTATCTGATGAGAGCGTAAATTCAGCCGCCGAGGGCTTGAGACAGTCGGTATTATCGTTACAACGGTAGATTTTCGCCGTGCCGCCATTGAGCAACGTATTGAAAATGGCCTCACTGCCTCCCCTCGGCGACAGGAACGTAGGGTTACCGCGGTCGTCATAAATCACGGTACCAACCATCGACATGATGAGTTCTTTCAGTTCCCGATCGTTGCTGATGAACTGGTTAACTTTTTCAAAGGTCGCCCAGGTCAGGTTGCGGTTACGTGGGATTTGTTTTTTCTCTTCCGGCGTCGCTTTGCTGAACACCTTGTCTGTTTCACCGCCCACCCCGCAACCCTGACGAGAGGCAGCCCAGTCAGCAAATACGTTGTGCTGACCGGCGATGTCCTGGCACACCTTGCGGGTCGTTTCAGAGTTTTTTGGAACCAGTCCGCCGACGATAGACTGTGCCGCCTGACAGGTAGAGATGTTCATATTGTTAATATCAGTGGCCATACGCTGCAGGTAATCTTTTACCGCCTTGCATTGTGGGCAAACCGTTTCAAGCCCAAGGTCAAACGCATAGCCTGCAGCATTACTCAGGATTTGCTTCCCCATCACCTTAAGCTGGTCGCTGTTGATAAACGAGAATGACCCCAGGTAGGCGTCAATGCCGCCACATCCGGCCTTGATATCAGGCAGCGTCACAGACACCAGTTGGATATTACGCACGGGCATACGCATAAACAGGTTGCCCCCCGTTAAATAGCCGGCCGATTGCCCTTGCCAGGCGGCCGGCATCGAGACATTGCCGCCGCCGCCCATCTGGTTAAAGAAAGAGTTCAGATCATCATTGATACCGGCCTGGGCCTGAAAGACAGCGCCGGCCAGGCACAAGGCCACCCATTTCATGTTATTTTTCATGCGTACCTCGTTTACCGCTTCTGAGCTTGATCCACAGTGACGTCATCCACTTCGCGCCCTGAATCAACCACTGCGCATAACCCACAATCGTTCCGATGGCCATCAGTATCAGAGCCAGGTAGAGAAGGCCGAGTGCCAAAATATGATGTTGCCGTTCCAGGACAGGCAACCCCGCTAACCACTGCTGTTCCGGAAGCCACAGGGACAAGGCCAGCAACCATCGTCCCGCGTTCTCCACACCCGCCGCCGCCAACACCAGCAGCAATGCCACCCCCAGCAAACGCATGGGATGAAGGAAAAACGTTCTCAGCATCACAACACCCCCAAACGGACAGCCAGCCCGAAACTTTCATCAAGACGTTGGCTGAGCGCCACTTCGGTGAGTGCCCCCTGCGCCAGAGGGATCGTGACCAGCGTTTGCGTATTCACCAGAAAATCGGTCGGCGTGACCTTGGGCAATTCAGCAAAGAACTGCTCAAGTACCGCATCGTTCGTCGGCAAGACATCAGGAAAAACCACGTCTCCCACTCCGTCAAAGCTGTAGACGAATACCTTTAAACCCAAACGATCGGCCATATCACGCAGCACCGGATTAAAGCGGTGGCAGTACGGACAATCAGAGCGGATGAAATGCACCACCTGCCAGTGCTTAATATCAATGGTGCGGCCGTCAGCCAACCGAAACCAGACCGGTGAAGTGGGTGCCGTTGAGGGTGCACGCTGTTGCACATTCGGCGTAGTCGTAGCCGGTGTCACCGCCAGTGCAGGAACAAGAGGAAGTAATGTCAGCGCACTGACGACAAGCAATGCCCGGATCATGGTTTGTTCCTCCGCGATGAACGTAATTGCTGCAGTAGGATCTGGCCGGCCCGACCACCATGGGAGAGGGCCAGACCCAGGCTATTGAATACACCGATAACGAATGCACTCAGCACTAATCCTGCGGCCAGCGACAGGCACACCCAGGAAAGGGTGAACAGAATAAGAAAAACGGAGCTCTCCGCAGGTAACAAGCCATCAGTGTTCGTGAGATACCACCGGAAGAAAACGCTTCCGTACATGGAGGTAAAACAGGCACAACTCAGCAGCGCACCGCCGAGGTGCGCAGTTCGGTTCCACATAAAAACTCCTGGTTCAGTAATAGATAAAGAAGGGGATGCCGAATGGCATGCGCCTTAAAAACGGGGTTTAAAGTCGGTGACGACGTTCAACATGCGGCGGGCAAGGTCATCCTGGGTGATAAAACCGTAGGCCAGAGGCTTAAACGTCTTTTTACCTGGCTCGACTAGGTAGACTGCAGGAAAATGTTTGATACCCATTTTCCCTGCCTGTCCGGTGTCCTGTTTACTTTCTGGCAAATCTGGGTTTACACGGCCATCGACAGTGATGGGGATAACAGGAATGCCGTACTGCACTGAAAACTCCTTGATAACCTCACCCAGCTTGTTATCCAGAGGCTCATTGCCCCGGTAAAAGAAGAACACTCCATATCGCTGGTTGACGTAGCGAATGGCGGCATTCTGCGCCTGCCGTTCTTTCTGATATTCCAGCGGCGCCGTCCCGTTGTAGTAGGGATGTTGGAGGCTGTAATCGAGCTCGGGATTTTCCAGCAGAACACGGTCCCATGTGGCGCTGAACTTGGTGGCTTTATCCACCAGGTAGTCCTGCATAACCTTGTAACGCCGCACGCTCTCTGGGGTGCCTTCCAAAACAGCCTGATTTCTCAGCTCATCTCGAATGACACTGAGTTTTCTCAGTGTTTCAGTCGCACTTTCAGGTGTTGGCGATGACGGTGATCCTGGCGGGGGCTGTTTGTCCTTTGCTTTTTTCGGTTCGTTATACCAATGCCAACCCACTGCGGGGTCATACGTGTAACCGTTGGGCTGCGGAGGAGGTCCAGCATGCACCCCCCCGGTCACAACGCCCACGGCCAGGATAAGGGCGCGTTTCATTTATTTTCCTCCACTTTGCTGCAGGCTATTCTTGATTTGGTCAGAAATACGGTCTGTTAACTGCTTCTGATCCGGCAGGGCTACATTGCTCTGCAACTCATCGTAAAAGTCGGTGAAGTCGAGATGGTCGAATTGGATCCGCTGTAATTCATCCATATTGACGCCCCGACAGTCCGGGCTCTTTGCACTCCCAAACCCGATATGAAGTTGCCCTTCCCGGCCCTGCTGCTGAACGATCCGTGCCAGCTTGCTGTCAAATACACAGTAGCTGTGCTTTTTCTGCAGGCAGACGCCCAGAACCTTCTTCGCACAGAACTCACCGATATCGACGGTCAACAGCTTCTCCTTGGCCTTACCGATGGATTTCTCTTCATCGTTGCATTGCGCCAGCCCCACATCCTGCCCCCAGCCACTGCTCTTACAGCAGTTACTGAACCCCAGCGCCGACTTCCGGCAGGACATCCCTTTTCCCGTAAAGGCCCGGACCTTGTCAGGATCCATGCCTGCCACATCCTTGCCGGCCGCAGCCAACGCGGCCAACTGGGACACCGCCCCCTGAAAATCGTTATTGCTGTCGTTTTTAATGGCGGAACACTTGCCGTCTGAACAGAAGAACTGGCTGCCGCATACCCACCCCTCGCTGCTGACGGTGTGTTGACACTGGTAAGTCAGTGACTCCATCACGCAGTACATCCCGACTTTGCGCAGACAGGTTCGGGTGCCAACAGTGCAGTTACGGTCCTTCTCGTAGGTACTGCAGGTGTTATCATCGCTTTCGTAGACCTGGTAGACATCCTTGTAGGCCCAGCAGTCCTGATACAGGGTGTAACTCTGGCCGCCGACCTGCACTACCCGGTTTCCGCCGGGGGAGACACATTGTGAACTGAGCTGCACATCATTCGCTTTGTCGGCCGTACAGGCTTCGGTCCATACCACTACCGGATCCGCAACGGTCTCCTCCACTTCTAATGTCAGCGTTACGTTGACAGTAAAGCCAGCGGGCTGACGGACACCGGTGGTTTTGGACGTTTTGACCACCGCGAACGCCTGACCGGCACTGACGGCCATATCAACATCAAAGGTTTGATTGACGCTGCTGCTGCCGTCGTTATACCGGTGTGTACAGTGGTCGTTTTTACCGCCGCCACACTGTTCGCTGTGATTCGGCAACGCGTCCACCTTCACCGGTAGCGCTCGTCCCATAATGGAAAATGTCTCACCTACCGATGCCTTACACTTCCCGTTCCATTGGTAGTAACAAGCCTCAGAGTAAGGAATGGGCATACCGGATGCCCTGACCGCGACGCGTAATAGCCGGGCCTTCTCTGGTATCACCAGTTGACCGTTCCAGCGCCCACTCCAGCTGGACTGCATAGGGACACTGACGGCGACGGTTTTTTGTTTCCTGATCACCTTGCTTCGGGTCTCGATATGGGCTTCTCGCCGGCAATCGGCTTCGACACTTTTTGCCTGCTGACAACTGTGTGAGCTGTAGCTGACCTTGTTGATGGCTTGTTTAACACACTGCGGCCCGGTACCGGCGGCGATTACATCGGCATTCTGCTGAATGTTTCGGACGTTCTTCATCATGTCCGAATCCCAGTCAATCTTATCGCTCGGGTTATTGATGAAGGACTCTCGCGCCAGCTTCCCCATTTCGCTGGTTCCCAGTTCCTGCTGTCCCTTGGCGCCGAGCGAGGTATCAGTCTGGGTTCCGCCCTGGTAATACCCGCTCTGCGGCGGGTTTGCATCATAGTGCTCAAAATACTGCTGCGGTTGGACGCCGCCGATGGAAGACTGGGCCTGGCTTCCGGCGGTTTGGGCCGCTGAATACCCCTCTTCCATCGAGGTATTCATGTCGCCGGCGTAACACTGATTGAGCGCCAGCGACAACAGGCCGGCCGCGGAATATAACGAAAGCGTGGCACGCCACATGGGAGCCTCCGGTTGCTGTCGAATGATTAATACAGATAAAAGAGTTAATTAAGGTTGACGCTGAGAGGGAACAACTTACTTTCCGGCGCACTGCCCGCGGCGCGCAATGATGTCCAGGCCCTGACTGAGTGCAACGTTGCCATACACGACATCGAACTGCGCCCCACAACGTTTCACCAGCGCCGGGACTTTGGTGATCCCCAAACGCTCAAACCGCAGCGGGTCAATATTGATGCCGGCAATGTGGTATTTGCTGACCAGGTATTGGATGTAAGTGGCTGTGGTTTTCATGTCGTTGTTGATAAGCCCCCGAAAATACACGGGCATATTGTGTTTTTCCGCTGCCTGAATAAGCGGCACCAGATCTTTTTCCGGCAGCGACGCCGACAGAAAGTAGGCAGTTTCATTCGGTGATTCATCCAGTGGGGTGCCGTCAGCGGCCGAAGCCGGCACCGCCAGCATCATGGTCATCCCCAGCGCCAGCGGCGCTATACCACGCAATTTCGTTTTTTCCATATGAGATACCCGTAATTTTTCCGACTGTTCGGCATTTCTTTTCCCACCTGCCAACGCATCACGCTGCGCCCCAGTGGGTGGCACTGGTTGGCATCAGGAATGGTGTTGACCATTTGGTAGCGATAGCGCCCCTTGGGCATGATGACCGTCGGGTACTCGTAGCAGACGGCGGTGTTTACGCCGACCGTGTCCCAAATCATCCCCTGGCGGTGCAGCTTGAAGTTCATTCGCTCGCTGAGCAGTACCCCACTGTTCAACCCGCTGCTTTCGGTATAGAGGTTGCCGGTGAAGGGGTACATTGAACCGTGCCCGCCGGCACACCAGAACAACGCATCGAGTGGTTTGTGCACTTCGGCCGCCACCGCATCCGCTGCACAGGCCATCTGGGCCACCGGATTACCAAACAATATCGCCTCCGGGTTAGTGAACAGTGCCAGCATGTCGTCCTTCCACATCGGATCCAATTCGGAAAGGTATGCGATGTCATATTCTCCGCCCTGCATACACCCCACGGAAGTTATGATGTTCAGCCAACTGATGAGCGGATACTTGTACCAGTGCACGTGATAGAAGGTTCCGGGATTGTCGTTAGCCTCTTTCGTACCGACCCCCGTTCCCACCTTTGGGATGGGGATGCTGAAACCGCCCATGTTGACCATACAGCCCGGCGCCCGCGTCACGTCGGTCATGGCAAAGGGCTCCCAAAATCCTATGGCCAAGCCCGTGCGTTTAAATATCGGAGGTGGCGCCGGACACAGCTGGATCGGAGAGGTAGGATTTTCCGTATCCGGCAAACTGCCCTTGGAGACTTGTGTACTGCCGATGCTCATGGGAAACATACATTTCCAGCACACATCGGTAATCGGGTTGACCCAACGCCCCTCACAGGTCAGATCCTTTGCTGATGCTACCCCACTGACCACGGCTCCGATAACCAGTAGCCCCAGCGCCAGCCAGCGGCGCTTCACTGCGCACTCCCGGTAGACCGCGCTTTGGTGATGGCCGATTGCAGCGTAGCTGCATCGACTGCGCCAAACATCACCGAGGTGTTGGCGCCAGAGGCCCCATTCACCGGCATCACGATAAAGGCCGGTGTGCCGTTAATGCCTAACTGACTCGCCAGTTCAGCAGTGACGTTGAGCTGAGTTTCCGGCACTCGTTCCAGTGTGGCATCGTCGGCACCGGCGGCAGTCACCGCACGCACAATGTCGTCTCGGGTCAATTGCCCTTCCACATGACCAGTTTGGTACAGCGTATTGTGGTACTGCTGATAGCCGGCAGCACCTTTGGCAGCCCACACCGACAACCCGGTCCGGGCAGCAAAGGTCGACAGTGGCCACTGTTTACCGAAGATCGGCCATTCCTTGAAGGTAACGCGCAACTTGGCGTCACCGGTAATGAGGCTCTCGACCACGGGTGCCATGCGGGAGCACCAGATGCATTGGTAGTCAAAGAACTGTACCAGTGCCACATCGCCGTCGGGGTGTACCACCGGGCTGGATGAGTCCTGCAGCAGGGCTTTCTGGTTAGCCAACACCGCCTCGATAGCGCCTTTTTGTTGCTGCTGCTCTTCCTGATGCTGCAGTTTCTCGCTCATTTCGATCAGGATCTCTGGGTGGGCCCGAAGGTAGTCAGCGGCGATCTTGCCAATGGCCTCTTGCTCTCCTGGCTTAAAGAATTCTACTGCAGGTGTTTCAACGGCTGTTGCGGACTGGGCTAACAAAAGAAGAGGTAAGGCGGTCGTAAACATTAATTTTTTCATCAAGGTAATCCTATTTCGGTTATACGCAGTAAGGGTTTTCCCGGCTCCTGGGTGATAACTGCCGGGATTTGTTTGATGCCGAAGCGACGCACAATCGCTCCGCCCTGGTCAAAGTACATACGGCTGTCCAGCGCCTCAGCGCTGTCCTTGATGCTGCCGTTGACCAGAATAATTTTGCTGACGACCGTGGTCGGTTTTTGCTGTTTCATCCACGCCACCTGCTCGGCATCGTCTCCGTCGATGAAAAACAGCGTTTCGTTGAAGACCGGGATGACATCGAAGGGTGAGACGCGCTGTCCCTTGCGGACAAAGACGGTACCGTTGTGGTCGACCAGTTCCTGACTTGAGACGATGGCCGGATCAAACTGGCGCACCCAGGTTTTAGGACCGCGCGCTAAACCTTCCACTGGCGCTGGCCGCATTGCGCTTTCAGTGACGCGGTCTTGCAATTCTTTCTGGATGTCGGCCTGGCTGCGGCCGGCAAAGTGATCTTTCAGGCGTGCTTGAATAACAGTGAGGAGATTCTGCTCCCGAACGTCCCAAACCTCACCGAAGGTTCCCAGATCTGCGGCGCTGACTGGCACAGCAAAGACCATAAACACCCATACAAACTTAAGTTTCATCGGTTTTTCTCCTTCGTCGTGAACGCTAAAGAGCGAATAGCCCCAGCGAAGCCGGCTAACCCAGCGGCAAGACAGAAATTATGATCATAAGCACCGCCACCCCGAAAAGAATTTTGGTTAATAGACTCATTTTTCCTTCATGGCTATAGCCAGTTCATGCCGAATTTGCGGGGTGACATCTTCCATTCCACTTACCGCTGCCGGCCGCACTATCACCAGTTGGTGATGCTTAGCCGACCAACGGTCAATCACCTGGGTCAGATTCCGGTTGAAACGCCCTAGCAGGGAGTCGCGTTGTTCATTGGAGAGATTAAGTTTGGCACTCTGCACCAGGAACTGGTCGGTTGTCCCCTTCAAGTCAAAACTGACCAAGGTAGGGGGCTTCAACCAACATTCCCAGGCAGCGACACCGGCTCCCAGCGTGAGCAACGACGACATCACCACCGTGACCATTAACTGTTTGATATTCATGCCTCCATCCTCCGCAGGTGGTCGAGTACCTCCCGCGAATGCGGGTCGTGTTCAGCCATTTCAAATAAGATGTCCTTGATGTCCGCGCCCTCCTTCAGCCTCCTTTCCCTGTAGGTAAAATCGTCACCTTTAGAGGAGAAAAGCTTGTCTGTCAGCGGATCGAGTTTGAGCCGGTGAAAACTGCTATATGACCCCACGTTGACCAGAAACGAACTGTATTTCGCTTTCTTTGCAGGCGGGAACTTACTGATCAGCTTCCACTCCAGCTCGTTAAATGCATCAGGTTCTTCCTGCTTGAAGGTACTGAACGCCTTGGCGTCCTGCATGGTGGTAAACTTAAAGGAACTGTTGTCATACGCCGCTAACGCGGCCGTACTCAGGTTCTTGTCGCGGATGGCCTGTGTTACCGTGCCATAAGAACCATTATGACGACGAGCGGTGCGGTAACCCTCCTCGATAAAGCCCCTAACCCTGTCACTGGTACTGCTGAGCATCTTCCAGCCTTCATCGGTGATATCCATCTTGCGAAGGCTGCGGGGGGTGCTGTACATCAAGTTTTCGGTCCACAGCATCATCGAGAACAACACAGCAGCGAGGAGGTCACCCTGCTTCTTCAGGTCGCCCATTTCTGTCACAACAAACTGCTCTGTACCTTTCAGGGTAGGCTCGGAGCTGTTGAAATAGGTGCCGTAAATACCACGGGTGGTGTACTTGCTTAACAACGTCACGATTTCATCGATGCGCCCGGCCATTTGTACCGAGTGCTGCAGGCCAACATCGCTTTGGCGTTTTTTTAGATACTCCACTACATGGTCAATCCGCATATCCTGCTGATATTTCGGCCATGATTCGGTAATGGACTCTAGTATCAGCGACTCGTGAACCTCATCCAGCAACCCGTTAGGACTGGCTAGAATGCATATCTGGTCACGCACTCGCTCAGCCATTAAGTGGAGTGTTTCAGAGGTGATATTGGCAAAAGGGTTAAATTTGAGCGTGCTGCCGTTGATATAGGTACCGCCGACGCTATGGCAGAACGCTTTGTATGAATCACCAATATCTTTGATGCTGAGGAACCCGCCGACGTCCAGAACTTGGCGCGCAATACCCTGCGACAATACCGATTTACCTGCACCTGATGTCCCGGACAGGAACCAGTTGAAATTCGTATTGGGTAAGTTCTCATCGAACACATCGAGAAACGCTAGTTGATGGCGGTAGCTTGGAATTAAGAGCCCAGCAGGACTGAGCTTGTTATCGCCGATAATCGGCATCAGGTTGACGGAATGGAACGTTTCTGAACGTTGTAAAGCCCCTGTTCGCTTGAAATCATTCCACAACTTTTCATCCACAGTGGTAAAGGGGATAGCCCCCATAAGGTTGCGGATCTGCATGAAATCGGCCCGAACAAATTTCAATCCCTGTGCTGCAAAGGCATTTTTGGTTCGTTCGGTGTCCCTGGCCATCACGTCATCATTGTCTTCGCAAAAGAGCGTCACACCGTAGAAGTAGCTGGTCAGCGCAGTTTGGTTGGCCAGCAGCCGTTGGCGAACGTCTTTCCACTCTTGGTGCCGGGGCACGGTATTGGGAATATATTTGGCATACGAGGTATTAACCCGTGTATCCAGTGCCAGAAATTCCCGCGTGGCCTCCCCCTGGCTTTTCGCCTGGTCTTCCGTTATTAGAACGATGCTGAAGACGAAGGGACAAGGGATACCGTTAGTCGGCGACGTCAGGTCCGCCAATATGTCCCCGTTCTGCCACAGGTAATGCTCCTGCGGATTGCGATCGAGATTCAGGCTGACCATCCTGCTACTGAAAGGTCGCTGCTTCGCGTCATTGCCACTCACCTGGATATAGCCCGGTTTCACCTGCCATGAGGTCGTTTGGTCAACCATCTGCGCTTTCAGATCCGCCTGCGGATCATAGGGAATGTCATACGCCGACAAACGATTGACATCGTGGTTCAGCAGTTCGCGCATCACCCCCATAAATCGCTCAACACCGATAGGTTGGGCATATATGTCCGCAGATGTCAGGGCATTCATTAAATTACGACGTACATCTCTCAGCCGGACAAAATCGGTTTCGGTAACGTGCTTGACTTTCATCCCCCAGGTGAAGAACAAACGGTAATCTCGCAACGTCAGTGGATGGCCCAGATCATTGGGAAACTCATGTTGAGCTCCATTGAGATAAAACCGACGAGTTACGTCGTTACAGTCCTCAGCCCTGTGACCTTTCCAGCCGAAGTCCTTCAGGCCATACTCAATCTGCTCCTTAATCGCACGACTGCTGACCATCATGACCTGCAATGGCGTGCCGCGAGGCACCTTATCCTGCAATAACGTATCCAGACTGTCGGCCAATAATTCATTGGCACCAATCAAGGGTTGGGCTTCAAGAATGAAGCCAATGGAGTCTTTATTGATAAAAAACTGGTCGTCACTTTTATAGTCAGCGAACGGGAGCAGGTCGCGGATATGGGGATATTCCATATCGTTGAGCTTCTTTTGGGTCTCGTTCAACGTATCCTTTTCACCGAGAATACTGCCCACGGTTTCAATCACATTAAGCGGGTCGAACTTGAATCGTGAAAAATCAAACATGGGATTGACCTCAGAGTACGCCGTTCCAGTCAGCCGGCTTGGCGACGGCAAAGACGATCTCCCCCATATGCACCGCATCATCGGGTGACACATAAGGCGCTATCCAGATACGCTGTACTCCATCCGGTTTACGGAACGCAGCGGCCGGTTCAGGGTAGCAGCGTGGGGTATTGCAAGAGACCGTGCCGGTATTGACTGACGGAGTGACGGTAGTTGCGGTAAACACCCCGCCCGATGTAGGTGCGGAGGTCCGTAATGGATACCCTATCGGCGTAGTCCCCTGTACACCCCGGGAGCCAGTGACCATCGGCTGTACATCGAGCCGGATATGACCCGTATCGATAAGGCGATAACCGTCCAGATCGACGTGGTTCGTACCGCTGGCAGAATGCCCTGCCGCAGCAGCGCCGGAGTTGTTACCCAGCGTCATGTCGTCAGCCTGAGACATCCAGATGCCGCTGTCTTTAGCGGGCTTGTCGAACTCAAATTCTGAGTTCATACCTGCACACCCGGAGAGCATCACTACACTGCATAGCAGCATGCGGGAAAGAGTGTGTTTCATGATCGTCATTCCTCGTTTGAGTCTTTGGGCGCCCTCAGCAGGTTTCCCCGCATGCGAAGGCGAATATTTTTATTAATCAAGTATATTTCCCACGATGTAAGTCACGAACGGCACGATAAGCGCCAGCCCCAATCCCACACCCGAGAACCAAGTCCAGAACAATTCCGCGTTAATTTTCCAGTCAATAAAAGAAGTACCGCCAACGCACACGATCATGATGGCCAATATCACCGCCAGGCACCCCAGTAGCGTGTAAACAGCATTTATTTTTTTTGCATGCACCATCATGGCAATCGCGGATAACGCCGACGACCCCACACAAATGAGAATGTCTTGCCGAAAACTTACCCATTTGTCGACATGGGTAAGTAGATGCTCAATGCGCCAAGCATCTAATGCTAACCAGCCGCCCCACCACGCCAGGAGCAGTACCCCATAAACTCCGGCCATCTTTGTATTCGTTTTGTCCATCTCGCGGCTCCTTTAATCCGGGTCAATCATGAAAAATATCGGGAGTTTCAATACTCCGTTAAAGAACTCTCGCCGTTCATTCGGTAATGCCGCGTAGGCAGGCGAATGGGACACGGCCAGGTTAATCAACTCATTGCTGTTGGCTTTAAAACGCTGAGTCACTGGGCGAATATCACTGAAGATCTGGCGTATTACTGCCAGTGCATCATCTGGCAGACCGTCTTCACTTAGCAGGTCTTCGTATTCATCGAGGGAAATTGTCGAGTCAATCATGGGGGTCACCGTTAATGGAGTAAGTTGGGTTCTCACGGATGCCTGAATGCATTAGCTCAGCTATCATCGTTCCTTAGCCGCCGTTCTGCGGCGCCCCCGGTGCCGGTGTGACAAAGTCCTGGATCTTGAGTGCAGCTGCGTCTCCCAGCTTTCCAATGAGTTCCGGCGGTAGACCGCTATTTCCCTGAGACTGAGTCGTCGTATCCGCCGTCCCAGATTGCACCTGTTGACCTGTCGGGTTATTCGCCTGCTTCTCCGCTTCCTCTATATCTTCGATAAACTCAGCCTTGAAGCCCTCCTGAAATACCACCTCGACCCGATTACCGGCACCGATCGGGATAATCGGGTGATACTGTTCGGCGCGCTGGATGTAATAATCGGCAAGCTTGCTCCCGGCGGTACTCGCACCACCACCGATGGCGGCACGTCCGGCATCGCCGGCGGAAATTGTTGTCGTGGCGCCGACGCCGGCCACTGTTTGGCCAACCTGCGAGGCCGTCTGGCCCAGACCGCTAAGGGCCCCGCCCATAAAGGAAAGACCAAGGAGTTTACCGTTACGCATCACCGGCACCCCCTTGATGCCGTTCTTACCGTAGAACGCCACGTGTCCTTTAACTTCCTGATCGATGTGCTTGCCGTTGATGATGCAAGAGAGGCGCTCTGTCTTGACTTCGCCGCGTTCGCTAGAGATTTCACCGAAGACCGAAGCAGTAACGAAGCAATTTGCCAATTTGTCACTTTTCTGATTACCGGGAAGATGCGATAGACCAGTCAACTTGAACTGCATAGGGACCAGTTTTTCCTGGCCACGCACCGATGCGTTAGCATCAGCACCTTCGATAATAATGGCGTTGGAGAATGTGCCGGTCGGGACGTAGAACGCAGCACTGGTCTTCTTTTTGGGCTTGTCTATCTCGGTATAATCAAACAATGGACTATCGATTTGGCCACGGGATACAGGCGGCGGACCCAGTCGATATTGGGCGGGAGGAAGCGACCCGTTACCCGCCTCCTGCGGGCTTGGTGCAACGGGTTGGTTCATTTTGGCTTTATCTAGCTCAACCTGTAGATCACTCATCTGGGTTTTCAGGCTGTCGTTGTTCCCCTTCATCTCATCCAACTGCTTTTTGATATCGAGCATCGTCTCTTTCATGTCAGTAACAGCCTTGTTCGCTTCACGCTCACGCAGCTGTGCATCGACGAGAACGCCGCCCTGGACATCTCCATCGAAGGTGTTGGTGACAGCACCAGTCAAATCAGGTTCAGGTAACCCATTTCCGACAGGTGCCTCGGTAGCTTCGGCGCCGGCAGAGGCGCCGGCACGATCATTAAGAAACCAAAGTGTCCCAAGCACCAAAGCGATACCACCGAGGATCAAAGCGAACAGTTTGCGCTGTTTGCTTTGAACCAATTTATTGATGTTCAGGTTCATCGTAGTTTCTCCCCATCACGGAGTAGTACGATGGCAGATACCGTAGTACCTGGTGACACTTGATCAACCTGTGGCCAGAACGACACGGCCATTACCCCTTTTAACCAGAAGTAGCGTTCATTCAGTTCAATTCTGGAAGTGGAGCGATTGGAGACATCCAGCCGCACAATACGGAGTTTATCTCCCTGCCATGCTGTGACAGGTCGAACTGAAAAATAGGTTTCGGTTGAGGGGGATAATGGGACATCGCGATTTTTTGTATAAACAAACCCAGAGGGCTTATCGTTATTGATGAACTTAGTGATCAGACTTGTGACAAGCGCGCTATATGTATTTTGTGACCCCTCCCATTCGCGAGCAGCTTCAGTTCCACGGACTTCACGATTATTCACCACCAGTGACAGTCCTGCCTGCTTACGCGGAGAAGCCATAACAGAGAAGGCAAACCCTGACTCTGTCTGAACAAACAACGTAAAAGGTTTATCCGAGACGGTTGAAAACAACACCGCCCCGCCTGCCGTTGTCCGCTTGTCCGAAAGTACCCCCTGAGTTGCCTGAATAGCGATGACCCGGTCATCCATGACAGAGATATAATTGGGATCAGTGTTACTAACAGCCAACGCCAGGCGAGCATTAGGGTTAATATCGACTTCTTGTGCCTGGGCAGCAGAACTGGCAAGCACCATTGCAAATATCAGCAATTTACTTTTCAACGGGCACCTCCACAAAAGCGTTGAAACACATCCCGTCATTACGGGTGTCGATACGCAGCTGGTACCGTTTATCTACAGGCTCAGGTTTTTGTAACCCGTAAATGAATTGCAATTTACCCACGACTTCTACAATCCCTTTGTCGGCCCAAACTTTGAAATCAGCCGGATAGAATGCAGAGCTGCCGTCATTGGCTTTAAGTAGGCGGCGTTCAGCATTCAATGCAGGTTCCATTTTTTCTTTCTGTCCGTCACACGCATAAGCCTGGAGTAATGCATGGCTTTCAGAAGCTGTTTCGTTTGATACGTTAAGGCGTAGATTAAGAAGGCTCAGAGCCATTAGGCGTATATAACGCGCATCACCACGTTCACCGTTAAAGGCAAATTCTTTATTTACCCCCATAGGCAGTACGATGGTTTGCCTGTTATTGACCAGCGCTTCAGTCAGCGCGCGATTATCAGAATACATCCGATGGCAGAGCGCCAGACTAAGAATGGAGATAATGAGAAGGATAACGATAGCGACGGACAGATTTCGATTTCTGGCCGCCGTGAGTTTGAATTCCATAGTGCATTCCCTCAGGCAACCCAGTAACGTTTGAAACTTTCAGGCAGAACAGAAAGGAAAAAGCGTAATATGCTGGTTGGCAAGAACCAGTAAGCCAAATTCAGCAGGTAGCTAGTTCCTTTCCCTTTCTTCAGACGACGTATCCCAAACACAGCGATAGCGAGGGTGGGGCAAAATATCCATAAATTAACGAATATTGCCAATAAGCCCAAGGGTACATAGATAATAAACTCGTCCCGAGGAAGCCCCACCCAACGCGGTTGTTCGGAAAACGTAGCCGGATACTTATATCGGTTACGTTGTTCCATAGTTAATGCCTGCGATTAAGGAATAATACCGAACAGTACGTTTACGAAGACCATAACTGCTGCGATACCACCAAAAACAGCCAGGTTTTTGGTTTTGGTGTAGGTGAATACTGCGCCCAGACCTTCGATGATATACAGGATCCAAACGACAGTAGAACTTAAACCAAACGTATCCTTGATGTTCGTTCTGCCTTTAGTAAAGAGGTCGACAGCTTCTGCATGAGTGGATGGCATAAACATTAATGCCAGTGCCATGAGCGTGAAGCCAACCATGGTTAATACATTTGGGTTATACAAATTTGCTTTTGTCATGGCTACCGCACCCAAAATGCGCGGGGACTTGACGGACGTAGAGAGTTGACCGTTCATTGAAGATTCCTTTAACAGTGAGGAAATAAATAGGTTGTTATGCGTATAACCAAAATTAGAGTGTCTGGTGATATACCTCCTTGCTGTGTCATATTAAAACCAAGTTAAATTAAATAGATTCCCTGGTACTGCAAAGGCCCTGGTGTTGGCCACGAGAAATAAATTATTTATCGTTCCTTAAAAATCTTTTACCTTCTGACGCAATATCTTCGAAGTTAATGAGATGGTCCGTTAAACGGAGTAAAGCCTCTTGTGTTTTACTGCGTCCTGTTCGTCGAGCCGACTCGGTGAGCAGACGATTAACGTTGGGACTCAATCTCATCACAAGCTGTACTGCTTTCCATTGTTCATCAGTCATAGTTGTAATTCCAAACTGAAACTAAAGCCATGAGTGGTAATTAAACATAAACTTACAAACATGTGAAGATCTTTTGAGTGTCTTTTTTGGTTTTATGTGAGTTTGTTTTGAGAATATTCATATAAATCAGACTCATAAAGCACGTATTGGTTCCCATTTCACCTATAATGCAGGTGTATGGTAATGCCTGATGCTAGTGCCTGTATGAGCATCTATGCTCAGGAAGTGCTCACAAACGACACCAGAAGAATCTTAAGTGCATGAAAAAAAATATAAATTACATAGAAGAGATCAGTAACCTACTAACCCAAAAAGGAGTCGGTTACAGAAAGCATGCGTCGACAATGGCAACAATACTTGGGCTGCAGTACAACAGCGCCAAACAAAAGCTCGATGGCAAGAGGGGCATAACACTCGAGGAGGTAAGGAATATATTCAAATATTTCAATGAGCCTTTTGAAGGGCAAAGGGTACATAATTGCGTTTTTATTATGAACAACATCCACAAGCGATGTGTTATAGAAGTTAATGAACACCCAGTTATTGATATTGAGGAGAATGAGACCTATGCTGTGAAAAAAGATGGCCTTTTTGTAATTAGTACCAATAACGAGAACACCCCTGACGTACCAATATATAAAGTCAATTCAATAGATTTCTTGCCCGCACCAAAAGTCGCATTATTAGACAACGACCGTGATATTCTTGAGCTACTTAAACTAGTTACAGCACGATATGGGATAGAAGCAGATACTTATCAGAATAAAAACGAAATTATTGAAGCTCTGAACCATAATCAGTATGAAGCATATGTCCTTGATTGGTTGCTTGATTTTGGCGAAACATCTGAAAGCGTAGTCAGAAATTTAAGAGAAGAAACTGACCCCTATAGCAATATAATAATTTTAACAGGTCAGCTAGACCATTATGAAAAAAACATCGGCGATATGATTTTAAACTATGACGTGAAATTAATAGAGAAACCAGCAAAACCGTTTATTATATCATCACTCTTATTATCGACTTTATTTTTCAATTAACTCAATAGGGATAAATATAAAAAATGAAGAGCCAGCTCCTTCTACCGATTTCACCCGAATTCTACCCTTGAGTGATTCCACATAGTTTTTTATAATCGTTAACCCGAGACCAAGGCCTTGCTTGGTCTCTCTTTCAGCCCCCTGATTGAATGCCTTAAAGAGATCCTTCAAAATCATTACGTTAAAGCCTACGCCAGTATCTTTGACAAGAACATACAAACCATTTCTGAGCACCTTTACATTTATTGTAACAACACCATTATAAGTATGTTTATTGGCATTATCTAAAAGATTTACAATGATGCGATACAATTTATACTTATCAGACCTAATAAATACCCTCTTAGAAGAAGCTACTATTTTAAAGTTATTAACACTACCTTCATTTATTTCGCTGATAGCATCATTAATTAAATCATTTATATTAACTTGTGTTATGTTAACAGTCATTTTCCCCATTTCAAGCCGGGAGTAATCCATCACCTCTCGTGTTTGATCAAGTATTTTCGATGCATGGTATGAGATGAGACCTGCTTCCTTCTTTAAATTTTCACCAACGAGCTCATGCTCAATGATATCTGCTGCAATTACAATTGATTGAGTAGAGCTAGCCAATTCATGGTATATTGCCGAAATAAATAGATTTTTCTTCTTTATCACCTCTCTTAATGAGTAAGCATTTCGCAAAATTATAACAACCATCAAAAATAACAATACGAGTGATACAAATGATAAAGTCTCAGCTTTACCAGTATTATCCTTTATAATTTTTTTTACCTCATTAAAGTTTCGTATTTGAATTTTATATATAACTTCCTGTAAATCCAAAAGTGTAGAATCCATCTCATCCATAAGATTTAACACTTCATCTTTGCTTGCTCCCCCTTTACTTAACTTATTTGTTAAGGTGGTTAGAATATCTTCATTGCGACTTAGTTCATCTTGGACATGAAGAAACTCTTTGTCATAAGAAAACGCACTAGAGTAAGGTGACTTGTCATTTAGAATTTTTATTTTCGAATCAAAAATATCTTTTCTTAAGAAAAAATCATCCAAATCCTTACCATCAGATTTAAGTAACGCTGTTTTCATATGCTCGAATGACAAAAGTAAAACTTCTGCGGTGGAGTAATTGTCCAAATTAGGTTCTATTTCTTTATATCGATTCTTCACATTATCAAAACTAACCACTATAAGTGTTACTGAAAGAGCAAGCATAATACCGAGAAAAATCAAAGCAAAAAGTGGTTTATTACCCATTCTATTTAACCTCAAGTATTTTAACTTGCCAAACGGTCTTTGCATCTACAGACAATCGTTCTAGCTCTGGATTTTCATCTCTCGGATATATGATAGCAAACGGTCCAAGCTCTGAAATATTCATATATTTACCACTTTTTTTGTAAGCTATGATTGCATCATATTTAACAGCCTCATCGATAGGTAAAGTAAACGAATACGCGTCCCAAGCAAAAGCCCTAATTTTACTGCCTGTAACCCCATAGCTTTTAATAAAATCACTTACTTTCACACCAACAAAGGTA
The DNA here is from genome assembly GCF_041448735.1 of Serratia odorifera. Classification (NCBI taxonomy): domain Bacteria; kingdom Pseudomonadati; phylum Pseudomonadota; class Gammaproteobacteria; order Enterobacterales; family Yersiniaceae; genus Serratia; species Serratia odorifera. The sequence continues at coordinate 31,460 of NZ_JBGMUT010000014.1, read as the reverse complement.
TCCTTTGGAGTGTAATTAGTAGATGTGGTAATAGAATGTGGCGGTAGTTTCTCTAGTTCGCTACGTGATATTTTTAGTTGCTTACGTCCTGGAGACTTGAGGATTAAGTAGTCAACCTCAGCATAAGAACTTGAACTAATTAAAAGCATAAGTAGATATGCATAAGTTTTCACACTGCGCTTCCTTTTACTTTTGAAAATTCTGATTGAATTCCTGTTTCATCTAAACCGATATACTTCCACCCATGATATTTATAAAACGATTCTGCCCTTGAACCAGGATCTGTTGTCAACTTTATTTCCTCAGCTCCGTTATCGAACATCCAATCAGTAACATACGAAATCAATTGTGAACCTATTCCTCTTGATTGATATTCAGGTTTTACAAAAAGACCACCTATGATAGGTTCATGTATGAATATACCGAAACAAAAACCAGCGTAGTCATTATCAACCTTACATATCCAACCGCCCCCTTGTTCTATATCATCAACGGCTTGATTTCTGCAAAGATATTGAATCTGATGAGGGTGTACAATATTCTCTTCCACAGAAAACCTAATTTCATATAAAAACGGTAAATGTTTTTTTTCTAGCTTTTCAAAAATAACATTGTCTTTCATAACCACTCCATGATCTCACTTGAAAAATTCAGTAAGTTTTCCAGAAATTCGTTCTTTTACCGCCCCAACAAAATCCTCATCAATAAACTGACTTCCTTTAATAACTTTGCCTGGCTCTACAGTTTCCTGCATTACAAAGTAAAGAGCTTCTGATAAGAATGATGTAAGTAGCACATTTCCCGCAATCATCTTCAACTTATCATCCAACGATTTCTGATTTTCTTCCTTACTCAACTTATTCTCATGCACTCGCAGGCCAAGTTTAAACATTTCCATTACAAAGGCTGCGCGATTCGCTGTATCGCGAGTTTCACCATCATCAAGCCTTACTTGAACGTGGTGGTCTATTTTTTCAAGGAATGAATACGGAACGGTCAGATTTACTCTATTTGCTCGCTTTTGATTTTCATCATTCATGTTTTTACATCCAGTATTGATTTGATTGAATTCCAATCGTCTCTCGCCCTGTTTGCTGAGATGTCAGGTATTTTATGTGCAAAAAAACACAAATCAACGTTACCAGAAAGCCACTCATACGGAACCATCACGTAACCATTAAGGCACAATCATAGTTAACTTATTGATAACATTGCAAGCACTAAACAGAATCCACTGAGTAACCAATAGGTTACTAACAAGCTACTAGATAGAAACTCACAGTATCGTACAAACAACACTCAGTCATAAATTAACTCACTGATATTAAAGAAAACTTCCAGCAAATTTTAATTTGCGAGTGGTGTGTTATTTTCTGGTTCTAAGGATAGCATCTGGTATAATCGTCAAACTGGCTGTTTCAATTTCAGGGGCACTTGGATGAATTCAAAGTTTGCGCGAGCATGCACACTAGTGTTGTTTTTTATGTCGACTTGGGTTCAGGCAGATTGTTTCGATCGTGCAGGTCAATATTACAGTATCGACCCTGACTACATCCGGTCAATCGCTTACCGCGAATCTTCCTTCAATCCGCAGGCGATAAACAATAACAAGAACAAGCAGGGAAAGATCGTCAGTTCAGATTACGGGATAATGCAGATTAACAGTAAAACTCTGCAGCGGTTCCGAAAGGATTACCCTCAGTTGACAGTAGATCGTCTTCTAAATGAACCTTGCCTTAACATTCATGTCGGCGCGATGGTGTTAAGACGTAATTTTAACGCTTATGGAACTACCTGGCTCGCAGTAGGGATGTACAACGCGGGTGTAAAGAATAAGGATGATACTATTGCTGCCCGACACCGATATGCCATGAAAATCGATAGCATCTATAAAAGAATTAAGGCAGGCAACATCAAGCCTAAAGTAATCGACTAACCACACCCTATCCACATATGCACATGAGACAAAGCAAGTGAAGTTTCCCATAACCAGAATGGGAAACGAGCGGGAGCGGTTATTTCGCCGGGACAAGGTGAAATAACGTCGATTGTGTAGATGTGGATAGGCCGGACACACAAAACTACCGATACTGCCAAAAAACGGTCACGTTTTTTGGTGGTAACCTGGGCGCCCCTTTGGGGCAGCGGGAGCGGGAAATTTATTTCCCGCTGGGCGGGCGGGGAGAATAAGCTCCGCCCCTCGATGGGGACGGAGCTTATCAGCGCGCTACCAGTCAAAAACCTTGAGAAAGGGATCAATTGGCGCATCACGGTCAAAATGAAAGTAACGGATTTTTTGATATTTTATCTGTTAGATTAAAAACCGCCGCAGCGCCCTTGAAGCACCATGCGACTTTAAGACGCGTAGCTTCCATCGGTAGTCCGTCATCACAATAATGTAACCATATTGCATATTAGCTACCCAAAATAAAAAAAACACTTCTCCTGCCATTGTTGCTAACAGCTGGTTATCCTCATGAGTAAAGTGTGCCGTACTGCATACCAGTAATTTTTCCGTTTGCATCTTACCCCTCGTTATTTCATACTGTACACGCTGTGTTAACTATACGTTCTCTTGCAGTGTTCGGCCCCGGTATTGATGGGCGTCATTACCGGGGCACCCTGTTATTTCAGTCGATTCTTGAACTCATCAGCAATCAACCATAACGCACGGTTCAGTTTTATATCCCCATCGATGCCATTGACTGCACGGGTTCGGGTGTTTTTTCCTGTTGCGCTTTTTCCCGGTAATCCACCCTTGATCATGTTTTCCTGAACGCGCTGGAATGTTGTCCATAAATCGTTACCATAATCTTCACGTCGACGCGGCCGTAAAACCTGTGATGGCGTGATAGGAGATTTATCTTCGTATTCATAGCGGTAACTTAATGCCGCCCGCGCAAATAAATCCTGATCGCGTTCTGTCATTGAGATACATTTCATCGCATCGAGATCATTATCGATGCGGTCAAATATGCCGAGAACTTCATACGCACCCTCAATCACCTGCCCGACTACATCTCCTTTATGCGGCACACGAACATCACCGAACGATTGGCCAAATACCATCCCGTTTGCGCATACATAGCGGAACATGCCGGGGATCATCTGATAGCTGCTGCTCCCATCGTGACTGTTCAACAATACAATTTCCGGTACTTCTTTATTGCCGGATACAATCATGTTTTCCCGACGCAGCCGCAGCATGTGTTTTGTATGGCCGCGTTTACTTTCATCACGAACGCGTGTCTGACAGGCATAAAACGGCTGAAAACCTTCATCGCGTAATTTATTAAGCAACGTGATTGTAGGGATGTATGTGTAACGGTCACTGCGCGAATCGTGTTTGTCATCAGAAAACACGCTCGGCACTACGTTCGTTAATTCCTCGTTGGTTAACGGACGGTCTTTACGGATAGCGTTATAGCGGCCAAAACGGGAAGTCAGACGCATGTTATTCTCCTTTCTCTATTAGTGGTATGAGTGGTTGATAGCCAGCTGAAGGTGAAGCCGATAACGAGCATGTTCCCAGGCAACAACACCTGTCTCGCCAAAATACTCAGCAGCCCGACGCTGCGCCTTAATCCAATATTGTGCGACGGCATAAGCAATCTTCGGTTTATCTGAAGGCGAGTTATCGACGCCGTTAAACACCACCCGATCCGTCAACGTGTTAAAAATTTCATAGAGCGATTGCGCCAGCTCGTCAGGGGATGAATACATGCCGTGCAATTCCTCCATAATCTTCAGCTGACGGATCATGATGCGTTCCGCATCGGGATATTTTTCCGACCAACGTTGTGACGTGTTTTTTTCCCCATATCTTTCTGAGGGCTCCTGAGCGGCGGTTTTGACGTTGACGTTCTGTGTGTTCATGCTCTTTTTCTCCTGCGGTGGTTGTCTATCTCTCGTCGGAACCTTTCGCGGCAAAAAAGCTGCAGGAGCGACGGCGAACGGGGGGACCGCAAGGGCGCCGCTTGCGGCGTGCATTTCACCCTTGCGGGCACTCGGGCGACGGTGCTACAAAAGCGGCCGCGCAAGGGGCTGATGAGAGATAACCACCGGTGAGATGAGCAGGAACACACCCGACGCGGCGGAACGACGTGGCGTCCTTAGCGTTCGCCGGCACGCCGGCGAACAGTGACAAGCGGCGCCGGCAACGCCGGCTGCAAGCGCATGCCTTTGACCTTCGCCATCGGACATTAGCCGGCAGGCCCGAAACCGCTTTGCGGGTTCGGCGGAACCAGGTGTGACGGCTCTGCCGGCGCGCCTGGTGGAGTATGGCCGACGACCCGGCTTGCCGGGGAGCCGAAGGGGGCCATGGCCGTTTTGTTTTTTTTGGGAAAAAACAAGCACCAACCGCGGAGCAGCTGCAGGGAAAGCAAAAGGTGAAGGTGAAGATAAAAGACAGACACAAGGGAAGGCGATAAAACAAAAAACGGCGCCGCAGGCGCCGCCCATTCTTTTTATTTTGTCTCGCACCCTTCGGCACCATCGCTGGACACGGTAACACGCAACAAGGCAGCACAACTTTCAGCCGTGGGATTATCGAGATCGTGATATCGATACAGGTGCCAATATGGTTCACCGTCTTGCTCTTCCAAATAGCAGACTGATTCCGCATCGAATGCCCAGCGTTGCCCAGTCAGATCGGTAAATTCGCCCAGCAATGGCTCTGTTTCGTATTGGTTCATGGCTCACTTATCGGGCTGGGTCACCCTGCCCGCCTCGGGTTATGATCTCCGGGTCTGTCAATTAGCCGCCCCTTAACGGGGCGGCTCGTGTTATCAGGCCAAAGCCCGCGTTAATTCCAGCGCACGCAGAACATGCCCCCATTCACTGCCCCGCATCGGTGGCACCCGCACCGATTTGCCCTTGCGGACACAACCAACGATATGACGCCCGAGCGATCGCAGATCCGGATCGACGTCGGCCGCAGCTATATCGCCGCGCGCGATTCGCTGCTGGCGTTTTACAGCGCCGTCCATCCGCTTTACATATGCATCGGTCAATGTCATGATTGACGCTTCGATAGTCATAGTTTTTCTCCAATCGATTATTGAGCGCTGGCCTAACTTTCTCAGGGGTAGACCAGCACAAGGGAGCAGGCGAAAGCCTGCTTTCGTCATTTCCCGGTTTGCTGTTCCCGGCTTAACACTTCTTTATCGATCCGTGCCAAAATAGCGCTGTGCGGTAACGTCACCACGTCGCGGAACCGGAAATAGCGTTCCTTGACCTTGACGTAAATCGTGGTCACTTCGCCGCAATACATGTCGGCCAGTTTGAACGACTCACATTCAACGTCGCCGCACCAGTCGCGCGGATACATCACCGCGATGGCATCCATAAACGCAGCCAAGGTGATTTCTTCCACCCCTGTGCGCGCCTGCCGTTCACGCTGCTGCCAGTACGCCGCTTCGGTGCTGGCATCCCACACCATGCGGTTTTCGGTGCTGATTTCTGTCTGATACATCGCTTCTTCTCCTCTTGTTGTGGTGGTTTGCCACCGGTTAAATACGTACTAACGTTCCGTAAGCAGGCAGGAGACGGCCATCATCGCCGCGGCGCATGGTGCCGTTTTCTGCCACTTCTACAATCACGCCGGTATCGAGACACAGCCAGATATAACCACTTTGTACAATGCGATACCCCGCACTGTTCAGGCACACAATGCAAGCGGGTTCGAGTTCGTCCACCCCGTACACCTTGCAGTCTGCATTTTTGGTTTCGCGTACAAATCGCGCGACAGCATCAAATGCGTTATACGCATTGGTGATATGCCGACAGTTCACTATCACGTCAGTACCGGCGACCGACGAGACAAACCTGACGCTATAACGCCCGATCAGCCGCGTTTGAAAACGGCAGGCTTTAACATCCCAATTTTCAACAGATTCTGTAGCGGCGGTGTTGATGCTCTGAATTTTCATAACGTTAACTCCTTCGTTTGCTATGCCGGGCAGCAACACCGCCGCCCGGACGGTAAAATTTATGGGTGATCCATCCGAGCCATCGCGCATTCAAACTCAAATTTCCCCGCCAAATTTTCGAGCACATACGCCACGGCATTGCTGCCCATTTCGCCGCATATCACTGGTGCCAACGCCATCGCGTCCAACCAGCCGCGCATAACCATGTAAGGGATCCGAGGCTTATCACCAAAAGCCCCTACATCTTTCCAGTTTGTCACCGAGTCCAGCACGTTATCGGCGATGGCCATCAACAATTCCATCAGCCGCTGCGCTCGTTCCGGCTTCCACTGATCGTTAAAGTGGCGCAGCTCGTTCAGATAGCCCTGTTGTTCAGCAATGCGTTCAGCTGGCGACAGACCCCAACCATGGGCTTCCGTCCACCCATATCTTTCCGAGGGCTCCTGAGCGGCGGTTTTGACGTTGACGTTTTGTGTGTTCATGCTGGTATCCCTCTTCGGTGGTTGATTTATCTCTCGTCGGAACCTTTCGCGGCAAAAACGCTGCAGGAGCGACGGCGAACGGGAGACTGCAAGGGCGCCGCTTGCGGCGTGCATTTCACCCTTGCGGGCACACGGGCGACGGTGCTACAAAAGCGGCCGCGCAAGGGGCTGACGGGAGATAACCACCGGTGAGATGAGCAGGAACACACCCGACACGGCTAAAAGCCGGGGCGTCCTTAGCGTTCGACGGCAACGCCGGCGAACAGTAAAAGCGGCGCCGGCATCGCCGACTGCAAGCGCATGCTGTTGAAGTTGGCTTTCAGACCCTAGCCGACAGGCCCGAAACCGCCAAGCGGGTTCGGTGAGACTTGGCGGCCGCGGATGCGGACGGTTAGTCGAATAGGGCTGATGGCAGGACGCTTGCGGCCGGCCACCGCCCCTGGCCCTGATATTTATTCAGAAGGTCCAGGCACACAGCACACACCCGAAGGTCAGTAAAGCCTTACCGAGAAAGTCAAAACAGCTTTCTGCTACTACAAAAAGTATGATTGGGATAATGTTTAACCCTGTACGCGTTTTTTTCATCGACCGGCAACAGCCCCTCAGAAAGAAAAACGGCGCCGCAGGCGCCGTCTCTCTCTTCTGATTTTCACACACGCTGTGCTGTAACACACATGCAGGTCGTCGCCGCGCTCAGTCCTGATTGACTTCATACCAAACACGTAATCCTAAAAACGCGTAACCGCCTGGGGTACTCGCCGTCGATGGAAGGGTGATTTCCATCGTTTCAACAGAAATAATCCGAATGCCCGGGTTATTATCCAGCCATGCATTCATGGTTGAGACTGTTACTGCTTTGTTATGAGAGTCAGAGTCCAGACCCACTTTTTCATTTTTAGAAGCAAATTCGATGAATTTAACCGCCATAAGTCACTCCCAGTCAATTATCAAGCCAATGTTACGCAAGCGCAGCCCATGTGGCGTTACAGCATCGCCAGCTCTTTCAATGTATTAGGGTTCTTATCTACCATTTTGAGCAATAAGACAGCTTGCTGATTCGGCTTTGCCACTCCCTGCTCCCAATTTTGCAACGTTTTAACGCCAGTATGCATGTACTGCGCGAAAACCGCCTGTGAAAGCTTTAGCTTTTCACGCACCGCTTTCACTTCTTCAGGCGTCATTGAGGCAGGTTTCACGCTGACACGGTGTGTCCGCACTACTTTGACGCCTTCGTTGAACTCACCCCATGCGGTCATGCCTTCCTGCAGTTCGCTAAAGATGTCGCGTTCTTTCATCTGCCCCTCTCTTCTTTGCCTGGTCAAGCATTTCGCGCAAAATATCGCGTTGTGCTTTCGTTAAATCGTCTTTCTGATCTTTGTCGTAAAGGGTGAACAACAGGAAATGGAATTTCTCCAGATACCAGTAGTAAATCACCCGAATCCCACCACGTTTTCCTTTATTACGTCTCGTATCCCCAAAACGCACCTTACGCAATCCGCCGGTATGCTGGATCACATCACCGCATACCGGATTTTTCAGCAGCATCTGCTGAAACGCCCGGAATTCTTCATCGGTGAGGTATTCAGCGCGATGCCGTTCGAACGGCGGCAACTCAACAAATAATGCCTCCATACCACCTCACTAAAACCCCAAGTTGGGTATATTTTATACCCAACTTGGGGATAATTCAAATAACCGAGATACACAAATTTCCTGCTGAAGCCCTCTTAAATCTCCGAGCTGCCTACCCACTCTCCACCAAGAAATGCGTCCCAACCATCTGGGAACGCGACACAGAGGTCTAACGCCTCGAGGGAAGCGTGTGTCCAACCCTGTTCAGGCGTCGCATATTCTGTAGCATTGGCACCAGACAAGTCTTTAACGACCAGTTTTGCAGTCTCGTATCCGCAAAGCAAATCAGGTTCTTTTGATGAAGTTGGCCGGGTAACGATCATAATGTTCTCCCTGATAACATGTGTGACGGCCCTGCAGAAGCAAGGCCGTGTCTTAATTCAGAATGGTGCACCTTCGTCCCAGTCTGGCGGGAAATCATCCTGCTGTGGTGCAGACTGAGCAGGATTTTTCTTGGCCGTAGCCGCTTTGCCTTTTTTGCCCTTAGTGCTTTTTTCTGGAGAAGCTGCGGCCGGCACAGGTTCCTGTTCCTGCGGCGCTGGCTGCCCACTTTGCTGTGGCACACGACTACCGCTGTCGTTCCGACTCCCCAGCATTTGAAGTGAACCACCGACCTTCACGACGATTTCCGTGGTGTAGCGGTCTTGGCCATCGCTATCTTGCCACTTACGCGTTTGCAGCGCCCCTTCGATGTAGACCTGCGAACCCTTGCGCAGATACTCGCCAGCAATTTCCGCCAGTTTGCCGAAAATCACGACCCGGTGCCATTCGGTTTTTTGGCGCTCCTCGCCGGTCGCCTTATCAGTCCAGGTGTCAGATGTAGCCAATGAGATATTCGCTACAGCACCGCCGTTTGGCATATAACGAACTTCAGGATCTTGCCCCAAAAAACCAATCAGAATTACTTTGTTTACGCCTCGAGTTGCCATGATATTTCTCCTCAATCCAATGTGTGTTTAAAGCGTTATGAAATACCTAACTGTGCTCATACGTCAGCGAGACGCCGTTCAACCTTTATCTTTCCGAGGGCTCCTGAGCGGCGGTTTTGACGTTGACGTTTTGTGTGTTCATGCTCTTTTTCTCCTGCGGTGGTTGTTTATCTCTCGTCGGGACCTTTCGCGGCGAAGTGCATGGGAGCGACAGACGTGGGCAGAAAACAAGGGCGCCGCAGGCGTGCCATTTACCCTTGTTTTCTGAACATGGATGGCGCTATACAAAGCACTCCGCGTAAGGTCTGACGTGAGATGTCCACCGGGATGATATGAGCAGGAACACACCCGACGCGGCGGAACGACGTGGCGTCCTTAGCGTTCGCCGGCACGCCGGCGAACAGTGACAAGCGGCGCCGGCAACGCCTGCTGCAAGCGCATGCCTTTGACCTTCGCCATCGGACATTAGCCGGCAGGCCCGAAACCGCTTTGCGGGTTCGGCGGAACCAGGTGTGACGGCTCAGCCGGCGCGCCTGGTGGAGTATGGTCGACGACCCGGCTTGCCGGGGAGCCGAAGGGGGCCATGGCCGTTTTGTTATTTTGGGAAGAGGCAACGCTAGCCCGGAGCAGCTGCAGCCGGGGATCAGGAATAATGCCGACAACAACCCGGAGATACCGAAAATGACATTCAACCTGGCAAACAAATCGCGGCGACGCAGCCGGCTCACCTGCAGGGCTACTTTTTCGAGCGACTGAAATTAAACCGCGCATACAGCAAAAACCTGGGACGGATAGAGACACAGCCGACGGGTAAAAAGCGAGTGGAGCGTCTTAACAGGACAGGGACAGAAAAAAGGCGCCGGTAGGCGCCTTTATATTGTTACTGTTTTTTTGCTCTGCACTGTTTATAGCGCTTTGCGCTGGTGCGAGACGGAACTATCGTCATCGCACTGATGGTCGGCCAGACCCTCATAGCCCGACGATTACTGATGCGGTACACCTGCTCTGAACGTCCTTGCGCCAAAGTTTGGCGCGCCAACCGGTTACATGTGCGTTTAGCCATACTCAGTTCCTTCGTCAGTAATAAACCCAATCACACTGTAAAGCTCAATCATTATGATTTTCTAAAGTACCGTATGCTGTACAACAAGGAAGCAAAAAACGCGAAAACAGAGACCAAATACTGCATATCGTCGTTTAGCTGGTAACCCGCTAACATAAGCACAGATACGACGATCGCCCCCCCGAACCAAATGCCGCCAATCATGAATCGATGTTTTGCTGCCAGATGGTTAGTCCCGACAAAAAAAACCGCAAAGACAGCCCCCCAAATAATTGTTAGCAGCTGAGGTTGCCGAATAAGCAAGTTGCAACCAGTTAACATTGCGGTTACGAGATACATCCATCCCATTTGATTTTCCCGATTCATTCCCACAGCTTACCTATTTCAATAGCGCCAATAATTAGCAAAGTCGTACCTAAATATGTACTTATCATAATCAATAACACACTCAGACCGACAGCCATATACGTCCACCAATGGACACTGGTTGGGTAAGGCAAGAATGGCACTGAAAATAACAAAGACAATGCACAGAACCCGATCCCACTTAATGCTGCAATAGTTGAAAGACAACGCCATAGTCCTATGATGGTAAGCACTGGTGCCGACTTAGCGCCATGACCAATCAGCATAATTTTTCGGAATACAGACAGTACCACTCGTGGTATTTGATTTTTATGCATAATCATGCACCTCACTATAGCTCAACTTATTTGGCAGTAGCAGGGTGTTGAAAATGCGCTCTGCATCAGTCAATTCAGCCTCCACCTTTCCCAGAGATTCAACCACACTCCACAGGGCATCACCTTTGCAATGTCGCATTTCAAATCGGGAAAAGCAGGGAAACAGCTCAAGCCATGCATCGAAACAGCCACTCAGATCATGTTCATAGATGTCTTTCCTGCTCCAGTGCGCATACCATGAACTAACTGTACTGGGAGTGACGAACGCCAGTTCAATCTCGGCCTGCGCGAGCATGTTCTGATAGCGCCGGCGCTTCTGCTGTTTTTCTCTCGAATGCCGGCGTTTTTGCCGTTCAAACTTCATTTCCCACTTGCGATTATCACGTTCACGCAGACGGACTGCATTTGCCGGGAACAGGCGAGCAGCAGTATCTGACGGCAGCGGTAACGGGCAATACTTGCCATTGCTCTCAAGGAGCAAATCCAGCGCCTCGACGTAGCGCTCAATAGGCGAACCATCCCTTTCTTCCGGGCTGTAATTGCTAGCCAACAGGCGTATATCAAGAGCACGGATTTGAGAACGACCGTTGTTAAGGACACGGAAGAACGCCTTCGCATACGGGAACCGTGCAAGCCGTTTCCCTTGCTCTTTTTTCTGTTCGACCAGTACCACTGCATGTACGGCCGCCTGCTGATATTCATCGATCGGTGTCAATGCGTGACTGTTCGGGATCATACGCACAGCCCTCCCATCCGCATCGCGGCCGCCAGTTCCTCCGGCCGGGTAAACCCGCACCGGTAATACTCGCCGACGGTCTTCAGCACCTGGTTTATCGTCTCTGGTTCGAAGTTATCAGCAGTGTGCAACCAGGCGACATTTATCTGGTCTTCCTGACTAACCGTACCAGGGAACGGCATAACAGCTGCCCATCCCGGCACTTCCGCCCCGGCGCTACACAGGAAGATGGCCATCGCCTCATCCCCTGCCGGGCTTATCCGGCACACCACCGGCACACACCCGCAGAACTCGCAGCCCTCTTCAGCCACCACATGCCAGCCTTCCGGCACTGCCAGTTGACTCATTACCGCACTGTTGAGCATCACCCGGTACTCTCTGCCCCGATCGCGGTACTGCTCCAGATCGTCAGCGCTCATCGCCGCCAGTGTTTCGAGATTGAATGCATTTTTCATCAGCTTTTTCTGCCGCCCGATGGGCGGCAGCTCCCTGTAGGTTATGCGGCGGCGCTGTTGTCAGCGCCCTGTGATGCAGTGGTGTTAACATCAGCCACCGGCAGCAGGCATTGAGGCACCCAGCCGCTGGCGGTCAGTTCATCTTCGGCGAGCTGCGCGGCGTCGCCCTTTTTCATCTTGAGCACCGATGCCGCCTGCGCCACCTTTCCGGCGTCAACAAGTGCATCGCTTATCTGCTCCTTGCTGATCCGCCCGAAGTAATTGGCCTTGGTCGGCTGCCACCAGTCACACAGCGTGAAATCCAGCACGTTCTCGAGCGGCGTCAGTTCATCGCCAACCTTGCCATTACCGGCAGACCACAGCTGCACGGCATCGAGCGACTGGCCGACGCAGTACGCCAGCAGTGCCACGACCTCGGCCTGTTCCCATGTCAGTAACCATGTGAAATCGCTGTTCCACTCGGGTGGCAGTTTCGCTTCCCACTGCGCGTACAGATCGCCCAGCTGGCGATCGGCGCGGCTCCCTTCCGCTGTCGGGGCTTTGGTCAGCAATTCCGCACGTTTTGGCGTCAGGTCTGTTTTGAGCAACGACCCGGCGTAGCGCGAACCGAACACCTTCACGGCCAGCGTGTGGGTGTGCAGCGCCAGCGCGACGGTCGGGTTTTCGACCAGTGCGCCCATCACCGCCAGCGTGCGTTCCGCCGATAAACTGATGATCAACGCTGCCGACAACCCTTTTTCCTTGGTTTTCGGTGCCGCTGTCTCAGTGGTCACAGTGCCGTCGCCGTTGTCATCGGCGGCATTTCCGGCAGCTTCTTCGCTGGCACGTAACACGATCCCGCGTTGGTAAACCACCTTGCCGCTACGCAGGAATGCCACTACCCCACCGGTGCTGCGCATCGACTGCGGCCATGAACGGATAATCACCTCTGCGGTTAAGCGTTCAATATCTGCTTCAATCGCGTCGCTTTCTGCAATCATCGCTTGGAGATCCGCATCAACATCCGCCGCTTCAAATGCTTCCTCGAGTTCGGCAAACCGTGCTTTCAGGCGGGTGATCTCGGCTTGTTCATCGTCTGTGAATTCCGGCTCCGGTGCATCCATCTCGCGGTACAGATCCGCATCCTCACCCCATGCTTTAATGGGCGAAATGCGCCCTTCCGCCCAGCTCCAGCCCTCGCCCTCAGCAGCCTGCTGCGCCAGCGCGTGCAGTTTTTCGCGGACAAGACGCTCCAACAACGCTGGCTCGGTCAAAAAGCCCTCGTCGGTAAACAGGTCGAATTTGAAGGTGCCGCCCGCCGCTTCGTAGGCATCACGCCCGACGAACTCCAGCTGGCTGTTATCCTTGGCCGAGACTTCACTTTTCAGTACCGCGTCGCGCAGGTGATTCGGTGCTGCGGACCAGCCGTAAGCGTTTTCCCACACGTCACGCTGACGTTGATGGTCTTCGGTGGCCGACAGTGCCTGCAGCTGGTCGAGGGTGATCTTATCTTCGGCCAGCGCATCGAGCAGTTCCGGTGCCATCGTTGCCAGACGCAGGCAGCGCTGGACATGGCGCGTACTGAATCCCAGCAGGTCACCGATCTGGGCTGGTGTCTGCCCATCCGCCGACAAATCGCGGAATGCCGTAACCTGATCGGCCGGGTGCATCTGTTCGCGCTGGCTGTTTTCCATCATCGACACCACGCGCGCCATCGGCTTGCTGACGACCAACACATCTACAGGGTAATCGTCGGTCACGATGCCGTCAGGGGTGGTCTTGTCCGCTTCCTTCTTCTGTGCCATCAACCAGCGCAACGCCAGCGTGCGGCGCTCTCCGGCGGCGACACCAAACTGACCATCGTCCATCTCAAACACGACCAGATTCATCAGCAGACCGGCGGAACGGATAGCCGCCGCCAGCCCCTCGATCGACGCCTGCGAGGACTTTTTCTTACGCACGTTAAGGTCGGTCAGCACCAGCTGGCCGAGCGTGACGGTTTTGCGCACCGCTTGAGCCAGCGCTGACTCGATTTTTTCAGCGACGGCGTTTTTTTTGGTGGTTTTGGCCGGACGGGTTGTTTTTCCCTTGGCCGGTACTTTAGACTCAGTCATAGACATGGTGTAGCTCCTCATGGTTATTGCCTGTTGAGCCAGCGTCAGAAGTAGTAGCTTCCGCGCTGGCGGTGAGAAAGCGGCAGCGATGCCGCTTTTTTATTACCCTGCATTCACACGCCAGTGGGTCATCGTCATCTGATCGCTGGCGGCGACCGGCCAGCCATCGACGATCCACACTGAAATCGTGTCGAAATCCCCAAAATCTGCGAACACTTCTTCCGCATTGGCCGGTATGGCCGGTGGTTCAATGGTGCCGGTCGAGCATCCACACACTGCCTGCACGTAGCAAAACAGGTCATACACGTGTGGTACGGTCAGACGACCGTGGGTCTGAGCTGATGCTGCTGTAGGCTTCGTTGTCGCGCCTTTGACGTTTTGTTGAGACATATTGAAATCCTCCGTGGGTTGGTATCTGATGCCGCTGTGAGTATTCGCCGTCGCGAAAGGCTGATCAGCACGGCGAGGAGCGGCACCAAGGGGCGGAGACAAAAAGTTTTTTTGACCGCAGGGAGGAAAAAGTTTTTGGCGGAGTTCATACACCCCTTGGTGTTTAAGCGAGGCGTTGTGCTGTTATCAGCAGCGACGGGGAACTCACAGTGGCGGAAGCAACCCGAAAGGATGAATAGGGATCAACCCGACACGGCGGAAGCGACAGCGAACGCCGAGGCGTCCTTAGCGTTCGCCATCGGACGTTAGCCGGCAGGCCCGAAACCGCCCTGCGGGTTCGGCGGAACCTGGTGCGACGGCATCGCCGGCGCGCGAGGTGGAGTATGGCCGACGACCCGGCTTGCCGGGGAGCCGAAGGGGGCCAGTGTCAGGCTTTGTTTTTTACTGCAGGGAAAAGAGATAAAAACAATAAGAAGGAAAAGCACCTGGGAAAGTAAAACAACAGGCAGACGGTGTTCCCTTCATCCTCATCCAGGAATGACAGGCAAGAAGACAACAGACATCCCGCGTAAGGCAGGGAGCTGCGCGTCAGCGCAGCGCAACCCTGCCTGCGCCGCAGGCGCGCGCGAAGTTCCGGCGCGGCCATCCCAGGGGGCACAGCCTCCCCCTTGGGAGGGTATCAACCGGCGGCTATGCGTAGTAACACGGTAGACACCTCGGTATAAGCAAACGTCCCCCGCGGCAATGGCTCCCAGTGATCAGCAAGCGGCTGAAGTGTGCCATTCTGACGCGGGCCGTTCAGACATATCGCCGTTAGCACGCCGTCAGATTTAAGTAGTGATCGTGCATGTAATATATGCTTAATATCCGCCCCATGATTGAATGGCGGGTTCATGACGATCCGGTCATAGCTATTCGCCCGGAATTGCAAAAAATCGCTACAAACCACGGTGGCACCCTCAAACTCATTTTGCAGGTTCAGGCACAGTTGGGCGTTAATTTCCACTGCCTCACACCGCGCCGCCGGTGCTGCCGTCCTGATAGCCCGTAATATGGCGCCAGTGCCTGCGTTCGGCTCCAAAATGACATGATTCTCCTGAACGTCAGCAAGAGACACTAACCGGCTGCAAATATCGTCCGGGGTGACAAATAATTGAGAGCTACCCGGAACCTCAATACGTGAGGCGCAGCGGTCAATCTTGTCGCGCATCATATCAATGCGTTGTTTCAGCGCTGTATGCATTTTTTACCTCGATAATTCCCCGGATATTAATCCGGGGGGTAATGGTTATTTATTTGGAATTTCAATCACTTTCATATCACTGATATATACATTTGACAGGCTATAGGCGTTACTCATCACTCGCCGGTAACGATAAGCACCGTGTTCATCGTTAGCCGCCACGCCCCGGACGCATTTGTAATCACGATGTTTTTCAGCCCATTCGGCCTTGGTCATCGTTACACAACCCTCTGACGGGTAATTGACGATTTGCGGACGTTTTGCCGCCGCGCGGGTCGCTTTCGCTTCTTCTGCAGTAGGAGCCTTGTAGTCTTTGATACGGTCAACGGTGATTTTTATTGTCCCGCCGTAACCTAAAAAGCTATAGCACGGCGTTTCTACAGAACTCACCTCACCATTGCTTTTATTGATGCGGATAATTTTCAGCCATTCGCCACGGCTTAATACCTCACCGCCAACCTGAAAATCCTGGGTACACGTAATAACGCCGCCATTTTCGGCCAGCATGGCTTGCTCATAACTCAGGCGGTGGCGGTAATGTGTTGCCCAACGCTGGTAATGGCTGATTGTTCTCTCATGGCAGGGGATCGCAATATCACGGGTCTGCTGAAATGTGATAATTTCGTCTTCCAGCGCTGAATATAGGCTCATACGCCCTTCGTATTGGCTTTTTTCCGGTGGCCGTGGGTATTTTTCGAGACTAAAACAGGCTGAAATACGGTCATGACAGCTGATCACTCTGGCCATTTTGGGATCGAGATTTTCAGAGCGCCATAATTTTGTAAACTTCTCGGCGTTGGCGATTTCTTTCTCAGCCTTGCGTAAATCGGCCTGAATTCTCTTGATCCGGCGATAACGCACCTCCGGCAACTCTTTATACTTCGCATGGCGAAGTGACGCCGCCGCCCTCTCTTCCCAATATTCGGCACGCTCAAATAGCATCACGGCTTTTTGCATACCATTTTCAATTTTTTTGGCATGGTTGCGCGCTTTGCGCTCGCTGTGGTGTCCGACAAGGATCGGCTGGCCTAATGGGACTGACGAGGCCAACGCGTCAACGTAAGACAATGTTTGCTCAGATTCGCTTGCCCGTTTTTCGCTGTAATTACCGAACCGCTCCGCCCGTTCTTCCTGACGATCAAACAAGGTATTGTCTTCATCCCCAATTTCCCCGGCCAGCGCGATCAACAAATCTTCGCGGCCCGGAGTCCATGCAGGGGCAACGAAAAGGTTTTGTTTCGGTGCCCACTTAAAGCCGGCGCGGCTTACTTTCGCGTAGGTGTCTTTATCCAGCCGGCAAGAAGCATATAAACGCAATTTGTTATCATCCGGGGAATAGGTTGCACGATATTCCTGCATCTGGTTTTCAGAAGATGCTTCTGTAGGCTTCGCTGTCGCGCAGTTGACGTTTTGTTGTGACATGTTTTGAATCTCCTTATGTGGTTAGTGATGCTTCTGTGAGTATTCGCCGTCGCAAACTGGCCCGGACCACAGTCAGGAGCGCTGGCAAGGCCGCCGCAGGCGTTCATTTCAGCCTTGCCAGAAGGAGCGAAAGACTGTGGTCTACTGCACAGCGACGGTCGGAATTACTCACAGGAGTTCACCTCCACAGCTGAAGATGAAACAGGACACAATGCGGTTCGGCGCCGCGAAAGCAGAAGCCGCACCGCGCATCAGCGTCCTGCAGCCTGGCTGCAGGACAGTGAAGGAGGCGCCGGCGTAGCCGGCTGCAAGCTGAGTTGCGTGAGGATGGAAGCCCGAAGGGGGAGACGGCGCGCCGGCTCCCTGCGCAGCACGACAGCCGTCCCCATCGGGGCACGCCCAGGAGATGGTGTTTCACTAAAAATGGGCAACAGCACGGCATTATCAATGCAAACTGAAATATTATGTCACGGCGTCACTTCCTCGCCATATCAATGCATTGAAAACCCTACCGTCATTGGTTATGTTGTGAGCATGTCTAATTAAGGGTATAGGTATGGATACTGTTGAAGAAGTAGGTGGGACGTACTTCTATGGAGGACTTCCCAACCTGTCTGGCGGGGAGCTTTATTTCTGGATCTTTGTCGACGTTACCGCTGAGCATTTTACAGGAACCAGTGAGGTTTCTCGTGACTTGTTCGCTGCAGCATCCATCTATCTGGGGCGAAACACAATACGCGTCCCGGGGAAACTAGCGGGTGCAAAGCCAGGTACGTCAGTGGCCTCAAAACTGGCAAGAAAACACCTGAAGGGGATATATATGCCGTTTCGCTTGTCATCGGTTGTGGGTTTCCCTCCCAATATGGATATCATAATGACAAAGAAGTTAAGTGCCTTTGTTGGACGGGCTGTACCCGTTGTCGGCTGGACTGTTGCTGCCGCAGATGTCACCTACATAGCGTGGAAAGCGACAGCCAGGTATAACACGATCGCTCGAGGGAGCGATAAGATATGGTAAACAACATAGAGCAGGCCGTATTCAATCTTGTAGAAGAGTATAATGGACGCAACCTGCTGACATTTAAGCGTTTCAAGCTACAGAATGATACGGATCTCAAGACAGACTTTCGCATGGATCCCGATGATGCTTATGAGTTGTTGGAGCGATACGCAGAGCAGTTCAACATTAATCCCAAAGACATTTTCTTTGATAAATACTTCCCTGCAAGCAAAAAGCCCCCCCGCTCCCCGCTCACAATTGGAATGCTGGTTGAATCCGCCAAGGCAGGCCGCTGGTTGTACTGATAACGCCGCCTCCTGAGTTGACCGCGGCGGTATTAATAGCTGAGTGTAACGACACCCTTTTTCAAGCTGACCAGACTGCCACTAATCTAGATGAAGAATGTGGCCGTAGAGATGCCGGGAGAAGGCATCAGCTTTTGCGACCGGCTCTGGCCAGCGCGGTGGATCTTTGAGTAACAACCCCAATGTAGCCATGCCCTGGTGCTGATTGGCCTTTCGTTCGACATAGTCATCATCGGTATATCCCATCGTTTCGATGACCAGCTGCGTGGTACGCTGTTTTCCCGGATGCCTGACAGTCAGCAGAAAATCGGGCAACACGTATCCTTCTTCATCGTCGATGGTTACTTTGATATCGAATAGCGGTTTATTAAGCGCAATCTCAAACCCAGCGCTCTGCAGCCATTTTCCCGTGTTAATTACCGACGTAATGGTATCGCGTTCGAGATTACTGTCGACCGGAACCGGGCAGGCATAATCGTACAGTGCATGTGCATAAGCGTCCCGGCAAACGACCTTACCGGCATCATTACGTTGGTACATCAGGATCACCCAGTATTTTCCGCGTCTACCGTCAATTTCGCCGTTAATGCTGACGCGTTTTTCAGGGTGGAACACGATTGGGTCGAACTGGCCGGAAAAAACTACCTCGTCCTGGGTCACGTTTTCGGAAAAGAGTATCTGATAAAAGGTTCGAGCACGACCTGCAGGCCAGGCTTTACCGTCGGTTTCCAGTGTTTTCATGCGCTCTTCAAGCCGGGCCTGCTTCAGCCATGGCTCAAAAAAGACCATTTCATTTAGCGGACGATCCTGAGCGAACAACTCACGCTTGGTGACCTTTTTCACTGCGTCAAGAGCCTGTTTTTTCGTCCCACCTGGTTGTGGGTATACCGGATCAATGCGGTTTAACTCGGCCAGATCTATCAATGTAAGCAGCAGTCGTGCTAGCGCCGGCACTCGGCGACGGCTAATTTTATCCCCCACTGGGTTTCGGCTAGCGGTTGGCTCTGAGATACGAGCACTATGGTCGTCACGCGGCAAAAACGAACGGAAATCAACGGGCAATATCCCTGCGTTCCGGCGGCTGCCGCCCGGCCCGGCGTTATCCCCTTCCCGCTTTGAGCGATATAATGGGCATGCTTTGTGATGTTCACCACTGAAGTTAACCAGGAACAATGTGCCATCCAGATTTTTAGCTGTGTTGAGCGGCCTCTCTTCAATGCCTTTGCAGTCACAGGCCAGCCATAAATCATGATCGCGCATCGCTCTGAGTATCGTCTCGGCAAGTTGTTTCTCTGCCAACGACGTCACCTCCCCCCGCCCGCAGACATTCCCTACTGCCTGGGTTTCTTCACGTGATAACTCTCGGTACAGGCGGCCACGTGGGGCTTTTTTGGTTACCAGTTTCAAATGCACCTCCTTCCGGTTTCAGTTTCGCATGCGAAACTATCCTCGACGGTATAACTTCAGCACGGCAGGTGTCAGACGATAATACGGTATTGACCATTTGCCATTGCGGATGGTCGACAATACAGGACTGTCAGATTTTGTATCCCAGTAAAGAATGTCAATAATCCCCTGTTCTGCCAGATAGCGGGCTACTGTTGCCACGTTGGTTTCCGTTATGCCAGTGGTATCTGCCACCACACGTTTTTCCAGTTCGGTTTTATTGCGGTCATATGCATCCAGCAAACAGCTCAATACCGCGCCGGCATAGGAACGTCGCCCAGTGTTTGTCAATGCGGCCTCTATTGCCGAGAAAGTCTTCATGTCTTCATGACCTTTTTCCTTTCACGCCAGCGCGCCGCATTTTCTGACGCAGCACAAAGCCAGCCGGCAGCGATTTCAGTATCGATGCCGGCCGGCAATTTTTTCAGGACAAGTTCCAGAGATTCACCGCCGTTCGACATGATAAACAGCGCTGCGAAAGCAGCCCATTCGGTGTTATCGTCAGGAAGCCAGCCGTCTGCCAGCAACATGCTCATGGCGCTTTGCATCGCCCACCGCGGAGCATCCTTGTTCCGTCCCCAGCTATTGAGCGTACTGCCTGGCAGCAAACGCCCACGTTCCCGCAAAAAACCGCTTTTGACAGCATGCTGAACCAGCACGTCTGCCGCTTCGGCAGACGTGAAGGTAGTGCGCATTGCCCATGTCTTTACGACAACTGATAGAAACTGCTCAGCTTGTTCAGCAAACAGCGCTTTACTCATTCAGACCTCTTTGATACCTAGAATAGAAATATCGGCAGCGTCGACACAAATCGTGCCAACCGACAGTTCTACCCAGACCTGCCCGAATTCCTCAGGGATCTGTTCTGTTAGCAGGTAACCCTCGCTGTCTTCAAATTTAACAACAATGCGGGGTACTTTAGGCGCCTGGATATTGCCTGCAGGTGTATGGTCGGCCGATTCCGTAAGCTGCTGAGTTCCTTCCGCCCCCGCGCGCAGAACATCGTCTGCTGCAGCTGATGATGAGGTTATAATGGTCGTCTCAGATGACTGATTTTCAACACCAAGTGGCTTACCGTCTGTCGTACCGTCAGAAACCTGGCCAGAAGGTGGTTCAGGTGGCTTTTTGTTTTTATCCGGTTTCCCTTTCAGTACGTTCAGCTCTTTTATCGCCGTCTGTCGCGTCAGCTTTCCAGTTCTCGCCATCGTTGCCAGTTTTTCAACACTCTGAGGGTTAATGTCGTTGATCTGACACAAGGTGTAGACCAGGTCGACATCTTTCGTCACCTTGTCTTTCAGTAGTGCGATAACGGGTTCAGGCGCATTAACCAGCCGCAGATATTTGCTGACCAGTGCTTTTGGCATACCGAGTCTGCGTGCGATCTTCTCTTGTGTTTCACCATGTTCGTCGCGCAGATTCTTCAACTGAATAGCTGTCGCGAGCGGCTTAAGCCCAGACTGGTGAATGTTTTCGATAAGCTGACCATAAATGCGCTTTGTATCGTTTTCGGGGGGCAGACCGACATAGATATCGATAAACTGATCGCCATGACGCTTCGCCGAGCGCCAACGTGTTTCCCCCATCCAGATCCGATAGCCGCGTTTATCGCGGGGAAGGCAGCGCGGCGGCGTTAGGATGCCGAATTCATCATAACTCTGCGACATTCCCTCAATAGTCTCTTCTTCGAAATCCTCTTCGGGACGAACCTGTTCCTCCGCGTAGACTTCATCGATGCCGACGCGGATGATTTGACCGGCCGGTTCATCGGCCGGACGGTTTACCTTCAGCTCTGACTGCTGCAGGTCATTTTGCGGCAGTTCCAGCTCACGTTCGTGTACCACGGTTTCCGCCTGTTGCTGGGGTACCGCGGCGCCTTCGCGTTTTTTCCGCATCGCGGCTTTAAAGTTCTTCGCCATGGTCTTAGCCCCCTGTCCGAGCAATGATGGTGTCAACCAGCGCATCATAGCGCGCTACCAATGGACTACTTGGGGCATATTCTTTCATCGTGAAGTTCAGCTCGATGGCCTCGCGAACCTTGGTTTGAACATACGGAATGATTTCGAGGAGATGCTCTTTACCAAACCCATTTTCCTCGAGTATCTCCAACAGCATATGAAGGTTTTCGGTATCAACCGTCGCGTAGCGTCCTTCGAGCACATCCTTTTTATAGTTGGCCACAGTCGCCTGGGTAACAACGATACCGAGCAATTTAAGGTCGGGGTTATACCGCTCTTTGATTTTCTTCAGGGTGCGGAGATGCTTTTCTGCCCCCAGGCGCGATGTTTTTTCCAGCAAGGTTGGTATCAGCAGATAGTCCGCAACCAGGTGGTTAGCCATCAACAGGTTAGACCAAACCGGAGATGAGTCGATGAGAATATAATCATACTGATCACGCAGCTCCGTGAACCGCGCCTTAAAATCGTAGATGCAATCTGAGTTGCGGTTGTTGATGTCGTTCAGCTCCTCCGTGGCTCCCATAAATCCACGGCCATCTTCCAGCCGCAGCGGCTCAAACGCTTCTTCGCCGTAGATCCGGTTTACATGTGCTGTGCCTGGCGTTAACAAACGCCCTGTAGGATTAGCGTCGATTTCTAAAGGGAGACCATCGGGGAATTGGCGCGATGTCAGGGCGCTCATCCAGTCGCCATCTACGGCGCATGTACGGTAGCTACGACGCTGCAGTTCTGCAGCAATTTCCGTGGTGGCGAAGGTTTTCCCAATGCCGCCCTTCTGAGAACAAATCGTGATAACTTTTGCTGCCATGTCTTCTCTCCTTAAAGTTTCGCATGCGAAACTTTGACGTTTAATGTTCGCTTTGCCAGCAAAGCCATCAGGACATGTTCTTGAACGATGAAATTAGTGATCATCTGAACTCCTTTGAGTGTGGCTTGACGCCGGAATGTAGATGGCGGTCTGCCGTCATCTGTATTCAGTATAATATCAGGCAAAATTAAATTATCAATAAAGACATTTAAGATCAGCCATGTTTCGCATGCGAAACATGGTGTTTGCTCATGCACGTCCGTTACTCTTCGCTGCTCGCCGAGCCTTTTTTCGAAGCATAGAGCGGCGGTGAATAATTTTCGCCGTATGCCGCAGATAACCGACGCTATACGCCGATTTTACACTGCGCCACATATAATCGGCAGCCAGAGCAAATAGTACCCCAGCGAGACCAATGCCCGCAGCAGCCAAGACAATGATGCCGACGATCATGGCCAACACGCTCACATATTCCATCGCACATCCCCTTCGAAATTATTGCTCTCCATAAGCGAACTCCCTATTGATGTAATTGGCGACAGGCGGTCGCCATCAGTACAGAAACAATATCCGTAAATAATTATAATATCAATATAGATATTTAAATGATTAACCTCCGCGTACCCGGTATGGCTGAGGCGGAGCGGAACGAAGTGAGTACCGAACAGTCTTATCGGGTAGGTGGTTATAAAGGTGTTTCTCTTTGGGTGGTCAGGCTTAGGTGGCTGAAATGGTTGATTAGTTTCGCATGCGAAACTAATCGTAATTACTCAGCAGATTTTTACTGGCTACCCCTCGGACCATCTCAACCGCATCTTGGGATGGCATTGAGAATTGAACCTGGCGCTCCGCGACAATATCGAGAGCAAAGATCCGCGTATAAGCCTCGGTGCTCTCCAGCTTTTCGTGCCCCATTAACCCCTGCAGGACTTTCAGTTGAGTGCCCTGGTACAGCATGTGCACCGCATAGCTATGACGAAACGTGTGCGGTGAAATATGCAGGCTGAACCTGACCTCATCCTGCTCTGCCAGCTGCACGGCAGCATTGATCCAGTTACGTACTGTTCGCGCGCTGACATTCCAAATAGGCAGTGGCGACTTCGCGCCGTTTGTGCCGATTTCGACCTCTTCTTCCGTGCTGGCAAACAGCCGGCGTAGCTCATCAACAAACAGCATATCCGTCAATGGGATGATGCGGTTGGCACTTTTGCCCTTTGCCGGCCGTCCAGGACCAGAACGCCGCTGCTTTGCTGTCCTGACAACCACATAGGGGACATCCACATTCAACCGAAAATCACGCCGGCGGAGAGCCAGCGCCTCATTTACCCTGCAACCGCAATTCCACATCAGATTAATCAGAGCATGGCGTGACCAATTGGGAACATAGTGGAGAAGAGCCGCGACCTCTGGTGCCAACAGATACCGCGGGAGGTCATCGTGGATAAGCGCCATCTGACGCAATTCCAATGCACGGGGAAACGCCTGCGGTGACAGCATTGGTAGGGAATGAGAGGAACCCATACTCATTCTATGTTTCGCATGCGAAACTTCATACTTGCTCACGAATAATTTTACTCACTATGCGAAGATGCATTAACGCTACGTATAAATCATCAAGTTTCGCATGCGAAACTTATTAACGTGCTTTGTTTTTTTGACGTTGGACCAACGCAAAGAGAAGAACAAATACCCCCACGCCCAGTTCAACCCCTCCGGCAGCTGGGGTATTTGGTACACGCAGAGTGATAAAGTCCAATTGTTGCGTTAACTGGTTAAGCCCAACCAGGTACCCATCTGAACTTGTAAAAATCCGCCAGGCGCCATCATAGAGCAAAAGCGTTCCAATAATATATCCAGCCACTTCGGTGATTTCGTCAATCACCCTTATGAGAAATTTTTGCACAGTTACCTCCTGTAATCTCTAAGCGATAAAAGTTTCGCATGCGAAACCTCACCCGGCACCTGGCTATCCGCCTGTGGACATACTTACTCCCCCGATAACCATCACGCAACCGAGCAGAACAAATACCCCCAGAGCTAAGCGGCCATTTGCAAATCTCCAGACAGTCCCCCCTATCACACACAATATGACAAGAGCGATGACAACGTTGAACAAAGACAAGCCATAAACCATAAACAACTCCTCTTTTTAGGCAGATCGCGCTACGCAAAATCTGTCGACTGACACCCCTGTAAGTTTTCCAGATTTTACGTAGCGCAATTTTCTCTATTTTCGCCCCAAATTCCCGCCAATCCATCGCCGGCAATCGTCCGATGCATAAATTATGACCGAGGGCAGGGCGCGCGTCACGGAGAATAATTCGTTTTGCTGATCGGTCATTGCGTCTCGCATATTTCCGTTTTCTGGAAATATACCATAAATCGGAATCATGTACAGGCAACCAGGACACGAAAAAGGATCGCCTGACGATCCGTGCATATCTATATGTAGTAGCCTTCTCAGCTGAAGCAGCTACCATATATAGTATTTTAACGGGGGAGGGCGGGGGACGATCGCTGTTTGCCGAGAATAGCAGAAAACGGAAGGGCGTTGTGTCACATCCAAACGGATGTATAAAAGTTGCGCGAGTTTAAGATTTACATTAAAATGGATGTTATGAAATCTTAAACATACAGAGACGAGGCTATCATGACAACACTGAACATGACCAAACCGGCCCGAGCTCCCCGGCTCAACCCTGAGCATGTTGAAAAAGCGTTGATCCAGTCGCGCATCGACAACGTCGGCAAGAAATTTGTTGCCGCACTCGGTGCCGTGGATGAAAACAAATTACTGTCCTTATTAACCCTGTCCGACGATGAGTTCTGGTCGGAAGTTAAAATCATGGCCCTCACTCAATCGCTGATTAATAACGTCAGCGAGGAAAAAGAGGAGCAGGAGGATTATGCCGAAGCCCGGCTGGCATTCTTAAAAAGCCTGGAGAAATATGGCGGCGTTCATAAATCAACGGCCGTGAAAAATATACTGGGTGTGTCAGTACCGACCGTCCACAAATATAGCAAGCAGAACAAGCTAATTGTGTTGGACTGGGGTGCTGAAAAACTCTATCCGGTATTTCAGTTCTCGGTTGATGAAAAGAACAGTGAAAACGGCATGCTTAAAGGCGTTCCGGAATTATTGGCATGCATCACCCATAACGTGAGCAATCTGCGTAAATGCAACTTCTTTACCCGCCAGGTTGAAATGCCAGGCAGCGGTGAGAAAATCAGCGCGCTCGATATTTTGCGCCGTGGCGCCACCGATGAAGAAATGGCGCACCTGCGTATTCTGGCCGCAAACTTCGGCACGCAGAACGCGGTGTGATAAAAGCGGTGCCAGTCATCCCTGGCACTGCTTTTCCTTATTTATCCGGCGATCCGGATATTGCAAACAGCTTTCAGGATCTGCCTTGCGGTTCTCCCCCGGTGCTCATACTGACTCAGCGGTGTCACTGACGCCGTCGACAGGATGCCATCCCCGTCTACCTTGTCTGACCAAAGAGCAATGCACGGCTTGCCGGTGTATCTGGACAAATACTCAACGCCATCTGCATGTTGCGCCATTTCCGTTGCCAGTCCCTGCGTCAACGGATAGGTCGCTTTGGGCGCCATCAAATCGCCGACCGCCAGCCCCAGATGAGGCGATAGCAGGGTCAGATCAAACACCTTCAATGGCCGTTCTGTGGTGATTTCAGCCATGCAGTTGGTCTCAAAGTCCGAACGATCGATGAACTCTTCATCCTGGAAAAATTCACTACACGCCGTATGGGGCGAGTCGGCCAGGTACATCGGCCATTTGGATTGATCGGACAGCGAAAAACGGTTGTTGCTTTTTGGATTGAAGTACACGCCGTTTCCGTCGTGGTATTCGGCCTGCAGCTTGTAATAGCCAGTGCCGGCAGGGATAACCTTCGTTACCGCAATTTCGCCCTGGTCTTCCAAGTGCATAATGTCATTTAGGCGATCATGTAGGTCGCCCTCGTATTTTAGATCCATTGTTACCTCGCTTATATAAGCAGTTTGATTTTTTAACTAAGCATGGGGTTATCATCTGAATGATCCTTTCTGCTAGGGATGAATGCAGCACCGTGCTTGCCCAGCGCTGCGGTTGGCACGCCGGTCATCCCGGCGGCGGCATAATGATAGCGCAACCTGGCGCTGCCGGCAGGGAAAACCATTGATATTTATGGAGTTTTGCGCGGTATAATCCAGAACACCACGATGAACGGAGATAACAGCAATGACTGAGGCAGTACCGGATGAATTTATTGATACCTTCGACCGCCTGTGGCAGCTGCCGGCCGGCATGACAGATAAAGAGATCTCGGACTCCCATGCGTTCCGGCATTTTGGGTAGACGGTTAATAGATATTGTTATGCCAACGTAACGAGCATTTTTATGGAGGGACATCTGCTCCGGGGGCTGCAAAAACTGGGTGTGCCCTGTTTTTTTCCCGCCGGTAACCCACTTGCGGCTACCGACAGGATGGAGGCGGCAGCGCTCTGTCATGCTGCGTTGATGAAGGAGTACGTCCAGATCGCCTATCTCTGTCCGCTCGATTGCGCCGGCGACATACCGCGTATTAAGACGGACAATGCCACCTTCAGAGTCTTCAGTGAAGCGGAACTGAATGCATTGCTGAATTCTCCCGAGCATCAGCGACAATCAGGCTTCAGGGCCGCTGAGACCAATAGGCTGTCGCAATTTTTATGGTTGGTCGTCGAGGAAAGCGTGGCATTGCCAAAGGAGTTTGACGATCGTTACTGGCACCTTCCACTGTGGCATACCAGAAAGGATCAGCCCGGTACCGTTTATCCTTATAATAACCATTACCCGGCCGCTGTTGAGAGTGCCATTTTTAGGTTGATGCTCGCACCCTGGGAGCAATGGCTGGACGACTTGTATAATAGTTGGCATCCTTTTCATATCCCCTGGGTACATACGATCACCGACGATATTTTTAGGCACCAGGACACCATCCCTTCAGCAACAACACTCACCTGGGACTGTCGTTCATGGCCAGAAGATGAGGCAGGGGACTGGTTGGAGCATGAAGTTCCATATGATAATGGTATCTGTGTAAGCATGGGGCAGTTAGCTCCCTTTGTTGACCCGCAAATCAACAGTTTTCTCGGCATTGCCATCAGCCGCGGCCTCATTAATACTGCAGCGCAACACCAATTCGTGAAAGCCTTCCTGTCCGATGATATTGATGAGTTCCTGGCCCACATTGTGGTGATTGACGCCTGTTTAGGCGAAAAATCAGTAAACAAGGATCTGGAAAAGCGACTCAAAAAGCTGGGGTCTACAGGTCGGTTAAAATACCGATTGGTGGGGCTGCTGAATGATGCATCTGCCAAGGAATCTATGCATATCTTGTATAAAGTACGCAGTGATTACGTGCATGGTAATGCGTTGGAAAAAATCCCGGCTGAATATCTCCTGCAGGCGCGCATATTAGCCAGACAGGTGTTAAACGCCGTCATTGCCGCAGCTGGCCACTCTCCGGATATATCGCGGGAAGAGCTGCTTGACGGTACTCTTCGCAGGGGATGGGAGATTTTAGGCGCTGATTAAATCGGGGAGGGGATAGATGAGGGGTAGTTTCGCATGCGAAACTACCGATATTATTCATGTTTCAATTTTCTGCCTTCATCCTATAGAGGGTTCCCAAAAACTGCGCTATTAACCACATCCCGCCAGGAACTGCCGCCAGCATCCATAAAACGGTACCAAATAAATTTCCTCACAGCTGGCTATATCACCGATTGTAGCCATCATAAATAATGCACTCAAAATGCACATAACAGTTAATATGTTGAACCAGACCATAATTTTCCTCAGTGATATTTATAAAAACTAGAACAGTACTGTACGGAATAAAACAGCCGTACATCAACAAAAAATGGCCGCATTTTGCGGCCTTTTTTCATTTATCCAGCGTTAGCTTTAGTTGTTAAAGATTATTTTAAAATTTAAGTGGTAGTTTTCCCCATTCACGACTTCCTTGATTAGTCAGTATCTGTACTCGCGATCATAAACATCATACGTTCATGGTCACTATCGACGTACTCATCAACCTTACCACCGGCAATGGTCAATCGGTGCCAGAGTTCCAATGCCGCACGTGCCTGTGTTATTACCATTTCAGGATCATTCGTCTCGCGTTGATTTACCCGCACAATGCATTCCTGGATAAATTCTTCCGTTATTTGGGTCATGCTCTCATAGCTGAGCTTCATTACATCTCCTTTGTTTTCCAGTGCCTGTGTTGCCAATACACAGATTTTTGGTGGCGTGCTGGCTTCATAGGTCTTATAGGTGCGCAGTGATACGCCCAATGCCTCAGCAGCCTGATCCTGCGTCCAGTGTTGACCTCGGCGCCAAATGCGCAATTCAAACCCTGTCATTTTGTTCCTTAATCCTCGCGTTAAGCCGAATGAGATAAAACAGCAAGACGGCGTGTAAGCATACCGGTTTTAGTTCCATGCACTTTTTGAGATTTCCGGGCTTTCAGCCATCAGTCGATACTCTTCCGGCGTCAGGTTATTCAGGGTTTCATGAGGCCGCTCACTGTTGTATTCATTCAGCCAGCGCTCTGTGATTTCCCGTGCTTCATTCAGCGTTCTGAACAGATAAAAATCCAGTATTTCTGTCCGGTATGTCCGGTTGAACCGTTCGATAAAAGCATTTTGTGTTGGCTTACCCGGCTTGATAAATGCGAGCTGCACGCAATGTGCTTCGGCCCATTGTGTCAGCGCCAGTGAAACCAGTTCTGGCCCGTTGTCCATCCGCATCTTCAACGGGTAGCCGCGATTTACCACGATCCTGTCCAGCACCCGGACGACGCGTTGCGCCGGGATATTAAGATCGATTTCTATCGCCAGAGCTTCACGGTTAAAATCATCCACCACATTGAATTTAGCGTTGCACTTCGGACTTGAATCCACCGTTTGTTATGAATGGCGAAAATAAACAGTGGTTTCAATGACATCTCACAAACTAAAATACAAGGGGTTTTTATGCTGAAAATTTACACCTC
The DNA here is from genome assembly GCF_041448735.1 of Serratia odorifera. Lineage (NCBI taxonomy): Bacteria > Pseudomonadati > Pseudomonadota > Gammaproteobacteria > Enterobacterales > Yersiniaceae > Serratia > Serratia odorifera. Next base: position 1,845 of record NZ_JBGMUT010000014.1, on the reverse strand, counting down.
ACTAATTCTGGCATACGCCGCAGTATCAATTTCGGTAGTCAACGCTGCTTCTATTCAGAAAACAGACCCGACTAATGAAATTGCAAAAATATACTGTTCTGGTGGCATAAATACATCATCCATCAGTCGATTGGTCAGTATTTTTGATGAAATCAATAAAAACTCAGGCACTAAGAGGATTTATCTATACATTAATAGCTATGGGGGAGATATGGACGCAGGGTTAATGGCATCAGCGGTAATCAAAAGCTCAAAAATCCCTGTAACCACGGTAGCCATGTCAACAGTAGGCTCATCAGCGACCATTATGCTTTGCGCAGCAGAGGACAGACGTTCCTTACCTGACGGATATATTTACCTTCACCCATCACTTATGAATTACAATGGGGATGTGAGGCCGAATTATATTCAGGCGATGACTAATGAGAGCAGGAGGTTTAATAATATATTCAAAAAAACATATGAAAAACGCACTAATTTAACTGATGATATGATCAATAACATTCTTTATAGTGAGTCTAATCGAATAACCTACACCCCTGAAGATGCAAAAAAGTAAATTTTATATCTGTCATCGATAGTAAAATCGTTGAGGCGGAGAAAAATCATTATGTTACTGATAATGGATCTGGTGGGTAACCAAATAGCAGAATAAAGTACAGCGCCAGCAGCAGCAGCAGCAGCAGCAGCAGCAGGGGCAACAAAGCGGACAGCAACAGCGATAGCGCCAGCACGGAATACAATAAAGCGTTATTCAGCAGGTCGTTGCTTAACAGACTGGAAGGCAGGAAAAAAATGGCTATAGCTAACGGAAAAGTCCACGCTGCAATAAAGGCTTGATGACGGGTGGGCCACTGCCACTGACCATGATTCAAACGATGGATAATAAATAGCGGCGCGATCGCCAGGCAGCCGGTAGCATTGGAAATTCCCCAGCTGATGAAGTGTGAAACCCGCGTCGGATAGCCGAGTGCTTTAAGAATTAAATCACTGAACAGGCCACCTACGGCGCTGGCAAGGTAGACGCCGGCCAGCAAAAGCAATGTTTCTCCAGGATGCGACAAGCCGTTTGAATAGCGTTGCAGCCCATTCCAGATTAACGCCAGCGGGCAAATGATCGCTAAATCGAGCAAGGCGAACGCCAGCGCAATATCCCAGGGGCGATCGTGCAGCAGGCTGACCGAAAAATGCAGTACCGCCGCTGATCGCCCACATCGGCCACTGTGCCGGGGAGCGGGTGCATAATACGCCCAGCAACAGACCGGCCGGCAACCAAATGGTGCTGGACAGGCTCCAGGGATCGCGTGTTTCGAGACTGATGGTGGCGAGCAAGAAGTAAACCGCAACAAATATCAGCCAACGTAACAAGCCGTAACGACGTGGAATACGCCCGGCACCCATGCTTATCTCCCTTGTCGTCTTTGCGGTAAATATTAACAGCTACTCTATAGGTTTAGCTACGAATTGCTTTTCTGACTAGTCAGATATTCGTTGTTCCAACGCTTCTTTATACTTCACTCCAAGCTACGGCATTGCGCCGAATCGTCAATTTGCATCACTCAATTACTGAGGTTTGTCAGCTATGAAAAACATTCAATTGTTCGGTGGCATCGTATTGGTATTTGCAGCAGCTATGGTGCTGTTTTTTTCTTTAAGTTCTGTTGGCCATAGCGCACGTATCGCCGAGCCGGTATTTGTGATGAAAGAAGGCACGGTGTTATTTTCCATGAATGATGGCATGCAGTAAAAGCGTCAACTTGACGTTCAATGATCTTACCCAGCAATAGTGGACACGCGACTAAGTGAGTAAACTCTCAAGCAAGAGGTGACTCACATGACAAAACC
>NZ_JBGMUT010000013.1:0-83187 GCF_041448735.1 Serratia odorifera | reverse complement strand
CGGGGTGGAGCAGCCTGGTAGCTCGTCGGGCTCATAACCCGAAGGTCGTCGGTTCAAATCCGGCCCCCGCAACCAACTGATATCATACCGTGATATCCATGCCAGACAGTAATGCATCAAGACGGACGCGGGGTGGAGCAGCCTGGTAGCTCGTCGGGCTCATAACCCGAAGGTCGTCGGTTCAAATCCGGCCCCCGCAACCAATTTGATGACCATAATCAAGCACCTTAACGGGTGTTTTTTTATGTCTGGAATTCCCCTCCCCAGGCGTTAATCACGCCGGACCACGCAGCCCGGCGCGCGCACTCAACGCCTGGCCAGCGCACCACCGTTGGCAAAGTAAGCCTTGATACCCGCCAGAATCGACTCGGCCACCTGCTGTTGAAAACGGCTGGTTCGCAACTTGCGTTCTTCTTCAACGTTGCTGATAAAAGCCGTCTCGACCAGAATCGACGGGATGTCCGGCGCCTTTAATACCGCAAAACCGGCCTGATCGACTCGGTTCTTGTGCAGCCGGTTGATTTTCCCCATGCGGTTCAGCACTTCTTTGCCAAACTTCAGGCTGTCGTTAATGGTCGCGGTTTGCAGCAAATCGAACATGGTGTGGTCGAGATAGCGGTCGCCGCTTTTGCTGACGCCGCCAATTTGATCTGATTCGTTCTGCGTCTGCGCCAGAAACTTCGCTGCGGCGCTGGTCGCCCCTTTGGTCGACAACGCAAACACCGAGGAGCCGCGGGCGGCCCGGCTGGTAAACGCATCGGCATGAATGGAAACGAACAGATCGGCGCGTTGCTTGCGTGCTTTGGCCACCCTCACCTTCAGCGGGATAAACACGTCTTCATTACGCGTCATAAACACTTTCATGTTGGGTTCACGCTTGATCATGGTGCTTAAACGGCGGGCAATTTGCAGCACGATGTCTTTCTCGCGCGTTTTGTATTTGCCGATAGCGCCGGGATCCTCACCGCCGTGGCCCGGATCGAGCATAATGACAATTGGCCGATCGCGCCCGGCCTTGCCGGCCTGCGGCGCCTGAGTTGGTGCCGGCAACGTCCGTTCCAAATCCCCTTTATTGTAATCTTCCAGCAATGCCAATAGCGGATCATACTCTTCGCCGGACGACGATTTGGACGGATACAAGTCCAGCACCAGTCGGTTACGGTATTCCGCCACCGGCGACAGGGTAAACATGTGCGGGCTGACGCTTCGCTTTAATTCCAGCACCAGGCGCACGGTATTCTTGTCAAACTGGCCGACGCGTGCCTGTTTCAGATAAGGATCGGCAGTCTGTACCTGGCCGGCGATGCCCTTGAGGATACTATTGAGATGCACGCCTTCGATATCCACCACGATACGATCGGGGTTGGTCAAGGCAAACTGCTTGTACTTCAGTTCCTCGTTGGATTCGAGCGTCACGCGGGTATAGGTAGAGGAAGGCCAGACGCGCACCGCAATCACGTGCGACGAGGCGGCAAAACCGACGCGGCTCACGCTCAGCAACCAGGTTGCGGCAACCCCCTGCAACAGACGACGGCGACCCAGATTGTGATTAGCGTTTGACATGCGGCTCCAGCAAAAAAATCAGCTTAAAAAAGCACCATAAAGTGAGAATGGCAAAAACTTTAACGAATCCATCCAGCGCTGTCACCAGAAAATCCTTTTATGTTTTGTCAATTTATTAACGATTTAGCGGTGTTAGCGCCAAAAAACCAATAAATTCCCACTTGCCATCAGCGCAAAAAAAGAATAAAAATACAAAAATACCGTATAAATATGCAAAAAGAGGTTTGACCGTGAAGGAACGTAGTACAGAGCTGGTTCAAGGATTCCGTCACTCAGTCCCTTATATCAATGCTCACCGCGGCAAGACTTTTGTGGTCATGCTGGGGGGAGAAGCCATTGAGCATGAGAATTTCTCCAACATCGTCAACGATATCGGCCTATTGCATAGTCTGGGCATCCGGCTGGTGGTGGTCTACGGCGCGCGGCCGCAGATTGACGGCAACCTGGCGTTGCATAACCTGGAGCCAATTTATCATAAGCATACTCGCGTCACCGATGCGCCGACGCTGGAGCTGGTCAAACAGGCCGCCGGTTTGTTGCAACTGGACATCACTGCCCGGCTGTCGATGAGTCTGAACAACACGCCGCTGCAAGGCGCACATATCAACGTGGTCAGCGGTAACTTTATCATTGCCCAACCGCTTGGCATCGATGACGGCGTGGATTATTGCCACAGCGGCCGCATTCGCCGCATTGACGAAGAGGCGATCCATCGCCAGCTCGACAGCAACGCCATCGTGCTGATCGGCCCGGTTGCCGTTTCCGTTACCGGTGAAAGCTTTAATCTAACGTCGGAAGAGGTTGCCACCCAGTTGGCGATCAAGCTCAAGGCGGAAAAAATGATTGGCTTCTGCTCGTCCCAAGGGGTTAACGACGAGGAAGGCAATATCATTTCCGAACTGTTCCCCAATGACGCACAAAAGCGTATTGAGGAGCTGGAACAGAGCGGTGATTACCATTCGGGCACCGTACGTTTCCTGCGCGGCGCGGTGAAAGCCTGCCGCAGCGGCGTACGGCGCAGCCACCTGATCAGCTATCAGGAAGACGGCGCGTTAGTGCAAGAGCTGTTCTCACGTGATGGTATCGGTACACAGATCGTGATGGAAAGCGCCGAACAGGTGCGGCGCGCCACCATCAACGATATTGGCGGTATTCTCGAGCTGATTCGCCCGCTGGAACAGCAAGGCATTCTGGTGCGCCGCTCGCGTGAGCAACTGGAAATGGAAATCGACAAGTTCACCATCATCGAACGCGATAACCTGACCATCGCCTGTGCCGCGCTATACCCATTCCCGGATGAGAAAATCGGTGAAATGGCCTGCGTGGCTGTGCATCCGGACTACCGCAGTTCATCGCGCGGCGAAATGCTGCTGCAAAGAGTGGAAACGCAGGCGCGCCAGATGGGGCTGAAAAAACTGTTCGTACTGACCACGCGCAGCATTCACTGGTTCCAGGAGCGGGGTTTCACTCCGGCGGACGTCGAGGTGCTGCCAATGCAGAAACAGGCGCTGTATAACTACCAGCGCCGTTCGAAGATCCTACTGGCCGACCTATAGCCCACCACCGACCTTAGCCCAGCGGTGTCTCACTGGGCTGAGCTACCATCACCAACCGCTCCGCCAGCCCGCTGCGCCGCTGGGTTGGCGTGCGGATGGCGCTGTTGAGCACCTTTTCACTTGCATACAGCGACAGCTGCCGACGCGCGCGGGTAATGGCGGTATACACCAGTTCACGCGTCAACACCGGCAGAAAGTGGTTGGGCAGTACCAGCACCGTATGGTCAAACTCTGAACCCTGAGACTTGTGCACCGTCATGGCAAAGGCGGTTTCATGAGCCGGCAAACGACTGGGTTGTACCGATTTGATATTGCCGTCCGGCAATTGGAAATGCACACGCAGTTCGCCGTTTTCCCCCGGCAGCGCAATGCCGATATCACCGTTAAACAGCCCCAACGCACTGTCGTTACGGCCAATCATCACCGGTCGACCACGATACCAGCGCCCGGCGGAAGCCAGGTTGCGACGAATCAGCCCCGCACGTTGCAACCCGCTTTCAATCCGCTCGTTCAGTCCGGCAACGCCAAAGGGTCCTTCCCGCAGCGCGCACAGCACCTGGAAGCGGCCAAATGCCGCCAGGATCTCGACCGCCGGCGCTCCGGCGGCGACCCGCTGGAGATAGTCGCGATAACCGGCCACACAGGCATCCAGCAACGCCTGATAATCCTCGGTTTCCACCAGCGGATAACCGGCAACGTCGCTAAAACTGCCGTTGAGCGCGGCCCAGGCTCGTTTGTTGTCGCCGGCATTCACCGCCATCGCCAGTTGACCAATGCCGGAATCGGCATCAAAACGGTAACTCTTGCGCAGCAAACACAGGCTATCGCGTACCGCTGCGTCACCCTGCGCGCTCTGACCACTCAATGCACAGCCCGTCAATTGTGCCAATTGTGCAGCGCGAGCGTCGCTATAGCCTTGCTCGGCAAAACGGCAGATATCTCCCAGCACCGCGCCTGCTTCCACCGAGGCCAGTTGATCGCGATCGCCAAGAAAAATCACCCTGGCGTGCGGCGGCAAGGCGGCGATCAGACGCGCCATCATCGGCAGATCGACCATCGACGCCTCATCCACCACCAACACGTCGAGATGCAGCGGATTGCCACGATGATAGCGCATGCGTTGGCTGTTCGGCTGTGCGCCCAGCAGGCGGTGCAGCGTTGCTGCTTCGGTGGGGAATAACGCCCGCTGTTCAGGGCTGAGCGGCAATTGTCGGCTGGCGCTGCCCAGTGACTCGGTCAGTCGCGCTGCCGCCTTGCCGGTTGGTGCTGCCAGTTGAATGCGCAAACGCGCGCCTTCGGCCAACTGCACCAATGCGGCCAGCAGTTTGGCCACGGTGGTGGTTTTACCGGTGCCCGGCCCGCCGGATATCACCGCGATGCGCCGGGTCGCGGCCACCGCCGCGGCAATTTTCTGCCAGTCCGGCGTGTCCGTTGCTGTACCGAACAGCTGGTCGAGGATCGCGCGCAGACGCTGAGTTTCGATAACCTGCGGTATGCTATCGCTGCTGATAAATGCCGCTACCTGGCCTTCACTTTGCCACATGCGCTGTAAATACAACCGCTGTTTTTGCAGCACCAGCGGCGTTGGCAGACTGCCGTCACTGACCGCCGGCGAGCTCAACAACCGTTGCCGCCAGTCATCCAGATCGGGCTGTCCTGCTGCCTGCCACACCGCCTGTGCCAATGCTGGTTGCCGCCCGTCGAACAGGTTCTCCGGCATCAGCTGTTGCAACAGCAGACAGACGTGCCCCGCACCGGCTTCCGCGCTGAGGCAAGCGGCGGCCAGCAGCATATCCGGTCGATCCGGCGGCGCTACCACCCGTGCGAACTGCACGTCCAGCGGGCGCAGTACGCCAAGCGTTGCCGCTTGCTGCAATAAATCGATCATTGCTCGGCCTCCGTTGCACGGGATACGCCGCTGAACAGCCGATCCATTCCCATGACCAGTTCACCGTCCGGACGGCAGGAAAAGATGCCGTTGCCAGGGTGTTCGGCAGCGACGCCGCGCAAAAACAGATAAATCACGCCACCAAAATGGCGCTGATAATCGTAATCCGCCAGACGGTGCCGCAGGTAACGGTGCAATGCCAGCGTGTAGAGCTGATATTGCAGGTCGTAGCGATGTTCGGCCATCGCCTGCGCCATTGCCGGCTGGGTATAGGCGCTGCTGTCCTCTCCCAACCAGTTGGACTTATAGTCCAGCAGGTAATACTTCCCCTGCCAGCAGAATACCAAATCGATAAAGCCCTTCAGCATGCCCTGCACCTGCTGAAAGTCCAGTGCAGGACAGCGGGCAGACAGCGGATCGTAACGTTTGGTCAGCGCATCCAGCGCATCGGCGCGCAGCAGGTCACCTATCGGCAGGTAGAACTGCAGCTCAGCCTGTTTGGCCTGCGGCGCCAGCATCGCCAGCGATACCCCGCTGTCGTTGAGCCGGGTGTGCAGCAAGACCTGCATCCAGTCCTGCAACACCGGCAGCCAATGGTCGTCATAGCCGTGCAAACGCAACTGCTCCAGCAGCCAGTCGGCGTCCAGCGGTTGGCTGAAATCCAGCGTTTCGAACAGGCTGTGCAAGAAGGTTCCGGGTGCCGCGCCGCGAGGAAAAGTATGCGGAGTAAGCGCCGGCTCACCGTCTGCGGCTTGCTCGCCGGCGGCATCCACATCCAGCCGCGGCAGCAGATCCTGGGTGATTCCCGCCGCCCCATGCTGTTGCAGACCGGTATAACTGGTGACCCGCCAGTAATCCTGTACCTGGCGGGTAAAGCGGCGGGCGGTCAGTTCGGCCGCTGCCTCGGCTTGCGCTTGCCACGGTTGCGGATCAGGCTCGTCCACCGGCGACAGCGCGACGCCGTCGCCGGTCAACTGTTGCAAACGTTGCTGCAGATAGCTGGCATCGCCGGCTTGCCCGGCCTGCACCAGATAGCCCAGTGCACTGCGGTGCAAATCGGTGTCGCCCTGCTTCTTGCGCGTCCCCTGAATCAGCGGGGCAATGCCAATGCTGCAGTGATAGACCGAACGGGTCAGTGCGACGTACAGCAGGCGCAGATCTTCCGCCAACCGCTCTTCTTCGGCCCAGGCGAGGCTTTCTTCATTGGCATTAAGATCGAGCAATGCCTTGAAATTATTGCGATCGTGATACAGCACCTGTTGCTGCTGGCGGAAATTGCCGACAAACGGCAGCCAGACCAGCGGATATTCCAGCCCCTTGGACTTATGGATAGTGATCACCTGCACCAGGTGGCGATCGCTTTCCAGACGCAACTGTTGATTGTCCGACTGGCGGTTAGGCTGGGCAATCTGCTGCGCCAGCCAGCGCACCAGCGCATGTTCGCTGTCGAGCTGCGCGGAGGTTTCCTGCAACAGTTCACCCAGATGCATCACATCGGTCAGACGACGCTCGCCGCCGGGACTGGCCAGCAGGTTCTCCGCCAGATGACGGCGCGTCATGACTTCACGCAGCATCGGCAGTACGCCGCGCCGCTGCCAGTGGCTGCGATAGCCGTCAAATTCATTGACCAATAGATCCCAGGCACGTTCGTCATGGTTCAGCGCGTCCAGCGTCGGCGCGTCCAGCCCCAATAACCCGGTCGCCATCGCGCTACGCAGCGTACGTTCCTGTTCAGGCGCCAATACCGCCTGCAAAAGCCACAGCAAATCCTTGGCCTCCGGCGTGTCAAAGACGCTGTCGCGGTTGGAAAGATACACCGACGGGATGGCCAATTGGCTCAGGGCATCGCGCACCAGCGCGGCTTCGGCGCGGCTGCGTACCAGAATGGTGATATCCGACGCCTGCACTGCACGGCGCTGTGCACCGTTAAGCAACCAGGCTTCACCGCGCTGGCCGGCGCTCAGCCAGTCACGGATCTGCGCCGCACACCAGCGCGCCATCATCTGTTGGTAATCACTTACTCCCACACCTTCGCCCTGCTGTAACCAAAAATGCAGCGCCGGCTGTACGGTCGCCTGGAGTTCGAACCCCAACCCCTGATTTTTAGCGGCAGCGGCCACGGCAACAAACGGGATCTGGCCAAACAGGAACGGCTGTCCAACCTGCGAAAACAGCTTATTGACGCTGTCTACCATGGCCGGAGACGAACGCCAGTTAGTCTCTAGCGTATAGTGGGCGCTTACCTCTGAGCGAGCACGCATATAGGTGAAAATATCCGCCCCGCGGAAGGCATAAATGGCCTGTTTGGGATCGCCGATCAGCAACAGACCACACTGTTCGCGTCCGACGTACAGCTTTTGGAAAATGCGATACTGCTGCGGATCGGTATCCTGAAACTCATCGATCATCGCCACCGGAAAGCGCTGACGAATCGCCTGCGCCAGCTGTTCCCCACCGGCGCTTTGTAACGCCGCATCCAGGCGACCAAGCAGGTCGTCAAAACCCAGTTCAGCGCGTTGACGCTTTTCCTGTTGGATTGAGGTGCGGATTTCGCTCAGCGCGCGCGCCATGATCAGATCACGCAGCGTCAGCGGTTGGTCAAACAGGCTATCGATGGCCACAAACAGCGGGTGTCGCGGTGGCTCGCCTTTTTTGGTTTTTTCCAGTAGCGTCGATTGGCGGAACTTTTCCAGCTCTTTCGGCAGTTGATAATCCTGGGTGGCCAATGCGCTCCATTCGCCAACCTTGCCCAGCCAGTTAGGTAAATGCTTACTGCTGTAGCTGCGTTTATCAACGCCGGAAGCGCTAATCAGCGCTTCCAAATCCGGCGCGGCCGCTTGCCATTGCGCTTTTATCTGCTCAATACGCGCCACGATTTGCTCGTGACGCATCAACACCGTTTCATCGTCTTTAGGCGGTTGTCGCAGGGTGGGCGCTTCGCCGTGCAGATAGCCGGCCAGATCGGCCAGTAACGCCTCCGGTCCACTCCATTCCTGACTGACCGCGCGGGCTACCGCCAGCGGCAACGGATAGCATTGCCGCCGCCAAAAGTCGGCGCAGGCCTGACGGCGCAGCGGCAGCTCATCCTGAATCAGCGTTTGTTCAAACAGAATCCCGGACTCGAAGGCATTGTGTGCCAGCATCCGCTGGCAGAAACCGTGAATGGTAAAGATCGCCGCCTCGTCCATCTGCCGCTCCGCCGCCAGCAACTGCGCCGCGGCGTCGGCCAGATCGTCGATTTCCGCCATCAGAGCGGAAAACAGCGGATCGGTGCACTGTTCCCGGCCGCGTACGCAGGCAATGCGCAGACCGTGGATATTGCTGCGTATCCGGCTGCGCAGCTCTTCGGTCGCCGCTTCGGTAAAGGTCACCACCAGGATTTCCTCTACCGTCAGCGGCCGCGGGAAAGCCGCCTGCTTGCCCAACCCCAGCAACAGGCGCAGATATAACGCGCCGATGGTGAAGGTTTTCCCGGTCCCTGCCGACGCTTCAATCAGTCGTTCGCCAAACAGCGGCAACGTCAGCGGATCGAGCCTCTGCGGGGTGCTGGTTGTCATGGCGTCGCGACCTTACGCGGCAGCGTTTGCTGGAGCGCCGACGCATTCGGCATCGACTGCCAGCCCTGCGGCGCCGCATAATCGGCTTTATCCTGACTGCTGCCGCTGACCTGCGACAACACCGCCAGGCCGTTCGGCTCAATCACCGCCTGGTGGAAAAAGTCCGCCAGTTTGGCCGGCGTCAGCTGCTGTACCTGGGCGATCAATTTCTCGCGGGTGTCAAAGGCAAAGTTACCGCGATCAAAATCATTGCTAAAGCGGCTGGCCTCTTCGCTCAAGGTCTGCGGACGCTGCTTCAGTTCGTTAATCAGCGCCTGCTGATACTGGGCGAAGTCGGCCTCACTCATGTCGCGCAGGCGCTGCTCGGCCTTCGGATAGAAGTCCTGATAACGCTGATACAGGTAAGCCGGCTGTTTGCTGTTGCTTTGCAGCAGGAAGCCCAGCCCCCACTGCCGCCCCACCGACATTGGGAAGGCGAATACCGCATACCCCAACTGTTCCTGGGTACGCAACTGGCTATAGAACCATGGCTGGATAATCTGTCCGAGCAATGAGCTGTAAGCCATGCCGGTGACCTCTTGATAGCCGGTCGGTACATACACCGCCGCCAGCGCCGAATCGGTGCTGCTGCCCGGACGTTGCAGGCTGGCCAACTGCCGCTTGGCAATTTGCACGTCTTCGCCGTGCCACCAGGTCTCGCCGCTACAGCCCAAACGCTGTTTCAGCGAGGAAGCCAGCGTATCCACCTGCTGCTTGCTCATGTTGCCGACCACCAGCAGTTCAGGTGTCGCTTCAGCCAGCAACGCGTTGCGGTAGGTCAGCACGTCTTGCAGCGTCAGGGTCTGCAACAGGTTGCGGCGTTCGCTGCGCTCGCTGTACGGCACGCGAGAAAGCATCTGCACCGGTTGCATCGCCAGCTCAAACGCCTTGCCCTTTTCCGCGGCGTCCAGCTGTTCCAGATACCAGGACTTGGCCTGTTGCAGCTGGTCTTCGGTCGGTGTAAAGCTCGAATAACCTTCAATCAGGGTAGTCAGCAGCTGTGGCAACCGCTGGGTAAAGCCGTTGGCATTAAACAACAGGCCATTGTCCGGCGAGGTAGAGAAGCTCAAGCCCCCCACCGACGCCTGATAGCTCAGTTGGTCGAGGGCAATGCCCGCCAGGTAGTCAGTCAGCGAGAACAACACCTGATTGCGAGCGGAATCCATGGTTTTGGCGTTGCGGAACGCCACGGTGACATCGGCTTTCGGCTCATCGGCAAAATAACGGCTCGGCATATACAGCACACGCAGCCCCGGCTGATTGACCACCAGTTCGGGCTTGGTGAACGCATGCGAGGGTTGGTTGAGCGTGAAATCATCCGGGATATACGGATTCAGCGCGGGCAATGACAGGCTGATCCCCTGCCCCAACTGCTGCCATTGCTCAAACCGCGCGGCGTCGATTTTATTGACCTGATAAGGCGCGTTAACGAAATACGCCATTTTATCGTGAGGTTCATTCGGGCTGATAAACCAGATGCGCGCGTTTTGCGGCGTCATTTCCTCCAGTCGCTGCGCTATGGCTTGCGGATCGTATCGATCTGCCAGATAAGGCGCATCCAGCGTATGCTCAACCGGCACGCGCAACATGGTATCCACCAGCCATTCGATATAGTCCATATCGCGAGTAATCGACGGGTAGCGGAAATCCAGATTCAGCACGTGCGAGATTTCGTCGAAGTAGCTTTTTTTGACGCCTTCACTGCGCAGCATTTTCAAATAATTGAAGATAGCCGCCACCACCTCGTCACGCTGGGCCAACCCTTTGTCGGTGAGTGACACGCTGATGGAAAACACGCCGCCATTGCGATCGACCATCGGATCGGCGCCGGCATTGATGGCGTCTGCCAACCCCTGTTTCTGCAACCAGTCTGACAGCGTGTTTTGGCTGCGGTTGCCGATCAGATAACTGATGTAGGTATCGGTCTTGCTGCGGAACGCCGCACTGTTGTTATCAATGCGGAACTCGACCTTCAGCTGTTTGCGCGGTTGGGCAGGCACGTAATGAATAATGATACCCTGCTGCTGTTTGGTGACCGCCGGAACGGTAATCGGCGCAACGCTGGCATTATGGTTAGGTACGCGGCCAAAGGTTTTTGCCGCCAGCGTGGCCAACTGTGGCAACGGCTGATTGCTGTACAGCACGCCCATCATCAGATTGGCGGAATAGTAGCGCTGGTAGAACGCCGTCAGTTCATCGTGCAGTTTGCTGCCGGGTTTATCCTTGAGCGTATCCAGATTGCCGCCGGAAAAGCGTGCGCTCGGGTGCGCCGGATTTAGCGTTTCCGCGCCGACCTGTGCCATGCGCATACCGTCGCGTGAACGCGCCATGGTTAATTCGGCATTCACCGCATTGCGCTCTTTGTCGGCATTGCCGGGATCGAGCAACGGCTCGGCAATGGCATCCGCCATGCGGTCAACCGCCGGTTCGAGCGCATCGTTTTCCACTTCCAGGTAAAAAGCGGTACGGTACGACGCGGTACTGGCGTTGTGGCTGCCGCCATGCTTCTTGAGAAATTCGGACAGGTTTTCCGGTTCCGGGTAACGCTTGGAGCCCATCAGAACCATATGTTCCAGATAATGTGCCAGACCAAGCTGGCTGTCGGGATCTTCCAGCGACCCTACCGGCAACGCCAACGCAGCCAACGACTTCGGCGCCTGCGGATCGGAAACCAGCAGCACCGTCATGCCGTTATCCAGTTTGATCGCCTGGTAATGGCGCGGATCGTGATCGCTCTTGTGGATTTTCTCCGCCAGCGGTTGCCATCCCTGTGCGGCCCAGCTTAACGGTGCCCAAAATAGTACTACCAACATCAACCCGCTGAGGCGGGCCAATCGTCTGCGCATATCCAAAATAAACCCCTATTCAGGCGCGGTTTCGCCACATCCCTGACGACCCCGCCGCTCATCAAAAAACAGCAAAGCTATATGCCGATATCTTATGTAAGACCGGAAACAACCCTGAAGGTTGAATATAAACCAGTTTATTTTTACCATCTCCCGACAACCAGTACCACCCGGTGACGATCACCCTATATTATGGCGAGCCACCGGCAGCAGGTAACGCTCTGTTTCCGCCACAATTTGTGCCAGCGTGGCGTTGTCCAACTGACGGAATACCCGCTGAATATACGGATCCTCCCCCTCGCCGGGAATGCGCTGATCGCCCTGCCATGCCAGCAGCAGTTTGGCCCGCGCCTTGGCCTGCGCCTCCTCGCCCCAATCAATCTGCTGTGAGTCCTGCTGATAGCACTGGCTTAACCACGCCCAGCCGCTTTTGTTCAGCAGCATCAGCGGTTCACACAGCCCGCGCTGATAACCGGCGATCAGCTCGGCAAGCTGGGCTCGCGCAGCCTCTGGCGGCAATGCGGCAAAACGCCAGACGGCGTTCTTGCGCCCGAACATCCGGCTTTCACCCTCGCCGCCGGCACAGCAATAGGCCAGATGTTCCAGCCACAGCAAGATACCGTCGACCGCAGACAGCGTCGCTGGCCGCCAACGCAGCAGACCGTCGTGCTGCACCTGATGCAGCCAGCCGCCAAGGCGCACGCCGGCGATGTCGAGATCCAGCTCCAGGCTACTGCTTTCCCGCCTTTCTTCGCGTACCTGCGCTGCCAGTTCGCTCATTTCCTCTTGCTGTTTTTGCCAGTAGATCTCGCCAAACGGGCCGTACGGCAAACCGCCGGAAGCGCGTATCCGCTGATACAGCCGCGTCGCATCCTGGTCTTCAATCAGCGCGTTCAGCAGCTGATTGTTGAATTGATAGCGGCTGAGGTTGTCCAGCGTAAACGGTTCCTCATCCGCCAGTTCGGTTTCTTCCAGAATGAAGTTGACCCCCAGGCGCAGTTGGAAGAAGGCGCGGATCGGATGGCGATAGAAACGCAGCAGATCGTCAAGTGATAGCTGCGTCTGCGGTTCTAGCGGCAGCGGCTGATTGAACACCGGGTGCGCTTCACCGCGCCGGTCGGCAGCCGGTAGCCATTCGGCAGCGTAGCTCTGCGCTTCGGCCTCCGGCAGAAAGTTCTCTACGGCGAACGGCATGCGGGCATGCCAGCGCAGCAAATGCTCACCGACCCGCTGCGCGCTGCCGTCGGCGTCCAGGTGCTCATCGCCCGGTAAACAATAGCTTTGTTGCAGATACTCCAGCAACTCGGTCACCAGCACCGAGGGATAACGCTCGCTATTATCCTGAATCGACCGGCCGATAAAGCTGATATACAACTGCTGCTGCGCCGACAGGATGGCCTCAAGGAACAGGTAGCGGTCATCGTCGCGCCGGCTGCGATCGCCACGCTTGACCTGTTGAGCCATCAGGTCAAAGCCCAGCGGTGGCAGGGTGCGCGGGTAAACGCCGTCGTTCATGCCCAGCAGGCATACTACCTTGAACGGAATGGAGCGCATCGGCATCAAGGTGCAGAAATTGATTTGCCCAGCCAGAAAACGCTGGCTGATACGCTCCTGGTCGAGCCGTGCTGCCAGCTCGTCTCGCAACAGCGTCAGGGGTACCGCGTCGGGGTAACGCGCCCCCTGGCCGAACTCGATCACCTGCTGCCACTGCTGTTCGATCAGCGCCAGTATCACTTCCGTGTCGGCATCGGCGGCAAAAAAACTGTCCAACAATCGGCGGCATAGCGGCAGCCACTCCGCCAGCGTACGTGCTTCGCCCAACCGTTGCCGCCAGTCGGCAAGCTGCGCCAACAGCTCCGCCAGTTGTCCGGCCAGCTCCGCCGCCAACCCGCTCGACTCGTCATACGGCAAGACGCCTTGCCAGTCGCCGATATTGCTGTCCATCGCATAACCGAGCAGCATGCGCGTGATGCCGAACTGCCAGGTGTGCTGGCCGGTGGCCGGCAGCGCCAGTTGACGCACGTTGTCATCGTCCAGCCCCCAGCGTACACCGGATTCGCTGACCCAGCGACGCAACAGACGCAGCCCCTCTTCATCGATGGCGAAGCGCGCCGCCAGCGCCGGAACCTCCAGCAACGCCAGCACCTGTTCAGCAGAAAAACGACTCTGCGGCAGATCCAGCAGTGAAATAAACGCCTGCAAGGCAGGGTGAGCCTGTCGTGCTTTCCGGTCGGAAATGGCGAACGGCAAATAGCGCTCCGGCGGCGCATTACCGAATACCGCCTGAATGTACGGCGTATAGCTGTCGATGTCGGCCACCATCACGATGATGTCACGCGGCGTCATCTGCGGATCCTCCGCCAGCATCGCCAGCAGTCTGTCGTGCAGCACCTCCACCTCGCGTTGTGGACTATGGCAGGCGTGCAGGCTGATGGAGCGATCGGCGGGATCGAGCGTACGCTTGTTGTCGCTGCGCTCCAGCGTTTGCGCCGTGGTGCCGATAATTGCGTGATCCTCCAGCTCCAGCATGTCATGCTGAATGGCATGCAGCAGGTTGTCCGGCGCAATATCCACAAAGGCGTCAACCTCCTGCAACGACGCCATCTGCGCCAGCAGGTACAAATGGTCGCGCCCCAGCTTGCCCCAGGAGGCCAGCAGCGGGTTGCTCAAGCGCTGTTCACCGTCGGCGTCAAACAGCTGTGCGGCCTGCTCCGGCTGGCGGAATAGCCCCTGTTCGCGCGCCTGCTGGTGATGGCGGCGTTTACGGCTTTGCAGCCGCGCCAGGAACGCATAATCCTGAATATCGCCCCAGTAGTAACGGCACGGGTTGGTGAACATAAGATGAATATCGATATGTTTGCCCAACGCCTGCAACGCCTCAAGGTAGATCGGCGGCAGCGCCGAAATGCCGCAGATAAACACCCGTGGTGGCAAGCCCGGCGGGCAGGTTTGTGCCTGTTCCAGGGTGCTGATGAAACGCCGGTACAGATTGGCTCGGTGCCACTCCGGCTGCCCAAGCTGCCGGGTGTACTCCACCAGGCGTGCCCATAACGGCGCCTGCCATTGCTGCGCCTCTGACAGGGCGTCGATACGCTCGCCGCGTTGCCAGCTTTCCAGCCACTGCGGCCGATACACCAGATATTGGTCAAACAGATCGGCCACTCGCCCGGCCAACTGATGGATTTTGCGCTTGTCGTCGTCGTCGGACAGATAATGCTGTAACGACACAAACTCCGGCTCGGTCAGCATATCCGGCAGCAGCCACATCAGTTTCCAGGTCATGGCGTCTTTACTGAAGGCGCTCTCCTGCGGGATACCGGGCAATACGCGGGTGAACATTTCCCAGATAAACGATGCCGGCAACGGGAAGGCGATATTGGCGGCAATACCGAACTGTTCGGCCAGTTGCATCTGCAACCACTGCGCCATGCCGGGGCTCTGAACCAGTATGACTTCCGCTTGAAAAGGATCGGCCAACGGTTCTCTGTCGATCAACGCACTGGTCAGCGTCTTCAGCAAATCCAGCTGATTGGAATGGTAAACCGTGAACATGAGACTCCTTTAAACCCGTCATACTGTAAAAAATAGCGCGGCTCTGACGCCACGCTGGCGCCGCGTCACTGTTTCACGCCCGCGTGGCGCAACGGTACCGTCGCTGGCTGCCCCGATCGGTGACCACCGCTGCCGCCAGGCAAATCGCCGTCGCAATACCAGCGGCCAAGCTGGATCCGCTGTCGTTGCGGGGTTTGTATCGTGACCGTCAGCCGATGGCAAGCGCCATCTTCGCCACTGTGCTGTAGTTCACGTCGCCAGCCGGGGGCAAGCGTCTCCACCCCCTCAAGGCCGGCGGCATCACGCTCCAACTGTTGATGCGCCAATGCCCAGGCCTGGCGAGATTGCCATTGGCGCTGAAATCCCTGTAACAATACCTGATGGTACTGCAACAGGCCGAGTAACGACACCGAGAACAACAGCGCGGCAATTAACACCTCAGGCAGGCTGAAGCCGCGTTGAGGCGCCGCATCGGCCGCTATCGACTCAGTCCGCACAGTCGGCCTCGTTTCTTTCCGGGCAGAAATCCAGGCGCCCGCCGACTACCGCGGCCAGTTTGCCCTGGTCGTCTGGCGTCGCCAACTGGTAGAGCCAAAGCGGCCGATCGCCAGCCAGCGTTCCCCGGCCGCGCAGCAGCACGATCCCGGCCCGAGCCGACATTCTGCCGCAGACCTGCAACTCAGCCATATGACGCAGACAATGCCAGCGTTGCACGTTCAGCCGAGCGACCGGCCATGGCTGCACCAGGCCCCAATTCAGCGCCGACGACGCCTGATTATACGCCACCAGATAACGCTGCTGATCGGCCGCCAGCAACAGAGCGTTGTCCAGTTGCCGCTGCTGGGCAGTTAACAGCATCAGCCCCATCGCCAGCAGCAGCATCACCGCAGCCAACGCACTGCCGCCCCGCTGCCGCTGCGAGTTCATCGTAACACCAGGCTGACGGTAACGGTCAGCGTACGCTGGATATGCGGCCGCGCCGTTGCATGCCCTGTCAGCGACAGGTGTACCGCCTGGCGGCGATGCCGGCCGGGCAGCATGTCGATCCTGAAGCTGTCGATATGAATTTGCTGATGATCGAGCAACCGTTCCCAACCGCCGCCATGGCAGTGACTCACGCCGCGTTGGCGCTCCAACGCCCCCTGGCGCAGCCGATAGGCAAATTGTTCGGCTTCGCTGCCGCCCCTTTCCCAACGGCCATTGCGGTTCAGATCGTAACGGACGATCACACAGCTGGCGTTTGCTTCCCCCCGGTGCTGGCCAATGAGTAGCGGTTGGCCGTGACAATCACCGGCACAGAACCCGGTGCGACGAAGATCTTTTTCAATGCCGAATGCCAGCTGGCGCAGCGCCAGTTCCAGGCGATAATAGTGGCCAAGAGTCACGCTCTGCTGACGCAAAAGCGGATACGTTTTGGCAGCCGCCAACGCAACCAGACTGCCGAAAACCATCGCCAGCAGCGCTTCGGGCAAGCTAAAACCTTGCGAGGACGCTAACATCGGCCGATCCCGCCAAGCGCCGCCTCGACGCTGCATAACCGCAGCCGTCCTTGCGCCGATAGCACCACCCGCAGGCTGCCAACAGCGTTGCTCAATTGGATATGCCCGGCCTGGGCGCTGTTGCGCAGGCCGTAAAAACCGATCTCCTTGCGGGTATAATCGCTCAACAGCACGTCTGCAGACGGTGTCAGAAATACCCAACCTTCGGCCGTGTCACAGGTCAGCGGTTCGCTACCACTGCCGACGCACCAATGCTCCCCCGGTTTGAACCACAGCAGCGCGGCACGATTGCGCCAGTTGGCGTCAGCCTGCAGGCGAGTGAGAAACGCCAGCAGTTGCAGCGCGGAATGTTCCAACCGTAACGCCTGCCGGTGCTGCTGCCAGTGGCCGACACCCCAACCGCTCAGCAATGCGGCCAGGGCGATCACCACCAGCAGCTCTATCAGCGTCATGCCGCGCTGGCGGTGGGCGTGACGAATGCATCTGTTTTTCATGGCGGCGAGTGTAACGCGCAGAAAAAAAGTGAACAGCGGACGGTGTGAAGGCTGGAAAACGTTACGCAATTTATTGATGCACAGGCTGAAACTGCCCATCAAAATACGAGGCGCTGCGCAAAATAATCTATTGCGACGCCGCGACGGGCGAAAAAAAGGCGCAAACAAGTTGCGCCTGGAGAGTTGCTTGATTGACGGTCAGATGGCGACCGGTGCCTTGATGGCAGGATGCGGATCGTAACCTTCGATTTCGAAGTCATCGAAACGGTAATCAAACAGCGACGCCGGTTTGCGCTTGATTACCAGCTTCGGCAATGGCCGTGGCTCACGGGTCAACTGCAACGCCGTCTGTTCCATATGGTTGCTATAGAGATGGGTGTCGCCGCCGGTCCAGACGAAGTCACCGACCTGCAGGTCACACTGCTGCGCCATCATATGCACCAGCAGCGCGTAGCTGGCGATATTAAACGGCAGACCGAGGAACACGTCGCACGACCGCTGGTACAGTTGGCAAGACAGCTTGCCGTCGGCCACGTAGAACTGGAAGAACGCATGGCACGGCGCCAGCGCCATCTGCTCCAGTTCGCCGACGTTCCAAGCGGAAACGATGATGCGACGGGAATCCGGGTCTTGTTTCAACTGTTGCAGTACGTTACTCAACTGGTCGATTTGACGCCCATCCGCCGCGCCCCATGCGCGCCACTGCTTGCCATACACCGGGCCAAGATCGCCGTTTTCATCCGCCCATTCGTCCCAGATGGTGACCTTATTGTCACGCAAATAGGCAGTATTGGTATCACCGTTCAGGAACCACAGCAGTTCATGAATGATTGAGCGCAGGTGACATTTTTTGGTGGTCACCAACGGGAAGCCGTCCTGCAAATTGAAACGCATCTGGTGGCCGAAAATGGACAACGTGCCAGTGCCGGTACGATCGGCTTTAGGGGTGCCCTCGGCGAGCACTTTCTTCATCAAATCCAGATACTGTTTCATTTTTCCTCACGAAGTTTGTTGCTGTGGACGACGACGATACGCCCAAATCATCATAATGATACCGGCCAATACCATCGGAATCGACAGGATCTGCCCCATACTGATCACGCCGTCGAACAGGCCGAGCTGCGCGTCCGGCTGGCGGAAGGCTTCGACGATGATGCGAAACGCCCCATAGCCAATCAGGAACAGGCCGGAAACCGCACCCATTGGGCGTGATTTGCGAATAAACAGATTCAGAATGATAAACAGCACTACGCCTTCAAGCAGCAGTTCATACAGCTGCGAAGGGTGACGCGGCAGCACACCGTACTGGTTCAGCAACGGCAGCCATTGCGGATCGGCGGCGGCAATGGCGATGTCTTCATTGCGCGAGCCGGGGAACAGCATCGCCCAAGGCACGTCGGAGGTGACGCGGCCCCACAGTTCGCCGTTGATGAAATTGCCGAGACGCCCGGCCCCCAGACCAAACGGGATCAGCGGCGCGATAAAATCCGATACCTGGAAGAACGTGCGCTTGGTGCGACGTGCAAACCAGAACATCACCAGAATCACGCCCAGCAGGCCGCCGTGGAATGACATGCCGCCATCCCAGACTTTGAACAGGTACAACGGATTATCAAGGAACAACGGCAGATTGTAGAACAGCACATAGCCAACGCGGCCACCGACAAACACCCCGAGGAAACCGGCATACAGCAGGTTTTCCACTTCGTCTTTGGTCCAGCCGCTGCCCGGTTTATTGGCACGGCGGATCGCCAGCCACATGGCAAAGACAAAGCCGACCAGGTACATCAAACCGTACCAGTGCAACGATACCGGGCCGATTGAAAAAATCACCGGATCAAATTTAGGAAACGCCAGATAGCTATTGCTCATCTATCACCACAACATGTCAATTATGTCGATTATTCTTCCCCAGTGGGGGCGGCAGGTGCCAAACGCGGTGCCGGCCAGCTTTCTGGCGGCAGCGCAATGGAGGAAACGCATCATAACATAGGCTTAGCGCTGTCCGGCCTGGCCCGCAGGGAAAAGTTCTGTAAAAAAATCAGTCAGCGCGCGGCTCAGCGCCCGCCACGAATCAGCCCGCCCATGCTGCGCCGCTCCATAAATGCCGCCACCAGATGGCGCACTTCGGTGGTCATCTGGGCATTGAGCACCCGCTGTGACAGGGCTTGCGCCTCTGCCAGTTCGATATGCCGCAGCAGGTATTTGATCCGCGCCACGCTGCGTCCGTTCATGCTGAGATGGCGATACCCCATGCCAACCAACAGCAGCGCGCCCATCGGATCGCCGGCCAGTTCGCCGCACAGCCCCACCTGCAAACCGGCGGCCTCCCCCTGCTCGACGATCATCTTCAGCACCCGCAGCATCGACGGATGCAGGCTGTCATACAGCGACGCCACGCGGGTATTGTTGCGATCGACCGCCAACAGATACTGCGTGAGATCGTTGGTACCAACCGAAATAAAATCAACCCGCCGAGCCAGGAAGGGGATCAGGAAGATCATGGACGGCACTTCAAGCATCACGCCGATCTTCGGCTTGGGAATGGCATATCCCAACACTTCTTCTACCTCGTTGCCGGCACGTTCGATCAACCGTTTCGCCTCGTCGATCTCATCCAGGCTGGTGATCATCGGCAACAGAATGCCCAGGTTGCCGGTACCGGCATTGGCGCGCAGCATCGCGCGCACCTGGATCAGGAATATTTCCGGCTGATCGAGGGTAACGCGGATACCGCGCCAGCCCAGACACGGGTTTTCTTCGCTGATCGGCATGTACGGCAGCTGTTTGTCGGCACCGATATCCAGCGTGCGCAGCGTGACCGGTTTGCTGGGATAAAGCTGCAACATGCCCTGATACTGCGCCACCTGTTCTTCTTCCGACGGAAAGCCGCTTTGCAGCATGAACGGGATTTCGGTGCGATACAGGCCGACACCGTCGACCCGGCCTCCCAGCAGTTGCTCATGTTCCGGGCTTAAACCGGCATTGAGCATCACCTGAATCCGCTCACCGCCTTTCATCTGGGCCGGTTGTTCAACGTCGTCTTCCGCCAGCTTGCTGAGTTCCAGCTCTTCGTTAATCAGCCGCTGATATTCCTGCACCAGCACCGGCTCCGGATCGACCAGCAGTTCACCGCGATAGCCGTCAACAATCAGCAGCCGCTGGTTCAGCAACGACGGCTGAATATCGGCCCCCATCACCGTCGGCACGCCCATTGCGCGTACCAGGATCGCGGCGTGCGAGTTGGCGGCACCGTCGCGCACCACCACGCCGGCCAGACGATCCGGCGGCACTTCCGCCAACAGCGTCGCCGTCAGTTCGTCCGCCACCAGCACAAAGCGAGCCGGCCACTGGGTGGCGCCCTCGGTGGTGTCATCAAGGTGGAACAGCAGCCGCTGGCCGAGCGCGCGCAGATCGCTGGCGCGTTCGCGCATGTAGGTATCCTGCAGGCTGGCAAACTGGGCGGCAAACGCCTCAATCACCTGCTTGACCGCCCACTCCGCCACCGAACCGGCGTCGATTTCGGCAAACAGTTCGCGTTTCAGGCGCGCGTCGTTCAACAGGTGGGAATAAAGATCGAAGATCGCCGCGCTCTCTTTTTGCGAGCTGGCGGCAAAGCGTTTGCTGAATCGGCGGAACTCCGCGCCGGCTTCTTCCAGCGCCTGGGTCAGCCGATCGCGTTCGCTGACGGTATCCAGCGTCGAGGCTCTGAAGACCTGGTCGAGCGACGGCTGGCTGCTGTCCTGCCAGCCTTCGGCCACCGCTACGCCCGGCGACGCCGCCAGGGCGCGGATACGCGTCTGGCGATATTGACCGAAGATGGCGTTGAGTTGCGATTGGGAGAGAATGCCGGCCATCTGCGTGGCCAGCGTAACCATGAAAGACTCTTCGCTTTCATCGAACTGGCGCAGCTCGCGCTGCTGCACCACCAACACGCCCAACAGCTGGCGGCGGTGGATAATCGGCACGCCGAGGAACGAACGGAAACGATCTTCCTTCACCTGCGGCACATATTTGAAACTGGGGTGGCTTTGCGCATCCGCCAGGTTGATCGGTTCTGCCCGCCGACCGACCAGGCCAACCACGCCTTCGTCAAACGCCAGGGCAATGGTACGCCCGCGCGGCTTTTTCAACCCGCGCGTCGCCATCAGGTAATAGCAACGACGATCGTTATCTGCCAGATAGATGGAACACACTTCGGTGTCCATCGCCTGACAGGTTTCATTGACCAAAAGATCCAGCGCATCTGTCAAACTGGCTGCCGCGGCTACCTTCTCAACAATTTCTCGCAAGCGCGTGAGCATAGTCTGCTTAACTTAACCTCTTTTTCGGCGGTAAGCGGGAGCCTGCCGTGGCGCTGTCTGCTCCTGCATCGGCATCACGGTTGCGGCGAATTCTTTCATCACCCGGCGGTACACGTCACGTTTGAACGATACCACCTGACGTACGGGATACCAGAA
Source organism: Serratia odorifera (assembly GCF_041448735.1). Classification (NCBI taxonomy): domain Bacteria; kingdom Pseudomonadati; phylum Pseudomonadota; class Gammaproteobacteria; order Enterobacterales; family Yersiniaceae; genus Serratia; species Serratia odorifera. Next base: position 61,733 of record NZ_JBGMUT010000013.1, on the reverse strand, counting down.
GCTCACCCAACGCCAGCCGTCAAATTCCGGCGTGCTGCTGCGCTGCATATTAATATCCGCGTCATTGCACATTAGCTGCAACAGAAACCATTTCTGCTTTTGGCCGATACAAACCGGCTTTGTGTCCCAACGCACCAAACGTTTTGGCAATTTATAGCGCAACCAGTTACGGGTTGAAGCCAGGATACGCACATCCTTTTTATTCAACCCCACTTCTTCGAACAGCTCACGATACATGGCCTGTTCCGCGGTTTCGCCAGGGTTAATCCCACCTTGGGGAAACTGCCAGGAGTGCTGACCGTAGCGGCGGGCCCACAGGACCTGCCCCTGACGATTACAGATTACGATACCAACATTCGGGCGGTAGCCATCATCATCGATCACCGGACTACCTCGATAAGCAAAATTCGTAAAGATGCTCTGATTGTTTCACACAAGCTACAGGCGGTAAACCACTGCTTTGCAGCGCTGCGTCTCGGATAACGTTGGGATAACTCACAGATAATGGCAAAGTTATAAACAACGAGCGGGATTTTCGCGGCGATTTATTCACTTTTTCTGTGGATAGGTGTGTGAAGAACTCAAGGGATAAGCCGGTAAAACTTCTTTCAACGCCAAATACGCCCCTGGGTGAATTATTTATTTATTGTTTTAAAACAACCAGGTAAATCGTTATCGTCAGTTATGTACAGGGTGAAAATGTGATCTATGCACGCTTGGGATCTTGCGCTGGTGAAAGATCCACCAAAGATGTTTTTATCCACAGATTATTCGCCTGCGTTACGCACAAATCGGACAAATTCGCAAAAAAACCGCTGAGTCAAGGCTGTAAATCGAACCAGTGATCGGTAAAAATGTGGGTTATCCCATAAATCTGTGGATAAATAGGTGTAAGATCCTGTTCATTGTCGGTGGCTACAGGTGCACAAGCGAAAACAGAAATCGCTTTCTGGCCGCCGGCATCAGAAAAACCCATGTAAAATCATGCTACTATTAACCTTTTCCCCAGGCGGCAGCCCAGGCTGACTACCGAGGGTAAATGCAGTGCATTTTTTAACCACCAAACACAGGCTTGATTTATGGCGCTTTTATCCCCGCTGCTCCCGCCGCCGAAAGATGAACAACAGCTGCTGGCGCGCGCGCAACAGCTTGCCGGCTGTAGCTTTGGCGAACTCGCCTCCCAGGCAAACATCGCCATCCCCAGGGACTTGAAGCGGGACAAGGGTTGGGTTGGCATGCTGTTGGAGCTGTATCTGGGCGCCATGGCCGGCAGCAAGCCGGAACAGGATTTCCCCGAGCTGGGCATTGAATTGAAAACCATCCCGATAGACGCCGCCGGCAAGCCGCTGGAAACCACCTTCGTGTGCGTCGCCCCACTCACCGGCAACAGCGGCGTGACCTGGCACAGCAGCCACGTGCGGCACAAACTGGCGCGGGTATTATGGATCCCGGTAGAAGGTGAACGGCAGATTCCGTTAGCGCATCGGCGCATCGGCTCGCCGCTGCTGTGGAGTCCGAACGCGCAGGAAGAAGAGATGCTGCGCCGCGACTGGGAAGAATTAATGGATCTGATCGTGCTTGGCCACGTTGAGCGCATTACCGCTCGCCACGGCGAGGTGCTGCAACTGCGGCCCAAGGCCGCCAACAGTAAAGCGCTGACCGAAGCCATCGGCGAACAGGGGCAGCCGATCATGACGCTGCCGCGCGGTTTTTATTTGAAAAAAAGCTTTACCGGCGCGCTACTGGCAAGACATTTCTTAATTTAAAGCGCCTTTGTTTAGTTCGCGTTTAACTAATGTCGTAATCTCGATAAGTGCGTATAATTCCCTCTTTGAAATTTTTAAGGTGTGCTGGGCAATGTTTGAGTGGATTGTAGATCCCAATGCGTGGTTGGCGTTAGGTACGCTGACCATCCTGGAGATCATTCTGGGTATCGATAACATCATCTTCCTTTCTCTGGTGGTGGCAAAGCTGCCTAAAGCGCAGCAGAACAAGGCACGTCGGATCGGCTTGGCGGGGGCAATGCTGATGCGGCTGGGGCTGCTGGCCTCCATCGCCTGGGTGATTCGCCTGACCCACCCGCTGTTTACCGTCATGGAACACAGCATTTCAGCCAGGGATCTGATCCTGCTGTTTGGCGGTCTGTTCCTGATCTGGAAGGCCAGCAAGGAGATCCACGAAACCATCGAAGGCTCCGAAGAGCATCACAGCAGCAAGGTGCATGGCTTTTTTGGTGCCATCGTGCAGATCATGCTGCTGGATATCATCTTTAGCCTGGATTCGGTGATTACCGCCGTTGGCCTGTCCGATCATCTGTTTATCATGATGGCGGCGGTGGTGATTGCAGTCGGCGTAATGATGTTCGCCGCGCGGCCGATTGGCGAATTCGTCAATCGTCATCCGTCGGTGAAGATGCTGGCGCTGGCGTTCCTGATCCTGGTCGGCTTCACCCTGATGCTGGAAAGCTTCCAGGTTCATGTGCCAAAGGGTTACATCTACTTCGCCATGTTCTTCTCGATGTCGGTAGAAGCGCTCAACCTGATGCGCGGCAAGAAAGACAAGCCAACCGCCTAACCTTAACGGAGGCGCATCCCTGTGCGCCTCCGGTCAACGAATCCTTTAACTTGCCAAGATAAAGAGTTATCTGAGATAACCTTTACGCATCATTTGCTAATCTTATAACAACGTTCTTTTATGCTTAATTGAGGATCCGCAGGATGAAAAAGTGGGTAATGGCAGTTTGCGCCGTGGTGATGGCCGCCGGATTGGCAGGCTGCTCCAGTGATTACGTGATGGCAACCAAAGACGGCAAGATGATCCTGACCCAGGGGAAACCCGAGATCGATGAAGATACCGGTCTGATCAGCTACCACGATGAAGCCGGCAACAGCCGCCAAATCAATGGCGATCAGGTATCGCAGGTTATCGAGCGTTAATCGTCTCAACGGCTATCGCTGACGTCAGCGCGCGGTAGCCATTCTGTTCCCTCCGCCGCATTTAATCCGCTTTCCCCTTCCGCGCAGCTTGGTTATAGTCGAGCAGAGCGTCCTGACGCTCTCTAGGCGACGAACCTGACGGCAGACTCCTGTTTCACCGGGCATCGCTGCCCGCAGCGCTATCAAGTAAGGAAGATCGTTAATGCAATATCATCGTATTCCCCACAGTTCTTTAGAAGTGAGCGTGCTGGGACTGGGCACCATGACCTTTGGCGAACAGAACAGCGAAGCCGATGCCCACGCGCAACTGGATTATGCGTTAGCCGCAGGCATCAATCTGATCGATACCGCCGAAATGTATCCTGTCCCACCTCGCCCGGAAACCCAGGGGCTGACCGAACGTTACATCGGCAGTTGGATCAAGGCGCGCGGCAACCGCGAAAAAATCGTACTGGCCAGCAAAGTCTCCGGACCGGTGCGCGGCAATGACAGCGGCATCCGACCGCAGCAGGCGCTCGATCGCAAAAACATTCGCGCCGCGCTGGACGCCAGTCTGCAACGTCTGAACACCGATTATCTCGATCTGTACCAGCTTCACTGGCCGCAGCGCAGCACCAACTGTTTCGGCAAGCTGAACTATCAATATACTGACGAGATGGCCAGCGTCACCCTGCTGGAAACGCTGGAAGCGCTGTCCGAACAGGTACGCGCCGGCAAGATCCGCTATATCGGCGTATCCAATGAAACCCCGTACGGCGTGATGCGTTACCTGAGCCTGGCGGAAAAGCACCAGCTACCGCGCATTGTCACCATTCAGAATCCGTACAGCCTGCTGAACCGCAGTTTTGAAGTGGGGCTGGCGGAAATCAGCCAGTTTGAAGGGGTAGAATTACTGGCCTATTCCAGCCTGGCCTTTGGCACACTGACCGGCAAATACCTGAACGGCGCCAAGCCGGCCGGGGCGCGCAATACCCTGTTTAGCCGCTTCACCCGCTATTCGGCGCCGCACACCCAACGGGCGATTGCCGAATACGTGGCGCTGGCGCAGCGACATAATCTGGATCCGGCGCAAATGGCGCTGGCATTTGTGCGCCAACAGCCGTTTGTCGCCAGCACGCTGCTGGGCGCAACCACCCTGGCACAGTTGCAGACCAATATCGACAGCTTCAACCTGACGCTGGACCAAGAGGTGTTACACGGGTTGGAGGAAATTCATACCCGCTTCACCATTCCTGCGCCATAACCACCACGGGCCGGCAATCCCGGCCCGCTATTACCCTGCCCGACCGGCGCGGCGCTGTGACAGCCACAGTGCGGCAATCGCCAGCGCAAATACCACGCCAAACCCGACGCCCACGCCAACCACCGGTACGCCAAGCTTCACCACCAGCGAATACAGGCCCAGCATCAACAGCATGGCGGTATTTTCGCCCAGATTCTGCACCGCAATCGCGTTGCCGGCCCCTACCGAGCGCTTGCCGCGCTCCTGCAGCAGGGCGTTCAGCGGAACCACGAAGAACCCGCCCAGTACGCCAATCAGCATCAGCAAGGCATAGGCGTTAATCATCGCGGTTTGCAGCGCAAACAGCGCCACCACCACGCCAATCAGAATACCGGCCGGCATGCAGCGCCGCACCGTTTCCAGCGTCACAAACCGTGCGGCGACACCGGCGCCGATCACAATCCCTACCGCCACCATGGCGTTGAGCAGCGTCGGCGTCGCGTTGTCGGCGATGCCGAGCGCCACCGGCACCCATAACACCAACAGAAAACGTAACGTCACGCCCGCCCCCCAGAACAGGCTGGTGCCAATCAGCGAAAAGCGCGTTTGTCCGTCGCGCCACAGCGTGACACTGGCGGCAAAGAAACTGCGCGTCATGGCGCGTGGTCGCCAGGAGGCTCCCGGCCGTGCCGCCGCCAGCCGTGGAATATACAGGTTGGCAACCACCGCCGCCGCGTAGACCAGCGCACACACCGCCAGCGCGGCAATAATGTGCCAATCCGCCAGCACGCCGCCGGCCACCGAACCGATGAGGATCGCGGCAATGGTCGACGCTTCCATCAGGCCATTGGCCTTGACCAGCTTCTCACCGCTGGTGATTTCGCCCAGAATGCCGTACTTCGCCGGTGAATACGCCGCAGCTCCCACGCCCACCAGGCTGTAGCCCAGAAACGGATTCAGACCAAAGCAGATCACCAGCGCCCCGGCCAGCTTTAGGCCGTTGGCGAACATCATGACGCGCCCTTTGGCAAAACTGTCGGCAATCTGGCCAACGAACGGCGCCAGAATGATGTAGGTGGCGACGAAGGCCATTTGCAGTATCGGCTGGCTCCAGTCCGGGTAAAGCTGCTGTTTGATCAACGCCAGCGTGGCGAACAGCAAGGCATTGTCGCCGAAGGCCGAGAGGAACTGCGCGCAAATCACGGCGATCATGCCGCGCGACAGCAGGGGGGCATTATCAGTCAACGGCTGATTCATCAGACACTCTCCGGCTGTTCAGCCATTTTACGCAGGGTGACATAGTCAGGTTTGCCGCTGCCCAGCACCGGCAAGGTTTTTATCAGGCGAATGTCACGCGGGACCACCAGCTCCGGGCTGCCCTGTTCACGCGCCACGCGCAGCAAGGCGTCGCGGGTAATGCTGTCATCGGTGGTATACAGCACCAGCGCTTCGCCTTTGCTGCTGTCGCTTTTCACCGTGGCGGCGTGATGCCCCTCCGGGGCGACGCGCAGCGCCAGCTGTTCCACGCTCTCCAGTGAGATCATCTCCCCTGCCAGTTTGGCAAAACGCTTCACCCGACCGCGAATGGTGCAATATCCCTGTTCGTCCAGCGTCACGATGTCACCGGTGTCGTACCAGCCCGGTTGCAGGTTGCCCTGTTGATCCTCGGCGACGGGCGGCTCCAGTTCGCCGGGCCGTTCAACCCGCAGATACCCTTTCATGATGTTCGGCCCACGCAGTTGCAGACGTCCTCCCCGATCGATGCCCGGCACCGGCATCAGCCGCGCCTGCATTTGCGGCATGATGCGGCCCACGGTGCCGACCTTGGTCGCCAGCGGTACGTTAATCGAAACCACCGGCGCACACTCGGTCACGCCATAGCCTTCCAGGATGCGAATGCCGTATTTGTCCTGGTAGATCTGTTTGGTGCTGTCCGCCAGTTTTTCCGCCCCGGCCACCACGTAACGCAGGCGGGCGAAATCATACGGATGGGCGAATCTGGCGTAATTGTTGAGGAAGGTGGCGGTGCCGAACAGTACGGTGCAGTTACGGTCATACACCAGTTCCGGCACCACGCGGTAATGCAGCGGACTGGGATAGAGGAAGATGCGGCTGCCGGTCATCAGCGGAGTAATCAGCCCGACCGTCAGGCCGAATGAATGGAACAGCGGCAACGATGACATAAAGCGATCGCGCGGCGTAAAGTCGGCGATGGTACGGATCTGCTCGACGTTGGCCAGCAGGCTGGCATGAGAATGCACTACCCCTTTCGGGTTGCCTTCCGAACCGGAGGTAAACAGAATCAGCGCCGCATCGTCCGGCCGTTGCGGCAGCATGGCACGTCTCGGCTGCAGTAAATGACGCAGGATCCACAGTTTGTCGGCCAGGGTGACGGTATCTTTCAGGTCTTCCAGATATACCCAGTTGGCGTCCGGCACCTGCTCCGGCAAATGGGTCAGCTTGCCCTTCTCCAGAAACTGGCGCGAAGTGACGATAGTGCGGATGGTGGCCGCCGTCATCGCACTCCTCAAGCCATTGGCGCCGGCGGTATAGTTGAGCAGCGCCGGGATACGATCCCCTAGCGACGCACCGAAAATGGCGGCGGCGGTAATGGTGGCGTTAGGCAGCAGCATGCCGACATGTTCGCCCTGGGCGGTGAAACGTTGCAGGATCCGACTGACACCCAACGATTTTTTAAGCAACGTGCGATAGCTGTCTTCCTTGAAATTGATGTCTTCAATACAGGGTTTGGCCATACCGTAACGCTCGGTTGCCGACAGCAGCGCCTCAAACAGGGTCTGCGGTTTGCGGCTATCCATGCGCGCCTTCATCATGATTTGATGCAGGCGGTCACCGGCCAGCATGCGCCGCTCGCGGGCACGCGGCGCCTCCGGCATCGGCAGAGTGGTCGGCGGCAGAATGCTGATGGTCACCTGCGGAAAGGCGCGGATCCGAAATACCCCTTTCATGCGGCCAAACGGGCTGAATTCCGGGCCGTCGATGCGCACCGGCACCACCGTGGCGCCGGACTTGGCGGCAATAAACCCGGCGCCTTCGTAAATCTTCATCAGCGAGCCGGTCACGGTTATACGCCCTTCCGGGAACACCACGATCGGTCGCCCTTTTTGCACTTCGCGCACCAGATGCTTGATCGCCATCGGCTTGGTGGGATCAAGAAAAACGAAGTCGATGTACGGCTTCAGCCAACGCATAAACCAGCGTTCCGAGACGCTGGAATACACCGCGAATACCGGTTTGATCGGTAAAAACAGCGCCAGCAGCACGCCATCGATAAAAGAGACGTGGTTGGGGGTGATCAGCAGTTTCTGCTGATCAAAATGGCGGGCATCGCCCTCGACGCGCACGCGATAAAGCAGGCGAAACACCGTGCGCAATACAGACATGATCATACCGCTCTCCCATGGGCTTGCCGGCGATGCAATCAGCGCGGTGGCGGATAACCGCCCCAAAAAACCGGGCGCTAACTGCTTGTAGGGAAAGGATACTATATGGCAGGCAAAAAAAAACCTACGCATCCGCGTAGGTTGGTGCAATTGAAAATGGCTTCAACATACAGAGTATGTCGATTTCTCACCAATCAATACCTCTGGGACTGCCTACTTTAGAGATGCCCGCTGTAAGAAACTACCGTTGAATCGAAAGAGTTTTGCTCTAAATGCAACCAGCTGTAAATTTCCGCGTTCGTCAGTAATAACTCAATGAAACGTCAACGATCTCGCGGAAAAACGTAGCAAAAAATGCGTATTCGGCCGCGCGGAAAACGCGCCCGTTGAGCAGCAAAAATCGGCGTAAGGCCGTTTTTTGCCGTCAAGCTGCGCCGTTCGGCAATACCGCACTGACCTCCACCAGGCAACTCATGGCATTCGGCCCCTGGGTCAACGGCGAGGTGCCGATATCCAGCGTCAGCACGTTGGGATTGCCGGCCTGTTCGACGGCATGCCGCTGCGCGCCAAAGCCCGGATCGAACCAGGCGCCGGTGGCCATCAGCACCACGCCGGGCGTCACGCCATCGGTGATGCTGACGCCGGCCAGGCAGCCGCCGCGCGCATTGCTGACCAGCACCTGCGCGCCGTCGTCAATGTCGCGCGTCTCGGCATCGGTCGGGTGCATATACAGCGTCTCACGGCCGGCGGTTTTATTGGCCTGTACCTGCGGCGCCGGATCCATCTGGCTGTGCAGCCGATCGGCCGGCTGGATCGAGATCAAATGCAGTGGCCACTGCTGCGCCTGCGGCGCCCCCAGCCATTCAACCGGCGGCTGCCACTGCGGATGCGGGGCAAAATCCTGGTAGCCATAGCCGGCGATTTTTTCGCTGAACAGTTCGATCTTCCCGCTTGGCGTTTGCAGCGGGTGGCCGTGCGGATCGTCGCGGAACTGGTCAAAGAAGACGAAGTCCCGTTCCGGTGCCGGCAATTCGACATAACCTTGCTGCCAGAACGTTTCGAACGCCGGCCATGCCACACCGGTGCCCGCCTGCGCCAAACCACACTGACGGTAAATATGCTCAATCCACTGGCGTTCGCTGCGGTTTTCGGTGAACGACTGGCGATACCCCAGCCGTTCGGCCAGATCGGCGAAAATGTCAAAATCGTTGCGCGCCTGGTGCTGTGGCGCGATCGCCTGATGCATCGCCAATACGTAACGATCGCGCGACGAACCACCAATGTCGTTACGCTCCAGCGAACTGGTGACCGGTAGCACGATATCGGCCATTTTCGCCGCCGGTGTCCACCAGATGTCCTGCACGATCACCGTGTCCGGCTTTTGCCAGCCCTCCATCAGTCGGTTCAGCTGCTGATGGTGATGGAACGGATTGCCGCCGGCCCAATGCACCAGATGAATATCCGGATAGTGCCGCGTTTCGCCCTGGAACTGGTACGCTTCGCCGGGTTGCAGCAGCATGTCGCAAATGCGCGCCACCGGGATCGCCAGATTGGCCGGGTTACTGCCTACCGGCATGGTTGGCCCGGGGGTATCAACCCGCGGGTTGCCAACGCCGTTCATTGAACCGTGGCCGAACGAAAAACCACCGCCCGGCAGCCCGACCTGCCCCAGCATCGCCGACAGGGCAATCATCATCCAGTACGGCTGTTCGCCACGGTGTGCGCGTTGCACCGAATAGGAACAGGTGATGAAACTGCGCACGCCAATCAGTTGCTGTGCCAAACCGGCAATGCGCTCCGCCGGAATGCCGGTGATGGCGCTGGCCCACTGCGGGGTTTTCGCTACGCCATCGGTTACGCCGCGCAAATAGTCCGCCAATTGGGGGTAACCCACGCAATGACTGGCAAGGAAGGCTTCATCCTGCGCGCCATGTCGCTGGATCTCATAGCCCAGCGCCAGCATCAGCGCGACGTCGGTATTGGGGCGGATCGGGATCCATTCGGCATTGACGAAGGCCGGGCAATCGTCGCGCATTGGGCTGATGTTGATCACCGGCGTGCCCTTGCGCACCAGTTTTTCCAGCCACGGTTTCAACGCATGCTCCGCCGCCCCACCGGAGGACACCTGAGCGTTTTTCAGCGCCAGTCCGCCAAACGCCAGGAAGATATCGCAATGTTCCACCACGCTCGGCCAGCTGGTCACCCGCCCGGTCAGTGGCGTAAAGGTGCCGATGACGTACGGCAGGAAGAACTGCGCCGCGCCCCAGCTGTAGTTACCCAACTGATCGACACCGCCGCCGCCGGAAAAGTAGAAGCGGCGCACCAGTGAACGCGCGTGATGCAGGCGCCCGGCGGAAGACCAGCCGTAAGACCCGGTGAACAGGCCAGAGGGGCCGTAGCGGTCGCGCACACGACGATTTTCTTCCGCCACCAGATCCAGCGCCAGCTCCCAGTCTACCTCGACGAAATCCTCGCGGCCGCGCAGGGTGCGGTCGCTGCCCTCGCGTTTTTGCAACCAGGAGCGGCGCACCGCCGGTTTGCGAATGCGTTTGTCCGAATAGGTCATCGGCACAATGGAATCGAGCATCGGCGACGGATCGGGATCGCCGGCAAACGGTTCGCAGCGGATCAGCCGGCCGTCTTCAACCACGGCGGTATACGCCCCCCAGTGTGCGAGTTGCGGATAACGTTTAATAGACATGACGTTCTCAAACAAAAAATGGAATGGGCAAAAATACCATTGCCGGCGGGGACAGCCAAAGTACAAATCGCTCTATTACCTTCGCATCACGGCCTAAGCGCAGCGCTGCGCCACCGCCAAATGAGGATAACGTGCCAATATCTGCCAACGCCGCCACAGTTACGCAGTCGGCGACTTGCAGCCGAACGGTTTTTCCGCAAAACTGGGGAATGTAAGCGATTACCCCAGGATAAGTTGAAGCATATATGGCTACCATAAAGGATGTTGCCAGGCTGGCGGGCGTTTCCGTTGCCACGGTATCTCGCGTGATCAATAACTCGCCGAAGGCCAGCGATGGTTCGCGCAGCGCAGTGCTGGCGGCGATGGAGCAATTACAGTATCACCCCAACGCCAACGCCCGCGCGCTGGCGCAACAATCCACCGAAACCGTCGGACTGATCGTCTCCGACGTCTCCGATCCGTTCTTCGGCGCCATGGTGAAAGCCGTTGAGCAAGTGGCCTACACCACCCATAACTTTCTGCTGATTGGCAACGGTTACCACGACGCCGAAAAAGAGCGTCAGGCGATAGAGCAGCTGGTGCGCCACCGCTGTGCAGCACTGGTGGTACACGCCAAAAAACTGACCGATATGGAGCTGAGCGTCTGGATGCAGCAAATCCCCGGTATGGTGCTGATCAACCGCACGCTGCCCGGTTATGAAACCCGCTGCGTGGCGTTGGACGATCGTTACGGCGCCTGGCTGGCGACCCGCCATCTGATCCAGCAGGGGCACCAGCGCATTGCCATCATCTGTTCCACCCACCAGATTTCCGACGCCACCGATCGCCTGCAGGGCTATCTGGACGCGTTGCAGGAACACGGTATTGCGGTGGATGAAAAGCTGATTGCCTACGGCGAACCGGACGAAATTGGCGGCGAGCAGGCGATGACCGAACTGCTGGGGCGTGGCAAGAGCTTCAGCGCGGTGACCTGCTATAACGATCCGGTGGCCGCCGGGGCGCTGTCGGTGCTGAGCGATAACAGCATCGACGTGCCGGGGCAGATATCGTTGATTGGCTTTGATGATGTACTGATTTCGCGCTATCTGCGACCGCGCCTGACCACCGTGCGCTACCCGGTGGTGGCAATGGCAACCCAGGCGGCAGAACTGGCGCTGGCGCTGGCCAACGGCCAGCCGCTGCCGGAAATCACCAATATGTTCAGCCCGACGCTGGTGCGGCGCCATTCGGTCGCCAGCATCAACAATGCGCTCGACCAGGGGTAGTTCGCCCTACACCAGCTTGCCCTGGAAGATCGGCACCGACTCAAACAGATAGCCGTCGAATTCCGGGGCATCGACGTCAGACAGCTCCATCAGCGTGCCTTTGATGTTTTCCATGTGCTGCCACATCGCCTGATACGATCCCATCACGTCGCGACGGCGCAGCGCCGCCAGAATGTTCTGGTGATCCGCCAGCCACTTCAGCCGATAGCCCTTGGTAGCAATGCGGCTGTGCAACTGCTGCCACAGCGGGCTGGCATCCCGCCGCTGCCAGAGGCTTTTTACCGTATCCAGCAGCATCTGATTCTGGGTTGCACCGGCGATCAGCAGATGGAACATCTTGTCATTGTCGCCGCTTTCGTCATTGGCAATGATGGCGCGTTGTTCCTGTTCCAGCGTACGCCGCAAATTTTCGATGTCGGCCTTGGTGGCCATTTTGGCGGCAAACGCCGCGATATTGCTTTCCAGCAGTTGGCGCGCCTGGAGCATTTCAAACGGCCCGACCTCGCTGTGCAACAGCGAATCGTCATCTTCCGCCGCGTCGTTCGGCATGCGGATCACGTAGACGCCCGAGCTCTGGCGAATATCCACCGTACCTTCCAGTTCTAGCATCAGCAGCGCTTCGCGCACAATAGTTCGGCTGACACCGTAGGTTTCGGCGATGTTGCGCTCGGGCGGGAGACGCGTGCCGATAGCGAAATGGCCCTGCTGAATTTTTTGCCGAAGGTCCCGTCCAATCTCCTGATACTGCTTTTTTTCCTGCGGAATCACGACTTTGTTCACCGTTTCACCCTGAAAGACGCCTGGCCCATGCCATACCTTGCATACAAGAGGTATCTAGCCCGAAAAGTCCGCTCCCGACGGCATGCACTGGCGGATGATGGGCTCACCCGCCAGCCGTTGGGACGACAACCGGGCTAGTCTACCAAACCCAGCGCCTGATCGAGTACTTTTGCGCCGTTTAACGTGCCGTATGCCACAGAATCGATCACCGCGATCGGGATCTGGTAGTGGTCAGTCAGCTTTTTGTTTTCCGTCAGCTTGAAGCGCACCTGCGGCCCCAGCAGCACCGCAAGGATATCGTTGCCGTAACTTTGCAGCTCATCTCGCAGATTCTGTTCGGGGATGGCGTAGATCTGTAATTCCAGCCCGCGCGCCGCCGCCTCTTTTTCCATTTTGGTCACCACCAGCGAGGTGGACATGCCCGCCGAGCAGGCCAGAACGATTCGTTTCATCAGCAATTCCTTATTTGTTTTCATCGTCAAGCGTCAGGGTCAGTCGCCGGCTGTCGCTCAGTGCGCGGAACCAGTGCGCCGACTTTTTTGGCCGCCGGTTACGCTGGTTGTCCAGATCGATCTCAATCAGGCCGTAGCGGTTCTTGAAGGCGTTCATCGGCGACACGTTGTCGGTAAACGCCCACAGCATATAGCCCCGGCAGTTCACCCCGGCCTCTACCGCTTTCAGCGTCCAATAGAGATGTTCGCCAATGAATTCGATGCGGTAGTCGTCCTGGATTTCGCCGTCGGCATTTTTAAACTGCGCTTCGTTCTCAATGCCCATACCGTTCTCCGCGACAAACCAGGCAATGTTGCCGTACTCGTCGCGCATGCGCAGGCCCATGTCGTAAACGATTTTCGGCAGGATTTCCCAACCGCGCGATTTGTTCATCCGCCGCCCCGGCAGTTCAAAATGCTCGTAGTACATCGCCGGGTGGAACGGCGTTGCGCTGTGCCATTGGCGGCTCGGCGCCTTGACGCGGTGCGGGTAATACAGGTTGATACCCACTTCGTCGACGGTGTTGTCGCGGATCAGCGCCATGTCCTCCGGCGTCCAGGCAAAATGCACCCCATGCTGGTTCAGCAGCGTCAGCAGTTCCGCCGGGTATTCTCCCTTGATCGCCGGATCGAGAAACACCCGGTTATAGAACAGATCGTAAAGCTCGGCGGCACGCCGGTCGTGCGGCGCACTGGAGCGCGGATAGGTCACTTCCGGGTTGAGGATCACCCCGATGCTGCCGGCACAGCCCATCTGGCGGAACAACTGCACCACCGAAGCGGTCGCCAGATTTTTATGGTGGTTCCACTGCATCCATTTGCCGGTGTTCTGCTCGTACGGCCAGCGGATGGCGTCAAGGTATACCCGCGTCTGCACCACCACCGGCTCGTTGAAGGTGAACCAGCGCGTCACCTTGTCGCCGAAGCGCTCAAATACCCGACGCGCATACAGTACGAACAGTTCCACCACCCGCCTGGAGTTCCAGCCTTGGTATTTTTCCAGCAGGTAACCCGGCAGCTCGTAGTGCTCCAGACACAGCATCGGCTCGACGCCCTGGCGTTTCATTTCGTCCAGCAAGGCGTCGATATAGGCAGCGTACTCCTCATCCACCACCCCTTGCTCATAATCGGTAAGGAAACGCGACCAGTTGATCGACGTACGGTAATGGCTGACGCCGCTTTGCTTCATCAACGCCACGTCTTCACGGTAGCGATTGATAAAGTCGGTGGCGACCGACGGGCCGTAGCCGTTATGCCAAACGTGGCGATCGTGCCGATACCACAAATCCAGGTAAGAATCCTGCCCCGGTTTTTTGCCGCTCCAGCCCTCGGTCTGCCAGGCGGAAGCCGCCGCGCCGAGGATAAAATCGCTGGGTATTTCGAGTGAAACCTGACTCATTGCGCACCTCATGCATTCTGTATAACGGGTTGTTCAGCCTGCTCGGCGCGGCGCGCCGCCACTTTGACAAACGGCAGGTAAATCAGCGTGGCGACCACGATGCAGATCAACTGGGTGACCACCGCCCCCATCGATCCGGCGGTCGACAGCCAGGCATTGATGATCGGCGGCGTGGTCCACGGCACCATCACCACCGCCTTGCCGGCGAAACCGATGCTGGTGGCGAAATAGCCGATGGTGCCGGTGACCAGCGGCGTGATGATGAACGGGATCGCCAGGATCGGGTTGAGCATGATCGGCATCCCGAAGATCACCGGTTCATTGATGTTGAAGAAGCTCGGCCCAAGCGACAGCTTGCTGATTTCCCGCATCTCCTTGCGCTTGGTGGCGATCATCACCGCAAACAGCAACCCCAGCGTGATGCCGGATCCGCCGATGCTCATATACACATCCCAGAACGGCATGGTGATGATGTTGGGGATCTCCTTGCCCTGCTCGAAGGCGGTCATGTTGACCATGATCGCCCCCAGCAACAGCGGCTCGCGGATCGGTTTCACCATCTGGTTACCATGAATGCCAATCACCCAGAACAGCTGCGCCACGAACATCAGGATCAGAATGCCAGGCAGGCTTTGCACCACCGTTTCCAGCGGCTGCTGCACCACCTGATACACCGCGTCATACAGGTAAATGCCGGTGACGCGGTGGAAGACAAAGCCAAAGGTGGCGATCGCCACTACGGTGATGATCGCCGGGATCAGCGCCGAAAACGACGCAGAGACGTTCGGCGGCACGCTTTCCGGCATTTTGATTTTCAGCCGGTCGAGGGTTTCCAGTCTGGAATAGACCTCTACCGACAAAATGGCGATAAACATGCCGAGGAACAGGCTGCGGGTATCCGAAAACTGCTTCGCCAGTACGTCTTTCACCACCTGCATCTGGTTGTTGACCATCAGTTCAACGGTGGTCGGCGTGACCGCGATAAAACAGATCACCGCCAGCAGGCCGGGGAACAGCGATCGCGATCCGTTAATCTTGCCCAGCTCGATACCGATCAGAAATACCGCGCCAATGTTGAGAAAGCTCAGCGTGGCGTAGTTGATGCTGCTCATGATCGGCTTGAAATCCGCCAGGAACGAGAACATGGCGAAGCTGGCCAGGCCGTTCTTGGGATCCATCACCATATTGGAGATCAGCACCGAAAACGCGCCGACGATAATCACCGGCATCAGCGTGATGAACGACGCCTTGATGGCCATGATGTATCTGTAACTGTTGAACTTGTTGGCGAAGGCTCCCAGAGAGTCTATTAGCCGGTCCCGAAATGACATGACACCACCCCTTGTTGTGTTGTGCTGGCTCAGATGACCGATTCGCGTACCGCTGTTTCGCGATTTGGCATACCAAAAATAAGCCAAGTGGATTATTTTTCTGTGATCACACTCTCACAAGGGGATATTGGGATTCCAATATGATGAAAAAAGCCAATTTTGGCATACCAATAGGAACTATCATGACGATCGATCTGGAACAAACGGTAATGGAACTGTTGATCAACGCTGGCGAAGCGCGATCCCACGCGATGTCGGCCATTCAGGCGGCTCGGCAGCGTCAGTGGGCACAGGCGCAGGAGGCGTTGACCGCCTCGCAGGCCGCCGCGCGCGAAGCGCACAAGGTACAAACCCAATTGATTGGTCTGGATGAAGGCGTGGGCAAGATCCCGGTAAACCTGATCATGGTTCATGCACAGGATCATCTGATGACCGCCATGCTGTGTCACGATCTGGCGCAGGAGATCGTATTGCTGCGTCAGGAGGTGTTCGCCTAGCGATCGCCCGCTGTCCTTGGCCAGCCCCTATGCTAGACTGCCACTACTTTCCACAGCGGACGTTTGCATTACGAGGTTAGCCACAGATGATCACCATGTTGGATGTTTCCATTCGCGCAGGGGTGTCGAAAGCAACGGTATCCCGCGTTTTAAATGGCACCGGCCAGGTGAAAAAGAGCACCCGCGACGCGGTGTTCAAGGCGATGGACGAACTGGGCTACCGACCCAACTTTCTTGCCCAGTCGCTGGCGAACAAAAGCTCCAATAGCATTGGCCTGGTGGTGTCCAATTTCGATGGCCCCTACTTTGGCCGCCTGCTGCGCCAGGCCGCCAAACTGATTGAGGCCAGCGGCAAGCATCTGATCGTTACCGACGGCCACGACACGCCGGAGGACGAGCTGCAGGCGGTACAACTGCTGGCGGATCGCCGCTGTGACGCCATTATCCTCTACACCCGCTTTATGGATGAAGCCGCCTTGATGGCGCTGCTCGACAGCCTGCCGGTGCCGATGATGGTGATTAACCGGGATTTGCCGCAGGCGCGGGAACGTTGCGTGTTCTTCGAACAGCAGCAGGCGGCGTTCAAGGCAGTGGATTATCTGATTGGCCAGGGGCATCGTGAAATAGCCTGTATTACCGGCCCGATCGCCACGCCAACCGCCCAGTCACGGCTGGCGGGCTATCGCCAGGCGCTGCAACAGCATCAGATAGCCTTTGACGACGCCCGCGTGGCCTACGGCGACAGCAGCGTGGCTGGGGGGTATCGCGGCTGTCGCGACCTGCTGGCAGGCGCTGCCGCCTTTAGCGCGCTGTTCGCCAGCAATGACGATATGGCCATCGGCGCCATGAAGGCGCTCAGCCAGGCCGGTAAACGTCTGCCGCACGATGTATCACTGTTCGGTTTTGACGACGAACCAAGCGCAGCCTATCTGCAACCGGCGCTGTCTACCGTCTATCTGCCGATCGATGCGATGATAGAAGCCGCCATCGGCCAGGCGCTACGCCTGATTAACGGCGATCCCCTGTTGGCATTGCAGCCATTCACCGGTGAACTGAAGCTGCGTGAATCGGTGATAGCCGGTCCGTACGCCAAATAATCCCCCTCTGCCGGCGCGCTGCCGTTGGCAATAAAAAAACCCCGGCGGCTGCGGCTGCAACCCCGGGGTTTATTCGTCGCAATGCGCTATGACGTTGCGTTACACCCGTTCCAGCGCGATCAGCTCGTCGATGGTCTGACGGCGGCGGATAAGCCGCGCCTCGCCGTTTTCAAACAGCACTTCCGGCAGCAGCGGGCGGCTGTTGTAGTTGGAAGACATCGAGGAGCCGTAAGCGCCGGTGTCATGGAACACCAGATAATCCCCCACCTGCACCGCCGGCAGCGCACGGGTTTCCACCCCACCGCCGGCCTGCTGGGTAAAGACGTCGCCGGATTCGCACAGCGGACCGGCAATCACCGTATCGCGCAGCGGCTGTCCTGCGGTATCGCGGCCGTCGGCCGGCAGTAATGAAATATGGTGATAACTGCCGTACATCGCCGGACGCATCAAATCGTTGAAGCCAGCGTCAACCAGCACAAAGTGACGGCTACCCATATCCTTCACCGCACGCACTTCTGCCACCAGTACGCCAGCCTCCGCCATCAGGAAGCGGCCCGGTTCGATCTCCAGCGCCACCGGGTGACCCAGGTGCGCGGCAATACGTTGCCGAGCGCGGTCCCACAGGCCAAAATAGTGTTCAGTATCAATGGCCTCTTCGCCGTGTTGATACGGGATAGACAGACCGCCACCGGCCGAAATGGCAGCAATATCCTGCCCCAGATCGATCACCTGCTGTACCATGGCGTCACACACCCGCTCCAGGTGCTGATAATCCACGCCGGAACCGATATGCATGTGTACGCCCAACAGCGTCAGGCCGTAGCGCTGAATTTTTTCCACCGCCTTTGGCAAATCGGCATACCAAATGCCGTGTTTGCTGTTTTCGCCGCCGGTATTGGTCTTCTGGCTATGGCCATGGCCGAAGCCCGGATTAATGCGTAACCACACCGGGTGCCCGGCCGAGCATTGACCCAACTGTTCCAGCATATCGATCGAACCGGCGTTGACCGGGATCTTCAGTTCGCTGACGCGCGCCAGCGTGGCGTGGTCCAGCACATCGGCGGTAAACACTATCTCGTCGCCGCCCGGCTGATAACCGGCCTGCAACGCGCGTTCGACTTCACCCAGCGACACCGAATCAACCTTGACGCCCTGCTGGCGCATCAGGCGCAGGATATGAATGTTAGAACAGGCCTTCTGGGCAAAGCGAATCACGTCAAAATGGCGCAACTGGCTGATGCGCGCACTGATAATTGCGGCATCATAAGCCCAGACCGGGCAGCCGAAACGCGCTGGCAGCGCCAACAGATTGGTGGCATTCAACGCAGTGGAAGTGTCATTCAAGGCGCGTGGCATGGCAGAATTCTCAAAATAAACGTTTTCACTATCATGCCGCAGCGACAATCGGCGGGAAAATATCCGTTTCTCCATAGTCTATTCATTTATGATATACCTGATAACCGACTTTACGCGCTGCCGGAGACTCCCATGCACGCCATAACGCTGCGCCAGATTGAAATCTTCCATGCGGTGATGACCACCGGCAATCTCACCGAAGCCGCGATTTTGCTGAAAACCTCGCAGCCCACCGTCAGTCGTGAACTGGCGCGTTTTGAGAAACTGATACAGCTGCAGCTGTTTGATCGGGTGCGCGGGCGTTTGTCGCCAACGGTGCAGGGGCTGCGGCTGTTCGAAGAAGTTCAGCATTCATACTATGGTCTGGAGCGCATCAAGACCGCGGCCGCCGGCATTCGTCAGTTTCAGCAGGCGCAACTGTCCATCGCCTGTCTGCCGGTGTTTTCCCAGTCGCTGCTGCCCGCGGTGTGCAAACCGTTTATCGACCAGTACCCGGAAGTGAGTTTCAGCGTAATACCGCAGGAATCGCCGCTGCTGGAAGAGTGGCTGTCGGCGCAGCGCCACGACCTGGGATTGACGGAAAATAACCAGACCCCGGCCGGCACCGAGCGCATGACGTTAATGACATTGAACGAGGTTTGCGTGCTGCCCGGAGGGCACCGGCTGCTGGCGAACAGCGTGCTGACGCCGCAGGACTTCGCCGGGGAGAACTTTATCAGTCTGTCGAACACCGACAGCTATCGCCAACTGCTCGACGCGCTGTTCAACGAACAGCGGGTCGAGCGGCGTATGGTGATGGAAACGCACAGCGCGGCTTCGGTGTGCGCCATGGTCAGGGCCGGCGTCGGCATTTCGATCGTCAACCCGCTGACCGCGCTGGATTACGCCGACAGTGGGGTGCACCTGCGGCCGTTCAGCATCGACGTGCCGTTCACCGTCAGCCTGATACGGCCATTGCATCGCCCGTCGTCGGCGCTGGTCAGCGCCTTCGTTACGCATCTGCAACAGCGGGCGGCGTATTTCCCCGCCCGTCTGGCTGCGGTTATCGCGCGCTAGCCTGGCGGCGGGCGCGGCCAAAGGTCACCAGGCACAGCACCAGGCCAACCAGCGCCAGCAGTGCGGCTGCCAGCGGCACCGCCGTCAACCCCAGCCCCTGCGCGATGGTCACGCCGCCAACCCAGGCCCCTAGCGCATTGCCAAGGTTAAACGCGGCAATGTTCAGGGTCGAAATCAGATTCGGCGCTTTCTTGCCGTAGGTCACCACGTTGATCTGCAACGCCGGTACCGCAGCAAATGACACCGCCGCCCACAGGAACAGGGTGATTTCCGCCGGGATCAGCGCACTGCTGGTCCAGCTGAACAACGCGGAAAATAGCGCGATCGCCAGAAATACCCCGGCCAGGGTCACGCCCAGCCGCCAGTCGGCCAGACGACCGCCGAGAATATTACCCAGCGTCAGGCCAACCCCCATCAGCAGCAGCGTCCAGCTAACCCCATGCGGTGAAACGCCGGTCACGTCGGTCAACAGCGGCGCGATGTAGGTGAACAGGGTGAACATCGACGCGGCAAATGCCACCGTCATCATCAGCGACAGCCAGACGCCGGCGCCACGCAACGCCACCAGCTCCTTTTTCAGATCGGTTGGCGCCTCGTCCTTTACCACCGGCAGGTTACGGTACAGCGCCAGCAACGCGGCAACGCCAATCAGTGCCACCGCCCAGAAGGTTGAACGCCAGCCCAGTGCCTGCCCCAGCGCGGTACCCAACGGCACGCCCAGTACGTTGGCCAGCGTCAGACCGGTGAACATCAGCGCCACCGCCGACGCCCGGCGGTTCGGCGCCACCAGGTTGGCCGCCACTACCGCGCCGATGCCAAAGAACGCGCCATGGCACAACGCGGTAATAATGCGCGCCAGCATCAGAAAACCGTAGCTGTAGCCCAGCGCGCACATCAGGTTGCCGACGATAAAGATCGCCATTAACAGCAACAAGGTATTTTTACGTGGCAGACGCGCGGTCAACAGCGCCATGATTGGCGCACCTATCGCCACGCCCAGCGCATAGCCACTGATCAGCCAGCCGGCCGACGGAATGGAGACCTGCAGATCCTGTGCGACCTCAGGCAGCAACCCCATGATAACGAACTCGGTGGTGCCGATGGCGAATGCACTTAATGCCAGTGCGAGCAGAGAAACAGGCATGACTAACGCTCCCAATTAACCACGACCCCGCGCACGCGCGGCCGATAAAAAACGCAAAAAACAGGCGAACCACAGGGTCGCCCGTCATCAGATGAATAGGTGTAGGGAACAGGTAGGGCTAAACGATATAACCTTATAATTATTAAGTATAATTTTCTTATTCCACGCCATAGGAATAGCACGCGTCGCCGGCATAAAACCAGCGTAGCGCCACGCGCGGCGCATAAAAAAACCGCGTTATCCGGCTAAGCGCTTGAATGAGCTAATGATGAAAAATGTGAGGAAATATTACCTTGGGGTGACGTTAGCGGCGCAAGGTCGCCAACCACTGCGCATCGTGGCTGAACCACTCCACCAGAAAGTCCAGCATGGTACGCAGCGTGGCAGGCATTTGCCGACGCGACGTATAAATGCCGTAAATACCCATAGATTGCGGCTGGTAGTCCGGCATCAATTCCACCAGCTCCCCTTTCGCCAGCAGCGGGGCGGCCGAATAGTACGGCTGCAACGAGATCCCGGCGCCTTGCAGCGTGCCGGCCATTAACACCACCGATTCATTGGCGCTCAGGTTGCCGCTCACCGCCACCGCCGACTTCACGCCCTGATGCTCAAAATGCCACAGGCTCTTGCCGAAATAGGAATAGGTCAGGCAGTTGTGTAACGCCAGATCCTGCGGTTGGCGCGGCGTACCGTGCGCGACCAGGTAAGCGGGAGCGGCACAGACCACCGACGCACAGGTGGACAGCGGCCGGGCTATCAGGTTCGGATCCAGCTCGTTGGTGATACGCAGCGCCAGATCGATGCGCTCTTCCACCAGATTGACCGCCCGGTTATTCATTTGCAGATCGACCGCGACCTGCGGATGGCGCTTGAGATACTGGCTAACCGCCCCTACCAGCGCGGTCTGCCCCAGCGATTGCGAACAGGTGATGCGCAGCAACCCGCGCAGCTCATCAGACGACTCCTCCTGCGCCAGATCGATGTCTTGCGCCACCTGCAGCATTTGCCGACAACGTTGCAGCGTGCGCTCACCGGCATCGGTCAGGCTGAGTTTGCGCGTAGTGCGATGCAGCAAGCGCGCACCGGCCCACTGTTCCATCTGCGCCAGATAACGCGTCACCATGGCGCGCGACATACCCAACGCCTCAGCGGCGGCGATCATGCTGCCCCGTTCGACGATGGAGACAAACACTTCGGCGGCGGTAATGCGATCCATAATTCGTCCGATTTATGCAATCAATAATTGCTCATTATCCGGTTTTTCTATCGATTCATGCAACCTACTATCTTTCCATCAGCAAACAACATCGATAGGACACCTGCACATGTTTAAAAAATCATTTATCGCTCTGGCATTCACCGGCGTCGCCGCCGTCAGCACCTACGCCAACGCAGCCGGTTCACTGACCATGGAAGTCTACAACCCGGGCGCAGACAGCGTGTTCCCGGTGTCTTCCGAAATCATCAGCGGCCCGCACCAGGTCGCGCTGATCGACGCCCAGTTCCAGCGCAACGACGCTGAACAGCTGGTCAAGAAGATCAAGGCTACCGGCAAGCAACTGACCACCGTTTACATCAGCCACTCCGATCCGGATTTCTATTTCGGCCTGGAGGTGATTAAAGCTGCGTTCCCGCAGGCCAACATCATCGCCACGCCGGCAACCATCAAAGAAATCAACGCGACAAAAGACGGAAAACTGGCCTATTGGGGGCCGATCCTGAAGCAAAATGCGCCGAAAAGCGTCGTCGTACCGCAGCCGTTGCAGGGCAACAGCTTCACTATTGACGGACAAAAGGTGGAAGTGAAAGGCCTGAATGGCCCAACGCCGGAACGCACCTACGCGTGGATCCCGTCGCTACAGGCAGTGGTCGGCGGCGTGGCGGTGGCCGGTGACAACATTCACCCATGGATTGCCGATAACCAGACGGCAACCTCACGCGCCCATTGGCAGCAAACGCTGGCCAGCATTGAAGCGCTAAAACCACAGGTTGTGGTGCCAGGGCATTTCCTGCCAGGCGCGCCGCAAACGCTGGCTTCCGTCAGCTTTACCCAGCGTTACCTGACCACGCTGGAAACCGAGTTGCCGCAAGCCAAGGATGCAGCCGCACTGATAGCGGCGATGAAAAAGCACTACCCGAACCTGAAGGATGAATCGAGCCTGGAATTGAGCGCCAAGGTGCTGAAAGGCGAAATGAAATGGCCGCAATAAACGCTAACGCATCGAGGTATATGATGAACTCTGCCACCCTGCATTATATTTACGATCCGCTGTGCGGCTGGTGTTATGGCGCCGCACCGCTGCTTAAGGCAGCTCAGAGCCTGCCGGAGCTGAATATCGAGTTGCACGCCGGTGGCATGATGACCGGCGACAACCGCCGGCCGATCGGTGATGAATGGCGCGAGTATGTGATGCCGCACGATCGCCGGATTGCCGAGTTGACCGGCCAGAGCTTTGGCGAAGCCTATTTCAACGGGCTGCTACGTGACAGCACGGCGATGCTGGATTCAACGCCGCCGATCACCGCCATCCTGGCTGCGCAACGGCTGGCCGGACGTGGGCTGGACATGCTGCACCGCATTCAACAGGCGCATTACCAGGAAGGTCGACGCATTGCCGACACGCCGGTATTGGAGTCGCTGGCACGCGAGCTGGGGTTGCCTTCCGCCGCGTTCATCGCCGAAATGCGCTTCAACAGCGGTGCGCCAACCGCCCAGCACATCGCCGACAGCCGGGCGTTACTGGCCAAAGTTCGCGGCCATGGCTTCCCGACGTTTGTGTTGCAAGATAGCGAAGGACACATGCGCCAGTTGCCGGCCAGCAATTACCTGAACAACGTTGCCGGCTGGACGGCAGCGCTGAGCGGCGCAGTCACCTGGGCCTGATGCCGCCGGGGAGACGCTGGCGTCTCCCCGCTGCAGGCTTATTCTACCCGGACAAAGCGCCCCTGCGCCTGCACGTTATGGCCAAACCCGCAGTCGCCCTGGGTATGCAGATCGACGGCATCGGCGCTGAATTTCAGGGTCACATCGCACGCCATACCCACCTCTTCGACCGACTGATGGTAGACCGCCCGGTGGTCGGTAATGCTCAGCAGATCGCTGAACTCGCCCATATTCGGCCCATAGTACAATCCCATGCCCGGCATATAGTAGCCGGCATAGCTGATATGCCAGCGCTTGCCCTGCGGCGCTACGCTGACCTCGCTCCACACGCCACGGCCGGCATACTGCCAATACACGCCAGCCGGGCCGTCAGGCGCCGGTTGCTGCGCCAATCGCGCCTGCAGCAATGCCAGATTATGCTGAGATTTACCGTCGTTCGGTGCCAACGCCAGGTAAGCCCGCGCCTTGAGTAACTGCCCGGCATGGATCCACGCCAATGCCACATTGTTGTAGGCGGTTGCCGTTGCACGCTCGCTTTTGCCGCAAAACTCGCTCCATGCGGCCTGATCGCGGAAGATCTCGGCGGCTTTGACATAATCGCCACGTTGATAGGCGGCAGTGCCCAGTTCGGCATAACCGGACACTTTCCGGCAGTCTGCCTGAATATCCGGCTCATCAATTTGTGCCAGCGCCTGCTCGCTGACCAACGCCCCATAAGCCAGCAACAGGGGATACAACGCCTTCATGCCTTTTCCTTTCCGTCACGCAAACAGCAAACATGCTGATTTGGCGCCAGTATAACCGGATGATCGGCCAGCTTCACCCTTGCCGATTCAGTGATGATAT
This sequence comes from Serratia odorifera, assembly GCF_041448735.1. Lineage (NCBI taxonomy): Bacteria > Pseudomonadati > Pseudomonadota > Gammaproteobacteria > Enterobacterales > Yersiniaceae > Serratia > Serratia odorifera. The sequence goes on along the minus strand of NZ_JBGMUT010000013.1, from coordinate 37,324 downwards.
TTCAAAGGGTTAGGCTGGTTAAACCTGCTTACAAGCGCTGTTTGTTTGTTACCGGCCAAGCGCACATGCTGATCGCTGGCTTTTTTGACCAGGAGCAGTATGAACAGTCCCCTCACGCAAAAGCATGCCATCTGGCAACTGATAAAACCGTTTTGGATATCTGAAGAAAAGTGGCGCGCCTGGGCGATGCTGCTGGCCATCGTAGCGCTTTCGCTGGGGCTGGTTTACATCAGCGTGCAGATTAACCAGTGGAATCAGGTGTTTTATGACGCGTTGCAGAACAAGAACTATCCGGTTTTCAAGCAGCAGCTGTGGCGCTTTAGCTATCTGGCGCTGATCTTCATTGTGCTGGCGGTGTACAAGGTCTATCTGACCCAGGGCCTGCAAATGCGCTGGCGGCGCTGGATGACGGAAAAATACATGACCCGCTGGCTGACGCATCAGGCCTATTATCATACCGAGCAACAGCAGTTGATTGACAACCCGGATCAGCGTATTGCCGAAGATCTCAACGTACTGACCCAATACACGCTGTCGCTGTCGCTCGGCCTGCTGTCCAGCCTGGTGACGCTGTGTTCCTTCGTCACCATTCTGTGGCATGTCAGCGGGCCGCTGACCTTCGCCCTGCTCGGCCATAGCGTTACCCTGCCGGGCTACATGCTCTGGTTTGCCTTGTTATACGCGGTGCTCGGCTCGCTGCTGATTGGCTGGGTCGGCAAGCCGCTGGTAATGCTGGGCGTCAATCAGGAGCACTATGAAGCCAACTTTCGTTTCGGGCTGATCCGCATCCGCGAGAATAACGATGCCATCGCCCTCTACCACGGCGAAGCGCACGAAACCCGACAGTTGAGCGGCCGCTTCGAGGCGATTCGCAGTAACTGGTGGTCGATCATGCGCGTCACCCGTCGGCTCAACATCGCCAGTAATTTTTATGCTCAGTTCGCGATCATCTTTCCGCTGTTGGTGGCGGCACCGCGCTATTTTTCCGGCGCCATACAGATGGGCGGCATGATGCAGATTGCTTCGGCCTTCGGCCAGGTGCAGGGGGCACTGTCGTGGTTTATCGACGCCTTTAACGATCTCGCCACCTGGAAAGCCTGCGTCAACCGTCTGGCCGGCTTCAACGCCGCAGTCGATCAGGCACATCACCAGCCGCGCGGCATCGCGTTGCAGCCGCAGGGCACCGAACCGCTGACGCTCACCAACCTCAGCCTGCACCTGCCGAGCGGCCAGCCGCTGATGACCGACGCCAACCTGACGCTGCAACGCGGTGAACGCGTGCTGATCGTCGGCCCTTCCGGCTGCGGAAAATCAACGCTGCTGCGCGCCATTGCCGGTATCTGGCCGTATGGCAACGGTGCCATTTATCGCGATATCAGCCTCAGCACGCTGTTTCTGCCGCAGCGCAGTTACATTCCCATCGGTACGCTACGCGCAGCATTAAGCTATCCGCAGGTGGAAAATGAATACGACGATGCCGCATTGCTGCAAACGCTGCAAAAATGCCGGCTGAGCCATCTGCAGCGCTGGCTGGATACCTCCGCCAACTGGAGTCACCGCCTGTCACCGGGCGAACAACAGCGGCTGGCATTTGCCCGCGCCATTCTCACCCGGCCGGATACGCTATTCCTTGACGAAGCCACCAGCGCGCTGGATGACGAAACCGAACAGTTGATGTATGGCTTATTGCGGGATGAATTGCCCAACGTAACGCTGATAAGCGTGGCCCACCGCAACAGCGTGGCAAAATACCATCAGCACTGCTGGCGATTCAGCCGCCAGGGCGATCGGCCAGCGCGAATGACGCCAAGCCCGCTGCCGAGTTCGGCATAACCCCCTCTGCTACCGGCGTCCGACGGGGCGCGTATCCCGCCGGCGTCATTATCTGCCTGCGCCGCTTGTCAGGCATGGCGTTGTTGCCTACACTGGCGCACAGATATCGGCCACTGGCCGCTACGTAAGCGTTAACGTCAATCAACGCATCACGCCATGCAGAATTGATTGGCTGCATGCCCTGGTGCGAGGATTGTATGCCCCAACCCGTTTCATCTGCCATTTCCACTGCCGCTGCCACGCGCCGTCGGTTACACCGCCCTTTGCTGTTGATCGTTGGCATTATGCTGGTAGCAGCGAACCTGCGTGCGGCACTGACCAGCGTCGGCCCATTGCTGGAACAAATCCAGCAGCAACTGACGCTGTCGGCCACCGCCGCCGGGCTGTTGAACTCATTGCCACTGATACTGTTTGCGCTGCTGTCGCCCGTGACCCCGGCGCTGGCACAGCGTATCGGCATCGAACGCACGCTGGGGCTGGCCTTGCTGATGCTGGTGCTTGGCATTGCACTGCGTTCGCAGCCACCAACCAGTCTGCTGTGGCTTGGCAGCGGGCTGATCGGCGCCGCGATAGCCTTTGCCAACGTGCTGCTGCCAACCCTGGTCAAACGGGATTTCCCGCAGCGCGCAGCAGCCATGATCAGCGCCTATGCCGCGGTGATGTCGCTGGTGGCGGCGATTGCCTCCGGCATGGCGGTACCGCTGGCAGCGCTGAACGATAACGGCTGGCGATTTTCTCTGTTGTGTTGGGGGTTGCCGGCGCTGTTGGCGCTGCTGGTATGGCTACCGCAGTTGCGCAATCGCGCCTTGCCCCAACCGATGCCCCAACAGGCGCCATCCAGGGCGCTATCGCCGTTTCGTTCGCCGTGGGGCAGCGCGCTCGGTTGGCAGGTCGCGCTGTTTATGGGACTGCAGTCGGTCACGTTTTACACCATCATCGGCTGGTTCAGCGCCTTTGCCGCCAGCCATGGCACCTCGGCACAACAGGCCGGTTTCGAACTGTTCATCTACCAGGTGGTGGCCATCGTGGCGAACTTCGTGATGGTGATCATTCTGCCGCGCGCGCGCGACCAGCGGGCTATTGCCCTGGTCAGTTCTTTGCTGATTTTTATCGGCGTCGGAGGGTTATTACTGTTGCCGGCCAGTTCGCTGGTATGGCTGGTATTCGCTGGGCTGGGAGCCGGTAGCTCGCTGGTACTGGCGCTGTCGTTCTTTGGCTTGCGCAGCCAGCATCATCAGCAGGCGGCGTTATTGTCCGGCATGGCCCAGTCCGTCGGCTATTTGCTGGCGGCGGTTGGCCCGACCCTGTTCGGCCTGCTGCACGATCTGACGCAAAGCTGGAACGTGCCGCTCGGCATTCTATTGGGATTAACCCTGCTGCAGATGCTGTTTGGCATCCTGGCTGGCCGCAGTCGGGTTATCGGTTAATCGGGCGCGCGGGCAGGATCCGGCGTCGGGGTTTTGGCGTCGTCATCCTGCCACAGGTCTTCAATAAATGAACGTTGCGCTTCGTTGAGTTGCCACGACGGCGGGATTTTCGCCTTGCCGTTATCCGGCCGCCGTGACTGCTTTTTTGTTTCTGGGTTCTTTTTCATCGTCTTGCTTCCCTAAGTGGTCAAAAACCAGTAGACCGTCAGGCCCACCACGATCCAAAAAACACCGCATCCGATGAAAACGGCCAGCCAGGCTTTCCGCCGCAGCTGGGGATCTTCCTTATAGTCCATACGTTCCCCGCCAACTAATAGATAATAGTAATTATAAACTCATTATTGATCGTTTTAAACGATCGATAATGAGTTTTTTCCTATGGCGAAAGAAAGGAAATTGTACTAAGAAAAATCTTATTAGGCAGTACATAAGTGGGGATATTCGATAACCAGTTAAAAAGAAAGGATAAAATTGTCTTACCTGCTATCACACGCCAAAGAGTTTGCCATTTTTCGGCGACGCAAAAATCAACCGGGCGTTAACAGACAGACAGGTTTATCAATGGCAGAATCAGAATTTTCAGTTGGGGAGTCGACAGGAGCAGCGCGTTCCCTGCGCTGCCGGCATGCCTCGGTGGGTCAGGCGCCGAACCGATGCATTAACGCGTTCAGCCGATTTGCGTGACCGAATCCCGGCTGGCGCGTTCGCGCTCGCTGCCGGTCAATTCGCTCAGTTGCCCGGCGCGCATTTCCAGCAGTCGGTCGGCATGTTCGAAATAGTGATCGTCATGGCTGATGGCAAACACCGTTTTGCCCAACGCCCGCAACTCAGGCAACAGCTCCCGGTAGAAGATACGGCGGAACTGCGGATCCTGATCGGCGGCCCATTCGTCCAGCAACAGGATTTCACGCTGTTCGGCAACCGCCAGCAGCAACGCCAACCGCTTGCGCTGCCCTTGCGATAGCTGCGGATTGGTCACGCGATTACCGTCAAACTCCAGCTTGCTCTTCATGTTCAAGCGTTCCAGCCAGCGCTCGACCAGCGCGGCATCTGGCGCTGCGCCGTTTGGCCCTTGCAAATGCTGGAATTGATGGAAATCGGTGAAAATAGCCGAAAACAGCCGGCGATAGTCGTCACGCTCCTGCGCTTGCTGTAGCTTGCCATCCAGCAGGATTTGCCCGCTGACCGGCTGGTATAGCCCGGTCAGCAGCATCGCCAGCGTCGATTTGCCGCTGCCGTTGCCACCAATCAGAAACACCAGTTCCCCGCGCTGCAACGTCAGGTTAAGCGGGCCGACGGCGAACCCCTGGCGCTGCTCGTTCGAACCGTAGTGGAATACCACATCGCGCAGCTCCAGAGTGTGCCATGGCTTGGCTACCGCGGCGGAAAACGCTTCCTGATAGGCGGCCAGTTTTAGCGACTTGACCTTGTTAAACGCCACTTCCGCGCTGAGCAGGGTGGGGAAAGCGCCAACCGCCTGTAACAGCGGCGTGCGCAGAAACAGCAGGGTCAATGAATAGGTAGCGGCCACGGTGGTATTGGCCCAACCCAGACTGTTGGCCATAAAGAACACCAGACCGATGGCGCCCAGCATCATGATATTCGACCAGTTTACCGCGCTGAGGTGGAAGGTATCCGCCCGGATAATATGGTGACGGTAGTCCACGGCATCCGGCTGATAGGCTTGCTGAAACAGCGCCTTGGCGCGGTCGCGGTTTAATGCCAGCTCTTTGCGCCCGTCAATCGCCGATTGATAATCCTGATATAACCGCTCTTCGGCTTCACGCACCAGAGTCAGATGGCGATACACCCGCGACACCAGCACCCAACTGACGAAAATAGTGACGGCAACCCAAATGGCGGTGACCACCAGCATCTGCGGCGACAGCCAGCCGAGATAGGCCGCGCAGCCGAGCGTCAGGATAATGCCCTGTACCAGTTCCGGCAGGCGGACAAACGCCAGGGTGATATTGCGGATGTCGCTCGACAGGCTGGCCAGCAGCGAGGCGCTGCCCAACTGTTCGATGCGTTCGATATCGGTATCCAGAATACGTTTGATCAGTTGACCACGCAGGCGATAGACAAAATAGTGGCCCAGGGCGGTCAACGCCAGCTGCGATGCCAGCGTCACCACCATCAGCAGCGCCAGCAGGCCGAGGAACTGCGGCAGTATGGTCAGCGGATTGCCCGCCGCCGCCATCAAATTCAGATTAATAAAAGCAATGATGCCAATACCTAACGCGGCACTGGCCATGGTTAATGCCATCACCGCCACAAAAGGCCAGCGATACTGGTGATACACCACCCGCAGCAATTCCATGAATAACCCCTGAACAAAAAAAAGCAATGGCAGGCATTGTAGTCGGCACGAGGGTGATATCAATCAAATATCACCATTCGCCACGGCACCGGGCGACGCCGCGCAGTGGGCCGCAGGCTGCCTGGCAGCGTTAACAGTTTGCTTCCGGCCCGGCAGGCTCTACACTGACGCTTCGTCATGGCCACGGAAAACAGGGCGCTATGTTACCTACCCACGAATATGCCAACGATTTGATTCTGTTTGCGTTAATTGTTGAATGCGGCTCATTTAGCAAGGCGGCGGAAAGCGCCGGTATCACCAGTTCGGTGATCAGCAAACGCATCGGCCGGCTGGAAAAGTCGCTCGGCGCACGCTTGCTGTACCGCACCACCCGCAGCCTGACGCTGACAGAAAACGGCCAGGAGCTTTATCGCCATGCCAGGACCATCAGCAGCCAGATGCAGGAAGCGCTGTACGCGGTCAGCGAAAGGAGCGAGGCGCTGACCGGCACTATCCGCATGTCGGTGCCGACCATTTCCGGCGAATTATTGCTCAGCGAAAGCGTGGCCGAATTCTGCACCCAGCATCCGGATCTGAAGGTGGAAATGCGGCTGGAAAACCGCTTCGTCGATCTGGTCAACGAAGGCATCGATCTGGCGATCCGCACCGGCACCATGCCGGACTCCAGCCTGATTGCCCGGCATATCCTCGACTCCCGTTGGGTGATCGTCTGTTCGCCAAGCTATCTGGAACACCATCCACAACCCACCACCACCGCCGAGCTGCTCAATCACAACTGTCTGACCTATACCTATCAGGAAAGCGGCAGCGCCAACTGGCTGGTCAAACAGCCGACCGGCGACCAGATTGCCGAACTGCAGGTCAACGGCAACCTTTCCGCCAATAATGCGCGGGCGATCCGCAAAGCGGTCATCGGCGGCTACGGCATTGCCATGGTGCCGCGTTGCATGGTGTACGAGGATCTGCAGCAGGGCAAACTGCTGGAAATATTGGCCGGACACTGCGGCAAAGTGCTCGGCGTGTATGCGGTGTACCCGTACACGCGTAATTTGCCGCTGAAAACCCGGTTGCTGATCGAGCACATCATCTGCAGTTATAAAAATATCAGTCATTATTTTTGAGCGACGACAGCGTATTGCGTTCATTCCATGCCGCAGCGCCGGCATGGATTAGGCGATATTTGGATATAATCTATTGAGAATAAACGCCTAATAAATGTGATCACGCGCTTTTATCACACAATATCTTTTTTTACCCCACTGATTTTTAACGTGTTTACCGTTCCCTCTGGTGCCGACCGCTGACGCCGATACGTCTGTTTCCCGTTACTCTACGATTGTTATAAAAATGCGTCATAGAACATCACATTATGTTGTGATTAGAATAACGCGCCGTGGAAATTAACGACTCTGTAACACCTCTCCCCTACAAGAATAATGACCTCTGAGGATGATATGTCCCTGTTTTTCAGTATCGCTCCCATCGTCTTATTGATATGGATGATGACGAAACGTCAAGGCGTGCCCTCTTATCTGGCCCTGCCGCTGACCGCAGCGGTGGTATACGCGGTGCAACTGCTGTGGTTCGGCAGCGCACCGCTCCTGCTGCACGCCAACATCATCAGCGCACTGGTGGCGGTGTTCACGCCAATTACCATTATTGCCGGTGCGATCCTGCTGAATAAACTGATGCAGATCAGCGGTGCTGAAAATGTGATACGCAACTGGCTGGAAAACATCAGCCCCAACCCGGTCGCCCAGTTGATGATCATCGGCTGGGCCTTCGCCTTTATGATTGAAGGCGCCAGCGGATTTGGCACGCCGGCCGCCATTGCCGCCCCGATCCTGGTTGGCCTGGGCTTTAACCCGCTGCGCGTTGCGCTGCTGACGCTGGTAATGAACTCCGTACCGGTCTCGTTCGGTGCGGTAGGCACGCCAACCTGGTTTGGCTTCGCCAATCTGGGCCTGAGTGACGGCAACCTGCTGGACATTGGCCGGCTGAGTGCGTTAATTCATTTTGTCGCCGGATTTATCATTCCGATCCTCGCTCTGCGCTTTATCGTTTCCTGGCAACAGATCCGCCATAACCTGGTGTTTATCCTGCTCAGCATCGTTAGCTGTACCGTGCCCTACCTACTGCTGGCGCAGGTAAATTACGAGTTCCCTGCCTTGCTCGGCGGCGCGATTGGCCTGACGCTGTCGGTGCTGCTGGCGCGTAGCCGTATTGGCCTGAGCAACGAGCCGGCCAACACGCCCGGCGCCGCCATTCCCTTTGGCCAGGTGCTGAAGGCAATGACCCCCACGCTGCTGCTGATCGCCATTTTAATCGTGACCCGCATTCACCAATTGGGGCTGAAGGCGCTGCTCAACAGCACCGCCCCCCTGTGGCAAGGCAGCCTGGGCTGGCTGGGTGAGCTGAGCCTCAGCAAGGCGTTGATCATCAACCTGCAGCAGGTGCTGGGCACCAGCGTCAGCGCCAGTTATAAAACGCTGTACGTGCCGGCGCTGATCCCGTTCCTGCTGGTGGTGCTGATTTCCATTCCACTGTTTCGGCTGAACGCCAGCCAGGTGCGTAATATGTTCGGCGACACCGCCGCACGCATCAGTAAACCGTTTATCGCCCTGCTCGGCGCGCTGATCATGGTCAACATGATGATGCAAGGCGGCGACCGTGCGCCGGTGATTATCATCGGCCAGGCGCTGGCCGACACCACCGGTAGCGGATGGCTGCTGTTTTCGGCATTTCTCGGCGCGCTCGGTTCATTCTTCTCCGGTTCCAATACCGTCTCCAACCTGACGTTCGGCGGCATTCAGCACTCCATCGCCGTCAGCAGCGGTTTGAACGTCAACCTGACGCTGGCGCTGCAATCGGTCGGCGGTGCCATGGGCAATATGGTGTGCCTCAATAACATCATCGCCGTCTGTTCGATTCTCGGCATTAGCAACGCCGAAGGGAAAATCATCAGAAAGACCGTCCTGCCGATGCTGGTTTACGGCGTGATTGCCGCGGCCGTCGGATCGGTGCTGGCTTTCTGAAGGGAACCTAAGTTAACGACAAAAGTAAGGTAGATATCATGATCATCTCCGCTTCAACCGATTACCGGGCCGCAGCACAGGCTAAGCTTCCGCCTTTTCTGTTCCATTACATTGACGGCGGAGCTTACGCGGAACATACCCTGCGGCGTAACACCGCCGATTTGGCCGATATCGCGCTGCGTCAGCGCATATTGAAAAACATGTCCGAGCTAAGCCTGGAAACCACCCTGTTCGGCGAAAAATTGGCGATGCCGGTGATCCTGGCGCCGGTCGGGCTGACCGGCATGTACGCCCGCCGTGGTGAAGTGCAGGCCGCACGCGCCGCCGCCGCCAAAGGCATTCCGTTCACCCTGTCGACCGTTTCAGTGTGCCCTATCGAAGAGGTGGCGCCGGCCATCGATCGGCCCATGTGGTTCCAGCTGTATGTGCTGAAAGACCGTGGCTTTATGCGCAACGCGCTGGAGCGAGCGCAGGCCGCCGGGGTAAAAACCCTGGTATTTACCGTTGATATGCCGGTACCTGGTGCACGCTACCGCGATGCGCACTCCGGCATGAGCGGCCCGAACGCCGCCATGCGCCGCGTATGGCAGGCGATGACCCATCCGCAATGGGCCTGGGATGTCGGCATCCACGGCAAGCCCCACGATCTTGGCAATGTGTCGGCCTATCGCGGTACGCCAACCAATCTGGAAGATTATATCGGCTGGCTGGGCGCCAACTTCGATCCGTCGATTTCCTGGCAGGATTTGGAGTGGATCCGCGAATTCTGGCAGGGGCCAATGATTATCAAAGGTATTCTTGACCCGGAAGATGCCAGAGACGCGGTGCGCTTTGGCGCCGACGGCATTGTAGTGTCCAACCATGGCGGCCGCCAATTGGACGGCGTGTTGTCCACTGCCCGCGCCCTGCCGGCCATTGCCGATGCGGTCAAGGGAGATATCGCCATTTTGACCGACTCCGGCATCCGCAACGGGCTGGACGTGGTGCGCATGATAGCGCTAGGCGCCGATAGCGTGATGCTGGGGCGGGCGTTTGTCTATGCGCTGGCCGCTGCCGGTGAGGCCGGCGTGGCCAACTTGCTGAGCTTGATCGACAAGGAGATGCGTGTGGCGATGACGCTGACCGGGGCCAAAAGCATCGGCGACATTACGCCGGAACTGTTGGTTAAATCAGCGTAAATGCAACAGGCCGGTATTAACCGGCCTGTTGTTTAACATGATGGCGAACTGCCCTGCGGCGGCAGATAGCGCAATGGATCAAGCGCCGTCGCGCGATAGCGGATCTGGAAGTGCAGGCGCACCGAATCGGTACCGCTGCTGCCCATGGTGGCGATTTTCTGCCCGGCCTTTACCTGCTGGCCATTGCGCACCAGGGTGCTGTCGTTATGGGCATAGGCGGTAATAAAGTCCTCGCCGTGCTTGATCATGATCAGGTTGCCATAACCGCGCAACTGGTTACCCACATAGACCACTTTGCCCGTGGCCGACGCGTACACCGCTTGGCCACGGCTGCCGGCGATATCGATGCCCTTGTTACCGCCGTCGGAATTAGAGAACTTGACCAGGATTTTACCCCTGGTCGGCCAGCGCCAGCAGCGCGCGGCACCCGGCGGCGGGGTACTTTTCGCCAATACCGTGCCAGAGGAACGGCCAGCCGATTTGCGGCCAGTGGAGGACGCCGTCGCGCTCGGGGTTACCCTGAGTTTTTGCCCGACCGCCAGGCTATAGGGCGGGCGGATTTTGTTGATGCGCGCCAGATCGCTGACTTCGTTATCCGTGATCCAGGCAATGTAATACAGCGTGTCGCCGCGTTTGACGGTGTAGGTTTTACCGCTATAGCTGCCTTTGGGCAGCTTGTCATAATCGCGATTATAGCTGTTTTTGCCGGAACACCCCGCCAGCAGCAGGCCCAGTGCCAGACACACCGCGATGCGACGCCACCCTACCGTTATGCTTCCTCTGCCCAAAGCCATCCCCAATCTGTTCGACATGCTGATACACCGGTGGCGTATAAAGACCGCCTATCTTAACACCTGTGGCAAGGCAGTCAAAAAGCCGGGGATCAGGGATTATGCCTTTTGGCTTTTCTTACCCAACCCAGCAGCCCACGCTGTTTTTCTGCCGGTGCCGGCGTGCCAAGCCTGGCCTTGATCTCATTGACGGACTGGGTAAGCAGCGCGATATCCTGCTGCATCAGCAGCAGTTTTTCCAGCAGGATGGCCGCACCGTTTGGCGTAAGCGCCTGTGCCGGCAGTTGATAGACGCGCAACAGTTCGCCAGTGTCTATTTTGATGTTGTCGCCCTGACCTTCCGCAATCTGCAGCTTGTTGCTGGCAATATGGCGATAGATGGTACGCCGGGTCACGCCGACCAGCTTTGCCGCTTCCGTGACGCTATGTAGAGCCACGCTCGTCTCCTTATCATGCCATCTGCATAATCGACCAACGGCGGCAGACATCGCCCTGGCCCGGTAAACCGTCAACCGGGCGATACTGCCGCCAGGCGTGACCCCATATCGCGGATCAACGCCCTGGCGGTTAACCGACGGTTGGCCGAGGCGGGTGCCGCGGCCAATCAACGGCCATCAGCGCGGTCGCTGTGCGTCAAAACTGCCAGCCAACGCCGGCGCCCAGGCCATAGTCACCCTGCGTATTGGCGGTACCGCTGAACTTGACCACCATCCCACCCTGGGTGGCGGTAGACAGCCCCATGGCGACGGCGCTTGAATCGTGGAAGGTGCCACCACCGATGCCAAACATCGACGCGCCAGGCGTCATCACCTGCGGGATCTGCGACATGGCGAACGCAGAGGCCACGCCGGCATTCAGGCGTTTGTTCAGGTGATTGATTTTGGCGTCTTGCTGCCCCAAACGAGTATCAAACTGATCCATGCGGCTGCTGAGCTGGCCAATCGAACGGGTGTTGCTTTGCGTTTGCGTATCGACGCGATTCAATTGACCGGCCTGCTGCGTCAATTTACCGTCAAGTTCGCTGGTGGTATTAGTCGTAGCCTCGGCAAATTGATTGAATTTATTGGTGGTATCGGCAATCTGCTGCGTATTGCTGCCGATGTCGCTGCTGTTTTTAGCAATTTTCTGCGCGTTATCATCGACGCCGGCCTGCGCCTTGTCTGCCGTCAGCTGCGCGCCTGCCGCCGCCGTGGTCGCCGTATTCGCCGTGGCTTGCGCCAGATCCGCCGATTTTTGCGCGCCTTCGGTCAGCGTTTTATTGGCCGCGATATCGCTGGCGTTCTGCTGCCCCTGCTGCTGCGCCTTGTCAATTGCCTGCTGATGGATAGCGATATCTGCGCCATTTTTATCGACGCCCGCCTGTGCGTTAGCCGCGGCCGTCGCGGCAGCGTCTGCGCCGGCCTGGGCGTTGACCGCCGCCGTGCCCGCCTGGTCGGCGGCCAATTGCGCCTTGTCCAGCGCCAGTCGCTGGTCGGCAATGGCGCCGGCGTTGACGCCAATAGCGGTTTTGTTGGCATCTATGCCATCTTGCAAGGTTTTGGCAGCGGTATTAAGCTGGCCGACGGTGGCGCCGTCGGTGGCCGCCACGCCATCGGTCATGTTGGTCATTTTGCGGGTAGCGTCCGGTGCACCGATCGATACCGCGTTATCTTCCGTTGCCACCGAACCGACGCCGAGCGCCACGGAATTGACGCCGGAGGCTTTGGATTTGCTGCCAAACGCGCTGGCATTGTCCGCGCTGGCGCTGGCCTCTTCGCCAATCGCCGTCGCCTGCACGCCGCTGGCCGACGCGTAATAACCGGCCGCGGTGGAAAAGTCGCCGCTGGCCTTGGCTTCGTTACCCAAGGCTGCGGATTCGGTGCCGGTTGCCCCGGCGTTCATGCCTACCGCCGTCGATCCCCGCCCCTGCGTGGTGGCGTTAACGCCAAGAGCGGTCTGCCGATCGGTCAACGCGTCCGTCGCCGCACCGGCGCCCACCGCCACCGAATCCGCACCCGGGGCCAGGCCACCGCCGGCCTCATAAGAGCCGGCTCCGGGGGCGGCTAACGCCACCTCGCCAAATAGCGAGCCGGAAATAGCCAGCGCCACCAGCGCCAGTTTGAACTTCGTCGTTTGCTTCGTCATTAATCTATTCCTTGTTATGGTCGACAATCGGGGAAACAGCAGAATCCATCGACAAGGAATATAGGTTTGCCTTAACGCTCAAAGAATAAATTTAATTTAATTTAACTTCTTCCTCCCGCCTCCGTTATATAAAAACCAACAGGCACCGACTTAGTGATAATAAATTAGCATCAAGTTAAAATAAAACCGCAGCGTGATTATCGTCGTTATTATTAATGGAATAAATAACACGAAAATTAGCAACCAGACGGTTTGATTCAGAAAATACAATGGCTACAATTTGCGTAATTCAGCCCCACACCCCGCATTACCTGCGGGTGCGCGTTTCCTGGCAAGGTGACACAATGTCACTAGGATGTCGCAAGATAGGCGATATTTATCGCAACAACTATAGGTAATAAATAAAAATAACGCATAAATCACTAGAGGTTTTTTATATCAGGTTGATTGGTGTTTTATAACGTTACTTAAATCAGAACACACCGTTTAATCACCGTTTAACCTCCCGTCATCATTATTCTTTTGCCGGCCAAACGGCTACTGCCCGTATTTGGATATTTGGCTGCGCAATTCCCATTAAATAATTTAAAAGGAAATTTCATGTACAAGAATTTATCTCGCATATTGATCGGGACTGCACTGCTGACTACCGGCGCCTCGGCACTGGCTGCCACGGCAACCACCTATGGCGGCAATATTCACTTTGTCGGTCGTATCGTCAATGCCGCCTGCGCGGTGAGCGCAGACTCTACCGATCAGACCGTGAACCTTGGCCAGTATCGCACCGCCAAGTTTGCCGCTGCGGGCGACTATTCCGGCAAGGTGCCTTTTACCATCAAGCTGGAGGATTGCGATACCGCAGTGTCGACCAAAGCCTCGGTTGCCTTTAACGGCGCGGCCGACAAAACCGATAACACCGTGCTCGGCGTCAGCAACGCCGGTGGCGGCGCCGCCGGCGTTGCCTCGGGCGTAGGCATCGAAATCCGCGATCATCTGGATAACGTGCTGATCCCGAACGGTGCCAGCTACTCTGCCCCCTTCACCCTGGCCGACGGCAAAAACATTCTGCACTTTACCGCACGCTACAAGGCCACCGCCAAAGCGGTTACCCCAGGTGAAGCCGACGCTGACGCCACCTTTACCATGCAATATCAATAAACATTCCGCTTTGGGATGAACTGCGCACGGAGCCATGACGGTTAAGGAGCCTACATTGCGATATTCAACGATTATCTCTGCCGCGCTGATGCTGTCTTCCGCGGTTGCCCTGGCGGGGAATCGCCATCACGTCATCATTGATGGCGGGCAGGTGAAACTTCGCGGTGCAATTACGGCAGCAGCCTGTTCAGTCAGCACCGGCAGCGAAGCTCAGATTGTCGAAATGGGCGACGTGCGCAGTAACCAGTTCAGCGGGCTGGGCAGCTATTCCCCTCCGGTTGCATTCAGTATCGATCTGACTGGCTGCAACCGGGCTATCTACCACGCGGTGGGCGTCAGTTTCTGGGGCGTGACCGACGGCAAGGATCCTCTGGTGCTGAAAGCCGGCAACGGCGCGCAGGGTGGCCCCGGTATCGGGCTGGCGCTGTTTGACGACCATGGCGATCTGATGGTGCCCAACGCCCCGCCGAGCCGCCTGGCCATGATTAATGACCGGGAGACCAGGCTGCATTTTTCCGCTCGCTATCGCGCAACCTCGCGTCAGGTTACCGGCGGTGAGGCCAATAGCTGGGCGTGGTTCGCTCTTACCTATCAATAAGGCAATCAATCATCAACGAGGTCAGCGTGTTCAACAAAAAATCACTGCGCCAACTGGGGTTAACGTTGTTTTTTTCCACCCTTGCCATCAGCAGCTTTGCCGCGCAGGCCGGTGGCATCGCGCTGGGGGCAACGCGGGTGGTCTATCCGGCAGATGCCAAACAGGCCTCATTGGCCGTGACCAACAGCGACAAGAATCTGCGCTTTTTGATTCAGTCCTGGGTCGAGACAACCAACGGCGAAAAAACCACTGATTTCATCATGACGCCGCCGCTGTTCGTCAGCAAACCGCAGGGGGAAAACACCTTGCGTATCATGTACGTGGGCCAGACGCCGCCGACGGATCGTGAAAGCGTCTACTGGATCAACGTCAAGGCGATCCCGGCGGTCGAACGCGAGGCGGTACAGGGCAAAAACGTGCTGCAACTGGCCGTGTTGTCGCGCATCAAACTGTTTGTGCGCCCTGCGGGGTTGGCGATGTCGCCAGCAGATGCGCCGGCCAAGCTGACGTTCCATAAGCAGGGCAACAAGATAAGCATTAATAATCCAACGCCTTATTATATTACTTTGGTGAATTTTAATATTGGCAATCACAATTTGCCAAATACCATGGCGGCCCCCAAAAGCAATACCGACATTGCCATTCCGGCCGGCGTTAACGGCTCGATAAAATACCAAACAATTAATGACTATGGCGCCAATACGCCCAGTATCAATGGCGTAATGAAATAATAAAAACATTTTCGAGGGACAGGTGTTACAGAGGCTTGTTTGGCTCTCAGGGAACCTGCTGCCTAAAATAAAGGAGTATTTATGCGGTCATTTGCTGTTAGCAAGTGCGCACAGCGATTAAGACAGTGCTGCCTGCCCCATTGCACCTGGTCTTATTTCAGCCCGGCGCTATTTATGGTTGCAATGCTGCCATCAGCCTCTGTCAGCGCGGAGATATTCTTTAACCCGTCGTTCCTGTCAGGCGATCCTACGGCTATCGCCGATTTGTCGCGTTTCGAAAAAGACGAGGGGCAGGCCGCCGGGCAATATCACGTTGAGCTTTATCTTAACGACGATTACGTTGCCACCCGTAATATCAACTTTGTCCCCGTAGACAAAGACGCGCCGGCACATGATGACAGCGGCCTGCTGCCCTGCCTGTCATATAATCAGCTCAGCGCGCTGAACGTTAATATGACCATGCAAAGCAAATTGACCGTATTAAAGCCCGAACAATGCCTGCCGCTGCCAGAGGTCATTGAGGGTGCGCAGTCCGAGTTCGATTTTGAAAAGCAACGGCTGAAGATCAGCATTCCACAGGTGATGCTGGTGAATAACGTGCGTGGTTACATCCCGCCCGACCAGTGGGATAACGGCATCACCGCCGCGCTGCTGACCTATAATTTCAGCGGTGGTAACAGCTGGGGAGCCAGCACCAACAATAGCTATTTTCTTAACCTCAATAGCGGCTTCAACTGGGGCGCGTGGCGGCTGCGCGATAATTCCAGCTGGTCATACAGCAGCGGCGCCGGCCAGCATGCCAACCAGTGGCAGCACATCAACACCTACCTGCAACGGGCCATCATTCCGCTCAAGGGCGAGCTGACGCTGGGCGATCACATCAGCCCCAACGACGTGTTTGACAGCGTCAATTTTCGCGGCGTGCAGCTTGCCTCCGACGATAATATGCTGCCGGACAGCCTGCGCGGATTTGCCCCGACGGTGCACGGCGTGGCCAAGAGCCATGCCAAGGTGACCATCAACCAGAACGGCTATGTCATTTACCAGACCTACGTTTCCCCCGGGGCCTTTGCCATTAGCGATCTCTACCCCACGTCGTCCAGCGGCGACCTGAAGGTCGAGGTGCAGGAGAGCGACGGCAGCATCAGCCGCTTTACCGTGCCCTATTCCGCCGTGCCGGTTTTGCAACGCGAGGGGCGGATAAAGTATGCCGCCACCGCCGGGCAGTACCGCAGCGGCGACGGCAATAAAGGCAAACCGGGGTTTGCCCAGGGTACGCTGATCTGGGGGCTGCCGGCTGGCGTCACGCTGTACGGCGGCAGCCAGCTGTCGAACGACTATGCCGCCTTTGCCTTTGGCGCCGGCAAGAATCTGGGCAGTTGGGGCGCAATGTCGGCGGACGTTACCCAGGCCAACAGCCGCCTGGCGGACGACAGCCGTCACCAGGGGCAGTCGCTGCGCTTCCTTTATGCCAAGTCGCTGAACGAGGCGGGAACCAACTTCCAGTTGCTGGGGTACCGCTATTCGACCGAAGGCTTCTACACGCTGGATGACACCAGTTATCGCCGTATGAGTGGCTATTCGCTCAACACCCAGGATGGCCCGGTCGACGTCAAGCCGACGGCCAATCAGTATTACAACCTCAAATACTCCAAAAAGGGGCGGGTGCAGGTCAATATCACCCAGCAGGTCTGGGACTATGGCTCACTGTTCCTGACCGGCAGCCGACAAACCTATTGGCACACCGACGAGAAAAACGATCTGCTGCAAGCCGGCTACAGCGCCTATTGGAACGACATCAGCTATAGCCTTTCCTACAGCCATAACAAAAGTCCGGGGCTGGCAGAGGCCGATAAGCGCGTGGCGCTCAACCTTTCGCTGCCGCTTGGCAAGTGGCTGTCGGGCGGCGGCGCGGCCAGCGATATCACCCGCTCCTCCAGCACCGCTTATGCCACCTATGCGGCCAACACCGACACCCACGGGCAACTGGCCCAGCAGGCCGGCGTTAGCGGTAGCCTGCTGGCGGGCAAAAACCTGACCTACGGCGTCATGCAGGGGTACAGCAACCGCGGGGGCGGCGGCAACGGCAGCGCCAACCTGAACTACCAGGGAACTTACGGCAACAGCAACCTCAGCTACAGCTACAGCAGCGGCTACCGGCAGGTGAACTATGGCCTGAGCGGCGGGATTACCGCTCACGCCAACGGCGTCACCCTTAGCCAGCCGCTCAGCGATACCAACGTGCTGGTGGCCGCCGCCGGCGCCAAAGCGGTAGCGGTTGAAAATGCCACCGGCGTCAGCACCGACTGGCGCGGCTATGCGGTGATGCCCTACGCCACCACCTATCGCCTGAACCGGGTGGCGCTTGACCCGACCACCCTGCAAGACAATGCCGATCTGGACGATGCGGTGGTGAACGTTATACCGACCAAAGGCGCAGTGGTACGCGCCGAGTTTGCGGCACGCATTGGCGCCAGAGCCTTGATGATGCTGCAGCAGCGCAATGGTAAGGCGGTGCCGTTTGGCGCCACCGTGGCGCAGGAAAACGGCAGCGGTGCCAGCATCGTCGGCGAAAACGGCCAGGTGTATCTGTCTGGCCTGCCGCTAAGCGGCAAGTTGCAGGTGGCGTGGGGCCACGGTGCGGCGGAGCGTTGTGAAGTGTCTTACCAGTTGCCACAGGGCAGCGAACACCAGGCAATAAACTATGCCAAGGCGGGGTGCCAGTGATGTCTGTTTTTTTCAAAGCGATGTGGTTGTTTACGCTGCTTGTCGCAGCTTGCCTGCTGAACCCGGCGCAGGCCGCCTGTTCCGGCTGCAACCAAACCATTAATCTGTCGATCAATAAAACCCTGGGGTTAACCGATAATGCGGTGGGCCATACTGAGCCCAGTACGTCTTTTACCATTTCCGGCGTAAATACCGGATTTTATGGCTTTTTCGGCGGCTATCTGTCGTTTTCTTTCAGCAGAATAGACGGCACCCTGCCCCCTTTTGGCACCAAGCCAAGCGACTGGGTGTATCAACAGGTAGATGATTATTTCGCCGTTGCTATCCGTGCGCGAAGTGCATGTGGAGCTCATTATGTGCCATCTAGTAGCCCTGCAGTTGGCGCCCCGTCATGTAAACCCATGATTCTTGCCAACTTAATTACGCCAACAACCTGGGATTCATCGCTAAAGATTATCCGACCGTTGATCAACGGTACCTACGCCAATAATGTCTTCCTCGGCCGCTGGGGCGCCTGCCCTGGCATCAGTTGCGGCCATCAGGCGATAGTTATCGCCAACCTCTATCTTAACTACAGCATCACGGTGCCGCAGACCTGTGTGATCAACGCCGGGCAGATCGTCACCGTCGACTTCGGCAACGTTTCTACCGGGGCATTTAAAACCGCCGGCGCCAAGGCCAGCGGGGTTAACCCGATAGCGCGCAACCTGGGCATCAAGTGCAATAACATCGACGCCTACGCCAACCTGACCCTGCGCGTGCAGGCCGATAATACCGCCGGCAACGCGCTGGTTTCCAATAACAAGGACGTCGGCTTTGTCATCACCGACGCTAACGACCGGCCGCTGACGCCGAACGACTTTTCCAGCGTGCTGCCGTTCAAGCTGCAAGAGGCCGGCGCCAACGTCACCATCAAGGTGTATCCGGTCAGCATCACCGGAGCAAAACCGGCAGAAGGCCCGGTGACCTCTCGGGGTTATCTGCGCATTGACTTCGCCTGAGGAAACAAACATGAAAAAACAGCTAATCGCCGCGCTGGCGCTGCTCGCCACGCTCCACTGCCGGGCCGATCTGGGGGTGATCAATATTTCGATCACCGCCAATCTGGTTGCCAACACCTGTAGCGTCAGCCTGGCTTCGCAAAACCAGACGGTACAGATGGGCGACTGGGCGGACAAGCAGTTTGCCGTCAACCCGGAGACGCTGGCCAAACCCTTTATCCTGACGCTGGAAGACTGCGACGCCGGGGCCAGAGGCGTCAAGATGACCTTTAACGGCACCGCCAACGGCGCCGACAGTAGCCTGCTGGCGCTAACCGGCGCCGGCTCGGCACAGAACGTCGGGCTGGCCATTCTTGATAAAGACAAAAACCGTATCCCGCTGGGCAAGCCCAGCGGCATTTATCCGCTCAAGGCCGGGCCGGGTAAGCAGAATCTGCAATTTTACGGCCAGTACGTCGCCACCGCGCAGCCGGTCAAGGCCGGTCTGGCCAATGCCGACGCCACATTTTCGCTGGAATATCAGTAATGTAATCGGCTGCAGCAGCGAGAAGCGGCGGCGAACCGCCACGCAGCCAAACGGCAGCGATGCCAGCAGCGTCGGCGAAAACCGCCAGCGCTAGCTGTCTGGCCTGCCGCTAAGCGGCAAGCTGCAGGTGGCGTGCGGCCACGGTGCGGTGGAGCGTTGTGAAGTGTCTTACCGGCTGCCGCAGGGCAGCGAAAGCCAGCAATAAACCATGCCAAGGCAGGAGGCCTGTGATGACCGTTTCTTTCATAGCGATGTGGATGTTTGTGCTGCTTGGCGCAGCTTGCCTGCTGAGCCCGGCGCAGGCCGCCTGTTCCGGCTGCAACCAGACCATTAATCTGTCGATCAATAAAACCCTGGGGTTAACCGATAATGCGGTGGGCCATACTGAGCCCAGTACCACTTTTTCCGTTGGCTATATAGACACCGGCTTTTTTGGCATTTTCTCTCCCGGCTATACATCTATTTCTTTCAGTAAGATAGACGGCACCCTGCCCCCTTTCGGCACCTCGCCAACTGACTGGGTATATCAACCGGTTGATGACTATTTCGCCGTGGCCGTCCGCTTACGGAATTCCTGTGGAGCTGGGTATATACCCTTTAACCGGCAGGCTATACGAATTGATACATGCCAGCCCGGGCTTAACAGCGGTGTGGCTGCGCCAACAACCTGGGATTCCTCGCTAAAGATTATCCGGCCGTTGATCAACGGCACCTACGCCAATAATGTCTTCCTCGGCCGCTGGGGCGCCTGCCCAGGCGCCAGCTGTAGCCATCAAGCCGTGGTAATGGCCAACGTCTACCTTAACTACAGTATCACGGTGCCGCAGACCTGTGTGATCAACGCCGGGCAGATCGTTACCGTCGACTTTGGCAACGTTTCTACCGGGGCATTTAAAACCGCCGGCGCCAAGGCCAGCGGGGTGAATCCGATAGCGCGCAATCTGGGCATCAAGTGTAACAACATCGACGCCTACGCCAATCTGACCCTGCGCGTGCAGGCCGATAATACCGCCGGCAACGCGCTGGTTTCCAATAACAAGGACGTCGGCTTTGTCATCACCGACGCTAACGACCGGCCGCTGACGCCGAATGACTTTTCCAGCGTGCTGCCGTTCAAGCTGCAAGAGGCCGGCGCCAACGTCACCATCAAGGTGTATCCGGTCAGCATCACCGGGGCTAAACCGGCAGAAGGCCCGGTGACCTCTCGGGGTTATCTGCGCATTGACTTCGCCTGAGGAAACAAACATGAAAAAACAGCTAATCGCCGCGCTGGCGCTGCTTACCACACGTCACTGCCGGGCAGGTGCCAGCGCCTGGCCAAGTCAATAGACTCTGCCATTTTGCCGCCGCTAGGCCAGCATTATTATCCAGCCGATTAAGGCTGGGCTGGCCAATACCGACGCCACATTTTTTGGCGTATCCGCAGATAGCACTGCAGGAACAGCATCAAAAGCGCCGCCACAGGGGCTGTAATGCATCAGTAACTGCTGATCATAAATAGATCATGTTCGGGCTCGCAGTCTCATCAATTGTCAGCAAATTGATAACCGTAGTAAAAATTCAGGTTGAGATCCCAATTAGCTGGATTACCAGCTCGCTATAACAATGACTGATAGGTCATTTAGAACAAGACAGATGCATGCTGGATCTATTTAAACATTGTGGCTAATCGATTGTCCCGAAAACTGGGTGACTAAACCATTTCATTTGCCTCGGAATCATGAGGAAAGTCAGCGAATTTACTGTATTACTCGAATCAAGCATCCGCTATACTCGAAGAGATTTCAGCCAGTTACCGTGAAATGATTAGATAAAGCAAAGCCTGAGCCACCACGGAATTGTTGAAGTAACCGTCTCGCCTGCCCATGATAAATGCTTGACAAGAAAACAGAATGGATTGATTGTAATAATCATCTCTTCCTAGCGTCGAGATAAGATAACAATACCCCTTTTGTTAGTGATTAAACAAAAATATGTAACGAGAACGTTTATAAAAATAAGTGATTTTATTATTAATTACAAAAGAATACATAACCATTCAAACATGTAAAAAAGCTTAAGATTATATAAAATAACAATGCTATATTGACCGCCTTTTAGTCGTGGGGTGGGATATGAACTATATCTTTGAAGATATTATCGAATTTAACACCAGAGAGCATTGCCTTATCCATGCTAAAACCAATGATATCATACCGTTAAATATACCAGGAAGTAATCTCCTGGAGTATTTAATTAAAAACAAGGGCTCTGCAATCCCCCGTGATCGTTTACTCGATGATATCTTTAAAAAAAATGAACTGGTAGATAGCAGTAGTAATCTGAGTCAGAACCTATCTATGCTGAGGAAAGGATTCCGTGATTTGGGCATTGAGAAGGACATACTGGTCACCAAGCCAAGAGTAGGCGTCCTACTATCAGATGAAGTGAGACTGGATGTTATCAACGATAACAAGGCCAACGCCAATACAAAAAAAATCAATATAAAAAATAACAAAAAAACCATGCTAGTAGCCTGCTTTATATTTTCGATCATATTACTTTTTTGTTTTTTTGACATTCGCCTTATACGGTTGTTAAGCACGGAAAATGCAAACGAGGTAGTGAATATCGATGGTTGTGAGGTTCATATAATAAACAAAGATAATGACGCAAAAAGTAACGTTGAGAAATTATTAAAAAAGACAGCATTGCTATGTGACAAAAAAGATACTGTTTATTATCTTGACAATGACTCAATTAAAACAAAGTTTGAATCCCTTATACACTGCCGTAGTTCCGAGTCAAATACAAGAGAGTGTCATAGTTACCTTTACAGGAATATAATATGATAAGCAAAAGATGGATTACGATGAGTGTAATCATAACATTATTGATGGTATCTATTTCCCTGCTTGGGCGCACTTTCTATTCTAACTCGCAGACTTTCTCCTGTTCTGGCCAATCAAACATCCAAATCAACGATGGGGAATATATAAAAGCCAATATAAAAATTAACGTTCAAAATAAAAATTTAAGCATGACAATGAAAGGGTTTTACCATCAGAAAGATGGCTCTATGAGTAAAATTTACCGACAAGGCACATATCAGTTTAATCGATTAAATAATGAGCTGTATCAAGCAACGCTCGTCATGATTCAGCCGATCTTTACTGATGAGTCTCCTGAACACCTGAATAACCATATTTTTGGTATCAAGACGAGAGAATCACGTAACTTCAGAATGAAGAAAATCCACGATGGTCTACTGGTATTCGGTTCAGAGTATGCATGGATTTATTCATGCAAAACAGAGGTGTAGCCAGTTCCTGAACGGCCAGCCCTAAAGATTAGGCAATGCTACATAAAGGAGTGTGACATTCCCCCCGGTGTTTCCACTGCGCAGCATGGGACTGCTGGCGATACATGCATGTTATTCAGTATTTTCATTCAGTTTATCCTCGTACATATTGCTCCGCCCGGAGCCATTATCATGCCACCATTCAGATAAATACATTCCGTCACGTTGCCAATCTTGGAGCATATTCGCTTGTACAACCGGTCCGCCTGATTTTAAACAGCGTCACTATGCCGAGTTTGCGTTAACAGTTGCTGGATATCCCCCCCCTTCCTATTATCCTTCCACTAAAATTTTATCCCGGCTCAAAGATGCCAAGATCTTTTGGTCGGTTCGACAAGTTCTCTCCCTCTCCCTCTCCCTCTCCCTCTCCATCAGATTAGGATTATCTGCATGCGATACATTTTCGTAGATATTCCCGAGCCTTTCTCACAATAACTTGAGAAGACTTTACTTTTTTCACCATATCATTTATGTAAAAAAGCTGAAAAATAGCTCAACAAACCTTAAATAAACTAAAAAACAGACAAACAAACTAAATAAACGAAAGGTTGCAGTTTTAGATATAAAAATAACAGCCAAAGAGATAAATTTTAACTCAAGTAAAGATGATAGGAGAACATCTTATATAAGTTATTCACGCGAATCTTTTAAACATTTATTTAACAAAAAGATTAATATTTGGTTTTGGATGTATAAAAGACACTTTCATCTTCATAGGATTATTTTTTTTGAGATGTGAGTTTCCGTGATGATTTTTATCATCACCGTTACATCCATTTAAATAAAACAAAAAAACAAGATTAGATCTTGCTTCACTGGGTTTAGGCATCACTTTAAACTTCATAAATTATTTTTTTAAAGTATGGGTTTAAATAGTATGATTTAGATATATGATAAACAAATAAACGGAACCTCTGGACATCTGAACATGGAGTGATTACGGACATGCATATGAGTAAATTATATGGATATCTTATTGATTCCTCAGTTCTCTATTTACCTTTACAACACCAGGTTATTAGCAATCGTGGCGAGGTATGCCACTTAAGAAAGACCATGGGCGAACTACTTGATTATCTTATGCAGAATGCTGACAAAGGGATTGTTACGGATGACGATATTATCTTTAGTGTATGGGAAAGGAACAATCTGTCCGGCTCCTACAGTCGCCTTTGGCAGGTAATGCGGGGTTTAAAAAGCAAACTGGAAAAGGTTGGTATTCAAAGAGAATTATTTATACGTGCCAGAGGACAAGGGTATTACCTTGTTCCTGCCAGGGTAATTCCACTTTATACCAAAAATAAAACTAACATTAAGGTCCAAAAGAAAAACAGCATAGACATGAGTTAATCCAGCCTTAATTAAATAAAAAATAGGCGATCTGAAATTACCTTTCTATCAAAAAATATTTTTATAGTATATTCAAGAGCAATGTAGCTTACAATACCACAATGGAAATCAACGTACCAGTTATTGTATCAATAAAGTTCATTATATCTCTCTAAATACGGGAAGATTAGAACTGACATCCATGACGAGTGGATAACGTTAGTTATAACGATATTAACATCGCTATATTTATAAATAAGTCATACCATAATAATTGGATGTAGCCCTAAACATTAATAATGCTGCTAACAGGAGATGCCTCATAGATAGCCCGTATATATTTAAATGAGGACTTTAAGTTTGTGAATGCGTTAAACTCGATGGAGGTATAAAGATATGTATATTTTTTCTTCTGATGAATTTCTTACCCTTGGACTGGTTGAATTACAACGCTATTTACCGCTAGCTAAAAAAGATAACATTTGGATCATTGACTCAGGGAAAGATAATCTCTATGTTTTTATGAGCACATCAATAGTTAACATTACATGCCATGATCCATTTACTGCTCTGAATAACAGTCGATATAAGGCGTTCCCACGCAATGCCACTTTGGATCAACTTTATTATTTTCTCTCAAGCGTAGCCAAGGAAAGCGTTTACTGGCCTAAAAAGCATGCCTTAACAGAAATGGAAGAACGGATAATACGGGGTATTCATCACGGAATCAGCTTAATCGATATAGGAAATCAACAAGGCATAAGTAACAAAAGGATTAGCTTTCACAGAAAAAACATACTACGTAAACTAGATATTGATAATATGTCAGTGCTAGTCACTCTGTTGCATGTATGGGCTGAGTTCTGGCGAGTTTTTCAGACACTGGAAAGCAATAAAAGCGGTAAAATAAACACCAAGAAAACTGACGGACTCACGCGCATCCCTTTGATGAAACAGTTCCATTAACATAATGAAACGATGGACTCGAGATGATAATAAGACACATGAGCGTTAAAAATATATAAATAGCACCCTTGGGTTCCGGATAATTTTCCACATATGCTGTTGTAGCAAACAGAAACGGAGAGATACTTCTTACTTAAAATGATGAAATAACGCCACGAAACTGGCTGTTACATATCATATTTTCACCACTTTCACAAATAAAAATACTTATTACGGATATATATCCCTTCTACCTTCTTTGCTAGCACAAGAATAGATATCCCAAGAGCAACGCCCAAAAAAAATATGTCAGCCTACTCAAGATTGCGACCGGCACGGCAGGTAAACCAAAAAAATAATGGTAGTTCAAACCGCAGGCCTGAGATTATAGGTGGCCATAAGTAACCTTTAATCTAGAGCAGCATAGCTTTATCCTCTGATAGTCATTGCTCACGGTAGATGATAACCGGTATGGGTCCTATAAAACCTAATGCACCGATAAATATTAAAATAAGCCGTGACGAAAATAAAGGTAAGAGCAGCAGATATAATTCTATGCGATCTCCTGTCGTTTTTTCTCAGTGGCGACACAAACGCCTGCCTCAGTTCGTGGGAAACGGAAAACAATAACAGACCGTACATCAGCACAACCGGAAGGTGATAAAACCACTTATATATCATTATACTAAATCACCTCCGAGCTCCGTATCAGAGTGCAGAACAACCAGATAAAAGCGCTGCATACTGGTTTTTTCTTTCGCATTTATCGTTCATGATTTTTTATCTGTTTTCAGGAAAATTAGCAGACTCAGCAGGATAATGCCCCCGCCGATAATCGTCGCTACATCGGGATAATGTCCAGTAACGACATATTCCAGCAACAGCGCCAGGCATGGTGTCATAAACATCCAGTTCGTCACCTGCCCAGTATTTTCTGCCAGTGATAGCGCCTTTCCCCAGGTAACGTATGCTAATGCACCGGGGAAAATGCCCAAAAGAAACACCAACACCATCGGCCCCGGCCGTGCGCGGTGCAGCTCGTTCAGCGCTTCCGAGGCATATCCCATTAGCCACAATGTGCCAAACAAAAAGCTGTAAGCCGTCATCTGTAGGGCTGAAATCCTCCGAGTCATCAGGCGCTGCATCATATTATAGACAGCCAACAGAACGGCGGCCCCCAGCATCCAGATAACTCCCTGCGATACCTGCAACGAGCCCTGCTGCAGCACAATAAATGCCACGCTGGAAAACGCAGCCAGCGTGGCCAGCCACTGTCGTAAGCGCAGCTTTTCTTTAAATATCACCCGTGCAAGAAGTGCGCTTATTATAGGACACAGAGCGATAATTATGCTGGCAGTCGTCGGATTAAGGAACAGGCTGCCGGTATTAAAAGCTAAAAAATAGAGAGCAAAACCGCACGTGCCAGAAAGAATAAAAGCAGGGATATCGCGCCAGGCCACTGCCAGCTGCCGATGACAGGCCAGCAAAGTCATCAGGCACAGCGTTGCCACCCCGCAACGCAGCAGCCCGAGAGTACCGGCTGAAAAGGTCAGTAAGGCGGCTTTGGTATACACATAAGCACCGGACCACATTACCACTGTCAGCAAGGCGTAAACCTGACTGCGCAAGATATCCTTGTTCATCTGTCCTCCGTGTGGTGCCCGGGTTATTCTCCTGTCCGGGGCGACGTCGTTACCCCGGATGTGCTCAGTATTTCAGCGAGGAGAGTGCTTCCACACCCGCAGCGCTATATTTGTCTTTCAGGTCCGTGGTGCTGTTAAACGTGGTAATTAACAGTTTGCCGTCAAGGGAGGACAACTGCATCACGTTATAAATCCCGCCGTCGGGATTACCCGCATCCGGCGTGGTCATCTGCAGACGCTGCATTTTTTTACCGTTTACGGTAACTTCAGAGGCTTCCGGTGAAAATGCGCTCAGCTGCTTTTTCATCACCCCGGCAAATTCCGGAAGCTGGGACTCTTTCATCGGGCTGGCGGTCATGCTGAAGGCCAGGGTCACCTTTCCGCCTTCGCTTTCTACATACCAGGCTTCTTTTGGTCGCTGCGCTGTATCATATTTTTTCACCAGCATCTCATCTGGCATTCTCTTGTATCCCTCGGGCAGCACAATGGACGCTTTACCGTCAAGAATTTTGGTGCTGTTGACATCCACTGCACTATCGCTGCTGCTGTCGCAGGCAGAGAGAACCAGTGTGGAACAAACGAGTACAGAACTAAATAACAGTCGGTATTTCATGATTACACTCCTTGTGTTTATAAATAAAAAAGAATAGTTGTTCCTGTATTTGAAACGCTATTTACTCCACGATTTTTCCCTTCTTTATTCCTCACCCTTTAAACCTTAAATATCACCAGACACAAAATATGTATCTTTCCTTTCTTACAATTGATGGGAGTGGCATTTCACTTTGGATGGTTAAAAATCTTGCAATGAAAATTATCATTAATCGTTAAAATTTCCGGTACTTATAAAATTTCACCTTACAAATAATCATACCCCTGTCCGTAATAATTAATTTTGAATACCCACCAACATGAAAAATCAGAAACGCACCTTTGAAAATCACTAATTCGGTGTAAGGGTCAAGGTGCCCACACACTGAAATTCACCAATACGGTCCGGTGTGACAGACACTTTTAGTTCATTAATAAGGTTGTCTGCTACCAGGGCCGAGTCTACATTATTCGGTGTCAGAACCACAGTTCCCCCGCCTCCACCGTCGGCAACATGTAGTTGTGGCGCCCATCGGTCACATGGTTCATTGATTGACCAATCCAGCCCATAGCTCCCTACATAGCGACTATGCACCCTCATAGTAAACGGAAATTCCAAGGTATCACCCAGTTGTCCCCTCACATGCCCGGGACGGCTAATTTCAACACCGTAGTAGAACTTAAACCCCAGACTCACTTGAAATGTATACGAAGGCTCAGTCAATTTAACACCATTCCGCGTCCTGATCTCATTAACACCAGACAAATCCATATTGCAGACTGCGGAGAAATTGGATCTGCCCGCATATATCCCAGGAACAAAATCGATCTTCCACAACAGCGACGCCATTCCACTAGTATTGGCATATTCAGAATAACCTCTTTCTCCCACGGTTGCGCCAGGAACGCCTCCGGCAGCCCAGTAAAGCGACAAACGAGTCCCACCTTCGTCCATAGGATTTCCCTCCCCTTCAATAGAGCACCGGACATTCAGAGTTTCAGTTCCAAAGCCGGCACAAGGAGCCTGGGTTCCACCACTAGCATAATTACCCCGAAAGCACTGGTAGACAAATCCTCCACTATAAACCCGAGAGGTACCGGGAGAACTTTCGTCGACATACACACTTTGTACGTGATCCCCATCAGGGCTCACCACTATGTAATCGGCCAGGCTGGCGGGCGAGACGACAAGTAGCACGAGCGCTAAGGAGGTCCAATATTTTGTCAGAGGCACTTGCTATACTCCTGTTGATAGTTTTCTTCCATAATTCCCTGTATCTCTGCACCCGTAATTTTGCTTCTTGGTCGGAAAAACCTTGCTACGGGCCTGCTCAAAAAGCTGCAGACATCGGTCATGGTGGCTTTGTAAACCCCGGTTCGATGGCGTCGTGCCATCCGGCCCGAACCACAGTCCCAGCCAGTCAAAGCCGTATTCCAGCCTGCCGGTCTGAGTTTTATCCGTGTAGCACTCAAAGCCGCTGAGTTCCAGATACTCAGCCAGCCGCGCAATTCCCCGGCTCAGTTGCCAGCGCGTTCGCGTCAGCAGTAAAAAGTCGTCCATATAGCGGAAATAAAACGTTTCTTCCGGGTTCATCTCCCGAAAGCTCCAGGCCATTCCTCCACCAGCGCCACCACAGATGCCAGACTCTAGCATTCGGTGGCGCTGTCCTTCTTTAACGGCACAGCCAGCTAAATACGGCAAACCATGCGTTATTCATACAGGATGCCCGTCGGAGATTGCGTTATGGATAATGCACGACCAAAATACCTTGTGTATCCAGTGTCCCCGCCGTAACTGCTCCCTCTGTAGTTCTAACCAGCTTGGCCTTAAGAGGTACCAAGTGCGGACCGGTTCCTGAACTCAAACTCGTGTATTCCCCCATTGCCGCAGTGTTAATGGTCAGCTCAGTGTCTGTTGCCGGACCACCATAGACTTTAACACCAACACCGGCAGCGGTTCCGGATACGTTATCCAGCGAGATGTTATCGGCAGCCGCTGTTCCCCTGAATGTAATATTCACATCTTCGGCACTAGCACCACAGTTAGTAAATGAAAGAGAGAATTCCTCTTCCGCCGCTTCTGTACCAATTGCGGTACCAAAATTAGACAGTGATACACGCCCAAAATCGACGGTGTTGTTGGCACTATCCGTTACCGTCGGAGTATCACAAGTGTTGTCGAGAATGGTACCGGTGAAAGTAACTGACACATCAACAGGGTTAGCCAGCACATTGCCCGAAACCACCGCCAAAGAAGCCACCATCAGGCCGGACAGCAGAGTTTTTTTGAAATTAACTACCATAGTAAGTTTTCCTTTTTACTGTGTTATATAGTGACCGTTCGTGGTCGCCGATGAATGAAGCCCCTGTGCGTTATCGCTGCACACAGACTTCAGATAGTTGTATTGGGGAACTCTGCATTTGCTGCTCTGTTATTCGGTAGCGCACCGTACATTTGTGGTTCGCTCCCTTGCCCCACTGCACCTGCAATTCGCCTTCGCTCTCCATGCCCGACAGGAACACCACCCCATCGTCGCCGGTAATACCGCTGCTATTACTCCCTGATACGGTAGTGCCGAAAGGCAGCGGCTTGCCTTGATAAGTCAGGCGCATCAGTACACGTACTCCGCTATGCGCCTTAAAGTCAGCCCGAACCAGTGCGCCCCGAGTCGGTACCACCCGCACGGAGGTCTCCTCCAACTCGGTCTGCTCATCAAGGCTTGATGCGTCCAGCTCGACCCGCGTTTCGCGGTACTCGCTGCTGTAAGGCAGCAGTGCGTAGCCGCGCCAGTCGGTTTTCACCCCGGTGCCGTTGCTGACCGGAACGCCTGCCGCGCCCGGTGCCGCCACCAGAATACTGGTGGTTCCCGGCTGCTGGCCCAGGGTCAGACCATTGCGGTGCACTACCGCGCCACCGCTGATGCCGTAGTTCACCTGACGGTAATCCTGGCTGTAGCTGTAGCCCAGCGAGGCGCTGCCATAGGTGCCGCGATAGTCGACGTTTGCGTTGCCGCTGCCGCCGTCCTCGCCACCATTGTCTCCCTGACGGGTGTAGCCCTGCTGAAGGTTCCAACTGAGGTTATGGTCTTCCAGCAGCGTGCCGCTGAGGCCTGCGGTGTAGCTGGTGCGCCCATTGCTGTTGCGGCTGGCATTACCGGTCAGCCGGGTCTGCGGCCCGCGAATATCCTGCTTGCCCGGCAACAACGCGCTGAGAGGCAGCGAGAATGATAAGTTGGCCGTGCGGTCCGAGTGTGCCTGATTACTGCCCTTGCTGTAGCTCCACGACAGGTTGTAGTTCACCGGCCCCAGGCTGGCGTTATACCCGGCCATCAACGAGTCGGTGGTACTATCGCTATTCCAGTAACTCTGCCGGGTTCCCGTCAGATACAAAGAGCCGTAGCGACCGAAACGCTGCGTAATATTGGCCTGCATCCGCGACTTTTTGGTGTTGTACAGGTTGTAATAATCGGTATAGGGGCGCTGTACTGGGCGGCCCTCCGCATCCAACGAGTCGTAGTCGTACAGCCAACCGGACATTCCTTTCAGGGCGGTCTCGTCCAGGGTGTGGAATCCCCTTGTCGAATAGCGATACCCTGCCAGCCGGAAGGTGGTCCCCAGTGAATTCATCGAGCGGGCATACAAAAACCGCACCGACTGACCTTTATGGCTGCTGCCATCCGCCAGCTCACTGCTGGCGTGAGTAAAGTCAGCGGACAATGCGCCCCAGCCCGCCATGTTGACCCCGGCGCCTACCATGCCAGCGTGGTATTTCTCAGCCATTTGCATACCACCGTAAACGGTTGTGTTGTAAGGCAGGCCCCATTGCAGGGTACCTTGGGCGAATTCCGGGTCGTCATAACGATCGCTGTTGCTACGAAAACGCCCTGCTGCGACGCTATAGCGCATCCGCCCCTCGCGTTGTAACAGCGGTACCGATGAGTACGGCACGACAAAAGTACGGGCGGTGCCATCGGCTTCGGTGACGGTCACATCCAGGTCACCGCCAGTGGAGACCGGATACAGGTCATCAATCACAAAGGCGCCCGGCGGAACAAACGTCTGATACATTAGGTTGCCGTTCTGGCGAATACTGACCCGGGCGTTGCTGAATGCTGCCCCCTTCACCAATGGCGCAAAGCCGCGCTGGGTATCAGGGTACATACTGTCATCAGTGGCCAGTCGCGCCCCTTTGAAGGAAAACGCATCGAACAAATCGCCGTCAGTGGTCGTCTCTCCCAGCAGCAGGCGGCTGCGCAGAGGGATAATCGCTCGCTCGACATAGGTGTTCAGTCGACTCCACTTGCTGCTGCTGCGACCGCCGGTGGTGGTGTAACGGCTCCAGGTTCGGTTGTCACGCAGGCGCCAGGGGCCAACGTTCAGGCCGTTGTCCAGGTTAAGATAAAGGTTACTGCTGTCCATGCCGGTACTGCGGCTGTGGCTGTTGCTGCCGTTCAGGCGGTAACCGAGCAGCAGCGCGTTGATGCCCTCATCCCAACGTTCCGGCGGGATCCATCCTCTGGGCTGGTTTTTCACCATCGCCTGTGGAATGCTGATATCGAGACGCATTTTCTCGAAGTCGAACGTGGTATATGCCTGCGAAATATAACGACCCGGTGAAATACACTGGTCCTCCGCCAGCCCGGTCATCGAAGGTACGGCTTCCATTTTCAGACCAATATCACGCCAGTCGTCCGGGGTCAGACAGGCCATCAGGCCGGTAGCATCGCGGATATCCTTACCTTTCTCCGCCGTAACTTCGCGGGGGGTATCCGGCACGCTGTCGACGGTCACAAAGCGCACACTACGGGCAGCCAGCCAGTTTCCGTTGAGATACATTTCTACCTCATAGCTGCCGGGCATCTGGGTTCCAGCCGGAGTCAGGTAGGAAAGATCGGCGATCGCATCGGGGTCAACAGAGACTAACGCCGGCGGAAAATACATCTCCGCGTAGCTCAGCGCAGGCAAGGCCAGCAGTATCAGAGCAGCCAGTGGACGCAGAGAGGGCTGTCGACGTGACATTACCCAGAGCCGGTTGTTACGGGCCTGATGATTCTTTTTCATTATTGTTCTCTCCCTGCTGTCCTGTTTCTGTTCCGTCGCAAATCGGGTTCTGGTTAATATCAGTTGACGCTTTTGGTGATTACCGGGGTCAACGCGCCGTGATCGCCAATCGTGCGATAGGCCACGCTGCGGCTACCGGCGGGCAACGCCACGCTGACTTTCCCCTTCGGCGGAACCATCACGGAATTCATCTTCTGGCTGCCGACTTTCAAATCCGTCAACGTCAGGTAGTAGGGAGAGGGATTGCCGATCTCCAGTTGTCCACCACTCCTACGGAAGGTCAGCATCTCCGGTGCTTCCGCAACCGCAGGCTTGAGACCAGCAGGGCGAACAAACAGCTTGATGCGGTTGGCCGATGCCAGAATCAGCGAGTTTTTCCCTGCCGTGGCTTCGCGGCTGACAGAAGGAATGGCCTTGGCGACAAAGTAGTACAGGGACTCGCGATCCTGCGGCAGTTGACCGCCGGTATAAACCAGGCGCAGGGTATTGCCGTTCTGCGGCTTACTGACGTAAAGCGGAGGAGTAGCAACAAAGTCCTTGCTCTTTTTGCCGTCGGCATTTTCCACCCACGACTGCACCAGGAAGGTGTCCGTGCGGGAGGTGTTAGTCAGGTTGACCGTGGTTTGTTTAGCCCCATACGGGTAAATAATGCGTGTCCCCTGAATGGAGATACCCCCTTCAGCGACCGCGGTCAGTGGCAGCAGCCCCAAGGCTACCGTCATCAGGCCGGTAGCCGCTTTTTTACTTAAATAACTAGCTATCGCTAACATTACCTTCACCTATTTATTTCTGAGCACTGCCGAATATATAAATGGCACAGTCAGCCCTGCTATTAAAATTCAGCACTATTACCCAGACACTTCATTATATTTCTAACCTATTCAAATGTGACCATTCATACCGCAGCATTTAGGCTACAGATAATACCCACACATGAACGTATTTATCGAAAAGTTAATTAATCAGAATCAACCCCGGTTAAATGACATCACGATAGCGAAGAGTTTTATTTTTTTCGCTCGCATTAACAGCACTGTTTCTTTTCACGGTTCGTGTATACAACGGTGTTATTTTATCATTTACCAGGTAGTATCCCTTCCCTCTGACGCGAACAAATAAATTGCTCTTGATGCCAAGCTTGCTGAGGTTCCTATTTAAATTCTGCATAACCTGCCATAAGCGGTTGTACGTACCAGAAAGATCGTTCCTTTCCCATACGTTAATAATGATTTCATCATCGGTTACAACACCTTTTTCAGAGTGCTGTATAAGATAAAAAAGCAACTCGCTCATCGTATTTCTTAGTTGGCATGAATAACCTCTGTGGCTAATCAGTTGCTGTTGTGATGGTAAATAAAGAACAGAGGAATCGATGAGATATCCATACAGTTTGTTTATATGCATGTCCGTCACTGCTCCATATTCAGATTTTCCATATTGTTCATTTATCATATCGTTTTAGCACCACAATTAAACCCAAACTATAAAATAAATATACATGAAGTTAAAAAAACCAAGAAAGCAACAAAAACAAAAACAAAACACCAAATAAAAAACAAACACCAAGCAAAAGGTTCAAATTATTTTAAAAAACAAAAACAAACCATGAATAAATAATAAAAAATACAATGAAGATGTAAACTCCTTATATATTCAGAAAAAAATATATTAATCCGATCGTTAATGAAATGTTTTTCAAGCATTGCATTGATGTTTCATAATAATATTTCCTACTCCTGTTTTTGCTGTAAACAGTTTCCCAACCTTCAATCCTGATTAATATCTAAATCTGCTAAATGAATATTATTTAGTTAAATTAACTACATTTTAATAAAAAACCGACATATTAAACCAGAAAACACACTTTATTATTGATAAACACATGGGAGGAATGGAAAAAAAAGAAGAATTACAATGCTAAAAAATCTCGCGATTTCTTAAGACACTCTTTGACGCCAAGTCATTTGGTTTATAGATTGATTAACGAGAGGCAAAACCGTGTTTACCCCCAGACATATGATAAACATCCGTCAGACTTTCGACACTGCTAATTGAATGGCAGACAAAAATGAGGTTCAGAGCTACCTGGTATCAAGCTTAGATCTTTGAGATAACGGCAGGCAGTTCTATCAGTTTGTTATCCTTGATAGACCTATGGCCAAATATTCTTTTCAACGCTGCTTATCGTCTGTTCGCGATAAAAAGCTGACGCATGGTCATCGTGCATTTTAACCAGGGGAGCCAGTACGACAGGCAACGCTTCTGCCGAGCAATAACCAGAGACCATGCATGAGCGAGCGAAATAACTGCTGAGATAATCCAGTTGATAAATTGTTCTTCAGTTGACTAAAAAACGAACGCATCAGAAAGCGTATATAAAACCAGGGATCTGGCCCAGGCGGATAATAACTTCGATTACATGAAGTCTTCTACAACCGGGCCCGGTGCCACAACCATCTAGGCGGCGTCAGCCCTGAGACCTTCGAACAGACCTCGTCATGTAGTAAGCTCAGTGACTAGGCATACGGATTTTAAAATCAATAACCAAGACATCCCTAATGAGCCATAAAGAGACATAAAGAGACATAAAGAGACATTATCTTTGAGCCCTACACAATAAGCGCACGAACCATGACCGTACAAAGACCAAGTTACTTTTCCACCAGAAGACAGCAGGAATGCCTTCTGTGGACAATTTTATACATAGGCCAATCTCATCATGCTCTAACATCTACCTGCGGGATGGTCGATTAGTCCGTCAGAAAAATAACCTATTTCGCCATGATGCCATTACCTAAATATTTTTCTGACCCCCCATAATGCTGGGAAAATCAGCGCGGGGATTATCAAACCTAAGCCTAGAATAAGTAATACGCCTTCCACTG
This sequence comes from Serratia odorifera, assembly GCF_041448735.1. Lineage (NCBI taxonomy): Bacteria > Pseudomonadati > Pseudomonadota > Gammaproteobacteria > Enterobacterales > Yersiniaceae > Serratia > Serratia odorifera. The sequence goes on along the minus strand of NZ_JBGMUT010000013.1, from coordinate 2,081 downwards.
ACATATCCCGGAAAAAATCCGGCCCCTCATGCTTACGAACTAAGGCTATGAGCATCACTAGACCGATGGTATACACCTTTAAAAAACGGACCAAAGGATGTCCATTACTGGCCACTTTTGCCAGTAATGGCTCTCTATATGTAGGAAAGAGATCCTCCTCTCTCATCACCAAATCCTTGTCACCTGTGACGAACTCGTCATCAATACGTAGCTGAAGACCCTGAGTTAAGCCCTGCTTCTTCGGTGCTGAAATCGCGGTAATTTGGTGCATCCTTCCACTGAGAACACTGTCTGCGACAAGAATATTCTGAATTCGTTTTCTTGAGTAATTGGAGCGCGCCACCACCTGGTTATCAATCTTAAGCACCTCACGGTTGGCAAGTTTTAGAGGATTAAACTCAATATAAAATTCAATACAATGCTCACCGGATATAAACCGGATTGATTTTGACTTCATTACTATATCCTTCTGATAATACTCGTTTCATTCAATCTATAATTTTAATAACCTATAAGCACTCTGAACTCAAAGTGTCAGACTATCCGCTCATGTTTATCAATCAGCAGTTCAACTTATTATAACCAGTGGAACATGTATTAAAAAATGCAACCACTCCACTTAACCTAAGAAGCATCACAACAAAACCATCCTCTACCAAATAACTTTGCAATTAGTTTATTTAATTATTAAATATAAACCAAAACTTACTTAATTAGTCAGACTTCTGATGAAGAATCAATCCAGATATTTCTTCACAATAAATGGAAATCAATGGGTGGTAGCGGAGAAAACCAAATCTTGTCACCAGACCATACCGTAAATGATAAGCTGACTTATATGAGATATTGAAATGAGAAGATATTTTAAACATATCCCACCCGGAATTAAAAAACTGCAAAAATTTTAAATCAACAGAACTTATTCTTGGTGCAACATAATCCATGCAGTGCTTTGTTTTTTGTATAAACTCACCTACAGTGCTTCTTTTAGATATAAGAGTGTAATTATAGTCTATATAGGTAGACTGGATATCCACAACAAAAATGATGTTATTTAATACACCATCCGATAGATGTAGGATCTGAGCTTCCCTCACCGACGGAATATCAATGATAACCAAATCATAGTCTGCCATCATATTATCTAATACATGTTGATTTGACTTTTTATCTTCACATTCCAACCCTTCACTTTGGAGAAGGTTCAGCATTCCGTAAGAAAAGTATCGATCGTTAGAAATTAATAGTATTTTCATAACCAAACCATTTTAATGCATAACCTTGCACACAGATATTGGTAAAATAATTTTACATCCACTATTTCTCTTGGATTAAGGAGCAGTTGAAACAACTATATGCCAGAAAAAAAATAGCTCACCCCACTTTTGTAAGCCAAAAAGATATGTATACCAAACCCTAGGTCACTAAAATTCCTACAGCCACTTTACCGCTAGGTAGTCAACAAAAATACATTCCATGCTCGACGCATATCACAACATGCGAACTGTTCCAAATCGCTACTTACATAAAAGGTCATCTTACTTATACTCTCCGATGCTCCGATTAATAAAATAACGTCATATGATGGTTTAAAATAAATAAAATTGCAGCATTATTAAATCAATCCCTCATAAAATGGAATTAAAGAACATATTTTACCCCCCCTCTCTAAGGAAAATAGATAGCAATATTATTTAGTAAACGCAAACAAAATTAAGAGAAATAAGTAAAAAAAACATTTTCCACTTTATATATAAATGATGTGAAATTATTTTATCAAATCAAACCATGTTATATTATCCATATAGAAACCCCCTCAACGACAGTTATATAGGTCTTTGTTTTTTAAAAAATCCACTTGATAGTAGTTTTATCTTTATGAAGGCAAAAGATATACATTGGCATTATCTTTGTCATGAACCATCAATATATAAATGAAAATGTGATCTCTTCCCTTTGTTCAGTACCGGCGTAAAGTAGAGTTTTCGGCCTTTCTTCTCCTGCAAAAAGAGGTCATCTGACATGAAAAAGACACGTTATACCGAAGAACAGATCGCATTTGCCCTGAAACAGGCGGAAAC
>NZ_JBGMUT010000012.1:0-94255 GCF_041448735.1 Serratia odorifera | reverse complement strand
CGGTAGTTCAGTTGGTTAGAATACCTGCCTGTCACGCAGGGGGTCGCGGGTTCGAGCCCCGTCCGTTCCGCCACTTAATTGATAAGCCCTGAGTCGATGACTCAGGGCTTTTTCATGTCTAAAAATCAGCGCTGAGCAATAAACCCGGCACGTATGCCGGGCTCTCACCAGCGGCAGTTATCGAATATTTTGTCGAGCCAGTTCTAGCTGGATATCTTTGTTCAAATTCGCTACCCAACGGTTATAGTTGGAATGAATCTTTCCTTTCTCAGCATCCATATTACTGCTGCTTACATAGTTGATCTGATAACTATTGGCAGTATAAGTAACGCGAATATTGGCCGTATGGCCCCTTAACATAATCTTGCCATCGATCACGCCTTCGCCGATCGGATTCATGATCCAGCCACGGTTCAGACCAGCATAGAGTATTGCCTGGTGAATTTGCGCTGTGCTGTGGCTGCCAATGACGCTTTGGTTTATGTTCTGTACGGGAGCGGTACTGGAACAAGCATTCAGTAACATGACTGAAAATGCGGCTGCCAAGATGGGTTTTAAAAGTTTCATACTCTTTTCCATGAGAAATTACGAATGGGAAGTGCATAAAAGTTATGCGTATTTGTTTCCCTATTAAGATAACGCTACTGGTCAATGAGAACAATTTTTGATGTGCAACATTGATATAATTTTCATTAACGTGAGAATAAATGAGAAAGAGAGAATAAACTTTAATATAGACTAAACGGATATTGTGCACATAAATCAGAATTTTAGACATGCGCGATGCGGTTAAATATAATAACGTCACGGATTAAAATTACAGATTGGTGAGAAGCTTTGATGGCGGGCCGCATGAAGATACTCAATTGGTGGGCGTTGGCCGCCAAGCTTGAAACGCGTGAAGCGTGGTTGCAATGGGCGCAACAACCGATTAGCGAGCTGTCCCAGGATCTTCCCCCTCCTTGCGCGCATATTCCGATGATGTCATTACGGCGTATGAGCGTTGGCACACGTTTGGCCGTTGAGTGCGGGCTGACATTACTGCAGCAACATTCGGCGGATATGGCAATCTTCACCAGCCGGCATGGCGAGCTGGAACGCACCTATAAAATCTTGCAGCATCTTGAACAAGAGCAGCCATTGTCGCCAACCGATTTCGCCATGTCGGTACATAATACGGCGGCGGGCTGGTTGACGATCATCGCAAAAAATCATTTGGTCACCACCTCGCTGGCCGCCGGAGAAGACAGTTTCCAACAGGGGATGATCGAAGCGCAGGCAATATTGGCCAGTGGCAGCGCAGAACGGGTATTGCTGGTTGATTTTGACGGCGTGTTGCCCGACGTCTACCACAGCTTTGTTTCCGCGCCGCCGCCGTATGCGGTTGCGTTGTTATTGGAGCAAGGCGATGAGTGGCAATGTGCACCGGTTGCCGACCAAGCCTCTCCTGGCGAAAGGCCGCAAAGTTTGACCTTTTTGCACGGCTGGTTGAACGGGCAATCAGGTTTTGTCGTACCTGGTCCGTGCCACGATTGGCGTTGGACGCAATAATGTCCTCGTCATCCTCGGCAGTCACCGATACGACTCGTTCCTCGTTGTTTAACCGCTGCTGGCGCGTCGTTGCAACCGGCTTTTGCTTTTCGCTGTTCGGCTTGGGCGGTCTGCTGCTTTCCTGCATCTGGTTCAATCTATTGCGATTGGCGATCCGCAATCGTGCGCGACGCAACCAACTGACGCAAAACGCCATTCGTCATTGCTTTCGCTTCTTTTTGGCCACCACGCGTTTTCTTGGCGTTCTGGACTATCATTTTGCCAATAGCGAACGTTTGCACGACGATGCCGGCTGTCTGGTGGTCGCCAATCACCCCAGCCTGCTCGATTATGTACTCTTGGCCTCACGCATGCCGCGTTGCGATTGCATAGTCAAAGAAGCGCTGCTCAATAACCTGTTTGTCAGTGGTGTGATCAAAGCGGCCGGCTATCTCGCCAATGCCGAGTCTGAGCGTTTGCTGGCATTATGCCAGCAGCGGCTGGCGAACGGCGGCACTCTGCTTATCTTCCCTGAGGGCACGCGCAGCACGCCGGGTCAAGCGCTGGCCTTACAACGAGGGGCGGCAAATATTGCGGTTCGTAGCCAGTGTGATATCCGCATCGTACATATCCACTGCACGCCGCCAATGCTGACGAAACAGGGGAAATGGTATAATATCCCGGCGATAAAACCGCAGTTTCATATAACTGTTCAGGATAAGATCGATTCGCGCCATTTTATTCATGCGGACGATGTTTCCCCTGCCCTCGCAGCAAGACGTTTGACCCAGCATTTAACTGACGCCTTACAGTCAGATTCTATAAATAATGAGAAATAGCGAATGAATGTATTGAGCAACGAAATCAAGCAATTGATTATAGACACGCTCAATCTTGAAGGTATGACACCGGATGAGATTGAAACACAGGCGCCATTATTTGGCGAAGGGTTGGGTCTGGATTCGATTGATGCGCTCGAATTGGGACTGGCCCTCAAAAATCGTTACGGTGTGGTACTGTCGGCCGAAAGCGAAGATATGCGCCAACATTTTTATTCCGTGGAAACGCTGGCAAAGTTTGTTTCTGCACAGCGTAGCAAATAAGGGGTTTTCATGGATAAGCAACAGATTTTCGAACAGATTCAAACGCTGCTGGTCAAGCTGTTCGAGCTTGATGCCGAGGATATCACGCTCGAATCCCGCCTGTATGAAGAACTGGAACTGGACAGCATCGACGCCGTCGATCTGGTGGTTCACCTGCAAAAAATCACCGGCAAGAAAATCAAGCCCGAGATGTTCAAATCGGTGCGCACGGTACAAGACGTGGTTGATGCGATTGACGAATTACAGAAGTCTGCTGGCTGATACGGCGTTAGCTGCGTGAAACTGAACGACAGCCTGCCGAAGGTGCTGCGCATGTTGCAGCTACTGACCTGGCTGGTGCTGATGGCCTATCCGCTGGCGGTATGGTTTGGTCTTCAACGCTGGGGGAGTTCGGTACTGGCGCCGTTGCTGGCTGCGGTATTTACGCTGCGGCTGCTGTTGCTGCGCGGTGGTTTACGTCAGCAACTGTGGCTGGGAAAGGCGTTGGCAGCGTTAGGTATTCTGCTGGCATTGGCCAGTTGGGGGTTAAGACAAACCCATTGGCTATTGTATTACCCGGTATTGGTTAACGCGTTGTTGTTGCTGCTGTTTGTATACTCACTGCGTTTTCCGCCAACGGTGATAGAGCGTCTGGCGCGCATCAGTGATCCCGAACTGCCCGCAACCGGCATAGTGTATACCCGGCGGGTAACGCAGGTCTGGTGTGGATTCTTTGTGATTAATGGCGCGATTGCGCTGGCGACCTGTCTGATAGGCGATATCACGCTCTGGACGCTGTATAACGGCGGCATCAGCTATTTGCTGATGGCAGGGCTGATGGGGGGTGAATGGTTAGTGAGAAGAAGAGTGCGCCGCGCCTGAGTTTGCCGATGCATCAATGGCTCGATGCAGCGCGCGCTGCAGATACGCCAATAGCCTGGCGTGGCGAGCAAACGCTGAGTCTGGCACAGCTTCGCGCTGACGTGGCGCTCCTGAGCGCTCGCCTGGTCGAACGCAGTGAAAAACGTTGGGCGCTGTGTTTTGATGATAGCTATCGTTTTGCCGTGGCACTGCTGGCAGCGCTGTACGGCGGTAAATTGCCGGTGATTTTCGGTCACCAGCGCGAAGCCATTCTCAAAGAACAGCGGGCGGACTTTGACGCCTTGCTGACCGATCTGCCGCTGTCGCCCGGCACGGCGGTGCTGGCGGTTGAAGAAGGGCATGGCGTGTTGCCGCCGCTGCCGGCCTGGCCGAGCGATCCCCAATTCATCCTTTATACTTCAGGTTCGACCGGCGCCCCGCAAGCGGTGGTGAAGTCCGTTGCCGCGATGGACAGTGAGAGCGAGCTGCTGGCGCCACAGTGGTTACCGGCGTTACGGCATTGCCGGATCGCCGCTTCGGTTTCGCATCAGCATATGTATGGCCTCAGTTTTCGGCTGTTTATGCCGATGGCCTTTGGCCTGCCGTTTGATGCCCGGCTGACGGAGTATCACGAACAGTTGATCGCCAAAAATACCCGGTACCCGCTGGTTTTCATCAGCAGCCCAGCGTGGCTAAAGCGTCTGGATCCGGCGCTTGCCGTGTCTGAATGCGTACAGGTATTTTCTGCCGGTGGGCCATTGGCATTGGCGGAGGCTCAACTGACACAGCGGGCGCTTGGCGTACTGCCGCTGGAGATTTATGGTACGACGGAAACGGGGGCGCTAGCCTGGCGTCAGCAGACGGCACCATCCACCCGATGGCAACTTTTTGCCGGGGTCACGCTAGCGCGCAAAGCGCATGCCATCGAAGCCGACTCGCCGCTGGTGCCGGCGCCGGTGGCGTTGAGCGATATCCTTAATCTGGCCGCCGACGGCCGCCATTTTGAACTGCTTGGCCGCCGCGACCGCATTATTAAAATTGAAGAAAAACGTCTGTCACTCGCGGAGATTGAAAAGCGTTTACTGGCATTGCCGGAGATCGCCGATGCCGCGATACTGCCGTTGCAACAAGGCGGACGTACCGTTCTGGGCGTAGCGATCGTACTTTCTGCGCTGGGAATGACTCAGCGCCAAACGCTGGGAGACGGCCGCTTTACCCGCGGTCTGCGTCAGGCACTACGCCCGTGGCTGGAGCCGGCGGCGTTGCCGCGCAGCTGGCGTATTATTCGCGCCATCCCGTTGAACGCTCAGGGTAAGCGGGCCTATGCTGAACTACAGGAACTGTTTTTATGATGCAACCCGAGGTGCTGCAGCGGCAGATGATTGATGCTACTCACGCCTGTGTGCAGCTGTTTTTGCCCGCTGATTTATTATGGTTTCGCGGCCACTTCCCGCAGCATCCGATTCTGCCCGGCGTTGCCCAGGTCAATTGGGCGATGCAATTTGCCCGAGAGCTGTTGCTGCCCGAAGCCGACTTTGGCGGAATCGAGGTGCTTAAGTTTCAGCGCCCGCTGCTGCCGCAGGAAACGGTGACGCTGGCGTTGGCATGGCAGCCGGAGCGGAATAAGTTGCTGTTCAGCTATCGCGTCGCGGCGGCCAGCGCCAGTAGCGGGAAGATCGCGCTATGCCGCTGAACGTCGAGTTTTCACCCTGTTTCCTTATTCCCTGCTTCAATCATGGCAGGATGATGGCCGGCGTGCTTGAGGCGCTGGCGGTTTATCAATTGCCCTGCCTGGTAATTGATGACGGTAGCGATGACGCAACCTGCGCTGAACTGCAGCGCCTGGCGGCGCAATTGCCGTGGGTAACGCTACGGCGATTGTCACAGAATCAGGGCAAGGGCGCGGCGGTGATTGCCGGGCTACAACAGGCACAGCGGCAAGGCTTCAGTCACGCCTTGCAGGTCGATGCCGATGGACAGCATCAACTGAGCGATATCCCGGCAATGCTGGCTGAAGCGCAAAGGCGCCCGCAGGCGCTGATTTCCGGTCGCCCGCTATACGATGACTCGGTGCCCAAAGCACGGCTGTATGGCCGTTACGTCACCCATGTCTGGGTGTGGATCGAAACGCTGTCATTGTCGATAAAAGACAGCATGTGCGGTTTTAGAGTCTATCCGGTTGCACCAACGCTGGCGCTGGCGGCCGATTATCCGCTCGGCAAGCGAATGGATTTTGACACCGAAGTGATGGTGCGTTTGTACTGGCAGGGCGTGCCGAGTTACTTTTTACCGACCCGCGTCACCTATCCGGCGGATGGTGTTTCCCACTTTGACGCGCTGCGCGATAACCTGCGCATTTCCTGGATGCATACCCGACTGTTTTTCGGCATGTTGCCACGTATTCCGCGTTTATTGCGACTGCGCCGCCAGTTGGCGCAGCCACGGCATTGGGCCACCACGCGCGAACGACGAGGGCTGTGGGGCATACGTCTGATGCTGAAGGTGTATCGACTCTTTGGCCGTCGTGCGTTCCAGCTATTGCTGTACCCGGTTATCGGCTATTTTTGGTTAACCGGACGAGACCAGCGCACGGCTTCGCGCGAGTATCTGCAACGTCTGCAGCACGTCGCCCGGCAGCGGCGGCAAACGGTGCCACTGCCGCTTAACAGTTTCCGACACTTTATGCGTTTTGGCGATGCCATGCTGGATAAGCTGGCCAGCTGGCAGGGCGAGCTGCATGACATTACGCTGGTGGATCGCCAATGCTGTCAGCAGCAGATTGCGTCTGGCAAGGGTACGCTGATTCTGGCTTCTCACCTTGGCGATATTGAATCCTGTCGTGCGCTAGGGGAACTGGGCGCCGGTGTGAAAATCAATGCGCTGGTGTTTACCGAACATGCCGAAAGATTTAATCAGGTGATGAAAGAGGTCAATCCGCGCGCCAATCTGAATTTGATTCAGGTTTCGTCACTGGGCCCGGATACCGCCATGCGGCTGATGGATAAGCTCGACGCCGGTGAGTGGGTAGCGATCGTCGGCGATCGGACTTCCGCCGGACAGTACCAGCGCGGTGAACAGCCGCGCGTGGTGTGGAGCAGCTTCCTTGGACAGCCTGCGCCTTTCCCTCAAGGGCCGTTCGTACTGGCATCCGCGCTGCGCTGCCCGGTATTTCTGATGTTCGGCCTCAAGCAGCAGGGGCAGCTGCGAGTGTATTTTGAACCGTTCGCCGACCCGCTGGCGCTGCCGCGTGCCGAACGTCAGCAGGCGTTACAGCAGGCGGTGGATCGCTATGCCGCCCGACTGGAACATTATTGTCTGCTGGCGCCGCTCGACTGGTTCAACTTTTTCAATTTCTGGCAGTTGGCGGCTGGGCCGTCACCATCGCAAGGGCCTGAACAATGACTATCATCGACGATCCGCGCTGTTCCGCTCGGGTTGATATCACCGTACCTTTCCATGACGCCGATGCCATGGGCGTAGTGTGGCACGGCAACTATTTCCGCTATTTCGAGATCGCACGAGAAGCGTTGCTAAAGCAATTTGACTACGGCTACCGCCAGATGAAAGCTTCGGGTTACGTCTGGCCGATTGTCGACACCCGGGTCAAGTACATTGCGCCATTGCTGTTTGAACAGCGCATAACGGTGTGCGCAACGCTTGAAGAATATGAAAACCGGCTGCGTATCGGTTACCAGATTTTTGATGTGGAAAGCGGCAAGCGTACCACCACCGGTTACACCATTCAGGTGGCGGTGGAGGAGCAGAGCAAAGAGATGTGCTTTAGTGCGCCGCAGGTATTGCTGGACAAATTGGGAGTGTCATCATGAAACGTTGGATAGCGCTGGCCCTGGCCTGCTTCAGCCTGAGCGCGCAGGCGGTCACGCTGCAAGAATTGCAGCAGCGTTTCAGTCAACAGCCGGTATTGCGTGCCGAATTCGAACAGCAGCGCAGCATCAGCGGTATGACGAAGCCGCTCAACTCCAGCGGTGAGCTGGTGATCTCACAGCAGAAGGGATTGTGGTGGGCGCAACAGAAACCGTTCCCGCTGACGTTGCTGCTGGACGACCGCCGTATGGTGCAAACCATGGCCGGCCAGCCCCCACAGGTGGTGACGGCAGAAAACAATCCGCAAATGTTCCAGTTTAATCGTTTGTTGACCGCATTGTTCCATGCTGACAGCCAGGCGCTGGAACAAAACTTTGCGCTGCAATTCAGCGATGTTGGCAACCACCGCTGGCGTGTGGTGCTGACGCCGAAAACGTCGCCGCTGGATAAACTGTTTAAGCGCATTACGCTCAATGGCGAACAGTTCCTGGAAACCATTGATATCGATGACATGCAAAACGATGCCACTCATATCCGTTTCTTCAATCAGCGAACCACGCCGACAACCCTGACCGCTGAGGAGCAACAGCGCTTTGCCTCCTGAACTGCATCGTCGTGCGGCGTTCGGCTGGCTGGCCGTTTGTCTGCTGTTGATTGCCGCGCTGTGCTGGCTGTTGCCGCGCAGCCAGATCAACAGCAGCGTGTTGGCGCTGCTACCGAAGCAGCAACTGGCTAACGTACCGGATGCTCTGGCAGAGGGCTTTAGCCAGCGGCTGGATCGCCAACTGATGTGGCTGGTCAGCCCGCCGCCGGGCGGCGACGCCACGGCGGTCAACTGGTGGCAGCAACAATTACAGCGCCTGCCTGAGCTGCAACAGGTTGGTGGGCCGATGGATGCTCAGCGTCAGCAGCAGTGGGGGCAATTCTTTTATCAACATCGCAACGTTTTGCTGGATAACGCAACGCGCCAGCGGCTTTTGCAAGGGGCAGAAGCCCAGAGCCAGTGGATCCTTGGCCAGCTGTATTCGGCCTTTGCCGGCGTCAGCGGCAAGGAACTGGCCAACGATCCTTTGCTGTTGGTACGAGGAGCGCAGCTGGCGCAACAGCAAAACGGCGGCACGTTGGGGTTGCGCAACGGCTGGCTGGTGGCGCGCGATCGGCAGGGGCGTGACTGGTATTTGCTGCACGCGGAGCTGAGCGCATCATCCTACGATATCGGCAGTGCGCGGCGCACGGTGGACAAACTGGCCGATCTGCAGCGTCAACTGCAACTGCGCTGGCCTGGCAGCGAAGTGCTGAACCGCGGTACCTTGTATTACAGCAATTATGCCAGCCAGCAGGCTGAGCGCGATATTTCCACCATCGGGCTGGCGTCGGTAGCCGGCGTGTTCCTGCTGGTATTACTGATGTTTCGTTCGCCACTGCCGTTGTTGCTATGCGCGCTGTCGGTGAGCGTTGGCGCGTTGGCGGGCACCGTCGCAACCTTGCTGGCGTTCGGTGAAATTCACGTTATGACATTGGTGCTGAGTGTTAGCATCGTGGGTATTTCAGCGGACTACACGCTGTATTTTCTAACTGAGCGCATGGTGCATGGCGGTGAATCCACGCCGTTGCAAAGTTTGCAAAAACTGTTTCCGGCATTATCGATGGCGCTACTGACTACGGTGGTGGCGTATCTGGCATTGCTGATCGCGCCGTTCCCCGGTTTGCAGCAGTTGGCGGTTTTTGCCGCCGCCGGGCTGAGCGCCGCCTGCATCACGGTGATCTGCTGGTATCCGCATTTATCGCGCCGCTTGCCGGTGCGGCAAGCGCCGGGGCTGACCTATATTCTGCGCTGGCTGCACGCCTGGCGCAGTCGTCGGCCGTTGCGTATTGGCCTGCCGCTAGCCATCGCATTACTGCTGGTCATCGGTTTCAGCCAACTGCGGGTGGATGACGATATTGGCCAGCTACAGGCGCTGCCGACGGAGTTCCAGCGGCAGGAACAGCAGATTGCCACGCTGACCGGCCAGCATAACGATCAAAAATGGCTGGTAGTGTACGGTCAGGATGCGCAGCAGGCCTTGCAGCGTCTGGAGCTGTTGCAACCTCGACTGGCCCAGGCACGACAGCAGGGCATCTTGAGCGATTACCGGTTACTGCCACTGCCTTCACAACGGCGACAGGCGCAGAATATCGCGCTGCTCAAGCGTGTCGCGCCACAGGCAATCGCACAATTACGGCAGGCCGGCGTGGCGGTAGCGCCGGCGGATATGCATGCCGAGTGGGTAACGCCGCAACAATGGTTGAACAGCGTCGTCAGCGAAGGCTGGCGTCTGCTGTGGCTGACGTTGCCCGATGGGCGCAGCGCGGCATTGGTGCCGGTAAGCGGCGTAACCAACAGCGTAGCGATGCAAACATTGGCGCAGCAGGTGCCGGGCGTCGGCTGGATTGACCGTAAAACCGAATTCAGCCAGCTGTTCGGACAATATCGACTGTATCTATCGTATTTATTGCTGCTGTCGGTTGCGGCTATCACGTTGATTTACCTGTGGCGGTTCGGGCTGCGCCACGGCCTGCGTTGCATGGTGCCGACGATACTGTCGCTGGGCGGCGGCATTGCGGTATTGGCGCTCAGTGGGCACTCGCTGAATCTGTTTTCGCTGCTGGCGTTGGTGCTGGTGCTGGGCATCGGGATTAATTACACGCTGTTCTTTACCAACCCGCGCGGCACGCCAACTACCTCGATGTTTGCGATTTTTATGGCGGTATTCACCACCCAGCTCACCTTTGGCATGTTGGTGTTCAGCCATACCCAGGCTATCAGCAGTTTTGGCATTGTATTAAGCAGCGGCATTGCGTTGGCATTCCTGCTGGCGCCGCTGACGATTGTAAAAAGAAAACGAGGGAAAGCCTGATGCGCGCTTTATCGATGATGTTGGTACTGGCCAGCGTACTGCTTGGCGGTTGCGTCGGGCGGCAAACGCCTACGGCGCCTCAGGCCTGGCTGAAACCGGGCGTTAGGGTCAACTTGCCGGCACCGACGCTGGCACGGTCGTTCAGCCAGCAACAGTTGCTTAGCGCAGAGGTCAAAGGCCAGCAGCATGCCATGCTGGTATTGCTGAACGCCGATGGCGAACGTTTGACGCTGGTGGGCATGTCGCCGTTAGGCATACGTTTGTTCACCCTTGGCTACGATCGTCAGGGCATTCACACCGAGCAGTTGATCAAGGTCGGCGAATTGCCGCCGGCCAGCCAGGTACTGGCCGATATCATGTTGAGCTATTGGCCGATAACCGATTGGCAGGCGCAACTGCCGGTCGGCTGGCGGTTGCAGGACGACGCCGAAACGCGCCGCCTGTATGACGATCGCGGCATGCTGATTGCCGAGATCCGCTATCAACAACAGGCGGGGCAACGCCAGCCGATTTCCGTGCGTCAGACGGCATTCCATTACCACATCAGTATCCAGAATCTGGGGAGTGGACAATGATTTATTTCTCTGCCGTCGGCATGGTGAATGCGTTGGGGAATAATCTGCCGCAGATTGCGCAAAATCTGGCGGCGGGACAGGCGCCGGGGATGCAACAGCAAACGCACTGGCTGATCGGCGACAAGCCGTCATGGTTTGGGGCGGTAACCGGAGAGCTGCCGCCGATACCGGTGGCGTTGAGCCGTCACAATTCCCGCAACAATCGTTTGCTGTTGGCGGCTTTGGCGCAGATTGCCCCGCAGGTCGACGAGGCGATTGCCCGTTACGGCGCTGAACGTGTGGCGGTCATTATGGGCACCAGCACTTCGGGGATCCACGAGGGAGAACTGGCGCTCAAGCATTATCAGGATGGGAAATGGCCTGACGGCTATCATTACCAGCAACAGGAATTGGGTGACCCAGGGCAGTTTCTTAGCGCACTGCTGGGCACGCGAGGGCCGGCATATACGCTGTCTACCGCCTGTTCTTCCAGCGCGCGTGCGATCATCAGCGGCAAACGACTGATTGAGGCAGGTCTGGTGGATGCGGCAATTGTTGGTGGCGCCGACAGCCTGTGCCAAATGCCGATCAACGGCTTTGACAGCCTGGAGTCGCTTGCTGCCACGCGCTGTACGCCGTTTGCCGCTGGCCGTAGCGGGATCAATATCGGTGAAGGGGCGGCGTTGCTGTTACTGACGCAACAGCCGGCAGCGGTGGCGCTGCTGGGGATAGGGGAGTCCTCCGATGCCTGGCATATGTCGGCTCCGCATCCGCAAGGATTGGGCGCAGAACGCGCCATCACCATGGCGCTGCAGCAAGCAGGATTACAACCGCAGGATATTGGTTATATCAATCTGCACGGCACCGCGACGCGCCTGAATGACTCGGTGGAGGCGCAGGTGGTGAACCGGCTGTTCGGCGGTGGCACGCCGTGCAGTTCGACCAAGCATTTGACCGGCCACACGTTGGGCGCAGCGGGCGCGATAGAAGCCGCATTGAGCTGGTTAGTGCTGAGCGCGCCGCTGGCCTTGCCGGCGCAGGATTTCAGCCTGGCCGCGCGTGACGAGACGCTGGCCGAGATCAATCTGCTGGCTGCGCCGCAACCGCTGGGCAAGCGCGCCATTCTGTCAAATTCCTTTGCCTTTGGTGGCAATAATGCCTGTCTGTTACTGGGAGACGTGCCATGAATCAGTCTTATCAGCCCGCCGAGTATTATTTACCACATGCGGCGCCGATGGTGCTGTTGGAACAGGTGCTGGCGGTGACCGAGGACGGCGCCTGCTGCGCGGTCAGCGTCAGTGCGGATGGCGTGTTGGCGCCGTTCCTTGATGCGCAAGGCGCGCTGCCGGCCTGGTACGGCATTGAACTGATGGCGCAGACGATTGGCGTATGGAGCGGTTGGCATGGCCGCGTCGGTGGGCAGGCACCGCGCCTGGGCATGTTGTTGGGCGGGCGTGGCATTACCAGTACACAGCCGGCGTTTGCCGCCGGTTGCGAGCTGGTGGTCAGCGTACGACAACTGCTGTGTGATGAAAAACTGGCCAGTTTTGAATGTGACATCACGATTAATGCGCTGCGCGTTGCGCACGGCAGGCTCAATACCTATCAACCCGATCAACAAGAAATAATTCAATTAACCAGCCCGGAGAGAGACGCATGACGCGTTCCGTTTTAGTGACAGGTGCCAGCAAAGGGATCGGACAGGCCATTGCCTGCCGTCTGGCGGCGGATGGCTTTTTAGTCGCGGTGCATTACCACCGCGATCGGCATGGGGCGGAGCAGACCTTGCAGCACATCGCCGCGGCCGGTGGGCAAGGGCGCCTGATCCAGTTTGACATCAGCGACCGGGCGCAATGCCGCGAACGGCTCGAGCAAGATATCGAACGGCACGGTGCTTACTATGGCGTAGTGAACAATGCCGGTATCACCCGCGATGGCGCATTTCCGGCGCTGAGCGACAGCGATTGGGACGGGGTGATCCACACCAATCTCGACAGTTTTTACAACGTATTGCACCCCTGCGTCATGCCGATGATCGGTTTGCGTAACGGCGGGCGGATCGTTGCGCTGTCGTCGGTATCCGGTGTGATGGGCAACCGCGGGCAGGTGAACTACAGCGCCGCCAAGGCCGGCATCATCGGCGCCTGCAAGGCGCTGGCCATCGAACTGGCGAAGCGGAAAATCACCGTAAACTGCATCGCACCGGGGCTGATCGATACTGGCATGATTGACATGGAGCCGGCGGCGCTGGATCAGGCGATGCGCGCTATTCCGCTCAAGCGCATGGGCTCGGCCGACGAAGTGGCGGGGCTTGCCAGCTATTTGATGTCGGATATTGCCGGTTACGTAACGCGGCAGGTAATTTCGATTAATGGAGGGATGGTATGACGCACAGGGTAGTGATTACCGGGATGGCGGGCGTAACGGCGTTCGGTGACAACTGGGCGGATGTTTCACACCGTCTGCAACAGGGTCAAAATGCGGTGCGTTACATGACGCACTGGGAGCAGTATCAAGGGCTTAATACTCACCTTGGCGCACCGGTGGATGATTTTGCGCTGCCGGTACACTACACCCGCAAGCGCATTCGCTCCATGGGGCGGGTATCGCTGCTGGCGACGCGTGCCACCGAGCTGGCGCTGATGCAGGCCGGGTTGCTGGACGATGCGGTACTGACCAACGGTGCGACCGGCATTGCCTATGGCTCGTCCACCGGCAGTACCAAGCCGGTGAGCGAATTTGCCACCATGCTGACCGAAAAGCACACCAACAACATCACCGGCACTACCTATGTGCAGATGATGCCGCACACCACGGCGGTGAACGCCGGGCTGTTTTTTGGCCTGCGCGGACGGGTGATCCCGACCTCTAGCGCCTGTACCTCGGGGAGTCAGGCGATCGGTTACGCCTACGAAAGTATTCGGCACGGCTATCAGACGCTGATGGTAGCCGGCGGTGCCGAAGAGCTGTGTCCTTCTGAGGCTGCGGTCTTCGATACGCTGTTTGCCACCAGTCAGCAGAATGATACGCCCGAGTTCTCCCCGCGGCCGTTCGACAGCCAGCGCGATGGCTTGGTGATCGGCGAAGGGGCCGGCAGCCTGATTCTGGAATCGCTGGAGCATGCGCAGGCGCGCGGTGCGACCATCTACGCTGAAATTATCGGTTTTGCCACCAACTGCGATGCGGCACACATTACGCAGCCGCAGCAGGAAACCATGCAAATCTGTATGCAACAGGCGTTGGCCGCTTCTGGACTGAGCGCCGCCGACATTGGCTATATTAGCGCGCACGGCACGGCAACCGATCGCGGTGATATTGCTGAAAGTCAGGCAACGGCGGCGATCTTTGGCAATCGTACGGCGATTTCATCAATGAAAAGCTATTTTGGCCATACCCTGGGCGCCTGTGGTGCGCTGGAAGCCTGGCTGGCGATTGAGATGATGCGAGAAGGGCGTTTTGCGCCGACCATCAACCTGACGCAACCGGACAGCGCCTGTGGCGATCTGGACTATATCATGGGCGAATATCGTAATATTGATACCGAGTTTGTTCAGTCGAACAACTTTGCTTTTGGCGGTATTAACACTTCTCTGATACTGCGCCGCTGGGCGTAACTGCTCTTTGGCCGGGCTTGCTCCGGCCATTATTGCCCGTTACTCAAAAGTGTTATGCGAAACCTGACATTTTTGCTCAACAACGGCGCTGTCATACTCCTCTCAATGAATTAAATCCAACCCATTGAGAGAAAATCATGAGCATTCCACAATTTGGTTTAGGGACTTTCCGTCTGCAAGATAAGGTGGTGAAGGCGTCGGTGCGTCACGCGCTTGAGCTGGGTTATCGCGCGATTGATACCGCACAGATTTATGAAAACGAAGCGGCGGTGGGCGAGGCGATCGCCGAAAGCGGGGTGGCACGCGAAGCGCTGTTTATCACTACCAAGATTTGGGTGGCCAATTTGGCAAAAGGTCGGCTGATCCCCAGCCTGCAAGAGAGCCTGAGCAAGCTGCAAACCGATTATGTCGATCTGACGTTGATTCACTGGCCTTCGCCGAATGACCAGGTGCCGGTCGCCGAGTTTATGGCGGAGTTATTGCAGGCCAAGCAGGCTGGCCTGACGCGGCAGATTGGCATTTCCAACTTCACCCTCGATCTGATGCAACAAGCCATTGATGCGGTTGGCGCCGAGGCGATCGCCACTACCCAGATCGAGCTGTCGCCGTATTTGCAAAATCGCCAGGTGGCAGCGTTCGCGCGGCAGCACGGTATCGCCATCACGTCATATATGACGCTGGCATACGGCAGGGCGCTGCAGGATGAGACCATCAAGGCGATTGCCGAGCGCTACAACGCCACGACGGCCCAGGTGATTCTGGCCTGGGCGATGCAACTGGGTTACGCGGTGATCCCATCCTCCACCAAGCGTGACAATCTGGCCAGCAACCTGCTGGCGCAGCAATTGACGTTGAACGAGCAGGATATGGCGCAGATCGCCGCACTGGAGTGTAATGGACGTCTGGTCAGCCCGGACGGTCTGGCGCCGCACTGGGATTGAGTTTAACCGCCGCAGGCAGGCGATTGCCGGCCTGCACATCAGGCGTTCGCGCTGGCAAGCCGTTCGCTGACAAAATCGATAAAGCTGCGCAGGCGGTTACTGACCGCACTGTCGCTGTAATATACCGCGTTAATCGGCATCGCCAGCGGCAGCGTGTGTTGTTGCAGTATCGGCACCAGATCGCCGCGTTTAACATCCTCACCGATCATGAAATCCGACAAACAGGCGATACCGTTGCCGTGCAGACACAGGTGGCGGTGTGTCTCCCCGCTATTGCTGGTCAGCGCCGGGGTGGCTTCCCATTGGCGACCGTCGGCGCAGGCCAATGGCCAGCGATTCAATGCCGGCAGATCGTTGAAGCCAATGCAGCAATGCTGCGCCAATTCCTCCACCGTTTGCGGTGTACCGTATTGCCGTAAATAGGCCGGTGAGGCCAGCACCTGACGATAGCTGGTCATCAGCTTGCGGGCCTTCAGACTGGAGTCGGTCAGTTCGCCGATACGAATGGCGATATCCACTTTGCGTTCTATCAGATTGATAAAGGTTTCGGAGGATACCAGCGACAGCGACATTTCCGGATACAGCGCGCGAAACTCCGCCGCCATCGGTGCCAGTACGTGCAACACAAACGGCGTGGCGGCATCCACGCGCAGCAAACCCTGCGGCCGTTGGCGGCTTTCCATCAGGGCGTTTTCTGCTGCTGCCATGTCATTCAACACTTTCTGCACCTGGCGGAAGTAGTTTTCCCCTTCCTGCGTCAGGCTGATTTGACGGGTAGTGCGGTTCAGCAGCGTTACGCCAAGCTTGTTCTCCAGTTTTTTTACCGTTCGGCTGACCACGGAATTTGCCTGTTCCAGACGTTCTGCCGCGCGGCTGAAGCTTCCGCTTTCTACCACCGTCACAAAGGTAATCAGCTCATCCGAGTTCGCTTTCATTGTTGCTCCACCGGCAAAATTTATTTGAAACTTTGTACATTTTTAGCATTTAAGCATAGGTCGATAATTGCGTCATCAACTTGAATGCCATTTGGAGTATTCTCATGCCACTCGTTCTTCTTGCGCTGATGCTGATTATTTTAAGCGGCTGGCTGGATCGAAAACGCCGGTTACAAAGCGCGTAATTGCAGCGAACCATTCCCCTCAGGCCCGCATTTGCGGGCCTTTTCGCATTTCTGTCCTTTTCCCGCTAACCTTTACATTCATATACCCAGTACCGATTGAATTCCCCACTCAGCGCCCCTATAACTGTTAGGGCTATGCCCCGGAAAACCTAACGCCGAGCGCAGGCAGGCGTATAATCAATGCATTGTTGGCGGGAATGACTCCGCCATTTTATCCAATGGGAAATAGGCGAATAGCGTGCCGAAACGAACTTATGCAATGAGGTATGTTGCAGGCCAGCCAGTTGAGCGAATTTTCCCTGGCGCCGTCGACCAACCGTTACCCCCGGGGGCTGCGTTGCCTACCGCGGGAGCGCTGCGGGTGATGGTATGGAATATATTCAAGCAGCAACGGGCCGATTGGCTGTCGGTGCTGAAAAGCTTTGGTAAAGACGCGCAGCTGGTGTTGTTGCAAGAGGCGCAAACCACGCCGGAACTGGTAAGCTTTGCCACTACCCATTATCTGGCGGCCGATCAGGTGCCGGCTTTCGTCTTGCCACAGCATCCCTCTGGTGTCATGACGCTGGCGGCGGCGCACCCGGTTTACTGTTGCCCGTTACGGGAACGGGAGCCACTGCTGCGGTTGGCCAAATCGGCGTTAATCACCGTTTATCCGCTGTATAACGGCCAGCTGTTGATGGTGGTGAATATCCATGCGGTCAACTTCAGCCTCGGGGTGGACGTGTATAGCAAACAGCTGGGACCGATTGGCGAGCAGATCGCCAACCACCACGGGCCGGTGATCATGGCGGGGGATTTCAATGCCTGGAGCCGTAAACGCATCAATGCGCTGTACCAGTTCGCCAGCGATATGGCGCTACGCGAGGTGAATTTTACCGACGATCATCGGCGCAAGGCATTTGGCCGGCCGCTGGATTTCGTGTTTTACCGTAATCTTGGGGTGGTGGAAGCCTCGGTCTTGGTAACCCAGGCCTCGGATCATAACCCGCTGTTGGTGGAGTTTCACCCCGACAGCGCCAAACCGCATTGGTGATTGCCAGGCAAAAAAAAAAGCACCCGTTGCAGGGTGCTTTTTTATGCCGGAAATTTAGGTGTCAGGTGTCGAACTGTTGTCGACAAACAACGTCAATTTCAAGCCGGGTTGCAAGTTGCTGCTCTTGCTGGCCAGGGTTGAGTTCCAACGCATCACGTCATTGATCTCGACGCCGTGACGACGTGCAATGCTGGCCAGTGAATCACCTTTGCGTACGCGGTAGGTGATGCTGCTGTTGTTATTGCCGCTATTGCTGGCCACTTGCAGGGTTTGCCCAACTTTGAGGGTGCTCCTGGCACGTAAGTTGTTCCAACTCTGCAAATCGCTGGTACGTATATTCAACCGCTTGGCGATACCGGACAAGGTGTCGCCGGAGCGCACTTTATAGGTACTGCCGCCTGTCAACCCGCTGTTTTTTGCCAACTGGGTGCTTGGCTCGGTCACCGCGATCTGGCCATCGGCCAGTGAATCCTTCAGCCGATCGGCTCGGCCCTGGGGAACCATAATGTAATGGGGCCCGTTTGGCGCGGTAACGCCTTTTTTGTAGCCAGGGTTAAATGCCTTCATCTTGGTCAATGAAAGCCCAGCCATCTCAGCCGCCTGAGTGAGCTGTATTTGCTGACCGACGTCAACACGCGCCAGCGCACGGGTTTCATCCGTTTTTGGCAAACGAACGCCGTACTTCTTGCTGTGCTTGATGATATCGCTCAGTGCCAACATTTTCGGAACATAGATTGACGTTTCACGCGGAAGCGACAATGCCCAGAAATTGGTTGGCTTACCCTGGCGTTTATTCGCCTTCACCGCTTTCATGACACGGCCTTCACCACTGTTATAGGCAGCGACGGTCAATAACCAGTCGCCGTTGAACATGCGGTTCAGGTACTGCATCATATCCAGCGCAGCAGTTGTCGAAGCGACCACATCGCGGCGCCCGTCATACCACTGGTTGTTTTTCAAACCATAATTGCGACCCGTTTGCGGCACGATCTGCCATAGCCCTGCGGCGTTGGCACTTGACGTGGCGTGAGGGTCAAAAGCGCTCTCCACTATGGGTAGCAGTACCAGTTCCATCGGCATATCGCGTTTCTTGATCTGCTCGACTATCCAGTACATGTACGGCTCTGCCCGTAATGTTACATCGTGGAGATAGCTCTTACTTTTTAAGTACTTTCTTTTTTGTTCACGGATCCGGGAGTTTTCCGGAACCTCCATCTTCAGCTCGTCGCTAATGAAGTTCCACAGGTCCTGTTGCTGCGCGGTACCGCTGTTTTTATCCAACCACCGCGCCGAGCTCGCTCGACCTTTCGCTGTGTACTCTCCTGCTTCACCTTCTTGACTTGCCGAAGACAAACTCTGTGCATGCTGTTCTGGAGCTGGTGCGTCCTGCCTGGACGACTGGCACCCTACAAGCAAGACTGAGGCGAGTAATATCGCTTTAGCCTTCATGTGTGTGTCAATATAGTTGCTTAAAAGACGAGCGATAATACTTCGCTTAGGCAAATAACACAACCAAAAGCTTCAGAAGCTGTCCTTGCGCAAGCGTAATTCGGAAAAAACCGAATGAAGATGCTCAGGGGGGCGATCAAAGCCTAATTTCTTTTGTAAATCAGTGTCATGACAACGTAAAAATAGGTTAATTTCACGCTCTAATTGCAGGGTTGTAGGCACGCTGGGTTGGTTTTTTGCCCTTAACGCCATGACTTGTTGTTGATATGTTTCGATCTGTCGATCTTGCGGCAAAATAGCCCGCGCAAACTTAAGATTTGAAACAGTATATTCGTGCGCGCAACAGATTATGGTGTTATCGGGAAGTTGCGAGAGTTGTTGAAACGAGTAATACATTTGTTCGGCAGTGCCCTCGAACAGCCGGCCGCAACCGGCGGAAAAAAGCGTATCGCCGCAGAACAAATAAGGTGCACTGTAGAATGCGACATGGCCCAGAGTATGTCCAGGAACCGCTATTACGCGGTATTTTCTGCCGCTGACGGTAATGATGTCACCGTCTTCTACCAGGGTGGTCGCCCCCTTATTGGCGGTCTCGTGCGGGCCATATACCGGCAGTGCAGGGTATTGCGCCAGAATTTGCGCCACGCCGCCGACGTGGTCGTGATGATGGTGGGTCAGCAGTATTGCATCGGGGGTGAGTTCCAGTTTACGCAGGGCGTCCAGCACCGGTTGCGCTTCACCCGGATCGACAATGGTGCAATGTCCCTGTTGGTCATCCAATATCCAAATGTAATTGTCCTGCAAGGCAGGAATGCTGATAAGATTCATCGGACACCTCTCGTTGGCAACGGCTTGAAAGAAGATAATAAATCATGAAACCAGCCCATACTCTACAAAAGCTTGCCAGCCCGCAATCCTGGGCGGCGCTGCCGTGGGGGGAATATTACCGCGCAGCGCTCGAGCGTCAACTGCAGCCCTGGTGGCCGAAGCTGTTCGGCTTTCACCTATTAAAGCTGGGTAATCTCAGCGCTGGATTGGCTACTGATAAATGCGCCATTTCCCACCAGGTCAACGTTGGTCTGAGCGGTGACCACCTACAGGTTATAGCCGATCCTTATCGGTTGCCCTTCGCCGACAAGTCGGTCGATGCCTGTCTGATGGCGCAGGCTTTGTCCTATGCCGATGATCCGCATCGCATGTTGCGCGAAGTAGATCGCATTCTGATTGATGACGGTTGGTTGGTGCTCAGTACCTTTAATCCGTTCAGCGTGCTGGGGCTGGGTAAACTGCTCCCCGGTCTTCGCCAGCGTCAACCTTTTGCCAGCCGCATGTTTACTCAGATGCGGCTGTTGGACTGGCTGAGTCTATTGAACTATGAAGTGTTGCAGCAAACGCGTTTTCACGTGCTGCCGTGGCATCGGCAGGGAGGGGTATTTTTAGGTACCCACCTGCCAGCGCTGGGCTGCATGAGCATGATAGTCGCACGTAAACGCACGGTGCCACTGACTCCAACGGCCATGAAACTTGGCGCACGCAAGCCGGCTCTCAGCCGCGCGGTGGGCGCGACCAAGAGTTATCGCAAATTACCGTAACGCTGGCGCCAGCGGATTACGCTTCCGGTTTATAGCCGCTGTCTTCTTGCGTGGGGTTGCCGGCCGCTTCGCGAGCTAGCACGTCGCAGCGTTCGTTCTCCGGATGTCCGGCATGCCCCTTGACCCATTCCCAGCGAATAGTGTGGCGGGCAATCGCCAGATCCAGCCGCTGCCACAGATCGACGTTTTTGACCGGTTTTTTGTCGGCGGTTTTCCAGCCGCGCTTCTTCCAGTTGTGGATCCAACTGGTGATACCCTGGCGAACATACTGGCTATCGGTGCTGAGGATCACTTCACAGGGCGCGGTTAGCGCTTCCAGCGCCACGATCGCCGCCATCAGCTCCATACGGTTATTGGTAGTGAGCCGGTAACCGGCGCTGAAGGTTTTTTCAACCTGTTTATAGCGCAAGATTGCGCCGTAACCACCGGGGCCGGGGTTGCCAAGGCAGGAGCCATCGGTGAAAATTTCTACCTGTTTGAGCATCTCTGGTAGACTCTTCCTATCAGTTTTATAAAAGCCAAGTCTGACATAAACGAGCGCTATGAGCACTGCAATATGATCACTACACCAACCAGACAGATCGTACTCGATACCGAAACTACCGGTATGAACAAGTTAGGGGTTCATTACGAAGGCCACCGCATTATCGAAATCGGTGCGGTGGAAGTGATCAACCGTCGCCTGACCGGTCGGCATTATCACGTTTACGTCAAGCCGGATCGGCTGGTGGATCCTGAGGCTTACGGCGTTCACGGCATCAGCGATGAATTCCTGGCGGACAAGCCGACCTTCGATCAGATAGCCGATGAATTTATCGAATTTATCCGCGGCGGTGAGTTGGTCATCCACAACGCGGCGTTCGATATCGGCTTTATGGATCACGAATTCCGCATGTTGCAGCAGGACATTCCGAAGACGGAAACCTTCTGCGCCATTACCGACAGCCTGTTGATGGCGCGTCGTCTGTTCCCGGGCAAGCGCAACAACCTCGATGCGCTGTGTAGCCGCTACGAGATCGACAATAGCAAGCGAACCTTGCACGGCGCATTGCTCGATGCCGAGATCCTGGCCGAAGTTTATCTGGCAATGACCGGCGGGCAGACCACCATGGCATTTCAGATGGAAGGGGATACCCAGCAGAGCGATTCCACGCAGGATATCCAGCGTATTGCACGCCCGGCGACGTCGATGAAGGTGATTTACGCCAGTGATGACGAAGTGGTGGCACACGAATCACGGCTGGATCTGGTGGCGAAAAAGGGCGGCGGTAACTGCCTGTGGCGCGCGGAATAACCCGCAGGCCAATTTCGCTGGCACACGGAGTAAATGCGCGCTGACGACATTCGCTGAAAATCTGCGCAAACGGTTATTTTTATAAGAAAAAGGCATTGACGGAATCTGCCGCCGTCCGTAATATGCGCCTCGTTCCCCCGCAAGAGGGAACGGCGCGGAGCGGTAGTTCAGTTGGTTAGAATACCTGCCTGTCACGCAGGGGGTCGCGGGTTCGAGCCCCGTCCGTTCCGCCAACATTCAGAAGCCCTGAATCAGCAATGATTCAGGGCTTCGTTGTTTCTACTCCTTGCTCATTTCCACCTTGCCAAACATCACTCTATGGTTGGCCGCATGTTCATGACGGGCAAAGTAGCGGTAACAGCCGCCGCCAAGCAGTACGCCGATAAACCAGCTGAAGTTCGCCACGGCGTGCAGCTCGGGCGTAAAACTGATCACCAGGCCAACCGCCACCGACGGCAGTAGCGCCAGAATGGCCTTCGGGTTGAAGCCGCTGCGATACCAGTAGCGGCCATTCGGCGTGGCGTTGAACAGATCGTCGACGTGGATCTGGCCGCGCTTGATCAGGTAAAAATCTGCCACCAAGATGCCGAACAATGGACCGATAAACGCGCCCAGCACGTCCAGGGTGTAATGGATCAGCTCCGGCGACTGGAACAGGTTCCACGGCGTCAGCAGCACCGAGCCGACGGCGGCGATCATGCCGCCGGTGCGGAAGCTGATCTTTTGTGGTGCGCAGTTGGAAAAGTCGAACGCCGGTGACACGAAGTTGGCGACGATATTGATGCCGATAGTGGCGGTAATCATCGTCAGCAGGCCGATGGCCACCGCCACGCTGTTGCCGACGCGGGTTACGGTTTCAATCGGATCGGTAATCATCTGGCCGAACAGCGATTGGGTGCCGGAAACGATCACCACCGTGACCAGTGAAAACAGCAGAAAGTTGAACGGCAGCCCCCAGCGGTTGCCGCGGCGGATTTCCTGCATGCTTTTACCGTAGCGAGAAAAATCGCCGAAGTTGAGCAACGGGCCGGAGAAGTAGGACACCACCAACGCGGTGGCGGTCAGCATCTGCCAGCCCTGTTCCTGCGCGCTCAGCGTTTTGCTGGCCAGGGTAAAGGAGATGTTTTCCAGCCCGGTTTTGTACACAATCCAGCCGGCCAACGCCAGCATCACCACATAAACTGCCGGCCCGGCAACGTCAATAAAGCGTTTGATGGCGTTCATGCCATGCCAGAACACCATGGCCTGCAACACCCACATGATGCCAAAGCATATCCAGCCGATGGCGGAAAGCCCCAGCCAATGCGGTTGCGTCAGTGGCATCAGCGTCGGGAAGAACTTCAGCAGTACCAGCATCAACGCATTGGCCGCCAAATAGGTTTGAATGCCATACCAGGCGAAAGCGATCAACCCTCGGATCACCGCCGGAATATTGGCGCCGAACACGCCAAACGCCTGGCGGCAGACGACCGCGTACGGCACGCCGGTCATCTGGCTGGGTTTGGCTACCAGATTGGCGCACAGCTGGACAATGCAAATACCCGCCAACAGACAAATCAGCACCTGCCAACTGGCCAGCCCCAGGGTAAAGAAGCTGGCCGCCACCACATAGCCGCCCATGCTGTGCACGTCCGACATCCAGAAAGAAAAAATGTTGTACCAGTTCCAGTTCTGATTGCGCGTTGGCGCCAGATCGTCATTGCACAGCTTCGGGCTGTAGTTTTCATTGGGGTTTGGCATAAATCGTGCTCCTGTCTAGAACGGCACCCGGATGTATTCACCGTATTTGGGTCAATGTTGCTGACAGGGCTTTTGCAGGATTCAGGCCAGATTTATCTTTTTTGTATACAAGAATGGTTTTTGTTGTATACGATTTGGTTATCTAACGGTATACGGAGCAGCGTGATGATTGGCACCCAAGCCACGTGGGACAGGCTCGACGCCACCTACTTTACTGAAGATCGCGACGATCATATTTATAACCAACTGGTGAAAGCGATCGTTGAACATCGCCTGTTACCCGGTAGCAGATTGCCGGAAGAAGCGCTGGCGGACACCTTCGGCGTGAGCCGCACCGGCATTCGTCGGGTGTTACAGCGCCTTGCGGCAGTGCAACTGGTAACGCAACTGCCCAAGCGTGGTGCACAGGTCACCACGCCGGGAGAAGACGAAGCCCGCCAAGTGTTCGCGACGCGTAAGCTGCTGGAATGTGCCAATTTGCCGCAGGTGGTGAGCCGCTGCCGCGCGGAACAGTTGCTGATGCTGGATACCCTGGTCGCCCAGGAACAACGAGCGCATGACGATCGTGACGGCGCCGCAGCGATCCGCCTGTCCGCCGCGTTTCACGTGCAATTGCAGGCGATAAGCGGTAACCAGGTGCTGACGGAGACGGTGTCGCAACTGACGCTGCGCTCATCGCTGGTGATTGCCGCCTATGGCGCGCCATGGCAGCAGGGCTGCCGCTGCCACGATCACCACGATCTGCTGGTGCTGCTACGCAACGCCGACACGGCGGGGCTGGCGGCACAGATGGCGCGGCATTTTGACGACATCGTTGGCCACCTGCGCTTTAACCACCATGACGGTGATACGCCGGACTTCGCGCATATCTTCGCCGGCCTGCGCCAGCAGGAGCCGCAATGAAAATTCAGTTGATCAATCCCAATACCAGCCAGGCGATGACGGAAACCATCGCCACGGCGGCGCGCGCGGTTGCTGCACGCGGTACGGAAATCATCGCCGTCTGCCCGCCGCAGGGGGTGCCGTCGATTGAAGGGCACTTTGATGAGGCGATTGCCGCCATTGGCGTATTGCAGCGGGTAAAGCAGGGGCGAGAAACCGGGGTTGATGGCCATATTATCGCCTGTTTTGGCGATCCCGGCCTGTTGGCGGCACGTGAACTGGCCGACGCGCCGGTGATCGGCATTGCCGAAGCGGCGATGCATATGGCCACGCTGGTGGCGACGCGTTTTTCCATCGTCACCACGTTGCCCCGCACGCTGATTATCGCCCGCCATCTATTGCACCAATACGGTTTTGAACGTCACTGTGCCGCGCTGCACGCCATTGATTTGCCGGTGCTGGCGCTGGAGGACGGCAGCGGCGTAGCGCAGCAAAAAGTGCGCGAACAATGCCTGCTTGCCAAACGGCAGGACGGTAGCGGGGCTATCGTGCTGGGCTGCGGCGGTATGGCCGATCTGGCGCGGGAACTGACGCACGAACTGGCGATGCCGGTGATCGACGGCGTTAGCGCGGCGGTGAAAATGATCGAATCGCTGCACGGCCTGGGCCTGCGAACCAGCAAGCATGGCGATCTGGATTTTCCGCTGGCAAAGCCGTTAAGCGGCGTTTTCAGCGAATTTAACTGAGGGATGGTGCGATGAACCAGTATCAATTTACCCATGATTATCCGCGTGATCTTATCGGCTATGGTGGCAAGCCCCCGCATGCCAACTGGCCGGGGCAGGCGCGTATTGCGCTGCAGTTCGTGTTGAACTACGAAGAAGGCGCGGAAAGCCATGTGCTGCATGGCGACGCCGGTTCCGAGCAGTTTCTGTCAGACATTATCGGCGCGGCCAGCTATCCCGAGCGCCATATGTCGATGGACTCCCTGTACGAATACGGTTCGCGCGCCGGTTTCTGGCGTATTCACCAGGAGTTCCAGCGCCGCGGCCTGCCGCTGACCGTTTTTGGTGTAGCAATGGCGCTGGCGCGCAATCCGCCGGTGGTGCAGGCGATCAAGGATGCCGATTACGACGTGGTCAGCCACGGCTGGCGCTGGATCCACTATCAGAACGTGGACGAGGCGACTGAACGGCAGCACCTGCAACAGGCGATCGGCGTGTTGCGCGATCTGTTCGGGCAGGCGCCGTTGGGCTGGTATACCGGCCGCGACAGTCCCAATACCCGTCGGCTGCTGGTGGAGCACGGCGGCATGCTGTATGACAGCGATTATTATGGTGACGATCTGCCGTTCTGGACCGAGGTGACCTGCGCCAACGGCGACAGAAAACCGCATCTGGTGGTGCCCTATACCCTGGAGGCCAACGACATGCGCTTTGCCTCGCCGCAGGGGTTCAACACCGGCGAGCAGTTCTTTACCTATTTGAAGGACAGCTTTGACGTGCTGTATGCCGAAGGGGAGCTGGCGCCGAAGATGTTGTCGATCGGCATGCACTGCCGCTTGCTGGGACGACCGGGCAAATTCCGCGCCTTGCAGCGTTTTTTGGACTATGTCCAGCAGCACGATCGCGTGTGGATTTGCCGCCGGCAGGAGATTGCCGAACACTGGCTGGCGCATCACCCCTATCAAGGATGAAATAAAAAAAACCACCGTTGAACCGGTGGTTTTTTGCGCGTAGGGCGCCAGCTGCGGCGCCCAGGCTATCTCGGGATCAGAACAATACCGAATAGTTCAGGCCAAAGGTACGGCCACGGCCTTTATAGCTGTACAGCTCGGACGAGCCGTAGGTTGGGCTATACAGGATTGGCGCACGCTGTCCCCATACGGTGGTGTAGTTTTTGTCCAGCAGGTTTTCGACGCTGAAGCTGACCTTGCCCACCGGCAGGGCGTAGCTGCCGAGGAAATCGACGGTGTTGTAGCCGTTGAGCTTATTGCCGTCGGCATCGGAAACATCGAAGGTCTGCTGCGACTGCACTCGCAGATTCCAGTCACCCGGCGCCCAGTTGACATAGGCGGTGGCTTTCGACGGGCTGGCGGTATCCACGGTCAGTTTTTCCCATTTGCCATCGACCTTGGTCTGCGATTTTATCAGGTTGAAGGTGGCGCCGGTGCTCCATTCGCTGTCATCAAAGAAGTAATCAACCGCCCCTTCCACGCCGTAAATGCGACGCTTGTCGGAATCCAGGCTGATGGTCATGTCGGTCTTGTTGATCGAAATGGTCTTGTCTGACAGCGAGTAGTAGGCGGCCACCTGGGTGCGCAGATTATCCCCGGTATAGCGCCAGCCCAGCTCGTAGGAGTTGACCTTGATGCCATCCAGTTTGGAATCGTTGACGTTAACGCTGTTTTGCAACTGATAGTGGCCGTTCACCAGCTTATAGTTGCCGGAGCCGTAATATTTCGCCAGGTCCGGGATCTCGAAGCCCTGCGAGAAGTTGAACCACGCCTGCTGGCGTTCGGTCAGGTGCGCCAGCAAACCGGCATTGAACAGCGCATTGTTATAGCTGGTCTTGCCGCCTGGTACCGCGTCGGCAGAGTTGGCCAGGCCGTTGGCGATACCCTGTTGCTGCGCATAACCGACAAAGTCGTCCACCTTGTTTTCGGTGTACTGGTAACGCACGCCGCCGCTCAGGGTGAAGATCGGGTTGATGTCGTAGTTGGCCTGCAGGAACGGCGCCAGGTTGGTGGTGGTGTAGCTCGGATAGCGGCCGACGTTGTAGGCGTTTTCCAGATACATGCCGCCGGACTGTTGCGCCTTGGCCAGATTGAAGAACTGCTGGTTGGCATTGAAGCTTTCATGCTCGGCATCGACGCCGTAGGTCAGCGTCAGGCTGTCGATCGGTTTGCTGTTTAGCGTCAGTTTACCGCCGTAGAAATCGGTTTTCTGCTGCGAGGCGCCGATGCTGGTGACCTGCCCCTTGGACAAGGTCGGGAACGGGTAGAAGGTCAGCGACTCGTCACGGTAATACACCTGCGCCACCAGATCCTGTCCCCAGAAATCGGTGTTGGAGTATTGCAGGTTGATCAAATGGCGTTCGGTACCGGGGATACGGTCAGAATTCAGCGCGCTGCTATTAGACGCTTCGCCTGCGCCGGTCACCGCCGAGAAGTTCTCGCCGAGGTACAGGCCGTGCTCGCCGTCGGACTGGCTTTTGTAATACTGGGTGGTCAGCTGCAACTGCTGATGCTCGTCGATGTTGATGGTGCCGGTGCCCATCACGTCGATGCGGTCGGAATATTGCAGGCCGGTCTGGGTGTTGTCGATCAGCACTTCCTTGCCTTTGCCATCGTACCAGCCGCCGTAGCGCTGATACGACACCGACAGGCGTCCGGAGGCGTGTTCGGTGCCGCCGCTGACCGCAGCCGACACGTTTTCATCGTGATCGTTGTGGCTGTTGAAGCCGGTTTTACCGCCGATTTGCAGTTCGACCTGCTTTTCCTCCTGGCCTTTTTTGGTCACGATGTTGATCAGGCCGCCGGTGCTGCCGCCACCGTACAGCGAGGTTGAACCGGAGATCACCTCAATGCGATCGATATTGAACGGGTCGATCGAATCCAACTGACGGCTGTCGGTGCGCGATGAGTTCTGGCGTACGCCGTCGATCATCACCAGCATCGACCGGCCGCGCATGTTCATGCCGTAGTTGGTTCGGCCCTGACTGCTGACGTCCATGCCGGGGATCAGTTGCGCCAGGATCTCTTTGATCTCTTTTCCGCCCTGAACCTGCTGCTCGATTTCCTGGCTCTCGATCACCCAGGTGGTTTGTGCCATTTCCGCGACGCTACGGTGCGCGCGGCTGGCGGAAACCACCAGTTGTTCTTCATTTTTTTGTTGTTCTGCCCAGGCTGCCGGCGCGAGCATCGCCAGCAGGCAAGGGTTCAATACCCAGAGGTGTTTGCGTTTCATCGTTATTTCCAATATTTCCCGTTGTTGGTGTGCGTCAAAAAAGGGTAAGCCTCAGATTTCCGAGTAATTTAGCATAGACTGTTCTGCGCGGGTTGGGGTGCCCGGCTGTTGACTACGCCATTGAATTACCGCCGGGGTGGACGCCAAATCGAACTGCTCGCGTCCTAAAGCCCGGTTGAGGATCCGCGCTGCTCGCCAGGCCATCAGGCTGAGCTGCGGTTCGGCGATGCCGTGACTGTGCATGCCGGCATTGACGGCGAACAGGCAGTTTTCTGCCGGGCCATCCCAGCCGAGGGTAAAGTCGGGCGATACGCGGTAGTTGTCGTCGGCGGTGAGGTGCAGACGTTCCGCCAGCGGCGCCAGAAATGCCGGGCGATCCTGCTGATAGCCGGTGGCAAAAATCACCACGTCGCTGTCGAAGGTTTCCTTGCCCTGATCGAGATGGTGATGCGTCACCAACTGGTAGCCGTTGCCCTGTGCGTGTAGCGCCGCCAGTGAGCGGCTCGGCAACAGGCGTGCCCACGGCGTTTCGCGCAGCACTTCGAAACGGTGATACATGGCGCGGTAAATCGCCAGCAGTGATTCGCTGGTAATACCGTCGGAGGTCATCTTCTGTTCGCTCAACATGCGCTGTTTGGCGCCGTCGTTCAGGGTATAAAAGCTCTCTACGTATTCCGGGGTGAAATATTCGTTGGCGAAGGCCGCTTCGTCGAGCGCATTGTAGTTATTGCGGCGCGACACCCAGTTCAGTTGGCTCGGCTGTCCCCATTCGCCACGGAAAATATTCAGGAACAGATCGGCACCGCTCTGCCCACCGCCGACCACGGTAACGCGTTTGCCGGCCAGCTCCGGATTGCGCAGCGCCATTTCGCTGGCGTGGAAACAACGATCGTTTTGCTCGGTCACGCACTCCGGCAGCAGAATTTTCTTGCCGATGCCCAGACATACATGGCGGGCATGATAAACGCCGCGTTGGGTGGTCACCGCAAACAGCCGTTGGCGATCGTCAAATTCCACCTGGTGAATATCCTGACTGAACGCCAGCGACGCCATGCCGTTGGCCGCCCAGTCCAGATAGTCGGCGAACTCTTCGCGCGACACCGTACGCTGCTCGGTGGTCAGAAAACGGTAGAATTTCTTCCGCTTGACCAGGTAGTTAAGGAAACTGTAGGGATTGGTTGGTGACACTGCGCTGACCAGATCCTTCAGGAAGCTGGTCTGCATGTGGCAATCCGGCACCATCATGCCGGGGTGCCAGGAAAAATGGGGTTTACGCTCGAAGAACTGCGCGTTAAAACCGTCGACCTCGCTGCCAAGCGCGGCAATGCTGAGGTTGAAAGGACCGATACCGATGCCGATGAAATCGAGAGGCTGATTCATTGGGCAAACTCCTTGGTGACCAAATAAAGCGGGTTATCCAGATCCTGTAGATAGTTGGGCAGCATGCGGCTGCCGCCATCGTGCTCTGAATAGGTGAGTTTCACCGGGTTGAGCACCACACGAATGATTTGTGGTTTAAACAGACTAAAAAGATCAAAACGCTCTGCCATGTCCGGGTGCTGCGCCATATAGCGTTGCAGCACCTGCGCCAGCAGTTGGTAAAATTGTTGTTCGCTCACGTTGCAACTCGCCATCAGCGGCGAAATAAACCGCAGCACGGTAACAAAATGCCCGGTTTGCAAATCGTGAATCAGGTAATCGGCCGGCAGGCGCACGGTCACGTCCTTCACTACCTGCGGTAGCGAGGCGCTCTCGGCAAACGCCTGATCGACCAGGCGCATATCGCCCTGGAAGTCCTTCAACAGCACGCGCTGCGGTACATGATCCTTCATCACCAGCGTGATGTTCTGGCCATGGGCGATCAGCGCCACGCCGTAACGGCACATCAGGTGATACATCGGGATCACCACCGCCTGGAACATCTGCGTCAGCCAGGCGTCGGCGCTCAGACCGGAGCGGGCGATATAGGCGGCAATCAGCGGCTGTCCGTGGTTGTCGGTTTCCATCAGCGTGGCCATCAGAATCGCCTGTTCGTCGTCCTTTAAATAGCAGGACGGGTTTTCGCGCCAGATGACGCCGAGCATTTCCTGATAGCGATACGGTGCCTGTTTCAACGCCGCATAGGTTTGATGCGTCATGTAACCGGCTGCCGGCTCGCCAAGGATCTGTGCGCCGCTGGCCTGCAGCGTGCGGTCTTCGGCAAAGATCTGCTGCAACCAGCGGGAAGCTGCCGGACCGGCGCTGATGTATTTGCCGGGAATGCCGCGGTAGCAGGAGGTGTTATAAATGGTCAACGGCAGTTTGATGTCGAACGACACGCGACGGCTGACGTTGGTCAGCGTGCGCAGCGACTGTTGTGCCAGATAGTTGTCCCCAAACTCGCCCAGTTCCACCAACTCACCGGCGGCCAGCTGCGGTAAAAAGTGCAGGGCGATTTTCTGTTGCCACTGCCACGGGTGCAGCGGAACCGGCACCCAATCGTCATTCAGCTTCAGTTCGCGCCAGCGGCGATCGAAGCGCTGGCGTTCGGCATGGTCCATCGCGCTGTTGAGCAGGTTTTCCAGCGGATACTGCTCATCGGCGCACCAGACGAAGCTAGCGCGTTGCGCTGCCACCCAATGCAGACGGAACTGACCCTGATATTCCGGCGCATATTGTTGCAACGCCGTCAGGCCCCAGCCGCGTCGGCCCTTGTTGAAGATAAACTTCGGATGCCCGGCCAGCAGGCATTGCAGCGCATCGGGTTCGAGCGCGATCAGATCCTGCGCATTCATACCGTGGCGTGCCGCCAACAGTTGCATGTCGCCACGCAGCGTGGCGTACAGATCTTCCAGGTGCTCGGCGATCTGCGCATCGTCCATTGCCAGCACCTGCGCCAACTGACGCAGCATACTGTCCGCCGCCAGCGGTTGGCTGTCGCAGGCCAACGACGCCGGATCGATATGCAACCAGCCCCAGATGCCGCGTTGGGCGCTGAAGGTATAGGCGGCGTCGCCGACGGCGATACGCCAGCCGGCATGGTGCGTTTCCGCGTGCAGCGTGCGTTCGTACTCCAGCTCCGCCAGGATCTTGGCGATCATCTGGCGGTTGACGCGCTGCCAGTCGGCATAATCAGCGATGTTCATACGTTGCCCTCCTGGAAGAAGGCATGGCGTTGGTTGACGATCAGACGCGAACGTTTGTGCGGGAAATCGAACTCTTTCATTGTCTGGTAGCCAGCGGCCGGCAAATGACGGAACAGGCGCTGGTTGTCGGCGCGCGGTTCGGCCACCACGCGCTGGGTGCGCGGTTCGTCCAGATAGAGGTAATGCGTCAAGCCGCGTAGCCAACTGCGGATGTACTGCGCGCCACGCCAGTTTTCTTCGCCCACCAGCATATGCAGGCCGCGGTCGAACGGCTGCCAGCGATAATGGCGACCGATGCGATCTTCCGGCGCCCAATACACTTCGAAATAGCCAAAGGGCCGATCGTCAAAGCAGCCGAGCAGCGGATAGCAATAGCTGGAATCCAGCTGGCGCTGCAGATAGGCGACCTGAGTTTCCAGCGGGCCGCTCATTTCCCAGAAGGCGTTAACCCGCGGCGCGTTCATCCAGCGGGTGAACTGCTCGGCGTCGCGCTCGATCTCCGGCAGGCGGAAGCTCAGCGTGTGCTTGATTTGCGGATCGAAGCGGCGATAGACCTCGCCCTGTGGCCGCGCCGGGCGTTGCGGGAACCACAGCGCGCGCTCGGCGTCGTACTGCATCTGACCGCTGGCCGGGTTGCGTTCCGCCGTCAGCCACAGCGGCAGTTGATAAAAGGTTTCGCGCGCCAGATAGTCGCCGCTGGCCAGGGCAAACAGCGCCTGCGCCTGTGGCTCTTCGCGCCATTCGGCATACGGCAGCGTCACGCCGCTGAGGGTGGGTGCGGCAACCAGCAGTTGATCCAGCGCCTGTACCAGCCAGCCGGCCGGCAATGGGCTCGCCGGCGGATGCAATACGGCACTGCCGTCCAGCCCGAGGCTGAGTGGCAGGTGGGTGTCCAGCTGTTCACAGCGAAAGCCGCCGAGAGCGTGCACCAGTTTGGCAATTGGCATCATGCGGTTTCTCCCGAGCGCAGCGGGTTGACGAAATCGAAATAAATCACCGCCGGATCGACGATGGTGTTCTCATTGTGATCGTGCAGGTAGCAGAAGAAGTTGCCTTTGCAGTTCCAATG
Organism: Serratia odorifera; assembly: GCF_041448735.1. Lineage (NCBI taxonomy): Bacteria > Pseudomonadati > Pseudomonadota > Gammaproteobacteria > Enterobacterales > Yersiniaceae > Serratia > Serratia odorifera. Next base: position 61,679 of record NZ_JBGMUT010000012.1, on the reverse strand, counting down.
GCTGCTGTCGAGCACGTAATCCAGACAGCGCGTGTTGCGTGCGCTGGCACGCAGACGGCTCAGCGCGTCGCGTACGCGCAGCATCAGGTTCTGTTCGTCGTCGAAACCGGCAGCAGCCAACGCAGCGGTAACCGCCAGCGTGGAGTTGACCAGCAGGTAATACGGGAAATAGCGCAGCAATTGCTGTTCGCTGAAGCGGTTTTCCGCCTCGGCTTCGCCAATCTCTGCCAGCCATGGCGTCGCGTCGGCGGTAAAGCCGCTGCCCTGGCAGTCGCGATACAGCATGCCGACCGGCAGATCCTGCTGCATCTCCACCAGAATGTTTTGCTGGTGCGCCAGCAGTACCAGGCCGTAATCGGCTTCGGTGCTAAACAGCGGCAGCAGTACGTGGTCGCAATAGGCATCCAGCCAGCAGCGGGCTGCCTGTTGCAACGGCAACCGTAAACGCGCCGCCAGGCGGCGTACCGCAGCGGCCAGCAGACTGTCGCCGCCATCCGGCGCGGCCTGGGTCAGCGTCACCAGAACGTTGGTTTGCGTTTGCGGCTGGTCGAACAGCAGGTTGACGCGCAGCGCCATCAGGCTCTCTTCCTGAACGTCGCCGTTGAGGTCGCACAGGCCGGCCCAGCCGTCTTCCTGCATCACGCGCATTGTCGGGTAGCGCGCCTGCAACGCTTGCCAGCGCTCGGTTTGCGCCAGCCGCGCCAGCCGCATACCGCGTTTCACTTCTTTTACCGACAGGGTACGCACCGAATTGGTCAGACGCACGCTGAGTGAAAACTTGATCATGTCGCGGTTGCTTTCGCTGTACAGCGAGCGTGAGGAACTGGTCGGCAACCAGCGCTCGCCGGCTTCGCCCAGGTCGCGCAACGCGTTTTGCGTCAGCAGTTCGCGACACCAGTCCTGCGCCAGCAAATGTTCGGCCTGCCACGGGTGCATCGGCAGCAGCCAGACGTCATCGGTGAAATGCGCCAACAGCTGCGGAGCGCTTTCGGCGGCGAAACGCTGCAGGCGCTGTTGCAACGTCAACCCCAGGCTGTCACCACAGACAAAACGCTTGTTCACCGCGAACCAGCGCAGCGGGAAACGCGCGCCGAAGTCCGGCAGATAACGACGCGCTTGCTGATGATCAAACGGCTCGTGAGATTTTGGTGCCGGGTGGAAGGCATGACCGACCAGCAATCCCTGTTCCGCCTGGGCGAAATTCATCGGCTTATCACGCAGCGTCGGCCAGTCAAGGCGGTTGTCGATGGCCTGTTGGGTGTTGTCGTGACTTTCCAGCACGCGTTGGCGGAAGCGGGCGATCACCTCATCATTCAGCGAACCTTTGACCGTCGGCTTGGCCAAGAGCAGCGTCACCAGCCGTTCCACGCTCAGCGCTTCGCCCGGACCGTCGTCCTGCTGATGCAGATAGGCCGGGAAAAGATAATGGTGATGCTGGGTGGGCGAAATATGGCGAAGTGAAATGCGAATGGCGCTATGAGTGGTAAGGGGAATATGTAACTGCGGATGTTGTTGGCTGTTAGCGGCCGGGATGACTTGCCAGTCCCGGGTTTCACGCATCAATGCGTTGAGAAAACATTGCGCAGCCACATCGGTCGTCGCGGTTGCAAACTGAATGGTCATGATCCCTGATTCGCTATGAAACAATTGAGAATGATTCTTATATCAATAATACTTATTGTTATCAATAATCCCGTGATATGATTTTTTCATAAATCATACAGTAAACGTTCACTTTCTTAACGGTTTCATTACATTACATGAGCACATCGCCGTCGTCTGATATTCTCTCCAATGGGAATACGTCTCCTTCCAACTGGCCGTTGGCCTTTTGCGCCGGACTGCTGGGCATTGGACAAAATGGTTTGTTGGTGGCCCTGCCGGTGTTGGTCAGCATGACTCAACTGTCGCTGTCGGTATGGGCGGGGCTGTTAACGCTGGGCTCGATGCTGTTTTTGATTGGTTCGCCCTATTGGGGGCGGCAGTCCGAAATTCGTGGTTGCAAATACGTGGTGCTGATGGCGCTGGCCGGCTATCTGTTCAGCTTTGCGCTGATGGCGCTGGCGGTCTGGGGGCTGGCGGCCGGTTGGCTGTCGCCGCTGCTGGGGCTGGGCGGACTGATCGTTGCCCGGGTGATTTATGGCCTGACGGTTTCCGGTATGGTGCCGGCCAGCCAGACCTGGGCGTTGCAGCGCGCCGGTCACCAACAGCGCATGGCGGCGTTGGCAACCATCAGTTCCGGGCTCAGTTGCGGGCGCTTGCTCGGCCCGCTGTGTGCCGCGCTGGCCTTGTCGCTTGATCCGATGGCGCCGCTGTGGCTGATGGCGCTGGCGCCGCTGGTTGCCTTGCTGGTGGTGTGCCGTCAGCGTAACGATCCGCCGCTGCCGCCGGTAGCCCAGCAGCAAAATCGTCTGCAATGGCACATGTTGCCGTACCTGTTATGCGCGCTGCTGCTGGCGGCGTCGGTCAGCCTGATGCAACTGGGACTGGCGCCGCACTTGGGCCGGCTGTTCGCCCATTCCGCCACCACCGTCAGTCATCATGTGGCGATATTGCTCAGCGTTGCCGCCGGTTGTACGCTGCTGGCGCAGTTTCTGGTGGTGCGGCCACAGCGTTTCGCCCCGGCGTCGCTGCTGTTGTGGGCGGCGCTATTGATGATTGCCGGACTGGCGCTGATGTGCGCGTCGCCGCTGGCGCTGTTTTATCTCGGCTGTGCGCTGACATCGTTTGGCGCGGCAATGGCGACGCCGGGTTACCAACTGTTGTTGAACGACAAATTATCGACCGGAAAAGGCTCTGGGGTTATCGCCACCAGCCATACGCTGGGCTACGGTCTGAGCGCACTGATGGTGCCGGTGGTGGCCAAATTTTATGGTGAGTCGCAGTTGATTGCGACGGCACTGGTCATGGCGGTTTTGCTGGGCGGCCTGAGCGGCTGGTTGTGGCAGCAGCAACGCATTATTGCACCATCGCGGGAGAAGTATTGAGATGTCCGCAAGTTATCGAGTTTTTGATCTTACGTTAAAGGAGAAACGACAGATTTCTCCATCGTTACTGCGCTGCGTATTCAGCGGCCCGCAGGTCAATCGCATGAAGCTGGAAGCGCCGGATCAGCGCATCAAGCTGCTGTTCGCCGCGGAGGATGGTCAGACGCTGCGGCTGGAAAACAGCGACGACTGGTATCGTCATTATATGGCGATACCCAAAGCGCAGCGGCCGGTGATGCGCACTTATACCCTGCGCGCGCTGCGCTGCGATTGCAACGAAATGGACGTGGAGTTTGTGTTGCATGGGGTTAACGGCCCGGCATCGCGCTGGGCCTTGCAGTCGACGCCGGGGGACACCCTCCAGGTGGTGGCGCCCAACGCCGATTTTGACGGCGACAGCGGCGGCTATGAATGGGTAGCTCCCCCGCAGATGCAGCAGGGATTATTGATTGCCGATGAAACCGCGCTGCCGGCAGCGATGGGCATTCTCGAGCAGTTGGCGCAGTGGGCCAATCCGCCGCGCGTGCAGGCATTCTTTGAGGTGCCGGTGGCCGGCGACTGCATCAGCGTGGCGCAGTTTCCGTTCGCCGAGGTATTTTGGCTGCCGCGTGACGTCGGTCAGCAGCAATTGCACGGTACCTTGTTGGTAGAAGCGGTGCGCCAGCGGGTGGATATTCCGCCCTCGGCGCGCACGGCGGCACAGTCACTGGCGGAAAACAGCTTGGGCGGCGATCTGCTGTGGGAGCGGGCACAGGGCGCCGGCGGGTTTTATGCCTGGGTGGCTGCCGAATCCTCCACCGTCAAGGCGTTGCGACGTTACCTGATAGGTGAATGCGATTTGGACCGCTCAACGGTGAATTTTATGGCTTACTGGTGCTGAATAGCCGGCCGGCTTCGCCCAGGTGGCGTACTGCCAGCAGTACCGCGTTGCGGCCGTCAAAATGGTACAGCGCGATATAGCCGCTATTGCCAAAACCGATCGGCCACTCTCTGAATTCGGCATCCAGTGCGCGGAGCGTTGGCGAGTTTGCGCCAGATGCTGTACCCGCTGTTTTAACGCGTCATCAATTTTGATGGAGGTTGCCGTCGCCATAAGTGGTCTCGATAAGCTAAAGGTAATACCTTTGGTCGCTTTACAACCAACCGCAGCACCTGTCCATACGGTCTAGCCCATCAGGCTGACATGTGCCGCCACGATGCGCCAACCGACGGGCAGTTTGACCCAGGTTTGCATCTGGCGACCAATGCGCTCACTGCCTTCCCGGCGGAACTCGGTGCTGGCCACTGCCATATCGTCGCCGTAAGTGGTGATGACGGTATTTTCCAGTCGGCGGTCCAACCCGGCGGAAGGGCGCTGGCGACGGAAATCGCGGATCTGCTCGATGCCGTACAGGTTTTCGCTGGCGCCATAGCGTACCGTGCGGCCGTCATGCCAGAACAGCGCATCCAGGGTTTCAATGTCATTGCCGATCAGCGCCTGTTCGTAGCGATAAAAGGCTGCGGTGACCTCGGCCACTACCGCCGGGCGGTCAATATAGTCAGTTTTCATCAATTCATTCCTGTTGGCACGGCAGCGCGCAATGGCTGATACCGCATTGTTCCAAGGCGTGGGCGGCACGCAGTGCCAGATCTTCGCGCCACGGCGGGGCGATCAGCTGCAGGCCGATCGGCAGACCGCCGGCGGTTTTTAGCGGCACGGTAACCACCGGCAAACCGAGAAACGAAATCGGCTGTGTCAGCATGCCCATGCTGGCACGGATCGGTAAATCGGCGTCGTTGATGCGCATGGTTTCCTGGCCAATCGGCGTCGCGCAACATGGGGTGGCCGGGGCAATCAGAATATCCCATTGCTTGAACAGCGGCAGCGTTTGCTGTTGAAAATCGGCGCGGAAACGCTGTGCCTGCACATACCAGGCGGACGGCAGCATGGCACCGGCCAACAGGCGTTCGCGCGAGTTGGGTTCGAAGCGTGTCGGTTCACTGCGCAGATACGGTAAATAGTGGTTGCCACCTTCAGCCGCACTGATGATAAAGGCCGCCGAACGCGCCAGCTCCGCCTGTGGCAGGGTGATTTCCTCCGTGGCTTCCAGCGCTTGCGCCACGTGGCGCACCGCCGTTTTGGCGTCCTCATCGCACCACTGCTGGAAGTAACCGCCGAGCACCGCGCAGCGTAACCCCTGCTGGCCGCGCGGCAGCAGAGACTCGGTCAGCGTCAGTGGTTTTTCGGCCTGAAAACGATCGTTGACATCGGTGCCTTGCATCGCGTCGTAAACCGCCGCCAGATCGCGCACCCGGCGGGCGAACGGACCAATATGGTCCAGGCTGGCGACGAACGGTTGGCTACCGCTGCGCGACAGACGGCCAAAGGTCGGTTTCAGCCCATAAATGCCGCACAGCGACGCCGGAACGCGGATCGATCCGTTAGTGTCGCTGCCCAGAGAAAAACTCACCAGTCCGGCGGCGACCGCCGCTGCCGAACCGCCGGAAGAACCACCGGCGATGCGCGATCTGTCATGCGGGTTGCGGGTGGCGCCGTAGTGGCTGTTTTCGGTGGTGAAACCGTAGGCGTAAGCGTCCATGTTCAGCATGCCGGACAGCAGTGCGCCGCGATCGGCCAGGCGGCTGATGGCCCAGGCGTCGTGCCGGGCTGGGGCGCGATCGCTAAACAGGCTGGCGCCGGCCAGCGTGGTTTCACCGGCGACGTCGAACAGGTTTTTTACCGCGTAGGGGATAGCCGCCAGGCTCGGCAACGGCTGGCGGTTGGCGCGAGCGCGATCGAGCCTTTCGGCCTCGCTCAGCATGCGTTCAGCGGTCACCTGGGTGTAGGCGTTTAGCGCCGGGTTGTGAGCCTCGATGCCTTCCAGCGTCTGCTGGGCAATTTCTCGTGCGGAAATCGCACCTTGCTGTAGTGCGGTGCGGATCTCGGCGATCGACCATTGGCTTAACGAATTCATGCGCGATACACCCCGGCGATTTCTACACGTTGATCGAGCGGCAACGCCATCAGCGGTTGCGCCATGGCGGCAATGCGCTGGAACTGGGTCAGCAGTTCCTGACGGCGCGCCTCGTCCAGTTCCAGCGCCAGCACCGCTTCCATCTGGCGGATATAGGCTGCCCAGTCGGCAGCAGGCAGTATATTGTTTGGGCTACTCATTAAAAACGCCTCATTGTGGTTCAGCCATGATGGCCAGGGATTAAAAGCCGGCGGCGCTGCCGTTACTGCGCGGATCGAACGCGCCTTCCAGCATGCCATTGGTATGGCGCACGATGGCGCCAGCGTGGCCAACCGCCTCGCTGAAGTCCGGTAACAGTTCCACCTGATGCCCGCGTTGGCGCAGGTAGTCGATGGTCTCTGCGCCAAACCGGCTTTCCAGCTTCAATGAGTCGGAACTGTCGCCCCAGGTGCGACCAAGCAGCCAGCGCGGCGCGCTGATCGCCTGCTGTAAGGGAAGTCCCTGAACCACATGGCGAATAAACACCGCCGCCTGTGTTTGCGGCTGGCCGTCGCCGCCCATGGCGCCGTAGACCAGCGTACGGCCGTCGTAAAGACGTGCGGCGGCCGGGTTAAGAGTATGGAACGGCTGCTTGCCCGGCGCCAGCGCCAGCAAATGTCCGGCGTCGAGGCTGAAGGACGCGCCGCGGTTTTGCCACAGTACACCGCTGTTGGGCAGTACCACGCCACTGCCGAATTCATGATAAATACTCTGGATAAAGGAAACCGCCAGCCCACTGCTGTCCATGACTCCCATCCACACGGTATCGCCAGGCCCTTTGCCGTTGCCCCAGTCGGCGGCACGCTCGCCATCGATCTGCCGTGCCAGAAGATCGAGACGATCGGCTTCCAGCAGCGCCTGCGGATCCTGCGTCATATGAGCCGGATCGGTGATGTGACGATCCCGCAAGCCGAACGCCAGCTTGGTGGCCTCAACAATGGCGTGTACCGTTGCACCCTCGCTCTGCCTGGCCAGCGGCAGGCGGTCGGCCAGGCCAAGGATCGCCAGTGATACCAGACCCTGGGTCGGCGGCGTCAGGTTGAACACCTCTCCCTGTTGATGCGCCAGGCGCAACGGCGTACGGCGGCGTGGCCGGTAAGTGGCCAGATCCTGTGCGGTGAGCGGCATGCCCAACAGCGCCATGTCGGCGGCCATGCGCTGGGCCAGCTCGCCGCGATAAAAACTGTCCAGACCCTGTTCGGCAAGGGTGATCAAGGTTTCCGCCAGCTTCGGTTGGCAGAAGCGCTGCCCACAACGCGGGATCTCGCCGCGCGGCAGGAAAATCTGCGCGAAATGCTCAAGGTCGGCCAATTCATGGCGCTTGCTGCGGGTGGCGGCTTCCTGCGAGGCGGTAACCGGGATGCCGTCTGCCGCATAGCGGATGGCATCGGCCAACAGACTGGATAGCGGCAGCGGTTTGCCACCCAACTCGGCGGCATACGCCAGCGCTTCCTGCCAGCCGCCGACCGTGCCGGCGACGGTCAATGCCGCCTTTGGCCCGCGATGCGGGATCCGTTGTTCTCCGGCATACAGCGCCAGCGTGGCCAGCGAGCCGGCGGCACCGCTGGCGTCGATGGCCAGTGGATCGCCCTGTGGCGGCACGATTAGCCAGAAGCCATCGCCCCCCAGACCGTTCATATGCGGATACACCACCGCAATGGCGGCGGCCGCAGCCACCATCGCCTCGATGGCATTGCCGCCTTTACGCAGGATCGCCAAGGCGCTTTCGCTGGCGAGGTGATGCGGCGTGACGGCCATCCCCAGTGGTGCGCTGTTACTGTTAATCATCTTATGGCCCTTTTTATGCTTTCCCTGACTGGGTTAAGCAAGAGCCGTTCCAGATTTACGCGGTTGGCGGTGGGCGCAATGATTTTGCGATGCAGCAGGGGAAATATGCTAGGCTCCGCTGAAACAAAGGTTACAGCGTGGGGCTAGGCAGAAATGAAGCAGATTGATGAGCGCTTGCGTAGCGAATATCCGCAGTTGACGCCGCAGGAGCAGCGGGTGGCGGATTTTATCATCGACCATTTTGATGACCTGATCAGTTATAACAGTGCTGAACTTGCCAGGTTGAGCGGCGTGTCCAAGGCTACCGTCAGCCGGTTGTTCAAGCGGCTGGGATACGCCAGCTACCGGGCGATGCGCGACGAATTGCGCACCCTGCGGCAAAGCGGGTTGCCGCTCACCGATAATCGCGATGCGGTGCAGGGCAATACGCTATTGGCGCGCCATTACAAACAGGAAATGGCCAATCTGACCGCCTGGGTCAATCAGCTCGACGCGTCACAGTTCGGCGCGGTGATCGCCGCGTTGGCGCAGGCAAAACGCGTGGTGTTGATGGGGTGGCGCAACGGCTACCCGGTGGCGATGCACCTGCGTCAGCAACTGTTGCAGGTGCGGCGCGATGTGCTGTTGCTGCCGCAGCCGGGGCAAACGCTGGCGGAGGAGCTGGTGGACGTCAGCCCGCAGGATGTGGCGATCGTGGTGGCGTTTCGCCGTCGTCCGCGCCAGTTACGGGCAGTGCTGACGCAATTGCAGCGTCGCCAGGTGCCGACGCTGCTGATATGCGAACCGCAGGCGCAGGCGCTGCTGCCGTTGGCCAGTTGGCATTTGGCCGCGCCGTTGGACAGCGTATCGGCGTTTGACAACTACGCCAGCGCCATGAGTCTGGCCAATCTGCTGAGCAATGCCCTGCTGCATGAAATGCTGGCGCAAGGGCGCCAGCGCATCCATCAGATTGCCGATCTGTACGACGATCTTGACGAACTGGAACAGCGCTGAGTCAGCGCTGTTTTGGTGCTAACGCACTTTTTTGGTGCGCATCTTGCCATGGAAGGCGTTTTTCCCTTCGCTGATTAACGGCAAAATAACGCCTGATTTACCGTAAATTACTCCCTCTTTCATCCCGACGCTGGCGAGCGTTCTCATTGGCACATTAGTTGCAATGTTTGAATCAAAGAATCTTTTGTTTCATCATTTCACCATCGGGGATAATCTATGAGCATCAAGAGAATTTGGGTCACCGCATTGGGCGCCATCGTACTGATGGCTCAGGCCGGCGTGGTACAGGCCGATCAACTGCAAGACATCCAGCAGCGCGGCGTGTTGCGGGTTGCCGTGCCGCAGGATTTTCCACCGTTTGGTTCGGTTGGCACCGATTTGCAGCCGCAGGGTTATGACATCGATATGGCGCAGTATCTGGCCGACAAGATGAAACTAAAGTTGCAGCTGGTGCCGGTAACCAGCGCCAATCGGGTGCCGTATCTGCAAACCAACAAAGTGGATCTGGTGATCTCTAGCCTGGGCAAAAATCCGCAGCGTGAAAAGGCCATCGCTTTCAGCCGAGCTTATGCGCCGTTCTTCCTTGGCGTATTCGGCCCGCAAGCCGAGGCGCTGAAAGATCCCGCCGCGCTGGACGGCAAAACCATCGGCGTCACCCGTGGCGCGGTAGAAGATATGGTGCTGAGCGACAGCGCACCGAAAGGCGCGCAAATCAAACGCTATGAAGACAACAACACCACGCTGTCGGCCTATTTGTCTGGGCAGGTGCAGTTTGTGGCCACCGGTAATCTGGTGGTGAGCGCCATCGCTCGGCAAAATCCGGCCAAGGCGCCGGTGGCCAAATTCATGCTGAAGGATTCACCGTGTTATGTCGGACTGCGGCTGGGGGAACCGGCGCTGAAGGCGAAGGTGGATGCGCTGATCGAACAGGCGTTGCAGGATCAGACGCTGAACGGCCTGTCGGAAAAATGGCTGAAAGCGCCACTGCCGGCCAACCTTGGCGCGTGACGGGAGTCTCCCATGACCTATCAGCTGAACTTTCCCGCCCTGTGGCCGTTTATGCCCGAGCTGTTGGCCGGGTTGCTGACCACCATTGAGCTGACGGCGTTGGCAACGCTGATGGGCGTGTCGCTGGGCATTGTCGGTGCGGCGATCCGCAGCGGCCGGCCAAGCCTGACAAGCCGGATATGGGGGCTGTATGTCGAGCTGGTGCGCAATACGCCATTTGTGGTGCAGCTGTTCTTTATCGTCTTCGGTTTGCCGAGTCTCGGCTGGAAACTGACCGCAGGCCAGGCGGCGTTGCTGGCGATGGTGATCAATCTGGGCGCCTACAGCACCGAAATCATTCGTGCCGGCATCCAGGTGACGCCGAAAGGCCAGTGGGAAGCCGGACGGGTGCTGGGCTTCAGCCGCAGCCAGACCTTCTTGCGTATCGTGTTGCCACCGTCGCTGCAACGCATTTATCCGGCGCTGGTCAGCCAGTGCATTATCGTGATGTTGGGCTCATCGGTGGTGTCGCAGGTGTCGTTTGAAGAACTGACCTTTGCCGCCAACCTGATTCAGTCGCGCACCTTTCTCAGTTTTGAGGTGTATTTGGTGACCACGCTATTTTATCTGCTGTTGTCGGTGCTGATGCGCCAGTTGCTGCTGGCCGCCGGGCGACGCTTGTTAGGGAGTCAGGGCTGATGCTGACGTTTACCGATTGGGATATCGTACGCAACCTGTTGTTGGCGGCGCGCTGGACGCTGCTGCTGTCGCTGACGGCATTTTTTGGCGGCACGCTGGTGACGCTGCCGTTGTTGCTGCTGCGGTTGAGTAAACGCCGTTGGGCGCTGCGCCTGGTACGCGCCTATGCCGAGCTGTTTCAGGGAACGCCGCTGCTGATGCAATTGTTCCTGGCGTTCTTCGGACTGGCGCTGTTTGGCATTGACGTCAGTCCATGGGCCGCCGCCGCGCTGGCGCTGACCCTGTTTACCAGCGCCTTTCTGGTGGATATCTGGTCCGGCAGCATTGCGGCGTTGCCAAAAGGGCAGTGGGAGGCCGCACGCTGTCTCGGGTTGGGCTTTGGCCAGACGCTGCTGCGGGTGATCGTACCGCAGGCGGTGCGCATCGCCATTGCGCCGACCGTCGGGTTTTCGGTACAGGTGATCAAGGGCACCGCGCTGGCATCAATCATCGGCTTCGTCGAACTGACCAAGGCCGGCACCATGCTCAATAACGTCACCTATCAACCGTTCAAGGTGTTTGGCCTGGTTGCGTTGGGCTATTTCCTGATGTGTTACCCGCTGTCGCGCTACAGTCATTATCTGGAGAAGAAATTCCATGCCGCTCATCACCATTAATCAGGTTCAAAAATATTACGGCCAAAACCATGTGCTGAAGGGCGTGGATCTGGATATCGATATGGGCGAGGTGATTTCGATCATTGGTCGTAGCGGTTCCGGTAAAAGTACGCTGCTGCGCTGTATCAACGGGCTGGAAGGCTATCAGGACGGCAGCATCAAGCTCGGCGGCATGACCATCACCGATCGCGATTCACAGGCGCGAGAGATCAGCCGTTCCATCGGTATGGTATTCCAGAACTTCAATCTGTTCCCGCACATGACCGCGCTGGAAAACGTGATGCTGGCACCGCGCCGGGTGCTGAAGCAAAGCCCGGCGGCCTGTCGCCAACTGGCGGAAGAAATGCTGCACAAGGTCGGGCTGGGGGAGCGGATGCATTACTCACCGGCCAGCCTGTCCGGTGGCCAGCAACAGCGGGTAGCGATCGCCCGCGCACTGGCGATGAAGCCCAAGGTGCTGCTGTGCGATGAGATTACCTCGGCGCTCGATCCGGAACTGGTGGGCGAAGTGCTGAAAGTGTTGGAACAACTGGCAAAAGAGGGCATGACGCTGATTCTGGTCACCCATGAAATGAACTTCGCGCGCGAGGTTGGCGATCGCGTGGTGTTTATGCATCAAGGCAAAGTCTGGGAGCAGGGTGACAGCCGCACGCTGTTCGCCAATCCGCAAACGCAGGAACTGAAACAGTTTATTGCTTCCGTGCGCGGCCTGTCAGATGTGTGAACGGACATCATAAGATAATAACTTATTAAGTTGGTAAGGAATTAACATGGTAGATATCACCCAATTCGATCAAATCAATCCGCCGCATCGCCTGCTGATGGGACCGGGGCCGATCAACGCCGACCCACGCGTGCTGCGCGCCATGTCGAGCCAGCTGATTGGCCAGTACGATCCGGCGATGACCGGTTACATGAACCAGGTGATGGCGCTGTACCGCGCCCTGTTCCGCACCGAAAACCGCTGGACCTTGCTGGTGGACGGTACCTCCCGTTCCGGCATCGAGGCGGTGCTGGTTTCCGCCATTCGTCCCGGTGACAAAGTGCTGGTGCCGGTATTTGGCCGTTTCGGCCATTTGCTGTGTGAAATTGCTCGCCGCTGCCGTGCTGAAGTGCACACCATCGAGGCGCCGTGGGGTGAGGTCTTCAGCGCCGATCGGATCGAAGACGCCATCAAGAAGGTGCGCCCGCGTCTGCTGTTGACGGTACAGGGCGATACCTCCACTACCATGCTGCAACCGCTGGCGCAGTTGGGGGATATTTGCCGTCGCCACGGCGTGCTGTTTTATACCGACGCCACTGCGTCGTTTGCCGGTAACCCGTTGGAGAGCGATGCCTGGGGGCTGGATGCGGTCTCCGCCGGGCTGCAAAAATGCCTCGGCGGCCCTTCGGGCAGTTCGCCGGTTACCCTCAGTCCGCAGTTCGCAGAAATGGTGCGTCGGCGCAAGTGCGTCGAACAAGGCATCCGCACCGCCGAACATGCTGATGGCGACGACGAAATGATCTACTCCAACTATTTCGATCTGGGCATGATCATGGATTACTGGGGGCCGGAGCGGCTGAATCACCATACCGAAGCGACCAGCATGCTGTTCGCCGCCCGCGAATGCGCCCGGGTGATCCTGGAAGAAGGCCTGGATAACACCATTGCGCGTCATCGTCTGCACGGCGCGGCAATGCTGGCAGGGATCCAGGGAATGGGGCTACAGGTGTTCGGCGATCTTGCCAACCGCATGAATAACGTATTGGGGGTGGTGATCCCGTCCGGCATACACGGTGAACAGGTACGTCAGATGATGCTCAACGATTTCGCCATTGAAATCGGCACCTCGTTTGGGCCGTTACAGGGCAAGATCTGGCGTATCGGCACCATGGGCTACAACGCGCGCAAAGACTGCGTGCTGCAAACGCTGGCGGCGCTGGAAGCGGTGCTCAATCGTCTGGGCTTTGCCAGCCGGCAGGGGGAGGCGCTGCAAGCCGCCTGGAACGTTTACGCGAGCGAGGACTGCTGATGGCGGCGGGGATCGGCGCCGCAGCGGCCGAACTGGCGGCAGCACGGGTAATGGCACGCAGCGATGCGCTAGCGGAAATCAGCGCCACCCCCGGCCAACTGACGCGGGTGTATCTGTCCGCCGAACATGTGCGCGCCAATCAGCGGGTGGGCGACTGGATGCGCAGCCTGGGGATGACGGTTTGGCAAGACAGCGTCGGCAATATCTGCGGTCGCTATGAAGGGCTGACTCCCGATGCACCGGCGCTGTTGCTGGGGTCGCATCTGGATACGGTGCGCAACGCCGGCCGTTACGACGGCATGCTCGGCGTGCTGACCGCGTTGGAAGTGGTGGCGCATCTGCATGTCCAGCAGCGCCGTCTGCCGGTGGCGATTGAAGTGATCGGCTTTGCCGACGAAGAAGGTACGCGCTTTGGCATCACCCTGCTGGGCAGCAAAGGCGTTACCGGTCAGTGGCCTGCCGACTGGCTGACGCGCACCGATGCCGACGGCATCAGCGTTGCGCAGGCGCTGCGGCATGTCGGGTTGGATCCGGACAGAATTGGCGAAGCCAGGCGCGCCCACCATGAGATTTGCGCCTACCTGGAACTGCATATCGAACAAGGCCCGTGTCTGGAAGCGGCCGGTCTGGCGCTCGGCGTGGTGACGGCGATCAACGGTGCACGACGCCTGAACTGCACCTTCAGTGGCGAGGCCGGTCATGCCGGCACCGTGCCGATGTCGCAGCGCAAGGATGCGCTGGCCGCCGCCGCCGAGTGGATGGTCGCAGTGGAGCGACTCACCTGCGAGAGCGATCCGCATTTGGTGGCGACGGTTGGGCGTATCGACAGCCTGCCGGGGGCGGTCAACGTGATCCCGGGACAGGTGCAGCTTTCACTCGACGTGCGTGGTCCACAGGACGGCCCGCTGGCGGCGCTGTTGGCTACCCTGTTGCAGCAGGCGCAGGCCATATGCGCTCGCCGTGGCCTGCAGTTTGCCAGCGAAGAGTTTTACCGGATTAACGCGACCGCCTGCGACGATGAAATACAGCAGCGCTGGCATAGTGCGGTGATGCAGGTGCAGGGCAGCAGTATCGCCTTGCCCAGCGGCGCAGGGCATGACGCCATCGCCATTGCCCAGCACTGGCCGGTTGGCATGCTGTTCGTTCGCTGCGATCGCGGCATTAGCCATCATCCTGATGAGTCCGTCACGCTATCGGACGTGGCGTCGGCGATTCGGGCCTATTGCCAGATGGTGGAAAGCTGGGGGACGTCGGCATGAAACTGCAACAATTTAACGCCTTGCCGGTGGCGGAGGCGGCCGCATTGCTACGCCCATGCGTGGCCATCGACAGCTGGATTGACGCGGTGCTGGCCGCGCGACCTTTCGCCGATCGCGACAGCGCCCTGGCCTGCGGCGCCCAGGCCGCGCAGCGGTGGCAGCCAGAGGAGATCGCGCGGGCGCTGGCACAGCATCCACGTATCGGTGAGCGCGCGCAGGGCCAGGGGCGCGAAGCACAGTTGTCGGCGCGTGAACAGTCGGCGGTCGACGCGCAGGATCGGACGTTGGCGCAGGCGTTGCTGGACGGCAACCGCCGTTACGAGGCGAAGTTTGGCCAGGTGTTTCTGATCCGCGCCGCCGGCCGCGACGGACAGGCCATTTTGCAGGCGTTGGAACGGCGGTTGCAGAACACCCCACGGCAGGAGCAGCAGGAAACGGCAGAGCAACTGCGCGAAATCGTTCAACTGCGTTTAAAGGAGTTATTCAGCGATGAGTAATATCAGCACCCATATTCTTGATACCGCGCTCGGTAAGCCTGCCGCGCAGGTACGCGTCTGGCTGGAACTGAGCCACAACCAGCAATGGCAGACGCTGGTGGAAAGCCGCACCGATGCCGACGGCCGGGTGGGAGATCTTACGCCCTCGGGCCTGACGGCCGGACATTATCGCCTGTGCGCCGATCTAGGCAGTTACTTTGCCGCCGCCGGGCGCGACACGCTGTACGCGACGGCGATTATCGATTTTGTCATCAGCGATGCCACGCAGCATTACCACCTGCCGCTGCTGGTCGCGCCGTATGCGTATTCAACCTATCGCGGAAGTTGATCCGCGCCAGGCGCCGGCACACTCGCCGCGTTAGCCGTTCACTGACATTGACGAGGACACCATGGCTCTATCGCAACAACGGGGCGCGGCGTCGTGCCGCCCGGAAGACCAGCGGCTGCCGCTGGGGAAAACCTTTGCCTACGGTTTGCAGCATATTCTGACCATGTACGGCGGGATTATTGCACCGCCGTTGATTATCGGTTCTGCCGCCGGGCTTGATGCGCCGCAGATTGGCATGCTGATCGCCGCTGCCCTGTTCGTCAGCGGCCTGGCGACGCTGTTGCAGACGCTGGGACTGCCGCTGTTCGGTTCGCGCCTGCCGTTGGTACAGGGGGTGTCGTTCGCCGGCGTGGCGACCATGGTGACCATCGTTACCGGCGACGGCGGTTTACCGGCGGTATTTGGCGCGGTGATTGCCGCGTCGGCGATCGGGTTGCTGATAGTGCCGTTCTTTGCGCAGATCATCCGCTATTTTCCGCCGGTGGTGACCGGTACGGTGGTTACGGTCATTGGGCTGTCGCTAATGCCGGTGGCGGTGCGCTGGGCGATGGGGGGCAATGAGCGGGCGGCGGATTGGGGATCGACCGGCAATATCGGTCTGGCTGCCTTTACGCTGGCGGTGATCCTGTTGCTGAATAAAGTGGGTACGCCAGCGTTGAAACGTCTGGCGGTGCTGCTGGCGATGGTGGCGGGCTGCGTTGCGGCGATGCTGCTGGGCAAGGTTGATTTTTCAGCGCTGGGCGGCGGAACCTGGTTGGCGATCCCGCAGCCGCTGGCGTTTGGCCTGCCGACGTTTGAACCGGCGGCGATCTTTTCCATGCTGCTGATTGTACTGGTGTTGCTGACCGAAACCACCGCCGGGCTGATCGCCGTCGGCGAGATCGTTGGCTCGCCGGTGGGGCCGCGGCGCATCGCCAATGGGCTGCGCGCCGACATGCTGGCCAGCGCACTGTCGCCGCTGTTTAATTCGTTTCCACAGAGCTCGTTTGCACAGAATATCGGTCTGGTGGCGCTCAGCGGCGTGAAAAGCCGTTTCGTGGTCAGTGCCGGTGGTGCGCTGCTGGTACTGCTTGGCGTGTTGCCGATGGTGGGTACCGTGGTGGCCTGCATTCCGCTGCCGGTGTTGGGCGGCGCCGGCGTGGTACTGTTTGGGTCGGTGGCGGCCAGCGGCATCCGCACGCTGTCGCGAGTCGAGTATAAGGACAATATGAATCTGGTGGTGGTGGCGACGGCGATCGCCTTCGGCATGATCCCGATCGTCATGCCGAGCTTTTACGATCGTTTCCCGGACTGGGTGAGAACCCTGCTGCATTCGGGCATCAGCGCATCGTGCCTGGTGGCGTTGGCATTAAACCTGTTGTTCAACCGTATCGATGTCGGCGACACGGCCACCGCTGGCGAAGAGGTTTCCTGAGCGGCAGCCGGGCCGGCGGCTTAATCGAGACGCAGGAAGCTGTCGGCGTCACGCCAGGCCGGGAAGGCGCTACGGTAGCCTTGCAGATTTTCCAGCGACAGCTCGGCGTCCAGCCGGGCTGCGGTATGCGCTGCGGCTTCGGCCAGCCGTTCCCCCTGCGGACTGAGGATCAGGCTGTCGCCGCTGTAGTTAAGGCCGTTGCCGTCCTCGCCAACCCGGTTGCAGCCGGCAACGTACACCTGATTTTCAATCGCTCGCGCCGCCAAAAGCGTTTGCCAGTGCTGGCTGCGTGCCGCTGGCCAGTTGGCGACGTACAGCGCCAGATCGTAATCCTGTTCATAGCGCGACCATACCGGAAAGCGCAGGTCGTAACAGATTTGCGGCAGAATACGCCAGCCGCGCCATTCGACGATTTCGCGCCGCTTGCCGGCCTGATAATGCAGATGCTCGCCGGCCATGCGAAACAGATGGCGCTTGTCATAGGCGTGTACCCGACCGCCTGGCTCCACCAGCAGGAAACGGTTCACCGCGCCGTCGCCGGTCTTCAGCGCCACGCTGCCACCGACCAGCGCATTGGTTTTGCGTGCCCAGCCGTGCAGCCAGTCGATCACCTGTTGCTCCGGCAAGGCGCTGTCACCGGCGTCCATGGCGAAGCCAGTGGTGAACATTTCCGGCAGCACGATGAGATCGCGGCCGACCAATGACGACAGCAGGTGATCAAAATGGCGCAGATTGGCTGGGCCATCGCGCCAGACCAGCGGCTGTTGCAACAGACTGATTTTCAAAGTCGACATAACCGCTCCGCAGCTGCATCCAGCGTGGCATCTTGCTTGGCGAAGCACAGCCGGATCAATTTATGAGGAAAAGGATCGGCGCAGAACACCGACAGCGGGATTGCCGCTACGCCAGCGTGTTCGGTCAGCCAGCGACAGAACGCCACGTCATCCAGATCGGAAATCGCGCTGTAATCTGCCAATAAGAAGTATGTGCCTTCACAGGGCAGAATTTCCAGTCGGCTGTGACTCAATGCCTGCACGAAGCGGTCGCGTTTGGCACGATAGAAGGCCGACAGCTGTTGCCAATGCTGCGGATCGGCGCGCAGCATATCCGCCAGCGCCAGCTGAGCCGGGGTATTGACCGAGAAGGTCAGATACTGATGCACCTTACGCACTTCGGCGCTGAGCGCCGGCGGCGCCACGCAGTAGCCGACTTTCCAGCCGGTCATATGAAAGGTTTTGCCAAATGACGAAACGGCAATTGCCCGCTGACGCAGTTGCGGGTGCGCCAATACGCTGGCATGGCCGCCGCGGGCAAAGCAGATATGCTCGTAGACTTCATCGCTCAAGACGTAGATTTCCCGCTCGGCGATGGCCTGCCACAGTCGTTGCATGTCATCAGCCCGCCAGGCGCTGGCGGACGGGTTGTGCGGCGTGTTGACGATCACCAGACGGGTGCGTGCGGAAAGCAGTTCGTCGAACCGTTGCCAGTCGACGTTGAATGCCGGTGGTTGTAGTGGCAGGCGCTTGAGTACGCCGCCGGACAGCTCTACTGCAGGTGCGTAGCTGTCATAGCTTGGATCGAAACAGATCACTTCATCGCCCGGCCGTACCAGCGCGCTGATGGCGGCGAACAGCGCCTCGGTTGCCCCGGCGGTGATGGTGACTTCGTCGTTGGCATCCGGCTGCCAACCGTAAATCTGCGCGGTTTTATCGGCGATTGCAGCGCGCAACGGCGCGACGCCGGTCATTGGCGCATATTGGTTGGCCCCCTGGGCGACGTGCCACGCCAGCCGCTGTTGCAAATAGTCCGGGCCGTCGAAGTCCGGGAAGCCCTGCGACAGGTTGATGGCCTGATGCTGCTGCGCCAACGCGCTCATCTGGCTGAAAATGGTGGTGCCGAGCGCGGGCAGTTTACTGTCGGGAATCGGTGCGGAAATAGTCATGATTGGTCTGGTGCCCCGTTATGCTGCATCGAAGTATTTAGGGTTATGCATATGTTGCTGACAATACACCACGATGTTAGTATCTGGCAATCAAGACGTTTAGATGGCTATCTTCAGGGAGTCGCATGACGGAAAATTCACAACTGCAGGCGCTGTTGGCGGCCTGTCACTGGATTGGCGACAAGGGCTGGTGTCCGGCGACCGGTGGCAATATGTCGCTGCGCCTGGATGCCGAAGGCTGTCTGGTGACCGAATCGGGCAAGGACAAGGGTAGCCTGAGCGAGCACGACCTGTTGCAGGTGAATATCGCCGACAATCATGTACCAAGTGGCCGTACGCCGTCGGCTGAAACCGGGCTGCATACGCTGATTTACCGTCTCTACCCGCAGGTCGGCGCCATTTTGCATACCCATTCGGTCAATGCCACGGTGTTGTCGCGGGTGGAAAAAAGCCACGCATTGCTGCTACAGGGTTATGAAATGCAAAAGTCGCTCAGCGGGCAGCGTAGCCATCTCGACGGCGTGATTATCCCGATCTTCGATAACGATCAGGATATTCCCCGTCTGGCCGAACGGGTGGCCGCCGCCGCGGCCACCTCGCCGATCCCGTATGGTTTTCTGGTGCGCGGCCACGGCCTGTATTGCTGGGGGCGTCAGGTTGCGGAGGCGCGCCGTCATCTTGAAGGGCTGGAATTCCTGTTCCAGTGTGAACTGCAACGACGTTTGCTGGAGGCGAAATGATCCGCGCCATTGTTACCGATATTGAAGGCACCACCAGTGATATCCGCTTTGTCCATCAGGTGCTGTTCCCGTATGCCCGCGAGCGTATGGCGGACTATGTTCGCCAACATGCCGATGAGGCCGAAGTGGCCGCCGCGCTGGCGGCATTGCGTAGCGAGCTCGAGCAGCCGGATGCCGATAGCGCGCTGTTGATTGCCGCGCTGTATCGTTTTATGGATGAAGATCGCAAATCCACCGCGCTCAAGGCGTTGCAGGGCATCATCTGGCGCAGTGGCTATCACGACGGCGATTTTCGCGGTCATCTGTACCCCGAGGTCGCCGCGCAGTTGGCAGCCTGGCAGCAACAGGGCATTCAGCTGTACGTCTATTCCTCCGGTTCGGTGCAAGCGCAGCAACTGCTGTTTGGCTACAGTGAGGCGGGCGATTTGCAGCCGCTGTTTTGCGGTTACTTTGATACCCGGGTTGGCGCCAAGCGCGAAGAGGTTTCATACCGCAATATTGCCCAACAGATTGGCATGGCGCCGGCGGAACTGCTGTTTTTATCTGACCTACGCCAGGAACTGGACGCTGCACGCGCTGCCGGTTGGCACACTTGCCAACTGATCCGCGATGACGCTGACGAACAGAGCCGGCATCCGCAAGTTAACCGTTTCGATCAGATCGTGATAGAGGAGTTTGCCGGATGAGTGGATTAACCATTTTCAGTGACAGTGAGCCGCAACAGCCGCTATGGCATAGCCGTGACGCCGAGGCGATCCAGCGGCAACTGGCAGAGATTGAAGTGCGTTTTGAACGCTGGCAGGCGGATCGCGATTTGGGCGCCAACCCGCAGCCGGAGGCGGTGATTGCCGCCTATCAGCATGAGATCGATCGACTGGTGGCGGAAAAAGGCTATCAAAGTTGGGACGTGATCAGCATGCGGCCGGATAATCTCCAGCGAGAGACGCTGCGGCAGAAATTCCTGTCGGAACATACGCATGGCGAAGACGAAGTGCGATTCTTCGTCGAAGGGGCAGGGCTGTTTTGTTTGCACCTGAACGGCAGGATTTATCAGATCCTGTGCGAAAAGAACGATCTGATTTCGGTACCGGCTCATACCCGCCACTGGTTTGACATGGGATCCGCGCCGAACTTCACCGCCATTCGTCTGTTTGATAATCCGGAAGGCTGGATCGCGCATTTCACCGGCGACAGCATCGCCGACGCCTACCCGCGTCTGGACTGACGTCATGCCGCACTCCGGCCAACCGCAGCTCGCTGGCCGGAGATGACCTGCCGCCAACCCGCCTGCCGGGTGTAGCGATAGCAACCTGCCTAGACCAGCGCCCGCTGGAAAATCCCGTCGCTAACCTGTTCGGGGCGGATCACGCCGCAGTCCAGTACCCAAGCGCTGATTAACGCCGCCGGCGTGACGTCGAAGGCCGGATTGTCGACCTGCGCATCGGCAGGCGCCCATTGGCAACTGCCAAAACTGCCGGCGACGCCGGTCACTTCTGCGGCGCTGCGCTGTTCTATCGGAATCGCCGCACCGTTGGGGCAATGCGCATCGTGAGTGGTGTGGGGGGCGGCAACGTAAAACGGAATGCCATGATAATGCGCCAGCACCGCCAGGCTGTAAGTGCCTATTTTGTTGGCAACGTCACCGTTGGCTGCGATGCGATCGGCGCCGACCCACACCGCATCCACTTTACCCTGCGCCATCAGGCCGGCCGCCATCGAGTCGCAGATCAGCCGATAGGGGATGCCCAGTTCGCCCAGTTCCCAGGCGGTTAGACGGCCACCCTGCAACAGCGGGCGTGTTTCATCGACCCACACCTGCGCGACATTACCCTGTTGATGGGCACGCAACAGCACGCCGATGGCGGTGCCGATGCCGGCGGTTGCCAGCCCACCGGTATTGCAGTGGGTCAGCAGACGGCTGCCGGGGGTAACCAGCGCCGCCCCGCGATCGGCAATGCTGTCGCACAGCGCACGGTCTTCATCCACCAGCCGCAAGGCCTCTGTCGCCATGGCCGCCACCCAGTCGGGTTGTGCCAGCGCCAGCTTGATGCGATCGAGATTATTCATCAGATTGACCGCGGTCGGTCGCGCCGCGCGTAGCGTGGCCAATGCTTCCGCCAGCGCGTCGCGCGGCAGGCCACGTTCGGCCAGCAGGGCCAACAGCAGGCTGGCGGACAGACCGATCAGCGGCGCGCCGCGTACCCGCAGGGCATGAATATGACCAACCAGCTCCTCCACGCTATTGCTGGAGCACCAGCGCTTTTCTTGCGGCAATGCCTGTTGATCGAGGATCCAGAGTTGGTTGTCTCGCAGAGTCAAACTGGTGGTGTTAAGCGTGCGCATAATCAGTTAAATCCTTGTTGCGATCATATTGCATCTATGGCGCTATTCTGCCAACATGACATCCGGATGTATAGACGTCCGAATGCTTAAATGTCTAAATAATGAAGTTAACACATCTACACCCTCCCTGATTCGCGTTGCATCGCGGCGGCAGGTGGCCAGTGCCAAGGCAATGGCACCGTGCTGGCGGCGGCCTGGCCACTTGCTGGTGCTGGGCTGGCGGCAACGATGCGGCATGACACAGGGTGGGTATCTGCCAGAGGGGTTGTGATGTCGCTTTATCGTACCTTTACCGCTGCCGATGCCGTTGAATATGCCCGTCAGTACGGGCAGGTAGCCGATCCACAGGCGTTGGTCAGCGCCGAAGAAATTGGCGACGGCAATTTGAATCTGGTGTTCAAGATCCTTGATGACGCAGGCGTCAGCCGGGTGATCGTCAAACAGGCGTTGCCGTATGTACGCTGTGTAGGAGAATCCTGGCCGCTGACGCTCGATCGCGCACGTATCGAAGCGGAAACGCTGCTGGTGCACGGTGGCTTCTGCCCGCGACATACGGTTAATGTGCTGCATCACGATGCCGAACTGGCGGTGATGGTGCAGGAAGACCTGTCCGACCACCGCATCTGGCGTCATGAACTGATTAACGGCCACTATTATCCGTTGGCCGCCGGACAGTTGGCGGAGTATTTGGCGCAAACGCTATTCCATACTTCTGATTTCTATCAGAACGCCCAACAGAAGAAGGCGCAGGTGAGCCGCTTCACCAACCCGGAGCTGTGCCAGATCACCGAAGATCTGTTCTTCACCGATCCTTACATTGAGCATGAGCGAAATAGTTTCGACGAGGCGTTGTTGCCACAGGTAGGCGAACTGCGACAAGACGCGGCGTTGAAACTGGCTGTCGCCGGCCTCAAACAGCGTTTTCTCAGCAAGGCCGAAGCGCTGTTGCACGGCGACATTCACAGCGGCTCGGTGTTCGTTGCCGAAGGCAAGCTGAAGGCGATCGACGCCGAGTTCGGTTTTTATGGTCCGATCGGGTTTGACGTGGGCACCGCGCTGGGCAATCTGCTGCTGAATTACTGCGGTCTGCCGGGGCTGTTTGGCCCACGAGACGCCGCCGCCGGGCGCGAACAGCGCCTGCAGGATATTCGCGAACTGTGGCTGATTTTCGCCGATCGTTTCCTGGCACTGTGCCAGCAGAAAACCCGCGATATCACGCTGGCGACGCCGGGCTATGCCGAGCAGTTTCTGCGTCAGGTCTGGCGTGACGCGGTGGGGTATTGCGGTAGCGAACTGGTCCGTCGCACCATCGGGCTGGCGCACGTGGCCGATCTGGATAGCATCGAAGATGCCGAGATGCGCCTTGAGTGTCAGCGCAACGCGCTGAGTCTTGGTCGTGCGCTGATGGTCAATGCACCGCAAATCGAGCACATCGACGCATTGCTGGCGCGTATTCGCCAGCATGGTTAACTAAAATCGAGCGATAAAAAAGGGGCGATAGCTATCGCCCCATTGATTTACGCCGTGAGAGTTCAGGCGGCTTCAGTGTGGTGCTGGCGTTTCTCCTGCGGCTGCGGCTTTTCCGGCCGTTGCGCCGCCAGCGCGTCAGGGGCAAAGTCATCGACATTGATTGAACGCAGACGGCTTTCTTCCGCTTTGGTCAGGATCTTGGCCTCGTCGGCATTGATCTTGCCTTCTTCCAGCGCACGCTGCGCTAAACGATCGAGGCGGGTGAACGGCAGGTTTTTGCCGGCTTCCTTGCTCAGGCGAGCGTGGATCGGCTCGGCGGCAATCACGTCAAGCAATGCGGCTTCCAGCAGGCCGATCGGATTGTGCTCGCTGGCCGTCAGGTACTGGCCACGGCCCAAACGGCTACGGGTGGCAGAAGGCACCTGCAGGATTTTTGCCAACTGATGATCCAGACGATCGGACGGCGCGGTATGCACGCGGCCAAACGGGAAGATAACCAGACGCATCGCACCGGCGATCAAGCGGTTCGGGAAGTTGCGCAGCAGATCGTCCAGCGCCTGCTCGGCCTGATGCAGACTGTCCTGCACACCCCAATGAACCAGCGGCAGATCCTCTTTCTGACGGCCTTCGTCCTGATAGCGTTTCAGCGTGGCGGAGGCCAGGTACATCTGGCTGAGGATATCGCCGAGGCGGGCCGAAATCCGCTCGCGGCGCTTCAGACTGCCACCCAGCACCCCCATCGACACGTCGGACAGCAGCGCCAGGTTGGCGCTCAGGCGGTTCAACTGCTGGTAATAGCGGCGGGTAGCGTCTTTGGTCGGTGTGCTACTGGTGCGGCCGTTGGTCAGGCCAAGCCAGAAACTGCGCACCTTGCTGCTACCGACGTGACCCAGATGGCCGAACAGCGCCTTGTCGAAGGCCGCCAGATCGTTGCTCTGCGCCGCCGCCATTTCATCCAGAACGTAAGGATGGCAGCGAATGGCACCCTGACCAAAGATCATCATGGTACGGGTCAGGATATTGGCGCCTTCAACCGTGATGGCGATCGGTGCGCCCTGATAGGCGCGCGCCAGGAAGTTGGATTCGCCCAGCATAATGCCTTTACCGCCGGCGATATCCATCGCGTCAATAATTGCCTGCTGGCCACGGTGGGTACAGTGGTATTTAACTATTGCCGACAGCACCGCCGGCTTCTCACCCTGCATCAGGCCATAGGTAATCAGTGACGCAGCGGCGTCCATCACATAGGTATTGCCTGCGATACGCGCCAACGGCTCTTCGATCCCTTCCATTTTGCCGATCGACATCTTGAACTGACGACGAATGTGCGCGTAGGCGCCAATCCCCAACGCCAGCGACTTGACGCTGCCGGTCGAGTTGGAGGGCAGGGTGATGCCACGGCCGACGGAGAGACATTCAACCAGCATACGCCAGCCCTGGCCGGCCATTTTTGGCCCGCCGATGATGTAGTCGATAGGCACGAACACGTCGCTGCCGCGGGTTGGGCCGTTCTGGAACGGTACGTTCAGCGGGAAGTGGCGGTTGCCGATTTCCACGCCGGGCGTGCTGGTCGGGATCAGCGCACAGGTGATGCCCGGCGATTCGTTGTCGCTCAACAGGCGGTTCGGATCGTACAGCTTGAAGGCCAGGCCCAGCACGGTGGCCACCGGCGCCAGCGTAATGTAACGCTTGTTCCAGGTCAGGCGCATGCCCAGCACCTGTTTGCCTTGCCATTCGCCCATGCAGACGGTGCCGACATCCGGGATTGCGCCGGCATCGGAACCGGCTTCCGGGCTGGTCAGGGCAAAGCAGGGGATTTCTTCGCCGCGCGCCAGACCCGGCAGATAATGGTCTTTTTGTTCATCGGTGCCGTAATGTTGCAGCAGTTCGCCTGGACCGAGCGAGTTGGGCACGCCGACGGTGATGGCCAGAATACCGGATACGCCTGCCAGCTTTTGCAGCACGCGTGCCTGCGCATAAGGCGAGAACTCCAGGCCGCCGTATTCTTTTTTGATGATCATCGCAAAGAAGCGATGCTCCTTCAGATAGGCCCACAGTTCTGGCGGCAGATCGGCCAGTTCATGGGTGATCTGGAAGTCGTTTGCCATGCGACAGGCTTCTTCTACCGGCCCATCGATAAACGCCTGCTCTTCTTCGCTCAACGTTGGTTGCGGGTAGTTATGCAGCTTGTCCCAGTCCGGCGTGCCACGGAACAGATCGCCTTCCCACCAGGTGGTGCCGGCTTCGATGGCTTCTTTCTCGGTGGTCGACATCGGTGGCATCACCTTGCGGAATGCGCGCAGCGCCGGTGCAGACAGCATCGAGCGGCGCAGCGACGTGACGTTCAGCGGCAGCAGGATAATCGCCAACGGCAACAGCATCCAGAAGCTCCACAGGCCGATAGCACCCATGGCGGCGGTGTAGGCCAGCAATATCAGACTGCTGAGGGTGAGACTCACCCGGTGATAAAACAGCACGCTGATGAGTGCCAGCAGGATAACAATACTGAGAACCATCATAGTTGAAGCTCCGAAGTAGTAAGAGGTCTGACCTGTTGTTGTATCTATTGGTTTTAGTTCATGCCACTATTTTTATCAATGCATTTACACTTTAATTACAACTTAGGTCACAAACTGACAGCACTGACGGTCAAAAACCTCTCTGCTTTTTCAACCAACGCGGAGTTTGCTTCACAGCGCTTCTCGGTGTTTCCACGATCCGTTACACTGCCCAGCGGAAGATTGACGATAAAAAGAGGCTCCCTCATGTACCACGATCTGATTCGTAATGAACTGAACGAAGCGGCGGATACGCTGGCTAAATTTATCAATGACGATGCCAATATCGATGCGATTCAACGCGCTGCGGTATTACTGGCTGATGCTTTCAAAGCGGGCGGTAAAGTGATTTCCTGCGGCAACGGCGGTTCCCACTGTGACGCGATGCACTTCGCCGAAGAGCTGACCGGCCGCTATCGCGAAAACCGCCCCGGCTACCCGGCGATTGCCATTTCCGACGTCAGCCATCTGTCTTGCGTCAGCAACGATTTTGGCTATGACTTTGTGTTTTCCCGTTACGTGGAAGCGGTCGGGCGTGAAGGCGACGTGCTGTTGGGCATTTCGACTTCCGGTAACTCCGGCAATATCATCAAGGCGATTGAGGCGGCGCGCGCCAAAGGCATGAAGGTGATTACGCTGACCGGCAAAGACGGCGGTAAAATGGCCGGTTCCGCCGATGTGGAAATCCGCGTGCCGCATTTTGGTTACGCTGACCGCATTCAGGAAATTCATATCAAGGCGATTCACATCTTGATTCAGCTGATCGAAAAAGAGATGGTTAAGGCGTAATACCGGCCGGGGGCGCAAGGCCCCCGTGTCGATGATGTCGGGCGCGCTACGCCGGCCCGCATGTTTCAGTGACCCGTGTGGTTGAGGAGTGGCTTTCGATGTGTGAACTGCTCGGGATGAGCGCTAACGTACCTACCGATATTTGCTTCAGTTTTACCGGGCTGGTTCAGCGCGGTGGCCGCACCGGGCCACATAAGGATGGTTGGGGCATTACCTTTTATGAAGGCAACGGCTGTCGCACATTCAAGGATCCGCAGCCCAGCTTCAACTCGCCGATTGCGCGCCTGGTGCAGGAGTACCCGATCAAATCCTGCGCGGTGGTGTCGCACATTCGTCAGGCTAATCGCGGTGAAGTGGCGTTGGAAAATACCCATCCGTTTACCCGCGAACTGTGGGGGCGCAACTGGACCTACGCGCACAATGGGCAACTGAAAGGTTATCGTCGTCTGGAAACCGGCAACTTCCGTCCGGTAGGGCAGACCGACAGTGAATACGCCTTCTGCTGGCTGTTGCATCAGCTGTCGCTGAAATATCCGCGCACGCCGAGCAGTTGGCCGGCGGTGTTTCGCTATATCGCCTTGCTGGCCGATCAGCTGCGGCGGAAGGGGGTATTCAATATGTTGTTGTCGGACGGCAAGTACGTGATGGCATTTTGCTCGACCAATCTGTACTGGATCACCCGTCGCGCACCGTTTGGCAAGGCAACGCTGCTCGATCAGGACGTGGAGATTGATTTTCAGCGGCAGACCACGCCGAACGACGTGGTGACGGTGATTGCCACCCAACCGCTGACCGGCAACGAAACCTGGCACAAGATTGCGCCAGGCGAGTATGCGTTATTTCACTACGGTGAGCGGCTGGGAGGCTGAGAACGGATTGGTTTTTACCGCTGCCGGCTCGGTGGTCGAGGCAAACAGCGTGGTAGCCTGCCCGCTGGCCATCAGCGGTTTACCCAGCACGTACTGGCCGTTGGCGACGCCCATCATCGGCGGCTGGTGGTTTTTGACAAAATAGTCATAACCTGGTTTCAACTGGCGCCAGAAGCTGGCGTAGGTCGACGAACGGTGACGCTGCAGGTTTTGCTCGGTCATGCGGAACGGATAGATGCTGATGTTCACCCGGCTCTGACCGTAGGCAAACGCCGCTTCGACGTAACGATAAATCTCATCCATATAATCATTGGTCATTGCGTAGCAACCAATCGATTTGCATTCGCCATGGATCATTAAATAGGCACCGGAATAGCCTTGCGACCGATCGTAATCGTTCGGGAAACCAATATTGATGGCGCGATAATATTTGCTGTCCGGCTTCAGATGGCGAGCGTCAACGCTATAAAAGCCTTCGGGGCTTTTAAAGTCGCCTTCTCGACGTTTGGGGCCGAGGCCGCCGGAGTAGTTACAGATCGGGAAGGTGTTCACCAGCCGGAATTCATTACCCATCTTGGCGTACAGCTCCAGCTTACGTTCTTCTTTGAATATCTGTATATAGACCGGCGAACCCAACAATTGCTGTTTTACCACCGGCGTTTCCGGCACCTGCTCGCTCGCGCTGCAGGCCGTGATCATCGGCATAGAAAAAAGCATCGCAAACAACAGCGCGATTCTGCTCATTAATTATTCCTGCTTATTATTTATCTGCCGACGAAATCAAGTTCGCCCGCATGCCACTGACGTGTTTTGTTGCATTAATGCCTCGCCAGATTACCAGCGTGTTTATTTTTATCAATACGGTAGATGTATAAAAAAACTACAAAGCTCGATAAAAGTGAATTAAGCCCCAGTTTTTTACGATTAATGAGGGGATTACAGCGAAATTTAATTGTGTTTGCTTGACTCAGGTCACTGCTGAATGAAGAAAAATGTTGCGAAAAATGTTAACATCCCTGGCTGCCGCACCCGGTATTGCTATGGCCAGGGCTGCGGTTTTGGCGCGCGAATGGTGCGCAAGCAATGGACGTTAATGTGCAGCAATACGTTGGTCGTAGCGCGGTATGGCGAACACAAGAGTTAACACATGAAAATAAACGTTATCTCACCCGAGAATTCACGTTGGGCGCAATGCCGTTGAACCCAACCCGGAGGCGATATTTAGCGTCTCATAATCCTGGCATTGTCGGTACTGGCCCTGGCCACGACGGCATGTGTAACCATAAAACATCGTATAAATCCTATGATTAAAATCAGACAAGGGTTAGATCTGCCGATAGCTGGCTTGCCGGCTCAGGCGATTCAGGACGGCCCGCAACTCAAGCATGTGGCACTGCTGGGGGAAGAGTATGTTGGCATGCGCCCCTCCATGCTGGTGCAGGAAGGCGACAGCGTCAAGAAAGGCCAGGCGCTGTTTGAAGACAAAAAGAACCCCGGCGTCATGTTCACCGCGCCAGCCAGTGGCAAGGTGGTGGCGATCAATCGCGGCGAGCGTCGCGTGTTGCAGTCGGTGGTGATTGAAATCGCCAACGGCGGCGACGAGCAGGTCGAGTTTGCCAGCTATCAGCCGGCCGATTTGCCGCTGCTGGACCGCGCTGCGGTGGAAGGCGAACTGATCGCCAGCGGTCTGTGGACCGCGCTGCGCACCCGGCCATTCAGCAAAACCCCGCCTCCAGGCAGCTCACCGCGGGCGATCTTTGTTTCCGCCATGGACACCCAGCCGCTGGCGGCCGATCCGCAGGTGATCATCGCCGAACAGCTGGCGGCCTTTAACGCGGGTCTGACGGTGTTGAGCCGTCTGACCGACGGCAAAGTCCACGTCAGCCAGGCCACAGGCGGAACGCTGAGCGGCAACGGCAACCCGCAAATCAACTATAACGAATTCGCCGGTCCGCATCCTGCCGGACTGGTAGGGACGCATATCCACTTCCTGGAGCCGGTCAGCCTGAAGAAAACCGTCTGGCATATCGGTTACCAGGACGTGATTGCCATTGGCACCCTGTTTACTACCGGCCGCCTCGACACCCAGCGCGTTGTCGCGCTGGCCGGGCCGCAGGTTGAACAGCCAATGCTGCTGCGTACCCGTCTGGGCGCCAGCCTTGACCAACTGACGGCTGACCGGCTAAAAGCCGGCGAAAACCGCGTCATTTCCGGTTCGGTGCTGAGTGGCGTGCATGCCGTTGGGCCACGTGCCTATCTCGGTCGCTTTCACACCCAGGTTTCGGTACTGCTGGAGGGGCGCGAGAAAGAGCTGCTCGGTTGGGTACTGCCGTCGCCGAACAAATTCACTATTACTCGCACCACCCTGGGCCACTTCCTGAAGAGCAAGCTGTTTGCCTTTTCGACCACCACCAACGGTGGCGAGCGCTCGATGGTGCCGATTGGCAACTACGAACGGGTAATGCCGCTGGACATTTTGCCGACGCTGCTGCTGCGTGACCTGCTGGCGGGCGACACCGACAGCGCGCAGGCGCTGGGCTGTCTGGAGCTGGATGAAGAAGATCTGGCGTTGTGCACCTTCGTTTGCCCCGGCAAGTATGAATACGGTCCGGTGCTGCGCGACGTGCTGACCAAGATTGAGCTGGAAGGATAACCCATGGGCCTGAAGAACTTTTTTGACAAGATCGAGCATCACTTCACGCCGGGCGGCAAGCTGGAAAAGTGGTATCCGCTATTTGAAGCCACCACCACGGTGTTCTACACGCCGGGCACGGTGACGCATGGCGCGTCGCACGTACGCGATGCCATCGATTTGAAACGCATGATGATCCTGGTATGGATGGCGGTATTCCCGGCGATGTTCTGGGGGATGTACAACGTCGGCCAGCAGGCGATACCGGCGCTGCACCATTTGTACAGCGGTGACCAACTGCAACAGGTATTGACCGGCGACTGGCATTATCAGCTGGCGCAATGGCTGGGGGCATCGCTGACGCCGGATGCCGGCTGGGTCAGCAAGATGGTGCTGGGGGCGACCTACTTTGTGCCAATCTACGCCGTGGTGTTTATCGTCGGCGGCTTCTGGGAAGTGCTGTTTGCCATTATCCGCAAGCATGAGGTCAACGAAGGTTTCTTTGTCACCTCGATACTGTTTGCGTTGATTGTGCCACCCACTCTGCCACTGTGGCAGGCGGCGCTGGGCATTACCTTTGGTGTGGTGATCGCCAAGGAAATCTTCGGCGGTACCGGGCGCAACTTCCTCAACCCGGCGCTGGCCGGTCGCGCCTTCCTGTTCTTTGCCTACCCGGCGCAGATTTCCGGCGATCTGGTGTGGACCTCGGCAGACGGTTTCTCGGGCGCAACGCCCCTGGCTCAGTGGAGCGCGGGTGGGGCGCACAGCCTGACCAACGTCGCTACTGGCCAATCCATTAGTTGGATGGATGCGTTTCTTGGCAACATTCCCGGTTCGATCGGGGAAGTGTCGACGCTGATGATTCTGATCGGCGGTGCCATCATCCTGTTCGGTCGCGTGGCCTCATGGCGCATCGTTGCCGGCGTGATGGTCGGCATGATTGCTTCGGCCTATCTGTTCAACGCTATCGGTTCGACCACCAACCCGATGTTCGCCATGCCATGGTATTGGCATCTGGTGTTGGGCGGTTTTGCCTTCGGTATGATTTTCATGGCTACCGATCCGGTTTCCGCTGCCTTTACCAACAAGGGAAAATGGTGGTACGGCATCCTGATTGGCGTGATGTGCGTGTTGATCCGCGTGGTCAACCCGGCCTATCCGGAAGGCATGATGCTGGCGATTCTGTTCGCCAACCTGTTCGCACCGCTGTTCGATTATCTGGTGGTGCAGGCTAACATCAAGCGGAGAAAAGCCCGTGGCGAATGAAGCAAAAAATGACAGCATCGGTAAAACGCTGCTGGTAGTGCTGTTGCTGTGTCTGGTGTGTTCAGTGGTGGTGGCGGGAGCCGCCGTCGGTCTGAAGTCCAAACAGCAGGAACAAAAGCTGCTGGACAAGCAGCGTAACATCCTTGACGTGGCGGGCCTGTTGACGCCTGGCATGCCGCAAGAGCAGGTGAAGCAGACCTTTGGCAAACGTATTGAACCACGCCTGCTGGATCTGAACAGCGGCGAGTTCGTGGCGGGCAACGCCACGGCGTTCGATCTGCCTGCCGCGCTGCGTGACGACAGCAAGAGCGTCGCCCTGCCGGCCAGTCAGGACTATGCCGGTATCAAGCGCCGCAGCAACCACGCCGAAATCTACCTGGTGCGTGATGATGCTGGCGCGGTCAACAAGATCGTGCTGCCGGTATACGGCACCGGTCTATGGTCGATGATGTACGCGTTTGTGGCGCTGGACAGCGACGGTAATACGGTGAAGGGCATCACTTACTACGACCAGGGGGAAACGCCGGGTCTGGGTGGTGAAGTGGAAAATCCGAGTTGGCGCCAGCAATGGATCGGCAAGAAGCTGTTTGACGATAACGGCGAGCCGGCTATCCGCGTGGTGAAAGGCGGAGCGCGTGCCGGCGATGTGCACGGCGTGGACGGGTTATCCGGCGCGACGCTGACCTCCAACGGCGTGCAGCACACTTTTGATTTCTGGCTGGGCGAACAGGGGTTCGGCCCGTTCCTGAAAAAAGTTCGTGAAGGAGCGCTGAAAAATGGCTGATTCCAAAGAGATTAAACGGGTTCTGCTGGGGCCGTTATTTGATAACAACCCGATTGCCCTGCAGGTGTTGGGCGTGTGTTCCGCGCTGGCGGTAACCACCAAATTGGAAACGGCGGTGGTGATGACCATTGCCGTGACGCTGGTGACGGCGTTTTCCAGCTTCTTCATTTCCCTGATCCGCCACCACATTCCGAACAGCGTGCGCATTATCGTACAGATGGCGATTATCGCGTCGCTGGTTATCGTGGTCGATCAGGTGCTGCGTGCCTATGCGTTTGAAATTTCCAAACAGCTGTCGGTGTTCGTTGGTCTGATCATCACCAACTGCATCGTGATGGGGCGCGCTGAAGCCTATGCCATGAAATCGCCGCCGATCGAAAGCTTTATGGACGGTATCGGCAACGGGTTGGGCTATGGCGTGATCCTGATTCTGGTCGGCTTCCTGCGTGAACTGATCGGCTCCGGCAAACTGTTCGGCATGCCGGTGTTGGAAACCCTGCAAAACGGCGGCTGGTACCAGCCAAACGGCCTGTTTTTGCTGGCGCCAAGCGCGTTCTTTATCATCGGCCTGCTGATTTGGGTGCTGCGCACCTTGAAACCGGCACAGATCGAAAAGGAGTAATCGCCGATGGAACATTATATCAGCCTGTTTGTCCGCGCCGTTTTCGTTGAAAACATGGCGTTGGCGTTCTTCCTCGGGATGTGTACTTTCCTGGCGGTGTCCAAGAAAGTCTCCACTGCCTTTGGCCTCGGCATTGCCGTTACCATCGTGCTCGGCATCGCGGTGCCGGTGAACAACCTGGTTTACAACCTGATCCTGCGTGACGGCGCGTTGGTGGAAGGCATCGATCTGAGCTTCCTCAACTTCATTACCTTTATTGGCGTGATTGCCGCGCTGGTGCAGATTCTGGAGATGATCCTCGATCGCTTCTTCCCGTCGCTGTATAACGCGCTCGGCATCTTCCTGCCGTTGATTACCGTGAACTGCGCCATCTTCGGCGGCGTTTCCTTCATGGTACAGCGCGACTACAACTTTGCTGAATCGGTGGTGTATGGCTTCGGCTCAGGCACCGGCTGGATGCTGGCGATTGTTGCGATGGCGGGGATCCGCGAAAAACTGAAGTATGCCAATGTGCCGTCGGGTTTGCGCGGTCTGGGCATTACCTTTATTACCACCGGGCTGATGGCGTTGGGCTTTATGTCTTTCTCCGGGGTTCAGTTATAAGAACCCAGATATAAAGGCGGGAAATTTATGGAAATTATTTTAGGCGTAGCGATGTTCACCTGCATCGTGATGGTGCTGGCGCTACTGATTCTGTTCGCCAAATCCAAACTGGTGAACACCGGCGACGTTGCCGTGGAAGTGAACGGCGATCAAGAGAAAAGCTTCCACGCTCCGGCGGGGGACAAACTGCTGAACATGCTGTCGGGCCAGGGCATTTTCGTGTCCTCGGCCTGTGGCGGCGGCGGTTCGTGCGGCCAGTGCCGCGTGGTGATCAAAGAGGGCGGCGGCGATATCCTGCCCACCGAACTTTCTCACATCACCAAACGCGAGGCGAAAGAGGGGTGCCGCCTGGCGTGCCAGGTCAATGTGAAGCAGAACCTGAAGATTGAGCTGCCAGAAGAAATCTTCGGCGTGAAAAAATGGGACTGCGAAGTTATCTCCAATGATAACAAGGCCACCTTTATCAAAGAGCTGAAGCTGAAAATTCCTGACGGCGAAGACGTCCCGTTCCGCGCCGGCGGGTTTATCCAGATCGAAGCCCCGGCGCACGACATCAGTTATGCCGATTTCGACGTGCCGCAGGAGTACCGCGGCGATTGGGACCGCTTCAACCTGTTCCGCTACCGCTCGGTGGTTGATGACACCACGGTACGTGCCTATTCAATGGCCAACTACCCGGACGAGAAAGGCATCATCATGCTGAACGTGCGTATCGCTACGCCGCCGCCGAACAATCCGGACGTACCGCCAGGCATTATGTCCTCGTATATCTGGTCGTTGAAACCGGGCGACAAGGTGACGATTTCCGGGCCGTTTGGCGAGTTCTTTGCCAAGGATACCGATGCCGAAATGATCTTTATCGGCGGCGGTGCCGGTATGGCGCCGATGCGTTCGCATATCTTTGACCAGTTGAAGCGCCTGAAGTCAAAACGCAAAATCACCTTCTGGTATGGCGCGCGCTCGCTGCGTGAAATGTTCTATGAAGATGACTTCAACCATCTGCAGGATGAGAACGAGAACTTCACCTGGCACGTGGCATTGTCCGATCCGCAACCCGAAGATAACTGGACCGGCTATACCGGCTTTATCCACAATGTACTGCTGGAAAACTACCTGAAAAACCATCCGGCGCCGGAAGATTGCGAGTTCTACATGTGTGGGCCGCCGATGATGAACGCCGCGGTGATCAAGATGCTGAAAGATCTGGGCGTGGAAGACGAAAACATCATGCTCGACGACTTTGGTGGCTAAATGCGCGCGCTAGCACTGAAAGGCTGGATGACGATGGTGGCGCTTGGCGCCACCCTGTTGCTGACCGGTTGCGGACCGGAACAGGTCAATCTCGATGGCAAAACCATGGGGACGTACTATTCGATCCGTTATCTCACCGGTGACAACACGCCTTCCGCCGAGACGTTGCAAAAGGAAATCGATCGGCGTCTGGAGCAGGTGAATGACCAGATGTCGACCTACCGGCCCGACTCGGAGCTGAGCCGCTTTAACGCCAGCCGCGAGGTCGATACGCCGTTCCCGGTATCGGCCGCGACGGCGAAGGTGGTGGCCGAAGCGCTGAGGATTAACCGCGTTACCGACGGTGCGTTGGACGTGACCGTTGGGCCGCTGGTCAATCTCTGGGGCTTTGGGCCGGAAGGGCGACCGGACAAGGTGCCGAGCGATGTCGAACTGGCGCAGCGCCGTGCCTGGACCGGTATCGATAAACTGGCGGTGCAGGGCAACGCGCTGGTGAAGCATATCCCCGAGCTGTACGTTGATCTGTCGTCTATCGCCAAGGGTTATGGCGTGGACGTGGTGGCGGAATACTTGCAATCACAGCAGATTAACAACTATATGGTAGATATCGGCGGCGAAGTACGTACCCGTGGCCATAACGGCAAGGAGCTGCCATGGCGCATTGCCATCGAGCGGCCGAACGCCGGAGTGGAGCAACGCGCGCAACTGGTGATCCAACCGGGGAATATGGCGATCGCCACCTCGGGGGATTATCGTAACTATTTCGAACAGAACGGCGTACGTTATTCACATACCATCGATCCGACTACCGGCAGGCCGATCGCGCACCATCTGGTGTCGATCACGGTCATTGGGCCTAACTGCATGACCGCCGACGGCCTGTCTACCGGGCTGGATGTTATGGGGCCGGATCGTGCCCTGGCTCTGGCGAATCTGCTGGGCATTCCGGTGTTTATGATAGTGAAGAACGGTGACGTTTTTGAAGAGCGCTATTCCAATGCGTTTAAACCTTATCTAAAGAAAAATCAGTGAGGCCGCCATGCTGACGGTATTTGTCGCAAGCTTTATTTTGTTTTTGCTGATTATCGGCGGCATGTCGCTCGGTTACGTGTTCAAACGCAAGAGCCTGCAAGGCAGTTGCGGCGGTATTACCGCGTTGGGCATGGACAAAGTGTGCGATTGCCCGGAGCCGTGCGATGCGCGTAAAAAACGCCTGGCGAAAGAAGCGCTGCGCCGCGAGCAACTGGAAAAACACCGCATCCTGTAAACCGTGCGCTGCACGCAGCGCACGACAACCGCGCTTTATTTCGCCTTGCGAAAACGCAGGGCATCCTTTGGCGAATTGACCATCACGCCATCAACGCCCAATGCCAGCGCCTGCTGATAATCCTGCGCGGAATTGATGCCAAACAGAATGATGTGCGCCGGCCCTTTGGAGCGGAAGCAATCGATCGATTCCTTGTCCCAGGTCAGCAGCGCTTTGGAGCGGCCCTCGCCCAGAGTGTACTTTTCTACCACTTCGACTTCACGCTTCAATTCCAGCCCATACCAACGGGGCTGATTGCCGTCCGGTTTTATGTCGCACTGATGCGCCATGGTGATGTTGGCCAATAATGTGCGGGTTTCATCGCGGGTTTCAAAACGTTTAATCGCCGCTGGCAGGGCCGCCAGGTAACGGGCATCGGTAGAATAGACCCGCGTGCGGTCAAGCGCCTCGGCCTTTTCCAGCGTTGCCAGCAGTGCTTTGGCAAATTGCGCCGGATCGGCATCGGGAGATTTGATGTCCAGGTAGAAGGTCACTTTCGGGAATTCCTGTAGCACCGTGTCCAGTCGCGGGATGCCGATCCCCTGGCCACGGAACGGGTGGTGACCGTCTTTGCCAAACGACCAGCCGGCATCGACCTTGGCCAGTTCATCTGCGCTATAGGCGGAAACCGCGCCGGTTTTATCCGTGAGCGAACTCAGGTCGGAAGGGCGGTACAGCACGATCGCGCCGTCTTTGGATTGTTGCAGCGTGATCCACACCGCGTCGACGCCGTTTTTCAGCGCGCTGCGAATGGCGACCAGGGTATTTTCCGGCGCATCGGCGGTGCCGCCGCGATGGGCAACGATGGCTGGCGCATGACCACTGGCTGCGCTGGCGAGGGTGGAGATCAGGGATAATGCCGAAACCAATACATAACGGGAAAAAGTAGTCATTGAGCACCTTCTTGTGCGTAGGGTAAGCGTCATTTATGAGGCGTAACGATTATTTCCTGAAATGATACGCTTGAAAAATTAAGCTTTTTTAACAAATAGAAAATAACGATGCTTTTTCGATAAAACATACGTTAAAACCAGACTTGAGCTTTCCCATTGCTACTGTATACTTATACAGTGTTATTGGAGGGCGCATGCGTAAAATCATTCATGTCGATATGGACTGCTTCTTTGCCGCGGTAGAAATGCGCGACAATCCCAGTCTGCGCGATATACCGCTGGCGATCGGCGGCAGTGCCGATCGGCGCGGGGTGATCAGCACCGCCAACTACCCGGCACGCCGTTTTGGCGTGCACAGCGCCATGTCCAGCGCCATGGCCTTGAAACTCTGCCCGCATTTAACCTTGTTGCCCGGCCGCATGGCGGCTTATAAAGAAGCCTCACAGCATATTCGCGAAATTTTTGCGCGTTATACGTCATTAATCGAACCGCTGTCGCTGGATGAGGCCTACCTCGACGTGACGGATAGCCCACGCTGCAACGGCTCGGCAACCTTGATAGCCGAGCATATTCGTCAGGCCATTTTTGACGAATTGCAGCTCACCGCTTCCGCCGGCATTGCGCCAATCAAATTCCTTGCCAAGATCGCGTCGGAACTGAACAAACCCAATGGCCAATACGTGATTACGCCAGCGCAGGTGCCGGCTTTTTTGCAACAGCTGCCGCTGAGCAAGATCCCCGGCGTCGGGAAAGTAACGGCTAAGCGCCTGGAGGAAGTCGGGTTACTCACCTGCGCCGACGTGCAGCGCTACGACCTTGCGGCGCTGTTAAAGCGTTTCGGCAAATTTGGCCGCGTATTATGGGAACGCTGCCAGGGGATCGACGAACGCAGCGTTTCACCGGAGCGCCTGCGTAAATCGGTTGGCGTAGAACGAACCTTGGCGGCAGATATTCATGATTGGCAAGATTGTGAGCAGTTGATTGTCGATAAGCTGTATCCAGAACTGGAAATGCGCCTACGCAAGGTGAAACCCGATTTGCATATCGCGCGTCAAGGGGTAAAGCTGAAGTTTCAGGATTTCCAGCTCACTACCCAGGAACACCTGTGGCCGGTATTAAATCAGGCAGATTTGCTGGCGGTGGCAAAGCAGGTATGGTGTGAGCGGCGCGAGGGGCGTGGCGTGCGCCTGGTGGGGCTGCATGTGACGCTGCTCGATCCGCAGCTGGAGCGGCAGCTACTGCTGCCGTGGGACGCGTAGCGGCCGGGCGAACCCGGCGATGGTTGCCGCCTAAGCCCATGGCCGACGCCTGCTGTCTGCGTCGGCCATGGCCGTCGTTGGCATTAACCGCGTTCGGGGATCGCTTTCAGCAACTGGGTCAGCAACTGCCAGTACAGGCCGACGCTGCCGATGTGCACTTGCTCATCCGGCGAGTGCGGCCCGGTGATGGTTGGTCCGATGGAAACCATATCCATCTGCGGATAAGGCTTCTTGAACAGACCGCATTCCAGACCGGCGTGGATCACCATAATGTTCGGCGTCTTGTTGAACAGCTGCTGATACAGTTCGCGCACCAGATGCATTACCGGTGAGTCCGCATCCGGCTGCCAGCCCGGGTAACCGCCCTTTGGTGCCACGTTGGCACCTGCCAGTTGGCCCAGCGCGGTCAGCATACCGACCACATAATCCTTGCCGCTGTCGATCAGTGAACGAATCAGGCAGATGATTTCCGCTTCCTGTTCTCCGGTGGTGACTACGCCGAGGTTGAGTGAGGTTTCAACCACGCCTTTCACCGCGTCGCTCATGCGGATCACGCCGTTTGGCGTACCGTTGAGCAGCGCCAGGAAACGGTGCTGGCTGTCAGCGTTCAACGCTTGCAATGCGCTGGTGGTTGGCTCCAGCAACACGGTAATGTTCTTTTCCTTGGCGGACAGCTCGTTTTGCAGCGTTGCCAGGAACGCCTGGCTCAGCGCTTTCAGTTGGTCAACCCGATCGGCCGGTACTGCCACGCAGGCAAAGGCTTCACGTGGAATGGCGTTGCGCAGCGTGCCGCCGTTCAGTTCCAGCAGGCGCAGGTTCAACTGCGGTGCATGATCAAACAGGAAGCGTGCCAGCAGTTTGTTGGCGTTACCCAGCCCCAGATGGATATCGGCACCGGAATGGCCGCCTTTCAACCCTTTGAGGGTCAGCTTCAGCGTTTGGTAACCGGCTGGCAGCGCTTCGCGTTGCAGGGGCAGGGTAGTGATGAAGTCAATACCACCGGCGCAACCCATATAGATTTCGCCTTCTTCCTCGGAGTCGGTGTTGATCAGGATCTCCGCCTGCAGCCAGTTGGGTTGCAGACCAAAGGCGCCGTCCATGCCGGCTTCTTCGGTCATGGTCAGCAACACTTCCAGCGGGCCGTGCTCAACGCTGTCATCTGCCAGCACCGCCAGTGCCGAGGCCATGCCGATGCCGTTGTCGGCGCCCAGCGTGGTGCCGCGAGCCTTGATCCATTCGCCGTCAATGTACGGTTGAATCGGATCTTTGGTGAAGTCGTGCTGCGTATCGTTGTTTTTCTGCGGCACCATGTCCAGGTGCGCCTGCAAGGCGACCGGCTTGCGATTTTCCATGCCTTTGGTGGCCGGCTTGCGTAGCAGAATGTTGCCAACGGCATCGCGTTCGGCGTGCAGGTTTTTTTCTTTTGCCCATGAGAGGATGTGCTGTGCCAGCTGTTCTTCATGGTAGGACGGGTGAGGAATAGAGCAGATTTTGGCAAAAATATCCCACAGCGGCTGTGGTGAAAGTTGAGACAGTTCAGACACGTTAAGTCTCCTGTTACGGCATACGTCAGGTGGCGGCAATGCCGTGCGGTTAGGTTAATGGGTATCTGTGCGTCTTCGGCACGATAGGCAGAGAATATCACTTTCTTTTACCGGGTGCGCGTACCGCATTGCGCTGTTTATTTGCGGTAACGCTGGTGTTTGGCCGGTGAGGCAGGCGCTTGGCAGCATCATTCACCTGCGTTTGTCCGCAAGGAAATCCGCATCAATTCCTCGGTTCAACTGGTATTCATCGCAACCAGTCTCTATAATCTCGCGCAACCTTTTTTCCCCTGATCACTGAGTAAGCCACTTCAATGTTGGCTGGGACACCATTCTATGAGCGAAAAATACGTTGTTACCTGGGATATGTTGCAAATGCAAGCGCGCAAACTGGCGCATCGCCTGCTGCCTGCCGATAAATGGACCGGCATCATCGCGGTAAGCCGCGGCGGCCTGGTGCCAGCGGCACTGTTGGCGCGCGAATTGGGTATTCGCCACGTCGATACCGTCTGCATTTCCAGCTATGACCATGACAACCAGCGCGAAATGAAGGTGCTCAAACGTGCCGAAGGCGACGGTGAAGGCTTTATCGTGGTAGACGATCTGGTGGATACCGGCGGCACGGCCAAAGCCATCCGCGAAATGTACCCGAAAGCCCACTTTGTCACCATCTTCGCCAAACCTGCCGGTCGCCCGCTGGTGGACGACTATGTGGTCGATATCCCGCAGGATACCTGGATCGAGCAGCCGTGGGACATGGCGGTGAGCTTCGTGCCACCGATCGGCGGCCGTTAATCCCCTCGACAAGACGCGCCGCGTTGACCCGCCTGTAGCGATTGACGGCAACGATAGCGCAGAGGCGTATTTCGCCTGTTACAACGCCCGGTTATGCCGGGCGTTGTTATATTCACTATCGGTCATCTTCTGTAAATTCCCCGCTATCGTCCGGGATATTTTGGTTTCTCGCCGCAGAGTTAGGTACACTACCTTCCGTTAAGTAGGCTTTTTGCAGCCTACGACCAGCTTTACGGAGGCTGTTGTTACCATGGCACAAGCCAACCTTTCTGAAATTCTATTCAAACCTTCATTCAAGCACCGCGAGACATCGACGCTGATCCAGCGCGCGCATCACGCCAAAGCGGCCAGCCTGCATACCCCGCTGGAGGGTGACACCGCCAACAACTGGTATCGGATGCTCAACCAACTGTTATGGACCTGGCGCGGAGTTGATGCGCTGGAGATCGTTGAAGTGCTGTCGCGCATTGCGGCGTCCGACGCCGAGCATAGCGACTCACAGCTGCTGGATACCGTGGTCGGTTACCGTAACGGCAACTGGATTTATGAATGGGTGCACCAGGGGATGCAGTGGCAGCAACGGGCCGTTGAACAGCAGGACCCGCTGTTGGGTGGCCAGTATTGGCTGAACGCCGCTAATTTTTACAGCATCGCCGGCTATCCGCACCTGAAGGGAGATGAACTGGCCGAGCAGGCGGAGGTGCTGTCCAATCGCGCCTACGAAGAAGCCGCGCTGCTGCTGCCGTATCAACTGAAGGAGCTGTCGTTCAATATTGAAGGTGGCAGCCCGATTACCGGCTTTCTGCATATGCCGGACAACGGCAAGGCGCCGTTCCCAACGGTACTGATGTGCGGCAGCCTCGACACCTTGCAAACCGATTATCACCGCCTGTTCAGCGATTATCTGGCGCCGCGCGGCATTGCCATGTTAACGATTGATATGCCGTCGATAGGTGCCTCGTCCAAGTGGAAGTTGACGCAGGATTCCAGTTTTTTGCATCAACAGGTGCTCAGGCAACTGCCTTCGGTGGCGTGGATCGATCATCAACGCGTTAGCGCCTTTGGCTTCCGGTTTGGTGCCAATGTCGCGGTGCGGTTGGCGTATCTGGAGCCGCATCGGCTGCGCGGCGTTGCCTGCCTCGGCCCGGTGGTGCACAGTATTTTGTATGAAGCGCGTAACCAGCAGCGGGTGCCGGATATGTATATGGATGTGTTGGCCAGCCGTATGGGGATGGCTGCGGCCTCCGATCAGGCGCTGAAAATGGAACTGAACCGTTATTCGCTGAAAATGCAAGGCTTGCTTGGCCGCCGCTGCCCAACGCCGATGCTGGCCGGATATTGGCAACAGGATGCGCTCAGTCCGAAGGAAGAGTCGCAGCTGATCGTCTCCTCCTCACTGGATGGCAAACTTTTGGCTATTCCGCGCAGCCCGGTGTACCGGAGTTTCCACCAGGCGCTATTGCAGATTAGCGGGTGGCTGAGCGATAAAATGCGTTAATTAGTTGCTAAATTTTAACAGTTTGTTAAAAAGAGTGGTCTACATTGAGGAGGTTGAAGCATGACATTACCGAGTGGTCACCCTAAAAGCCGACTAATGAAAAAGTTTGCCAGCTTAGGGCCGTACCTGCGTGAAGGGCAATGTGAGAACGACCGGTTTTTCTTTGATTGTCTTGCGGTCTGCGTCAACGTGAAGCCTGCGCCAGAGAAGCGTGAGTTCTGGGGCTGGTGGATGGAGCTGCGGGCAGAAGCGTCGCGTTTTACCTACGCTTATCAGTTCGGACTGTTCGACAAAGAAGGCGTATGGAAAGCCGAAAAGATTAAAGACGCTGAAGTAAATGACAAGCTGGAAACCACGCTGCGTGATTTCCATCAGCGTCTCGGCGAACTGTTGGCCACCATGAATCTGACGCTGGAACCGGCGGATGATTTCAAAGAGCACCCCATCAAACTCTCTGCTTGAGTCAATTTCTGCGGACATTTGAGTTGAATTCGCGTTGTGCCTGTTGGCATAACGCGTCTCTCCTGTTACAACGTCCTTTGCATTTCTTCTTCTTTCAACGGCGAATAATTATGAACGGCAGCCAGACATTGGTTGTGAAATTGGGCACCAGCGTGTTGACCGGCGGATCGCTGCGTCTGAATCGTGCCCACATTGTCGAGCTGGTGCGCCAGTGCGCACAGCAACATGCGGCGGGACACCGCATTGTCATCGTGACCTCCGGCGCGATTGCCGCCGGCCGTGAACATCTCGGTTACCCCGAACTGCCCGCCACCATTGCCTCCAAGCAGTTATTGGCGGCGGTAGGGCAGAGTCGCCTGATTCAACTGTGGGAACAGCTGTTTTCCATTTATGGCATTCACGTTGGGCAAATGTTGCTGACGCGTGCCGATCTGGAAGATCGTGAGCGCTTTCTCAATGCGCGCGACACCATGGGGGCGTTGCTGGATAACCGCATCGTGCCGATTATCAATGAAAACGACGCGGTTGCCACCGCTGAAATCAAGGTTGGCGACAACGATAACCTGTCGGCGCTGGCGGCTATTCTGGCCGGCGCGGATAAACTGCTGCTGCTGACCGACCAGCAAGGGCTGTATACCGCCGACCCGCGTAATAACCCCCAGGCCGAGCTGATCCGTGAAGTACACGGCATTGACGATGCGCTGCGCGCCATTGCCGGCGACAGCGTTTCCGGCCTTGGCACCGGCGGTATGGGTACCAAATTACAGGCTGCCGACGTAGCGTGCCGTGCCGGTATTGACGTGATCATCGCCGCCGGCAGCAAGCCCGGTGTGGTTAGCGACGTGATTGACGGCAAACCGGTCGGCACCCGTTTCCACGCGTTGGAAACGCCGCTGGAAAATCGCAAGCGCTGGATCTTCGGCGCGCCGCCAGCAGGTGAAATCACCGTAGACGACGGCGCGGTCGACGCCATTATGGCCCGCGGCAGCTCGCTGTTGCCCAAGGGCATTCGCGACGTGAAGGGCGACTTCTCCCGTGGCGAAGTGATCCGCATCCGCAATCTGGCTGGGCGCGATCTGGCACACGGCGTCAGCCGTTATAACAGCGATGCGATGCGCATGATTGCCGGCCACCATTCGCAGGAAATCAGCCAGATTCTCGGTTACGAATACGGCCCGGTGGCCGTACACCGCGACGACATGATCGTAAGTTAAGGAGTGAGCATGCTAGAGCAGATGGG
The DNA here is from genome assembly GCF_041448735.1 of Serratia odorifera. Classification (NCBI taxonomy): domain Bacteria; kingdom Pseudomonadati; phylum Pseudomonadota; class Gammaproteobacteria; order Enterobacterales; family Yersiniaceae; genus Serratia; species Serratia odorifera. The sequence continues at coordinate 18,200 of NZ_JBGMUT010000012.1, read as the reverse complement.
GAAGGCCGCCAAGCGGGCTTCCTGGCAGCTGGCGGTGTTGAGCACGGCGAAAAAGAATCAGGTGTTGGCGGTGATGGCCGACATGCTGGAAGCCAACGGCGAAGCGATTTTAAAGGCCAATCAACAGGATATGGCGCAAGCACGCGCCAGCGGCATGAGCGAAGCGCTGCTTGACCGCCTGCTGTTGACCCCGGCGCGCCTGACGGCGATTGCCAACGACGTGCGTCAGGTCTGTCGCCTGAGTGACCCGGTCGGCCACGTGCTGGACGGTAGCCTGCTGGACAGTGGCCTGAAGCTGGAACGCCGCCGTGTGCCGTTGGGCGTGATTGGCGTGATTTATGAAGCGCGGCCGAACGTCACCATCGACGTCGCCAGCCTGTGCCTGAAAACCGGTAATGCAGCGATCCTGCGCGGCGGCAAAGAGACGCACCACACCAATCAGGCGACGGTGAGGGTGATTCAGCAGGCGTTGGAACAGTGCGGCCTGCCGGCAGCTGCGGTACAGGCGATTGATAGCCCTGACCGGGCGCTGGTGAACGAACTGCTGCGGCTTGACCGCTACGTCGATATGCTGATCCCGCGTGGCGGCGCCGGCCTGCACAAACTGTGCCGTGAACAGTCCACCATCCCGGTCATTACCGGTGGTATCGGCGTATGCCATATCTATGTTGACGACAACGTGGATTATGACAAGGCGTTGACGGTGATCGAAAACGCCAAAATCCAGCGGCCGAGCGCCTGTAACTCGGTGGAGACGTTGCTGGTTAATCGCGCCATTGCCGACAGTTTCCTGCCGGCGCTGAGCGCGCGGATGGCCGAGTGCGGCGTGACCCTGCATGCCAGTGATAACGCCATGCCGTTGTTGCAGGCCGGGCCAGCCAAGGTGGTGGCCGTCGCGGCGGAGAATTACGACGATGAATGGCTGTCGCTGGATCTGAACGTGACGCTGGTGGACGATGTCGATCAGGCCATCGATCATATTCGTACCCACGGCACCAGCCACTCTGACGCTATCCTGACGCGTTCATTGAGCAACGCCGAGTACTTCGTTCGTGCGGTGGATTCCTCGGCAGTGTACGTCAACGCCAGCACGCGCTTCACCGACGGTGGCCAGTTTGGCCTGGGCGCAGAAGTGGCGGTGAGTACGCAGAAACTGCACGCACGCGGCCCGATGGGCCTGGATGCGCTGACCACCTATAAATGGATTGGTTATGGCGACGATCTGGTGCGTAGCTAACGCCTGACAGTTACCATAAGGCACACCTCAGGGGCGCAGTTTTGTGCCCTTGAGCCATCAATATGTGACCCTGCAAAGTATACGGTTGATGAGAAAATCGACGTCCGGTTAGCAGACTATTGACTCACCGGGCGCTTTTGCATAAGTTGTTCGACGCACTCTGGCCGGCACTCGCTGGTCAGGCTCCCAAAGCCGATATAGCTCAGTTGGTAGAGCAGCGCATTCGTAATGCGAAGGTCGTAGGTTCGACTCCTATTATCGGCACCATTTCAAACTCTTCCCAAGTCTACCGAAATCAACTAAAAGCCCGTATACTGCGGTTTCTGGCCAGTATCTTATCTCCTGTTATCAACTGGACTCAACCGAAATCAAGTCGCAGTTGGGGGCATAAGTGGGGGCATTCTGTGTTCGGTCCAGGGAGATGCCCCCAATGAAGCTTAACGCACGACAGGTAGATGCTGCTAAACCCAGAGAGAAAGCCTACAAGCTAGCTGATGGTGCAGGCTTGTATCTCGAAGTTGTTCCTTCTGGTTCTCGATACTGGCGGATGAAATATCGCTTCAATGGAAAAGAGAAGCGTATGGCTTTTGGTGTCTATCCGGCAGTGTCCCTTGCACAAGCGAGGGCACTACGTGATGAAGCCAAAAAAAAGCTGGCCGAAGGTATCGATCCATCGTTTGCCAAGAAAGAAGAAAAGCTGGTTCGGGATGTGCAGCTCAATAATACGTTTCAGGCTGTGGCGCTTGAATGGCACGGAACGAAGGTGAGCCGGTGGTCAGAAGGCTATGCCTCTGACATTATCGAAGCCTTCAATAAAGATATTTTCCCCTATATTGGCCAACAGCCGGTGAATGAAATTAAACCGTTGATTCTGCTTAATGTGCTGCGTCGAATGGAAAGCCGTGGCGCGACAGAGAAGGCCAAGAAGGTTCGCCAGCGCTGCAGTGAAGTCTTTCGTTACGCCATAGTTACCGGTCGTGCGGAATACAATCCTGCAGCGGATCTTACCAGCGCGATGTCAGGGCATGAATCGAAGCATTATCCCTTCCTTACCGTTGAGGAGTTACCAGACTTCTTTAAAGCTCTATCTGGCTATACAGGCAGCCCGCTGGTTGTTCTTGCCGCACGTTTGCTGATCCTTACGGGAGTTCGCACCGGTGAGCTTCGAGGTGCTTTCTGGAGCGAGTTTGATCTTGAGAAAGCGGTGTGGGAAATCCCTGCTGAGCGTATGAAGATGAAACGGCCCCACCTTGTGCCCCTGTCTACCCAAGCGCTGGAAATCGTACAGCAACTTAAAGTGATGTCAGGGCAATATCCTCTGGTGTTTCCTGGCAGGAATGATCCCCGCAAAACGATGAGCGAAGCGAGTATTAATCAGGTATTTAAGCGGATTGGTTATACGGGGAAGGTAACAGGGCATGGCTTCCGCCACACAATGAGTACGATTTTGCATGAAGAAGGGTTCAATACGGCGTGGATTGAAACCCAGTTGGCTCACGTTGATAAGAATGCGATTCGTGGGACGTACAACCATGCGTTGTATCTGGATGGGCGGAGGGAGATGATGCAGTGGTATGCAAACTATATGGCTGAGTTGCAAAAAGGGGAGACACTAAAAAGGAATATTCTCGAAACATATAAAATAGCTAAAAGACATCTAGATCTCTAGGAGGCTATTTTCATTCGGAGTATCTTAGATACCTCTTTTCTTGATAGTTAGTTTTGCACCAAAAACAGACATTCTGATTGCAAAGTAATTTAGCAATTTTAATAGAATTAGATTCGTAATTTTTTTATAGGGGAATATTGGTACATTATAAATAAAAAGAATGTTATTGTCACTTTTTACTGAGTGTTGTTTTTTTTGATCCATCTCAAAGATTTTAGATTTGATGTTTTTCTCCATGCTTAGGCACTAGCTACTTTACTGATTTATTGCTATTTTAAAATAACTAAATCAGTTTGGCGTCATTGGGGTTTAGTATGTGTTGTTTTTAGTTCCACATCATTTTATGTAATTCAATAGTATGTTATTGTCGTTGGAATTACATATTATTTATTACAAAAAATAAAAAAAAATTGCGCAAAATTTTTGACAAGTAGGCATACGCATGGCAATTTCAGAAAAAGCGATAAAGATTTTATGGTCTAATGCTGCTGGTATATGTTCTTTTAGCGGTTGCAATGAAAAACTTTCAGTAGCGGAGGCTGCTGAAGGTGCCCCATATACTATTGGGGAGATGGCACATATAAAAGGGAATAGACCAGGTTCCAATCGCTATGACATTGAACAGCCTGCTTCTGAACGAGATAGTTACGAGAATCTTATTTTACTCTGTCCAACCCATCATACATTAATTGATAAAGTTGAAAACGTTGATAGATTTAGCGTTGAAATTCTCCATGAAATGAAAAGAGAACATGAGGTGTCGATTTCTAACCGATTAGCTATTATTAAATTTGAGTCTGCTGATAAACTGAAAGACCAAATTTCTACATACTTAGCTGAAAATCATCAAAGTTGGGAACAATATGGGCCTTTATCGGATAATGCTAAAAAGAATCCTAACAGTGAGCAAATTTATGCCGTATGGACATCTGAACGCCTCTCAATAATCGTTCCTAATAATAGAGAAATTGTTAAAATTCTCCAGGGGAATAGAGAGTTGTTTTCTCGGAACGAGCAAAGATTAGTAAGTAAATTTATTCAACATGCTGAAAGCTATGAAAGATGGGTTAATGATGAAATACCTTATAACGCCATACAAAGATTTCCATTAGACTTTGAAACCTTAATTTTAGGAGAGTAATATGTCAGCTCATAATGATAAATTCCCATGGCTAAGTTACTATGGAAACTACAATTTCTTTGAGCAGAGAATGCATGAACATAGTAAAGTTACATCTTGTCATGAGATAAAAAAAGGGCTTTACAACATCCAATTAACTAATGGTAAGATGTTAAAAGTTTTTATCTGCGAGTGTTATTCATTTAGCACTGCAGAGTACGTAGAGTCTTGTCAGAATTATGGGGAGTTAGATGCAGTTATAATAAGTTCTAACTGGTGCGGATATAGTCTGGATTTAAAATATGAGTGCATGAAGAAAAATGTGGGGATTTTTGACATTAGAGGATTTATGGCTGCGATCAATAAAATGCAGTTCTGGGAATATATGACTGATTATGAAAAAGAGAAATTCAAAGAATATGGTTGGTTGTAACCCTTGAATGTGATTATTTATGGTTTTGGTTCTTTTTTTAAAAGCTCCGGAGATTTTAATGATGTGGATTTGTTAATAATTCATGATTCGAATAGTTACAAATCCTGTCTTGAAGCAATTTCATTGAAATCAGAAATGTTACTCAGAATATCTAACGCACATGTCACTATGCTATCAAAATCTGAGGAAGATAAATTTAACTTTATCGAGAAGTCTTTTGCAGTTCAATTGGGTGAGTACTCAGGAATAGAGAAAGAAATCATCGTAAGTGAGTTAATAGAAATAATGCAATCAATAAGAAATTATTAACTATAAAAAATATTTTTACAACTTCAACCCACCATATTTAAACTAAGTTTAAATGCCGAGTGGGAGTTTATTATTATAGATATCAATACACATTAAATTCGCGACATGAAATAACTATATATCTTAAAGTATTGTCCGTAATTGGTCATCAATATATCAAATACTCTTACTTTTTATCACCATACTTTTTTTCGAAGCCAACGGGTCAACCCGCTTTCCAAAATAATCTCTGATAGTTTTTCAGGCCCAATTAATGTAACACCGTCAATTTGTTGATCTTCATTCAGCGGACCACTATGCCAGACAAAAAACATTCTGTCGTAGGCATCACATTCATGGAATCTTTTTACATATTCATCCAACGTAGCATTGTCTGCTATGGACTTAACTTGAACCAATGCATTTTCGCGAGTTGTCGGTAGTTCCAATACAAGGTCAATCGTTTTTTGCGTTTTGCCCAGACTACCGACTCGTCGCCATCCACTTTGAGAAAATATAAGGTCTACTAGCAACTCGAAGTCTTGCCATGTCAATAGCTTACAAAGTTGACGAATTGAATTCAGATAGCTAGTTTCGGCGAGATCAAACTCAATAATTTCAGGCGAATATTCATCATTAATTTTTCGGATAACATATTCGGCTTTTTTAACATTACAGATAGTGCCTCTGAATCCATGGGTTGCATTCAACTCACCATTTATTGAACTAATAGTGAAAATTGTCCCGTTGATGCTACGATTGTGCCATCCATCAATAGTCTGACGAATTCTGCTGCCATCCTGAAGAACAGTGACGTCGCCTGTTGGTCTGCACCAATAAAGAAAACCACCGTAGAAGGTGATAAAGACAGTATCTTCCTGAGCAGTATAAAACACTTTTATCTGGTTAAGGTCACTAGTAGCTGTACCCGTTTTACTTCCCCTGATGATTTTCCATATTTCATGAACCTCAGCCCATTTACCATCTATACAGAGTTGATTTGGTGTCTCGTGGTAGCCAAATTTTATGATACCAGTATCAATACATTCGGCTTCCCATTTTCCACCGGGACCTAGTTTTATATATTTCACATCGGAAGGACTGATTTTTTTCACAACTAGCCTTAAATCCCAAAGGTTATATGACTTTTTTATCACTAAAACCCTCCTGAATCAATGAATCAATGAATCAATGAATCAAACGGATACCATTTTGTGTGTCAAGGCATTGAGTTAATCACAGGAAACTATATATCACGTTTGTGATAAACACCCATAAATCGGTATTTGTGCCATACTTAATCCACTTCTCGCTCAAAGCAGACTAAGCAAGCAATGACCGCCATATTCAAGTTCCGGTTGAGATGATATTTTACATAGGGGAGTTTCTACTTCAGTGCATTCTCCTAATAACCTGATTGGAATATCGGACTGGCTATGTTTGTAAGATGCATTTGCGTTGCGAAACTAGTTATGGGGTATGGGCAATTCTGTATTCAATTGCATGTAGGTTTTTGTTAAATATTCTTTATAATCATAGTGTTAAGTTAATGATGTCATGCTGTCATATTCATTGCTATTGCTATTGCTATTGCTATTGCTATTGCTATTGCTATTGCTATTGCTATTGCTATTGCTATTGCTATTGCTATTGCCATTGTTAGCTAGCTAAATTTTATTTTTAAGTGGGCTTTTTTAAAATTAAGATAGTAATTGCTTCATGAATATTGATATATACTCATCGAATTTAATAACAATGGCTGGTTCAAATTTCGATAAATAAACTAATAATGAGAGGATGAATGGTGTGATTGATAAAATTAAAAAGATAACCATAACTGAGTTAAGTTTATCAGCCTGAGAAAAAAGATCTCTTTTATGGGAGGCTATAAGTTCTGACAGTTCACCAGATTTAGCCGATTTTGTATGGCTAAACAAAGCATCTATGGACGCCCTTATAGAATAAAGGACCTTCCTCTGATCTTGAATGGTAAATAATATTAACAGTGATGTGATTGCGACACCAATTAATGTGAGAATACTTTCAAATTTTTCTGATGATTTTAATATAGCAAGAGCAACACCTATGGAAATGGGAAGGCCGAAAAGTTTCCCTGAAATAGAGGATAGAGTATTTGATATTTTACTTGATACTGACATGTAATTTTCGGCAGCTTCTTTTTTTTGTTTCAGAAATGAAAAGTTCGTCAAATAGCATTCAAAATTACCGTAATATGTCTCTTTCAGGAGTTCCCAATGTTTAATTAATTTATTAAAATTGTCTTCCTTCCCATCTACTTCTCGTAGCACTTCGATTACTGAAACTCTAAACATTGATTGTTTTTCTTGAACATGAGCATTATCATTCTCATGATTATTGATATTATTAAAGACTGATAAATCTACGGCAGGGTAAGAAGCATTATCTATCGATATCTTTGGCTCAAGTACAATTGGAGGTGTTTTTTTAGAACTTCCGGTATCAATAAATACAATCTTAAGGCGGCCATTGTCATCAATTCGATCAATATAGTTTGCTAATTTGCTGAGTTCATTTATAAAATGAGAAAGTATTAATGTGTTTTTAATTTTTAGGTTGTCAGTTTTTTCTCCAAAAATATAATCTTCTTGAACAAGATATACATTCTCGACATCTAACCCCATGTTTAATTTGTTATCAAATGATAAAAAGACATCAAGTGAATCTACAAATTGAAAATCACCACCCGGTAAAGAAACCTTCAGTGTTACATCTGTATCATGATCAATATTGATGGGGAAGATATCACTGAAATAAGTCCCGGCATTTGAATCACTAAATAATATTTCAAAATCTGAGAGCATTGGATTATGTTCATCCCATAGCTCTTTTAGCTGCGTAAGGTTATCTCTAAGTTTTCCCTTGAAAACAAATTGAGAATCAGTCATGGCAGGTCTACCGAGCCCACGATATAAATTGACTAATTTTTCAAATTGTTGAGCGGACATAATTACCCTCTCTCTTTAAGAACAGCTTCTAATTTTTGTATGATATTTTCGTCTAGCTTCGATATTGTCAGTTTTTTATCTGCACGATTATACTGGATTACTGATCCTGGAGCTGTACCAAAAAATCGTCTTTCAAAGTTTAACTCCCACCCATTTGACTTAGCTTTTACTTTCGCACGTCTACCGAGCACAGCTCTGTTAATAGAAAACTCTAACGGTAGTCCAATTTCCTCACTATTAAGATAGGTTATAAAGTTATCCATATGTTCATACTTATCTGCAGGAACTGTACTTCTAACTGCATGGTCGATTTCGGTAAGAGATGCTAATTTACCATCTTCTTTTAATGTTAAATAATTGAGTACAGCATCATATGCTTTATTTTTATACGCAGTTAATTCTTTATTCGCTTCGAAGTATTGTTTAACCCCATTAAGTGCGCCATCAGTGGCTTTAGCAGAGGGAACACTATCTGAACATCCTAATGCTGCTACAAAATACCCCGAAGCATCTTGATTTATTTTAGGACTGACGAAAGCGAGATACGTAGGTTTTTCTTCTTCCGGTAATGTTTCATATTGATAATATCTATCAAAATTTACCCTTGCAGCCTGGTGTATCTTGGCCATGTCTATTTGAACGATCCCGACGGGCTTTAAATTTTCATCTAGCCGTAAAGCTTCTTTTTGCTTAACCATTGTAATAAGCATGAAGTTTGAGGTGCCACTTGTGTAATGAGCAAATACTATTGCTCCACCGGATGCGGCAACTCTCGAAGGGTCTTTTGCTTGCCGAGTAAGCTCGTTCATACACACAGTTGAAAATGTATGAAATGAATCAGGCTCTGCCTTACCGTTGTAATAGTCTTGGAAAGCATTAGGTACCCTGTAAGTAGGATCCTCAATGTCAAAAGTACCTCTTGCTGCTTGGTTTTCTTTTTTTCCAATTAAGTCATTCAGAGATTTTACTAATTCCTGCACATATTTGTCATCTGTAGGCAGAATCTGCTTAATAATAGCCTCAACGCGCTGTTTTCCACTTTCTTTTACTAGTTCGTGTATAACACAATGCCTTAACTGAAATGCCATTTTTATACCTATCATCAATATATCACTATAGTGATCAACCTAACTTCATAAAAAAGCTGAAAAAATCTCTTTCAGCTCCGAAGGTTGCCTGTTTCAGATAGTGTAATGTTTACGATTAAGCGTAAAAAGGTTTTTTTCTTGCATATATGAACAAAACGACAGTTTTTAGGGGAGAAGTTTGATTTTTTATACATGGTTTCAAAAGCTTCGTTAAGTAACGTAACTAAATCTGTACAGTTGCATGAAACTAGGCACTTAGATATCATGCATATGATAAAAAGCATGTGTTAATTTATATAATCCTAATTTGGAGTATGCTCACGGCAGGCATGATGGAGCGAATAAGATGTTTACTTCCCTACAACTCTTCAAAAACCTCTCCGATGTAACCCGTCTAGGGATCGTACTGCTGCTCAGAGAGATGGGAGAGCTGTGCGTCTGCGATCTCTGCACGGCGCTGGATCAGTCGCAGCCCAAGATCTCCCGCCACCTAGCAATGCTCCGGGAAAGTGGTCTATTGCTGGATCGCAAACAGGGCAAGTGGGTTCACTACCGCTTATCCCCGCATATTCCTTCCTGGGCCGCTCAGGTGATTGAGCAGGCCTGGTTAAGCCAACAGGACGACGTACAGGCCATCGCCCGTAAGCTGACATCGGCAAACTGCTCATGTAGCGGTAAGGCTGTTTGCATCTAAAAAATTTGCCTTAACATATATGTTTTTTCAAATGTTAGGTATTCAGAATGAAGACGTTAACGGTGTTTGACCCGGCAATGTGCTGCAGTACCGGTGTATGTGGCTCAGATGTCGATCAGGTTCTGGTCGATTTTTCTGCGGATGTTCAATGGCTGAAAGGGCGTGGGGTCCAGATCGAACGTTACAACCTGGCGCAACAGCCGATGAGCTTCGTTGAGAACGAAAAAGCGAAAGCATTCCTTGAAGCTTCTGGAGCTGAAGGGCTTCCGCTGCTGTTACTGGATGGTGAAACGGTGATGGCCGGGCGATACCCGAAACACGCTGAACTGGCTCGCTGGTTTGGTATACCGCTGGAAAAGGTGGGTTTAGCTTCCACCAGTTGCTGTGGTGGTAAAACTTCCTGTTGTTGAGTATGTCAGGAGGACATATGAAATTCTTACAGAATATCCCGTCTTACCTGTTTTTCACCGGTAAGGGAGGTGTAGGCAAAACTTCGATTTCCTGCGCAACGGCTATACGTCTGGCTGAACTGGGAAAGCGTGTTCTGCTTGTCAGTACCGACCCGGCTTCTAACGTCGGTCAGGTATTCGATCAGACTATCGGTAACACTATCCAGCCCGTGGCTGCTGTGCCTGGTCTTTCGGCTCTGGAGATTGACCCGCAGGACGCCGCCCAGCAATACCGCGCCAGAATCGTTGACCCAATTAAAGGTCTTTTGCCTGATGACGTTGTTAACAGCATCAGTGAACAGCTTTCAGGAGCTTGTACGACAGAGATTGCTGCGTTCGACGAGTTTACTGGCTTACTGACCGACGCTTCTCTGCTGATCCGCTTCGATCACATCATTTTTGATACTGCCCCAACGGGCCACACTATTCGCCTTCTTCAGCTTCCCGGAGCCTGGAGCAGCTTCATCGAAAGTAATCCGGATGGTGCTTCCTGTCTTGGGCCGATGGCGGGGCTGGAAAAGCAACGCGAGCAATATGCTCATGCGGTTGAGGCATTATCCGATCCTGAACGAACTCGCCTTGTGTTGGTCGCGCGATTGCAAAAATCCACATTGCAGGAAGTTGCCCGCACTCATGACGAACTGTCAGCCATTGGCCTTAAAAATCAGTATCTCGTCATTAATGGTGTCTTGCCTGCAGGCGAAGCAGAACGTGATGCACTGGCCGCTGCGATATGGCAACGAGAGCAAGAGGCGCTGGCAAATCTTCCTTCCGGGTTATCTGCATTGCCGACAGACAGCTTATACCTACAGCCGCTGAACATGGTTGGTGTCTCCGCGCTGAAAGGCCTGCTAAACGAATATACCGAATCAGTATCGCTTCCTGTACAGAGTATGCAGCACAAGCCAGAAAATATGTCTCTGTCTGCCATGGTTGATGATATCGCCCGTAGTGAACACGGTTTGATTATGCTGATGGGCAAAGGTGGCGTAGGTAAAACCACAATGGCTGCGGCTATCGCCGTCAGTCTGGCGGATAAGGGTTTTGATGTGCATCTCACCACCTCTGATCCCGCAGCACATCTCAGTACAACGCTCAATGGCGGCCTCAAGAATCTGCAGGTCAGCCGCATAAACCCTCACGATGAAACTGAACGCTATCGTCAGCATGTTCTTGAGACGAAAGGCAGGGATCTGGATGAGGCAGGGAAACGGCTGCTCGAAGAGGATTTACGTTCTCCTTGCACAGAAGAGATTGCGGTGTTCCAGGCGTTTTCACGCGTAATTCGTGAAGCGGGCAAACGGTTTGTGGTCATGGATACGGCACCTACCGGGCATACGCTATTACTGCTTGATGCTACCGGGGCTTATCACCGTGAGATTGCCAGGAAGATGGGGGATAAAGGTTATTTTACCACTCCGATGATGCAGCTTCAGGACCCGGAACGTACCAAAGTCCTGCTGGTCACTCTGCCTGAAACCACGCCTGTACTGGAAGCGGCAAACCTGCAGTCCGATCTGGAACGCGCGGGGATTCATCCTTGGGGCTGGATTATCAATAACAGCCTTTCGATTGCACAGACGCAATCGCCGCTGCTTTGCCAGCGCGCCCTACAAGAGCTTCCTCAAATCGAGGTTGTGAAAAACCAGCATGCAAGCCGCATAGCGTTAGTACCGGTAATGGCTGCAGAGCCCACTGGCATCGAGAAACTCAGAGAGCTGGCCGTTTAATTTTTTTTGTATATACAGGGCGGCAAAGCCGTCCTGTCTGGAGGATTTATGTTACTGGCAGGCGCTATTTTTGTCCTGACCATCGTTTTGGTTATCTGGCAACCGAAGGGATTAGGGATCGGCTGGAGTGCGACGCTGGGCGCGGTACTGGCGTTGATTTCTGGCGTTGTACATATAGGTGATATTCCTGTGGTAGGAATATAGTCTGGAATGCGACGGCGACCTTTATTGCCGTGATAATTATTAGCCTGTTGCTCGATGAATCCGGCTTTTTCGAATGGGCGGCGCTGCACGTTTCCCGTTGGGGCAATGGTCGTGGTCGTTTGCTTTTTACCTGGATTGTCCTGCTCGGGGCTGCGGTGGCGGCACTGTTTGCCAACGATGGTGCGGCATTGATTCTGACTCCAATTGTCATCGCCATGCTGCTTGCATTAGGTTTCAGTAAAGGTACTACGCTGGCATTTGTCATGGCCGCCGGGTTTATTGCCGATACGGCCAGTCTGCCGCTTATCGTGTCCAACCTGGTTAACATCGTTTCTGCAGACTTCTTTGGGCTGGGTTTCACTGAGTATGCGTCGGTAATGGTGCCGGTGGATATCGCAGCCATTATCGCCACGCTGGTGATGCTGCATCTGTTCTTCCGCAAAGATATTCCGCCGACTTACGACCTGGCACTCCTGAAAGCACCGGCAAAAGCGATTAAAGATCTGGCAACCTTCAGAACCGGCTGGATAGTGTTGATCCTTCTTCTGGTTGGCTTTTTCGTTCTTGAGCCGTTGGGTATCCCGGTCAGCGCGATTGCTGCTGTAGGGGCTGTCATTCTGTTTGCGGTGGCGAAGCGAGGCCATGCCATTAACACTGGCAAAGTGCTTCGCGGTGCGCCATGGCAGATCGTCATCTTCTCTCTGGGAATGTATCTGGTGGTCTATGGTCTGCGTAATACCGGACTAACAGAATACCTCTCCGGTGTGCTGAACGTGCTGGCAGATAAAGGACTTTGGGCCGCGACGTTTGGTACCGGCTTCCTGACGGCTTTCCTGTCTTCCATCATGAACAATATGCCTACCGTGCTGGTTGGTGCTCTCTCTATTGATGGCAGCACCGCAACAGGTGTTATCAAAGAGGCGATGATTTATGCCAACGTGATTGGCTGCGATCTGGGACCGAAAATTACACCGATTGGTAGCCTGGCAACGCTGCTCTGGCTGCATGTCCTTTCACAGAAGAACATGACCATCACCTGGGGATACTATTTCCGCACTGGGATCGTCATGACTCTGCCTGTGCTGTTTGTAACGCTGGCCGCGCTGGCGCTACGTCTCTCTTTCACTTTGTAATGAGATACTGATATGAGCAACATCACCATTTATCACAACCCAGCCTGCGGCACGTCTCGTAATACGCTGGGGATGATCCGCAACAGCGGTAATGAGCCGACCGTTATTCTTTACCTTGAGACGCCACCCTCACGAGATGAGCTGGTCAAACTCATTGCAGATATGGGCATTTCCGTCCGTGCTTTGTTGCGTAAGAACGTCGAACCGTTTGAGGCACTGGGTCTTGCAGAAGATAAATTTACTGACGACCAGTTAATCGATTTTATGCTGCAACATCCGATTCTGATTAACCGTCCGATTGTAGTGACGCCACTGGGAACTAAACTTTGCCGTCCTTCGGAGTTGGTTCTGGATATCATTCCGGAACGTCAGAAAGGAGCATTTAACAAAGAGGATGGTGAGAAAGTCATTGGCGAAACGGGGAAGCGTGTTAAGTAATCTGCCCACTTTAAAATATCGGACGCCTGTTAACGCTACGCGGGCGTCCACCTTTCGCTCATAGCAGACTTCGCAACGCTTCAGGCGGTCCGCTTTGTGCCAGAAGCGGACGTTGCTAAGGTTCATGGAAGAATAAGCGGTGTCTTCGCCTGCTGATTTTACATCCAGGCTTAATTTATGGATTATGGATTTCCACATGTTCTGAAAAGGATTTATACATGCGCGTCCTCTTCCCACCCAGGCTAGTTCCGGGAGATGTTATTGGTGTAACAGCTCCATCTTCTGGCGTACCTGAACACCTGCATCCCAGGTTGGAACTCGCCATCAAAAACCTAAAGAAAAAAGGTTTCCAAGTACGCGAAGGAAGCTGCTTACGCTCGCAGCACAAGAATAAAAGTTCCACTAAAATTTCTCGCGCTAAAGAATTAATGACTTATCTTACTGACCCAGAAATAAAAGCTGTTATGCCCCCTTGGGGAGGTGATCTGGCGATGGAATTGCTTGATTTGATTGATTTTGAACTATTAGCTCGGTCTAAACCAAAATGGTTTGTGGGTTTTTCAGATCTGAGTACACTTCATTTTCCACTGGCAACGATTTCGGGCTGGGCTACTCTGCATGGGCCAAACCTGATGGATCTTGGCGCTCAAAGGTTAGATGCCACCACTCAGGCTGTATGGGAGATTCTGGAATCGAATCGGGGAACAGTAATAAAACAGCACTCTTCAACAGCATTCCAGGCTGATGAAAATCAATGGGGAACAGCGTCAGATGAAGGTTTCAATCTGACCCAAAAAACACAGTGGAAACGCCTTGATGGTGTTACATCGTCTCTCACCTTTAGTGGAAAACTGATTGGCGGTTGCCTCGAAATAATATCGAGATTAGCAGGTACACCTTTCGGGAATTTACCTTTATTCAAGGCGAGCAATAGCGCTCAAGGAGTAATTCTCTATTTTGAAAATGTGGAAATGGCTCCCTGTGAATTAACTCGCGCATTAATTAGCTTACGATTACAGGGTTGGTTTGATAACTTAAAAGGTGTTCTTATAGGTAGAAGTGCTGCACCCGACATAAGCGACCCGACTAAACATAATTATCTGGATGCCCTTAAAGCCGTTTTTGAAAATGTTGCCGTGCCCGTACTGTATGATGTTGATATTGGTCATATACCTCCTCAAATCTCCCTGGTAAATGGAGCCGATGCGACGGTATTTTTTGCAGAAAATGGTAGTTCGGTAACTCAGCAGTTGTAGATAAGGTAGTTTTAATAACAAAGGCGGTCCTTGCTGTTCTTTTGCTCTTAAGGTCCGCTTTTCGCTCAAAGCTGTCCTTGGGCCTAACCTACGATAGCTTCGTGCCAGAAGCGGACATTACTAAGATAGTAACGTATCAAACGGTGGGACAAGTCATGCCAAGTGCGGAAGTGGCTAACAACCATCTGTGTTGTTCAACGGGGAACAGGTCATTCCATTGACCCGATCATTTATGTTGCGCTGACGCTTAGGTGATAAAAAGCCGCCTATGCCCGTCTATCTTTGGGGATCCGCAATGAAGTTGATTGTGAGGTTATTAGGCTAGGTCTTCTCATTTATAAGTTGGTGAAGTCGCAACGAATTAGCGAGCGACTTATCCCGATTAAATGTCTCACTATTACTCTTAATCGGTAAATTCATAGTTTGGCTGCATTGAGAAACGCCACAGAGGCAGGCCTCCCCCTTTGTAATCATCAGGGATGGTTACCGTGAAAAGTCTGACATTCTGCCGGGTGTCAACTGACCTGACCTGGCTGTCGTGCACAGTCTGCTCGTTAAAGGCCGACGTGACCAGCGAACTCAGCGTGCCTATAAAATCGAAACCCTGTCTTTTGTAATTTTCGTCGTCTTCCGGGGAAAATGTGTATCGGATGCTCTCAAGCTGACCATCAGTGAATATTGCCTCCGAACCGGGGCAGAGCCACTCTCCGTAGCGCATCAGATGAAACGCCGTGTTCATTTCAAATTTATCCGTTACTTCTCTGTCATTGCAGTAAATTTTAATCCCGCCAATTGTAAAATGGGCGATGCCTTCGGGACTAACTGAAACTTCTTTGGTCCGGTCGGGGATAAGCTCAAAAACCAGATCGGGCTCTGTTGCTATCGATAGGTCGCCCAGCAGGTACATCTCACTTTTTGCGAGCGCCGAGGCCGGCGTCAAGGTATGTTCACGCTCTAGCTCCTTCATTGAGGAGCGTGCAACCAGCGCCCACCGGCGCAGCATCCTGATGTAGATGGCGTAATAAACTGGAATACCATGGAGCTCACCGTAATTTTCAACCTTATCACTGTACGATTTCTTCAGGCGATAATCGTCAGTCACGTCATCCGCGTTAAAGTTTTTTACTTCCACAAAGATCTGACGGCGATCCTTCAGTATAATGCGGTAGTCAGGTGCCACCAGATCGGGATCGGCTGACATCATGTCTCCGGCGTCTTCCTGTTTAAGAAACTGGCAGTGGTTCAGTGCGGCGCAAACGTGTTTAAATAGGTTTTCTATTCTTTTCCCGTTCAGCAGAATTGGATTCTGATGGGAAGCGATTAATGACGTGGTGACCTTTTGTATAAAGTCATCCTGGTGCTCGGGGTTTTTAATATCGTAATTATAGATCTGGCCCAACGAGGAAAAAAGCTCAAAGGGTTCAAATCGTTCGGGATTCCTCTTGATTCTTTCCATTAATGACTCCGCAGCTAATAAATACAACGAAATGAGATCACTTGTTTCTCTGAAGTTACCTGAAAACTGCATTCTGCACGGCGATTAAAGCGGCTATGGGCCCATGCTGGCACACAGCCGTGCCGTGCGACTAGAGCGCTATCAGATTCGTCCATCGTATAGTTTTGCAATTTCCGTAGCCGCCTTTTCAATACCGGGGTACACCGTGCTTTCGTTAATGCCAAGGCGGCTCAGTTGCTGCATCAGATGCTCTTTGTTTCTAATAACAAGCTTTTTGATGTTCAGCGTACTGAGTCCCGTTTCCGGTAGGTCTACGTTTTCACCAAAGAGCAGGAAAGCGCCTGATTGGGACGAAATACGTGCGTTACTGAGCCGACCTTTGACCACAACAATTTTACTTAGATGGGCCGGATCGATGATGCTTTTGAAATAGGACTTTTCATCGCGGATCAGGTGTAGTAGTTGTCCGCACTCTTCAGATTCGTTAAACGCCGGAATGGTGAGATTAGTTTTCAGGCTGCTTTTGAAGCGAGAGGGAAGACGGGAAAGATTGGCTATGCAACTTACGGTATCCGAGTCGAAAAACTTAATTTCACTTTTGGGCGTCGTCAGAATAATGACGTTCCCGTCAATTTCATGATTATTTTCATCGTGCTTGATTTTAGAACCGGCAAAATATAGTGCGATCAAGGGGTTTGTTGATACATCAAGCAGGCGTGTGGGTAGGCCATAGTGTTGCATGCGCACGAGTTTATCTAGCATATACCGATCGTCTTTGAACTCGGCGGGCTGCACGGTCAGCAGCTCTGTTATCATGTCCGATTCGTGATGGCGGTAGCGATAGTTACCCTGAGTATCCTTGCGGAACAGTGAGGGTTCCAGTTGGTAGCTGATGTCCGAGTGACCGCGGTAAAATACCTCTTCATCGTTTTCCTGTGTATGATCGAGTATCACCTGCAAGTACTGATTGATATCCGCAATGATCTCTAGTTCTTCATTATTCTCCGGTGCTTCCGCACTCGCTGCTGCGGGCTCAACATTAGAATAACCTTCAAGGCCTAAAACACGCAGAATCTCATTTACGGCAATCTCTTTGACCGCCCAGAACGTTCTGTTTAGTCCGAAACTGCCCAACTCCAGCTCACTTACGTACTCTTTATCGCTGGTTAAGGGCTTGTAGCCGATATCACTGGTAATTTCATAATCAAACGCTAAAACTTTTTCTCTGTTATACACGGACGTACTTATCTTGCTGATTTTTCCTAAGCGGATGTGGCTGAAATAACCTATTTTTTCATTATCTTCATCGAATTCAATTTCTGGCTCGGACATAAATACAACGGGCAGTTCCTGAAGAAAATGATAGGTTTTTTCAGTCAGGGGAAGCAATCTGCTTCTGAGGGACTCTGGCGTGGATTCGAAGAGTCGCGACACTGGGAAAGAGTCATGGCCGCTGGGTTCAGAAAAAAAAGTGTAGTAGTTGGGGTTTCCGACAACGATAAGATTCAGCATACTTGCGATCCTCGCATAAGTTAAGTTTCGCTCTCATCATGCCAGACTTGATAATTATTTAAACATCAGCACTGCTGTTTATATTTCACACCTTTTTGATCCGAAACAACACTGCCATCGGTAAGCCTGGATGATACATTCTGAAAATTCATCAGAAAAAGTTACATCACGCTTTACTCCTGACGTATATCAGCACTAGCGTGCCATTGCGCACGCGCTAGCTATTTAGTAGCGCGTTTCGCCGGAAAGAGATTCGGTAGTCAATGACTATATTTCGCTCAAAGCGGACGAGCTAACCGAGCTTTAGGTCCACTGTGAACGAGGATCTGACTCCTCATGATCCCTTCCCAATATCGGTGCCAGGATAAATTAGAGATCCTGGCCTGTTGATCCCTTCCCAATATCGGTGCCAGGATAAATCAGAGATCCGGGCCTGTTTGCAGGCTTCGGATAAATTCTGCCGGAGTCTGGTTATTTAACGAGGAATGTGGCCGGCATTGGTTATA
>NZ_JBGMUT010000011.1:0-122427 GCF_041448735.1 Serratia odorifera | reverse complement strand
CGCATTATAGGGAGTTCTCAGAAGGCCGCAACCCCTAATTTCAAAAAACTTTTCAAGCGCGGCTTTTTTCGACAAAACGCTGCACAAGACAGCGTTTTCGTTACTTTTCGTACGGCAACTGGCGGAATTCCTGGGCAAAGCGGTCTACTTCCTGCCAATTTGTGTATTCCACTTCTTTACTGCTATCCGTTTCCCCGCCGGTCATGCGCATAATAAATTGAATCATGATGCGATCGAACCAGCGGTAGCGCGGATAACGCAATGCGCCGGCGAATACCGCACACTGCGTAGGTCGCCACGGCGAAGCAAGCAGGAACTTGCGCGTATAGCCGTTAGTCTGCGGCGAACGCTTTTCCGGTTTCCGCGCCGTCAGGTTCACCGAGAAAAAAGCGCTCGGCATCTGATTCAAACGCGCGGCATGAACTTTGACGAATTTATCCAACGCCGGATGGAAATGACCGTAACGAATAGATGCACCGATCATGACGCGTTGATACTGCTCAAGATCGACATTCTCTGCCTGCAGCAAATCAATCACGTCACAGCTCAGCGTATCCTGCAGCTGGCTTGCTATATAAGAAGCAATAGCGCGTGTTTGCCCATCACGGCTCGAATACAGAATCAATGCCTTCATGGCGTTACTCCTTATAGGATCATTCACGCCAGAACGTCGGCGTGAAAAGAACGAGCAGAGTGAATACTTCCAGTCGGCCGAATAACATGGTCAATACAAGTATCCATTTTGCCGGCGGTGGCATGGTGGTGAAGTTGTCCGCGACCACCCCCAGCCCCGGCCCCAGGTTGTTCAATGTTGCAGTCACTGCGGCGAACGCCGAGAAGTCATCGACACCGGTGGCGATGATCGCCAGCATACTGATGATAAACACCAGAGCATAAGCAGAGAAGAAGCCCCATACCGCCTCCAGGATACGCTCCGGCAGCGCGCGGTTACCGAGTTTGATGGTATAGACAGCATTGGGGTGCACCAATCTTTTCAGTTCACGCGACCCTTGCAGATACAGCAGCAAAATGCGGATCACTTTCAGGCCGCCGCCGGTCGAACCGGCACAGCCGCCGATGAAGGCTGAACACAGCAACAACATCGGCAAGAACAGCGGCCACTTGGCGATACTGTCGGTCGTAAAGCCGGCCGTAGTCGCCATTGATACCACCTGAAAGAAAGCCTGATTGATGGTTTCCAGACCAGACTGATAAACGCCATGCCACCAAAGTATCACCGTGCAGACCACCACCAGCGTAAGCTGCACGAAGATGAACATGCGAAACTCCGGATCGCGCCAGTAGACCTTCAGGTTTCGGCCGCTCAACAATGCAAAGTGCAAACCGTAGTTACACCCTGATATCAGCAGGAACACCGCAATGATGGTATTGATGGTAGGACTGGCGTAATAACCGATGCTGGCGTCGTGAGTGGAAAACCCGCCAATGGCGATGGTTGAAAAACTGTGGCCAATGGCGTCGAATACCGACATGCCGGCGCCCCACAATGCCAAGGCGCAAGCGATGGTCAACAGTACGTAAATCAGCCACAAGGTCTTCGCCGTTTCGGCAATACGTGGCCGCATCTTGTTGTCTTTCAACGGGCCAGGCATTTCGGCCCGGTAAAGCTGCATGCCACCGACGCCGAGAATCGGCAAAATGGCCACGGCCAGCACGATGATCCCCATGCCGCCCATCCACTGCAGCATCTGGCGATAGAATAAAATCGCCTTGGGCAATGAATCCAGGCCGACCAGAGTCGTCGCGCCGGTGGTAGTCAAGCCGGAGAACGACTCGAAGAAGGCATCGGTAAGGGAAAGGTTGGGCCGCTCGGAAAACAGGAAAGGCAATGCCCCTACGCTACCCAGCACCGTCCAGAACAGGACGACAATTAAAAAACCCTCGCGGGGTTTCAATTCGTTTTTCTGTTTCCGGTTCGGCCACCACAGCATCAGCCCGATGGTCACCGCCACAAAGAAGGTCTGTGTAAACGCCCGGCCGGCCCCGTCACGGTAAATCAACGCCACCAAGCCAGGGATAAACATCGTCCCGGAGAATAAGATGACCAACAAACCAACGATACGGGTTATGGCGCGAAAATGCATTTCAGCACGATCCTTAGCAATTCAGTTGGGGGGGATTATTGCGAAATAGGGGCTAATTGCAAATTACCGCGACTCAGATCACGTAATTTATTGCCGAATGCCTCGACCCCCGTTGCCGGCAGCGCCAGGTGCAACAACACCTTCACACCATACTCCCCGTGCAAAATCTGCCCTTCCATTTGCTGCAACAAATTTTCGACCAGCGCCAACTGCGCATAGTCACACAGCAAAGTATATTCCAACTGCGGTACTTTGCTGATCAGCGTCAGTTGCTTCAACGCCTGCTGTACGCCATTGCCATAGGCTTTAACCAAACCACCGGTGCCAAGTTTGATACCACCGTAATAGCGCACCACTACCGCGGTGACTTCGCCAATGCCGCTACCCATCAATTGGGCCAGAATGGGTTTGCCCGCCGTACCAGACGGTTCTCCATCATCGGAAAAACCCAATTGCTGCGAATCGCTCGGCGCGCCAGCAACAAAGGCCCAGCAATGATGCCGGGCCGCCGGATGCTCTTCCTTGACTTGTAGAATAAATGCCTTGGCGGCATCTATTCCACAGGTCGGCGCCAAAAAAGTAATAAAACGGCTTTTTTTTATCTCTTCATTCACGCTGATGACGGCCGCAGGAATCGGGTAAGCGTGCATCAGGCCAGATTAAGATCGCGCGTCATGTTTTCTACGCGTTTTTCGTGAATGATGATGTTGTCTTCAATACGAATGCCACCGTAAGGCTTCAGCGCTTCGATGCGTTCCCAGGCAAAGTGCTTGCCGAACTCACCATCGCGCCATGGCGCCAGCAGCGATTCAATAAAGTACAACCCCGGTTCGATGGTCAACACCATGCCCGGTTGCAGTACACGCGTACAACGCAGGAAGGGATACTTGCTCGGCGCAGCCAGATGCGTGCCGTTTTCATCCTGCATAAAACCTGCGGCATCATGCACCTGCAAACCCAGCGGGTGACCCAGGCCATGTGGCAGGAACGGGCAGGTAATGCCATGCTCCACCATGGCTTCTTCACTGATGTCATTCACCAGTTGGTGTTTCTTCAACAGCTTGGCAATACGCTGATGCATCTGCACATGATAATCCGTGTAACGCACGCCGGGTTTGATGGTTTCAATCAACGCCAGTTGCTCGTCGTTGAGATCTTTCACCAACTGGGCAAAATCACTGCCGCTCTGCGCCGCATAGGTACGTGTCAAATCGGCCGCATAACCGTTGTATTCGGCACCGGCGTCGATCAAGAAGCTGCGCACCTCGGCCGGTGGCTGGTGATCCAGCTTGGTATAGTGCAGTACGGAAGCATGTTCATTGAGCGCCACAATGTTGTCGTAAGGCACATCGGTATCGCGATGCCCCGTGGCGGTCAGATAGGCCAGATTGATGTCGAACTCGCTCATGCCGGAGAGGAAGGCTTCATGCGCCGCACGATGACCCATTACCGCGGTCTTCTGCGCTTCGCGCATGCATGCCTGTTCGTAACCGGTTTTGATCGAACGGTGAAAATCGAGGTAATTCAGCACCGCCTGCGGATTAATGTTCTCTGCGCTGATGCCCAAATCACGCGCGCGTTGCTGAGCATAACCAATGTACCCCACTCGCTCACGCTGCGGTGGCAACTGCTGGGCAATATCACTGGCATTGGCCAACGGCATCAGTTCGATCGCCTTGGTCCAGAAGCTGTCTGGCAGCGCTTCGACGCTATGCCAGTAATCTACTGGAGAATAGAACCACAGCTTCGGTTTGTTAACGCCATCGACCCACAGCCAGCAGTTCGGCACCGTGGTTACCGGTACCCAGGCCTTGAAGTGCGCATTAACTTTAAATGGGTAATGGTGGTCATCCTGAAATACCCGTTGCAGTTCACCGGAATGAATCAGCAACGCATCCAGATTATTACGCGCTAACAGTTCCTGCGCACGTCGTTGCAGTTCAGCCAGGTGGTCATTATACAAAGAAGCCAGCGTTTCCATCACAGTACCCTTATGTCCTCGAGATCGGAATGCGCCATCTTAACACACTGATTCTGCGCTCCAACCCTCCCTCGCCAGGCAGGCGAAACGCCTCGCAAACGAGCCCAGCCGTGATGAAACCTGCGGGTAGCGTGGCCAAACATATAAAAATAATAATCATAAAAATCAAAATATTAAATTATCTCGCTGTGATCGGCGCTGCAAAAACGCAATGTTCCATTTGCATATTGTTAACATAAAAACCACACTCAGCCTCATCTGGTCATACCAGATCACATGCGCTGATTCAGGAGATAGACATGCTCTACCAAGGCGAAACCTTACAACTGCACTGGCTCGATAACGGCATCGCCGAGCTGGTGTTCGATGCCCCCGGTTCAGTCAACAAACTGGACACCCGCACCGTGGCGGCGCTGGGCGAAGCGCTCGCAGTGCTGGAAAAGCAAACTGCGCTGAAGGGTCTGCTGCTGCGCTCCAATAAAGCCGCATTTATTGTCGGTGCCGACATCACCGAATTTCTGTCACTGTTTGCCGCACCGGCAGAAAAGCTCGAACAATGGCTGAATTTTGCCAATGCCATCTTTAACCGTCTGGAAGATCTGCCGGTACCGACCATTTCGGCCATCAATGGCTATGCGCTGGGCGGCGGCTGCGAATGCGTGTTGGCAACGGATTTCCGCGTGGCGTCGCCGGATGCACGTATCGGCCTGCCGGAAACCCGGCTGGGCATCATGCCGGGCTTCGGCGGCTCCGTGCGTCTGCCACGACTGCTGGGTAATGACAGTGCGCTGGAAATTATTGCCGCCGGTAAAGACATCAGCGCCAAAGACGCGCTGAAAGTCGGCCTGGTGGATGCCGTCGTCGCGCCTGAAAAACTGGCGGACGCGGCGCTGAAAATGCTGCAACAGGCGATAGAAGGTCAGCTCGACTGGCGTGCCTACCGCCGACCTAAACTTGAGCCGTTGAAATTAAGCCCAATAGAAGCCGCGATGAGTTTCACCACGGCCAAGGGCATGGTGCTGCAAACTGCCGGCAAACATTATCCTGCGCCAATGACCGCGGTAAAAACCATTGAAGCAGCGGCCAGGATGGGGCGCAACGACGCGTTGAAACTGGAAACTGCCAGTTTTGTGCCATTGGCGCGCTCCAACGAGGCACGTGCACTGGTCGGCATCTTCCTGAACGATCAGTTCGTTAAAAGCCAGGCGAAAAAACTGGCCAATAAGCAGGAAGCGCCAAAGCAGGCGGCAGTACTGGGTGCCGGTATCATGGGCGGCGGCATTGCCTACCAGTCCGCGCTGAAAGGCGTGCCAGTGATCATGAAGGACATTAATGAGAAATCATTGGCGCTCGGCATGAGCGAAGCGGCCAAACTGCTGAACAAACAGTTGGAGCGCGGCAAGCTGGACGGCATGAAGATGGCCGGCGTACTGGCCACCATTCAGCCGACGCTGGACTACGCCGGGATCGAGCGGGCGCAGGTGATTGTCGAAGCCGTGGTAGAAAACCCGAAGGTCAAGGCTGCCGTACTGTCAGAAGTAGAAGCCCTGATTGGTGAACAGACCGTGCTGGCCTCCAATACCTCGACCATTCCGATTAACGAATTGGCCAAATCGCTCAAGCGACCGCAGAACTTCTGCGGCATGCACTTCTTTAATCCGGTGCATCGCATGCCATTGGTCGAAATCATTCGCGGCGAGCACACTAGCGACAGCACCATCGCTGCGGTGGTGTCTTACGCTTCACGCATGGGAAAAACGCCGATTGTCGTCAACGATTGTCCAGGGTTCTTTGTTAACCGTGTGCTGTTCCCCTACTTTGCCGGCTTCAGCCTGCTGCTGCGTGACGGCGCGGACTTCCGCACGGTTGATAAAGTAATGGAGAAACAGTTCGGTTGGCCAATGGGCCCGGCGTATCTGCTTGACGTGGTGGGCATTGATACCGCGCACCACGCCCAGGCGGTGATGGCCGCCGGGTTCCCGGAACGTATGGCAAAAAACTACCGCGACGCGGTGGACGTCATGTTCGACAACCAGCGTTTCGGCCAGAAAAACCAGTTGGGTTTCTACCGCTACAGTCAGGACAGCAAAGGCAAGCCACGCAAAGACAACGACGAGCAAACGGATGCACTGCTGGCCGACGTCAGCCAACCACGCCAGAACATCAGTGGCGAAGAAATCATTGCCCGCATGATGATCCCGATGATCAACGAAGTAGTGCGCTGCCTTGAGGAAGGCATTATCGCCAGCCCGGCCGAAGCGGATATGGCGCTGGTATACGGCATCGGCTTCCCGCCGTTCCACGGCGGCGTTTTCCGCTACCTGGATACCCTGGGCAGCGCCAATTACCTGGACATGGCACAGCGTTACGCGCATCTGGGCGCACTGTATGAAGTTCCGGCCGGCTTGCGCGCCAAAGCCGAACGTAATGAAAGCTACTACCCGGTGGCAGAACCACTCACCGATGTCGCCACTGGCCAACCGGCATGAGGTCGTAAAGATGGAAAATGTAGTGATTGTTGATGCCGTTCGCACGCCGATGGGCCGTTCCAAAGGGGGGGCTTTCCGGCAGGTTCGCGCCGAAGATCTGTCGGCCCACCTGATGCGTGCCGTACTGAGCCGCAACCCGGCGCTGGACGCCACGGCCATTGATGACATTTATTGGGGCTGCGTACAGCAAACCCTGGAACAGGGTTTTAACATCGCCCGTAACGCCGCATTACTGGCGGAGATCCCACATACCGTGCCGGCGGTGACGGTCAACCGCCTGTGCGGCTCCTCCATGCAGGCGCTGCATGACGCCGCACGCGCCATTATGGTGGGCGACGCGCATGTCAGTCTGATTGGCGGCGTGGAACACATGGGTCACGTGCCGATGAACCACGGCGTGGATTTTCACCCCGGACTGAGCCGATCGGTAGCGAAAGCCGCCGGCATGATGGGGCTGACCGCCGAAATGCTGGCCAAGATGCATAATATCAGCCGTCAAATGCAGGATGAGTTTGCTGCCCGCTCGCATCAGCGCGCCTATGCGGCAACCCAGTCTGGCCACTTTAAAGCGGAAATCATTGCCACCACCGGCCACGATGCCGACGGGGTGCTGACCCGCTACGACTATGACGAAGTAATCCGCCCAGAAACGACCGTCGAAAGTCTGGCCGCACTGCGTCCGGCCTTTGATCCGGTCAACGGAACGGTTACTGCCGGTACGTCGTCAGCCCTGTCCGATGGTGCATCCGCCATGCTGCTTATGAGTGAGTCACGTGCCAACGCGCTCGGCCTGAAAGCGCGGGCACGCATCCGCTCGATGGCGGTGGTCGGCTGCGATCCTTCCATCATGGGTTATGGCCCGGTACCCGCCAGCCAACTGGCGCTAAAGCGCGCCGGTCTGAGCATACAGGACATTGGCCTGTTCGAACTGAACGAAGCCTTTGCCGCTCAGTCATTGCCCTGCATCAAGGATCTGGGGTTGCTCGACAGCCTCGATGACAAGGTCAACCTGAACGGCGGCGCCATCGCCCTTGGGCACCCATTGGGCTGCTCCGGATCGCGTATTTCTACCACCTTGCTGAACCTGATGGAGCGCCGGGACGTGCAGTTTGGTCTGGCGACCATGTGCATCGGCCTGGGTCAGGGGATCGCCACGGTATTTGAACGCGTATAGCTGTGTCTATCTTCGGCGATTCCGGCAGCCAATGCCGGGTCGTCGCGCACGTTTTGTTGCCGTACTTCCCGCCTGTCAGGGGCGGGTTTTTTATGCCTGCCGTTTGGTACAGGCAAAAAAATAGGGCAGCGCCGGGCCACCCTACTGATACATCACATGTCGATCAAATAAACGAAAAGGCATCGCCGAACATGCGCGCTTCTTGTGCACCGCGTTCAGCACAGAAACGTTCACGTGCAATCTTCGCCATTTCAAACCGACCGGCAATATAAATATCATGCCCTGCCAGCGAACCGAAATCCTGCAATACTGCGCTCAACACGGTACCGCTACGGCCACGCCACTCGGCTTCAGGCTGTTCGACCACCGGGATCACGTTCAGGTTGGGGTGTTGCAGCGACAGCGCTTCCAGTTCGCTCAGATCGTACAGATGCTTCAGTTCGCGCCCGCCCCAATAGATGGAAACCTCGCGATTAGGCTGCTGTTCCAACGCGGTCAGCAAGATCGAACGCGCGTAGGAAAAACCGGTGCCGCCGGCAATCAACACCAGCGGACGACTGCCGTCTTCACGCAGCCAGGCATCGCCGTGCGGCATATCCACGTTAATCGCCTGCTCTTTCAAGATACGATCCATCACCGCCATGGCATACAGATTCAGTTCTGATGCGCCGATGTGCAGCTCGATATAATCCTGCTGCTTCGGGGTTGAGGCCAGCGAAAACGGACGCTTGTCGCGCTCGTCCATCACCACCATCAGATATTGTCCTGCCTTGAATGAAACCGGCGCTTCCGGCACCAGACGTACCCGATAAACGGTATCGGTAATGGCCTCTACCGAGGTCACTGTACAGCTCAATATTGTCATGCGTTCCCTCTGTCGGGTCATCTATGCAAAACTGAGAACAAAGCCTGACATACCCACCATAGTTGCAGCCGCATCTTCGTTGGCTTCCCCACACACCCCAGCCTCTTACGCGAGTAAGCGGTCAGGAATGCGTTGCGTTACCGCCGCAATGCCACTCCAATTACGTTGGCTACATTATAATGTCGGTTCTCTGTCACTGAAAATTGCGAGCTCATCCCAGATTTCATCGACGCGCGCGCGCACCTTTTCATCCATCTGGATCGGACGGCCCCACTCGCGCTGGGTTTCACCCGGCCATTTATTGGTGGCGTCCAGCCCCATCTTCGATCCCAGCCCGGAAA
Source organism: Serratia odorifera (assembly GCF_041448735.1). Classification (NCBI taxonomy): domain Bacteria; kingdom Pseudomonadati; phylum Pseudomonadota; class Gammaproteobacteria; order Enterobacterales; family Yersiniaceae; genus Serratia; species Serratia odorifera. The sequence goes on along the minus strand of NZ_JBGMUT010000011.1, from coordinate 113,472 downwards.
CCGGCGAGGCGAAGTCCAGATAATCGATTGGCGTATTCTCCACCATCACGGTATCCCTTGCCGGATCCATTCGTGTGGTGATCGCCCAAATCACATCATTCCAGTCACGTGCGTTGACGTCGTCGTCGCAGATAATGACAAACTTGGTGTACATAAACTGACGCAGGAACGACCAGACCCCCATCATCACTCGCTTGGCGTGACCAGGATACTGTTTTTTGATGGTCACCACGGCCAGGCGGTACGAACAGCCCTCCGGCGGCAAATAGAAGTCGACGATTTCCGGGAACTGCTTTTGCAGGATCGGCACGAACACTTCGTTCAGCGCCACCCCCATTACTGCCGGCTCGTCCGGTGGACGGCCAGTGTAAGTCGAATGATAAATGGCATCGCGACGCTGGGTGATATGGGTGACGGTGAATACTGGGAAATGGTCGATCTCGTTGTAATAACCGGTATGGTCACCGTACGGGCCTTCAGGTGCCATCTCGCCCGGCTCGATATAGCCTTCAAGGACGATTTCCGCACTGGCAGGGACTTCGAGATCGTTGGAGATGCACTTGACCACTTCGGTCTTGTTACCGCGCAACAGCCCGGCGAAGGCGTATTCGGACAGGTTGTCCGGCACCGGCGTCACCGCACCAAGAATGGTCGCCGGATCGGCTCCCAACGCCACCGCCACCGGGAAACGCTCACCGGGATGCGCCTGACACCATTCCAGATAATCCAGCGCGCCGCCACGATGCGACAGCCAGCGCATGATGACCTTGTTCTTACCCAGCACCTGCTGACGATAGATACCAAGATTTTGACGCTCCTTGTGCGGCCCACGGGTAACGGTCAGGCCCCAGGTGATCAGCGGCGCGGCGTCTTCCGGCCAGCAATGCATCACCGGAATGCGGCCGAGATCGACGTCATCCCCTTGCCACACCTGCTCCTGACAGGGTGCGGAACCCAATACCTTGGTCGGCATATTCAGTACTTGTTTAAACTTCGGCATCTTGTCGAACAGATCGCGGAAGCCTTTCGGCGGCTCTGGCTCTTTCAGGAAAGCCAGCAACTTGCCCACGTCACGCAGCGCGCTGACGTCTTCCTGGCCCATGCCCATCGCCACGCGATTGGCGGTGCCGAACAGATTGCACAGCACCGGCATGTCGTAACCTTTCGGGTTTTCGAACAGCAGCGCCGGGCCGCCCGCACGCAACGTGCGATCGGCAATTTCTGTCATTTCCAGATAGGGATCGATCGGCTGGCTGATGCGTTTTAGTTCCCCTCTCTTTTCCAGCAACGAGAGGAAATCGCGTAAGTCACGGTATTTCATGCTGATCATTATAACGGCCAGTGAGGAGGGCATTATAAGCCCTCTTCACGGTTGTTGCTGCAATTTTGTTAAACAAAGGGCGATGCTTCGACACTCTGTCAGTGACAATCAAACGACACCAGCGGGCGCAATGCCAGCGTATCGTGATATTCCTGCGGCTCCTGCCCATGGCGGAAAATCTTGAAACCCTGCTCGCGCGCGCTGAAATAATGCAGATCGTTGCCGCTGACTCGCAGCAGACTGCCCTCACGCAACGCCACCACCGATTCACTCGGATTCACCGCACAGAACTCCGCCAAACGTTCATCACGCGTTTCCCCCATATGGCCGCTGATATGCGCGTCAATATAGTGCGGGTTGATTTGCAGCGGAAACAGCCCCAGCGCCGGCAACACCACGCTGTTGCGCACCGGCATATCATTGGTGGTGCGAATACTTGGCGTCGCCACGTTACAACCGGCGCTCCAGCCGACATAAGGCACATTACGCTCGCGTACCGCACGCTGGATAGGCACGATCAGCCCCTGCTCATGCAGTTGCTGGTTCAGCATCCAGGTATTACCGCCGCTGATCAGAATACATTCAGCCTGCTCGATAGCCGCTGCCGGCGATGCCGCATGATGAATGCTGCTGACCGCGATACCCAGCGTTTGTGCCAATTCCTCGGCCCTTTGATCGTAATCACTGCGGATAAGCGCATAGGGAATCAACAGCGCTGAAGTGATGTTACGGCGCTCAATCATCGCCCGCAACTGAGGCTTGGCATACCCCAACAGTTCGGATTCACCTGAAAGTTTGCCGTTACTCAGCAGAAATAGCTCCATTTCTCTCCCTCGTTCGTAGAATGATGAATAGCGTCACATAGGCAACAGCGCCAGCTTGCCATACTGTCACGGTAACAAATTTTTAGCCCCCTGTTATACCCGAGCAGGTTGGCAAAGAGTGTGACAAGGCGCAAAAGCTGCCAATTCAAACAGATAGACGCACATAGCGCGCGAATTCGCTTCACTAGGTATCCGTAATAGCTTTTGTTATGCTTACCTGCTGACTGAAAGGCATGTGAAATTATGGAATCTTGGTATCTACTGTATTGCAAACGCGGCCAGCTGTTGCGGGCGCAGGAACATTTGGAACGGCAGGCGGTGAACTGCCTGAGTCCGATCATTACGCTGGAAAAAATCGTGCGTGGCAAACGTACCGCGGTCAGCGAACCCCTGTTCCCCAATTACCTGTTTGTGGAATTTGACCCTGAGCGCATCCATACCACCACCATCAGCGCCACGCGCGGCGTCAGCCACTTTGTGCGTTTCGGTTCACTACCGACGATGATTCCACTCAAGGTAATAGAAGAACTGCGGGCACATACCAGCGACAGCTATGTCGATCCGGAAACGCCACAGCCGGGCGATACCGTGCTGATTACCGACGGCGTGTTCGAAGGGCTGCACGCGATTTACACCGAACCCGACGGTGAAGCTCGCTCGATGCTGCTACTTAACCTGATCAATAAACAGGTCACACAAAGCCTGGATAATCGCCAGTTCGAAAAAATGTAAACGTAGCGGGCGTGTTTTGTGCCCGATAGCGGCTTACTCAGGTCAATTGGAAGATGCGGCGCGCATTTTGATCGGTTATCTGCCCCAGCCACTGAGGATCTTCCTGCCGCCAGGCGGCGACCTGTCGGACAAGGTGGGGCAAAAAACCCGGTTCGTTGCGGCGAGATGCCGGTTTGGGCTGTAAATCCCGTGGCAGCAGATAGGGAGCATCGGTTTCCAACAGCAAACGGTCCGCCGGGATCTGCGGCAATAATGCGCGCAACGCCAATCCACGCCGCTCGTCGCATACCCAGCCGGTAATGCCGACGGACAACCCAAGGGACAAACAGTCCGTTAACTCTTCTGCCGTACCGGTAAAACAATGCACTACGGCAGCGGGCAATTTATCCAGCCATGGCGACAGCAGTGCAACAAATCGCGAGTGCGCTTCACGGCAATGCAGAAACACCGGCATCTGCAAATCGGCAGCTAACGCCAACTGCGCGCTGAATGCCGCTTCCTGTTGGTCGGGCGTAGAAAAGTTTCGATTGAAATCCAATCCACATTCACCGATTGCCACCACCTCTGGCCTACCGGCCAACGCCCGTAGCTGCTCGGCGGTCTGCGTATTCCATTCACTGGCATGATGAGGATGCACACCGGCAGTCGACCAGCAATAATCGCGATAATCTTGCGCCAGCGCGCTGGCGGCCAGACTATCCTGTACGCAGGTGCCGGTTATCAGCATACCGGTTACGCCAGCCTGACGCGCGCGATCCACTACCTGTGCGCCATCTTTGGCAAATTGAGAACTGGTCAGATTAACGCCAATATCAAACATGGTTTTTCCAAAGCAAAAACCGCCCAATCAGGGCGGTTCAGAGAAACAGATCAAGGCACCGGGTGCTCATCACCCTCGTCTTCTTCTTCCGGCTGTGGCCGGCGCTTGCCAACGTAGAACCTGGCGCAGAACACCCCGACTTCAAACAACAGGTACATCGGGATCGCCAACAGAGTTTGCGAAAATACGTCCGGCGGCGTCAGCAGCATTCCTACCACAAAAGCCCCGACCAGAACGTAAGGCCGCTTCTTGCGCAGATCTTCAGGCGTGGTGACACCGCTCCAGCAAAGTAGAATGATTGCCACCGGCACTTCAAACGCCACGCCAAAGGCCATAAACAGCGCCATGACGAAATCAAGATAGTTATTGATATCGGTAGCAATCAGTACGCCAACCGGCGCGGTTTTGGCAAAAAAACCAAACGCCAGCGGGAACACGATGAAATAGGCAAATGCCATGCCCAGATAGAACAGCAGGCTGCTGGAAAACAGCAGCGGCATCATCAGGCGACGTTCGTGTTTATACAGCGCCGGAGCGATAAATGCCCAAACCTGATACAGAATGACCGGGGCAGAAACGAACACCGAAACAATCATCGTCAGTTTGATCGGCGTAAAGAAAGGCGAGGCCACGTCGGTGGCTATCATACTGGCCCCTGCGGGCAGCTGCTTGATTAACGGTGCAGAAACCAGCTGGTAAATATCATTGGCAAAAAACACCAATGCGATAAAAATCACCAGTACGCTGATAATCGAGTTCAACAGACGCTTACGCAGTTCAATCAGATGACTGATAAGCGGCTGGGTTTCTTCAACAGCCATGTTTTAACGATCGCCATTAGGTTGGTGAGACGCAGGGGTTTTACCCACAACAGGTTCGATGCTGGCCTTGGTCGCGTGTTCGGCAGCCGGCAGCGACTCAGGCGGCGCTACCGGCGGCGAATTTTCCACTGCTTTAGGCGTGGCGGCCGGAGCCGTCACGCTACTTGCCGCCTCAGCAGGGGTGACGCCGTCATGTAGCGCCTCCGGCTCGGTTACCAGCGGATTATGAATCGTCGGAGCAGGGTCATCGCCATGGTCGGTATACGAGCGTTTCAGCGATTCAGCCGCATCTTTCAGTTCATCCATCGATGCCTTCAGCTCTGGCGTCAGATTCTGCAACCCGGCCTGCTCGGCCTTTTTCAAACTGTCCTGCAGTTCTTGCAGCTTCAACTCTTGAGACAGTTCGTTTTGCACCGACGCGGCCAGCGAACGTAGCGCGCGGATCCAGCCCGCAACCGTTCTTACCGCGACTGGCAATCGTTCCGGCCCAAGCACCACCAAACCGATTACCAATACCAGCAGCAGTTCACTAAACCCAATGTCAAACACGGTTTATACCTGCTCTTTGTTCTTCGACTCTTCAGTTTTCGCTTCCGGCTGCTTATCGGTGATAGGCTTAGCCGTAAAGTCAGCATCGTGACTGTTTTTTTCAGTGGTGTTCGCTGGCGGTGTATTATCATCGCCAATCGCTTTTTTGAAGCCCTTGATTGATGCACCGAGATCTGACCCCAGAGTACGGAGTTTATTGGTACCGAACAGCAGCACCACGATCACTGCGATGATCAACAATTGCCAAATACTAATACCGCCCATTCCAATTACCTCTATCTTTACAGGGGTTATTTCAATTTGCCGCATTATACGGCAATTTTTAACCAGGTTACGAGCCCCTCAGCGCCATTCTCGTCATACAGCGGCACCGAGAACGTGGGCAAAGGGGAATATATTCAGCTCGCGCGTTTCCAACCCACTAGCCAGGCGACGACTCCGCCGGCCATCATCCAGGCCGGGAGCACCTCGGTGCCCCCCAACAGTAGCATCGTGCCACTGACTAACAGTGTAGCGCCAACGCCGAACAAATAACGTGATTGGCCTTGGCGAACGCGCTGCGCCTGCATTTGGTGAGTCAGCTTATCGACGCTTTGTTGCAACAGTTTGTGCTGTTGCAAACTGTCATAAAATAATTCAGGTAATTCAGGAAGTTTCTCCGCCCAGAACGGGGCTTTTTCCTTCAGCGCGCGCACCACTGCGGGGATGCCGACCTGATCGCGCAGCCAGCTTTCCAGGAACGGCTTCGCCGTGGTCCACAGATCCAGTTGCGGGTAGAGCTGCCGCCCCAGACCTTCAACATACAACAAGGTCTTCTGTAATAACACCAGTTGCGGCTGGACTTCCATATTGAAACGGCGCGCGGTATTAAACAAGTTCAGTAATACGTTGCCGAAAGATATTTCCGCCAGCGGCTTTTCGAAAATGGGCTCGCATACGGTGCGAATGGCAAACTCAAAGTCCTCGACGTTGGTATCACGCGGTACCCAGCCGGAATCAACGTGCAACTCCGCCACCTTGCGATAATCCCGGTTAAAGAAAGCAATAAAGTTTTCAGCGAGATAGCGCTTGTCGTCTTTGTTAAGGGAACCGACGATGCCGCAGTCGATGCCGATATAGCATGGATCTTCCGGATGTTCGTAGCTGACAAATATGTTGCCTGGGTGCATGTCGGCGTGGAAAAAGCTGTCACGGAACACCTGGGTAAAGAATACCTGGACACCACGTTCTGCCAGCAGCTTCATGTTGGTGCCCTGCTTTTCCAGCGTAGGGATATCGGAAACCGGTATGCCATAGATGCGTTCCATCACCAGCACACTTTCGCGACAGTAGTCCGAATAGACTTCCGGCACGTACAGCATCGGGCTGCCTTCAAAATTACGGCGCAGTTGGATGGCGTTCGCCGCTTCACGCAGCAGGTTCAACTCATCCAGCAGGGTCTTTTCATATTCGCGCACCACTTCACGCGGGCGCAGACGGCGGCCGTCCGGCAACAGCTTCGGCACCCAGCCGGCCAAACGGTACATCAGGCGTACATCGGCCTTGATAATCGGCCCAATATCGGGACGAATCACCTTCAGCACCACTTCCTGACCGTTGCTTTTCAAGCGCGCGGTATGCACCTGGGCAATGGAGGCGGAGGCCAGCGCCTGCTGGTCAAAATCGTCAAACCATTGTTCCAGTGGGCCCCCCATCGCCAGTTCAATATGCTGGCGCGCCAACGCGCCGTCAAACGGCGCTACCCGATCCTGCAACAGGGTCAGTTGATCGGCAATCTGCGGCGGGAACAAATCACGCCGCGTCGACATCATCTGGCCAAACTTGATCCATACCGGGCCCAGCTCTTGCAATGCCAGCCGTAAACGCTCGCCCAACGGTTTGTCCTTGTGACGATTTGGCATCCAGAACAGCAGACGGCGACCAATACGCAACGGCAGCGTCAGCCGTATCCTGGGAATCAGTTCATCCAGGCCATAACTGAGAAAAACACGCACGATCAAATACAGGCGGCGTAGTTCGCCAGGGGTCATCGCTTACCCTCCAACTTGTCCATGCGGACTAACAGGGATTCAACATCGCGGCTCACCGCATCCACTTCTTCATTGAACCACACGACTTCCAGGGAACCTGGCGCCACGCGCCATTCTTCGGTCAACGTTTCCGCCACGTAATGCAGTTGGCTTTGCACCCCCGCTCTAAGCAGGCCGGCGCCTTTGCCGAACACCTGGGTGATACCTTGCGCTGCGATATCGCCGACGTAAGGAGCCAGCCATTCCGCCGGATCCCATTCAGCCAGATCGAGTAATCCCACCAGTTGTTGGACAACCTGTATATCGCCTTCGACAATCAGCTCGCCGCTACGCATCAGCGGTGACAGCTGCTGACGATCGCGCAACTTCAGCAGCACCGGTATTCGGCTTTGCACCGTACAGTCGGCGCTGTCTTCCGATTGGCCGAGCACGTCTACCCGCTGCTCGCTGAAGATCAGTATCAGCGGCGAGGAAAACTCTTGCAGTTCGATACGCAGCACTTTGCCGGCCAAGCGCTGACGGGCCATCTTCATGCTACGATCGCGGAACAGCAGACTATTGAGCGTGGTTTCCAGCACGCCGGTCAGCAAGGGGGTTAACAGCATCGGCATATCCATATCAGAACTTGAAGCCGCGATGTAAAGCGACAATGCCGCCGGTCAGGTTGAAATAGCTGACGTTTTCAAAACCGGCGGTCTGCATCATGCCTTTCAGCGTTTCCTGATCCGGATGCATGCGAATCGACTCGGCCAGGTAACGGTAACTGTCCGGATCTTTCACCACCAGTTCGCCAATCTTCGGCAATACGTGGAAGGAGTAGGCGTCGTAGGCTTTGCTCAACGGCTCCAGCAGCGGCTTGGAAAACTCCAGCACCAGCAGACGGCCGCCCGGCTTCAGGACGCGGAACATGGAACGCAGTGCCTTGTCTTTGTCGGTGACGTTGCGCAACCCGAAGGAAATGGTAATGCAATCGAAATAGTTGTCCGGGAACGGCAGCGCTTCGGCGTTGGCCTGCACATAGCTGATGTTGCCGACAATGCCACGGTCGCGCAGTTTTTCGCGGCCCATCTTCAGCATCGATTCGTTGATATCCGCCAGCACCACCTGCCCTTGTTCACCCACCATGCGGGAGAACTTGGCGGCCAGGTCGCCAGTACCGCCGGCCAGATCCAGCACGCGCTGGCCCCGGCGCACGCCGCTGCAATCGATGGTAAAACGCTTCCAGACACGATGGATGCCAAACGACATCAGATCGTTCATCACGTCATATTTTGCGGCTACCGAGTGAAAAACGTCAGCAACCATGGCCTGTTTTTCTTCACGGGCTACGGTGCGAAAACCGAAATCGGTGGTTTCCTGCGATTGATCTGCCATTGTCCTGCCTGCTATTCAGTCAATTTTGTGTTGTGGAGTGTACCAGAACCCGGCGAAATACCCCACCTTGCAGCGGCGTTCAGCCTTGCGATGCGTGGCGTGATTCCCGGCCGTCCTGGTCATCATGGGCTTCTGACAGCGCGCTGATGTGTTCCTCGTCCGCCGCCGGCGAATCCCCCCGATCCTGAGCGCTGGCCTGCTGCGCCAACAGCGGGTTGATCGGGCGTTTTACTTCGACCCCCAGCGCGCGGAAACCTTCAGTCTGGCCGATAAGATTACCACGGCCTTCACTCAGTTTGTTCATCGCCTGGCGATAGCTCCCCTGCGCTTTGTCGAGGCTTTGCCCCAACGCCGACATATCATCGACAAACAGCCGCATTTTGTCATACAACCGCGCAGCACGATCGGCGATACGCTGGGCGTTCTGGCTCTGATGCTCATAGCGCCACAGGTTGGTGATGGTACGTAACGCCACCAGCAGCGTGGTCGGACTAACCAGCATGATATTGTGCTTCAGCGCTTCGCTGATCAATTCGGGCTCCCGATCTATCGCCAACAGGAAGGCCGGTTCGACCGGGATAAACATCAGCACGTAATCGAGCGAGCGCAAGCCCGGTAATTGCTGATAATCCTTGCGGCCCAGCAAACGAATATGCCCGCGCAGCGATGCGATATGTTCGCTCAACGCCGCTTCTCGCTCCGCGTCGTCTTCGCTGTTGAAATAGCGCTCGTAGGCCACCAGCGACATTTTGGCGTCGATCACCACGTCTTTCCCCTGCGGCAACCGCACTATTACGTCCGGCTGCATACGACTCTGGTGATCCAGCCGCACGTTGACCTGGGTTTCGTATTCATGACCTTCGCGCAGGCCGGACGCTTCGAGTACCCGGCTCAGCACCACCTCGCCCCAATTGCCCTGGGTTTTGTTATCCCCTTTCAACGCCTTGGTGAGGTTGATCGCCTCCCGAGCCATCTGGGCATTCAACTGTTGCAGATTACGGATTTCATGCGTCAGGGTATGGCGCTCCCGTGCCTCCTGACCAAAGCTGTCCTGCACCTGGCGGCGGAAACCGTCGAGCTGTTCACGCAGCGGCAGCAGCAGGCGATCCAGACTCTGCCTGTTCTGTTCATCCACTTTACGACCGCTGTGCTCAAATATTCGGTTGGCCAGGTTTTCGAACTGGGTAGTCAGACGCTGCTCGCTATTGATCAGCAGGCGCTGTTTTTCCTCTGCGGCCATGCGCGTTTCTTCCAGACGGATAGTGACTTCGCGCAGCTCGGCTTCCTGCACGCTGTTCACCTCACGCTGGGCGCGCAGTTCCTGATTCAGCAGTTCGCATTCGTTGCGCCAGTGCTCGAGCTGGCTCAGCTTTTCCTGCGTCGCCGCCAGTTGCCCGTGCACGTTGCGCAGCTCGAGATCGTTTTGCCGCAACTGCTGTTCCTGGCGCTGTAGCGTTTCCTGGCGCAGCGTGATGTCCTGCTGCGCCTGATGCAGCGACTGCTCCAGCAGGCGCAGTTCGGTTTCGTGCTGCGCCTGATTTTGCTGAACCCGCAAATTGGCGATCAACCACCCGAGCAATAAGCCGACCACGCTCCCGCCAATACCGTAAATCAGACTGGTATCCACCCTGCCTCCCGTTACCCTGTTCTATTCCAGCGCGTAACACGCCCGCTGCGGTCACGTTAAGGGGAGACTGTATGGATGTCCAGCCTGATTTGCATGTTGCAGGTAATAATGCGAAACGCTGAGCAAACAGCAAAAGCGCTAACCAAACCACTGGCTTAGCCACTTGATACCAAATGCGCCCGGCGCAAGAATGCCGAACGCCCAAATCATCGCCGAGGTAATATTGGCCAATTGAAAATAGCGCTGCGGCATGGCACAGATGCCGCCGACCAGCGGCACTACGGCGCGCAGGGGGCCAAAGAAGCGCCCGAAGAAGATGCCGAGCACGCCCCAGCGTTCAAAAAACGCGTGGCCACGCACCAGCAGTTGCGGATTGCGTGACAGCGGCCACATATGCGCCACCCGCTGCTGATAATGGTAGCCGACCCAATAGGAAAGCCAATCGCCAAAAAAGGCGCCCGCCGCCGCGGCAGCCCAAATCGGCCAGAACGCAATGCCGCTTTCGCCAATCAGCGCCCCCAACGCCAGCAGGATCACCGTGGCTGGCAGCAACAGCGACAGAAACGCCAGCGATTCGCCAAAAGCCAGGAAGAAAATGATGGGAATGGCCCAGCCCTCGTGCTGCCGCACGACTTCGCTGACCCAGTGGATAATGTCGTTCAGATTCAAACCCGTCTCCTTGATACCGGATATCCTTTGCCCAAGGATACGCAATGCCCGCCGACGTTGGTTAAACCCCGGCTAAACATTGCGCTTGCTGTACGACTATTCCAGATAGTGCGCCCGCAGGGTTTCGCGCTGGCTGTCCCCCAGCCCGTACTCCGCTTCCAGCCAGCGATCGGTGCTGCCGTACTGTGTATCGATGCAGCCAAGCGCAGTCATCAGGAACTCTTCGCGAGCGCTCAATACGAAGGCAAACTGCGCCAGCGCCGCGTCGTTCAGGCGAATGGACAGCTGATCCAGCATATGTTCGCGGAAGCTGGCCAGCGTGGTTTCCGTCAGCAGATAGTCTTCCACAACCGTGGCCCGGTCTGCCCCCAGCGCGAACAACACCAGTGCCGAACCGATGCCGGTACGGTCCTTGCCCACCGCACAGTGCTGAACAATAGCGCCGGCGTCCGGCTGCGCCAGCAGGTTGGCCAACTGCCGATATGCCGCATTGCCAAACGGCAATCGACGATACAGTTCCAGCATGAAGGCCCGCGCGTCAAAGTTTGCCAGGGTTTCGCTGGTCAGGCTTTCCAGGTTGGCGTTAACCTCGTTGCTCAACGGGTTGGCCGGGAAATGGTGGTAATCGGCACCGCTCCACAGCACATCCGGTTTGGCTTGTACTTCGTCGGCATCGCGATAGTCGAGCACTGACCGTACCGGCACGCCGGCCAGAAAGGTACAGTCATTTTCGGTCAACCGTTCGAGCGAACCGGAACGAAACAGTAAACCGCGTTTGATACGGCGGCCATCGGCCACGCTGTTGCCGCCCAAGTCACGGAAGTTGATACCACCGTCAAGCGGCGCAAGTGAAGGATGAAGCAGAATCTGGGCAGTCATAGACATCCTCTTGATTATTGTCGAAGAAAGCACCAGCGGTGCCAAGACAACGCGGCAATCATGACGATCTGCCGACGCCGGAGAAGACCACCGTAACAGATTACGCCTGAATGGAGAAACGGGCCGCGTGAGGGCCCGTTGCATTGGAGGATTACAGCAGGCGACGCGCCGCGTCCACCACGATTTGCACCGCATGGCTTTCGGTTTGCTTCATGGTTTCCGCATTCGGAATTTCCTGCTGGGTACGGTTAACGATCACGCCGGCCACCATACCGGCACGCAGGCCCTGACTGGCGCACATGGTCAACAGCGTCGCGGATTCCATTTCATAGTTCATTACGCCCATGGATTGCCACTCTTCCATCGAGCCTTTGAACCGGCTGACCACGCGACCGGAATAGGTATCATAACGTTCCTGGCCCGGGTAGAAAGTATCGGAGGACGCGGTCACGCCAATATGCGTGTTGGCACCGCTGGCTTTGGCTGCTTCAACCAACGCGGTGGTGCAGGCGAAGTCCGCTACCGCCGGGAATTCCATTGGCGCAAAATGCAGGCTGGCACCGTCAAGGCGTACCGCCGCCGTGGTCACCAGCACATCACCGACGTTGATATGCGGCTGAATCGCGCCAGTAGTACCAATGCGCAGGAAAGTGCGAATGCCCAGTTGCGCCAATTCCTCTACTGCGATAGAAGTGGAAGGGCCGCCGATGCCAGTCGAGCAAACGATAACCGCTTTGCCGTCCAATTCTGCACGCCATGAGGTGAATTCACGATGGGACGCCAGATGCACTGGGTTTTCCATCAATTTGGCGATTTTCTCTACACGCTGCGGATCGCCAGGAACAATCGCAAGCTGAGCCCCTTGTAAATCATTTTTGGTGAGGCCGAGATGGAAAACATCAGACTGAGACATAAGAGACTCCTCATAGATCAGATTATTGGGAGGAACAAAAAAGTACTCTACTGAAAATCAACGCCCTTTTTCGTGACCAACATCACCACCAATAAAGAAACGAATTACGATCTACATAATTTTTGTGATTTATATCACAGAAATGGCCGTTCTCACCGCTGCGTTTTGTCCAAGTCTAGCCACTACAGGCACACGCACCACGATGACAACCGGGCGCAATCTTACCTATAGTTACTTGCAGAACTGCTTTTCTCTTGCATGGAGACCGCAATGAAAACCGAATACGTGATGACATTAAAACAGGCCAAAGAGGGTTTTAATCCGGCCACCACGCCGTTGGCTGCAACCACTGTTTATACTGACGACGCAGGCATTCATGCGGGTGAAACCACCATTCCGTCACAGGGTGACGACCTGCCGGCCTTTATCGCCAAACCGGCCGCTCATAACGGCCCCTTCCCGGTGGTACTGGTGGTACAGGAAATCTTCGGCGTTCATCAGCATATTCAGGATCTGTGCCGCCGGCTGGCTAAAGAGGGCTATCTGGCGATCGCGCCTGAGCTGTATTTCCGCCAGGGTGAAGCACGAGATTACAGCGATATCAGCGAACTGCTGCAAAAACTGGTCAGCAAAGTGCCAGATAAGCAAGTGCTGATCGATTTGGATCATACCGCCAATTGGGCCATACGCCATGGTGGCGATGCCAGCAAGTTGGCGATCACCGGTTTTTGCTGGGGTGGGCGCATTACCTGGTTGTATGCGGCGCATAACCCGCAACTGAAAGCCGCCGTCGCCTGGTACGGCAAATTGGTGGGAGAGAAAACCCTCAACTCACCGAAACACCCGGTGGATATCGCCACACAGCTGACGGCGCCGGTATTGGGGTTATACGGCGGGCAGGACGGCAGTATCCCGCAGGAAACGGTGGAAAGTATGCGCCAGGCGATCCGCGCCGCCAACGCGGATGCCGACATCGTGGTCTATCCGCAAGCGGGCCACGCGTTTAACGCCGATTACCGCCCCAGTTACCATGCCGAATCGGCGCAGGACGGCTGGCAACGCATGCTGGACTGGTTTATCCAGCATGGCGTGGTGGGGGTGAAATAAGCACCGCACGGGCTCGGCCACGCCGGGCCCTGAGAGTTACTCCAGTTGCAGCGTGCCAAATGCCGCCTGCCAATCCTGCTCAAACTTGACCACCGCCGCCTGTACCGCAGGCGCATTAATAAACTGCTGCGCAATTTCCGGTGGCAAGGTTATCGCCCCGCACCCCGCCAGCAGGCAATCCAATGCCTGACGCGGGGTTTTGAAACTGGCAGCCAATACCTTCGCTTGCGCAGCGTGACGTTCCAGTAACTGCTGCAGCTCTGCGACGGTGGCAATGCCGTTGCCTCCCTGCGCATCGATGCGATTAACATACGGCGCCACATAGTCCGCCCCGGCCAATACCGACAGCAGCCCTTGTGCCGCACCATAAACCGCGGTGCCCAAGGTAGGTATCGCCAAGCTTTTTAACGTCTTGATCGCCGCCAGCCCTTCCGCGGTCACCGGCACCTTCACCACCAGCCCCGGCACCCGTTCATTCAGGCGTAGCGCCTCTTCGACTATCTGCGGCGCATTGTTTGCCATGGTCTGGGCAAATAGTCTGCCCTCTCCCCCTAACGCTTCATGCAGCGCCGGTAACACCTCCCACAGACTGGTGCGTGAGCTGGCAATAATGCTCGGATTGGTGGTTACGCCCTGCAAAGGCAGAATACGTGCCAGCCGTTTTACTGCGCCGACGTCGGCGGTATCGAGATAGAGTTCCATCGATGTTCTCCAAAAAATAGGGTGCCAACGCGCCCTGCGGTGAATTACAGTTCAAGCTCTTGTTGCAACAATGCTTCTACCTGTGGTGCCGACGCCGCATTGACCAACGCCGTGCGAAACTCGTCATGCATGATGCGCCGGGCCAATTTAGAAAAAATACGCATATGCCGGTCGCCTGCCGCATGTTTATTCAACGTCAACATAATGACGAATCGCACCTCTTCCTCGCCCCATATCACCGGTTGTGACAGCCTGGCGACGCTGATGGTCGACTGCTCAATATGTTCGGATTTGCTATGCGGTATAGCGAAGCCAAAACCCAGTCCGGTGGAAAACACCGCTTCGCGCGCCCACAGATCGGCTGCCAGCTTGCGCGGGTAACGGCAGCGCCCCGCCAGCAGCAGATTATCCGTCATGCCCTTGATCACCTCCTCTTTACTGCGCCAGTCAGCGCCGAGCGCAATGCAGGATGGCGAAATCAATGGGACATCGCGTTGCTCCATGCGGAACTGCGCCAGCAGGTGTTCAACTTCCAACGAGGTGCGGCACGCCATCGCCCGGTTGAGCAACAGGCGGCATTCGCGGCTATCCAGCTTGACCAGCCGCGTCTTGGTCGCCGGGATCGAGGGGGAGCTCATGCTGATTTCATCCAGTCCCAGTCCCACCAGCAACGGCAATACCGAACCTTTTGCCGCCAATTCGCCGCACAGCCCGATCCATTTGCCATGGCGATGCACCGCAGCTACCGCATGGTCCAGCGCGCGCAGGAAAGCCGGGTTCAGACTGTTGTAATGCTTGATGACTTTGGCGTTATCGCGATCCACCGCCAGCAGATATTGGGTCAAGTCATTGCTGCCAATGCTGAAGAAATCGATCTCCTCGCAACACTGATCGATGATGAACATCACCGACGGCACTTCCAGCATGATGCCCAGTGGGATTTTTTCATCGAACGGGATTTGCTCGGCACGTAACGCCTGCTTAACCTCGGCCAGCTGTTCCTTGACCCACAGGATCTCCTCCATTGACGAGATCATCGGGATCATGATTTTCAGCGCTCCGTGCGCCGAGGCGCGCAGGATCGCCCGCAGTTGGGTATGAAACAGCGGCAGAAACTCCTGGTAGATGCGTACCGCGCGATAACCGAGAAACGGATTGTTTTCTGAAGGAATATTCAGGTAATCCACCGGCTTGTCACCGCCGATGTCCATGGTACGAACGATAATCGTCTTGCCGTCGGCGGCCTCTACCGCCTGGCAGTAAATATTGTAGAGTTCGCTCTCCGTAGGCGCGCTTACCCGATCCATATACAGCATTTCAGTGCGAAACAGCCCAATCGCCTCAGCGCCGTTGCCAAATGCCGCACTGGCCTCCACGGCGTGCGCAATATTGGCTGCCACCTCCATCTTCACGCCGTCACCGGTGCGGCCAGGATGATGCAGATAGGCACTTTGCTGTTGTCGCAACTGGTCATTCAGCCACTGCTCCTGCTGATAGTAACGCTGCACCGGCGGGTTCAATTCGCAGACCACCAGGCCAAGGTCGCCATCGATTTGCACCTGCTGGCCAAGATAGTTTTGCAACAGTTCGGCATTCACCCCCACCAGCATGGGGATATTGAACGATCTGGCCAGAATGACGGTGTGCGACGTGCTGCCGCCGCTGGCTAGCAGCAACCCCTTCAGATGACGTTTATCCAGTTCGAGGAACTGGCTCGGCGTCAGTTCCTCCGCCATGCAAATGCTGGCTTCGCTCAACGCCCGTTGAGAGGGAAAACGCTGGCTGCCATAGATTTGCTGCAGCAGTTGGAAACCGACGTCACGTATATCCAGCTGGCGTTCGCGCAGATAAGCGCTATTTGAGCGCGCCAGACGCTGGCTGAAATAGGCCGCGGCAGCAACGATCGACCGGGCACAGCTTTCTCCGGCTTGTACTGCGTCCAGCAACCGCTGGCGGAAAGCGTCATCGCGTACCAGCGAGCGGTGTGCGACCAACACCGCACTGGTTGCGCCATTCCCTTCCATCAGTTGAAGTTCCAATGCCTTATCCAATTGTTCCAACCCGTCCAACAGGCGGCTTTGCTCCTGCTCCAGGCCGTCGGCTGGCGGTAAATCCGCCAAGGCATTGAGATCGATAGCCGCCAGATGCAGCAGTTTACCGCTGGCGGTGCCCTGACATACCGGGCGGCCACGCACCAGCGTCGGCTGCAGATTGGCCAGCGACAGCGGGACAGGTTCCTGTTCGGCGCAGGGTTCAATCGTCGGCAAGGCATCATCGCAATGCCTGAATTCGTGTGCGATAAACTGGCTCAATCTGTCGAATGCCGCTTGTTCATCAACCCCTTCAATGGTGACCTGGCAGCTATCTCCCAGCAAAATATCCGCGCCAATCAATGACAATACGCTCTTGCCATCGCCGGTCAGCTCATTACGGGTGTTATGCCACTGAAAGCATGATTGAAAACCGTTGCACAGGGTTTCGATGTGGCTGGCGGGACGAGCATGAACGCCGTTAGGCAGCTCGCAGGTAAACGTGACGATTTTGGCCATTGGAATGTCCTCCTACCCTGACAATGATGAACCACAGCGGTTTACCCTCAGAATAAAAGCCGTTCCGCGCTACGCCTATGCGACAAAAATGCCAAATACTGGACAAATGTAATCTAAACACTTAAATGCGATATCGCTCACAAAGCAATACTGAACTCACCGGCAAGTCATTTCGTCGCAATTTGCGTTTGATCTCATTTTTCCACTGACATTACAAAAATCCAGTAAATGGCAATTTTTTCCACTGTTGGCGGCGTGGCCGGATGCCTATGGTGATAGACAACAACCTTTCTCCGTCAGGGGTTATTTCTTACTGATGGTTTGTGTTCTCAAAACCCTCGTGTTCTGACCAGGGAGTGAATGATGAAAGACCTGCTCAACATACTCAAAAACACCCGCCAGCATTTGATGTCCGGCGTTTCCCATATGATCCCGTTCGTGGTGGCCGGCGGCATTCTGCTGGCGGTTTCCGTCATGCTGTATGGCAAAGGCGCGGTGCCTGACGCCGCAACCGATCCCAACCTGAAAAAGCTGTTTGATATCGGCGTTGCCGGCTTGACGCTGATGGTGCCGTTCCTGGCGGCCTACATCGGTTATTCGATCGCCGATCGTTCGGCACTGGCGCCGGCAGCGATTGGCGCCTGGGTAGGTGCCTCATTCGGCGCCGGTTTCTTTGGTGCCATCATTGCCGGCCTGCTGGGCGGCATCATCGTGTTTTACCTGAAGAAAATCCCCGTCCCGAAGATCCTGCGTTCGGTGATGCCGATCTTCGTGATCCCGATTGTCGGCACGCTACTGACCGCCGGCATCATGATGTGGGGTCTGGGGGAACCGGTCGGCGCGCTGACTACCGGCCTGACCCGCTGGCTGCAGGGTATGCAGCAGGGCAGCATCGTGGTGCTAGCCATCATCATGGGCCTGATGCTGGCTTTCGACATGGGCGGGCCGGTGAACAAGGTGGCCTATGCCTTCATGCTGATCTGCGTGGCGCAGGGCGTCTATTCGGTGGTGGCGATTGCCGCCGTTGCCATCGCCACTCCGCCACTGGGGCTGGGTTTCGCCACGCTGATTGGCCGCAAATATTATTCGCTCGAAGAGCGTGAAGCGGGCAAGGCCGCACTGCTGATGGGCTGCGTTGGCGTAACCGAAGGGGCGATACCCTTTGCCGCGGCCGATCCGCTGCGGGTGATCCCTTCCATCATGATCGGTTCAGCCTGCGCGGCGGTCGTCGCCGCGCTGTTCGGCGCTCAATGCTATGCCGGCTGGGGCGGGCTGATCGTGCTACCGGTGGTTGCAGGCAAGCTCGGTTTTATCGCCGCCTTGCTGACCGGCATGGTGATCACCGCCCTGCTGGTTAACCTGCTGAAAAGCCGGGCAGCCAAACAGCAAACCGCTGCTACCCGCGAACAAAACGATCTGGATTTGGATTTTGAAATCAACTGACTACATTGAGGAAATGACCATGGCCAACATTATTGCCGTCACCGCATGCCCCTCCGGCGTCGCACATACCTACATGGCCGCCGAGGCCATTGAACACGCCGCTACCGCCAGAGGCTGGCCATGCAAAGTGGAAACCCAGGGTTCCATCGGGCAGGAAAACCCGCTGACGCCAGAAGACATCGCCGCCGCCGACATCGTGATCCTGACCAATGACATCGGCATCAAGTTTGAAGAGCGTTTTAAAGGCAAAACCGTGGTACGGGTCGCCATCAGCGACGCGGTCAAACGCGCCGACGCCATCATGAACAACATTGCCGCTCATCTGGCGCCCACCGCCTGACGCCCTGTCCCGACGCCGTTGGTCGGGATTACCCCCGGTTTGTCGCAGAAGGATAAAAAGATGACCTCTCGTATCGAACGCCTGAAAGCCGCTTTATTTTCCGCCCCACGTGAAATTTCACTGGAGCGTGCGCTGTTGTACACCGCCAGCCATCGACAAACCGCTGGGGAACCGACCATTATCCGGCGGGCGAAGGCCAGCGCGCATATTTTGGATCGCGTCGCCATCAGCATTCGCGACGATGAACTGATCGCCGGCAACCGTACCGTCAAACCTCGGGCCGGCATCATGTCACCGGAAATGGATCCCTACTGGCTGCTTAAAGAGCTGGATAGCTTTGCCACGCGTCCGCAGGACCGCTTTACTATCAGCGAAGAAGACCAGCGGATTTACCGCGAGCAACTTTATCCCTATTGGGAAAAACGCTCGATGAAGGACTTTATCAACGGCCAGATGCCAGAGGAGGTGCAAGCCGCCACCCAGACGCAAATCTTCAGCATCAACCAAACCGACAAGGGCCAGGGGCATATCATTATTGATTACCCACGGTTACTCAACCTCGGCATGGACGCACTGCTGGCGGAGTTGCAACAGTACCAGCAGCAACGGCCGGAAAACGCCTTCTACCAAGCCGCCCTGCTGCTGCTGCAAGCCGCTCAGCGTCATATGCTGCGTTATGCGCAACTGGCACGCGACATGGCTGCGCAGGCGGCCCTGCCACGGCGCCAGGCCGAACTGCTGCGCATCGCCAACGTCACCGAATGGGTGGCGCATCACCAGCCGCAGGATTTCTACCAGGCCTGCCAGCTGTTTTGGTACATAAACATCATTCTGCAATATGAATCCAACGCCAGCTCGCTGTCGCTTGGCCGTTTCGATCAATACATGTTGCCGTTCTATCAGGCATCGTTGAGTCAGGGGGAAGATCCCGCCTGGTTGCGTGAGCTGCTGGAAAGCCTGTGGGTGAAGTGCAACGACATTGTGCTGCTACGCTCAACCGCCAGCGCCCGTTACTTTGCCGGTTTCCCCACCGGTTATACCATCCTGCTGGGCGGGTTGACCGAAGCTGGCCATAGCGCGGTCAACGCCCTGTCGTTTCTCTGTCTCGACGCCTACCAGAGCATTCAACTGCCGCAACCCAACCTGGGCGTGCGAGTGAATGAATTTATCGATCGGCCATTCCTGCTGAAAACCGCCGAAACCATCCGGCTCGGCACCGGCATACCGCAAATATTCAACGATGAAGTGGTGGTGCCGGCGTTTCTCAACCGCGGCGTATCGCTGGAAGATGCGCGTGATTATGCGGTGGTCGGCTGCGTCGAACTGTCGATACCCGGCAAGACCTACGGCCTGCATGACATCGCCATGTTCAACCTGCTGAAAGTCATGGAACTGGCGCTGCTGGACAACGAAGGCAATACCACGCTGGGCTATCCGCAACTGCTGGAGCATATCCGCAACAAAATTTGCCATTACGTCAGGCTGATGGCCGAAGGCAGCAACGTTTGCGATATCGGCCACCGAGACTGGGCGCCGGTACCGCTGCTGTCATCGTTCATCGCCGACTGCCTGCAAAACGGCAAGGACATTACCGAAGGCGGCGCGCGTTATAATTTCTCTGGCGTTCAGGGCATCGGCATCGCCAACCTGAGCGATTCGCTGTATGCGCTTAAAGGGCTGGTGTTCGATCAACAACGCCTGAGCTTTGACCAACTGTTAGCCACGCTGAAAACCAACTTCGCTACCCCCGAAGGCGAGAAAATCCGTGCACGTTTGCTCAATCGTTTTGCCAAATATGGCAATGACGTTGATGACGTTGACCTTATCAGCGCCGATCTGCTGCGCTTTTACTGTAAACAGGTAGAACAATACCGTAACCCGCGCGGTG
Source organism: Serratia odorifera (assembly GCF_041448735.1). NCBI lineage: Bacteria > Pseudomonadati > Pseudomonadota > Gammaproteobacteria > Enterobacterales > Yersiniaceae > Serratia > Serratia odorifera. Next base: position 92,884 of record NZ_JBGMUT010000011.1, on the reverse strand, counting down.
GGCAATTCACCCCCGGATCCTATACCGTATCGGCCCACGTACCGCTGGGGGCAGTGGTCGGCGCCACGCCGGACGGGCGTTTCGCCGGCGAGCAATTGGCAGACGGCGGCCTTTCGCCGATGTTGGGGCAAGATGCGCAGGGCCCGACCGCAGTGCTCAAGTCGGTCAGCAAACTGGACAACTACCTGCTTTCCAACGGCACGCTACTCAACGTCAAGTTCACGCCAGCCACGTTGCAGGGCCAGCAGGGGCTGAACAAACTGGCGGATTTCCTTGGCGCGTTCAGCAGACTCAAGCTTCAGCACGTGCAATTCAACGTCGTCAACGCAGAAACGTTGCGTGAAGCGCAGCAGCGACCACAGGACTTTGCCGGCCTGGTGGTGCGCGTCGCCGGGTATAGCGCATTCTTCGTAGAACTATCGAAGGAGATCCAGGATGACATCATCCGTCGTACAGCGCATCAACTGTAGCCTGATCGCTCCCGGCGTCACCCGAACCGACGGACTGCCGCCGCAGGGTCGCATCTTCAATATTCAACGCTATTCGTTGAATGACGGTCAGGGCATCCGCAGCGTAGTGTTTTTTAAAGGCTGCCCGCATACCTGCCCATGGTGCGCCAACCCGGAATCGATGTCCGCCGGCATCCATACCGTGCGCCGCGAAGCCAAATGTCTGCGCTGCCAGCCGTGCCTGAATGACGTTGATGAGTGCCCGAGCGGCGCGCTGGAGCGTATCGGGCAAAACGTGACGCTGGAGACGCTGTTACAGCAATTGCTGCAGGACGAGGTGTTTTATCGCGCTTCCGGCGGCGGCGTCACGCTCTCGGGCGGTGAAGTGCTGATGCAGGCCGGATTCGCCACCGCGCTGCTGGCGCGTTTGCAGGCGCTGGGGATCAACACCGCGATTGAAACCGCCGGCGACGCGCCACTGCGCAGCCTGCTGCCATTGGCAGCGCACTGCGATCAGGTGCTGTTTGATCTGAAAATCATGGATACGGCGCAGGCCAAACGGCTGCTGAATATCAATCAACCACGGGTGTTGGCCAACTTTGCCGCGCTGTCGGCAGCGGGCGTCGCGCTGATCCCCCGCCTGCCGCTGATCCCGCATTACACCCTGCATAAGGAAAATGTGGCGCAGATCCTGGCTTTTCTCGCGCCTTTCGCGTTAAAAGAGATCCATCTGCTGCCTTTCCATCAATACGGTGAGGCCAAATACGCGCTACTTGGACGCGACTATGCGATGCGCGGCGTTGCGCCGGCCAGCGAACAGCAGATAGCGCCGCTACGTGCGATGGCGGAAGCGGCAGGTTATCACGTCATCATCGGCGGTTAACTCAACGCAAAGGGGGTGAGTATGTCGATCAAACTGGTAGCGGTAAGCGCCTGTGTCAGCGGCGTCGCGCACACCTATATGGCGGCAGAAAGGCTGGAAAAACTGTGTGCACAGCAGAAGTGGCCGGTCAAAATTGAAACCCAGGGCGCGCTGGGTATCGTTAACACCCTGACTCACGAGGATTTGGCACAAGCCGACGTGGTACTGTTGATTACCGATATTCTGCTGGCTGACAGTGAGCGCTTTATCCACCATCGCTGTGTGAAAATCGGCATCAATACGTTTTTACGTTATCCGGAAAAGGTCTTGAGCGCGGTGCGTAAGGCGGCCTCTTCGCCGCAGGAGACCCATATCCAGATGGGGTGATTATTCGCGTTGTTTCAGCTCGCTACGGTACTGTCCGCGATATTCAGACGGCGAGCGTTCGGTGTTCTTACGGAAAATCCGGCAAAAATAGTTGCTGTCGACAAAACCACAGGCGTGCGCCACTTCCTTCACCTTCATGTCGTAACGCTTCAGTAAATGCTTTGCCTGTTCCAACCGTACGTGGTTCAAATACTCATTAAAACCGACGCCGCCAGCCTTTTGAAACAGATGCGACAGATAATTGGGCGAGATATAAAACGCCTGCGCCACGGATTCACGCGTCAGTGGTTCCCGATAATGCTCCTCCAGGTAATCACGTACCGCACCGAACAGTGCCTGGCTGCGTGACGCAGTCTGCACACACGAGCCAAACAGGTCGAGCGCATGGCTCAGCAAACCTTTAACCAGAAAACGCGCGGTGCCCTGATCGCTCTGGTGCCACGCCAGTTCATGCAATGCCTGTAACATGAACGAACCGATGCGAGGCCCGCGTCGGGCGACGTTATCCTTGCCCAGCAGCACGGTGTTTTCACCGTCCCATTTCAGCAGGCTATAACCAAGCTGCTGTTTGCCAAACAGCAGGCTCAGCGTGGTCACCGGCCGCTGCCAATGGGGAATATTCCATCCCTGCGCCGGAACGAACAGCACATCTCCTGGCCGCAACGCTTGCTGGACCACATCCAGGTTGCCCTCCCATTCAACCCGCAGTTCGCCGTCGATCACCAGCTCCAGCCGGGGAAAATTGACCTGGTACGCCAGCTCCGGCGCCGGTTTTTGATTACCGGCAAAATAAACCTGACCGATGCCTTTAACATCGTCCAGCATGGGTGACAACACGCTCACCAGTGGATGCTTCATTGCCTCGATCCTGCATCAAAATAGCGATATCACTGGATAATAACGGATTGCCGCAGTGAAAAAGTACCCACAGGACAATAAAAACATCTGACATCAACGCTTGAACAGCATCATCAAGACAAACAGCCCGCCCAGCCCACCGGTGATCACGCCGATTGGCAACTCCTGCGGCGCCATCAGGGTGCGACTGAGCAGGTCGCCAGCGGCCAACAGCACGGCTCCGAGGATCGCCACCAGCGGCAGCAGCGCCCGGTGACGCACACCGCATAACGGGCGAGCCAGGTGCGGCACCATCAGGCCGACAAAACCAATCACTCCGGTAAGGGCCACCAGCGTGGCGGTTGCCAGCGCGCAGCACAGGAAGACTTCACTACGCAGGCGCGTCAGATGTACGCCAAGCGAAACGGCGGTCTGTTCACCGCTCAGCAAGGCGTCCAGCGCTCGCCAACGCCAGCAGATGAATGCCGCCAACAGCAGATTGGCAGCAGCAGCCAGCCACAGATTATCCCAGGCTGCCAGACCCAGCCCCCCCAGTGACCAAAACAGAATAGCGCTCGCCGCACGCTGATCGCCGGTGAAAACCAGGTAATTGGTCAGGGCGCCAAATAAAAATGAAATTGCCAGACCGCTGATAACGATGCGCTCGCTGCCTCTCTCCTGTTGCAAACGTAGCAGTATCATCACCGCCAGGGCAGACGCCAGACCGCCGGCGAAGGCCGATACCGGCAAGGTCCAGTGGCCCAGCCGATCGCCTAACCGGGTTATCACCGCCACCGCCCCTGCCGACGCCCCGGAGGACAGACCAAACAGAAAAGGATCCGCCAGCTCATTACGCGTGGCGGTTTGCAACAGTGCGCCCACCATGGCCAGCCCGGCACCGGTCAAGGCCGCCAACAGCACCCGCGGAATGCGTAGCTCAATCACGATGCGCGCGGTCATCGGCGACACCGGCTGATGGTTGAGCCCCAGCATCGACAGCAGTTGCGTCAACGGTACCCGGGTGGTGCCAATGGCAATACCGGTCAACATCAATGCCGCCAATATGACCAACAAGATCCCCACGACGATGACATAACGCAGCCGCCGGTCGGTCAATGCAGCACTCCCGGGTACAGCACCTGCGCCAGTTTCTCTATCGCCGCGACGTTAGCCGGCCCGGGAGTCAGCTCGGCGTATTGCAGGCGTAAATAGCGCTGATGGCGCACCGCCGGGGTATGTTTCATCAGCGGATGCGTGGCGAGAAACTGCTGTAACCGGTCTGCGCTGCCGGCCTGTTGATAGTCCAGCAGCACAATCACGTCCGGTTGCCGAGTGGCCACCTCTTCCCATGAGGTGGTCGCCCAACTGGCCGCCAGCGTATCCATCACGTTTTTGCCGCCGGCCGCCTCAATCAAGGCAGTTGGCATGGCATATTTGCCGCTGGTAAAGGGTTTATCCTCGCCTGAATCATAAACAAAGACCTTTTGCACCGGCCGTTGGCCAATACGCTGCCGCAGCGTGGCCAGCCGCTGCTGCCATTGGCTGACCAATTGCTCGGCGCGCCGTTGCTGGCCGAATATCTTGCCCAGCTTGAGCATGTCGTCGTACAGCAACGCCATACTGGCACGTGGCCGCGCGTGCTGGGTCCAGATGCAGCTTTCGCTCAATACCAGGGTTTTGACGCCGTATTTCGCCAACGAGCGCGGCGTGACGTCACCGCCAATTTTCATGCCGTAATTCCAACCGGCAAAGAAAAAGTCCGGGTTAACCGCCAGCAACGTCTCCAACGAAGGGTACTTGGCCGCCAACTCGGGAATCTCCCCCTGCTGTCGCTTGAATTCAGCGCTAGATTTATACCAGCCGGAAATGCCGGTCACCCCGACAATCTGCGGTTGCAGCCCTAGCGCAAACGCCATTTCAGCCATATTCAAATCGTTGATCACCGCCCGTTGCGGTGCTGCAGTGAAGGTCAGCGGCTCGCCGCAGCTGTCCACCGTGACGGGAAAGGCCAAAGCCGAGATCGGCGATGCCAGCAGGCCCAGCAAGTACCATAATGTCCTTTTCATCGTATTGTTATCCTGCGCGCTGTGGCGCTTCAAAGATATGTAGCGGTTGGCCGGTGTGTGGGTGGGCAATCACAAAACTGTCGAGGCCAAACACCGGGTTGATACAGTCGGCGGCCAGAGCGCGAGACGGGATATCACAGCGGACCAGCCGGCCTCGTTCGATGACCGCCACCCGATCGGCAAACGGCGCCACCAGCGCCAGATCGTGCAATACGGCGATCGCTGCGATGCCCTTGCGTTTCACCCAGTTCAGCAGGCTGGCGCGGGCCAGTGGATCGAGATGGTTGGTCGGCTCATCCAGCAACAGCAGCTGCGGCGTTTGGGCAAAGGCGCGAGCCAGTGCCGCCCGCTGTCGCTCCCCTCCCGACAGTCGCCCAAGACGTTGATGTCGTAATCCCCGCATGCCGGTTTCGGTCAACGCGTGTTCAACCAGTTGCCGATGACGCTGCGCGCTGTCTCGCCCCTGGTACGGCAATCGGCCCAGTTCGACGTATTCGCTGACGCTAAGCTGTGGATGCGCACTGTCACTTTGCGCCAACAGCGCAATGGTTCTGGCTCGCTGCAAGCGGCTCAACTGCGAGAGAGGACGACCGTCAAAGTACAGGTCACCAGAGGTCGGCGTAAGCTCGCCGGTCAACGTACGCAGCAGCGTCGACTTGCCACTGCCGTTCGGCCCGATGATCGCCAGGCATTCCGCCGGTCGCAGATCCAGGTTGATATCAGACAGCAACGGCTTGCCGCACCCCGTGGTGTAGCCGAGCCGCTGCAGTTGCAATAACGCACCGCCGTGAGAGTCAATGGACAACAGAATACACCCCTAAACAAAAGATATGTTATAACATAACATACATAGCTCATGTGCTTCCTGCAATCCCCTCATTGCGCCACGGCGCGATGTGGCAAAAAAAAGGGAGCCGAAGCTCCCCATCATGATCAACAACCGCAACGCCCCGCGGGTCGGCCGCCAGAGGTCATTATGCGGTTGCGCGCAGACGCTGGGCAGCCAGCACCATATTCGCCAGCGATTGGCGCGTTTCCGGCCAGCCACGGGTTTTCAGGCCACAGTCCGGGTTCACCCACAGGCGTTCCGCTGGAATGTTTTGCGCTGCCTTGCGCAACAGCTCTTCAATCCATTCCACGCTTGGTACGTTTGGCGAGTGAATGTCATATACGCCCGGGCCGATTTCATTTGGATATTCAAACTCTTTAAACGCCTCCAGCAGATCCATATCAGAACGTGAGGTTTCAATGGTGATCACGTCCGCATCCAGCGCCGCAATGGAGTCCATGATGTCATTGAACTCGCAGTAACACATGTGGGTGTGGATCTGCGTATCATCACTGGCAACCGCAGCGTTGAGTTTGAATGCATCCACTGCCCAATCCAGATAGGCCGCCCAGTCGGACTGGCGCAGCGGTAAACCTTCACGCAGCGCAGGCTCGTCAATCTGGATAATGCCGATGCCGGCCTGTTGCAAATCGTCGACTTCGTCGCGCAGCGCCAGGGCGATTTGCCTGGCTATCACATCGCGAGTGACGTCTTCACGCGGGAACGACCAGCACAGAATGGTCACCGGACCGGTCAGCATGCCTTTTACCGGCTTGTCGGTCAGCGACTGGGCAAACGTCGCCCATTCGACGGTGATTGCTGCAGGGCGGCTGACATCACCGATAATCACCGGCGGTTTCACGCAGCGCGAGCCGTAACTCTGTACCCAGCCGTTCTGAGTGAAGGCAAAGCCGTCCAGGTTTTCACCGAAGTATTCCACCATGTCGTTACGCTCGGCTTCGCCATGCACCAGCACGTCCAGGCCGAGACGTTCCTGTTCAACGATCGCCTGTTTGATATGCTCGCCGATGCTGGTGCGATAGTTGCCGCCGTCCAGCCGCCCCTGCTTGAAATCAAGACGCAGACCGCGGATTTCAGTGGTTTGCGGGAACGAACCGATGGTGGTGGTTGGCCACGCTGGCAGATTGAAACGTTCGCGCTGCGCCTGGGCGCGCTGTGGGTACCGGCTACGGCGTTCACTGTCCTGCGCGCTGACGGCGGCCAGGCGTTTTTCTACCCGTGGGTTATGTACCCGACTGGATTGTTGGCGAGCGCGGATTGGCGCGCTGTAGGCGTCCAGCTTCGCCTGTTTTTCCGCATCAGGCGCATTTAACGCGGCGCTCAACAGCGCCAGTTCGGCACATTTCTGTAATGCGAAGGCAAACCAGCTCTTCACTTCTTCATCAAGACGCGTTTCCACGCTCAGATCGATTGGGCTGTGCAGCAGCGAGCAGGAGGTGCCGATCCACAGCGGACGGCTGCCCACCAACGGTTGCAGACGCTCGGCCCAGCGGCTCAGATCCGCCCGCCACACGTTGCGGCCGTTAACCACCCCCAGCGACAGCAGCCAATCTTTTGGCAGCGCGTTATTAACCGCGTCGATATCGTCATCACCGGCAACCAGATCCACATGCAAACCTTGCACCGGCAGGGTCGCGATGGTGGCCAGATTGTGGCCGATGCTGTCGAAATAGCTGGTTAGCAGCAACTTGACCTGGCCTTGCAGCGCGGCGTAAGCCGGCTGGTAAGCGTCCAGCCACGCCTGCGGCAGCTCCAGCACCAGTGCAGGTTCGTCGATCTGTACCCATTCGATGCCGCGCTTTGCCAACTCCGCCAGCAGTTGCTGGTATACCGGCAGAATGGCGTTCAGCAGCGACAGGCGGTCAAACTGCTCGCCCTTGACCTTACCCAGCCACAGATAGGTGACCGGCCCCAGCAGCACCGGCTTGACCTTGTGGCCCAGCGCCAACGCTTCATCAACTTCGTCCAGCAGTTGGGTCCAGCCCAGTTTAAATTGCTGGCCCTGGTGGAATTCCGGCACCATGTAGTGATAGTTGGTATTAAACCATTTGGTCATTTCCGCCGCCGCCGCCGGTTCACCGGTCGGCGCACGGCCACGGCCAATGCGGAATAGCGTATCCAGATCGATGGAACCATCCTGATTCTGATGGCGTGCCGGTACGTTGCCCAGCAGCAGGCTGGTAGTCAGAACATGATCGTACCAGGCAAAGTCGCCGACCGGCACCAGATCCACTCCGGCCTGCTGTTGCTGTTGCCAGTGACGGGCGCGCAGTTCGCGGCCAACCGCCAGCAGTTCTTCCTGCGTGGAGTTACCAGCCCAGTAGCTTTCTTGCGCTTTTTTCAGCTCGCGACGCAGGCCAACGCGTGGAAAACCCAGAGTGTGATTCAAAATTGCCATCGTCATATTCCCCATTTAGCCGTCCAGATGTTTACACATCCATAATCAGCAGGTAGTGTATTAACCACAAGCGCAATTTATTCACTGTCACTGTGAAGGACTCTCATGATCGAACTGAAACACTTACGGACGCTGCAGGCACTGCGCAATACCGGCTCTCTGGCCGCAGCGGCTGCTCAACTCCATCAGACGCAATCGGCTCTTTCGCATCAGTTCAGCGATCTGGAGCTGCGTCTGGGCTTTAAGCTGTTCGTTCGCAAAAGCCAGCCGCTGCGCTTTACCGCGCAGGGAGAGATTCTGTTGCAGTTGGCAGAGCAGGTATTGCCGCAGATTCAACAGGCGTTACAGGCCTGCCACGAGCCGCATCAGGCTACGCTGCGCATCGCCATCGAATGCCACAGTTGCATCCAATGGCTGACGCCGGCGCTGGATAATTTCCGCCAGCGCTTCCCGCAGGTGGTGATGGACTTCAAATCCGGGGTGACGTTTGATCCGCAGCCGGCGTTGCAACAGGGCGAGCTGGATCTGGTGCTGACGTCCGATATTTTACCGCGTAGCGGGCTGCATTATTCGCCGATGTTCGACTTTGAAGTGCGGCTGGTGCTGGCACCGGATCATCCGCTGGCCAACAAACCGCATATCGAACCGCAAGACCTGATTGATGAAACCCTGATGATTTACCCGGTACAACGCCAACGTCTGGATATCTGGCGCCATTTCCTGCAGCCGGCCGGCATTAGCCCGGCATTGAAGAGCGTCGACAATACCCTGCTGCTGATCCAGATGGTCTCGGCACGCATGGGCATTGCCGCGCTGCCACACTGGGTGGTGGAAAGCTTCGAGCGCCAGGGGCTGGTGATCACCAAAACGCTGGGGGACGGTCTGTGGAGCCGGCTGTACGCCGCGGTACGTGACGGCGAGCAGCGACAGGCGGTGACCGAAGCGTTCATCCGCTCAGCGCGCCAGCACGCCTGCGATCATCTGCCGTTCGTGCGCGACGCCGCCCGCCCCAACGCCAGCGTAGCTACGGTGAAACCTTTGGCGCCACCCAACGGCGATGCACCCATAGCGAAGCTATAATCACCGCCCCGCCGATGATAAAGCTCGGCCAGTGCGGTTGCTGTTGCCAAATCGCCAGATTGACCAGCAATCCGGCGGGTACATGCATATTGTTCATGATGCCGAGCGTACCGGCATCCACCTGGGTCGCGCCGTAGTTCCACATGAAATAGCCCAGCCCGGACGCCACCACGCCCAACCACACCAGAATGCCCCATTGCAGGCCGGTGGTAGGCAGTTGGTGCGGATTGCCCCACAGCAGCCAGGCCACCACCGCTACCGCCAGCGCACCAAGGTAAAACCAGGAAAATGCGGTATGCTGTGGCAACGGGTGCACTTCCATCAGCCGCTTATAACCCACCATGCCGATGGCGAAGCTGATGTTCGCCGCCTGTACCAGCAGCAGCCCCCACCAGAAATGCTCGCTGACCTGATGGTAGCGGATAATTGCCGCCCCCAGTACCGCCAACAGCGCGCTGAATACATAGCCCCAGCGCAAGCGACGACGACTGATAAGATCATAGATTAACGTGATATACAGCGGCGTCAGCACGGTAAACAGCAGGAATTCCGGCACCGACAGATACATATAGGCGCGGAAACTCAGCAGATACATAATGCCGAGCTGACAGGCGCCCACCAGCATATACAGCAGGATCACCCGCCCCTTGATGTTGCGCCAGCGCAGGAACGGCAAGAAAACCAGCGCCGCCAGCCCAATGCGCATCAATACTGAAAACCAGCTGTCCACCTGGCCCGCCAGATATTCGCCAATCAGGCTAAAAGAAAATGCCCATAAAATGGTAGTAATAACCAGGAGTAACACGTCAATTGGGTCCTAACAGGGGTAAAAAGGCGATTGTAACGGATAGCCAGCGGCAGCGCGGCGCAAAGTGGGTTTACATGTGACTGATAATTGACCTGTCGCGCGTTTTTGCCACGATAGGTTAGGATTAAACCAGGAGGAACAGATGATGATACGTCAATACGGTCTTATTGCCCTGTTGCTGATGCCCTGGCTGGCATCAGCGGAAAACGGCGTCACTACGCTGAGCGGGCAACAGCAATTTCTTAACCAGCGCAGTCAGCAGCAGCAACAACAGCGCACGCTGAATAATCAGCAACTTGACCAGCGGCGTTTGCAGCAACAGCGCCAGTTTGATAATAACCAGCAGCAATTGTTGCAAACGGCACCGAAAAACCGCCAGATGCTGCCAAACGGCAATCAGCCGAACAATCCGTTCAAGCGCACCACGCCGGCGGTGCCTGGCGTACCGTTACCGGCCGGTTCGCGCTGATTTAAAAATCTGCGCCGATCAGATCGATACGGTCGGTGCAGATGCAATCCACGCCCCAGTCGAGCAGCAGGCGCGCACGCTGCGGGCTGTTGACGGTATACACCAGAATGTGCAGCCCGGCCTGCTTCAGCTGCTGCACGCGCGCTTCGGTCAAGGCCTGATGATCGATATGCAGCGACACGCAGCCGAGCTGCTCGGTCAGTTCACGCCAGTTTTCCTGCCATGCCTCCAGCAGCAGACCGCGCGGCAGTTCCGGCACCGCGACCTGAGCCGCAGCCAGTGCCGCCACGGAAAATGACGACAGCAGCGGATCGGTTTGCCCCTGCCAGAGCAGGTGCGCCGCCAGCGCGATTACCCGGCCGGTTTCCTCCTCACTGCCGGTGGTCGGCTTAATCTCGATGTTGGCCATCAGGCCATGCTGTTTGCAACGCTCCGCCACTTCGACCAGCAACGGCAGACGTTCCCCTTTAAAGGCCGCGCTGTACCAGTTGCCGGCGTCCAGCTGCGCCAGTTGTTCCCACGACAGATCGCCCGCCACGCCCCAACCGTTACTGGTACGGTCCAGCGTGTCGTCATGCAGCAGAAAAATCTGCCCGTCCTGCGCCAGTTTGGCGTCGAATTCGATCATTTTATGGCCGTGACGGGCGCCGACGTCAATGGCCGCCAGAGTATTTTCCGGTGCCAGTGCGCCGCCGCCACGGTGAGCGACAATATGAGGGTAAGGCCAGGCTGGGGTCATCATTCGATCCGTAATCCGCTTTGAGTATCAAAAAAGTGCAACGCGTGTGCGGGCAGTTGTAAATATAACGTGCTGCCCGGCGACGGCAAGTTTTCATGCGACAACCGCACGATCACCCCGACGCCGCCCCACTGACCGTGGGCCAGGTTATCGGCCCCCAGCAGCTCCAGCGTTTGTAGCGCTAACGCAATGCCCTGCTGTGGATCATCGACCAACTGAATGTGTTCCGGACGGATGCCCAACGTCACGCGACGACCGCTCCATTCGCTACGTGCCTGTGGCAGCGGCAGCGCACTGCCGTCGCCCAACAGCAGTTGGCGACCGTCGGCGCTGAGGATCCCCGGCAGCAGGTTCATCGCCGGCGAACCGATAAAGCTGGCGACAAACAGCGAAGCCGGACGCTGATACACCTCGCTCGGCGTGCCAATCTGCTCCGCCACGCCCTTGTTCATCACGATCACCCGCTGCGCCAGCGTCATTGCCTCCACCTGATCGTGGGTGACGTACAGGCTGGTGGTTTTCAGCCGGCGGTGCAGCTGTTGCAGCTCCAGCCGCATTTGTACCCGCAGTTTGGCATCCAGGTTGGACAGCGGCTCATCGAACAGAAATACCGCCGGCTCACGCACGATGGCACGCCCCATCGCCACGCGCTGGCGCTGACCGCCGGACAGTTCGCGCGGCTTGCGCAGCAGCAGCGGCCCCAGCTCCAGAATGCGCGCCGCTTCCTCAACCCTTTGGCGGATATGCTGTTTGCCAAAACCACGGATTTTCAGGCCGTATGCCATATTGTCGTACACGCTCATATGCGGATACAGCGCGTAGTTCTGAAACACCATCGCAATCCCGCGATCCTTGGGCTCCAGTTCGCTGACGCGGCGGCCGTCGATATAGATATCACCGCTGGAAATACGCTCCAGGCCGGCCACCATACGCAACAGCGTCGACTTGCCGCAGCCCGACGGCCCGACCATCACGATAAATTCACCGTCCGCCACATCCAGATCAAACGGTTGAATCACGGTGTTCTTGCCGTCGTAGGATTTGGTGACTGCCTGTAATTTTAAGCCTGCCATTTATTTCTCACTGTCTACCAGACCGCGCACAAACCAGCGCTGCATCAGAAGAACCACCGCAACCGGTGGAATTAACGTTAATAACATTGCCGCCATCACCTGATTCCACTGGGTCGGCGCACCGGAAGTAGAAATCATGCTTTTAATGCCCGCCACCGCGGTTCCCATCGCCGGATCGCTGGTAATCAGAATCGGCCACAGGTACTGGTTCCAGCCGTAGATAAAGGTGATAACGAACAGCGCCGCCAGATTGGTTTTCGACAGCGGCAGTACGATGTCCCAGAAAAAGCGCATCGGCCCGGCTCCATCGATGCGCGCCGCTTCCAGCAACTCATCCGGCAAGGTCATAAAGAACTGCCGAAACAGGAAGGTCGCGGTCGCCGACGCCATCAGCGGCAGGGTCAGGCCGGTGTAGCTGTCGAGCATGTCGAGATTGGCGATCACTTCCACCGTCGGGAAAATACGCACCTCTACCGGCAGCATCAGGGTGAGGAAGATCAGCCAGAAACACAGGCTGCGCAGCGGGAAGCGGAAATAGACGATCGCATAGGCCGACAGCATCGACACCGCAATCTTGCCAACGGTAATCGCCAGCGCCATCACCAGGCTGTTGAGCAGCAACAGCGAAAACGGCGCCTTGACGTTGCCCACCCCGCCCTGCCAGATCTGGCTGACGTTTTCCCACAGGTGACCGCCGGGGATCAAGCTCATCGGCACCTGAAATACCTGCCGATCGTCCAGCGTGGCGGCAACCAACGCCACGTACAGCGGGAACAGGATCAGCAGCACGCCGAGCAGCAGCATGACATGGCAGAAAATATCCAGCCCGCGTCGATTTTCTATCATTGGTAGCGCACCTTACGTTCGACAAAGCGGAACTGGATCACCGTCAGACCAATCACCAGCAGCATCAACACCACCGACTGCGCCGCCGAGCTGGCAAGATCCAGGCCGGCGAATCCTTCGCGATAAATCTTGTAGATCAGCGTGGTGGTGGACTGTACCGGGCCGCCGCCGGTGGCGGCATCGATCACCGGGAAGGTGTCGAAGAAGGCGTAAACCAGATTGACCACCAGCAAAAAGAAGCTCACTGGCGAAATCAGCGGCAGCGCCAGGTTGAAGAAGCGCCGCACCGGACCGGCACCGTCAATTGCTGCCGCTTCCACCAGCGAGCGGGGAATCGACTGTAACGCCGCCAGGAAAAACAGAAAGTTGTAACTGATTTGCTTCCACACCGAAGCCAGCACCACCAGGAACATCGCCTGGCCGCTATGCTGGGCGTGGTTCCAGTCATACCCCAGCGCCGCCAGCGCGTGGGTAATCAGCCCCAACCCCGGGTTGAACAGGAATATCCACAGCACCGCCGCCACCGCCGGCGCAACCGCATACGGCAACAGCAGCAGGGTTTGATACAGTCGGCTGCCGTGCAGTACGTGATCCACCAGCGCGGCCAGAAACAGCGACACCAGCAGACCGATGCCGGCCACCAGAAAGCTGAACACCAGCGTGGTGTAGAACGAATCGAGATAATACGGATCGTGGAGCAACTGGGTGAAGTTATCCATCCCGACGAACTGGCTGGAAAGGCCGAACGGATCGAGGCTTTGCACCGAATACCACAGCGCTTCGCCAGCAGGCCACAGGAAGAATATCGCGGTTATCAGCAACTGCGGCAGCACCAGCGCATAGGGCAGCCAGCTGCAAGCGAAACCGGTACGTTGTGAACTCATAATCAGGAACTCATGCAGACTAAAGACGGGCGACCTGGCGTGAAACGCCATGCGCACAGCCAGAGAGCGAGCGCCGCCCAATCCCGGAATGGCAAAGCACGGTAACCGTTATTACCGGGTCTGAGATTCGAAACGGCGCAGTAACACGTCGCCACGCTGTACGGCGGCATCCAGCGCCTGTTGCGGGCTCTTTTTGCCAGTCCAGACGCTTTCCAGCTCTTCATCCACCACGGTACGAATCTGTGGCATATTGCCCAGACGCAGGCCTTTGGTGAACGGCAACGGCGGCTTGTTCAGCATCTGGCGCGTCGCCACGTCGGCCCCCGGGTTCTTGTCGTAGAAGCCCTGCTGTTTGGTCAGATCATAAGCGGCGCTGGTAATCGGCAGATAGCCGGTCTTCTGATGCCATTCGGCAGCGATTTCCGGCTGTGTCAGATATTGCAGGAATTCGGCGACGCCTTTGTAGGTGGCAGCGTCTTTGCCATTCATCACCCACAGGCTGGCCCCGCCAATAATGGCGTTTTGCGGCGCGTTCTTGACGTTGGCATCATACGGCATCATGCCTACGCCGAAATTGAATTTGGCGTACTGCTTGATGTCGGCCAACGAGCCGGAAGAGGCGGTGGTGATGGCGCAGTCGCCGTTGTAAAACTTCTCGGTGGATTCGTCTTTACGGCCAAAGTAGCTGAAGTCGCCCTTCTGGTTCATGTCTGCCAACAGCTGAATGTGCTGCACCTGCAACGGCTGGTTGAACTCCAGTTTGGCGCTGGTGCCACCAAAACCGTTGTTCTCGCTGGCGAACGGCACACCGTGCCAGGCGCTGAAGTTTTCCAGCTGGATCCAGCCCTGCCAGCCGCTGGCGTAGCCACACTTCATGCCGGCTGCACGCAATTTGGCGCTGTAGGCCGCCAGATCCTGCCAGGTTTTCGGCGGCTGCTCCGGGTTCAGCCCGGCCTTTTTGAAAGCGTCCTTGTTGTAATACAACACCGGCGTGGAGCTGTTGAACGGCTGTGACAGCAGTTGGCCGCTTTTGTTGTCGGTGTAATACCCGGCGACCGTCGGTACAAACACCGACTGGTCGAATTTGATGCCGGCGTCGGCAAACACCTGATGTACCGGTTTGATCGCCTTGCTTGCCATCATGGTGGCCGTGCCTACTTCGTAAACCTGCAAGATGGCCGGCGCCTTGCCGGAACGATAAGCGGCAATGCCCGCCGCCAGACTTTGCTCGTAGTTGCCTTTGTAAACCGGCACGATCTTGACGTCGCTGTGTGTCTGGTTAAAGCGATCCGCCAGCGAATCCACTTCTTTGCCCAGTTCACCTTCCATTGAGTGCCAGAACGGGATCTCGGTCGCCGCCAGTGCCTGAGTGCTGACCGCCAGGGTCAACGCGACGCACAGCGTGGTTTTTCGAATTGTGAGCATGCCTAACTCCTGAAAAAAGCTGGTGTATCCCCCTGGCCTTGATGTCGCGACGGCATTGGCTAACCGCTGCTATCTCAACCAGTTGGCTGACAATGCTGACGGTCAGCGACCTGCTGCGACAGACAATCCCTGGGGGCAATAAGCGCGTGAGCGAAAAGAATCAGTTTTTGTTCGGAAGCCAACATGCCATGCACGGATGACAGATTAATAACGATTGCATGACAGCGATGTGACGGCAGGGTGAAATGCAGATTGCGGTTTGATGTCGGCGGCGCGGGAATAACGCGCCGCCGTGGCGTTTACAGCGAGCGACGCAAGCGAGCGACGGCTTCCTGCATTTGCTGTTCGGTGGCGGTCGCGAACGACAGGCGGAAGGTGGAGCGATCAGGATTATCGGCGAAGAAATATTCCCCCGGCACGAACACCACGCCGTTTTCCAGCGTGGTGTTCAGCCATTCGGTGGCATTGAACGGCTGACGGAAGCGCGCCCACAGGAACATCCCGCCTTTTGGCATATCGAAGCTGATGGTATCGCCCAGCTCACGGGATACCAGTTCAGCGAGGATCTCGCCCTTGTGCTGGTACGCCGCGCGGATCTTGTCGATCTGCGCCGGCAGGCGATCGAGGCCAAGATAGCATTCTACGATACTCTGCGACAGGGCACTGGCATGCAGATCGGCCGCCTGTTTGATGATCGCCACCTTGTGCAGCAGCACCGGCGGCAGAATCGCCCAGCCCAGGCGTAACCCTGGCGCCAGGATCTTGGAAAACGTCGAAGTGTAGATAACGTTGTCGGTATGGCCCAGCAACTGCTGCGAGACCTGATGCAGCGTGGCGTTGCGCTGGTCGGTAAAGCGCAACTCACCGTACGGATCGTCCTCGATAATCAGGAAGTTATGCTCCACCGCCAGCTTCACCAGCAGTTCACGACGCGACGCGCTCAGCGTCAGGCCGCTCGGGTTGCCAAAGTTCGGCACCACGTAAACCCCTTTGATGCGCTGGGTT
Organism: Serratia odorifera; assembly: GCF_041448735.1. Lineage (NCBI taxonomy): Bacteria > Pseudomonadati > Pseudomonadota > Gammaproteobacteria > Enterobacterales > Yersiniaceae > Serratia > Serratia odorifera. The sequence continues at coordinate 76,706 of NZ_JBGMUT010000011.1, read as the reverse complement.
TTCAGCAGTTCGGCCAGCTCTTCAACCACCATGCCGTCGCTGTCGGAAGACACCGACATCACTCTGGCTTCGGCCAGTTCCAGCGTTTGCAACGCCGCCAGATAGGTTGGCCGCTCCACCACAAACACATCGCCAGGGTTGACGATGGCGCGCATCACCAAATCCAGCGCCTGTTGCGAGCCGGCGGTGACCATCACCTCTTCTGGCCGCGCGCCAATACCGCGCTCGGCACACAGCGTGCAGATGCGTTGACGCAGCACCGGACTGCCTTCGGTCAAGCCATATTGGAAGGCGCTTTTTGGCTGTTCGGTGATCGCCTGATGGGTCGCAATGCTCAGCCCTTCAAAGTCAAACAGCGCGTCCGAGGGAATACCGCCGGCCAGCGAAATCACATTTGGCATTTTGCTGTGCTTGAGCAATTCACGGATGGCGGAGCTTTTGACGTTAACGATGCGCTGGGCGAGCAGTCCTTCTGTCTTCATTTCTTATTCTCGTAATCGTTTATAGGATCCAGCCGGATATCCTCTGGCAGATATTCCACAGAATACCCTATGGATTTCGAGTTACAGCCAGGCAGCCAGCTCACTCCTCACCAGAAGCTTACTCGAGTAAGTAACGGAAGGGAGTAAGAGCAGTTAACAACGCTGTAGCTTGCAAGACGACGGGTAGTTAACCGCCGAGATACGCCGACCTCACTGCTTCATTGGCGAGCAATGCGGCACCGGTATCTTCCAACACCACGCGGCCATTTTCCAGCACATAACCGCGATCCGCCAGTTTCAGCGCCTGATTGGCGTTTTGTTCCACCAGGAAGATGGTCATCCCTTCTTCACGCAGTTGCTGAATGATGTCGAAAATCTGCTGAATGATGATTGGCGCCAGCCCGAGCGAGGGTTCGTCCAGCAGCAGCAGCTTTGGCTGACTCATCAGCGCACGACCGATGGCCAGCATCTGCTGTTCGCCGCCGGACATGGTACCGGAACGCTGACTGCGGCGTTCCAGCAGGCGTGGAAACAGGTTGAACACCCGCTCAATGCGCTGTTGGTATTGCTGACGATTGGCAAAAAATCCGCCCATCGCCAGGTTTTCTTCTACCGTCATGCGCGAAAAAACCCGCCGCCCTTCAGGCACAATCGCCACCGCTTCCCGCATGATACGTGAGGTCTGCCATTGGGTAATGTCCCGATCGAGCAGCGTGACGCTGCCTTCGCTGGCACGCGGTTCGCCGCACAGAGTACCCAGCAGCGTGGTCTTGCCGGCGCCGTTCGCGCCAATCAGGGTGACAATCTCCCCCTGCTGTATGTTCAGACTGACCTGATGCAGTGCCTGAATCTTCCCGTAATGGGCGGAAACCTGATTAAACGACAACATTATGCTTCCCCCAGATACGCCCGGATCACGTCCGGGTTGTTACGAATTTCTTCTGGCGTGCCCTGCGCCAACGGCGTTCCCTGATTCACAACATAGATACGATCGGAAATGCCCATCACCAGTTTCATGTCGTGCTCAATCAACAGCACTGACACGTTGTGCCGATCGCGCAGCTCGACGATCAGATGATCCAGCTCGTCGGTTTCCTTCGGGTTCAGGCCTGCCGCCGGTTCGTCCAGCATCAGCAGCTCCGGCCGCGTCACCATGCAGCGGGCGATTTCCAGCCGCCGCTGCTGGCCGTAAGCCAGATTTCCCGCCGAGCGGTTGGCCATATCCAGCAGGCCGACGCGTTCCAGCCACACCGCCGCCCGCTCCAGCGCATCGGCTTCGGCCCGGCGAAATCCCGGGGTTTTCAACAGTCCGGCGAACACGCCGCTTTTCAGGTGCTGGTGCTGGGCAACCAGCAGGTTTTCTACCACCGTCATTTCACGAAACAGCCGCACATGCTGGAAGGTTCGCACCACCCCCATGCGGGCGATGGCCTGGCCGTTCAGCCCTTCAAGATGCCGATCGCGCAGCCGGATACTGCCGCTGGTCGGGCGATAAAAGCCGGTCAGGCAGTTGAATACCGTGGTTTTCCCGGCGCCGTTAGGGCCGATCAACGAAACGATTTCACCCTGGTGCAAATCCAGCGCGACGTTATTCACCGCCAGCAGACCACCGAAACGCATCGACAGTCCTTCAACCGCCAATAAAGGCTGCGCACTCATGGCCGCTCTCCTTTTACCGCGTGAATATCTGCCGCTTTCAGCTTCAGCTGAGGACGTTTCATTGGCAACAGTCCCTGCGGTCGCCAGATCATCATCAATACCATTAGCGCACCCAACAGCAACATGCTGTATTCATTCAAATCACGCATCATTTCACGCGACACTACCAGCAGAATCGCCGCCAGAATGACCGCAAACTGCGAGCCCATGCCGCCAAGTACCACAATCGCCAGTACGAACGCCGACTCGACGAAGGTGAAGGACTCCGGGCTGACAAACCCCTGGCGTGCCGCAAACAGCGTACCGGCAAAGCCGGCGAAGGCGGCGCTGATGGTGAACGCCGTCAGCTTGATTTTGGTTGGACTGAGGCCAAGCGAACGGCAGGCGATTTCATCCTCGCGCAGCGCTTCCCAGGCACGCCCCAGCGGCATGCGCAGCAGACGGTTGATAACGAACAGCGTCAGTACCACCAGCAGCAACGCCACCAGATACAGGAAGATGATGCGATCGCTCGGATCGTATTGCAGCCCAAAGAAATTGTGGAAGGTGTCCCAGCCGCCATCGCGCGCGCTGCGGCTGAATTCCAGCCCGAACAGCGTGGGTTTGGGGATCTGGCTGATGCCGTTTGGCCCACCGGTAATGTCGGTATTGTTGAGCAGCAAAATACGTACGATCTCGCCGAACCCCAGCGTCACAATCGCCAGATAATCGCCGCGCAGACGCAATACCGGGAAACCCAGCAGGAAACCGAACGCCGCAGTAACGATACCCGCCAGCGGCAGACTTTCCCAGAATCCAAGGCCGTAATAGTGATTCAGCAGCGCATAGGTGTAAGCGCCAATGGCATAAAAACCGCCGTACCCCAGCACCAGCAGCCCGGACAGCCCCACCACCACGTTCAGACCCAGGCCCAGCATGACGTAGATCAGCGTCAGGGTAGCAATATCCACCGTGCCGCGCGACACGAAAAACGGCCAGGCAACGGCGGCAATGATCAACAGCGCCGCCAACAGCTTCTGCCGTAGCGTGGTACCGTCAAAACTCGGCAGCACCCACGACGGGCCGGACATCTTGCCGAGTCCCTGCTGCATCAATGGCCGCAGCAGTTGGAAGAAAAACACCACCGCGCAGCCAATGCCAATCCACATCCAGCGGACTTCCGCCGCGCCATGCACTACCAGCCGGGTGCCTTCCAGGCTCAGCTGCATGCCCATCAGAAACGACGCCATCACCAGCAGCACCAGCGTGGCGATAACCGCATTAAGCAGGTTGAGCTTCATACTTTCTCAACCTCCGGACGGCCCAGGATGCCGGTCGGCATCACCAACAGCACCACGATCAGCAAGGCGAACGATACGACGTCCTTATATTCGGCGCTCAGGTACGCCGAGGTCAGCGCTTCGGCCACCCCGAGCACCAATCCACCGATCATTGCCCCCGGAATGCTGCCAATCCCCCCCAGCACCGCAGCGGTGAAGGCCTTCATGCCCGCCATAAAACCGATATAAGGGTTGATCACGCCATAGAACTGTCCCAGCAATACGCCGGCAACCGCCGCCATCACCGCGCCAATCACGAAGGTCAGCGAAATCACGCGGTCGGTATTGATGCCCAGCAGGCTGGCCATTTTCAGATCTTCGGCACAGGCGCGGCAGGCACGTCCCATGCGCGAATAGCGGATAAACAGCGTCAGCGCCAGCATCGCCAGGAAGGTCACCAGCCAGATGATGATTTGCATGGTGCTGACGGTGGCGGCGAAGCCGTTGCTTTCACCCAATACCCAGCGCCCGGTAACCAGGCTCGGCAGCGCGACGTCACGGGAACCCTGCGTCAGACTGACGTAGTTTTGCAGAAATATTGACATGCCGATGGCGGAGATCAGGGCGATCAGGCGCTTGGAATGGCGCACCGGCTTGTAGGCCACGCGTTCGATGCTCCAGCCGTAGGCGCTGGCAATCACGATCGACGCCAGGAAACCGGCACCGATCAGCAACCAGCTGGCATCGATGCCCATCATCATCAGCGCGGCAATGGCGATAAACGAGACATAACTGCCAATCATGTAGACCTCGCCGTGGGCGAAGTTGATCATGCCGATAATGCCGTAAACCATGGTGTAACCAATGGCGATCAGCGCATAGGTACTGCCCAGCGTGACGCCATTGAACATTTGCTGCAGAAAATAGAGAAACTGCTCTGACATACTCGAACCCTTGGCTGCGCTTTGATAGCAGCCTGGAATAAAATCGCTAAAGACGTTTATGCCCAATGGATTCCACGTTACTGCCAACCACGCCGCAAGGTGAAAAACGCCGGGTATACCCTAAATAATTGGCGCTGCATCAAGGCGGCAAGGCCGTAAATCCCCAGTCGCTTAATCAACCAAACGGCTGGGGCATGGAGGCGGTCAGCCCAGAGGCAGCTGCAAGTATGACGGGTATTTATTTGATTGGCGTTGAGCTACCGTCGGCATGCCATTCGAACACGCCAAACTCAAAGCCTTTCAGATCGCCCTTGTCATCCCAGCTCAGCGGCCCCATCACCGTGTCTACCGGTTTGCCGCTCTTCAGATCCTTGACGATGTCTTCCGGCTCTTGACTGCCGCTGCGCTCCATCCCGGTGGTCAGCGATTGCAGCGCGGCATAGGTGGTCCAGACGAACGGCCCGGTCGGATCCAGCTTTTTGGCTTTCAGAGCATCCACGACGGCTTTGTTGGCCGGTACCTGATCGTAGCGTTTTGGCAGCGTGACCAGCATGCCTTCAGACGCGGCGCCAGCGATGTTGGACAGCGATGAGTTGCCCACACCCTCTGGCCCCATAAAGCGGGTAGTCAGACCGGCCTGCTTGGCCTGGCGCAGGATCTGCCCCATTTCCGGGTAATAGCCGCCGAAGTAGACGAAATCCACGTTCTCTTTTTTCAGGCGTGCGACCAGCGTGGAGAAGTCTTTGTCGCCGGCGGTGATGCCTTCAAACATCACCGGCTTGACGCCGGCCTTTTGCAGGCTGTCACGCACCGAACGCGCCAGGCCTTCACCGTATTGCTGCTTGTCATGCACCACGGCAATGCGCTGCGGTTTGATGGTTTCCATGATGTATTTGGCGGCGGTCGGCCCCTGATCGGAATCCAGACCGGTGGTGCGCATGATCATTTTGTAACCGCGGGTGGTCAGATCGGCATTGGTGGCAGCCGGGGTAATCATGATCACGCCTTCATCTTCATAAATGTCCGACGCAGGTTGGGTCGACGAGGAACACAGATGGCCGATAACGTAGCGGATGCCGTCATTGATCACTTTGTTGGCCACTGCCACCGCCTGTTTGGGGTCGCAGGCGTCGTCATATTCCACCGCCACCAGCTTGTCGCCCTTGATGCCACCTTTGGCGTTGATATCGGCAATCGCCTGACGCGCGCCGGTAAACTCCATATCGCCATATTGCGCTACCGGGCCGGACATCGCACCAACGATCGCTACCTTGATATCTTTCGCCATGGCGGCATGGCCGATCGCCATCGCGATACAGCCGGCCAGCAGCGCTTTACCTGTTGTTAATTTCATCCGCGTTATCCCCTTTGTCGTTGTGAACGTGCCGTTGTGTTTGCCCAACCCAATCGCTAATTATCACTAATATCCATAAGTAATAATGATTTAGGTGTTTATCTGGCAATATTTTCTAATAAGACTTTATTTTTCATGCCATTAAACAGGAATTTTATTCTGCAAATCAACTGGCACAACCAGAAACAAGCGGTGTAAACAGCATAAAACTCGGATGAGATCTGCGCCATTTTGCGCCGAAGATAGTGTGTTGTGCTGGTTAACGATCTGTTTACTAATTTTTTACTCGGAAAACGTGTCTGGCAAAAAACATTCTGCGTAGTCTTCGTACAGAAAAAGTTACACAACCAGCCAGGCAAGATCCATTACACTGACAGCATCGATAATTCGTTCGGAAATCTGCATGAAACTGACCATCGAGCGGTTAACCGCACTGTCCGCCCAGGATCTGATCGACCTGGGTAAAATCTGGCCTCAGCAACAGCCGGCACAGTGGCAGGAATGGCTGGAGGGCGACAAGGCGCTGTTCGGCGCACGTTTCAATCAACGGCTGCTGGGCGCCATGAAAGTCACGCTGGAGGGCGAGCGCGCGCATCTGCACGATCTGCTGGTACGCGACGTTACCCGCCGCCGCGGCGTAGGGTTGTATCTGGTACAGGATGCACAGCGTCAATTGCCACAGGTGGCGCATTGGCAGCTGTCCACCACCGGTCTTGCTCCACGTGAGCGTGGTGAAGTCGACAATTTCATGCGCGCCTGCGGTTTTCGCGCGCAGGGTGATAGCTGGTATAAATGAGACGCAGGCTAGCCGCGTTAGCAATGATCGCGCTGGCGCTGGCGGCGTGGTTTGCCGGCCGCCAGCAAGGATTGCAGCCACCGCCCCTGGATCAGCAGGTCTACCTGTGGCAACGGGTCTGGACAGCGCAACATGCGCAGGCGCTGGCGGACAGCAAGCCGCTGTTTTCCACATTGCGCGTGCTCGGCCTGCAGGTACATGCACACGACAGAGTGCGGCCGATCCCGGTCAATAGCGCATTGCTGCGCCAGGATGGACGCCCGCTGTGGCTGGTAGCACGTATCGACGGCCAACTGCCGCAGCCTGACGCGGCGTCGATTCGCCTGGCGGTGCTGCAACAGCTGCAACGCTGGCAAGCCGCCGGGCTGAACGTCACCGGCATTGAGATCGATCATGACGCGGCCACCGCGCGTCTGCCGCAGTATCGCGATTTTATCCAACGTTTGCGCCAGCAGTTGCCGCCGTCGATACAGCTCAGTATTACCGCGCTACCTGCCTGGCTGAATTCACCGACGCTGGCCGCATTGCTGCGCGAGGTCGACAGTTCGGTGCTGCAGGTACACGCCGTGCTGTCTCCCCGTCAGGGGCTGTTCAACGGCGTGCTGGCGCTGCAATGGGCACAGCGCTACGCGCGGGTGTCCACCCAGCCGTTCCGCCTGGCGTTACCGGCCTATGGCATGGGGCTGGTGGGCTTTGATGCACAAGGCCCGCAGGTAGAAAGCGAAGCGTCGTTGCGGGTGGCTGGCGCCATACAGGAACTGACGGTGGCGCCGCAACAGGTGGCCGATGTCCTGCAGCGCCTGGCGGCTCAGCCGGTCGCTCATCTGCGCGGCATCGTCTGGTTTCGCTTGCCGCTGCCCAACGACCGGCGCGCCTGGTCGCTGACAACGCTGCGTGCGGTGATAGAACAGCAACCGCTGGTCGCCCACTGGCAGGTAAAAATCCGCCCGCAAGCACGGCAAAACGGCTTATATGATCTGATAATACACAATAGCGGTCCGGTGGATGCGCCGCTGCCGGCAGCGGTCGATATCGCCGCCAGCGACTGTCTGGCCGCCGACGCGGTGGGCAATTACCGGTTGGAATCCACCCCGCAACAGCAGCGCTTTATCCGCACCGGCAACGATCTGGTTCGTGCCGGACAATCGCGCCCGTTAGGTTGGCTGCGCTGCCAACAATTGACGCCAGGAGGCACCCTTGTCACACCGTGATGTACGTTCAGGCCGGCCACTACCGCTAGCCTTGTTGATCGGCGCCGCATTGACCGCGCCGCTCGGCCACGCCTGCGGGCCAGACTTCCCGAATCGGCTGCTGATCGATCGCAATGGCACGCTGCTCACCATGCCGGAAGGCAATTTCGATTTTGAAGCCAGCCGTTTGGTTCCGTTCGACCCACAATTGCCACGCTGGCATGCGCCGCCGCCAGCGCTACCGCCCAGGCCAATGCCGCTGTCACCGGAAACGGTGATTATCAACAAAATGCGCGCCGCCAAAACGGTGGAAGAGGCAGATACGGTCAATAGCCAGGGGATCACTGGCGCGGCGCGGCAATACACGCTGGGCGCGGTGGCGTTCGCGGCCAATGACCCGCGTGCGGCGGAATATTTCAAGCAGGTACTGGCATTGCCGGCCGACCAGCAGGGCGACTGGGGATTGCGGGCACAGTATTCCCTTGGCCGTGTGTTGATGAACGATCGCGGAACGCCGGAAAACCCGGACAACGATACCCCGTCGCAGCCGACGCGTCATCCCGGCGCCGCCGAGCTCAAACAGGCGCTGGCGGCGTTCCAGCAGGTGATCGAGCGCGTACAGAACGGTAGCGACGATCCTGACCAACTGGCACTCAGCAGCCTGGGGCAACAGGCACGCATTCAACTGTGGCTGGGCGACATTCGCGCCGCGGCGCATCTTTATGCCCAGCAGGCGGCGCAAGGGGATGCCAGTGGCGGGCAGTCGCTGCAATACGTTTCGAGTATGCTGGTCAGTCCGGCGCATTTTGCCCAACTCAAACAGATCGTCGACGATCCGCTGATCCAGCAACTGGTCACTGTCGAACTGTTTGCCCGCAGCGCGAATTTGCAAATGCAAGATACCGACGCCGTCGGCAGCCGTTCCAAACAGATTACCCGGCAAATCCTGACGCTTTTAAATGCGTCGGTCAAAACCGGCTTTAACGGCAGCGATCGGCTGGCGGCGCTGGCCTACCGTTCTGGCAATTATCCCCTCAGCGCCAGTCTGTTGAAACACGCTGGTGATTCGGGCCTGGCCTGGTGGCTGCGCGCCAAAATGGCCTTGCGCGACGGCGACGTGAAAACCGCCACCGATGCTTATGCCAAGGCTGCAGCAGCCTTCCCGTCTGACGAAAACTGGGGCGAACAACGCGGCGCAAACTTTGCCGCAGAAACCATCATCCCGGATTGCCGTATTGCCGGTGAACAGGCGATATTGGCGTTAAACCGCGGTGATTATCTGCAGGCGCTGGCCCTGCTGTATCAAGGCAGGGAGCAATATTGGGCCGACGTGGCCGATGTGGCAGAACGGGTGCTGACGGTCGACGAACTGAAGGATTTTGTCGATAAACAGGTACCGGCGCCAAGCACGCCGCTAAAACCGCAACTGGCCAATGAATATCCCGGTCAGCAGTTAACCCCGGCGGTGCAGTTGCGTGAACTGTTGGCGCGGCGGCTGATGCGTGCCGGTCGCTATCAGGAAGCGCTGGACTACTTTGCCGTGCCCAACTACCGCCAGACGGCGCAGCAGGTTGGCGAGGCGCTCAGCGCCGCGACCAATGGCGACAATGGCAAGCTGACGCGTGCGCAGGGGTATTATCAGGCGGCTACCCTGCTGGGCAGCCAGGGGCTGAACCTGACCGGTTATGAAATGACGCCGGATTACGGCATTTACCAGGCCAACTATTCCTCTCTGGGTGACGCCTTCGATACGCGCGAACTGAAGCACAAAAGCTGGATCAGCGTTGCCGAAGCCACCCGCGCCGCCAAAGCGCTGCCACAGCAGGATAACCGCTTTCTGCATTACCGCTGGCAGGCGGTGGGGCTGGCGCAAAAAGCCGCCGATCTGCTACCGCCAAAAAGTCAGGCTTACGCCGCGGTGTTGTGCAACGCCGCCAGTTGGGTTATCAAGCGTGACGCCAAAACCGGTCACGCGCTCTATCAGCGCTACCTCAAGAACGGCACGCCGTACGCTTGGGCGAGCAAATTCGGCTACGACTGCCCTGCTCCAGATTTTGCAGCGCTGAATAACGCCTCTTGAACGGTGTTGTATTTCAGGCATAAAAAAACCCGGCCAAGCCGGGTTTTTCATATGTGTAGCGGATTACGCTTCAATCGCCATTTTCAGTTTCTTCATGGCGTTCTTTTCAAGCTGGCGCACACGCTCTGCGGAAACGCCGTACTGATCGGCCAGTTCCTGCAAGGTGGATTTGTTGTCATCGTCCAACCAGCGGGCGCGAATGATATGCTGGCTGCGTTCGTCCAGACCTTCCAGCGCATAGGCCAGCTTGTCTGCGGCGTTGCTTTCCCAGTTGTCTTCTTCGATGCCTTCGGCAAAGTCGGAGGTTTTGTCCTGCAAATACAGTACCGGCGCCATTGACTGGCCGTCGCGCGCTTCGTCATCCGGCGTAGGATCAAAGGTCATGTCCTGCGCGGCCATGCGCGATTCCATTTCCCGCACGTCTTTGCTGGTCACCCCCAGCTCGCGTGCCACCAGCTCCACTTCGTCCTGGTTGAACCACCCCAGACGCTGTTTGGTTTTACGCAGGTTAAAGAACAGCTTACGCTGTGCCTTGGTGGTTGCTACCTTGACGATACGCCAGTTGCGCAGCACGTATTCATGAATTTCTGCCTTAATCCAATGCACCGCAAAGGAAACCAGACGCACGCCAACCTCGGGGTTGAAGCGACGAACAGCTTTCATCAGGCCGATATTACCTTCCTGGATCAGATCTGCCTGTGGCAGGCCATAGCCGGAATAATTGCGGGCAATATGAGCGACAAAGCGCAGGTGAGACAGGATTAGCTGCTTAGCGGCTTCCAGATCGCCCTGATAATGCAGCCGTTCAGCCAGCTCCCGCTCTTCCTCTGCCGTCAGCATCGGATAGGCGTTGGCTGCCCGAATATAGGCTTCCAAGCTACCTTGGGGTACTAAGGCTAAAGTTTGCATTTCTTTGGTCATTCAAACCCTCTCTTTAAAACGGATCATGCAGGTGAGTCATTACGGCGGGGAGTTGTTGATTTTACGGCAGTTGCTGTTGCAAAAGCGGTTCCGCACGCCGGACACCTTAACATTTGCTGCAAGTTTTGACCGTGTTCCACCCTAAGAGTTCACTGTTTTTCGATCACAATGTTGCTGACAATACGTGACCAAGGCTCAGGATGATAGGGAATTTGTGCGCTTGGGAAAAGGCGCGATCCAAAGGATCCGCTGGGCGCTTCTCCTGCCACACGACAAAACGCAGCAGGAGAAGAGTATACCAAAAAAATTTTATTGTGGTGTAAATCGGCGTAAATGTTGCACCGTCGCCAGCCAGGCGGCGATCCAGCCGATCATCGCTGCGACGATCAGCAGCAACAGCGCTTCGTCCCAGCCGAGGCCATGCAGCGTGAAGGTAGTACCGAACACCTTCGCCACCCCGGTCACCACCGACTCCAGTTTCCACACCAGCGCGCCGGACAACAGCAGCGAGAACAGCGCACCGAAGAAACCAAGCATCGCGCCGCCGTTGAGGAACGGCCGCAGGATGAAGCCATCGGTGGCGCCGATCAGCTTCATCACGTTGATGGTATCGCGGCGGCTGAAGATGCTCAGACGCACGCTGTTGCCGATCACCAGGAACACCGCCACTACCATCAGAATGCCGATAATCGCCGCGACCTGCCCAACCAGCCCGGTTAACGCCGCCAGACGGGCGAACCAGCTGTCGTCCATCCGCACTTCGTCGACGCCCTGCACCGCCGCCACCCGGTCACGCAGCGTATTCAGCGTGTCGGAACTCTGGAAGCTCATCTTCGGCGTGATAATCGCCACCGCCGGCAACGGGTTTTCCTCCAGCATATCGAGCGCACCGCCAAAGCCGGACCAGTTGCGGAATTCACCGCGCGCTTCTTCGCGCGACAGGTAATTGACCTTTTCGACGCCCGCCTCGGCCTTGATGACGTCCAGCACCTTGACCGCCGCGTCATCGTCGAGCGACTTGTCGAGATACACCGTCAGCTGCGGTGTCGGATACCACTGCGTGGCAGCGGTACTGACGTTCTTCCAGACGATATAGCACACGCTCGGCAACGTCAGAGAGATGGCTATTACCATCACCGTCAGCAGCGTCGCCAGCGGTTGGCGCAGCATGTCCTTGATGGCGTTCATCCAGGCATAGCGCCATTGTTCACGCCAGCCGCCGCGCAGCGCCTTGCTCTTGGCGGTTTTTGCGTTATTCGCCATGATGCGCTCCTCCTGCCATACGGCCCTGGCTGAGCGTCAGGATGCGGTAATTGCGCCGGGCGATCAGCCCGGTATCGTGCGTTGCCATCAGCACCGTTACCCCAACGCGGTTAAACTCTTCAAACAGGCGTAGAATGCCTTCGGACAGCGCATCGTCCAGGTTGCCGGTTGGCTCATCCGCCAACAGCACCGCAGGTTTGTTCACCACCGCGCGGGCAATGCCGACACGTTGTTGTTCACCGCCGGACAGCTGGATCGGGAAGTTCTTCGCTTTGTCCAACAGCCCGACCTTGTCCAGTGCTGCCGATACGCGACGACGGATATCCTCGGTGCTGGCACCGGAGATGATCAGCGGCATGGCCACGTTGTCATAGACGGTACGATCCAGCAGCAGATGGTGATCCTGGAAAATCATGCCGATCTGACGACGCAGAAACGGCACCTCACTGTTTTTCAACCGGCTGATGTCGTGGCCGCCAAACCAGATATGGCCGGCGCTTGGCCGTTCAATACCACAAATCAGTTTCAGCAGGGTACTTTTACCCGCGCCGGAATGGCCGGTCAGGAATGCCATCTCTGCCGGACGCAGATGAAAATCAACGCCCTGCAGCGCTTGTCGTCCGCCCAGATAAGCTTTACTGACCTGTTCAAAGCGAATCATCCGTATTAATCCTCTCGGGCAAAAAGTGCCTCAATAAAATCGTCGGCCTTGAAAGGCCGCAAATCTTCGATGCCTTCACCGACACCGATATAACGAATCGGAATGCCGAACTGATCGGCAATGGCGAAGATCACCCCGCCCTTGGCGGTACCGTCCAGTTTAGTCAGAGTGATGCCAGTTAAGCCCACGGCTTCATTAAATAATTTCGCCTGGCTGACCGCATTCTGACCGGTGCTGGCGTCCAGCGTCAGCATAACCTCATGGGGGGCATGCTCGTCCAGTTTTTTCATGACTCGGACGATCTTCTTCAGCTCCTCCATCAAGTGGGCCTTATTTTGCAAACGCCCTGCGGTATCGGCGATCAAGACATCCACGCCACGCGCTTTGGCGGCCTGCACCGCGTCAAAAATCACCGAGGCGGAATCGGCGCCGGTATGCTGCGCCACCACCGGGATACGATTGCGTTCGCCCCAGACCTGCAGCTGTTCGACCGCCGCGGCACGGAAGGTGTCGCCCGCCGCCAGCATTACCGACTTGCCTTCTGCCTGGAACTGGCGCGCCAACTTACCGATAGTGGTGGTTTTGCCAACGCCGTTAACGCCAACCATAAGAATGACATACGGCGTTTTGCCACTGACATCCAGCGGTTGATCCACCTTGGCCAGAATTTCAGACATTTCCTCCTTCAGCTTGCCGTAGAGCGCCTCGGCGTCTTTCAATTGCTTGCGGCTGGCATGCAGCGTGAGGGATTCAATGATTTTACGCGTGGTTTCGACGCCAACGTCGGCAATCAGCAGCTGTTCTTCGAGTTCTTCGAACAGATCGTCGTCGATCTTCTTGCCACGGAACAAGCCAATAAAGCCGGAACCGAGGTTCTGTTTGGTTTTGATCAGGCTGCGCTTCAAACGGGCGAAGAAGCCTTCCTTGCTCGGCCGTTCCTGTTCCTGGGTTACCGCCGGCGCCGCGAGGTCTTCAGCAGTTTCAGACGCTGGGGCGGCGACGATCGGCGCTAACGCGACGCTGGCTGGCAACGGCTGCGCTTCCGGCTCGGATGGCAACACCGATTCTGGCTCGGGCTGGGGTACGTGCGGCTCCGCTGGTTGAGCGGCCGCCTGGACCGGTTCCGGTGCGGGTTCCTGCACGGGTTCCGGCTGTGGCTCTGGCTCTGGCTCTGGCTGTGGCTCTGGCTCTGGCTGTGGTTCCGGCTGTGGTTCCGGCTCTTCTACCGGCGGCTGTTCGACCTCTGGCTCCGGTTCCTTCACCGGCACAATGCGTTCTGGTTCCGGCTCGGCCTGTGGCTCAGGCATTGCGTCTATCTGCGGCTCGGTTTGCGCCAGCGCTTCAGATGACCGTTCTGCCACTACCTGTTCCGTGACGGCAACCACCTCGTCAGCCAACCGTTCAGCCGACGCCGTGCGTTCGACGATGCCCGGCACGTTTTCTGCGATCTGTTCCCCGTTGAGGCTGCCATCCCATTCTCCCGGGGTATCAACCGAGGCGGCCGGCTCAGATTCCTGCGCAGGGAGCTTGTCATCCAGCGTGGGGGCCACCGGCTCGGCCGGTGTCGCTACCGCCTGCTGTTCAGCCTGTTCGGCTGACGGCTCAGGTTGCTGCTGTTGTTCTTCCTTCTGGCCAAAGCCCAGCCAGGAGAAAAACCCACGTTTCTTATCTTTTGCCATGTTGTGACCTTGCTCCGTACCGATGGCTAATAACGAAAATATTTTAACCGCCGAGTCTACCACTTTCCCTCGCGTAGCAACACGCATCCGGCTTGGGAAATCAGGTAACAACGTTTTCGCTTTTCCCTCGACGTCTCTGCCCGGTAGAATAGCGGCAACTTTTCGTTAACTCGGCAACACATTAAGATTCTTATGGCAAAATTATCGCCGCGAGCGCCGGTTAAAAAACCGCAGACGGCTGCCGCCGGGCAAATCCGCATTATCGGCGGCCAATGGCGTGGACGTAAACTGCCGGTGCCGAACAGCCCCGGCCTGCGCCCGACCACCGATCGCGTGCGCGAAACGCTGTTCAACTGGCTGGCGCCGGTGATTCAGGGCGCGCGCTGTCTGGATTGCTTCGCCGGCAGCGGTGCATTGGGGCTGGAAGCGCTGTCGCGCTACGCCGGCAGCGTCACGCTGCTGGAGTTCGAACGCCCGGTGGCACGGCAACTGGAGCAAAACCTGGCGCTGCTGAAAGGCAACGGCCTGGTGGTGAACACCAACGCGCTGAGCTGGTTGGCCGGCAAGGCCGAACCTTACCAGGTGGTATTCCTCGATCCGCCGTTCCGTAAAGGAATGCTGACACAGACCATCACCTTATTGGAGCAGCAAGGCTGGTTGGCCGATGAGGCGTGGATCTACGTGGAAGCCGAGGCGGAAAGCGCCGCTACCGACGTGCCTGCCAACTGGTCGCTGCACCGTGAAAAAGTCGCCGGTCAGGTGGCCTATCGTCTTTATATTCGTTCTGGCAAAGAGAAAACCGACAATGCTGATTAATCTGGGCCGCCTGCTGATGCTGTGCGTATGGGGCTTTTTGCTCACCAACCTGTTCCACCCGTTCCCCAAGCCGTTGAAGTACTTTATCGACGTCGCGCTGTTCTTTATGGTGGTGATGCACGGGCTGCAACTGGTGCTGTTGAAATCAACACAGCCGAAAGATCAGCCCATCAGCAAATGGCAGGAAACCAAGATCTTTATCTTTGGGGTGTTTGAACTGCTGGACTGGCAGAAGAAGCAACCACCAATCAACAAAAAATAACCCTCACCTACTATGGGCGTTCGGCGGTAAACGACACAAAGCGCGTACCCTGCATTTTCAGGCTACCCTGCGCGCCCTGCTCTATCTGTTCATACTGCGGCTGTTTCACACGCACCACGATATTCTCACCGCCCCGCAGCGGCCGGAACGTGATTTCATACCGCATGGCCTCATTAACAATATGTTCGCGCTGGCGTGAGCGGTTGTTACTGGCCGGAAAGGCCCGTTTCTCGCTAACGATAACCTGCGTACTGCGCACCGGCGCACGGTCATTTTCCGCTTCCTGCTTACGCTGGCTGAAATAACGCTGCGTCGCCAGTACCACGATCAACGCCAGCACCGCTATAAACAGCATTGGGGGTTTGTTCATTCGTTCAGGTTCCGTTTGAGTTTACCGCTATAAAACTAGGTCTTTCCCCTGCCACTGTACAGGATAAACCGCGAGATAACCCAACGGCAGGTAGCAGGGGGTTGGCTGCGCATTATGCCGACCGGTTTATTTCGCCTAACCGCCGACGGATATAATTTTGCTCATCGCCGCGTCTGTTCCCCGGCGTCAGTTTTTGGCTATTACCGCCACTCGGCTAGCACGGCTGATGTTAATTAAATGTATATCCATGGTTATAAATAAAGGCAAACAGAACGGACGATGCGGTACCCAGGATGAATAATCTCTGATGGTGGAATAGCTCTAAGATGGCGAAGATAAAACTTATTGCTCTACGTCACCTTTTTTGACTTAAGTTAAATTAACTTTTATGCTCAGCGTGTTAGGATTATTGTTATCTTCCAGGCGAGGCAATAATATGCCAGGAAAATACACCTTTATAAAAACCAGGTTGTTTAATGTCAGCAAGCAATATTTATTATTCGCGACATTTACCGTAGATAAGAAAATAATCTTATCTCCGTCGGCAAATGCAGGTCCTATCGTCCTTTTAAAACAGCAGGGAAAGGTTTTGTTGCAGAAGATATCATTAGCGTGCAAGCAAAAAATTCACCAGAGGGAAAGCGTGCCAAACGGCATTGAGCTGACGGGATGGTCATTGTGCCACCCAGATTACTGGTTAGTGCCTGGCGAGCACGCAGCGGTACGCGTATCACGCCTCACCAGATCATCACCGCCATCGCTGGCGATGATTACGCGAGTACGATCGCCCCATCCGGGTAAAAGCCATGATAAAAAACAAAATAAAACCACCGCCAACCTACGCGCCTGGCAATGTCATCACCAGCGAGTAGATAAAAGTCAGCGAGAAATTACCATTACCCTGACGAGCAAACTTTTTTCCATTAACGCCAGAGCCATTACCAACGCATCGCACAATACCGCAGGGCCCCGCCGGGGATTTATCCATAGCGCCCATTATTTAATTCCGCGGCAAAGCGGTACGCATAAATGCACTAGCATAAACACCCAACATTACATCAATATAACGTTAAAAAATGACAGATTAACTTATTGGCGCACTGCCGCCGATCGCCACAGCGTAAAATACCCTGCCAGCACCCATGGCATTAAGAATATCGTTGATTATCTCCCTATTGGCGTTTCGCTATATTATATTAAGGGAAACAGATGAAAAGCTATATTTTTGCCGCACTAAGCATCATTTTCATTGTTTTTGCTGCTTACCAACTCGGCACTTCTATGGTTCATGCTGTACCACCACGCAACATTGACTGCACCGCCGAACTGCAAATTTACAGCGAACAGGGTTCTTTTGCTGGCGTGTGGAAATTGCATGCCGCTGGCGGTAGAGGATTTTTCCGCGTGAGCGGTCGCTATAACCATCGCGCTCAGGTCGGCGGCAATCTCAACCGGACGGTATTTTTTGATTACACCCGTCACCAGAACATGCTGGATATCGTCTCGAAGCGGATCATACCCGCGATTACCGACAATGCGCAGGCAAGCGAACTGGCTGGTCTATTGCCCCGATTCCTTTACTCTGCAGCCACGTCCCACAGTTTTGAAATATACCCGCAGGCCAACGGGTATATTATTACCGGCACGGTGCTGCCATTCACCTACTGTCTACAGGCCTAGCAATCATTAGCCTCGCTGTTTTTGCGCCAAAAAAACGCATCGGCTTTTTGCCTGGCAGACAGTGAGGTATTTTAAATGCATCTTGGCGGAAATACTCCGAAAGGCTTAGTCGGCAATGAGGCCTAGCATAAGTGAGCACATGAACAACTCTGACCTGCTCACTATTGATTAATACGTCGATATATGAGTAATGTATTCACCGTCAGCATAAAAATGCCAGGTTCCGGCGATGAAACCGCTTCGCCTGACGCTGCGCGGAAAACATGGCTCACAGTTCAAGCACCGTTTTATCCTTTGCTTGTTTGACCATAGACAGGAAGAGGTTAACGATGAGAACAATATTGTCATCAGCAAAAACAAGCATTATTTATAATGCGATGATAGGCGCTGTTTAAAACCATGATGGAATTATATAGGTTTGTTTTGACCACTGAACCATCACTGAAAACTATTAATGGAGTCACTCCCATCTGGTTGCGTTATGAAACCAGGCTGACTCATAGCTACGATGAATGCTAGCATCGACGCTATGGCAAACAAACATATAAGTTAAAATAATGAATTAGTTCCCTTGGTAAAAAAGGTAACAACTTTAAAGCTTAAGCACCACTGAGCGTGATGAGCATGACTATTTAACTTACCCTGATCGGTAAGCCATGAAATATCATTCGTTAGAATACTAAAATGCCGTTCATCGTTGTACGCTAATTGTTTTTATTTATTAGTCGGTTTATTAAACATTAACTCAGTGCAAAGATGGCGAGTGGACAAAACCGTATCTTCTTATAGTATGTTAGGATTTGTCTTGCCATCGCATGCAAAGGATAAGTTATGCTAGGAAAGTATATAATTAATGACCGTGTTATTTTTGATCCAGAGGAAAGAAGCCTTATTTTAACCGGGGAACATATTGGTTCAACCAGTAAGTTAATACTGCATACCCCTACCAGCCAATGCTTAGCTTTGCTTATAGAACGTCACGGCGACGTTTTATCACAGGATGAATTACTGGAACTGATCTGGCGGAAAAAAGGCGTTGTCGTTTCCTCGAGTACCGTTTACCAAAATATCAGCCTGCTGCGACGATCCCTCAATCAGCTCGGTCTTTATGATGACGTGATTATCACCGTGCCACGACAGGGCGTCACCCTGTCGCGACACATTAAAATCACCCTGCTGGCGGAGCAGCACGCCGATGTCCGCCAGCAGGAATTGTTACCGGCAGTCGCTGGCGATGTTGCTGCGCCAACCGGAACAACGCCCATTTCTCCCAGCAAAGGAAAGAAATACTTACCAGGGCTGATTGCCGGTCTGAGTATCGCGTTGATTATGCTGTGCATCGGTGCTTTCTATCTGGGCCACAATAATTCATCTAACTATATGGATAGCTACGACCTGGCGCCAACCTCGCTGAGCGAGTGCCACATTTATGTTAACGATAATATGCCGACCGGCAGGCTCGAATATATTGTCAAAAACAGCGCTTTTGATTGTGCGACGCGACCCTTTAATTACGTCACCGCCTTCGCCGGGGTGAACCGCTATTCGGTGATTAGCTGCGTACGGGACATTGCCGGAGCGCGTGCCAGCTGCCGATCAAGCTTCTACCTGGAGGGTTCCAAATGAAAAAGGGATTGCTGGCCTGCATCGTTTTTATCCTGGTGATTATCGCCTCAATGAAATGGCAGTTTTGGGCAGGGTATGCAACATCCCCCGAGTCAAAAGAGATTGATTGCCGAGCCGTTTTAAACATTGTAACGCCCGAACAGTTACATTTTACCGGCGTTATGAAGATGCATGCGGTGAACGGCAAAGGGCTGGCGTTAATCGAAGGAAACTACCATCAGGCATCAGAGGCGCCGACGGTACTCAACAGGAAGGTATTCTTTGACTACAGCCAAAACGAAGACATGCTGAGTATGCACTCCAACAAGGTTGCCAGATTGCCTTCGGACAACGCCGACGAAAGCGTACTGGCAACGCTGCTGCCAACGTTTTATTTCCGACCAGACATTACGCATAACATCGGCCTGTATAAACAGGGAAGCGGTTATATTTTTGCCGGTACCGTCATTCCGTTTGTTTACTGCGTAAAGGGGTAGCGTTCAGCGGCACTCAACGGCCGCCAATGTACAGGGTAAAGGAAGAGGGATTAGCGCCGCCAACGGGATGTGTTACCGCCCGCGTTAACGCCTGGGCATAACTCGCATCTGCGTTATGGCTCAGTCATCCCGGCACCACGCCGGGCAACGCCGGTGAGTGCAGCCAGAACCGGCGGTGTGATAAAGACGAGTATTACTCGCCATAATTTACTCTTATACGAGTTATTCTTTCAATAAATATACAGCGGCATAATTTACAAAAGTAACGTATTTCCGCCTAGGCATTGCCTAATAACCAGATATGATAATCACCGTTGGTGGTTAATCACATGGAGAAAGCGATGAAACATACATCTTTTATACTGTTTTTTTGCTGGCTGTTACCTTTTTCCAGCTGGGCGGACACGGTGACTATTTGCCCAGCACAACAAAATAATAAGCTGGTAGCGATCGAGGTGTTCCATGGCAGTCCGCAGGATATGTTTAGTCTGGCTCCGGAGCCAAAGGACCAGAATAACGGTACCTGGGCAGACCTGACCGACATTTATACCGACGGAGAAAAGGTTACCGTCGGTTGCAGCTATCAAAATGGCCTGTTGCTGAATGTCGAAATCAACCCGGTGATAACTTCATGCAAATCATCAAACATTGGTGGGCTGAATATTTCATGCCAAATGAATTCGCCAAATAAATCATCAGCTAATTGATCCGCTGGTAATCTTGCCGGGGAGCATTCAGCTCCCCCGCCCCTCAACCTTACCGCCGTGGTGCGCCAATAAAACCCTCTGTTAACGCCGGAGGCAACCGCATAACACGATTTAGCATTTAGCCAGCCATTGATTTATCGCCGACGCTATTTCCGTAGGTCGATCTTCTGGCGCATTGTGTTTGGCCGCGCCACAGGGTATGACGTCAAGATTGGCGATATTCGCCTGACACCAGGCAATCATTGGCTGATTGATCGCCAGGCCGCCCGCAACGCCGTCAAACGACAGGAGAAGTTTGGCTGTATCCTTGCTGTTCCCCAGCCAGCGATGGTAAAACGCCATGCGCCTGACCACATCGGCAGGCTCGCCGTCAAATGGCATTGAGCGGCTCCATTCCAGTAACGGTCGGCGACTGTCCGCCGTTGTATAGGCAGCGGTATAGCATTGGATATCCTGCTCGGAAAGCGGGGAAAGCACCGTTGCTCGCAGCGTTTTCTCAATAAACTCATTGCCATCCAGCACAATTTTTTCGCCAAGCCCCGGCGTCTTCAACGCCTTAAAACGTGCCGCAACCTCAGTGGGCAGGCTGTCCCAACTCATCGGCCGAATAACGGCTTCCATAAAGGCAATACCGCGGACGCGTTCAGGGTGATGGGCGGCCCAGTCAAAGGCCAATGCCGCGCCCCAATCGTGGCCGACCAGGATCATGTCTTGCAACCCCATGACGTCGAACCAGGCATTCAGATAACGCGCATGATCTGAAAAATCGTAATTGAGCGGTGGCTTACCCGACTGTCCCATACCAATCAGGTCCGGTGCCAAACAGCGAAACGGCCCCTCGATTGCCGGCAGGATATTACGCCACAAATAGGAGGAGGTCGGATTCCCATGCAGAAACACCAAGGGTGTACCGACACCGTTCTGTTCATAATGTATGATTGAATCCAAAACTGAAATTGCAGGCATGGCAATGTCCTCTTGTGCTAAATAGTCAGTTGCCTGTCCAATATAGACATAGACAGTCACCTGTCAATCAAAAGATGACATGCAGGTGCCGCGTGGAACAAAGGATAAGTCGGAATGCATGACACCCCCGAAACGCCGGCGCTGGGTTTTCTTCTTCGCCAGGCGTACCAGCATTGGACTCAGCAGGTAGATTCAGCCCTTGATAAGGCCGGTTATACCGATATTCGCCCTTCTCACTCCAACGTTTTTGCCTTTACCCCATCAGAGGGGATCACCGTTAGCGCCCTGACGAAATTTGCCAAAGTGCGCAAACAGTCGATAACCCAAGCCGTGGAAGAGTTAGAAAAGCTCGGTTACGTTGAGCGACGCCCCGACCCAACGGACAGGCGCGCACGACTGATCTTTCTTACCGAGCGAGGGCAAGGCGTGCGGCCTATTGCCATCGCAACCGGGCAGCAGGTGCAAGCTCAATGGGCGAAAGCGATGGGCGAACAGGATATCGACGCGCTGACGCTGTTACTGCAGAAACTGGTATCGACGTTGCAAAACTAACGGCGGCTGGGTCTCATCGGTTGCCCAATCGTTGCAACTGGCAATCTATCAATATGCGGCCGGTACGCCGTTGCCGCCCTCACCCTGAGATGCGCAGGCCACCGCCAGCCCGATGGCTGGCGGCCGGCAGGCCTGCAACGCCGAATACTGGCCTGTCAGTTAAGGTATACGCTGTTGACATGATGGTTGACGATATTTTCCCGCAGCAGAAACAGCCCCGAATCATTTTTTACTCCCAGCTTACGCATCGCATTACATTTATGCGCGCTGATGGTTTTGATGCTGCGCTGACGCAGGCGGGCAATTTGCGAAATGGACAAGCCGTTGAACAGGCACATCAGTACGTCATTTTCACGCTGGGTCAACGCTTCCAGCCTGGCCGGCCCATGTCCGTCGGTTTGCTCGAACATCTGGGCAAATTGTGGACTGTAGACCGTTTCGCCGGCCAGCGCGCGTCGAAACAGCGTGGCGGCCTGCGGCAGCGGCTCGTCGCGAGAAATCAGGCTCACCTGCGGGTACTGCCGCAGCGCCTGCATCACTTCACGCGGATGTTGCCGCGCATAGACGATAATCGGCATTGCCGGAAAGTGCTGACAGAGCATTTTTAGCGTATTGACGCCGTGCGTCACGCTCTCCCCCATGCCGCAAATATCGGTGATTAGCACATCCAACGGCTGTAGCTTCAACGAAATAAACACGTCATGCAGTTTGTTACTTTGCAGTTGTATCTCCACTTGTTCGTCAAGCTGTTGGCAAAAATGCGCCAAACCGTACAAATTCAGCGGGTAGGGATCCATTAAAGCGATGGTTTTTCTGGTGGTGTTATTTGCATTCATTATATCTCTCCTGGTCAGGATGCCGTGCTCTCACAGGTATTACGGCGTAACGCCGATCGCTTGTCGCCCTATGTCGAATAACGGCAAGGACAGCCATGCCTGTATTCCCCTGCTGCGATGTTGCCTACAGTGGGGAATGCTAGCTTCTGAAACTAATGATTCTTTTTTTACGCATTAATAAAAAATGTTGAAAAAAAGAAAATAATGACAGCGACAGCAAGCCAAAAATAACGGAAAATGACGTTAACATAGATAGCCCATTGCAATAATCGCAGCACAAACAAAACATTACCCCGTTTGCTGATTACCCATTACTATTAGGCGAAATGCGCGAATAAAAAATAACCGGTTAGTTTTTCTGTCGCTATGAATACCCTGGTAATGCTTGTGCCAAGGCTAATAGCTTCATTACCTCAGCGTGACACGCAGCAACTGCGGCAAGCCACCGACGCCGCTACCTGCAGCGAAAACCTCGCTAACCCATCTCAGAACGTCGCGAGATTGCCTCACGTTTAGCAGGCAACCCAGCAATTTTAATGGGGCAATACCTGCCGACGGAAAATTCTCGGCTCTTTATTATTTTTCAGCCATACCCTCAGGTACAGTGATTTAAATGATGAATAAAATAAATTCAAAAACAGATTTTATATCGTTAGTCACTTCACTCTGAATTATCTATTTTTACTTCTAATTCAGTCTAACGTAATCTAATCACCGCCAGAGGCTGGCAAATACCATCAATCGGTTTTCTGCCATGTGGGCTACTGATTGCCAGAACGGCCGATCGTGCCAACGCCGCTACCGCCGGTGCTTTGACATTATTTACCGGTCTAACCGTTACCCGCGGAGGGCGATTACTGTCAATAATGTGACGTACAGACGGCTGCAGCTGGCCAGTGCGCACAGCGTGCCGAACGCCGTAGCTGGCAATCAGGCGCAATAAATACCAGGCAATGGTTGCCATGCCGGTTAATAACAGCGGTGCCAATAAAGCCAACAGTAATACCTCTGGCGATAGATAGTCGTCTAACTTGCCCAAGATGCGTAATAGAATGGTGCCCATATTTATCAACCATCAGGCGTATGGCCAGTTGTTTACTGATACGTCATGCTCATCAGCACCATGCTGCTGAACTTCCCTGCGCCGACGTTGCCATTGAGGTTATAGAGACGGCCAGCCAGCGGGAAAATAGCGACCCGCTGCGCATTCACTGCCGCAGTCATACTGCTGCCCGGCCCCTGCACTTTGCTGGTATCAGCCTGCTGCGCCACCTGCAATGCAATACCGGTAGCGCCCGTCGCTAACTGGTTGGCGTACAGCGACGCATCAGTTGCAGATCGGCTACCGTCAAAGGTGACGGTCACCTGGCTGGTAGTTGCCGGGCAGCTCACCAGCTTGACGTTAACGTTTTTCCATTCGCTGGCGGCACCGGCGGTTTTTAGCTCCGAGGCACGCAGCTGATCGAACTCCACCGTCTGGCTGACCGAGCCGCTATTAATCTGGCACGGGCTGGCAAATACCCTGCCGGTAATATTGATTTCGCTCGCGATGCTGGCGCAGCTCAGCAGGCTACCGATCACCAGACAGGTCACTGTGGTTAGGTGAGACATAGGGGTTTTCCTTCCCGTCGGAATCTAGTGATAAACGAAGTTGACAAGCGCAACCGCCTTGACGCTACCGGGCGTGGCATTGCCTGTTGTTGCCACCATGCGTGCGCGCATGCCCCAGCTAGCCTGCTGATTTGTGATGCCGCCATTGTCAAAAGAAATGCCGGAGGGTGGAAAAACACGACCACTGCCGTTCGTTAGCTCCACGGCCACTCCGGTGGCTGTACCATTATTGATGTACAAACGAGGTGAGTCCGGATCGGCAGTACCTTTGAACCGAGCGAACACGCTGCGCCCATTAAAACTGACCGGGCAATTGATTACCTTAAGCGCGAACTCTTTTAACGGCCCCGCAGCACCGGCTGACTGCAGAGCGGCGAGCGGAACGTCACCGAGATCGACGTCCAGGCTGGCGGCGTCCACCATGCAGGTATTGGCAACCACCACGCCGCTAATGTTGATTTCGGCAGCCATCGCCGTGCCATAAAGCAGACAGGCATACCCCAGTAACGCCACAATAATTAGGTGAAACATAGCTATCCCTCCCCGATTTATTGGTAGGTGAAGTCAACCTGGATAACGGCTGAAATAGTGCCGGGCCCAACGTTGCCTTTGACGCTATTGGCTTGCACTGCTAATGGGAATTGTGCGGCATGCGTTGTCGCATTGACATTTACCTGCCAAGAGTCGCCATTAGACAACCAGAGCCCCCCTTCCTTCGCCAATTCGATCGCCACGTTGGTGCCCGCGGTTCCCGCATTAGCATATAACTTGGCGTTGGTGGCATCAGGACTCCCTTTAAAACCTGCGGTGACTTTTGTGGTAGAAGCCGGGCAGTCTTTTAAATTCAATTTAAAGGGCTTCCAGCCGCTGCCTGAACCGACCGTAGCCAGTGCCGGGGCAGGGATTTCCCCAAGATCCACCGGAACGCTGCTGGCGCCGTCCACCACGCAAGGCGCGGCTTTAACATTACCGGTAATATTGATAGTGACCGGATCGGCGCCATTGGCAATGCCTATGGCGCCGATACCGGTAATTAAGCAGAGCAAAGAAAAACGCAAACGTCTATTCATGGTTATTTCCTCTATAAAATATCGGCGGATATTAACGCCGCCCCATTCATCCCTGTTCAGGAGAATATTTAACGGTCTCGACCTATTGATACGTCAGGTTCAAGGTTGCCGTAGCATTGGCCTTGCCCGGTTTTACTGCGCTTTTTGTTTGGAAATAGTGAGCATCATTAGGTAACCAATCGTTATATATCCAAATTTTTATTGATAGGTTAGTGTGACTACCACCACCGCCTTTACGGTACCAGGTATAGCATTACCTTTACTTGCGACCATACGCGCTCGCATTGGCCAAGTTGCTGAACGGCTGCCGTCGACATTAACCGTCCAAGTAGCCCCATTAGCCAAATTTAGATTAATATCTCTAGCCAGTGCGATGCTAACTCCGGTAGCTGTTCCGGTGTTTATATATCTATGGGCAGGAGCATCCGGGGCTGGCGTACCGTTAAAAGTTGCCGTTACTTTGGTTGTACCTGCAGGGCAATTTTTCACTGATATTCTGAAAGCCTGCCATAGAGAGGCTGAATCAGCAGTAGCCAGATCAACTGCTGGAACATCTCCCAAATCAACATTAACGCTGTTAGTCCCATCAACCACGCACGGAGCGGCAATGACATTACCGGTAATATTGATAGTGACCGGATCGGCGCCATTGGCAACACCAGTCAGGCTCCCTCCCAGTATCAAACCAGCGAGGGACATGCGAAAATTATGATTCATTATTCTCTCCATAAAATATCGGCGGATATTAACGCCGCCCCATTCATCCCTGTTCAGGAGAATATTTAACGGTCTCGACCTATTGATATGTCAGGTTCAAGGTTGCCGTAGCACTGGCCTTGCCCGGTTTTACTGCGCTTTTGGTTTGGTAATAGCGGGCGCTAAACGGCAAGGTTTCCACGCCGCCGGCGGAGGTTTTTAATAACAGATTGGTATCTCGCTTTAGTGGCGCTCCGTTATATAAAATCTGTACCCCAAGCCCGTCGGCTACCCCCGCCGTTCCGGCATTGGTCAGCGCCAGAATATCGCTATTGGCGATATCACTATTGGCAATGCCGCTTAATGAGACGTTGACCTTGGCATTGACGTCGCAGTTAAGCCCCAGGTTAAATCCCTTGGTTACCGGCGTGGCGCCAACGCCGGTGAACTGTGTCGCCAGCACATCACCCAATGGCACGCTGATATTGCTGCTACTGACGGTACAGGTAACTTGAGTAATGCTTCCGCCACCGGTAAATATTAAATCACCAATAGGCATATTCTTGGTACATCCATTTTCCCAAATCCCCACGGCAGCCAGACTATCACCATTAATAACCGCAGGAGTAATCCTCCCTGTTTTGACCAATTCCATTCCTATATAAGCCGTCAGCAGGCCATTACCCGTCGCAAAATACACATCTGGACTTTTAATGTTACCGCCGTTTAAAGAATAAGAAAACCATCTAACTCCCACCCCAGGAACGTTGGTCATGTATACAGGTATGTTTTTATTCCCGAAAACGCCTAAACTTGGTTTCAATGGCGAAATAGTAACATACAAATTTTCTTTCACATCCCCCGTACAGAAACGCTCTAGTTTTGCCGTGATATAACTCTCACGATAAGCAATAATAGTGCCAATAGGCGCATCTCGTTGCATCGCATAAATGCCGGTAAATGATATCGATGGAAGTGAGCTAGTTACTACTGTGATGCCAGCCCATGCACATTCTGTTAAAGCAAGAGATGAAGCTATAAATATGGCCCATAATTTATTTTTAATAATCATATTAGTTATCCAACCGCCAGCTTGCAGAAACCACAAGAAGAATAAATATGAAAAAAAACAATACTAATATTATTATTCATTGTTATCCCCTCCATAAAACATCAGTGATAACGCCATGCCACCCCATTCATCCCTGTTAGGGAAATAACTGACGGTCTTGCACTATTGATACGTCAGGTTAAAGGTCTTATTGACCTTGCCTAGTTTTACTGCGCTTTTTGTTTGGTAATAGCGGGCGCTAAACGGCAAGGTTTCCACGCCGCCGGCGGAGGTTTTTAATAATAGATTGGTATTTCGCTTTAGTGGCGCTCCGTTATATAAAATCTGTACCCCAAGCCCGTCGACTACCCTCGCCGTTCCGGCATTGGTCAGCGCCAGAATAGCGTTATTAGTGATATCACTTGGCGAGATGGCGACGTTTGTGCCGTAGGCGTTGATCCCAATCAATGCCTCCACAGTGGCAGCACCGCTGCAGCTATATATTTTCTTCGCGGGTAGCGACGCCGAGCCAATACGAGTACCAATAGGAACATCACGTTGCACCACGATAGGCGGTATGGTTATGGTTGAACTTAGGCTGATAGGGCTATAGCTCGCCGCAGTGGCATTATGCCCGCTGATTAGCCCAGCCATTGCCACGCCTCTCTTTATAAATAACGTTACAAGGGTAAATTTCATATTATTCACCTGCACCGCCCATTAACCATCGTTACGCCGCTCTGGGGCTGTGCCTGTGGCAGGCGGTAATCCACCCGGCACTGCTCGCCGGCGTCTTTACCCCACTGCACCTGCAACGAGCCACTGGCGTTGAGGCCGGTCAGATAGACCTGGCCGCCGTCGCCGACGATAAAGCCCTGCGCTGCCGTGGCGGCCGGATCGGTGACCATGGCGCCGAACGGCACCGGCGTATCGCCCTGACGCAGCAGCGTCATCAGCACCCGCTGGCCGACGCTGGCGCTGTAACTGGCCCGCACCACCGCACCGCGCGTTGGTACCACCGTCTGGTTGGTTTGCGCCAGATCCACGTCATCCGGCAGCGTTTCAGTGTTCAAGCCGATGCTGTTTTTACGGTATGGGCTGACGTATGGCACAATGGCGTAACCGCGCCAATCGGTCTTCACCCCGGTCTGATTGCTAACGCCAACGCCGTCGGCGCCCGGTGCCTGCACCAGCGCGATGGTTTCCCCCAGCGGTTGGCCAAAGGTGATGCCGTTGCCATGGGCTATAATGCCGCCCTGCAGGCCGTAGCTCAGGCGTCGACTGTTGCGGTCATAGCCATAACTGGCGGTGACTTCCGCATAGGTGCCTCGGTAATCGGCGTTCATATTTCCGCTGTTGCCAATGCCCTTATTGCCAAAGCCCTGTTGCAGGCTCCAACTGAGGTTGTTGTCCGCCAGCGCCGTACCATTGATGCCAGCGTTATGGGTGGTGCCACCGTGCTTGCTGGTATTGAGGTTGTAACTGGCATAGGTATTACTCAGCCAGCGATCCAGAGGAACGCTGACGTTAAACGCAAACAGCTGGTCTTTGTCATACACTCGGTTGCCGTTGCCACTGCCGGCCGAGTTGCGGTTATAGCTGTAGTTCAGGCCGTAGCTGATCCCGTTCCAGCTGTTGTTGTAGCCGGCGCCAAACGACTGCATCTTGCGATCGCTGTTCCAGTAGTCTTCACTCACCAGGCTCAGGCTGAGTGAACCGGCGCCTTCCCACAGACTCTGGCTAACCGTCATCTCCGCACGGTTGCGGCGCCGTTCCGCCAACGGCGCGTTACGGCCGTCGCGATAGGTGTCCAGCACCTCTTGCAGGCTGTAATAGCCGACGGTGGAATAGCGATAACCGGCAATGGCGAAGTTGGTGCCGCTCTGCACGATGTTTTTGCTGTAGCGCAGGCGCCACGACTGGCCCTGCTCGCTGGGCAGATCCTTTTGAACCGACCACGCCTGGGTGGCATCGGCCGACAACGCACCGTAATCGCCAAGGTTTTTACCCACCCCCAGCGCCAACGACTGATAATGGTCGGCAAACTGGCCGCCGCCGTAAACGGTCATACCATGCGGCAGGCCATAAATCGCCGTCCCCTGGCCAAATGGCGTTTGATCGATGCTGGTGTCATAAGAACGATACTGCCCGCCGGTCAGGCTGTATTTGAAGCGCCCCTCACGTTGCAGCACCGGCAGAGAGGCAAACGGCACCACCATTTTCTGTTCGCTGCCGTCGGCTTCCTTGATGGTGACGTACAGATCGCCGCTGCCGCCGGTCGGGTACATATCAGTGATGGCAAATGCTCCCGGTGCAACGTAACTCTGGTAAATCACATAGCCGTTCTGGCGGATAATCACCTGCGCGTTGCTGCGGGCAATGCCACGTACCACCGGCGCGTAGCCTTTCAGGCTGTCCGGCAACATATCGTCGTCGGAGGCCAGTTGAGCGCCACGGAACGGTACGCTGTCGAACACCTCGGCCGGCGAACTGCTGTCCCCCAGCGTCAACTGGCTGCCCAACGTCGCAATGTTGCGCTGCGCGTAGGTATACACCGTCGACCATTTATCCTGCCCGTCGCCGCTGCGGTTATAGGTGGTGTAGTTACGCAGCCGCCATGCGCCAAGGTTGATACCCGGCCGTAGATTAAGGAACTGACTGTTACTGTTTTTGCCTGCCCCACCGCGGGCATAATTGTTGGCGCCGCTGGCGCTGTAGTTCAGCAATAGCGCCGGGATACCGTCATCCCATTGGGACGGTGGCACATAGCCGCGCGCCATCAGCGCCAGCGCGGCCTGTGGAATGCTCAATAACAGCTGCTGCTTGCTGAAGCGAAACTGTGCGCTGGCCTGAGGGATGGCGGTTAAGTCGGCACATTGGCGACTGTCGTCGCCCAGTGCCGGGAATAGCTCGGTTCTGATGCCCATCTCTGCCAGCGCCGTTACGCTCAGGCAGGGCTGTAGACTGGCTTTACCGTCGGCCCCTTTTTGCAGGGTAAACACCACGTCACGGGTATCGATCGGCTGGTCGTTAATAGCGATATCCACCCGATAGCTGCCCGGCGCCTGGCTTTCGCCATCTTCAAATACCGACAGATCGACGCTGCCCTGCTGTGGATTGTCGAGCTGCAACAACGCCGGATTAAAGTAATCCCGCGCCTGTGCGTTCAACGGCAGTCCGGTCAATGCAAGCTGGGCAGCAATCAGGCAGGCCAGACGCGTGATTGCTAAAGGCGTGCCTCTCCCGCTGCGACTCAATGTGTTTTTCATCCGTACGTATGCTCCGTTACCTGCAAGGCGCCGATCGCGCCTGCCTCCTGCAATGCCACCGCCTGTGGAGTGCGTTGTCTTTAGGGTATGCGGGTGTCAGCTGGCTTAAATTTTGCCGCTATGCACCGGGCCGATGCCGCCGTAGTCATTGATGATCTTCCACTGCACCGCACCAGCGCTAACGCCGGCCGGCAGAGAGAAACTCGCGCTGCTCATTGGCGCAACGTAGGTGGCGTCAGGCACCTCTTTGCCACCCACGGTGACCGACTGCAGGTTCATATAAAATGGCGACGGGTTACTGACCAGCAGCTGGTTGCCGCTACGCTGCCACGTCAACTGCGACGCTAGCGCCTCCGGGTTGCCTTTCAGCCCTTTTGGCCGATAAATCAGCTTGATGCGTGTCTTGACCGCGATTTGCAGGGTGTTTTTGTTTTCGTCCTTGGGTGCAGAGGGAATGGATTTGATGTTCATCCAGAACAGCGATTCGCGATCTTCCGGCAGATTGCCGCCGGCACGGACTACGCGCAGCACGTTCTCCTGGCTGCCATCCAGCCGGAACAGCGGTGGGGTGATGATAAAGGGGGCTTTCTCAACGCCGCCGTTGTGCGGCTCGACCCAGGACTGCAGCAGGTACGGCATACTGTCCGGGTTGCTGACGCTCAGTGAAGCCTCCTTCTTGCCGCCGTCATACACCAGTCGGGTGCCGCCGATAACCACACCAGCCTGCGCTACGTTCGCCGCCGTCAGTAATGCGGCTACCAGCATTTTTGACCAAATATTCATTATTTACCGCTCCGCTGAAGAAATTGGGATTTAAGCAAACGGCCGACGGCATATGCCGCCGGCTCACAACGCAATGCCCCTGCACCAGGCAGGGGACAACGGGCTTAGTTGTAATTAACGGTGAAGTTGGCGACGGCATTGGCCGGCCCGACGGTGACGGTCGCCGCAGTGGCAACGTAGCGCGCAATAAAGTCCAGGCTGTTAACAACATCAGAACCACCGGAGCTGCCAGCGGTGCTTGCGGTCAGTGGGTAAGGCGCGGACTCGGTGAACAGCGGCAATACCTTCTGCGAGGCGTCAGTCAACTGGATGCCAACGCCGGTCGCACCACCGCTCACCTGAGTCAGTGCCAGCACGCTGTTGTCGCTGTCAACTGCGGTGCCGTCAAACTTCACCGTGGCGCTGCTGACGGTGGCAGGGCAGCTCTTCAATTGCAGGGTAAATTTGGTCGGCGCCGCGGTGGAGCCGGCACCGTTGAACGCGGTCTTGGAGACCTTGCCCAAGGTGACATCCAACGGCGCGCTGACGCTATTGACCACCTGGCAGGCGGATTCGATGATTTCACCGGTGAAGTTGATCTGGCCATCGGCGGCAGAAGCAGAAGTCATGCCCAATGCCGCAGTCACTGCCATAGCCATGGCCATCATGTTCTTGTTCATTTATCGCTTTCCTTTTCATTTAGCACGTCATGTGCACGTGAATATTGCGGCAATCATTTGCCGCTTCATTGGGATTAATGCGCTTACGCGTTAATGCATTTAGATACTCTCGCCCGATAACACCCTAATGCGGTCTTACCGAAAGCGTGACGCAGAGTAACAATGGGTTTTTTATTTCGCCATTAAACTAATTTTAGTTAGATATCATGGGATTCTATTGAGTAGCGGCATAAGAAAAATAAGAGGATTAATCTTTTATCATTTATTCTCAATATCTCATCCTGTGCTGTTTTTCCTACTGGCGCCGGTTGCATGCACCGTGCAGCACATCAACGTCAGCGAGCGCTTTCGCAATGCGCGACAGCCGAACAGCCAAGGCACACAGGGCGTTGAAGCCCCGCCAGCGCCACGCCCTCACGCAAGGTTTAACTTTTGAAGTGAATTGAATCAAATCACTGCCCGTGGTGTGTTGCGGATTGTCATCAATTGGCTTGATAGCGCGCGGTTTTACGCGTCCAGGCCACACAGCCTCACGCTAATCATGCTTAATGAATCATTAAGCCAGCGCCAGGCAGAGAATATAAAGTCGCTGATGTTTGCCAGAGTGCCATTCTGACGAAAATACAATAATCATCAGGCAAAGTATTCGTTCAAATACATTCCGCGTTCTAATTAAATCTAAAGCCAAAATGCCGTTTAATAATTATTTAAATAAGCGCGACCACACTGCTGTTTTTACCACAACAAGGAGCTGTTAATTATGAAACACCACGTTACCGCTGGAATCTTTGCCCTCGTCGCCGCGTTCGGTTATTCCTCCGTGGCGTCGGCAGCCGATGCCCTCACCGGCTGCGCCGCCAAACGCGCAGAAATCGAATATCAGATCGGCTATGCCAAAGCGCATAACAACACGCACCAGGTCGCCGGCCTGCAGGCAGCGCTGGACGAAACCGAACGCCACTGCACCGATGACGGGCTGCTGCGCCAACGGCAGGCCAAGGTCGCCGAAAAACAAAGCAAGGTTGCCGAGCGCGAGCATGAATTGCAGAATGCACGCGAAACCGGTAGCCAGAAGAAGATTAAACAAAAAGAGAAGAAACTCGCCTCCGCCAAAGAAGAACTGACCGAAGCACAACAGGCGCTGAGCCGCTAACCCACGCCGAACGCCTTGCTGTATTGCTGGCGTTACTACTCGGTGACAATTCCTTTCCCTCCTCATCCCCGATGGGAGTTGTCACTTTTTGCCGCAACACCCCAGTTACCCAGCCAGCCTTCCGCCCTTCTGCCCAGCTTTGCCTCAGGTCATGACGCAACGGTGATTATCCGATAACCCCAGCGTGGATCGCGATACCCGGTATTCGACCGGCTGCAAAATAGAGTAAAGTTCATGCAGCCATGCCGCCCGCTGCCAGGCTACACTCCGGGCATGAGGCTACACTGAAGACGTGACACCAATGACAATATTGGGCGCCGGCAATCTGCGGCGTCCGCAATGAATAAGGAAGACATATGAGTTGGCCATTCCTTGCGGTATTCTTTTCCGGTTGGCTGTTCGTTGATGCGGCTTACCGTGGCCCACGCTGGCAGCGCTGGGTGTTCAAACCGGTTACCCTGCTGCTATTACTGCTGCTGGCCTGGCAAGCGCCAGTGCTGGGGCCGGCCGGTTATCTGATCGTTCTCGGGTTGCTGGCCACGCTGGTCGGCGACGCACTGCTACTGCTGCCGCGCGAGCGCGTATTGTACGCCATCGGCGCTTTTTTCCTTTCGCAACTGCTTTACGCCCTGAGTTTCGCCAGCCAAATGACCTTCAGCCTGTTCTGGCCATTGCCGCTGACGCTGTTGATCGTTGGCGCACTGTTACTGGCCACCATATGGACACGCCTGGCGGCGCTGAAATGGGCCATCACCGCCTATGTCGCCATGACGTTGCTGATGGTATGGCTGGCGGGGGAACAGTATTTCCTGCGCAGCACCGATTACGGTTTCTCGCTGCTGGCGGGTACCTCGCTACTGCTGCTGGCCAACGTGGTATGGCTACTGAACCGCTATCGCCTGCAGTTCCGCGCTGCCGACGCCGTGGTGGCCCTGTGCTACTTTGGCGGCCACTTCCTGATCGTTCGCTCGCTGTTTTTGTAGACTGCCGACGGGTTCGCGCCAGCGAACCCTGCCGCTCAGCGCAGCGGCTTCAACGTCAGGCCATCGGCGGCGCCAATCGGATGGCGATACACCTCACCGTCGCGCGAAAAGAACGCCAGCGTGCTGCCGTCGGTCTGCAGCAATGCGATACCGTCCGGGGCCGCGCGCCAGCCGATAACCTCGGCGTTGAATATCGCCTTCAGACACTGCTGTCGATCGCGTAATTGATAACCATTGGTCTCGCGTTGCGTATCGGCCAGCAACTCCAGCCGACATTGCCGTTCACCGTTGGCTAACTGCCATTGTCCCGCCAGACTCTGTGCGGAAGGAAGAACCAGACTGCTGGCCATAACCACTCCTGTCATTAAAATGCTGCCCGCCATCATGGCAGCGTAGAAAATGCGTTTTATCATCAACGACTCGCTGGTTAACTGGTAGGAGCCGGCGAACCGGCCCACGGTACACCGCCAATAATCAGACGATAAAGTCGGTAGCAATTTCCGCCTGTCCGACAATTTTCACCAGGAAGTCCGGCGTCTGCTGACCGCTGAGGTTCAATGCCAGATCGCTGACGTTACTGGTTGCATCATAGGTTAACAGCGCTTCGCCCGCTGCACCGCTGAAATGGTCGACGAACTTGATAAAGTCAGCGCCTTCGGCACCCTGATTGAAGAACGACAGGTCAATCTTGTCGATGCCCTTCTGGAAATCGCGGATCCAGTCGGCTGCGCCCGATTTGGAATCGCTGGCAGCGGCGAACACAAAGATATCACTGCCCGCGCCGCCCCACAGCTCATCGGCCCCGCCGCCGCCGAACAGCACGTCGTTACCGGCGCCGCCCTTCAGCAGGTTATTGGCCTGGTTGCCCACCAGCACGTCATTGCCGGAACCGCCAATGGCGTTTTCAATCGTCACGCCCGCAGCAATCGACACGTTGCCTTTCAGCCCACCAACGTCCGAGAACGATTTCTCGTTCAGGTTGATACGCTGATTGGCAGTATAACCGGAGAAGTCGAAGGTATCTTTGCCACCCCCATCCCAGGCGGCAAAAATCACTTTCTGCGCGTTGCTGCTGGTGCTGAGGAAGTCACGACCGGTATTGGAATTGAAGCCATACACCGTGTCTCCGGTACGTGTCGACATATTGGCACCGTACAAATGCTGAATGGCAGAAATGTCATCCAGCAGCGGAGCCGCAGAGTAATGACCGCCATTATCGCCGCCGGTGTTGGTTTCGCTCCAATAGCTCATCAGGCTGAACATGCGCGTATCTTCGGCATAGCTGACGTCCTTGTAGCTCGGGTTGCCTTCGCCGGCATTATAGTCACCCGGGTGGCTCAGCCCCAGCGCGTGGCCGATTTCATGGGTAAACGTCTGGCGACCATAGTCTTCGGAGGCTGGGTGCTGGATGTTGGACTGGTTGATGTTGTACCAACTCTGGCCGGAAACGTTACCCGACCCCGGCAGCCAGGCATAGGCCTGGGTGTCATAGTCGGTGTTACCGTACTGATCCTGGCTGTAGTTGCCAAAGGTGATATTGGCCTTCTGGCTGCCGGAAACCTCGGTAAAGGTAATATTGGCGACGTCAGCCCAGGACTGAAGCGACAGCTTCGCCTGCTGCTGCTGCTCAACGCTGAACTTGCTCAATCCGCGATCGCCACCGGCGTTAGCCGAATTGAATGCGTAGTCCGGGAAAGCGTAAGTCAATTTCACCGGCGTATCAAACACGCCTTTGCCATTCCAGGTCTGATTGGAGCGGGTGATATACAGCCCGGCCTGCTCGGTAGTAAATGAGTCCTTGCCATTAATCTGAATGCCATTGCCTCGCTGATGATAGTGCAGCAGATCATTAACGGCATCGTAGCCGGTAGTGGTCGCAGCGAGGTTGGATTCAGTAATTTCTATTGCCTTTTTTGTCGATTGCATGGGTTCGATTCCACTCATTATTCGATCGTTAACGATCAAACAGATAGAGATAACCTTCCTTTCGGACGCAGAAGACCTGCCGCCACCGATAAGAAAGGGGTTAATCTGCCAGTCACGGCAGTGGTAAATACGGAATTAATGCATAACAATCAGAAAATAAGATCACCATCCCAAATGGTAATCGTTTCCAAGTATAGGCAGGACAATAAAACACCACACAAAATAAATGACTTTTTATTGCTGTAACGAAGGTTATTTAAACTACTTATTTACACTGTTTACACAGATTCGGCAGTTTAATCTGTCTATGTTGGCAATAAGAGCCAATAAAAATGCCGATTACAGCCATAGAGAATCATGCTGGCATTTTTCTGTAAAAACGCGCATGTCACACAAACGGAATAAGTTAATAAATTTTTATTATTAACCTGATGAACTAATTAATATCGCCTGGGGGTTTGCGGCGACGCGGTGAGAATTATTGAGGTGGATAACAACGTCGCTCCATTGGAGGAAAATACCCACAGCTGGCGCTGCACGATGGAACATATCCCTGCGTCTCCCCGACCGGCCAGCCGGAAAAAAGCTCTGCAAATTTGCTGCCGGCACATTTGTCCGGCAACCCACGCCGCTACAGCCTGCTCGCCCTACTGTCAGACTTTGTCGGTAGTCGGAATTATTCTCATCCCGCTGCTTGACTCTGGAGTTGGCTCCAGGGTGTACAGTCGGCAAGGTGAGCATCACTAACTGCCGAAGGGGGCATTATGCAGACACGTCCATCACCACACACACATTCACACAGTCATAACGACAGCGGTTGTGGCTGCGGCCATGACCATGCCAAAGCCCAACATGGCTGTAGCAGCGAACAACCCACGACGGTAGACGCGCAGCAAACGACGCAGCCGCCATCATGCCAAAGCACGCAGTGTTGCAGCAGCGGCGATCCCGCAGATCCGGACGAAGAAAGCGACAGGCTGGCCGCTGTTCCCCCTTCCGGCAGTCAGCGTTTTAGTTGGAAAGTCAACGGCATGGATTGCCCAAGCTGTGCGCAAAAAATAGAAAATGCCGTCACTGCCATCCCCGGTGTGGACAGCGCTCGCGTGCTGTTCGCTACCGAAAAGCTGGTGGTCGACGCGCAGAGCGATATCAGCCAGCGCGTGCAAGACGCGGTCGGCAAGGCTGGCTTTACCCTGCTCGGTATCGGTGAGCAGGCAAAGACGGCGGTCGTCCCATCGCGGCTGGTTGAGTACGGCCCGTTACTGTTGATGGCCGCGCTGATGGTCATCAGTTGGGCGCTGAACGCCGTTAACCCGCAGTTTGGCCGCATCGCATTCATTGCCACCACGCTGGTGGGGCTGGCGCCGATCGCCAGCAAAGCGCTGCGTCTGATCCGTAGCGGTACGCCGTTTGCCATCGAAACGCTGATGAGCGTCGCTGCCATCGGCGCGCTATTTATCGGCGCCACTGCCGAAGCGGCGATGGTACTGCTGCTGTTTATGGTCGGTGAACTGCTGGAATCCTACGCCGCCAGCCGTGCACGTCGTGGCATTAGCGCCCTGATGGCGCTAGTGCCGGAGGATGCTTTGCTGATCCGCGGCGAACAGCGGCAGCGGGTGCCGGTCGCCAGCCTGCGCCCCGGAGATGTGATTGAAATCGCCCCTGGCGCCCGTCTGCCGGCCGACGCCGAGCTGATCAACCCGTTCGCCAGCTTTGATGAAAGCGCGCTGACCGGCGAGTCGGTACCGGTCGAACGCCAACAGGGCGAGAAAGTGGCGGCGGGCAGCCTGTCGGTCGATCAGGCAGCTCAAATGAAAGTGGTTTCCGAACCGGGCAACAATGCCATCGATCGCATCCTGCAACTGATTGAAGAAGCGGAAGAACGCCGCGCGCCCATCGAGCGCTTCCTCGACCGTTTCAGCCGTTATTACACCCCGGCGATCATGCTGCTGGCGGTAGCGGTGATCCTGCTGCCGCCGCTGCTGTTCGCACAGCCATGGGAAACCTGGATTTATCGTGGCCTGACGCTGTTGCTGATTGGCTGTCCGTGCGCGCTGGTCATTTCGACACCGGCGGCGATCACCTCCGGCCTGGCGGCCGCCACGCGGCGTGGCGCATTGATCAAAGGCGGCGCAGCGCTGGAACAGTTGGGCCAGGTGCAGACCATCGCCTTTGATAAAACCGGTACCTTGACCGAGGGCAAACCGACGGTAACTGACGTGCTGCCGATTGGCGATGTCGATCGGCAACGCCTGTTGGCGCTGGCCGCCGCGGTTGAGGCCGGCTCGCACCATCCGCTGGCGCAGGCGATCGTTCGCCACGCCGAAGGCAACGGTGGCCTGCTGCCTTCGGCAGCCAATCGCCGTGCGCTGGTCGGTATGGGGGTAGAAGGCGAGGTAGACGGGCAACGCATACTGATCGGCGCGCCGACCAAGGTCGCCGCCGGCCTGCTTGCTGACCCGTGGCAAAATCGGGTCGAGCAGTTGGAAAACGCCGGAAAAACCGCCGTGGTGGTATTGGCAGACGGCGTACCACTCGGCTTGCTGGCACTGCGCGATACGCTGCGCAGCGATGCAGGTCAGGCGATCGCGGCACTGAGACAGCTGGGTATCAATGGCGTGATGCTGACCGGCGACAACCCGCGCGCCGCAGCGGCTATCGCCGGCGAGTTGGGGTTGGATTACCGCGCCGGACTGTTGCCGGAAGACAAGGTCAGCGCGGTGAATCAACTGAGCCTGTTGCGGCCCACCGCGATGATTGGCGACGGCATCAACGATGCCCCGGCGATGAAGGCAGCCAGTATTGGCATCGCCATGGGCAGTGGTACCGATGTCGCGCTGGAAACCGCCGACGCGGCGCTGACCCACAACCGACTGCTGGGCATCGCGGAAATGGTGCGTATTTCACGCGCGACCCATGCCAATATCCGGCAGAACATCACCATCGCATTAGGGCTGAAAGGCGTGTTTCTGATCACCAGTCTGTTGGGGCTGACCGGCCTGTGGTTGGCGGTGCTGGCCGACTCCGGCGCGACCGCCCTGGTGACGTTGAACGCATTGCGACTATTGAAAAACCGGCAATAATCCGCTGATAACCCCGCCAGGCTGCCGGCAACCGTCAGCCTGGCGTAGCGAATTGGCGAGCGGGAAAACCCCAGGCATTTACCAACAGCGCTGCGTTTTAACCCCGCAGCGCGGCCGTCGCTTAGAGGCCTTTGCGCAGCAGATAGCGGTAGGGTGCGCGTTCGGTTTCCTGCGCCACCAGCGTATGTTCCATAAAGCGACAGAAGCCGGGAATATCGCGGGTAGTGGCCGGATCGTCGGCAATAATCAGCAGCGTTTCGCCGTTATCCATATGACGAACGGTCTTGCGCACCATCATCACCGGCTCCGGGCAGCGCAGGCCAAGCGCGTCGAGGGTTTGGTCAGCCTCGGAAAAAATATCAGTCATGCAGTTTGTCTCGATCAATTCGATCGGCGAACGCTCGCCGGATCGTATAGCGCTATAGTTTACGCCGGTGTTTTTTCTGTGCAAGGGACGTTAACGTTTGCGTGTATTTTAACCGTTTATTTCATTGCATTGGTTGCGCAAACGCGTATCATGCCGCCGCGCGGAAAATTTATCGCGCCACGATTTTTTGGTCATATACTCAACGTAGATTGCAAGCGCAGCAAGCCTGCTTCCGGCTATGGCGAGTATGGGTTCCCTCACCCCATTTTTCAAAAAGGTCAGTTATGTACGCATTTACCGCTCAACAGCGCTTGAACGCGCTGGTATGGCTATCGTTATTCCATATTGTCATCATCACCTCCAGTAACTACCTGGTGCAGTTGCCGATTACCGTTTTCGGCTTCCATACCACCTGGGGCGCATTTACCTTCCCGTTTATCTTCCTGGCGACCGATCTCACCGTGCGCATTTTTGGCGCGCCTCTGGCTCGCAGGATCATTCTTGCGGTGATGGTGCCGGCGCTGTTTATCTCCTATGTGATTTCAACCGTCACCTATCAGGGGGAATGGCAAGGCTTTG
Source organism: Serratia odorifera (assembly GCF_041448735.1). Taxonomy (NCBI): domain Bacteria; kingdom Pseudomonadati; phylum Pseudomonadota; class Gammaproteobacteria; order Enterobacterales; family Yersiniaceae; genus Serratia; species Serratia odorifera. The sequence goes on along the minus strand of NZ_JBGMUT010000011.1, from coordinate 36,897 downwards.
CCGCACTGCGCCAATTTAACCTGTTTGTGGCGCGTATCGCCGTGGCCAGTTTTATGGCCTACGTGCTTGGTCAGATCCTCGATGTTCACGTCTTCAACCGCCTGCGTCAGCGCAGCGCCTGGTGGGTGGCTCCCGCCGCCGCGATGTTCCTCGGCAATATCAGCGATACGCTGTCGTTCTTCTTCATTGCCTTCTACAAAAGCAGCGACGCCTTTATGGCCGCTAACTGGGTGGAGATCGCGCTGGTGGACTACAGCTTCAAGGTGCTTATCTGCCTGATATTCTTCCTGCCGATGTACGGCGTACTGCTCAACATGCTGCTCAAGCGTCTGGCGAACCGCAATCCGGACGGTTCGCTGCAACTGAGTTAACCTGCCGATTCGGTTATCATGGCGGCCCACGAGCACACCGAGGCCGCCATGACCCTGATCATCCGTCACGCCACGCTGGAAGAGATTGCCCCGCTGTATCAACGCATCCCCGAATTCGGCGGCTGACGGTAAAACCCGCAATCAGTTTCGCGGCATGCTGATGCTGCTGATCGATAACGGTTATCGGATTGTTGAACTGGAAAAGAAAGGCGAAGTCGCTGATTATCGGTTATTACTGGAGAAAACCCGCTGACAACTTCCAGCTTGCATTTCACGGCGGAATACGTTGCGATCGGACAGAGACACCATACCTGTAAAGGAAGAAGGAAGCCCAATGCGTAAAGTAGCAACATTGATGGGAATCGGCCTGTTAGTTCTCGGCCTTGCGGCCTGCGATGGCGAAACCAAAGACACCTCCGCGCCAGCCGGCGATGCCGCCGCCAGCGCCGCCGCTGGACAACAGGTAAACTTACTGGACGGTAAACTGGCCTTTACCCTGCCCACCGGCATGTCCGATCAGAGCGGCAAGCTGGGCAACCAGGCCAATAATATGCACGTTTACGCCGACACCACCGGCCAGCGTGCGCTGATTGTCATTCTGGGCGATAAAACCGCCGACTCGCTGGAAACCCTGGCACAACGCCTGGAAGAAAAGCAGCGTTCGCGTGATGCCAACCTGCAGGTGGTCACCAACAAGGCGATTGAAATTGACGGCGTGCCGTTGCGCCAGTTGGACAGCATCATTGCCAGCGGCGGCGAGAAAGCCTACTCCTCGATCCTGATCGGTACGCTGGATAACCAGCTGCTGACCATCCAGGTGACGCTGCCGGCGGATAACCAACAGCAGGCACAAACCGAAGCGGAAAGCATCATCAGTACGCTGAAACTGAAACCATAAGTCCAGCGTGCCTCACCGGCACGCTGAAACTAACGCCGTAAACCCGGGGCCGCTACGCTGCCCCGTTCATTCCGCGCCACTCACGCCAGCGCCTGAGCCAACAGGGTGATCGGGTGTTCACAGCGTTTGCCGGTCGACATTTCAATCTGCCATTTGCAGGTTTCGCAATCGGTTACCACCAAATCTACCCCGCTTTGTTCAATCTGGCGGAACAGCGCCGCGCCAATGCCCTGCGAAGTGTCGTAGTTTTCCGATTTAAAGCCATAGGTGCCGGCAATACCGCAACACTGCGACTCCAATACGATCAGTTCCAGTCCGGGGATCTGCCGCAACAGCTCTAGCGTATAGGCGGTCCAGCCCATTTTTTCCATATGACACGGGGTGTGGTAAGCCACCCGCAGCGGCGTAGGGTTCAGCGGCAGCGTTCTCCCCTGGCTGAGCAGGCGATAAAGGTAGCGCGTCGCCAGTTCCACCCGGTCACGCACCGCGGAGGTGTCGACCTCGAGCAAATGGGGATATTCGTCGCGCAGCGTGAAGGTGCAGCTCGACGAGGTTGCCACCACCGGCATGCCCTGTTCCAGTACCGCATGGCGCAGCGCGTCGGCATTGACGTTGGCCTGCCTTTTCGCCTGTTGGATAAAGCCATTGGCGATCAGCGGCACGCCGCAACACTTCTCACGCTTTAACAGCTGAACGCCGATATCCATCGCGTTGAATACCGCGATCAGATCCTTGCCCAGTTGCGGGTGATTGTAGTTGACGAAACAGCCGTGGAAGAACGCCACTTGCTCACGATACCGCGCCTGCTGCTGCGCCTGCGAGCGATACCAACGGCGGAAGGTGCCGAAAGAATACTTCGGCAACGTGCGCCGGTGATCGATTTTCAGCGCCTTGTCCAGCAGTTTGCGCACCGGCTTCAGGCCGGTAGTGGCGTTGACGATCGGCGCAAACGGCGTCGACAGCGAGCCCATGATATCGGTATGACTGAGAATGGCATCGCGCAGCGTCGGCTTGCTTTGGCTCAAACTGGCACGCGCACGCTGGATGATATCGCCGATATTGACCTCCGACGGGCAGGCCACTTCGCAGCGCTTACAGTTGGTGCAATATTTCAGCGCTTCGTCATACAGCGCCGGATCCTTCAGTCGCAGGCGTTCACCGTCCGGCCCGGCCTGTTTTGGCCCGGGGTACAGCGGGTTGACCTTGGCCACCGGACAGTAGGTAGTGCAGACGGTGCATTTGATGCAATTTTCAAAACTGTTGTCTTTTGACAGGCTCATGCCGATCCTCCCTGCGCCACAATCTGTTGCGCGACATATAATGCGCCGAGCAACGACACACCGGCGCCGCAGCCTTGTTGCAGCGGGTCGTAGCCGCCGGCCACCGCACCAATCGCGTACAGATTTTCCAGCGCCTGGCCCTGATGCAAGGCGCGCAACCGAGCGTCAGTCCGGACGCCAAATTGCAGATACGGCTGAGGCGCAAACAGATCGCGCCGGGTCCACTCGGCACGATCTGCTTTGCTGAACACCTCCAGCCCGAACACCGGCTCATATACCCGCTGACGATCGGCCACCAGCCCATTGCTGAAAAAGCTGCCGCTGGCCAGCACCACCTGCCGCGCTCGCAGCGGAATATCACCGTGGTTGCGGGTCATCAGGCCGGTGACCCGGCCGCCAGCGATTTCTGCCCGCAATACCCGGTCTCCCGGCATCACCATACCGCCCAGCTGTTGAAAACGTTGTCGTAGCGCCTGATGCAGGCGCATGCCGAGCACCGATGGCGGCAAGGTCGGCAGCAGGCATACCGGTTTACCCAGCGTCTGTTGCAGCACCGCCAGCGGCCGATCGCTTTCCAGTCCGAGGCAGGCCGGTAGCAAAACAGCCTGCGCGTCGCCGGCCAGGCGTTGGATTTCCTCTGCCAGCGCCGCACCGTGCTGCGGTAAGTCGAGCAGTCGGGCAATATTCACCGCACGAAACTCGCTGGGATTATTGCGTAGCCGATCCAACGCTGGCAGATGCAGATGACCTACCGTGGCATGCACGCCTAACGACTGTGACAGCGAACTGGCGACCATTTGCGGCTGGAAATCGAGAAAACCCTCGATGCCGATCGCCGCGATACTGCGCCAGGGCAGATCGCCATCCAACGGCGTGGTCGGCACCGCCTGCGGGCTGAGCCAGGTGGCGCGGCGCGTGCCGAGCGGCGTAATGCGCAGATGATTACGCCGGCTGTCACCGTACAACCGAAGACCACAGCGTTGCAGCAACCGCTCAGCCTCTCCCGCCAGCGTGGCGACCTGCGCCGCCCCCATCAGGCTGTAAGGATGTTGCGGCGCCTGCTGCGCCAACGCCGGCAGTGCTTCCAGCGGTGCCGCCACCGGCGTACCGTCCGGCAGTTGCGCCAACAGATCCAGCGAACCAGAGGAAAAATACAGCGCGCTCTGACCCGAGCTGACCACCACGCAGCGCTTACCGCTTTCGGCCAGGCCAACGGCACAGCTTAAGCCAGCCAGACCACCACCGATCACAACCACATCAAATTGCATCGTCCGCCTCCTGCTTAGCGTCGCCGCGTGCGTCCAGTCCGCATAATCCCTGATAGACCCAGCCGGTGAACTCGCTTTCACGCAGCGCATCGCCCCAGGCTATGGGTTGCACCCCTTTCCAACGCTCATTGAGGAAATGCGATAACTGGGTGAGCGATTGCTGCGGCGTGGTGACGTTGAAACGCGTCAGTAATCCCGCGGCACGACAGGCGCACAGTTCGCCCTGACAGGTCCCCATACCGACGCGGGTACGGCGGCGCAGATCGACCAGATTGTTCACCGTCAGCGAATCGACCGCATAGCGCACTTCGCCGGCGGTCACCGCTTCGCATTCACAGACCAGACTGTTGGCCAGCCGGTCGCCGGCCGGTACCTGGCTGGCGCGATCGCCATGTCGATAGACAGCCGAGCCGCGAATACTCGCCGGCAGCGCCACCACGCGGCGAACGGTTTCCTCTGCCGACTGGCGCGAGCCGGGCAGCGCATCCTGTGCGGTGGTACAGGGGGGAGCAACGCCCAGTTTTTTGCACACCGCGTCGGTGGCCCACTCCGCCATCAGCCGGTAGGTCATCAGCTTGCCGCCGGTAATGGTAATAAAACCCTCCAGACCGTCGCGGGCGGCATGATCCAGCAGCACGATACCGCGACTGACGTTGCGGCCCGACGGATCGTCGTCGCTGGCCACCAGCGGTCGCACGCCGGCATAGGCGCGTAAAATGCGGGTTTGTGCCAGCGTCGGCGCCAGCAGTGCCCCTTCACGCAGCAGGATGTCCACTTCCTGTGGCGTCACCGCCATGTTGTCTATCTGATCGTAATCGATGTGGGTTGAGGTGGTGCCAATCAGCGAAATGGTATCACCCGGCACCAGGATGTCGGCGTCTGCCGGTTTGCGGCAGCGGTTGATCACCATGTTGTTGATGCGATGGCCCAGGATCAGCAAGGCGCCCTTGGCCGGGAACATGCGCACGCGCAGATCGGCGTACTCGGCAATTTGCTGGCCCCAGATTCCGGCGGCGTTAACCACCACCTCGGCGCGAATTTCATACTGCCGACGATTTTTATGGTCGTAAACGCGCACGCCGTTAACGCGATCGCCCATGCGCAGTAAGCCGATCACCTGATGATAGGTCAGGATCTGTGCGCCATGCTCGCGCGCATCCAGCATATTGGCGGCGGTCAGGCGAAACGGGTCAACGGTGCCATCCGGCACTTTCACCGCGCCGATCAGCGCCGGATTAGCGGCCGGTTCCAGGCGCAGCGCTTCACCAGGGTCAATGGCTTCGGCGTTTATCCCGGCGCGTTGACAGGCGGCGATAAACGTCTGCTGATAGGTCAGCGAATCCTGCGGCAAGGTGATGAACAGACCGTTGCTGGGTTCAATACAGTGGTGGGCGATACGTTTGAGAATGCGGTTTTCCTCGATGCATTCACGCGCCGACTCACCGTCGGTAACCGCGTAGCGCGCCCCGCTGTGCAGCAGTCCATGATTTCGCCCGGTCGCGCCGGTGGCAATATCATGGCGCTCCAGCAATAGGCAGCGCAGGCCGCGGCGCGCGCAGTCGCGAGCGATCCCTGCGCCGGTAGCGCCGCCGCCGATAATGATCACATCCGTTTCGCTCACCGCTGAACTGTTGCTCATCCACCCTTCCCCAGATTGCCGGTTTGGCGCTATTGAGCCACAGTCAGTGCGGTCTTTGTTTGATAAGGAACAATAACGAACCTAAAACGAAAGAAAAATGTCCATAAAAAACCATGATTGTGATCATCATCACGACTTTTTTAGGTTTTTCTATTTCATAACGTTAACGAATCGCTCAAAATCCGCCGCAGTTTCATAAAAGTGTAACAATTGCGCCATGCATCACAGAGCCATCCAGGGGTTTTGACTAGCATGACGTTCGTTATGGAACAAAAAACGACACATTGATATCCGCTCAATCATCCCGCCATCTTTTCTGCCCGGGATGCAATAAACGATAAAGCCATCGGAGGCGTTCATGTTGAGTATTTTCAAGCCAGCTGCACACATTTCCCGTGTGCCGCTCGATAAGGTAGATCCGCTCTACCGCAAATTGCGCTGGCAAATTTTTCTGGGGATCTTCTTCGGCTACGCCGCATACTATCTGGTGCGTAAAAACTTTACCCTGGCGATGCCTTATCTGATCGATCAGGGCTTCAGCCGTGGCGATCTGGGCTTCGCACTGTCCGGTATTTCCATTGCCTACGGTTTTTCCAAGTTCATCATGGGTTCGGTTTCCGACCGCTCCAACCCACGGGTATTCCTGCCGGCCGGCCTGATTCTGGCCGCTGCCGTGATGCTGTTCATGGGCTTCGTGCCCTGGGCGACCTCAAGCATTGCCGTGATGTTCGTGCTGCTGTTCCTCTGTGGCTGGTTCCAGGGCATGGGGTGGCCGCCGTGTGGCCGTACCATGGTGCACTGGTGGTCGCAAAAAGAACGCGGCAGTATCGTTTCGGTGTGGAACTGCGCCCATAACGTTGGCGGGGGCTTGCCACCGTTGCTGTTCCTGCTGGGGATGGCCTGGTTCAACGACTGGCACGCTGCGCTGTACATGCCGGCCTTCGGTGCGATTCTGGTGGCCTTGATCGCCTTTGCGCTGATGCGTGATACGCCGCAGTCCTGTGGGCTGCCGCCGATCGAAGAGTACAAAAACGACTACCCGGACGACTATTCGGAAAAAGCGGAAGAAGAGCTGACCGCCAAGCAAATCTTCATGCAGTATATTTTGCCGAACAAACTGCTGTGGTACATCGCCGTCGCCAACGTGTTCGTGTATCTGCTGCGTTACGGCATTCTGGACTGGTCGCCGACCTACCTGAAGGAAGTGAAGCACTTCGCGCTGGATAAATCGTCCTGGGCCTACTTCCTGTATGAATACGCCGGTATTCCGGGCACGCTGCTGTGCGGCTGGATGTCGGACAAGGTGTTCAAGGGTAATCGCGGCGCTACCGGCGTGTTCTTTATGACGCTGGTGACCATCGCCACCATCATTTACTGGCTCAATCCGGTCGGCAACCCAGGCATCGATATGGCATGCATGATCACCATCGGCTTCCTGATCTATGGCCCGGTGATGCTGATTGGCCTGCACGCGCTGGAGCTGGCACCGAAAAAAGCCGCCGGCACCGCCGCTGGCTTCACTGGACTGTTCGGTTATCTGGGCGGCTCGGTCGCGGCCAGCGCCATCGTCGGCTATACCGTTGACTTCTTCGGTTGGGATGGCGGCTTTATGGTGATGATCGGCGGCAGCATCGGTGCAGTATTACTGCTGCTGCTGACCATGATCAGCGAAAGAAAACACCACGCGGCCATTGCAGCCAAACGCGGTTAACCGTCACAGAAATAACGCATTATATCAAGGCCGCTCTGCGGCCTTTTTACTACCCTGCCCACTCATGGAGAAGATTATGCGGACTCATGTCAAAGCCCTGCTGACAGGGATCATGTTAGCGACGTCGATCGGCGGTATCGCCCAGGCTGCCGACAAGGTGGTGATCGCCCACCGTGGCGCCAGCGGCTACCTGCCAGAGCACAGCCTGCCGGCAAAAGCCATGGCCTATGCCCAGGGCGCCGATTTCCTCGAGCAGGATCTGGTGATGACCAGGGACGACCAACTGGTGGTGCTGCATGACCACTATCTCGATCGGGTCACCGACGTGGCGCAACGCTTCCCGGATCGCGCACGCAAAGACGGTCGTTACTACGCCATCGACTTTACGCTGGCGGAAATCAAGTCGCTGAAGTTCAGCGAAGGCTTTGACATCAAGGACGGTAAGCAGGTACAGAGCTACCCGGGCCGTTTTCCGATGGGCAAGTCGGACTTCCGCGTGCATACCTTCCAGGAAGAAATCGAATTCGTACAGGGACTGAATCACTCCACCGGCAAGAACATCGGCATTTACCCGGAAATCAAGGCGCCGTGGTTCCACCGGCAGGAAGGCAAGGACATTTCCAGCAAGGTGCTGGCGGTATTGAAGCAATACGGTTACACCGGCAAGAACGACAACGTGTATTTGCAATGCTTCGATGCCAACGAGCTCAAACGCATCAAGAACCAGCTGGAACCGAAGATGGGTATGGATCTGAAGCTGGTGCAGCTGATCGCCTATACCGACTGGAACGAGACTTACGAGCAAAAGGCCGATGGCAGCTGGGTCAACTACGATTATGACTGGATGTTCAAGCCGGGGGCAATGAAGCAGATCGCCCAGTACGCCGATGGTATCGGGCCGGACTATCACATGCTGGTAAACGCCGATCTTTCCAAACCTGGCCACGTCGTGCTGACCGACATGGTGAAAGAGGCGCACGCCAGCAAGCTGGCAGTGCATCCGTTTACCATTCGCGCCGACGCGCTGCCGAAATACGTTACCGACGTAAACCAGTTGTACCAGGTGATTTACAACCAGGCCGGCGTTGACGGCGTCTTCACCGACTTCCCGGACAAGGGCGTGCAGTTCCTGCAAAAACAGGGGCAGCATCAATAAAAAAACGGGGCGCTTTGGCGCCCCGGCTATTAGCGCAGAAACATCTCGCGCAGGTAGTGCGGCACCGCGTCGTCAATATTGGAACCGATCACTTCCAACTGCGGCAGCTTGTCTTTCAGGCGCTGATGCGCGTCGCGCATGATGCAGCCTTTGCCTGCCATCGACAGCATTTCCAAATCGTTCATTCCATCGCCAAACGCAATGCACTCCTTCAGCGAATAGCCGATGATCTTAGCCACTTCTTCCAGTGCATGGCCCTTCGACACGCCGCCGGCCATCACTTCCAGACAGGTCGGGAACGAAAAGCTGACGTTGACCCGGTCGCCCCAGCGCGCATTGATGGCATCTTCCAGCGTCAGCAACTTGTCATGATCGTCACAGGTGTAATACACCTTGCATACCCCATCGGTCTCCAGCAGGCCCGGCTCAAACAGCTGGTACTTGAAGACCGATTCGCGGAAGAACTCTTTTTGCTCCGGGCTTTCGCGGTCGATAAACCAGTCGTCGTTGCGATAAACGTTGGTGGTGATATCCGGATCGTTGTACTTCATCCCATACAGATCGCGCGCAATATCACTGTCCAGATTGTGGCTGAAGATCAGTTCACCGGCGGTGTTATGCACCCGCGCGCCGTTGGAGGTGATCATAAAGGCGCTGATCTCAAGGTTGTCGCGGATCTGCGAAACGTCGATGTGATGGCGGCCGGTAGCGAAAACAAAGTGAACGCCTCGCTGGGTCAGCAGCTTCAGGGTCTCTTTGGCGTAAGGCGACAGCGTATGGTCGGGGGATAGCAGCGTGCCATCCAAATCGGAAGCGACGACGTGATACATAGCGTTATGTTCTAACCTCTGATGGAGTTGTCGGCGGTAGGGTTACCACCTAAGTGTTGAGCAAAGAAACGCAGGATTGCGTTCAGTGCTTCGGCGCGCATCGCGTCCCGCTCAAACAGGATCTCATGGCGAGCGCCGTTGATAACCCGCGGTTTCTCCCCCTCGCAAGGGTGCCCCGCGTCTGACAATGCCTGACAAAAAGCCCGATGGGAACGGTTGTCGACCACCCGATCCTCGCTGGCTTGCAATAATAAGAGTGGCGTGGTGATCTGCGCTGCGCCGGCAATCGCCTGTTGCCCGGCCAGTATACTTTCCCGCACCCAGTGGTAGGTCGGCCCACCCAACTGTAGCTCGGGATAATCGGCATAATAGCGTACCGCGCGCCGATAGCGCTCGCGACTGTGGGTCAGCATGTTGACCACGTACGGCAATGGCCGCCACTGGCCGGTACCGACCGCATAGTAATCACGGATGCCGGGGTGTTTTTCCGCCCAGTTGAGGATGCGGCTCGCCATCCAGCCCGGCATCGGTAATATAATACCGAACATCGGCGCACACAGCGCGGCTGCGTCAAACGCCTGCGGCTGGCGAGCCAAAAACTGAGCCAGTATCGCGCCCCCCATCGAATGCGCCAACGCAACCCGTTGCCGATAGCCGAGCGGTGCCACTTCCTGCTGGTAAAAACGGCTGAAATCCTCAACGTAATCGGCAAAGTTTACCACATGACCACGGTGGGGATCCGCCAGTAAACGGCCGGAACGCCCCTGACCACGGTGGTCGAGGATCATCACATCGTAACCGCAGTGAAACAGATCGTAGGCGACTTCCGGATATTTAACGTAGCTTTCAATGCGGCCGGGGCTGATCACCACCACCCGCTGATGACGCGAAGAACTGAAACGCACAAAGCGGATCGGCACGCCGCCCACGCCGCTGAACTCGCCCTCTTGGCGTTGCCGCCAGAAATCCAGCAATGGCCCGGTCGCAAAAGCGGCAAAGTGCGTTTCGCGGGTTAACCATTCATCAGGGCTGAGTATAAACGACGTCATGAAATGCGGTTTCCTTCACTCGCCAAACGCAGCGCATTGTGGCCTATGGCGTAAAAAATCATACTCGCGTATTGTGATGCACATCTTACAAAAAGTGACGCAATACCGGCGTATTGTGGCATAAAACGGCGCTTTGAGGGAGTTTCGCAATGACCGTAGACTGGTGGCTGACCTATCTGGTCACCACGATTATCCTCAGTTTGTCTCCCGGTTCGGGTGCCATCAACACCATGAGCACCGGCATCAGTCACGGTTATCGCGGCGCAGCGGCTTCCATTGCCGGGTTGCAGCTCGGGCTGAGCATCCACATTGTGCTGGTCGGCATCGGGCTCGGCGCGCTGATTTCACAGTCACTACTGGCGTTCGAAATGTTGAAATGGCTTGGCGCCGCTTATCTGGTATGGCTCGGCATCCAGCAGTGGCGCGCCGCCGGTGCGCTGGATCTGCATACGCTGGCCGGCAGCATGCCGCGCCGTCGTTTGTTCCGCCGCGCGGTGCTGGTCAACCTGACCAACCCGAAGAGCATCGTGTTTCTGGCCGCGCTGTTCCCGCAGTTTATCCTGCCCAATCAGCCGCAGGCCGAGCAGTACCTGGTGCTCGGCGTCACCACCGTGGTGGTGGATATCCTGGTCATGATCGGCTATGCCACGCTGGCCACGCGTATCGCCCGCTGGCTGAAGACGCCGCGCCAGATGCAGTTGCTCAACCGCATCTTTGGCTCGCTGTTCATTCTGGTGGCGGGACTGCTGGCGACCGCCAGAAAGGTCTGACAAGGTGACAAACAGGCGAGTGGCCGCGGCGCCAAAGCCCGCACGCCCCGCCCGATAACACGGCCTAGCGGGTAAAGATCAGGTGCAAGCCAAATCCGGTGAACAACACCCCCGCCAGCCCGTCGATCCATTTCGCCAGTCGCTGATAGCCACGGCGCATCGCCGGCAGCGCAAACACCACGGCGACCAGACTGAACCAGACAAAGGTTTCAGCCACAATCAGCAGGAACAGCCCCCAGCGCGCGCCAGCGCCGACGTCGTCGCCGACAAACAGCGAGAACACGCTGCCGAAGTAAATCACCGCCTTCGGGTTGGACAGGTTGGTCAGCAGGCCGCGGATAAAGCTGCGGCCAGGTTTTGGTAACGCCACCTGAACCTCGCTGCTGGCCGTTGGCCCGGCGTTTTGCGCGCGGGCAGAGCGCAGCAGTTGCCAGCCCATCCAGCACAGGTAAATCCCGCCGCCGACCATGATGACCTGATGCAGCCAGGCCATTTCCTGCAGGATCAGGTGCAGCCCCATCAGCGCCACGCCGGCCCAGACCACAATGCCCAGCGAAATACCGAGCACCCCCATCATCGCTTCGCGACGGGAGCGGCTGGCCGCAGTCTGGGAGACAAAAAAGAAATCCGGCCCCGGACTCATCAGCGCAATCAGGTGCACCAGCGCCACCGTCAGAAACAGCATCAGCATTTTCAGTGATTCCTAGTCGTCGTCATTATCGAGATGGTCGCGGATCATCGCCATAAACGGCGAACCAAAGCGCTCCAGTTTGCGTTGTCCTACCCCGTTGACGCTGAGCAGTTCACTGGCCTTGGTCGGCATCTGCTCGGCCATTTCCAGCAGCGTGGTATCGTTGAACACCACGTAGGGCGGAATGTTTTCTTCGTCGGCAATAGATTTGCGCAGCTTGCGCAATTTGGCAAACAGTTTGCGATCGTAGTTGCCGCCGTAGGTTTTCTGACTGCCGCCGCTGCGCGGCTTCAGGCTCTGAATTCGTGGCACCGCCAGTTGCAACGGCACTTCACCGCGCAGCACCGGGCGCGCGGCTTCGGTGAGCTGTAGCGCCGAGTGCAGGGCAATATTTTGCGTAATGAAGCCCAGATGAATCAGTTGGCGCAGTACGCTGGTCCAGTGTTCGGTAGTGTGATCGCGGCCAATGCCGTACACCGGCAATTTGTCGTGGCCGAACTCGCGAATGCGCTGGTTGTTGGAACCACGCAGTACTTCGACCACGTAGCCGATGCCGAACCGCTGTCCAACGCGGCCAATCGCTGATAGCGCCTTGCGCGCATCCTCCAGTCCGTCGTAGCGTTTTGGTGGATCGAGACAAATATCGCAGTTACCGCAGGCCTGCTGCTTGCCTTCGCCAAAGTAGTTCAACAACACCAGACGACGACAGGTTTGCGCCTCGGCAAACGCGCTCATTGCGTTCAGCTTATGCCGTTCAATGTCCAGTTGCTGGCCGGCCGGTTTTTCCTCCAGACAGCGACGCAACCAGGCCATATCGGCCGGGTCGTATAACAGAATGGCTTCCGCCGGTAAGCCGTCGCGCCCGGCGCGGCCGGTTTCCTGATAATAGGATTCGATGTTGCGAGGAATGTCAAAATGCACCACAAAGCGCACGTTGGGCTTGTTGATCCCCATGCCAAAGGCGACGGTGGCTACCACCACCTGCAAATCATCACGCTGGAACGCCTCCTGCACCTGGGCACGGCGCTCGTTGTCCAGCCCGGCATGGTATGCCGCAACGCTCAGACCGCGGCTTTGCAGGCGCGCGGTGGTGTCTTCCACCTTGGCGCGGCTGTTGCAATAAATGATGCCGCTTTTGCCGCGCTGATCCTGCACAAAGCGCCAAAGCTGGTCGAGCGGCTTGAACTTCTCCACCAGCGTGTAGCGGATGTTCGGTCGGTCGAAGCTGCTGACCTGCACCAACGGATCGTGCAGCGCCAGCAGGCGGGTAATGTCGCCGCGTGTCGCCTCGTCGGCGGTGGCGGTCAGGGCAATCACCGGCATCGTGGGGAAGCGCTGCTTCAACTGGCCAAGCGCCCGGTATTCCGGGCGGAAATCGTGCCCCCACTGCGAAATGCAGTGCGCTTCGTCCACCGCCAGCAGTGCCGGTTGGCAATGGTCGAGCAGGTCGAGGAAGCTGTCCATCATCAGCCGTTCGGGGGCGATATACAGCAGCTTCACATCGCCGCGGCGGCAACCGGCCATCACCTCAAGCTGCTGCTCGCGCGTCTGGGTAGAGTTGTAGCAGGCCGCAGACACCCCATAGGCCAGCAATTGGTCGACCTGATCCTTCATCAACGAAATCAACGGGGAAACCACCAGCGTCAGCCCGTCCATCACCAGCGCCGGGATTTGGTAGCATAACGATTTACCGCCGCCGGTCGGCATCACCACCAGGCAGTCCTGCCCGTTGATAGCCGCATTGATAATCGTTTGTTGTCCCGGACGGAATTGCTGATAGCCGAAGGTGTCACGTAACACCTGTTCTGCCAGCAACTCTCTGTTTATCACTGCTGCGGTAGACACACACTTCCCCATTTTTATCGCAGCGGCGCATCAACGCACCGCTTTTATGACTGCCAGATTACATAATATCGTTAAGCATGACACCAACGCCAACCCGTGTCTGCCGGAAGTTGTAGTCGATCAGCGATTCGCCGTAACCGCTGAACACCTGGGTGTAGAAGCGCACGTGCTTGGTGATCGGGTAACTCCAGCCCAGTTCCGCGCCGCCGAAACCGCTGTTCCAGTTATAATGGCCGTCAACGCTGAACACGCTGTCACCCCAGGCATAACCCACCTTCAGGCGGTAATAGCCCATGTACTTGGTGATGTCCGGGTTATCGTCGCTGCTGGCGCTTTCCGAAAAGCGCAGCCACGGTTTAACGTCCACCTGCCAGTTGCCGTTTTGCGCCATCAGGCGCGCATAGGCGCGGTTCCAACTGCGGGAGGTGGGCTCCGAACGGCCGTTGGACTGATGGTTGAGGCCGATTTCCACGTCGCGCAGCGTCCAGCCGGCGAAGCTGTAATCGGTCGCCCAGCCAAGGAACACCTGCGGTTCGTAGTTGGTTTCACGGAACGGCGAAGACTGGCCGCTGTTGGATAACTGCCACCACGAGCGCTGAGTATAGGACGCACCGAGCACCGAGTTTTCACCGGCAATGCCGCGCCACAGCGGGAACGCCAGGCTGAGCTGGAACTTCACCTCGTCCTTGCGCGCTTTATCCGACCAGTTGTAGGTTTCGATGGCTTCTTTGTTGAGATCGCTGGTATCGGTGTACAACACATAGTTGGTATCGTATGGATACAGCGTGAACGGATTATCGTGTGATTGCAGCATGTTGGCGATAATGCTGCCGCGTACTGCCGGTTTATCATGTATTTCTTGTTCTTTGGCTTCTTCGGCCTGCACCAGCGTCGGCGCCAACAGCATCGCCAAAATAACCCCTGACAGAATGCGCATAACTTCATCACTCCAGCAAAATAAAAACATACCCTGAAAGAAAAAACAGGCCATTTTACACACAAAGCGCGCTTTACAGCAGTGCGGAATGCTTTTATTGGATTAGTCTGGAAAGCAACAAAGGTTAAGCATAAAATCAACAAACCATTAACCTGGACTGACCAGTAGCTTATACCGTCAAACCAACAAGAAGAATCAATGCCATGTCGACCACACCTCTTACCCTGGAAGCCGCCCGCCAGAAGATCGGCGAAATTTTTGTTTATCACATGCCGTTCAACCGCGAACTGGGGTTGGAACTGCGGCGTTTTGACGATGACTGCGTGGAGCTGACCTTCACCAATCAGGCCAAACTGGTGGGCAACGCCGCCCAGCGTATCCTGCACGGCGGGGTGATCGCCTCGGTGCTCGACGTCGCCGCCGGACTGGCCTGCGTCGGCAGCGTGCTGATGCGACAGGATCCGCTGATAGAACAAGAGCTGGCCGCACGTCTGGCGCGCATGGGCACCATCGACCTGCGGGTGGACTATCTGCGTCCTGGCCGCGGCGAGCATTTCGTCGCCTCCGCCACGGTATTGCGCAGCGGCAATAAGGTGGCGGTAGCCCGCGTCGAACTGCACAACCACGACGGCCTGCATATCGCCAGCGCCACCGCCACGTATCTGGTGGGATGATTGTGCCCGGTGAGTGACTTCAGTACACTCACCACATCTTCGGTTTTACCTTCAGAGTAACGTCATGGACGCACAACAGACGCGGCAGGGCATCTTCTTTGCTCTGGCCGCCTATTTTATTTGGGGCATCGCCCCGGTGTATTTCAAACTGATCCAGCAGGTGCCGGCCGACGAGATCCTGACCCATCGGGTGATCTGGTCGTTCTTCTTTATGCTGGGGTTGATTTCGCTCGGCCATAACTGGAAGAAGGTGCGCGCCGCCTGCCAAAACCGCAAACGCCTGCTGTTGCTGGCGCTGACCGCGGTGCTGATCGGCGGCAACTGGCTGTTGTATATCTGGGCGGTGAATAACCATCATATGCTGGAAGCCAGCCTCGGCTACTTTATCAACCCGCTGGTCAACGTGCTGCTGGGCATGCTGTTTCTTGGCGAGCGTTTCCGCCGTATGCAATGGGTTGCGGTGGCGCTGGCGTTTACCGGTGTGCTGGTGCAGCTCTGGCAGTTTGGTTCGCTACCGATTATCGGACTGGGGCTGGCGTTCAGCTTTGCGTTCTACGGCCTGCTGCGCAAGAAAATCGCCATCGACGCGCAAACCGGCATGCTGATCGAAACCCTGTGGCTGCTGCCGGTCGCGGCGGTGTATCTGTTCGTTATCGCCGACAGTGCAACCAGCCACCTCGCTGCCAATCCCTGGTCGCTGAACCTGCTGCTGGTCGCGGCTGGCATCATCACCACCGTGCCGTTGCTGTTCTTCACCGCCGCCGCGACCCGGCTACGGCTGTCGACGCTGGGTTTCTTTCAATACCTCGGTCCAACGTTGATGTTCCTGCTGGCGGTGACCTTCTACGACGAAACCATCGGCCAGGACAAACTGGTGACCTTCGGCTTTATCTGGGCGGCGCTGCTGCTGTTCATCCTCGACGCCCTGTATACCCAACGCCGGTTACGTTGATGCCGGCGCGGCGCGGTTGGAGATAAACCGCGCCATCGCCGGGCCGGTCAGCAGAATGGTAAACAACCGCAACGTCTGCATCGCCATCACGAAAGACATATCCACCCGGCTACCCGCCGCAATAATCGCCACCGTGTCCAACCCTCCCGGGCTGGTGGCGAGATAGGCGGTCATGATATCCACCGGCAGGAACCAGGTCAGCATCCACGCCAGCAGGCCGCAAAACAGCATCAATGCCACAATCGACACCACCATTTGCGGCAACGTGCGCAACGCCAGTAAAAAGATCGGCCGGGTAAAACGCAAACCGACGCTCCAGCCAATCAGGGTATAGGCCAGAGCCAGCAGCCATTCGGGGATCTGCAACGCCATCACGCCGCTCGAGTGCAGCGTTGCGCCAACCATCATCGGCAACAGCAGCGCGCCGGAAGGAATACGCAGGCGCGGCCCCAGCCAGGCACCGCCGGCCGCTACCGCCAGCGTTGCGATGAAACGCCAGTCGAGCGGCGGAAACCAGACCAGCGTTGCACTGCCCTGCCCGGCTTCATCCCCCAGCCCGATACGCGCCACCGCCGCCGCCGCGGTGGCGACAAATAGCACCCGCAGGTATTGCATAAACGCCACCAGCCGTACGTCGGCGCCAAAATCGCCGGCCATCGCCACCATTGCCGACGCCCCGCCGGGTGACGCGCCCCAGGCGCCGGTCGAACCGGGCAAATCGCTGAAACGCACCAGACACCAACCGGAAACGCCGCTGGCCAGCAGCGTGGCGATCAACACCAGCAGTACCAGCGGCCAGTCGGCAAACAGCGGCGTGAGAATGGCGGGCGAGAGGCTTTGCGCAATCATGCAGCCCAACACCGCCTGAGCGGCGATAAATAGCGGCGCGGGAATGCGCACTGAGGCACCAAGCAACCCCATCGCTACGCCGACGATCATCGGGCCCAGTAATAAAGCGGCGGGAATATGAAATGTTTGCAGGCCAAAGCCCAGCGCCAGCGACGCCAGCAGCAGGATCAGCCATTGCACTACAGCGGGGAACCTCGCCATGAAAACGTATGCCTTAAATCAGTACGCAGGCAACTATCTTAGCAGGCGAACAATCGCAAATCACTGACAACGCTTTGCCGCCGGCATCAAGCGGGCAGCCCCCGAGCGGAGGCGCCATCGAAAGGTGTGCGCGCCACCGCGGGGCGACCGGTTGGCGTTACGGTTACAGCCAGTTCCTGCGTTTGAAGTACAGATACGGGGCCAGACCGGCCAGGATCATCAGGCCAATCGCCCCCGGATAGCCAAACGACCACTTCAGTTCCGGCATGAATTCGAAGTTCATGCCGTAACTGGACGCCACCAGCGTTGGCGGCAGGAATACCACCGAGACCACCGAGAAAATCTTGATAATGCGGTTCTGTTCGATATTGATAAAGCCCATCGCCGCCTGCATCAGGAAGTTGACCTTCTGGAACAGCGATTCGTTGTGCGGCAGCAAGGATTCGATATCGCGCAGCACTTCACGCGCCTGCTCCAGCTGGCCGGTTGGCAACCGCGCCTTGCGCACCAGGAAGTTCAGCGCGCGCTGGGTATCCATCAGACACAGGCGCACTTTCCAACCGATGTCTTCCAGCTCTGCCAGCGTCGACAGCGCTGCATCATATTCATCACCCTGATGACCTTCCATGATCACCCGGCTAAGCTTTTCCAGATCGCTGTAGATGTTTTCGATCTCGTCTGCCAACTGTTCGATTTTGGTTTCAAACAGATCCAGCAGCAGCTCGTAAGCGTTGCCGTCAACCATCATCTGGTTGCGAGCGCGCATGCGGTACAGGCGAAACGCCGGCAGTTCCCGTTCGCGCAGGGTATATAAACGGCCGTCGCGGATGGTGAAGGCCACGGTGGAGTTGCCGGCATGGTCTTCGGCATCCTCGAAATAGAAGAAGGAGTGAATGTGCAAACCGTCTTCGTCTTCGAAGAAACGCGCAGAGGCTTCGATGTCATCCAGCTCCGGCCGGGTCGCCAGGCTCTGGCCCAGCTCATTCTGCACGCGGTCGCGCTCGCCTTCTTCCGGTTCGACCAAATCCACCCACAGCGAGGTGGTCAGGTCTTCGGCGTCATCCAGTTCCAGACGGGATAAGCGGCTGTTATCTAATTTGAAAGCGCTTAGCATGTGCCAAAACTCCCTTATGATGGGGGGCAGACAACGCGTTGAAGCACAGAAACCGAGGGGGATAATGGCCCGCTCGTTTCAGACCATGTACAGATCTGACTCAGAGCGACACACAAAGGGGGTCGCCGACAACCACGAAGGCCATCAGCAGAATGGGATAGCCTTAGAAGTTGTACCTGTTGAAATCCAGGTCAATGAGCCAGTATCTACTGGGTGTGTCCAAGGCGAATGTCCTCATTATTAATCGTGCGCGCATGTTACGCCGAGAAGAAAAAGCCTGTCAACACGTTAGACAGGATAATCGCGCAACAATTCACCACGATGACAGGGCGGTGAAAACTGTGGTTCAACCGCAGATAAACGCCGGCGGGAAAGCGGCGCTTATCGCTGGCCGCGGCGAGGGAAATTGCTAAAATCAGCGCCACATTTTGCCTGCGGATTGAACCGATGAAACTGATTACCGTTGCTGATTTGAATGCCATGAGCGAGCAGGCGGCGCAATTGCCGCGCCTGCGCAGCCACCGCACGTTGCATGACGCGTTAGCCGATCCGGTACAGCGGCTGGCCATCGCCATGGAGCCGGGCACCTATATCCGCCCGCACCGCCACCCGCATACCTGGGAACTGCTGATGCCGTTGCGCGGTCGCTTCGTGGTGCTACAGTTCGATAACGGCGGCACGGTGACCCGGCGCACGCTGCTGAGCGGCGAAAACAGAGTATTGGAAATGCCTGCTGGCACCTGGCATGCGGTGCTGTCTCTCGACGCGGGCGGCGTGATTTTTGAAGTCAAACAGGGGCCGTATCAACCGCTGTCGGAGGCGGACTGTATGCCATGGGCGCCGCCCGAAGGCGGCGACGGCGTGGATGAGCTAATGCGTTGGTACGCCAGCGCGCAACTGGGTGAGCACTACACACGCTGACGCCGTCGCGGCCGCCGACCGTCAGTCGGTTTCCAGCTTGGCGTAGGCCGCCACCAGCCATTTGATGCCTTCGCCCTGGAAGGCGATCTGCAAGCGGCTGTGTTCGCCGCTGCCTTCCAGGTTGACGATGGTGCCTTCGCCAAATTTGGGATGACGCACGCGCTGACCCAGTTTGTAGCCGGTGTCGTTTTCAGCGATCGGCGTGCCGATCCGTCGATGGCTGACCGGGCGCGATACGCTGGCGCGCAGGCGAACTTCTTCGATGCACTCCTCCGGGATCTCGCCGATAAAACGCGACGGGCGGTGATACACCTCTTTGCCGTACAGACGGCGGGTTTCGGCGTAGGTCAGCGTCAGCTTTTCCATCGCCCGCGTCAGGCCAACATAGGCCAGGCGACGCTCTTCCTCCAGCCGTCCACCTTCGTCCAGCGACATCTGACTCGGGAACATGCCTTCTTCGACGCCAACGATAAATACCTGTTTGAACTCCAGTCCTTTGGCCGAGTGCAGCGTCATCAATTGCACCGCGTCCTGATACGCATCGGCCTGCCCTTCGCCGGCTTCCAGCGCCGCATGCGACAGAAACGCCTGCAACGGCATCAGATCCTGGTCTTCGTCCTGGTAGCTGAACTGGCGCGTCGCCGTCACCAGTTCCTCAAGGTTTTCAATGCGCGCCTGGCCTTTTTCGCCCTTTTCCTGCTCGTACATGATAAACAGGCCCGAATCGCGGATCACCCGATCGGTCTGCACGTGCAGCGGCATATCGGCAGTTTCATGCGCCAGCGCGTCCACCAGTTCGCTAAAACGCTGCAGGGCAGACGCGGCACGGCCAGCCAGCACCTTGTCCTGCAATAGCGCCCGGGTGGCCTGCCACAGCGTCATCTGCCGATCGCGCGCCGTTTGGCGCACCACGTCCAGCGTGCGGTCACCGATGCCGCGCGTCGGGGTGTTCACCACCCGTTCAAACGCCGCGTCGTCATTGCGATTGGCAATCAGCCGCAGATAGGCCAGCGCATCCTTGATTTCCTGGCGTTCGAAGAAGCGCATGCCGCCGTAAATGCGGTACGGCATGGCGGTCTGCAACAGCGCTTCTTCCAGCACGCGCGATTGGGCGTTGCTGCGGTAGAGAATTGCGCAGTCGTTCAGCGCCCCGCCGTTGTCCTGCCAGCTCTTGATACGGTTGACCACAAAGCGCGCTTCGTCCAGCTCGTTGAACGCGCAGTAGAGGGAAATCGGCTCGCCCTCGGCGCCGTCGGTCCACAGGTTTTTCCCCATGCGTCCGTCGTTGTTGGCGATCAGCGTGTTGGCAGCCTTGAGGATATTGCTGGTGGAACGGTAATTCTGCTCCAGACGGACGGTTTCGGCACCGGGGAAATCCTTCAGGAAGCGCTGGATGTTCTCTACCTGCGCACCGCGCCAGCCATAGATTGACTGATCGTCGTCGCCAACGATCATCACATTGGCGCGATCGCCCGCCAGCAGGCGGATCCAGGCGTACTGGATGCGGTTGGTATCCTGGAATTCGTCCACCAGAATATTGGTGAAGCGCTCGCGGTAATGGTTGAGAATGTGCGGCTTGTTCAGCCACAGTTCATGGGCGCGCAGCAGCAGTTCGGCAAAATCCACCAGCCCGGCGCGATCGCAGGCTTCCTGATAGGCCTGATAGATGCGCAGCCAGGTCGCTTCCACCGGATTGCCGTAGCTTTCAATGTGCTGTGGCCGCAGGCCGTCGTCTTTCTTGCCGTTGATGTACCACATCGCCTGACGCGGCGGCCACTGTTTTTCGTCGATATTCAGCGCGCGCACGATGCGTTTGAGCAGGCGTAGCTGGTCTTCGCTGTCGAGTATCTGGAAATCCTGCGGCAGATTGGCGTCCATGTGGTGGGCGCGCAGCAAGCGGTGCGCCAGGCCGTGGAAGGTGCCAATCCACATACCGCCCTGGCTGGTGCCAATCAGCTGCTCGATACGGTGGCGCATTTCCGCCGCCGCCTTAT
This sequence comes from Serratia odorifera, assembly GCF_041448735.1. Classification (NCBI taxonomy): domain Bacteria; kingdom Pseudomonadati; phylum Pseudomonadota; class Gammaproteobacteria; order Enterobacterales; family Yersiniaceae; genus Serratia; species Serratia odorifera. The sequence goes on along the minus strand of NZ_JBGMUT010000011.1, from coordinate 15,747 downwards.
TGGTGAAGGTCACGGCCATGATCGAATACGGCGAACAGTTCTCTACCGATAGCAGCCAGGCAATGCGATGTACCAGCACCCGGGTTTTTCCGCTGCCCGCGCCTGCCAGCACCAACAGGTTGCTGCGTGGCGCCGCCACGGCTTCGCGTTGTTTATCATTCATGCTGTTGAGCAGATCGGAAACGTCCATAGGCACCATTAATTGGTAAGGGATAGCCGGCGTTACGCCGGTTTCCACTGGGAATTTATACAGAGTTCTGGCAGGGATTATAACAATGCTGTCAGCGATGCCAACTGCGAAATCTCAATATGTGGCAATAGGCGACTGTCAGCCGCCTGCATCAGGTTGCGCTGCCGATCGTTGATCCAGCAGGCCTGCAAGCCCGAGCGCAGCGCACCGGCAACGTCGGTGGTCAGGTCATCACCGACGTGCAAAATTGCCGCTGGCGCAACCTTCAGCCGTTCAGCAGCCAGATGGTACATATCCTGATAGGGCTTGGCGCGGCCATCCGGCCCGGAGCGCAGCACGAAGCTAAAGTAACCGTCCAGCCCGCACAGCGCCGGATCGGCATTGCCATTGGTGATAGCCACCAACGGATAGCGTTCAGCGAGCGCTTGCAGCGTCTGGTGGGTCGATGCCGGTACGTCGATGCGGCTACGCCACAACGCGAAGTTCTGCATTGCCGCGTCGGCGCCCAGTGCGGCTTCGGCATCGCGCAGCCCCTGCCGGGTCAGCGCCAGATGGATCGCACGCCAGCGCCATTGAGTAACGTCGTGGTAAATTTCCGGATCCTGCTCGCGCAGTTCCATGCGCAGACGGTGAAAATCCGCCGACTGGAAGTGGCTCAATCCCGGGTGATAGTCCTGCAAAAAGGCCACCGATTGCTGCTCGGTCTGCTTAATCACCGGGCGATTATCGTATAAGGTATCGTCCAGATCGAAGGTCAACGCCGCCAACTGGCGCAGCGGGCGGTAAAAATGCATCAGGATTTCCCCCGTTTGGCGCGTGGATGTGCCGCATCATACACGTTGGCCAGATGTTGAAAGTCGAGGTGGGTATAGATTTGGGTGGTGGTCAGGTTGGCATGGCCCAGCAATTCCTGCACCGCGCGCAGATCGCCGCTCGACTCCAGCATATGGGTGGCAAACGAGTGGCGCAGCTTGTGCGGATGAATATGGCTACTGACGCCCTGCTTGACGCCCCACTCGGCAAAGCGCTTTTGCACGTTGCGCGGTGAAATACGCTTGCCCTGATTGGACAGAAACATGGCATCGTCGCCCGGTGCGAACAGCTCACGCAGCGCCAGCCAGTGTCCCAGCCAGGTCACCGCCGTGCGGCCAATCGGCAGTTTGCGTTCTTTGCTCCCCTTACCCATTACCCAGACTTCGCCGGCGGCCATATCGACGTGGCGACAATCCAGCCCGACCAGTTCGGACAGACGCAGCCCGGCGCCGTACATCACTTCCAACATGGCGCGATCGCGCACCGCCAGCGGATCGTTTAGATCGATCTCCAACAGTTGGCCCATTTCATCAACGTCGATGTTTTTGGGTAAATGACGGCCGCTACGCGGCGTGCGGATGCCCTTGGCCGGGTTGGCGACTATCTGCCCCTGGCTGACCAGCCAGTCGAGGAAGCTGCGCAGCGCGGAAAGCCGTAACGCCAGACTGGAAGATTGCAGGCCGGCGCGTTTGCTGCGCGCCGCCAGTTGACGTACGGTAGCGGCGTCCAACTGACGCCATTCGCTGACGCCCAGTTCGGCTGCCAGCGCCATTAGCGCCTGTAACTGGCGAGAGTAGCTGATTTGCGTCAGCGGACTGAGCTGACGTTCGACCTTGAGATAACGCAGAAAAGCGTCAACCGGCGGTTGCAGGCTGGCCGCTAGCGGCGGAGTCATGCGCGTTCGATCCAGCGTTCCAGTAGTTCCGGCAACATGCGCGCCAGCTGATTGAGCATCACGGTGCCCATGCCGGCTTGATAATGCTGCGTATCGCGACTGCTGAATATCACCATGCCCAGATCGCCGTTGGCGCCCAGTAGCGACAGGGCCACCGAACCCACCTGCTTGGCCTGTGGCAACAGCAGCAGCAGCTCAGGGCCGTTCAGGCTGCCAAGAAAATGATGTTCATCCCCCAGGCGCTGGATACGCAGCGGTTCAAACGCCGAACGCGACAGGCCCAGGTGGGTGAAGTCCGACGGCGCACCGATGTTCCAGCTGTCGTTGAACAGGCGGATATTGGCCCCAGCCAGACCGAAGCCACGCGCCCAGCGTTGCAGGCGGTTGAGCAGGTCTTGCAGACTGTCGGCGGTCGCCAGATTGGCCTGCAGATGCAACAGACTGCCAAACAGGGTTTCATTGGCGCTGGCCTGCTCCATCAGCAGGGTGATTTCTTCTTCCAGCCGATTGATGTGGTTACGCTGACGCGCCAGGTGCCATTCCACCAGCGACACGGTACCGCGCACCGGATGCGGCACGCGCATCTGCTCCACCTGCCGCGCATTGCGGATAAAGAAATCGGGATTTTGCCGCAGGTACTGCATTACGGCGTCGTCATCAAGCTCAATGGCCTCGACGGCCTGGTCCTCAACGCTTTTCATAAATGAATAAATCCGTCATAAACATGGGTTGCCGGACCGGTCATAAACAGCGGCGTACCCGGCCCTTTCCAACGTATATGCAGGCTGCCACCCGGCAGTTCTACATGTACCTCTTCTGACAGCAATTCCTGTTGAATCCCTACTGCCACGGCGGCACAAGCGCCGCTGCCGCAGGCCTGCGTTTCACCGGCACCGCGCTCGTAAACGCGCAGCTTGATGCGATCGCGACTGACCACCTGCATGAAACCGATATTGGCGCGCTCAGGAAAACGTTCGTGGCTTTCCAGCACCGGGCCAAGCAATTCTACTTTGGCGGTTTTTACATCATCTACCTGCAAAACACAATGTGGATTGCCCATCGATACCACGCCGGCCAACACCGTGTGTTCCGCAGCGCGCATGATGTAGGTTTTTTCCGCCTTGGCGGCGCGAAACGGCACCGTCTGGGGATCAAAATTCGGTTCGCCCATGTTGACGCACACCAGATCGTCGTCGGTCACGCTCAATACCATGCGGCCGGTTTGGGTGCTGACGCGAATATCGCGTTTGTTGGTCAGCCCCTTGAGACGCACGAAGCGGGCAAAACAGCGCGCACCGTTGCCGCACTGCGCCACTTCACTGCCGTCGGCATTAAAAATGCGGTAGTGGAAATCGAGCTCCGGATCGTATGGCGGTTCCACCACCAGTAGCTGGTCAAAACCGATGCCTAAATGCCGATCGGCCAGCCGGCGGATCAGCTCAGGTGAGAAATAGACATTCTGTGTTACGGCATCGACCATCATAAAGTCGTTGCCCAGACCGTGCATTTTGGAGAACTGCATATCATACTCCGCTATCTGGACGCGCTCTGCCCATCATACTGCAAGCCGCCTTGCCGCTAGCCTACGCTCCCTGGCCACATGGCCAGCGCCAGCCTTGCTCACGCCGGTCTGCGACCGATTTGCCACCGCGCCACCGCCGCGCTGCAACTTGCCTTCTTTTGGGTATACACTGTGTGCTAGCGCCCGGCACCGCGCATCGCGTTACTCTGCGCTCATCGACGGTTTTTGCTGTGAACCAGAAAGATCCTGCTGGTTCTTCTGTACGTGATCGCCAGTCGTCACCGGCGGCGTGGCCGGTTTTTGCGTTGCCGGATCGGCCGGTGGGAAGTACAGCGGCCCTTTCAGACCGCAACCGGAAAGCCCGGCGAGCGTCACTGCCAGCAGCGCATAGCGTAGTTGTTTTTTCATTTGCATTAATGCCTGTAATCCATGCATCCAAGCTCTCTATAATCGGTAGATGGATCATGAAAAGCAATAGGAATTGAATATGAACGACAGTGAGTTTCACCAGTTGGCTGACCAACTGATGCTTAATATCGAAGAGACGCTGGATGATTTCGATGGCGATGCCGACATCGATTACGAAACCAACGGCGGCGTGATGACGCTAAGTTTCGAAAACGGCACCAAAATCGTCATCAACCGCCAAGAGCCGTTGCACCAGGTCTGGCTGGCGACCAAGGCCGGCGGTTATCACTTTAACTACCGCGACGGCGACTGGATCTGCGATCGCAGCGGCCAGTCGTTTTATGCGTTGCTGAACGAAGCCGCCAGCACGCAGGCCGGGGAGTCGGTGCGCTTCGCCTGATTGCACTGGCCGTGGGGAACAGGGTGGCGTAAATGCTGCCCTGTTCCCGCGGAGTCAATGCAGTTGATACTGCTGTTTTAGCGGCTGCGGCGCACTGCCATCGGGCACCGTGATGCACAGGCTCGACAGGGTGCTGCTGCGGAAAGGGATCACCTGCGTGCGGTCATCGATCTGCACGATCTGATAGAACTGCGGCAGGTTGAAGTTGATAAAGCTGGAACCGTAGGTAAAGCGATCGTGTGAGGACGAATAGAAGCGGCTAACGTCACGCACCAGCTCCTCTTTGCTGCCTTCACAGTGGTGGTAGACCTCAACCCGATTCGACTCATCCAGAATATAGATGTTGAAGCCTTTATCATCGGTGGTGTCTTCGAAGAAGAACTGGATGATGCCTTCGCTGGCGAAGCCATCGACCACCGGCGGCAGATGCACCTGATCGGTTTCAACCTTGATCGACAGGCCGTGCAGCTTGTTGTTGGAAATCGCGCCATAAAATTCCACCGCGTTTTCCAGTTTTTGCACCGATACGCTTAACCGTTCGAAGAACAGCCCCCAGGTCTGACCGGCAACCCGCACCGCCTTGAAGCGCCCTGGCTCCAGGCGGGTGCTGGAAAGCCGCAGCTCGATGCATTCGGTTACCAACTGCTGAATACGGGTGCGGATCAGGCCACGCAAATGCTGGCTGTAACAGAACACCTCCACCGATTCCGGCGGCGCCGCATCCTGATGCATTTTACCCAGAATGGTTTTCAACGCCTCCAGCACCGACTGCTCACCGCTGAAATGCAGCGTACGCACCTCGTTCCATGAATTGCGGTACAGCAGATCGATACTGCCCACCAGACATTGCTGCTGCTGGCCAAAGCTGAATACGTCAAGCTTGCGGAAATCGAAGTGCACCACCTGATTGCGGAACGCGGCGGTCGGATCGTTTTCCAGATTGACGATAATCGCCAAATGGCGAATTTCGCACGGGCTGTACAGCGCCTTTGGCGTCGGTGCCGGCAGGCGCAGCGGGAAGCTGTGCGAGACGTCGGCCACCAGTTCCTGCAGCTTGGCGGTGTCACAGAGATTGCCGCTTTTGATATGCAGTCGGGTGCGGGAAGTCAGTAAGCCATTGAAGTACGCCCAGGCCACCAGCTTGTTCAGGTAGCGGTTATATTCCAATGGCTGATGGCTGACGATCGAATCCATGGCCGGCGCCTGATTGTACAGGTACCAACCGGTGCGGTTGGCACGGCCAATCGGCACATGAATAAAGGTCAAATCGCTTTCCGACAGGTCCGGAGAAATCTGCGGGTTAACCAGCGTCACCTTGCCCGGCAGCGCTTCAAACGCGGCATACAGCTTGCGAGTCAGCACGCCGATATCCTGCGGGCTGGCGCTGACGCTCAGGTTGTTGCGACGCGCGAAACGAATCAGATTGCGATAGCTCTGCATCATCGCATCAAGCAGTTCGTTGTGTGCTTCACGCACCCGTTCGATCTTCCAGTTGGCGCGGTTATCCAGCATTTCCAGACGGGCGTCATCCCAGCCCCATTCGCTGACCAGCTGGCCGAGTATTTCACGCCGCCAACCGACGCTGGTTTTGGCCTGCGACAGCTTTTCACAGACTTTGAGATAGAAACAGCGGCGTACCAGATCGAGGCGGGTGGTATCGTTGATTTGCGTGAGATAATGCGTAACGCGTTCCAGCATCATGCAATAGGAGTCAAGGCCGAAACAGACGATTTCACCTTGATGCAGCCGCTGCTTGATATGCGTTGCCAGCAGTTGCGTATTGGGATATTCCCAGGAGTAGGCTTCCAGCAACAGCGTTTTCAACACCGCCTTGTACGGCGAGTCGATGCTTTTATACAGTTGCCACAGGCTGGCGCCAAAGTATTCTTCCGCCGACAGGGTGCTCAGGCCGCCCAGATCCAGCCATTCGTTCGGCGTTAATGCCCCCTGGGCATACAGCGACAAAACGTATTCATCGTAATGGGCTTCTTCTTCGCACGGCACCATATTCCATAGAATACGCTTGCCGGCCAGGCGCACCGCGGTGCGATAGAATTCGTCGAGCAACAGGATATGCTGGGTAGAACCGCAGTCTTCGCCGCCCAGGTTGCCGCTTTCATTATGGCGGAATCTGTTTTCATCAATCAGGAAGAAGCTGACTTCCACGCCCATCGATGCCGCCCACTTCTCCAGCAGGCTGCATTTTTGCTGGAGCCGGTTACGCTCTTCATTATCGAGCCAGGACTGGTGGCATACCCAGATGTCGAGATCCGAGCTGCAACTCTGGCCGATCGATGAAGTGCTGCCCATCGAATATACGCCGGTGATCGGCAGTTCACCGCTGACAGGCTTGGCAAACGGGCTGCCCCATTTGTCTTCCAGATCGTTGAGATAATGCTGTTGGCTTTCGTCGGGCGTATACAGACAGATGCCGTGGGGAACGTTACCATTCAGGTAGCCCGGCATCAGTGGGTGATGGTGATGCAATAAAGTAGGCAGCAGACCGTAGACCCGTTGAAAAGCAGGTTTCATTGCCGCCAGGGCACGATCGACACGTAGTTGGTTGATCGCATCCAGTCTTTGTTTCAGTGTCTCGATGTAGAGGTACAAGACGTCTCGCCTGATTATCCCGGTGCTTGGAAAAAAACCCGTATTCCATAAGCGTCGTTAGGTTTAGAAGAATATTTGACAACTTATTGCTGGAAACGTGATCAATTTAACACCTTGCTGATTGACCGTAAAGAAGCTAACGCGACACACTTATTGTAGCGCTTTTCTAAACGATTACCCGCAGTGTCAACTGCCCCTAAATTTCATCCACCTCCCTTTGATTCCGTTGTCCTTTCTTCGCCTGTGGCTTCTTACACTGACAGTTTTCATCCTCGGTGGTAGGATGGACGGCGAAATATTAAAACGGTAACAAGCATGTTAGACAAAATTATTCGAATTGCCACCCGACAAAGCCCACTCGCGCTCTGGCAAGCACATTATGTGCAACAGCGCCTGATGGCAAGTCATCCTGATTTGCAGGTCGAGCTGGTGCCGATGGTCACGCGCGGCGACATCATTCTGGATACGCCACTGGCGAAGGTCGGCGGTAAGGGTCTGTTTGTCAAAGAGCTTGAGCTGGCGCTGCTGGAAGGCAGAGCCGACATCGCCGTGCACTCGATGAAAGACGTGCCGGTGGAGTTTCCCGCCGGGCTCGGCCTGGTGACCATTTGTGAGCGCGACGATCCGCGCGATGCATTTGTATCAAACCGTTTCGCTTCCCTCGATCAACTGCCGCAGGGCAGCGTGGTCGGCACATCCAGCCTGCGCCGCCAATGCCAGTTGCGCCAGCGTCGCCCCGATCTGCTGGTGCGCGATCTGCGCGGCAACGTCGGCACCCGCCTGGCCAAACTGGATAACGGCGATTATGACGCCATCATTCTGGCGGTGGCCGGGCTGAAGCGCCTGGGCCTTGAGCAGCGCATTCGCAGCCCGATGAGCCCGGAAGAATCCCTGCCGGCGGTCGGTCAGGGTGCGGTAGGCATTGAATGCCGGCTTGACGACGCGGTGACCCGCGCCCTGCTGGCCCCGTTGAATCATGAACTCACCGCCACCCGAGTGCGGGCGGAACGCGCCATGAACACCCGGCTGGAAGGCGGGTGCCAGGTGCCAATCGGCAGCTATGCCGAGCTGGACGGCGATACGCTGTGGCTACGCGCACTGGTCGGCGCGCCGGACGGCAGTCTGATGGTGCGCGGCGAACGCCGTGGCCCGGCGGCACAGGCCGAACACATGGGCATCGAGCTGGCGGAAGAACTGCTGGCCAAGGGCGCCCGCGATATTCTGCGTGACGTTTATCAAGGGAATCCCCCGGCATGACGATCCTGGTAACCCGCCCTTCCCCGTTTGGCGAACAGTTGGTGAGCCGCCTGCGCGTACTCGGACGGGTTGCCTATCATGCGCCGCTGATTGACTTCGCCCCCGGTGGCGATCTGCCGATTCTGCCGCAGGCGTTGCAGCAACAGCGCGAGGGCGACCTGGTCTTTGTGCTGTCGCAGCACTCGGTGAACTACGCCAATTCGGTGATGGGGCGTGCCGGGTTGCCTTGGCCGACCAAACCACGCTATTACGCCATTGGTCGTAACACCGCGCTGGCCTTGCACCGCATTACCAGCCTGCCGGTAGAATTCCCGCAAGAGCGCCAGATCAGCGAAACGCTGCTATTATTACCGGCCTTGCAAAAGCTCGACGGCAAGCAGGCGATGATTCTGCGCGGCAATGGCGGCCGTGAACTGTTGGGCGATACATTGCGCGAACGCGGCGCCAACGTCAGCTATTATGAATGTTATCAACGCAGCCCGGTGCATTATGACGGCGCCGAGCAAAGCGCTCACTGGCAACGCGCCGGGGTTGATACGCTGGTCGTCACCAGCGGCGAAATGTTACAACAGCTCTATAATCTGGTTCCTGATTACTATCGCGCGTCGTGGCTACTGCGCTGCCGGCTGATAGTAGTGAGCGAACGCCTGGCGACCCAGGCCCGGGATCTGGGCTGGAGCACCATTCGGGTCGCCGAGAATGCCGATAATGACGCGTTGATTCGCGCGCTGTAGCCTAAACAGTTCGAGTAGCATCGCGGCCGCATGGATGCGGCTTGAAGCAACACAGAAGACAACAATAAACCTGACTATGGGATGTGCCACTATGACGGAACAAAATACCCCATCCGCCCCGGTTGAAGAGCCAGCCCGTGCGGTTGAGAGCCCCCAGCAGCCAGAGGCTGATAGCCGCAAGGGCAAAAATAGCGGCCCACTGCTTGGTGCTATCGCCATCGTGCTGGTAATCGCGCTGGGCGCCGGCGGTTATTACCATACGCACCAGCAGGCACAGGCGCTGATCGCCGCCAACCAGACCCTGCAACAACAGCTGAGCGCACTCAAACAGAGCCAGCAGCAGGAAAAAAACGCGTTGGAAGGTCTGTTGCAGCAGCAGGGAAAAACCCTTGATGCTGCCGACCGCGAACAAAACTCGCTGGCGCGCCAGTTGACCGAATTACAGGAAAAAGTCGCGACCATTTCAGGTAGCGACGCCAAAACCTGGCTGTTGGCGCAGGCCGACTTCCTGGTGAAAATGGCCGGCCGCAAACTGTGGAGCGATCAGGATATCACCACCGCCGCCGCGCTGCTAAAGAGCGCCGACGCCAGCCTGGCAGACATGAACGATCCCAGCCTGCTCGAGGTGCGTCGCGCCATCACTGAAGACGTCAGCACGCTGTCTACCGTTTCACAGGTGGATTTCGACGGCATTATTCTGAAGGTCAATCAGTTGTCCAATCAGGTGGATAACCTGCGCCTGGCGGATAACGACAGTGACGAAGCGCCGATGGATGAAGACAGCACCGAGCTGTCCAGCTCATTGAGCGAATGGCGGCAGAATCTGAGCAAAAGCTGGCATAACTTTATGGCCGACTTTATTACCATTCGCCGCCGTGATACCAGCGCCGAGCCACTGCTGGCACCCAACCAGGATATCTACCTGCGTGAAAATATCCGTTCACGCCTGCTGGTGGCCGCCCAGGCGGTGCCGCGCCATCAGAACGAAACCTATAAACAGTCGCTGGAAACCATCTCCACCTGGGTTCGCGCCTACTTCGACACCACCGACCCGGCGACCAAGGCCTTCCTTGAAGAGCTGGACGCGCTGAGTCAGCAACCGGTGTCCATGGACGTACCACAACAGCTGAAGAGCCAGCCGCTGCTGGAAAAACTGATGCAGAGCCGGGTACGTAATCTGTTGGCGCAAGGTGCTGCCACTCACCAGGAGGGATAAGCCATGTTACGCGTGTTATTCCTGTTCCTGGTGTTGATCGCCAGCGTGGTGGTGGGGCCGATGCTGGCCGGCCATCAAGGCTACGTGCTGATCCAGACCGATAATTACAATATTGAAACCAGCGTCACCGGCCTGGCGATCATGGGGATTTTGCTGTTCGTGGTGCTGTTGGTCATCGAATGGATCCTGCGGCGCATTTTCCGTACCGGCGCGCGCACCCGCGGCTGGTTCCTTGGTCGTAAGCGCAGCCGTGCACGCAAGCAAACCAAAGCCGCGTTGATCAAACTGGCAGAGGGAGATTACAAACAGGTTGAAAAACTGCTGACGCGCAATGCCGATCATGCAGAACAGCCGGTAGTAAACTACCTGCTGGCGGCCGAAGCGGCGCAGCAACGCGGTGACGATTTCCGTACCAACCAATACCTGGAGCGCGCGGCCGAAGCGGCGGATACCGACCAACTGCCGGTAGACATCACGCGGGTGCGTATTCAGCTGGCGCAGGGCGAAGCGCATGCCGCACGCCACGGCGTCGATCGCCTGCTGAACCAGGCGCCGCGTCATCCGGAAGTGCTGCGGCTGGCGGAGCAGGCCTACCTGCGTACCGGCGGCTATGCGTCACTGCTGGAAATACTGCCGTCGATGAGCAAAATCAATCTGCATAGCGAAGAACAATTGCAGGCGTTGCAGCAACAGGCTTATATCGGCCTGATGAATCAGGCGATGGCGGATGAAGGCAGCGAAGGCCTGAAGCGTTGGTGGAAAGACCAAAGCCGCAAGACCCGCCACGAGGTGCCGTTGCAGATAGCGATGGTGGAACACCTGATCGAATGCAACGATCATGACATGGCGCAGGAGATCGTCATCGATAGCCTGAAGCGTCAGTATGACGAGCGTTTGGTGCTGCTGATCCCACGCATCAAGTCTGGTAATGCGCAACAGTTGGAAAAGGCGCTGCGTCAGCAGATCAAACAACATGGTGCAACGCCGCTGCTGAACAGCACCCTGGGTCAGCTGTTGATAAAGCATGGCGAATGGCAGCAGGCCAGCGACGCGTTCCGCGAAGCGCTGAAGCAACGGCCGGACGCTTACGATTACGCCTGGCTGGCAGACGTGCTGGAGAAACTCCACCGCTCGGAAGAAGCCGCCCAGATGCGCCGCGAAGGGCTGATGCTCACGCTCAAGCAGAACGGCGAGTAAGCCACAACGGTTGATTCACAAGGCGTGACCTCTGGTCACGCTTTTTTTTCGCCGTGGTCTGGGGCTGCGAATCATTTACCATCGTGATACGTGAGAGACGTAGCCAATAAATAGGCGGCGTGAAGGATGCAGAAAAAAAAACACTTGCCGTAACGACAAGTGTATAAAGAAGCAATCAGGTCTTGGACAACAGGGGTGGTGCCTCACTCAACGTTATGCCCGCAGTGTGATGTCCGCATCGCAAGCGATGTATTCATCGTTCTGGTGGGCAATAGGCACCCTAAATCGGCTCTGCGTCATTCCCAGGGTTTATGAGGCCATGTGGCGAACATAAGAGGTGGAATGAGCATCTACGCTATAGGTATTGCACTTGGCGTGCCAACTTCGCATTATTGCTCCGCCAAGCCGATAAAATCGCCATTAATCGTTTGAATGGAAAAGGATTTTATTCTTCCCTTCCGTTTCCGCCGGCGTTTGACCCGCCTACCCCGCCGTTTCGCCGCCGATGCCAACTGTCGCCTAAAAACGACGACTTAAGGTAAAGTTATTTTATACCTTAATTTTCAGCAGGTTATATGTCTCTTACTGGCGACAATCATCCCGTCGGCTGTCGCAGATTACCGACATCCGACGGCTGTATCACCTGCTGTTGCAACCAGCTGCGCTGTAACTGCTGCAGTTGCTCGCCGAGCAACGACCACAATGCCTGTTCGCAATGGGATAACACCGCCTCCTGGCGCCGTATCAAAGCGATGGTGCGCACCATACGCGGCTCCACCAGCGGCAAGCATACCAATCCCCACTCACCGCACAGCTCAATGGCCAGACGTGGCATCACCACCACGCTTCCGCCACAGCGTAACAACCCCAGGATTGATGATAAATGTTCGACTTCATCGAACCATGGCGCACTGATGCCGCAGGCATGCAGCACTTCGTCAATTTGCCGGCGATTGGCGCTGCTCTGGCGTAACCCCACCAATGGCCAGCCCAATGCCGAAATAAGCGGTAATTCATGCCAGGTCACCTGAGAGCGGCTACGCCAGGGATGTTGCTGCGGCACCATAACGACGTAAGGATCGGCCAGCAGCGCTTCGGCATAGAGATCGTTACTGCGGTGACATAGCGTCGTCAGGCCAAACGCGACGTTGCCCGCCAACACCTGCTGCTGTACCCGCAGGCCAGTGTCATCATGCAATTCGATACGCATATTGGGGTAGCGCTGGCGGAAGAGCCTCAGCGCCTGGGGAAATAAGGCAAACGCGGCGCTGCTGATACACGACACCGCCAGTTTGCCGCCGTATCCCTGCGCTTGCCATGCCACCTGCTGAGTACAGTTATCCAACGCCTGCAACAAGGGCAATGCTTCTTGCTGCAAGCTATGTCCGGCACTGGTCAACAGTACCGAACGGGTGGTACGCGCAAACAGCGGCGCCTCCAGCTCGGCTTCCAGACTGGCAATGCGCCGGCTAAGTGCCGAAGGCGACAACGACAGGCTACACGCCGCCTGTTGGAAACTGCCATATCGCGCGACCTCGAGAAAAGCGCGTAGCTGATGGATATCGTAATTTTTGTGTTTCATGCATCAATGGTGCGAAATTTTGCGATTTTAAACAAAAATAACTCCATCTACATTGGATGCACAACCGTTTATTTTTTATCCAGTGCACAAGGAGTTGCCATGCCTGTCATCACCTTCCATCTTTCGCCAAGCTGGTACCAGCAACACCCCGTCGACAGTCACTCTCGCTTGCAGCAGGCGTGTCGCGACCTGTGCGTTGAGCTGCTCGACGCCGAAACCGACAAGGTACAGATCCAAATGCTGCTCGCTTGCCAACCATTACTCGGCAGTCCGCTGTACGCCGAGGTGAAATACCGTCAGCAACCGCATCGCGACCAGGCGCTGATGGCGACCTTCATGCAGGAACTGGAACGGATCATCGATCGGCATTACCACCTGGCGACTCCGAGAATCCGCTGCTTTCCACTGGCCAATAACGCGCTTTATGCCAAAAACTGATCGGGAGAGAAAAGATGGATCTGAAAGAAATCCGCAGCTTCTTCGTCGGCGGAAACGACATCAGGTTGCGTAACCAACCGCGACGCCGACAACGATTGGCACAAGGTGCCGCCGAGCGTGAAATCGACATGAATGGTGACATCGTCAGCGGCCAAATGTATGTGCAGGCATTTATACAAAACCACCCCTGCTCCAGTATCCCGATTTTGCTATGGCATGGTGGAGGAATGACCGGTGCCAATTGGGAAAGCACGCCAGATGGCCGCCCTGGCTGGCTACAGTGGCTATTGCAACAGGGATGGAACCTGTATCTCTGCGACGCGGTCGAACGCGGCCGCTCCGGCTGGAGCCCAGTGCCAGAAGTCTGGCCGCAGCCGCCGCTGTTCCGTACCAAAAATGAGGCCTGGCAGATGTTCCGCATTGGCCCCAGCGACGGTTATCACCAGGATCCGCAACAGCGCCAGGCATTCGGCGATAGTCGTTTTCCGCTGCACGTCTTTGATTATTTTGCCTGCCAATGGGTACCGCGCTGGAGCGGTCACGAAGCCATTACGCTGTCGGCCTATCATGCCCTGCTGGATAGCATCGGCGGCCCCTGTATCATCATCGGCCACAGTCAAGGCGGTGGTTTTGCACTGCAGATGGCCGTTCAACGCCCGCAGAGCGTGCTGGCGGTGGTGGCATTGGAACCTTCCGGTGCGCCGCAGTGCGCTGACTTGAACCACGCGATTCCCCCGCACCTGGTGCTGTGGGGCGATCATTTCGATCAACATGCCGTGTGGCAAGACTATCGCAGCACGGTGGCGAACCATTTAGCCAAGTTGCGCCGCCGTGGTATTCGGGTTGATGAAATCGACCTGCCACAACGCGGTATCCACGGTAACTCACACTTCCTGATGCTGGACAATAATGCGCAACAACTCCTGACGGAAGTCACAACCTGGCTGCTTACGCTCTAACGCCGCCGGCAGAACCATCGCGAGAATAATAATGATAAGAGGGATTAATCATGATCGGCATCATCGCCGTATGTACCGTACTGCTTTGCGTCATCCTGTTGATGAGCGGGCGTGTTTCACCGGTCGTCACCCTGATCCTGGTGCCGATCATCGCTGCAATGCTCGCCGGTTTTCCCATCGGGCAAATCCAGGGGTTCATTAGCAAGGGGATCGTGACACTGGCACCGGTGGTCGCGCTGTTCATCTGCGCTATCCTGTATTTCAGCATCATGAACGCACAAGGGCTGTTTACCCCGCTGGTGGAGAAGTTACTGCAGTTGGCGGGCAATAGCCCGACACGCATTATGATGATCAACGTTCTGGTCACCGCACTGGCGCATCTGGACGGCGCCGGCGCGACCACCTATCTGATTACCATCACCGCTTTTCTGCCGGTTTACCAACGGCTTGGCCTAAATCTACTGCATTTGACACTGCTGACCGGCTGCACCGCCGGCATCATGAATATGGTGCCGTGGACCGCGCCGGTGCTGCGTGCCGCAAGCGTGGTCAATATCGACCCCATCACACTCTGGCAACCCCTGTGGCCAGTTCAGCTGTTTGGCCTGGGTTGTTGTCTGGTAATGGCATGGATATTGAGCAAAACGCCGCGTGTTAAGCCGGTTGTCACACCGGGACTGACCACAGAAAACGCAGGCGTGCCCAATACCGCGCCACCGCGCTGGCGCTATTGGAGCAATGCGCTGCTGACGCTGGTCATGATTGTTTTACTATTGGCCAGCGGCCTGCCAAGCCTGTTCATTTTCCTGATCGCCCTGGCATTGGCGTTAGCAATCAACTATCCCGATGCGAAAACGCAGCTGCTGAGTATTCGTCAGAATGCCGGTGAAGCATTGTTGCTGGCGACCGTTTTATTTAGCGCAGCGGTGTTTCTTGGTGTGCTGACCCACAGCGGCATGCTCGAACAGGTGACCAATCAGGCAATCGCCCTATTGCCGGAAACGCTGTCCCGCTACCTTTACCTGTTGCTTGGCGTGTTCGCCTTGCCGCTGGGAATGATGTTCGGTGCGGATCCCTGGTATTTCGGTATTCTGCCGGTGGTAATGTCGATCGGCGAGGCGCACGGTATCGATCCCGCCTTTGCCGCCCGAGCCATGATGCTGGGAGAAAACGTCGGTTTCTCCATCAGCCCGATGGTCGGCAGCGCCTGGCTACTGGCCAGTCTAAGCGGCATCGATCTTGGCAGGCATATCCGCCATTCACTGCTGGCTATCTGGTGCGTAGCATTACTGATGTTGGCGATGGCGGTATTGATTGGCGCTGTCGGTCTACCGCAGTGACCCAACGGCCAACGCCGCTACCGGGCTTGGTTCAAGATAAACTACAGACGAAAAAAACCTGCTTTAAAAAGCAGGTTTTTCGAATGATGGTTGGCGAGAGAGGATTACGCGCATCTGCGATGCTTGCCCTACGGGCCGTTGCTAAAGCAACGTGGTCTCGCTGCGCTCGGCTCAAACCTCCTTCGG
>NZ_JBGMUT010000010.1:0-133878 GCF_041448735.1 Serratia odorifera | reverse complement strand
GTTGTTCCCGGTCAGTGGAGGCGCATTATAGGGAGTTCTCAGAAGGCCGCAACCCCTAATTTCAAAAAACTTTTCAACCGTCGAACATTTAATCAAATCGCCGTTATATCGCCAGTTTTTTCAACGAATTGAAGCCATAACTCTGTAAAACGGGCAATAAAGCGTCGGTATCGTCATTTAACGCCATACAATAGGCAACGTTCTCTTCTTGCGATGATCGCAAATTTTCCTGGGACGAGATCAACCACGCAGCCCGACGGGCGATTGCCGCACCGGAATCCACCAGGCGGGTGCCCTGCGGTAATACCTGCATCAGCTCGTCGGCCAACAGCGGGAAATGAGTGCAACCCAACACGACCGTGTCTGGTGGCTCGCGCATGCTGAGCCACGGTTGCAGGATCTTCTTCAACGCCGCCAACGGCACCTCTTCGCCATGCAGCTTTGCTTCTGCCAGTTCAACCAGCTCCGAAGAACCCAGCAGTTCGATTTTGCAGTCGGTGGCAAAACGGGCGATCAGCTCATGGGTATAGCTACGCTGTACGGTACCGCGCGTCGCCAGCAGGCCAACGATGCCGTTGGCGGTCAGCTTGGCGGCAGGCTTGATGGCGGGTACTACACCCACTACCGGGAAACTGAAACGTGCGCGCAAGGCTGGCAGGGAAACGGTGCTGGCGGTATTGCAGGCAATAATGACAATCGCCAACGGGTAACGTTGCTGCACCGCGCCGACAATCTCCAATACCCGCTCAACGATAAACTGTTCAGACTTTTCGCCGTACGGAAACGCCACGTTATCGAAAGCGTATATATAGTGCAGGTCCGGCAGCAATTGCCGGACCTCTTGATACACCGAAAGTCCACCGACGCCGGAATCAAATACCAACACCGTCGGGCGTGGAGTCGCGGTGGAATTAGAAGGTATAGCTTCCAGTGAGGGAGTATTCTCTTCCTGGAGTAGCGTAGCCATATGCCGTCTCATAATCTTTATCAAACAGGTTGGCAATTCTACCACGAACTGTCAGATGTGATGTGACTGGATACGAAACGGCGAGATCCCACAGGCTGACGCCGCCGAGTTTGACCGTCTCGCTCGGGTAGCTACTGTAATCTTTGTCAAAACGCTGCCCCAGATAACGATAGGTCACCGCCCAGTCCAGGTCATAGACCTGCCAATCCAGTTCATACTTCACCTGTTGTTTGGCGCGGCGCAGCAGAACCTCATTGGTTTTGG
Source organism: Serratia odorifera (assembly GCF_041448735.1). Lineage (NCBI taxonomy): Bacteria > Pseudomonadati > Pseudomonadota > Gammaproteobacteria > Enterobacterales > Yersiniaceae > Serratia > Serratia odorifera. Next base: position 132,647 of record NZ_JBGMUT010000010.1, on the reverse strand, counting down.
CGTTGCGCGGGTCAACGTAGTCGTAGCCAATCTGATGCGTCAACGGGCCGGTTTCAAACGAAGCGGTCGCCTCAACGCCTTTGATGGTCGCTTTACCGATGTTGTAATAACGGTAGCTCACCGGATCGCTGTCGATCAGGTTGTCGATGTCATTACGGTAAGCAGAAACGCGCCAGGTCACTGGCCCGGTCAGCCCTTCGAAGCCACCTTCCCACTGCTTGCTTTCTTCTGGTTTCAGATCGCGATTGCCATAAAAGTCGCTATACAGCTGGCCCATGTTCGGTGCTTTGAAGGCGGTGCCGTAAGACCCCACCAGGCGATATCCTTCGACAAACTCCCAGGCCGCGCTGGTCTGCCAGGTGCCGTGCCAGCCAAATTCGGAGTTGTCGTCACCACGCACGGCGGCTTCCAGCGTCACCGGGCCAACCAGTTGCTGACCGGTCAGGTACAGGCCCGTATTGCGCTGGCTTTTCTCTTCGCTCACCGAGGCGGTGTTTGGTTTGATTTTCTGATCCTGCCAATCGGCACCGGCGCTCACCGTGCCACGCCCGACCTGCAGCGTGTTACCCCATTGCAGGTTGTACTGTTCCACATCGTCCAGTCGCGCCGAACTGGCGTACTGGCCCAAACGCGGATCATAGTTGTAGTCTTTACTGTGACTGTAGCTGCCAATCAGCTGCGTCGCATAAATGCCCTGCTGGTAACGTACCCCACTGTCCCAGGTCTGGCTATAAAGCTTGCGTGTATCCACCAGCGCAGCGCCCGGTGAATAATAGCTATCATAGGCCGTGCGGTTGTCATAGCCGTAACCGCGCACGAAACCGCTGAACTGTTCGGTAAACTGGTGCTGTATGGCGCCATACAGCGACTTGCTCATGAAACCGTCGCGATCCTGCTGGCTTTGCATGCCGGTATTGCCATAAGCCACCACGTCATACCCTTTGGTATAGGTATAGTTGCCCGCCAGCGTTGCCACGGTGTCGTCCCCCAGCGGCTGCTGGGTCGATGCGTCATACGCCTGATAGCCGTTGGAACCCAGCCCGGCGGAAAGCGTAGTGCCGTTGTTTTCTCGCGTAGTGATAATGTTGACTACGCCACCAATCGCGTCGGAGCCATACACCGCCGAACGCGGCCCACGGATATATTCAATTTTCTGCACCAGCGAAATAGGAATTTGGCTGAGATCGGAAGAGCCGCTGACGCCAGCCTGATTCAGACGGATGCCGTCGATCAGTACCAATACGTGGCTGGAATTGGTGCCACGTACAAACAGCGAGCTGTTTTGCCCCAAGCCGCCGTTCTGGGCAATATCCACTCCCGGCAAACGGCGCATCACATCGGTCAGGCTTTTGGCCTGCCAGCGATCGATATCAGTACGGGTGACGACGGAGGTCGGCGCCAGAACCGAAGATACCGGCTGAGGAAAACGGTTGGCGGTAACCACCAGTTTATCGCTGTGATTGGTCGTGGTGTTGTCTTGCGCCCATCCAGAAAAGGCCGTGACGGAGGTAACCACCGACAGCAGCGTATTTTTTATCATTGTCATTGGGAAAAGCATCCAAACATATCTGCGGATGCCGCAGGTTCATGGACTGGTGATTCGCGACAGTCATGAATAATGCGACGTAGTACCGGCAGGTCTTCGGGCTTGGGACTTGTCGATTGCGCAACCCAATCGACACCGGGCGATGACTTCCCATCCAGCAGTGGACAGTGTCTGCATTAATATATGCTATCGCCGTGACTTCCCCTTACCGCTGCGCGTCAGCTCCGGATTCTCACCGGATTCCCTTTTCACTCGCTGCTTGAGGCCGGACAGCAATGCTACGATCAATGTAAATGGATGTCTAGACTTCCAATAATGTAACAAATAATAAGGCTGACAAAACTGGACTTCACTGCCCAATTCCCTACAATCCCCGCTGATCCAATTTGACTGACGAGAAGACCATGACGCCCGAGAACCTGCCTATTGAACGCTACGACGAACAGCTGACGGAGAAAACCCAGCGGCTGGCGTCCATGATGTCGCCGTTCGGGGCACCCGAGCCGGAAGTGTTCCGCTCGCCAGTGAGCCATTACCGTATGCGCGCCGAATTCCGCATCTGGCACGACGATGATGAGATGTACCACATCATGTTCGACCAGCAGACCAAGCAGCGGATTCGCGTTGACCGCTTTCCCGCCGCCAGCGAACTGATCAACCGCCTGATGACCGCGCTGATCGCCGCCATCAAACCGCAGCCCGTTCTGCGCCGCAAACTGTTCCAGATCGATTACCTGTCAACCCGAAGCGGTAAAATCATCGCGTCGCTGCTGTACCACCGCAAGCTGGACGATGAATGGCAACGGCACGCGGAGCAATTGCGCGATGATCTGCGCGCCCAGGGTTTCGATCTGCAACTGATTGGCCGCGCCTCTAAAATGAAAATCACCCTGGATCACGATTACATCGATGAAGTGCTGCCGGTCGCAGGGCGCGACATGATTTACCGCCAGGTGGAAAACAGCTTCACCCAGCCCAACGCGGCGATAAACGTTGCCATGTTGGAATGGGCGCTGGACGTCACACGGCATGCCAAGGGGGATTTGCTGGAACTGTACTGCGGCAACGGTAACTTTTCTCTGGCGCTGGCGCGCAATTTCGATCGCGTGCTGGCAACGGAAATCGCCAAGCCATCGGTGGCCGCCGCACAATACAATATCGCCGCCAATCAGGTAGACAATGTGCAAATCATTCGTATGGCAGCGGAAGAGTTTACCCAGGCGATGAACGGCGTACGCAGCTTTAATCGTCTGCAAGGCATTGATTTAAGCAGCTATAACTGTGAGACAATTTTTGTCGATCCGCCACGTAGTGGGCTGGATGACGAAACGGTGAAGATGGTACAGGCCTATCCACGCATCCTGTATATTTCCTGCAACCCGGAAACGCTGAGCGCCAACCTGGATACCTTGCAGGCCACGCATGACATTACCCGCCTGGCGCTGTTCGATCAGTTCCCCTACACCCACCATATGGAATGCGGCGTACTGTTGGAAAAACGCGTCTAGCGCCAACCGGCAGCAATAAGGCCCGGGACACCCGGGCCGGCAGCATTATGGCTGCGATTGACCACCCAGCGTCTTGCGCGCCTTCAGTTTGATGCCAATCCACAGCACCAGCACCACGCAAAGGATCGATGGCAGGAAGTTCGAGCCGATTTGCGGGTATTCCGCACGTACGATGGCGCTGTATATCAATAAACCCAGCACGAAACACGCCGCGGCCAACTTGGGCATGCCGTCCGGCATCACCCGGTTAAGGTAACGCTGATGCAGGCAGTACACCGCCAACACCAGTGCGATCAGCGGGAAGATCGAAAACGGTACCACCGAGCTGAACAACGCGGCGAAAGAACCGTTGATCGAAAGGCCGGCAATCAACGCCAGCAGTAAGGTGCCATTCTCACGGCCTGGTTTTTCCATTACTTTTTACCTTCTTATACGTGGGTGACAGATGATCTTTCTTGCTCGCGGCGATACCAGTAATAGGCTCCTTTGGAAATCATCCGCAATTGCAGTACCAGCCGCTCCTCCAACTGACGCCGCTGCTCGATGTCGATATCCAACGCTTCAGCGCCGGCGCTGAACACGATGGTGACCATGGCTTCGGCCTGAGCTTCGGTGAAGCTACGTGGCATATGGTTTTCCAGTTCGAGGTAATCCGCCAGTTCGGCGATAAAATGCTGGATTTCGCGCGCAACCGCCGCACGAAAAGCCGCGGACGTACCGGAGCGCTCACGCAGCAACAGGCGAAATGCATTGGGGTTATTGCCAATGAACTCCATAAACGTCGAGACCGAGGTACGGATCACGCTGCCGCCTTTGGCGATGCGCTGGCGCGCCTGCCGCATCAGTTGGCGCAGCATCAGGCCGCTCTCGTCGACCATGGTCAACCCCAGCTCATCCACATCGCGAAAGTGGCGATAAAACGAGGTTGGCGCAATACCTGCCTCACGAGAAACCTCTCGCAGACTCAGGCTGGCAAAACTGCGCTCGGCGCTCAGCTGGCTGAACGCCGCTTCGATCAAAGAGCGACGCGTCCGTTCTTTTTGTTGTGCTCTGACGCCCATATGCATATCCAGATAAATTCCATTCACTCAGTCTAACGCCGTAAGGGTGGCAATATAGCAAATTTTATTGCAACAGCATTTATACAAACGCGCCTGCTCACAATTCCAACCCGTGCAGATTGTGCTTTGCCTCAAAAAGCCTAATGGTGATTGGGCGCACAGCGCTATGATGTTAAGATACCGTTGTAATTTTGTATAAGAATAGGTCTAACCTCACATGCAACAGCACTATCAATTTGATGCCATTGTTATCGGCTCGGGCCCTGGTGGTGAAGGCGCCGCCATGGGACTGGTTAAACAAGGCGCCCGAGTGGCGGTGATCGAGCGGTTCAATAATGTCGGCGGCGGCTGTACCCATTGGGGCACAATCCCGTCCAAAGCCCTCCGCCACGCCGTCAGCCGTATTATCGAATTCAACCAGAACCCGCTCTACAATAACTCCCGTACGCTCAGCGCCACGTTCCCTGACATTCTCCGCCACGCCGACAACGTCATTAACCAACAGACCCGCATGCGCCAAGGCTTTTACGAGCGCAACCAGTGCAAACTGTTTGCCGGCGATGCGCGTTTTATCGATGCCAATACCGTCAGCGTTACCTATCAGGACGGCACCCAAGATACCATCCGCGCCGATCACATCGTGATCGCCTGCGGCTCGCGGCCCTATCACCCGGCCAGCGTTGATTTTACCCATTCACGTATTTATGACAGTGATTCCATTCTCGAATTGAGCCATGAACCGCGCCACGTCATTATCTATGGTGCCGGGGTGATCGGCTGCGAATACGCGTCGATTTTCCGCGGCCTGAACGTCAAGGTTGATCTGATCAACACCCGCGACCGGTTGCTGGCGTTCCTCGATCAGGAAATGTCGGACTCACTGTCTTATCACTTCTGGAACAATGGCGTGGTGATCCGTCACAACGAAGAGTTCGAGAAAATTGAAGGCACCGAAGACGGCGTCATCGTGCATCTGAAATCGGGCAAAAAGGTGAAAGCCGACTGCCTGCTGTATGCCAACGGCCGTACCGGCAACACCGACGCGCTGGGTCTGGAAAACGTCGGGTTGGAATCCGACAGCCGCGGCCTGCTGAAGGTAAACAGCATGTACCAGACGGCGCTGGCGCATATCTATGCCGTCGGTGATGTAATTGGCTACCCGAGCCTGGCGTCGGCGGCCTACGATCAGGGTCGCATTGCCGCGCAGGCCATTGCCTCCGGGGAAGCCAACGCGCATCTGATTGAAGACATCCCGACCGGGATCTACACCATTCCGGAAATCAGCTCCGTCGGCAAAACCGAGCAGGAACTGACGTCGATGAAAGTGCCGTACGAAGTGGGCCGCGCCCAGTTCAAGCATCTGGCGCGCGCACAGATCGCCGGCATGAGCGTCGGCAGTCTGAAGATCCTGTTCCACCGCGACACGCTGGAAATCCTGGGCATTCACTGCTTTGGCGAGCGTGCGGCGGAGATCATCCACATCGGCCAGGCAATCATGGAACAGAAGAATGGAGGTAATACCATCGAGTATTTCGTTAATACTACCTTCAACTATCCGACCATGGCCGAAGCCTATCGGGTGGCGGCGTTAAACGGCTTAAACCGCCTGTTTTAACACCGAGCCCATGTAACTCTGCATGTGCTCGCGGATCGCCTCGGCCAACTGCTCATAGCGGCTGCGCAAAGGGGAACCGGGGCGATACACCAGGGCAATGGTGCGCTTCGGTTCCGGTTTGTAGCAGTCGAGATAGCACACGCCGTCGCGCTCACGCGCGTTTGGCACCGCCAATGACGGCAACAGCGTAATGCCGCTGCCGGCCGCTACCATGTTACGCAGCGTTTCAAGGCTGGTGGCGCGGAAATGGGTGTCTTCGTCCGCACCGGCCTGGAAACAGAAGCCCATCGCCTGATCGCGCAGACAGTGCCCGTCTTCCAGCATCAGCAGTTTTTCGCCCGCCAGATCCGGCATCGCCACGCGCTCACGTTGTGCCCATGGGTGATCCGAATACACCGCCAGCTTCATTGGCTCATCGAACAGCGGCACTTCAATAAACGCTTCTGTTTCCTTCACCAGCGCCAGAATGGCACAGTCCAGCTTGCCGCTGTCGAGCTGCGCCAGCAGCTGCTGGGTTTGCGCTTCGTGCAGATACATTTCCAGTTTCGGGAACGTTTTATGTAACGTCGGGATAATCTGTGGCAGCAGATACGGCCCAACGGTCGGGATCAGACCAATGTGCAACGGCCCCGACATGGCTTCCCCCTGCTGGCTGGCCATTTCTTTCAGCACCTTGACTTCCCGCAGAACGGTGCGCGCCTGCTCCACCAGCAGCAGACCCGCCTGGGTGAACAGCACTTTACGGCTGGTGCGTTCCAGCAGCATTACGCCCAGTTCGTCCTCCAGTTTACGGATCTGCCCACTGAGCGTTGGTTGACTGACATGGCATGAGTCGGCAGCGCGCCGGAAGTGGCGGTGCTCGGCCAAGGCGACCAGGTATTCTAAATCACGAATATTCATTGTTTCCCTCCAGGCCACGATAGCTCGTAGCGATAGATAAGATAGCAATCAGCGATTAGATCTATCAAGCCCTAGCGTGAATAATGTCCACCAAGCAAACGACATGACGTCAACAGCAAAAAATTATTTTTCCTAATTAAGGGGTTATTCAATGTTTACCAGTCAAGAAGGCAAAAAAGTCCCTCAGGTTACTTTCCACACTCGCCAGGGCGACCAATGGATTGATGTAACCACTGATGACCTGTTCAAAAACAAAACCGTGATTGTGTTCTCACTGCCGGGCGCATTCACGCCAACCTGCTCTTCCAGCCATTTGCCACGTTATAACGAGCTGTCCAACGTGTTCAAACAGCACGGCGTCGACGGCATCCTGTGCGTATCCGTCAATGACACTTTCGTAATGAATGCCTGGAAAGCCGATCAACACGCTGAAAACATCACCTTTGTGCCAGACGGCAACGGTGAATTCACCAAGGGTATGAACATGCTGGTCGAAAAAGCCGATCTGGGCTTTGGCCCACGTTCATGGCGCTATTCGATGCTGGTGCGCAACGGCGTGGTTGAGAAAATGTTCGTTGAACCCAACAAGCCAGGCGACCCGTTTGAAGTGTCTGACGCCGACACCATGCTGAAATACCTGGCGCCGGAATTCAAAGTGCAGGAATCCGTTTCGCTGTTCACCAAACCTGGCTGCCCATTCTGCGCCAAGGCAAAACAGATGCTGCAAGAACGCGGTATTCAGTATGAAGAAATCGTGCTGGGCAAAGATGCCACCACCGTCAGCCTGCGCGCCGTCAGCGGCCGCGCTACCGTACCGCAGGTGTTCATCGGCGGGCGTCACATTGGCGGCAGCGACGATCTGGAATCATTCCTGTCAGCCTGATTTATAAGTAAAAGCAAATCCAACGTGAACGTTTGGCGGGCTCAGTGAAATGACCCGCCTTTTTTTATCCTAGCGGAGTGTTGACATGAAACAGCTGAATGTAGACGTCGCGGTGATCGGCGGCGGCACCGCCGGGCTTGGCGCTTACCGCGCAGCCAAACTTTCCACCCCGAGCGTGGTGATGATTGAAGGCGGCCCTTACGGTACTACCTGTGCACGCGTGGGCTGCATGCCCTCCAAACTGCTGATTGCCGCGGCAGAGGCGGTGCACCATATCGAACGCGCCCCTGGTTTCGGCGTGCATCCGGCGGGCAACACCACGATCAATGGCCGCGAAGTGATGGCGCGCGTCAAACGCGAGCGCGACCGGTTCGTCGGTTTTGTGCAAGAAGGCGTCGACAGCATTCCGGCGGACGACAAAATCAGCGGTTATGCCCGCTTTATTGACGACAATACCTTGCAGGTGGACGAACATACCCGCATCACGGCCCAGCGCATCGTCATCGCTACCGGTTCACGCCCCAGTTGGCCAGCCGCCTGGGACGCTCTCGGCGATCGCCTGATCGTCAACGATCAAGTGTTCGATTGGGACGATCTGCCGCGCTCGGTAGCAGTGTTCGGCCCCGGCGTCATCGGTCTGGAACTGGGCCAGGCACTGCATCGTCTGGGAGTGGATACCAAAGTGTTCGGCGTTGGCGGCGCGGTGGGTCCATTGACCGACAGCACGGTGCGCCAATACGCCAGCCAGACGCTGGGGGAGGCGTTTTACCTCGATCCGGACGTCAAGGTAGACATGATGCAGCGTGAGGGCGACCAGGTCTTCATCCGCTATCGGGGGCAGGATGGCAACCCGCAGGAAATTCTGGTGGATTACGTATTGGCCGCTACCGGTCGCCGGCCCAACGTGGATAAACTGGGACTGGAAAACACCCATCTGGAGCTGGACGCCAAAGGCGTGCCGCAGGCCGATCGCCTGACCATGCAGACCAGCGTGCCGCATATTTTCATTGCCGGTGATGCCAGTAATCAGTTGCCGCTGCTGCATGAAGCCAGCGATCAGGCGCGCATTGCCGGGGAAAATGCCGGCAGTTACCCGGAAGTCAAACCGGGCCTGCGCCGCAGCACGATTTCGGTGGTGTTCTCCGATCCGCAAATCGCCATGGTCGGTGCCACCTTCCGCGAACTCAGCCAGAAGTTCAGCGCCTGCGGCTGCTTTGAGGTCGGCGCGGTGTCGTTCGAAAACCAGGGGCGTTCACGCGTCATGCTACGTAACAAAGGCATGCTGCATGTTTATGGCGAGCAGGGCAGCGGTCGCTTCCTGGGTGCCGAAATGATCGGCCCGGACGCCGAACACATCGCGCACCTGCTGGCCTGGGCGCATCAACAGCAGATGACCATCAACCAAATGCTGGACATGCCGTTCTACCATCCGGTAATCGAAGAAGGGCTGCGTACCGCGCTGCGCGACTTGCAGGCCAAGCTGAAACTGGGGACCGCCGAATCCGAACGCTGCCAGCGCTGTCCGGGCGAGTAACCTCACCAGCCAAAGCATCCCACTCACCGGGTACCCGCCCGGTTTTTGCGTCATGCATGCCAACAAAGCAAAAGGCGCAGCATCATGCCGCGCCTTTACCATGTTCACTGGCCGTTGGCGTTACGCCAGACGCTGCTTTGCCTCGGCAATGGCGCTGGCGACCTGCTGCGGCGATACCCCGCCCTTGGCGGCACGCTTGTCGAGGCACGATTGCAGCGACAGTATCGGATACACGTCGTCACCAATCACGCTGCTGAACTTTTGCAAGTCCGCCAGCGGCAATGCTTCAAGCGCCTTGCCTTGCCGAATAGCCTCCACCACCGTTTCACCGACGATATGGTGTGCTTCGCGGAACGGCACGCCTTTGGCAACCAGGTAATCCGCCAGTTCGGTGGCATTGGCATAGCCCTGCTCCGCCGCCTCCTGGCAACGCGGGCGCTTCACCTGGATACCGTCCAGCACCAGCGCTGCCATCTGCAGACAGTCCATCCAGGTGTCGAGCGCATCGAACAACCCTTCTTTATCTTCCTGCATGTCTTTGTTATAGGCTAACGGCAAGCCTTTCAGCGTCATCATCATACCGGTCAATGCGCCCTGTACGCGGCCACACTTGCCACGGATCAGTTCCAGCGCATCCGGGTTTTTCTTCTGCGGCATCAGGGAAGAGCCGGAAGTCACCCGATCGGAAAGGTCGACAAACGCCGCTTCACCGCTGTTGAAGAAGATCAGGTCTTCGGCAAAGCGCGACAGATGCACCATGCTGATCGACGCATTAGACAGCAGTTCCAGCACGTGATCGCGGTCGGACACGCTGTCCAGACTGTTGCGGGTTGCCGATGCAAAACCCAGCCAGCCCGCCAGCTGTTCGCGATCGATCGGGTATGCGGTGCCGGCCAGCGCACCGCTGCCCAACGGGCTGACGTCCAGACGCTTCAGCGTATCCTGCAGGCGGCTTTCGTCGCGCGCCAGCATTTCGACATACGCCAGACACCAGTGTGCAAAGGTCACCGGCTGTGCGCGTTGCAGGTGGGTATAACCCGGCATCACCGCGTCCTGATTGGCGTCAGCGGTTGCCACCAGCGCCTGCTGCAATTGCACAATGGCCTGATGCAGTTCACCGATCTGCTGTTTACACCACAGTTTCAGGTCGGTCGCCACCTGATCGTTACGGCTACGCCCGGTGTGCAGCTTTTTGCCCAGATCGCCGACTTTGTCGATCAGCTGCTGCTCCACCCAGCTGTGAATATCTTCGGCATCGCTTTGCACAATCGCCAACGGATCGGCCTGCACCTGTTGCAGCAATGCGTTCAATGCCTGTTCCAGTTGCTGCTGCTCCTGCGCCGTCAGTACGTTGACGGTCACCAGCGCTTTTGACCAGGCCACGGAGCCAACGATATCCTGCTCTGCCAGACGATAGTCGAAACGCAGTGAGTCATTTAAGTGTTTGAACCGCTGATCCGCCGCCTGACTGAACCGTCCGCCCCAAAGTGCCATAATCTTGCTCCTGAATATTTTATGCTTGTCGCTCAGAACATCGGGGGCGCAACAGCGTGCGCCCCTCAACGTCACCGCCGAGAAAACTTACTTTTTCTTTTCGTTCAGCGCACGGATGCGTGAAGACAGTGAGAACAGACGGATAAAGCCGCCGGCATGGCTATGATCGTAAACTTCGTCTTCGCCGAAGGTGGCGAACTCTTCCGAATACAGGCTGTTGGTGGATTTCTTCTGAATCGCCGTGACCTGACCCTTGTACAGTTGCAGCACTACTTCACCGTTAACCTCTTCCGCCAGCGCTTCGGCCGAGGCCTGGATGGCACGACGCAGCGGCGCAAACCAGCGACCGTCGTAAACGACATAGGACATTTCCAAGCCCAGCTGTTCACGCCATTTGAAGCTGTCACGGTCCAGAACCAGCTGCTCAATGCCACGCAGCGCCGCCACCATGATGGTGCCGCCCGGGGTTTCGTAGCAGCCACGGGACTTGATGCCCACCAGGCGGTTTTCCACGATGTCGATACGACCAACGCCATGTTTGGCGCCCAGCACGTTCAGTTTTTCCAGGCACTGGTACGGCGTCAAGGCTTCGCCGTCCACCGCCACCACGCGGCCTTTTTCGACGGTGATGGTGACTTGCTCAGGCTGGTCCGGCGCGTCCTGTGGATCGACAGTCCATACCCAGCAATCTTTGTTCGGCGCGTTCCACGGGCTTTCCAGTACGCCGCCTTCGGTGGAGATATGCCAGGCGTTTTCGTCACGGCTGTAGATCTTTTCCAGCGATGCGGTGGTCGGAATATTGCGCTCTTTCAGGTAATCCAGCAGCGCCTCACGGGAACGCAGATTCCATTCACGCCACGGCGCCACCACTTTCAACTGCGGCGCCAGCGCGGTGTAGGTGGTTTCGAAACGCACCTGATCGTTGCCCTTGCCGGTCGCACCATGGCACAGCGCATCGGCGCCTACTTTCAGCGCCAGCTCAACCTGCGCCTTGGCAATGATTGGCCGCGCCATCGAGGTTCCCAGCAGATAGGTACCTTCATACAGCGCGCCGGTCTGCAGCACCGGATAAACGTAATCGCGAATAAACTCTTCACGCAGATCGACCACATGGCATTCAGAGGCACCGGATTGCAGCGCTTTTTGCTCAACGCCTTCCAGATCGCCGCGCTCCTGGCCAATATCCGCAACGAAAGCGACCACTTCACAGCCGCCGTAGTTTTCTTTCAGCCACGGAATGATGGCGGAAGTATCCAGGCCACCGGAGTACGCCAGAACGATTTTTTTGATGCCTTGGTTTTGCATGTTGTTGATTCCTTTTTAATTCTTGATTTAAGCGAGGATCCGGGTGCCGATAGACTCGCCGTTAAACAGGGCCGGAAGTTTTTCCGCATTGCGCCAGCTGGCGATATCTACCGGGCGGCCAAGGGTACGGGCTGCATCCAGCGCCGCGTTCACCTTCACCACCATACCATCGGTAATAATGCCTTGTGCGATCAGCTGTTCCGCTTTTTGCGCCGTCATTTCTGCAATACGCTGGCCTTTGCCGTCGAGAATACCGCTGACGTCCGACAACAGGATCAGATCGGCGCCCAGCGTGGCGGCCAGCGCCGTCGCGGCCTGATCGGCGTTCACATTCATCAGTTGCCCTTCGGCGGTAATGCCGATCGAACTGATTACCGGCAGATAACCGGCCGTCAGCAAGGTCTGTACCAGCAGCGGCGAACCCGGCTGCGCGTTGCCAACGTGGCCCAGCGCCGGATCGAGCTGAGTCACGGTAACGCTGCCGCCATCCGCCAGGCTCAGGCCGACCGCATTGATTTGATGCTTCACCGCCCATGCCAGCAAGGTCTTGTTGGCGGTGCCGGCCAGCGCGCCGGTAATAATGTCAATTTGATCGGCCGGAGTAACCCGCAGACCGTTTTTCTTCACCACCGGCAGGGCAAGCTGCTTCATCAGCTCATCCACCACGCAGCCGCCGCCGTGAACGATCACCAACGGACGTTGATACTGGGCGCGATAGCTGTCCAGCGCGGTAAACAAACGCTCCAGCGCTTCTTCGCTGTCTAATAGCACGCCACCTAACTTGATAATTAACGGATTCATCGCTGTTTACTCACGCTGATTTAAGGAGTGACTGGGTTTCCGGGAACCCAAAACGAATATTAAGGCACTGCACCGCCTGTGCGGCCGCGCCTTTCAACAGATTGTCTTCTGCCGCCACGGCGATCAGATGCTCGCCCTGCACCGCGAAACCGATATCGCAGAACGGCAGACCAACCACCGCCTTCAGCGCCGGCACGCCGTTGGCATACAGCCGCACCAGCGGTTTGTCGTGATAGGCGGCCTGGTAAGCGGCCGCTACCTGCTGGGCGCTTACGCCGGCCTTCAGGCGACAGGTGATGGTGGCCAAAATACCACGTGGGAAATTCCCCAAATGTGGCGTAAAGATGACCGGCGTCCCCAGGTGCGCGACGATTTCCGGCTGATGACGGTGGTTGAAGAGGCCATACGGCTGCAGGCTGACTTCACAAAAACTGGTATTCACACTGGCCTTGCGCCCGGCACCGCTGACGCCGCTGGTGGCGTTGATCACCGGCCACTGATCGAGATTCAGCAACTGCTGTTCGAGCAACGGTTTCAACGCCAATTGGGCGGCGGTCGGGTAGCAGCCCGGCACCGCGATCAACTGCGCCTGTTTGATATGTTCACTCTGCCATTCCGCCAGTCCATATACCGCCTGTTCCAGCAAATCGGCATGTTGATGTTCGAAACCGTAATATTGCTGATAAAACTCGGCGCTCTGTACGCGGAAGGCGCCGGACAGATCGAACACCACGCAGCCGGCAGCCAGGAACGCCGGTGCAATGTCATGGCTGACTTCATGGGCGGTGGCCAGGAACACCACGTCGATGCCTTTGGCCGCTTGTGCAACGTCAACCAGCGGCTGCAGCGGCAGATCGACGATACCTTTCAACTGGGGATGCAGATCGGAAAGCAATTTTCCTGCATCTGCACTTTGCGCTGAAACCGCTAAAGCGGTTATGTTCATATGTGGGTGGCGATTCAGGTAAGCCGTGAGCTCTGCTCCGGCATAGCCGCTGGCACCAACAATCAGCGTATTCAACATGTGGCCTTTCACCTTATAAACGTGCAATGTGGTCGCTTGCGACCCCGGTAGCAGGGCTCACTCGCGTTGTTACGCCGATCGCCCACGTGGGTGAGCGTTGATGTTTTTATAAACATCCGGGCTTCGGGTTCCCTTACGCTCCAGCTTACTGTATTTTTATTCAAAATAAATGCATGAATATTGATACTATCCTAACCAAAGGCTGTCAACAGTGAAGATGAAATTACCTCCATTTATTGAGCTGTACCGGGCGTTGATCGCCACTCCTTCGATCAGTGCCACCGATGGCGCTCTCGATCAGAGTAATGAAGCATTAATCAACTTGTTGGCCGGATGGTTTAGTGATTTGGGCTTCCGTGTCGACGTGCAGCCGGTACCGGACACCCGCAACAAGTTCAACCTGCTGGCCAGTATCGGCGAAGGCAGCGGCGGCCTGCTGCTGGCCGGCCACACCGATACCGTGCCCTACGATCAAGGGCGCTGGACGCGCGATCCGTTCACCCTGACCGAACACGACAACAAGCTGTACGGCCTCGGCACCGCCGACATGAAGGGATTCTTCGCCTTTATTCTCGATGCAGTACGTGACATTGACGCCAGCAAACTGACCAGACCGCTGTATGTGCTGGCCACCGCCGACGAAGAAACCACCATGGCCGGTGCGCGCTATTTTGCCGCCTCCAGTCAGATCCGGCCGGATTTCGCCATTATCGGCGAACCGACCTCGCTGCAACCGGTGCGGGCGCACAAGGGGCATATTTCCAATGCGATTCGTATCACCGGACAATCCGGCCACTCCAGCGATCCGGCGCGCGGCGTCAATGCCATCGATCTGATGCATGAATCCATTGGCCATTTAATGGAACTGCGTAACACCTTGCAGCAACGCTATAACAATCCAGCCTTTGCCGTGCCGTATCCGACGATGAACTTTGGACATATCCATGGCGGCGATGCGGCTAACCGTATCTGCGCCTGCTGTGAATTGCATATGGATATTCGCCCGCTGCCGGGCATGACGCTGGATAACATCAACGAACTGCTGCACAGCGCGCTGGCGCCGGTCAGCGAACGCTGGCCAGGACGCTTGACCATTGACGAACTGCACCCGCCGATCCCCGGCTATGAGTGCCCAACCGATCATCATATGGTCGCGGTGATCGAAAAGCTGCTGGGCTCGCGCACCGAAGTGGTCAACTATTGCACCGAGGCGCCTTTCGTACAGGAAGTCTGCCCGACGCTGGTGCTGGGACCGGGTTCAATCAATCAGGCCCACCAGCCTGATGAATACATTGATACCGCCTTTATCGAGCCGACGCGCAAGCTGTTGGGCCAATTGGTCGATCATTTCTGCCATCAATAAACCAGAGAAATGATAGGGGCAATGTCTTATCATGCCCCTACCTATAAAGGCGTAGAACGCTCGCGTGATAAGCCAGACTGATAACCCGCGGGGCGTAATTAAATTTCAGAAAAAGCGCCGATTTTGATGTTTTTTTGCTAAAAATAGTGTCAATTGACCATTGGACAGGCACGCGATTGCATGGAACAGGCGCCCTTCGCCTCACGCGTGAAATTTACTTACAAGATAAAAATCATATCGAAATGGGTCAGGGGTTATATGAACGAACAATATTCGGCAATGCGAAGTAATGTCAGTATGCTCGGCAAATTGCTCGGCGAAACCATTAAAGAAGCGCTGGGTGAGCATATTCTCGATCGCGTTGAAACCATCCGTAAGCTTTCCAAATCGTCACGCGCCGGCAGCGAGGCGCACCGTCAGGAATTGCTGAACACGCTGCAAAACCTGTCCAACGACGAACTGTTGCCGGTGGCGCGCGCCTTCAGCCAGTTCCTCAATCTGACCAACGTCGCCGAGCAGTACCACAGCATTTCGCCCAACGGCGAAGCGGCCAGCAACCCGGAAGTGTTGACGCAGCTGTTCAGCCGGCTGAAAGACAAAAAGCTCAGCAATAAAGCGCTGCAGGATGCGGTAGATCAGCTGTCGATCGAACTGGTGCTGACCGCGCACCCGACGGAAATCACCCGCCGCACGCTGATCCACAAACTGGTGGAAGTGAATAGCTGCCTCAGCCAGCTTGACCACAACGACCTGGCCGATTACGAACGCAACAAGATCATGCGCCGTTTGCGTCAGTTAGTTGCCCAATCGTGGCATACCGACGAAATTCGCCACAATCGACCGACGCCGATCGACGAAGCCAAATGGGGCTTTGCGGTAGTGGAAAACAGCCTGTGGGAGGGCGTCCCGGCCTTCCTGCGCGAACTGAACGAGCAGTTGGAAAACACCATCGACTACCGCCTGCCGGTGGAAGCGGTGCCGGTGCGCTTCACCTCCTGGATGGGCGGTGACCGCGACGGTAACCCGAACGTCACCGCCGAAATCACCCGCCACGTGCTGCTGCTGAGCCGTTGGAAAGCCTGCGATCTATTCACCCGCGATATTCAGGTGCTGGTTTCCGAACTGTCGATGACCGAATGTACACCGGAACTGCGCGAGCTGGCCGGCGGTGACGCGGTACAAGAACCGTATCGTGAAATCATGAAACGCCTGCGCAGCCAGTTGATGAGCTCACAGGCGTACCTGGAAGGCCGCCTTAAGGGCGAACGCATGCTACGCCCGCACGACCTGCTGGTGAACAACGAGCAGCTGTGGGAGCCGCTGTACGCCTGTTATCAATCGCTGGTGGCGTGCGGCATGAGCATCATTGCCAATGGCCAACTGCTGGATACCCTGCGCCGCGTGCGCTGCTTCGGCGTGCCACTGGTGCGTATCGACGTGCGTCAGGAAAGCACCCGCCATACCGAAGCGATCGCCGAACTGACGCGCTATCTGGGGCTGGGCGACTATGAAAGCTGGTCAGAAGCGGATAAACAGGCATTCCTGATCCGCGAGTTGAATTCCAAGCGTCCACTGGTGCCATTGAAGTGGCAACCAAGCGCGGACACTCAGGAAGTGCTGGAAACCTGCCGGGTGATTGCCGAAGCGCCAGAGGGCTCGATTGCCGCCTACGTGATTTCGATGGCGCGCACGCCATCCGACGTGCTGGCGGTGCATCTGCTGCTGAAGGAAGCCGGCTGCCCGTTCGCGCTGCCGGTCGCCCCGCTGTTCGAAACCCTCGACGATCTGAATAATGCCGACGACGTGATGACCCAGTTGCTGAATATCGACTGGTATCGCGGCTTCATTCAGGGCAAGCAAATGGTGATGATCGGCTATTCCGACTCGGCCAAGGACGCCGGCGTCATGGCGGCATCATGGGCGCAGTATCGCGCGCAGGATGCGCTGATCAAAACCTGCGAAAAAGCCGGGGTCGCACTGACGCTGTTCCACGGGCGCGGCGGTTCTATCGGCCGTGGCGGTGCACCGGCGCATGCCGCGTTGCTGTCCCAACCGCCGGGCAGCCTGAAGGGTGGCCTGCGCGTTACCGAGCAGGGCGAAATGATCCGCTTCAAATACGGCCTGCCGGAAGTCACCATCAGCAGCCTGGCGCTGTATACCGGCGCCATTCTCGAAGCCAACCTGCTGCCACCGCCGGAACCGAAGAAAGAGTGGCGTACGCTGATGGACGAGCTGTCCGACACCTCGTGCAAAATGTATCGTGGCTACGTGCGTGAAAATCCGGACTTCGTCCCCTACTTCCGCGCCGCCACACCGGAGCTGGAGCTGGGCAAACTGCCGCTGGGCTCACGCCCGGCCAAGCGCCGCCCGAACGGCGGCGTAGAAAGCCTGCGCGCCATCCCCTGGATCTTCGCCTGGACGCAGAACCGCCTGATGCTGCCCGCCTGGCTGGGCGCCGGCGCCGGTCTGCAAGAAGCGGTGAAAGCCGGCAAGCAGGATCAGCTGGAGGCGATGTGTCGCGACTGGCCGTTCTTCTCGACGCGTATCGCCATGCTGGAAATGGTGTTCGCCAAAGCCGATTTGTGGCTGGCGGAATATTACGATCAGCGCCTGGTAGACAAGTCTCTGTGGCCGTTGGGCAAACAGCTGCGCGATCAGCTGGACAGCGACATCAAAGTGGTGCTGACCATCGCCAACGACGATCACCTGATGGCCGATTTGCCGTGGATTGCTGAATCCATCGCGCTGCGCAACGTCTATACCGATCCGCTGAACGTTCTGCAGGCGGAGCTGCTGCACCGCTCACGTCAGCAAGAGGAAAACGGCCAGCAAGACGCACGCGTCGAGCAGGCATTAATGGTCACCATCGCCGGCGTCGCCGCCGGGATGCGCAATACCGGCTAAGTTGGCAAGCAGGAGGTGCGATGGCACCTCCTTTCCTCGTCTTTCCAACCGCGATAAAAAAAGCGCTGTTTATACAGCGCTTTTTTGCATCGTTCATCTATCTATCAGGCCGCCGCTATTGGCCGCACGCCCAGCGTATGGCAAATCGCATAGCTCATCTCGGCGCGGTTCAACGTATAGAAGTGGAAATCCTTTACGCCTTCGCGGCTGAGGATCTTCACCATATCCATCGCGATGTTGGCACCGACCATTTTGCGTGTTTCCGGGTCATCATCCAGTCCTTCGAACATACTGGTCATCCAGCTCGGCACCCGTACGTTGGTCATGGTAGCGAAACGTTGCAACTGCTTGAAGTTGGATACCGGCAAAATGCCCGGTACGATCTCCACGTCGATGCTGGCGGCCACGCAACGATCGCGAAAACGCAGGTAACTTTCCACGTCGAAGAAAAACTGCGTGATGGCACGGTTGGCACCGGCGTCAATCTTACGCTTCAGGTTAATCAGATCCGCCTGGGCGCTTTTGGCTTCCGGGTGCACTTCCGGGTAGGCCGCTACCGAAATGTCAAAATCCCCGACGTCTTTCAGCAGCGTCACCAGATCGGTGGCATACATTTCCGGTTTGCCACTGCCCGGCGGCAGATCGCCACGCAGTGCCACAATGTGGCGAATACCGCTGTTCCAGTAATCGCTGGCGATAGCGCGCAACTGCGCCGGTGAGGCATCGATACAGGTCAGGTGCGGCGCCGCATCCAGCCCGGTACGATCCTTAATCCCCTTGATGATGCTGTGGGTGCGATCGCGCTCACCGGAGTTTGCGCCATAGGTGACGGAGACAAATTTGGGTTTGAGGCTGCTCAAACGATCGATCGACTGCCAGAGGGTGTCTTCCATTTCGCTGGTACGCGGCGGGAAAAACTCGAACGATACGTTAATCTGGCCGTTTAATTCCGCCAGGCTTTGGTTCAGCGCTTCTCGCTGGTTTGCGTGGAAAAAACTCATACCCTGTCTGCCTCTCGTCGATCGCTGTTTTATTTCATTTTAATAAGCGTCTATACGTTTAGACGTCTAGATAGAAAATGCCGCAAGTTGGCTAAAGAGTCAACAGGAAAATTGGGGCAATAAGATGATTAATCCTCATCGGCTAGGCGAGAGAATTTCACGATCGAGGATTGAGTACCGGGCGCCGCAGGCAGCGCCCAGAGACAGACTACGCACAGAGCGCGGCAAGCCGCGCTCGAGGGATTACAGCAGCTGTGCCAAACGATTGAGATCCGACTGCAGCGCTCCGGCGGTGACATCACGCCCGGCGCCCGGCCCGCGGATCACCAACGGGTTATCACGATACCAGCGGCTTTCAATGGCAAACACGTTGTCGCACGGCAGCAGCGACGCCAGCGGATGCTCTGGTCGCACCGCCTCCACCCCGACGCGCGCCTTGCCGTTGGCATCGAAGCGTGCCACGTGGCGCAACACCAGCCCCATTTCACTGGCGGCCTCAAAGCGTTGCAGCATCTGCTGATTCAGCGCATCGCCATTCTCAAAGAACTGATCGACCGAGCCCTGTTCGGTACCTGCCGGCACCAGCGATTCCACCCGCACCTGATTCGGTTCGATGTCATAACCGGCCTCTCGCGCCAAAATCACCAGTTTGCGCATCACGTCCTGTCCGGAAAGGTCAACGCGCGGATCGGGTTCGGTCAGCCCCTGCTGCCACGCCTGATCAACCAGTTCGGTAAACGGCACCGTGCCGTCGAATTGCAGGAACAGCCACGACAGCGTACCGGAGAAAATACCACTGAGCGCCAAGATACTGTCGCCGCTATCACGCAGATCGCGCACCGTGTAGTTCACCGGCAAACCGGCACCCACGGTAGCGTTATACAGCCAATGGCGGCCGGTTTTTGCGAACGCGTCGCGAATCTGGCGATGGGTATCGCTGCAGGACGCGCCGGCCAGTTTGTTGGCGCTAATAACATGGAAACCGTAACTGGCGAAATCCAGGTACTGATCTGCCAGGTTTTCACTGGCAGTAACGTCAAGCACCACCAGATCGTCGAACGGATGAGCACGCATCCACAGAAACAGCGACTCTTCGTCCAGTTCCTGCGCTTCGTCATCGAAAAACGCCAACGCGCGGCTGGCATCCAGTCCGTCGTAATTGAGCAGACTGCGACGACTGTCCACCACCCCGGCCAGAATGAATTCAAAACCGGTACGGGCAGACAGGTTTTTTTGTTCACGTGCGAACAGTTCCAGCCAGCGCGAACCAATATTGCCTTTGCCGAACAGCACCAGGCCGATGCGCTTTTCCGCCCGGAACAGGCTCTGGTGCAGCCCCTGGATCAGCAAGCCGGTCGGCCCCTGACGCAGTACCGCCACCAGGCTGATGCCGTCTTCCGCCTGCCAGATAAACTCCACCGGCTGATCTTTCAACTGCTGATAGAACCGATGGCTGTGCAGCGGGTTCTTACACACGCCGGCACCAACCAGCGCCACCAGCGCCAGCCCTTCCCGCAGTTGCAAGGTCCCCGGCAACGCCGCTTGCTGCAAAACGCGCAGTACGCTACCGGCCACTTCTGCGGTATAGCACAGCTGAATCAGGCTGCGATCGGTGTGGATGCCAATCGACAGCGGTTTGATCTGCGCGCGTTTCAGCACCAGATCCAGTTCTTTTTGCGCCAGCTTGAAATCATGCTGGGGTGCAACCGTCAGCTCGATCAGGCAGACGTCATCATGGCTGGTGACGATTTTCGCGCCAGTGCCCGAGGCCAGCACCCGCTCAATGCGCGTAGAGCCCTGCTCCGGTTGATAACTGCAGCGCAGTTGCAGATCGATATCACTGCCGGATACCGGTTGCAAAGTACGGGTGTGCAATACCGGTGCCGCCAGGCGCGCCAGTTCGCTGGCCTCGTCCAACCGCAACAGCGGCAGCAGACAGGCGTCTTTCACTTTACGCGGATCGGCGCTGTACACCCCGGCGACGTCGCTCCAGATAGTGACCCGCTCAACGCCGGCCAAGGCGCCGATCTGCGTGGCGGAATAGTCACTGCCGTTGCGCCCTAACAGCACGGTTTCACCGGCGTCGTTGCGCGAAATAAACCCGGTCACCACCAGGCGTCGGCCCGGATGCTGTGCCATCAACTGCTGCAATAGCGGGTAGGAGCGTCCTTCATCCACCTGCGGCTGCGCCGCACGTTCGGCGCGCAGAAAATCGCGCGCATCCAGCCAGGCCGCTTGCATATCCAGTTTCTTCAGCACTTCCGCCATCAGGCGCGCCGACCAGATTTCACCGTGCCCCACCACTTCGGCGTAGGTCACGTCATCGACGTTGCCGTCCAGCAGCACCGCCAGACGCTCCAGATCGTGAATAAATGCCGCAATCAACGGCTCGGCGGTTTCCGGCGGTAACAGGCCGCTAATCAGCTCGCTATGGTAGCGGCGCAGCGCCTGTTGAACCTGATGCGCGGAAAGGCGATCGCTCTGGCTCAGCTTGAGCCAGTTAATCAGTTGGTTAGTGGTGCTGCCGGCCGCCGATACCACCATCAGATCGCCCGGCTGGCTGTATTCGGCCATAATTCCGGCCACCCGCAGATAACACTTCACATCCGCCAGGCTGCTGCCGCCAAATTTGTGCAGTTGACGCCCGCTGACCGGCCCTGCTACCGCAATTGCATTCATGCTTACCTCGTTGCCGCCGCCTGGAAAGCGCGTTCCAGATCGGCAATCAAATCTTCACTGTCTTCAATACCCACGGAAATACGCAGCAGGCTTTCGGAAATGCCAGCCGCCGCTCGCGCATCCGCCGCCATGCCGGCGTGGGTCATGGTCGCCGCATGCGAGATCAGGCTTTCCACCCCACCCAGCGATTCCGCCAATGTGAACAACTCCAGAGCCGACAGGAAGCGGCGCAGTACTGCCTCGTCCCCGTCCAGCTCAAAACTGAGCATCGCACCAAAACCGCGTTGTTGCCGGCGCGCAATCTCATGGCCTGGGTTTTCCGGCAGGGAAGGATGATACAGCTTTTTGACCAAAGGTTGCTGCTGTAAATAACCGACAATCGCATCGGCGTTGTGTTGCGCCGCCTTGATGCGCGGCGACAGCGTGCGCATACCGCGCAGCAGCAGGTAGCTGTCAAACGCGCCGCCGGTGACGCCGATATTGTTCGCCCACCACGCCAGCTCCACCGCCAGCTCGGCGTCTTTGGCAATCACCGCGCCGGCAACCACGTCGGAGTGACCGTTAAGGTATTTGGTGCAGGAATGAACCACCAGATCCGCCCCCAGCGCAATCGGCTGCTGCAGCGCCGGGCTGAGGAAGGTGTTATCCACCACCGCCAGCGCACCGGCGGCATGCGCCGCCTGACAGATGGCGGCAATATCCACCACCCGCAACAGCGGGTTGCTCGGGCTTTCGATCAGCACCAACTTTGGTTTTTGCGCTAACGCCTGTTGCAACGCAGCCTCGTCGCTCTGATCGACAAACAGCACCCGATAGGCGCCACGCTTGCTCAGGCTGTCAAACAGCCGATAGCTGCCGCCGTAGCAGTCGTGCGGTGCCACCAGCAGATCGCCGGGTTGCAGTAGTACCGTCGTCACCAGATGGATCGCCGACATGCCACTGCCGGTCATCACCGCACCAGCACCGCCTTCCAGCTCGGCCAGCGCACGCTGTACCACGTCACGCGTCGGGTTGCCGCGCCGCGAATAATCATGGGCTCGCGACTGGTTAAAGTCGGTGAAGTTATAGGTGCTGGACAGATGAATCGGCGGAACAACGCAGCCAAACTGTTGGTCATCGTTCAGGCCGCTGCGCACGGCGATGGTGGCGGGTTTACGCGTCATTAGGGGGCTCGGCTCTCGAATACGGTGAATGAGGCCTAAAGATTAATCGCAAGAAGGATGGACGTCAATACATCTGGACATCTAAACTTCTTTGCGTATAGATTGAGCATCGGCATAATACCCGCTAAAATTATAGCGATTTGATATGACGTTAAGATGTTGTTGCGCTAAGCATAGTCTAAAGCTATCGATCGACAGCAATCAGTGACTTTGGTCGCGTAAAGTTGACATTTATTTAGTGAGAACAGTGAAGATCGGGCATAATTAGCCGGTTTTTAGAATTTTGTAATTTTTCTGACAAATTTAAGGTGTCCCATGGCTGAGTGGAACGGCGAGTATGTCAGCCCTTACGCTGAACACGGTAAAAAAAGCGAGCAAGTAAAAAAAATCACGGTATCCATTCCGCTGAAGGTTCTTAAGATCCTCACCGATGAACGGACCCGTCGCCAGGTGAATAACCTGCGCCACGCCACTAACAGTGAATTACTGTGCGAAGCGTTCCTGCATGCCTTTACCGGCCAGCCGCTGCCGAACGATGAAGACCTGCGCAAAGAGCGCAACGATGAAATCCCGGAAGCCGCGAAAGTGCTGATGCGCGAACTGGGTGTGGATCCCGATACCTGGGAATATTGAATGCCGTCTGCCAACGCAGGCGACAAAAACAAAAAAGGCGCCTGAGGCGCCTTTTTTATCGGACGATAAGAAATCTTATTTCTTAGCGCCTGGTACGCTGAAACGCTTGTTGAAGCGGTCAACGCGGCCACCGGTAGCAACGTCACGCTGCTTGCCAGTGTAGAACGGGTGGCATTGACCACACACGTCCAGGTTCAGATCGTGACCCACTGTAGAGCGGATAGTGATCACGTTACCGCAAGAGCAGTTTGCAGTAACAACGTCGTATTTTGGGTGGATACCTTGTTTCATGGGGAAACCTCAGTTAAGGCCGTGTCGCTATCCAGCCCTGTTTCGCCAGACACCACACGTGATTGATGATAATTTTTTGGTATCGAATTATACCAAAGGCGGCAAATTATACAGAATAATATCACCCGCGCAATCGGATCCGTACATTTGAACGGCTAGCGTGTAAACTAGCCGACAATCTTTACCTCCTGGATGACCTCATGCCCGTTGTTCACGTTGCTTTACCGGTTCCCCTCGCTCGTACCTTCGACTATCTGTTGCCGCATGGCGTGCAACCGGTCATGGGTGCACGCGTCAGCGTTCCCTGGGGACGGCAACGCTCGATCGGCATCGTAACCGGCTGCAGTGAAGCCAGCGAGGTACCGCTGGAAAAACTGAAGCCGATCGACAGCGTCATCGATCACACCTCGCTGTTTTCACCCAGCCTGTGGCGTATTCTCAACTGGGCCAGCGAGTACTACCACTACCCGCTTGGCGAAGTGCTGTCTCATGCGCTACCGATCCTGCTGCGTCAGGGCAAACCCGCAGAGGCCGCCCCGCTATGGCAATGGTTCGCCACCGAGCAGGGGCGCGCCACCCCGCCGGAAAGCCTGAAACGCGCGCCCAAGCAGCAACAGGCGCTGGCTGCGCTACTGCAGCGGCCGGTTTACCGTCATCAGGTCAGCGAACTGGAACTGAGCGAGCCTGCGCTCCAGGCGCTGCGCGCCAAGGGGCTGGTTGACCTGCGTGCTCAGGCCGTCGCCACACAGGACTGGCGGCGCGATTTCGCCGTGTTGGGCGAGCGACTGCGGCTGAATACCGAGCAGGCCACCGCCGTCGGTGCCATACGCAGCGAGGATCAACAGTTTGCCGCCTGGCTGTTGGCAGGCGTCACCGGATCCGGCAAAACGGAAGTCTATCTCAGCGTGCTGGAAAACATTCTGGCCAAGGGCCGCCAAGCGCTGGTACTGGTGCCGGAAATCGGCCTGACGCCACAAACTATTGCCCGCTTTCGCGAACGCTTCAATGCGCCGGTCGAGGTTCTGCACTCCGGCCTCAACGACAGCGAACGTCTGGCGGTATGGCTGCGGGCGCGCAGCGGCGAAGCGGCGATTGTCATCGGCACGCGCTCTGCCCTGTTTACGCCGTTTGCCCGCTTGGGCGTGATCATCATCGACGAAGAGCACGACAGTTCGTACAAACAGCAGGAAGGCTGGCGCTATCACGCACGTGACCTGGCCGTGTTTCGCGCGCACGCAGAAAACATTCCGATGGTGATGGGCTCCGCCACCCCAGCGCTGGAAACGCTGCACAATGTGCAGTTGGGGAAATACCGCCAGTTAAAATTAACCCAGCGCGCCGGCAACGCCAAACCGGCGGCGCAGCATCTGATTGACCTGAAAGGCCTGCCATTGAAAGTCGGCCTGTCGCAGCCGTTGTTGAAAAGCATGCAGCATCATCTCAAGAACGGCAATCAGGTCATGCTGTTCCTCAACCGTCGCGGTTACGCGCCGGCGTTGCTATGCCACGAGTGTGGCTGGATAGCCGAATGCCAGCGCTGTGACCGCTATTACACGCTGCACCAGAATCATCGCCAACTGCGTTGCCACCACTGCGACAGCCAGCGCCCGGTGCCGCACCAGTGTCCACAATGCGGCTCAACCCACCTGGTATCGGTCGGCGTCGGCACCGAGCAGTTGGAAAATGAACTGGCGCCGCTGTTCCCGGACACGCCAATTACCCGCATCGATCGCGATACCACCAGTCGCAAAGGCTCGCTGGAACAGCATCTGGCGGATATCCACCGCGGTGGCGCACGTATTCTGATCGGCACCCAGATGCTGGCCAAGGGGCACCACTTCCCGGACGTCACGCTGGTGGCGCTGCTGGACGTGGACGGCGCGCTGTTTTCCGCCGACTTTCGCTCCGCCGAGCGCTTTGCCCAGCTGTATACCCAGGTGTCCGGCCGTGCCGGCCGCGCCGGCAAACAGGGCGAAGTGTTGCTGCAAACCCACCACCCGGAGCACCCGTTGCTGCAAATCCTGCTGCAACAGGGTTACGACGCCTTTGCCAAACAGGCGCTGGCGGAACGTAACAGCGTGTTTCTACCACCGTATACCAGCCATATTCTGCTGCGTTCGGACGATCACGATAATCAGCAGGCGCCGCTATTCCTCCAGCAGCTGCGCAACTTACTGGAAGCCAGCCCGCTAAAGGACGAATCGCTGTGGATCATGGGTCCAGTGCCGGCGCTGCAATCCAAGCGCGGCGGCCGTTTCCGCTGGCAGTTGCTGTTGCAGCACCCGTCGCGACGCGTGTTGCAGCAACTGATGAAAAGTTCGCTGCCGCTGATCGGGACGCTGCCGCAGGCACGCAAAGTAAAATGGACGCTGGATGTCGATCCCATCGACAGTTGAACCCAGAAAAGTCTGATTCAGTTCCTGTTAAGCAAACGTTTACCCTTGAATTTGCGAGCGAACGCGAAAAAACCTTCCTAAGTCACATTTTTTATGCAAATTAGGTAACAAAAGCAGAACGTAATCTGTTTAGAATGTCTGCTAAGGTTTTTTGTCATTTGTGAGCATACCTGCACGCCAACGCTGAACAGGCGACGTCAGCGAGGTCGGGTATTGCAGTAGTCGCGTTGGCATGGGGCTGGCGCAAGGAGAAAGGCGTTGGAACACAAGAAAGAACTATCCATGGCGACCATGAAAGACGTTGCCGAAATGGCGGGCGTTTCAACGGCTACCGTATCGCGTGCGTTGATGAACCCGGAAAAGGTGTCAACGCCGACGCGTCAGAAAGTGGAACAGGCCGTACTGGCCGTGGGCTACTCTCCCCATGCACTCTCACGCAACATCAAGCGCAACGAATCCCGCACCATCCTGGTGATCGTGCCGGACATCTGCGACCCGTTTTTCGCCGACGTGATCCAGGGGATCGAGCAGACCGCTGCGCAGCAGGGTTACCTGGTGCTGATCGGCGACTGCGCGCAGCAAAATCAGCAGGAACGCACCTTCGTTAACCTGATAATCACCAAACAGATTGACGGTATGCTGCTGTTGGGCTCCAACCTGCCGTTCGACGCCAGCAAGGAAGAGCAGCGCAACCTGCCGCCGATGGTGATGGCCAATGAATTTGCACCTGAACTGGAATTGCCGACGGTGCACATCGACAACCTCACTGCCGCCTTCGAAGCGGTGCACTATCTGCATCAGCTCGGCCACACGCACATCGCCTGTATCGCCGGGCCGGAGCAGATGCCACTCAGCCATTATCGTCTGCAAGGTTACATTCAGGCATTACGTCGTAATGGCATTACCGTCGAAAGCAGCTATATTACCCGGGGTGATTTCACCTACGAGGCAGGCGCGCAAGCGCTGGCGGCGCTGATGGCGCTGCCAAAACCGCCAACGGCGGTATTCTGTCACAGCGATGTGATGGCGATCGGCGTGTTGTCGCAGGCGAAGCGATTGGGCCTGCGCGTACCGCAGGATCTGTCGATTGTCGGGTTCGACGACATCAAGCTGGTGCAGTATTGCGACCCGCCATTGACCACGGTGGCGCAACCGCGCTATCAGATTGGTCAGCAGGCCATGTTACTGCTGCTGGAACAACTGCACGGACAGGCAGTCGCCAGCGGTTCCCGCTTATTGGACAGCGAACTGATCGTCAGAGGCAGCACCGCTGCTCCTAAACGCTAGTCAAATATTTTAGGGTTCAGTAACATGACGGACTTAATTCCTTATAAAGACACAGCGGAAGAATAGTGGCACAGAAAGACTATGTAAGCCGCGGGCGCTCTGGAGCGCGGCGCAAAACCCCCAGCCGTAAAAAAAGCAGTTCTCCGAAGGTATCTAAAACCGTGGTGGCGCTTGCTGTTGCCCTGCTGGTGATCTTTGTCGGTGGCCTTTATTTCATTACGCACAACAAACCGGACGACGCACCGCTGTTGCCTACGCACAGCAGCCGGCCGGGCAATGGCCTGCCACCGAAGCCGGAAGAACGCTGGCGTTATATCAAAGAGCTGGAAAACCGCCAGATTGGCGTACAGGCCCCGACCGAACCAACGGCCGGCGGTGAAGTGAACTCCAAAACCCAACTGACGCCAGAACAGCGCCAACTGCTGGAGCAGATGCAGGCAGATATGCAACAACGGCCGACCCAACTGAACGAAGTGCCGTACAACGATGCGATGGCGGCGCAGGGCAGTAGCCGCCAGCAGATGCAGCAACGGCAACAACAGTTGCAACAGCAACAACAGCAACAACAGCAGCAACAGCAGCAACAGCAGCAACAGCAGCAGGTGAACCAGCCACGTAATCCGTTCAACAGCGGTTCGGCTCCGGTGCAGCAACAGCCCAAGCCGGCCGTCACGCCGCCGGTGCAGACCAAACAGCCTGAAGCAAAACCGCAGCCTAAACCGGAAGCGAAGCAGGAAACCGCCAAGCAGGAATCGAAACAGCGCTGGATGGTGCAGTGCGGCTCGTTCCGCGCCACCGATCAGGCAGAATCGGTACGTGCCCGGCTGGCGTTTGAAGGCATTGAAAGTCGCATTACCAATGGCGGCGGCTGGAATCGCGTGGTGCTCGGGCCGTTCAGCAGCCGCGCTGCAGCCGATAAAACACTTTCGCGCCTGAAGGGCGTTGGCATGTCAAGTTGCATTCCCCTCTCCGTTGGGGGTTGAAAAGCGTTAATCCTCCCCCATCTATACTCTCAATATGCCTCGTAGTGCCGGTGCCGACCGGCGCTGCGAGGGCTTCTTTCCGTCTGCAACGAGGGTCTGCTCGTGACAACAATTGTAAGCGTACGTCGCAACGGCCAGGTGGTCATCGGTGGTGATGGCCAGGCAACATTGGGAAATACGGTGATGAAGGGCAACGTCAAGAAAGTACGTCGCCTGTACAACGATAAAGTGATCGCCGGTTTCGCCGGGGGCACCGCTGACGCCTTCACGCTGTTTGAGCTCTTCGAACGTAAACTGGAAATGCACCAGGGCCACCTGGTGAAAGCCGCCGTGGAGCTGGCAAAAGACTGGCGTACCGACCGTATGCTGCGTCGTCTGGAGGCCTTGCTGGCCGTCGCCGACGAGAACGCCTCGCTGATCATCACCGGCAACGGTGACGTAGTACAGCCTGAAAATGATTTGATCGCGATCGGTTCCGGCGGCCCGTACGCCCAGTCTGCCGCTCGCGCGTTGTTGGAAAATACCGATCTGGGCGCCCGCGACATCGTCGAGAAATCCCTCGGCATCGCCGGTGACATCTGTATCTACACCAACCATTTCCTCACTATCGAAGAATTGCCTTCCAAAGCGTAAGGACCGAATACTATGTCTGAAATGACTCCGCGCGAGATCGTCAGCGAACTGGACGGTTACATTATCGGCCAGAGCAAGGCCAAACGTGCCGTCGCCATTGCCCTGCGCAACCGCTGGCGCCGCATGCAGCTCAACGAAGAGCTGCGCCATGAAGTAACGCCAAAAAATATTTTGATGATCGGCCCGACCGGCGTCGGTAAAACCGAAATCGCCCGTCGCCTGGCTAAACTGGCCAATGCGCCATTCATCAAGGTTGAAGCGACAAAATTCACCGAAGTGGGCTATGTTGGTAAAGAAGTGGATTCGATTATCCGCGATCTGACCGATTCTGCGATCAAAATGGTACGCCTGCAATCGATCGAAAGAAACCGCACCCGCGCCGAAGAAATGGCCGAAGAACGCATTCTCGACGTGCTGATCCCGCCGGCCAAGAATAACTGGGGCCAGCCGGAAGAACACCAGGAACCGTCCGCCGCGCGCCAGGCCTTCCGCAAGAAACTGCGTGAAGGCCAACTGGACGACAAGGAAATCGAGATCGATCTGGCGGCTGCGCCGATGGGTGTCGAAATCATGGCGCCTCCAGGCATGGAAGAGATGACCAACCAGTTGCAGTCGATGTTCCAAAACCTCGGCGGCCAAAAGCAGAAACCACGTAAGCTGAAGATCAAAGAAGCCTTCAAACTGCTGGTGGAAGAAGAAGCGGCCAAGCTGGTGAACCCGGAAGAGCTGAAAGAACAGGCGATCGAAGCGGTGGAACAGCACGGCATCGTGTTTATCGACGAAATCGACAAAATCTGTAAGCGCGGCGAATCTTCAGGTCCGGACGTGTCCCGTGAAGGGGTGCAGCGCGATCTGCTGCCGCTGGTTGAAGGCAGCACCGTGTCGACCAAGCACGGCATGGTGAAAACCGACCACATTCTGTTTATCGCCTCCGGCGCATTCCAGGTGGCCAGCCCGTCGGATCTGATCCCGGAATTGCAGGGTCGTTTGCCGATCCGCGTTGAACTGCAGGCGTTGAGCACTGAAGACTTCGAGCGCATCCTCACCGAGCCGAACGCCTCGCTGACCGAGCAGTACAAAGCGCTGATGGCGACCGAAGGCGTGACCATCGACTTTACCGCCGACGGCATCCGCCGCATCGCAGAGGCGGCGTGGCAGGTCAACGAAAGCACCGAGAACATCGGCGCGCGCCGTTTGCACACCGTACTGGAACGTCTGATGGAAGATATCTCCTACGATGCCAGCGAAAGTAGCGGCCAGAGCATCACCATTGATGCGCAATATGTCGGTAATCATCTGGATGAGCTGGTAGCAGATGAAGATTTGAGTCGTTTTATCCTATAATCGCTCTATCATTGTCCTGTCAGTCAATTATATGGGAGGCATCGCCTCCCATTTTTTGGCCGGGACACCGCCACCTGACCTGCTGAAGCGAAAAATGAGCTCATCTATCACTACCACCCCGGCCCGAGCCTGGTTGGAAAGTTTACGACCACGTACCCTGCCGCTGGCTTTTGCCTCCATCGTTGTCGGTTCGGCGATCGCCGCCTGGCAAGACAGCCTGAAACCGGGTGTGGCGCTGCTTGCGCTGCTGACCGCCGGTCTGTTGCAAATCCTCTCCAATCTGGCCAATGACTACGGCGACGCGGTCAAGGGCAGCGATAACGAAGATCGCATCGGGCCGTTGCGTGGCATGCAAAAAGGCATGATTAGCCAGGCGCAGATGAAACGGGCGTTGGTGATTACCGTGGTGCTCATCGCCATTGCCGGCAGTTCGCTGATTGCGCTGGCCTGCGAAAAACCGAGCGACGTGGTCGGGTTCCTGGTATTGGGTGCGTTGGCGATCGTTGCAGCGATCACCTACACCGTGGGCAATAAGCCCTATGGTTATCTGGGGTTGGGCGACATTTCGGTGCTGGTGTTCTTCGGCTGGCTCAGCGTCGCTGGCACCTATTACCTGCAAACCCACCATTTCGACAGTGTCATTATGCTGCCGGCCACCGCCTGCGGTTTATTGGCGGCGGCGGTACTTAACATCAATAATCTGCGCGATATCGAAAGCGACCGTGCCAACGGCAAAAACACGCTAGCGGTACGTTTGGGGCCGACCAATGCCCGACGCTATCATGCGCTGTTGCTGGCCGGCTCAGTGCTGTGCTTCGCCCTGTTTACCCTGTTCAACCTCAGCGGCCCATGGGGCTGGCTGTTCGTACTGGCGGTGCCGCTGCTGTGGCGTCATGCCTTGCGCGTCGTGCGCGATCCGTCGCCGGCCGGTATGCGCCCGATGTTGGAACACATGGTCAAGGCCGCGCTGCTGGCCAATGTACTGTTCGCCATCGGCGTGGTGCTCAGTTAAAAACCGATGATTTTGCCAACATGGCAAATAAAGGGATATACTGGTTATTCCAGCGGCAAACAGACGTAAAATCCTATGAAATACGATACTTCCGAACTTTGCGACATCTATCATGAAGAGGTTAACGTAGTTGAACCTCTATTCTCCAATTTTGGCGGGCGTACTTCATTTGGCGGGCAGATCACTACGGTGAAATGCTTCGAGGATAACGGCCTGCTTTTTGACCTGCTTGAAGAAAACGGCCGTGGCCGGGTGCTGTTGATCGACGGCGGTGGTTCGGTACGCCGGGCGCTGATCAACGCAGAACTGGCGCGTCTGGCAACCCAGAACGAATGGGAAGGCATCGTGGTTTACGGTGCTGTGCGTCAGGTAGACGATTTGGAAGAGCTGGATATCGGCATCCAGGCGATGGCGGCCATTCCGGCCGGCGCGCCGAGCGAAGGCGTCGGTGAAAGCGATATCCGGGTTAATTTCGGCGGCGTCACCTTCTTCTCCGGTGACCATCTGTACGCTGACAATACCGGCATTATTCTTTCCGAAGATCCGCTCGATATCGAATAAGCAGCATCCCACCATGAAAAAGGGCGCCAAAGGCGCCCTTTCTGTATTGCCGAATAATCAGACTTCTTCCATCTTGCCCAGCAGCGCGCGCAGGCGGTCTTGCCATACGTGCTGTTCTTCTTTCAGCTGTTGGTTCTCACGTACCAGCGCATCGTGATTACCGCTGGCGTTCTGAACTTCCTGAGACAGGGTATTATTCTTCTCTTTCAGCTCTTCAATTTCCATCTGCAACAGCGTGATGGTATCGATCGCCTGCTGAACTTTTGCTTCCAGTTTTTCAAATACTTCAAATGACATTCTTCAGTCCCCTCATGATAGCAAGGCGTACATCTATAAGTAGCGGCCGCAGCAAAGGCTTGCAGCTACTGCGAATATGCATCGCGCCAAGTGACACGCGCTTTTATGGAAAACGCGCCTGTCTCGATAAAACGCTCTTTCGATAAAAACGATTGTAAGTAGCCTGCCTCTCACTGTCTAGCAACATACCGGCTCATCACGCAGTCTGTTGCAAATTTCCTACCGCTACCATCAGCAAAAACTGAAAAAAACGCCGCTCCGGGTTGGTGGTTTGTTAACAACCGACTAGGAAAAAGGAATAAGCACTGTGCTTTTTGGCCTAGAAAGATCACTAAACGACGCGAATTCGCTCAATTTTATGACGAAGCACACACATTTTGATTTCGCTATTTCTCGTTTATGTTCGTTAACGATAAATTTACATCACGTCCTCCGAATAAAATTGGACGAGATAAAAAAAACTGTACCCTAGGCTACCTGGCGCCACGCGCAGAGCCTATAAACCTCTAACCGCTGTTTGCAGGACAACAACATTATGAGCCAAACCACCAGTCCGACCTTAAAAGGCCAGTGCATTGCTGAATTCCTCGGCACCGGTCTGTTGATCTTTTTTGGCGTAGGCTGCGTTGCCGCATTGAAACTGGCCGGCGCCAGCTTCGGCCAATGGGAAATCAGCGTCATCTGGGGCTTCGGGGTCGCCATGGCGATTTATCTGACCGCCGCGATCTCCGGCGCTCACCTGAACCCGGCAGTCACGCTCGCACTGTGGCTGTTCGCCTGCTTTGATGGACGCAAAGTACTCCCCTACATCGTTGCTCAGGTGGCTGGAGCCTTCTGCGCCGCAGCGCTGGTCTACGGGTTGTATTACAACCTGTTCTTTGATTTTGAAGCGGCCCACCACATGGTGCGTGGCAGCAACGAAAGCCTGGATCTGGCCGGCATTTTCTCCACCTATCCAAACCCGCATATTTCCGTGATGCAGGCGTTCCTGGTGGAAACCGTCATTACCGCGATCCTGATGTGCCTGATCCTGGCGCTGACCGACGATGGCAACGGCGTGCCGCGCGGCCCGCTGGCGCCTTTATTGATCGGTATTCTGATTGCCGTTATCGGCGCGTCTATGGGACCATTGACCGGCTTCGCGCTCAACCCGGCGCGTGACTTCGGTCCGAAAATGTTCGCCTACATCGCCGGTTGGGGTGAAGTGGCCTTCACTGGCGCACGTGACATCCCTTACTTCCTGGTGCCAATCTTTGGCCCAATCCTTGGCGCAGGTCTGGGTGCCTTCGGCTACCGCGCATTGATTGGTCGTCATCTGCCTTGCGATGTTTGCATCGAGGAAGACGAGCCCGCCGCCAAGACCCAGCAGCGCAAAGCGTGATTGGCGCAGTTTTAAATGGTTAACAACAGCAGGAATAAACCATGACCACAGCTAAAAAATTTATTGTCGCTCTCGACCAGGGAACCACCAGTTCACGCGCCGTCGTGATGGATCATGACGCCAATATCGTGGCAGTCTCACAGCGCGAATTCACCCAGGTGTACCCGAAAGCGGGCTGGGTAGAACACGACCCGATGGAAATCTGGGCGTCACAAAGCTCAACGCTGGTTGAAGTACTGGCCAAGGCCGATATCAGTTCCGATCAGATTGCCGGCATCGGCATCACCAACCAGCGCGAAACCACCATCGTCTGGGAAAAGGACACCGGCAAGCCGATCTATAACGCCATTGTCTGGCAATGTCGCCGTACCGCAGAAATCTGCGAACAGCTCAAGCGCGACGGCCTGGAAGAGTACATTCGCCATAACACCGGTCTGGTGGTTGACCCCTACTTTTCCGGCACCAAGGTAAAATGGATCCTCGACCACGTCGAAGGGGCGCGCGAACGCGCCAAGCGCGGCGAACTGCTGTTCGGTACCGTCGACACCTGGCTGGTGTGGAAAATGACTCAGGGTCGGGTGCACGTTACCGATTATACCAATGCCTCGCGCACCATGATGTTCAACATTCATGAGCTGGACTGGGACGATCGCATGTTGCAGGCGCTGGATATTCCGCGCGCCATGCTACCGAAAGTGCGCCCGTCTTCTGAAATCTACGGCCAGACCAACATCGGCGGCAAAGGCGGCACGCGCATCCCAATCGCCGGCATTGCCGGTGACCAGCAGGCAGCGCTGTACGGCCAACTGTGCGTTCAACCGGGCATGGCCAAGAATACCTACGGCACCGGCTGCTTCCTGTTAATGAACACCGGCACCGAAGCGGTAAGCTCCAGCCACGGCCTGCTGACCACCATCGCCTGCGGCCCGCGCGGCGAAGTGAACTATGCGCTGGAAGGCGCGGTGTTCATCGGCGGTGCCTCCATCCAGTGGCTGCGTGACGAGCTGAAGCTGATCAGCGACGCCACCGACTCCGAATACTTCGCCAGCAAGGTGAAGGACAGTAACGGCGTATACGTGGTGCCGGCCTTCACCGGCCTCGGCGCGCCTTACTGGGATCCGTACGCCCGCGGCGCCATCTTTGGCCTGACTCGCGGCGTGAACAGCAACCACATCATCCGTGCGACGCTGGAATCCATCGCCTACCAAACCCGCGACGTGCTGGACGCCATGCAGGCAGACTCCAACACCCGTCTGCAATCGCTGCGCGTCGACGGTGGCGCGGTGGCCAACAACTTCCTGATGCAGTTCCAGTCAGATATTCTCGGCACCCGCGTAGAGCGCCCTGAAGTACGGGAAGTTACCGCGCTGGGTGCTGCCTTCCTCGCCGGTCTGGCGGTCGGGTTCTGGAACGATCTGGACGAAGTGAAGAGCAAGGCGGTCATTGAACGCGAGTTCCGCCCAAGCATCGAAACCACCGAGCGTAACTACCGCTATAGCGGTTGGAAGAAAGCGGTGGCACGTGCCCAGGCATGGGAAGAACACGAATAAGCGCCACCGCGTATCCTTCTGAACAAACGCTGCCTGCGGGCGGCGTTTTTTTTTGCCTCGCCCCGCCGGCACCCCGCTGTGGTAGACTTTGTCGATATTTTCTTCCTTCTCACTGACAGGTTCTGCCATGAAACGTGAATTAGCCATCGAATTTTCCCGCGTGACCGAAGCTGCCGCTCTGGCCGGCTACAAGTGGCTGGGGCGCGGCGACAAAAATGCCGCCGACGGCGCCGCCGTCAACGCCATGCGCATTATGCTCAATAAGGTGGATATCGATGGACGCATCGTGATCGGCGAAGGGGAAATCGATGAGGCACCAATGCTGTATATCGGCGAACAGGTTGGCAGCGGCTACGGCGACGCGGTGGATATCGCCGTCGATCCCATCGAAGGCACCCGCATGACCGCCATGGGCCAGTCCAACGCGTTGGCGGTACTGGCGGTGGGCGATCGCGGTACGTTTCTGCACGCGCCGGACATGTACATGGAAAAGCTGGTAGTAGGGCCGGCCGCACACGGTGCCATTGACCTCAACCTGCCGCTGGCGGAAAACCTGAAAAACGTCGCCGCGCGCCTGGCCAAACCTCTGGCACAGCTGACGGTGATTACGCTGGCGAAACCACGCCATGAGGCGGTTATTGCGCAAATGCAGCAACTGGGCGTCAAAGTGTTCGCCATTCCCGACGGTGACGTGGCGGCATCGATTCTCACCTGCATGCCGGAAAGCGAAGTGGATGTGATGTACGGTATTGGTGGCGCGCCGGAAGGGGTTATTTCGGCGGCGGTGATCCGCGCGCTGGATGGCGATATGCAGGCTCGCCTGCTGCCGCGCCATCAGGTGAAGGGCGACAGCGCGGAAAACCGGCGCATCGGTGAAGAAGAGCTGACACGCTGCAAGGAAATGGGCATCGAAGCTGGCAAGCTCCTGCGGCTGGACGACATGGCGCGCAACGATAATGTGATTTTCGCCGCTACCGGCATCACCAAAGGCGATCTGTTGGAAGGCATTAGCCGCAAGGGCAATATGGCCACCACGGAAACGCTGCTGATTCGGGGCAAGTCCCGTACCATCCGCCGTATTCGCTCGACCCATTACCTCGATCGCAAAGACCCGGCGCTGCACCCGTTCCTACTGTAGTCAGCGGCCACCGCCGCCCCTGGGCCAGGCCTGCCTGGCCTGCCTGGCCTGCCAGCATCAGGCGGTGTGCCCCTGGTGCTGCATCCGATTGGACAGCGGCCACCAGCACAGCAAAATCAGCAGCGCCATGGCAAACATCAA
Organism: Serratia odorifera; assembly: GCF_041448735.1. Taxonomy (NCBI): domain Bacteria; kingdom Pseudomonadati; phylum Pseudomonadota; class Gammaproteobacteria; order Enterobacterales; family Yersiniaceae; genus Serratia; species Serratia odorifera. The sequence goes on along the minus strand of NZ_JBGMUT010000010.1, from coordinate 96,219 downwards.
CAGACCCAGACTGAACTGCCCGGTCTGCGGCAGCATGGCGGACAGCCATGTCGCCAGCCCGGACCCCATGTTTTGCATACCGCCCACCAACGCGCCCGCGGCACCGGCCAGATAGGGGAACGGCTCCATCGCGCCGGTGGTTGCCAGCGGGAACAGCATGCCGGCACCAAAGAAGAACAGCGCCGCCGGTACGATCAATGTCCAGATGTTCATCACCCCGAACCAACCGGGGACCCACATCATCAGGCCTGCCAGCAGACAACTGATCACCGAATGCCACATCAGGCTGTGGAAGGTCTTGCCGTCACGGCCGGCATACCAGGCGCCAAAAAAGGCCGCCGGGATCGGCAGAATAAACAGAATGCTAACGGTCAGCCCGCTCAGCCCCAGCACCCCGCCCATCAATACGCCGCAGCTGGCCTCAAACACCGCAATACCCGCCAGCGCGCCAATCAGCATCACCAAGTAACAGCTGAAGGTACCGTCACCCAGCAGTTGGCGAAAACTGGCCAGCATGCGGCGCTTTTCCGTTTGTTGCGGCCGCGTTTCCGGCAACCAGCGCAACATGGCAAACGCCACGCCGACGCACAGCACCAGTAGAAACGCGTAGCAGGCACGCCAACCGAACATCATCGCCAGCGCACCGCCGATCACCGGTGCCAACAACGGGCTGACCAGAATCCCCATATTCAGTAAGCTGTTGGCGTAGCGCAGCGCGCTGCCGGCATACAGATCGCGCGGCATGGTGCGCGCCATCACCCCGGCAACGCCGGTGCCCATCCCCTGGATCGCGCTGGCGGCCACCAGCATCGTCAGGCTACTGGCCATCAAGGCACCCGTCGCGCCGACGATAAATATCACCATCCCCGCCAAAATCACCGGGCGGCGACCAATACGGTCCGACAGCGGGCCGTAAATCAGCTGGGAAAACCCGTAGGTCATCAGATAAGCCGCCATCACCCGCTGTACTGCACCGTTAGGTACCGACAGGTCGTGAGCGATATCGGCAATGGTAGGAACATAAATGGTTTGCGCCATCTGGCCGACGGCCACCAGCAGGATCAACATCACCAACAGGTGAAAATTTTCTAATTTTCTCATTATCTTCGTTAACGTATTAACTCGCCAAAACCGCCTGTGCAGGTATCGTTGTCCGACGCCGATGCCGCCAGCCCTTTATCGCGGCATAAGCTAACAAATCTATTTTTTTTAGCGAGTTTCCTGCAAACTTTGATCGCGCTCACACTGGCAGCAATGCCGACCAGCGTCGTAAATTAAACTGTACGACTCGCCCCGGCCGATACCCAAGCCACACTTGCAGTAGCTCCGCTTTAGCATTTAATCGATAATTCTTTTCATCATCTTGAAATAAAATAACGCCATAGGGATTGGGTAGATGAAAACACCAGCGCTGATTTTATTGCAGTTAAAAACCCTGGGGCCGCACTCGGCCAAGATGCTCGCACAGCATCTGGGTATCACCCCGATGGGCATTCGCCAGCATCTGCAATCCCTGGAGCAACGCGAGCTGGTTTGCTACGAGGAAGCGCGCAGCAAAGTGGGGCGTCCGACACGCTATTGGTCGCTCACCCGCTCAGGGCACGCGCAATTTGCCGATCGGCACGCTGAGCTGGCGCAGGCGTTACTCACCACCGCCCATACGCTGTTTGGTGGTGCGGGGCTGAGCACGCTGATTGGCGCTCGTGAAGACGACCTGTTCCAGCGCTACGCCGCACAGCTGGCGCAAGAAAGCGATCATCAGGGTAGACTGGCCCGGTTGGTGCACCTGCGGCGGCACGATGGCTATATGGCTGAACTGCTGGAGCACCCGCTCGGCACGCTGCTGGTGGAAAACCACTGCCCGATTGGCGTTGCCGCCAATAGCTGCAGCAGTTTGTGCAATTCAGAGTTACGCCTGTTTCATCGGCTGTTGGGTGGCGATTACCACATTGAGCGTACCGCACACGCCATCGCCGGCTCGCGGCATTGCGCTTATTTGATTCAACCACGGGAGCTTTAAGATATGGCCGAATGGGTTAAAGGCAAGGTTACTCACCTGGAACAGTGGACCGACGGTCTATTCAGCCTCACCGTCGATGCACCGATTGACCCGTTCATCGCCGGGCAATTTGCCAAATTGGCGCTGGAAATTGACGGCGAACGGGTGCAGCGCGCCTATTCTTACGTGAATGCGCCGAGCGATAGCAATCTCGAGTTCTATCTGGTCACCGTGCCGGAGGGTAAACTCAGCCCACGGCTGAACCAGTTGGCGCCAGGCGCCGAGATCATGGTAACCAAACAGGCCGCCGGGTTCTTCGTACTGGATGAAGTGCCTGATTGTGACACCCTGTGGATGCTGGCTACCGGCACCGCCATTGGCCCATACCTGTCGATGTTGCAGGAAGGCAAAGGACTGGAGCGTTTTAGCAATCTGGTGCTGGTGCATGCCGCCCGCTTTGCGCGCGATTTGAGTTATCTGCCGCTGATGCAACAGCTTCAACAGCGCTACAACGGCAAATTACGTATCCAGACCATCGTCAGTCGGGAAGAGATCGCCGGCTCGCTGACCGGTCGCGTACCGGCGCTGATAGCCGATGGACAGTTGGAGTCGGCGATCGGTTTGCCGCTCGATGCCGAAACCAGCCATGTGATGCTGTGCGGCAACCCGCAAATGGTGCGCGATACCCAGCAGACGCTCAAGGATCTGCACGGCATGCGCAAGCACCTGCGGCGCAAACCCGGGCATATGACCAGCGAGCATTACTGGTAATCCATCATTCACTCGGCGCGGAACTTCACCGGCTCGGGCGGCGGGCCAAAACGGTTATCTTCAGGCGTGCCGACGAACGCCCCCAGATCGATAACCATCATCACGATAATCAACGTCGGGATAAAACGCCCGACGCCCCACTGCCAGAGCGGCGCCAGCATCTGCCAGTTGCCTGCCGCCAACATCCAGGCAAGGATCAGCAGCAACGCCCACCAACCGGCTTTGTTGCGGTCATGCAACCGCTTCACCAGCACCGCCGCCGTTGGCCACAGCAGCGCCACAATGAAAAATGCAATGGTCTGAATCGCCACCCACTGGTAATTGGCCAAGGTGAAGGCTATCGCCATCAGCACCAGCCACAACCCTATCCAGATCCAGAAGTCACGCCGTCCAATGCGCCCCTTAAACGAAAAACACCACTGTTGTATTGTCATTGAATCCTGCATCGTTAACCTGCCCATATTCTGCGCCGCAGTGTAACATAGGCAACGCAGCGGCGAGGTTTTCGCCATGCAGAATGCGTAATACCACGCAGTCTCGCTGTCAGTTGGCGTTAATCCTGCGGGATCTTTGACAAGCCCCCTCGGTTATCGCTTTAATCGGAGTCCGCTTTGCTATTGATGCCGCTACTATCATGCTGAGAAAAATCACCCTTATTGCCTGTCTGGCATATGGAATGGGCGCTGCCTGGGCCGATCCGCCAGCCGCTGCGGATGCACCACCGACGGCGCCATACCTGTTGGCCGGCGCGCCGACGTTCGATCTGACGGTGGTGAAATTCCGCGAAAAATACAACCGCGACAATCCGACGTTGCCGATTGGCGAATTCCGCGCCATCGCCGCCAGCGAAGACGATACGCCGTTGCTGACCCGCGCCGCCAGCAAACTGAATGAAAACCTGTACGCTTCCACCGCATTGGAAAAAGGTACGGGTAAAATCAAAACGTTGCAGATAACCCATCTGCCGTTGCAGGGCAACGACGCAAAAACCGCCCGAGCCATCGCGGTTAACTATATGGCGGCGCTGATGCGCCAGTTCGAACCGGCGCTGTCGGTCGAACAAAGCATCATCAAGGTTAATTCGCTGCTGGAGAAAGGCAAAGGCTCCCACTTTTACTCGCAGCAGGTGGGTGCCATCCGCTACGTGGTGGCGGACAACGGCGACCAGGGCCTGACCTTTGCGGTTGAACCGGTAAAATTAACGCTGGCGGAACCGTGATTGCCGGGCAATTAATGACGAAAAGCAAAGCCTTCTCATCTTTTCATCTCTATACTGTTGGGCAGGTTGACTGCCGGTCCGGCAGTATTAATTTCGACTCTCGCGTTCCCTTGTTGGAGGAAAAAACATGCGTCATCCATTAGTTATGGGTAACTGGAAGCTTAACGGCAGCACTCACATGGTTAACGAGCTGATCGCCGGCTTGCGCAGCGAACTGAGCAGCGTAGAAGGCTGCGGCGTAGCCATCGCCCCACCGGTAATGTACCTGGATCAAGCCAAACATCAGCTGGCCGGCAGCCGTATCGCGCTGGGTGCGCAAAACGTGGACATCAACCTGTCCGGCGCTTTCACCGGCGAAGTTTCCGCCAACATGCTGAAGGACGTTGGTGCGCAATACATCATTATCGGCCACTCCGAGCGTCGCACTTATCACAAGGAAACCGATGAAGCGATCGCAGAGAAGTTTGCCGTACTGAAAGAAGCTGGTCTGATCCCGGTGCTGTGCATCGGCGAGACCGAAGCAGAAAATGAAGCGGGTAAAACCGAAGAAGTCTGTGCACGCCAGATCGATGCCGTATTGAAAACCCTGGGCGCACCGGCAATGAAAGACACCGTTATCGCCTATGAGCCAGTGTGGGCCATCGGTACCGGCAAATCTGCTACCCCTGCGCAAGCACAGGCGGTACACAAATTCATTCGTGACCACATCGCCAAGCACGACGCCGACGTTGCGGCAGGCGTGATCATCCAGTACGGCGGCTCGGTCAATGATAAAAATGCCGCAGAACTGTTCGCACAGCCGGACATCGACGGTGCACTGGTTGGCGGCGCGTCGCTGAAAGCCGACGCGTTCGCGGTGATCGTCAAGGCCGCGGCCACAGCGAAAAAAGCCTGATAACCTACAGCGCTGAATGACAAAACCCCGGCATGCCGGGGTTTTTTATTGCGCTAACTGGCTTAACGCTTGCTGATTTCGTCGAATTTTCCGCCGCTGGCGAAGTGTTCTTTCTGCGCTTTGGTCCAACCGCCGAAGGTATCATCCACGGTGAACAGTTTCAGTTTCGGGAACTGCGTGGCAAATTTGGCCTCGACCGCCGGATCGCGTGGACGATAATAATTTTTCGCCGCGATGGTTTGGCCTTCCGGCGTGTACAGATATTTCAGATAGGCGTTTGCAACGTCTCGAGTCCCACGCTTATCGACCACCCGATCGACAACCGACACCGTCGGTTCTGCCAGAATCGACTCGCTCGGAGTGACAATTTCGAACTTATCCTTGCCCAACTCCTTTTCCGCCAGCAACGCTTCGTTTTCCCAGGCGATCAATACGTCGCCGATGCCGCGCTCAACAAAGGTGTTGGTTGAGCCACGCGCGCCGGAATCCAGCACTTCGACGTTTTTATACAGGTTTTTGACAAATTCCTGCGCCTTGGCCTGATCGTTATTGTTGTGGTGCAGCGCATAGCCCCACGCCGCCAGGTAGTTCCAGCGTGCGCCACCGGAGGTTTTCGGGTTAGGTGTGATGACGGAAACGCCTGATTTCACCAAATCCGGCCAGTCGTGAATCTGCTTCGGGTTGCCTTTGCGTACCAGGAAAACGATGGTGGAGGTATAAGGTGCGGAGTTATCCGGCAGCCGCTTGATCCAGTTTTTATCAATACGACCACGCTCGGCAATCGCATCAACGTCATAGGCCAGCGCCAGCGTCACCACATCGGCTTCGATACCGTTAATCACCGAGGTCGCCTGCTTGCCGGAGCCACCGTGCGACTGGCGCACGGTGACGCTGTCGCCGCTCTGCTGCTGCCAGTATTTGCTGAATGCGGCATTATATTCCTGATAAAACTCACGCGTCGGGTCATACGAAACGTTCAGTAATTGAATGTCTTTCGCCACCGCCCCGGTGGTCAATAACAACAATGACAGCCCTACACCCCATTTACGCATCGCACGCTCTCCCAGGAAAATAATCGCAACCTCAATCGGTTGATATAGCCCAGAGCCTGCCAGAAACTGGCCTGATGATTAAAGACTAAAAAATTTATGGCTAGACGATTCTGGAATATGCCAGCGTGAAAGCATAAAAAAACCCCCGTAAACGGGGGCTTTAGGCGATAGCACCGAAAGATCAGTACAGTTTTTTGGCAGTATCCAGCCAATCACCACGGAACGGACGCTTCATGTTTTCAATCGCGTCAATGATGTCATGGTGCACCATTTTCTCGTTTTGGATGCCCACGCAACGGCCGCCATAACCTTTCAGCAGCAGTTCGATGGAATACGCACCCATGCGCGAAGCCAGGATACGGTCATACGCCACTGGGGAGCCGCCGCGTTGAATGTGGCCCAGCACGGTGGCACGGGTTTCACGCTTGGTTTCCTGCTCAATGTAAGCCGCCAGCTCATCGATGTCGCAGATGTGCTCGGTAATGGCCACGATGGCGTGTTTCTTGCCTTTGGCGATACCGGCCTTGATTTCACATACCAGATCTTCGCGGTTGAATTCTATTTCCGGCAATACGATGAATTCGCAACCACCGGCGATGGCCGCCGCCAGCGTCAAATCGCCGCAGTAACGCCCCATCACTTCTACGATGGAAATACGCTGATGTGAAGAGGAGGTATCACGCAGTCGGTCAATCGCTTCCACCACGGTTTCCAACGCGGTGAAGTAACCGATGGTGTAATCGGTACCGGCCACGTCGTTATCGATGGTGCCAGGCAGGCCGATGCATGGGAAACCTTCTTCGGTCAGGCGCTTGGCGCCCATATACGACCCATCGCCGCCGATCACTACCAGCGCATCAATGCCGCGTTTTTTCAGGTTTTCGATGGCCTTGGCGCGTACGTTTTCATCTCTGAATTCCGGGAAGCGAGCCGACCCCAGGAAGGTACCGCCACGATTGATCATATCGGACACGCTGTAGCGGTCCAACTGCTCCATGCGATCTTCGTACAAGCCAAGGTAGCCGTCGTAAATACCAAAAACGTCCAGACCTTCCGTAAGCGCGGCGCGCACAACACCACGGATCGCAGCGTTCATACCTGGCGCGTCACCGCCACTCGTCAGTACACCGATTTTCTTGATCATGACTACCTCTGAACTTGTAGATGCAATTTCTTAAGAATTTTGTATTCGCCGATTGCGCCTTCCGCGTCTCCGGTTGCAGCAACCCCGCTTTACGGATTTTATTGCTGGATATTATAACAAAAACACCCAGCTGAATTGATTCAGGTCACACTAAATCAAGGTAAAAAACCTCATCGCACGCTGAGTTAAAGCCATCTAGCCCAACGTCATATCAGCCATGCCGCATAGGCTGATTATAGCTCCCATTGCCCCTGGCGACCCGGGGGAACTACAGAGCAAGGATCCTGGTGAATAATGACATCCGCACCGGGAAAACGCTCCAGCAGGGTTTTTTCTACTCGTTCGGCCAATATGTGCGCCTGCATCAGCGGCAGATTGTCTTCCATTTCCAAATGCAGCTGGATGAACTTGGTCGGGCCGGATTGGCGAGTGCGTAAATCATGGGCGCCTTTTATCCCCGGCAATGACGATACCACCTCGATGATCGCCTGCCGCTCTTCATCCGGCAATGCGCGATCGAGCAATGATTGCACCGCTTCATAACCCATGCGCAACGCGCTGTAGAGAATGTAAACGCCAATACCCAGCGCAAACAGCGCATCTGCTCGCTGAAAGCCGTACCAGCTTAGACCAAGCGCTATAAGAATAGCACCATTCATCATGACATCTGACTGATAATGCAGCATATCTGCTCTTACCGCCTGACTGCGAGTTTTTCTTACCACCCATCGTTGATAAGTCACCAGCATCAGGGTACTGAGCAGCGCCACCAGCGTGACGGCAATGCCGACGCCAGGCTCGCGCATCGTCTGCGGGGAATAGAGATGTTGAAAGCCGGTAAGAAACAGGAACAGCGCGGAGCCGGAGATAAACATGCTTTGCGCCAGCGCAGCCAATGACTCGGCCTTACCGTGTCCGAAGGTGTGTTCCTGGTCGGCCGGCTGCAGGGAATAGCGCACCACCAGCAGATTGGTCAGCGAAGCGGCGATATCCACCAGTGAATCCACCAGCGCAGCCAACACGCTTACCGACCCGGTGATATACCAGGCAACGATTTTGATCAGCAGTAACGTTGCGGCCAATACGGTGGCGGCCAGGGCGGCAGACTTCACCAGGCGCGCATATTGCTGTTGCATAACCAGTCCCGATTGATTTTTCTCGGTTCAGTATAACGGAATGTCAGGCAAAAAAAGCCCCGCCATCATGGCGGGGAAGACAGGGATGGTGTCTATGGCAAGGAAAAACAGGGTACTACTCAGTCGCACTCAACTTCTGGGCAGAAGTTTGTTGCAAACCAGAAATCTGTTGCTCCATCTGCTGCATACGCTGCTGATGCTTCTGGTCTAAAACACTTTTTTGCTTAGGCGTCAGCAGGTTATACATCTGGTTGCGCACTCGGGCCATTTCGACCTGTCGCTTGACCTGTTCCTGAGCCATTCTTTCCGCCTGGGCATGCACGGCGGCTTCATCAAATTTGTCTGCGGTTACCAGCTTATGCATGGCTTCCATTTCAGCTACATTGACACCAGGCAGATCGTTGCGAGCCTGGCGCATCAAGTCGCGCATTTGCTGGCGCTGCTGTTCAGTCAGGCTGACACCATCAAACATGTGGTGTTGGCCGGGAAGCGTGTTGATCGCAACATGCGTAGCAGACGGGAGCGTTTCCGATATAGTCTCGGCAGCAGTGGCGGCGGAAGAACCTATCGCCAGCATTGATGCCATAACTAATGCGGTCACCTTACGCATTTTTACTCCTCGTTCTTTCCACTTTGCGAATCGACGAAGAGCAGTGTACTGCCGCACCTGCAAACATCCGTCAGGGCATGTAAAACTACGTAAAGTCATGGAATACCAACGGTTGATGACGTATTTTGCGTCAGGAGGTAAATCATAATGAACAAGATTCTGTTAGTGGACGACGACCGCGAGCTGACCTCGCTGTTGAAAGAATTGCTTGAAATGGAAGGCTTTACCATTGTCGTTGCTCATGACGGCGAACAGGCGTTGTCACTGCTGGACAGCTCCATCGATCTCCTGCTTCTCGATATCATGATGCCGAAGAAAAATGGTATCGACACCCTGAAAGAATTACGCCAACACCATCAAACGCCAGTAATTATGCTGACCGCACGCGGTAGCGAACTGGATCGCGTACTCGGGCTGGAGCTCGGCGCTGACGACTACCTGCCGAAACCGTTCAACGATCGCGAGCTGGTGGCACGCATCCGCGCCATTTTGCGCCGTTCCAACTGGAGCGAGCAGCTACAAAACGTTGATACCAGCGCACCAACGCTGGATGTCGACGGCCTGCAGCTCAATCCGGGGCGTCAGGAAGCCAGTTTCGACGGCCAGGTGCTTGATCTGACCGGCACCGAATTTACGCTGCTCTATCTGCTGGCCCAGCATCTTGGCCAGGTGGTATCACGCGAATTGCTGAGCCAGGAAGTATTGGGCAAGCGCCTGACGCCGTTCGATCGCGCCATCGACATGCATATTTCCAACCTGCGACGTAAACTGCCCGACCGTAAAGACGGCCACCCATGGTTCAAAACCCTGCGTGGCCGCGGCTATTTAATGGTATCTGCAACATGATCAACAGTTTGACGGCACGCATCTTCGCCATTTTCTGGTTTACATTAGCGCTGGTGCTAATGCTGGTGTTGATGGTGCCCAAGCTCGACTCCCGCCAAATGACTTCGCTGCTGGACAGCGAACAACGGCAGGGGCTGATGCTGGAACAGCATGTCGAGGCCGAATTGCAACAGGATCCGGCCAACGACCTGATGTGGTGGCGGCGCCTGTTTCGCGCCATCGACAAGTGGGCACCGCCCGGCCAGCGTTTGCTGCTGGTGACCAGCGAAGGCCGCGTTATTGGCGCACAGCGCAATGAAATGCAAATCGTGCGTAATTTCATTGGCCAGTCCGACAACTCCGATCATCCCAAGAAGAAAAAGTATGGTCGCGTCGAGCTGGTCGGCCCCTTCTCGGTGCGCGACGGGGAAGACAACTATCAACTGTACCTGATTCGTCCTGCCAACAGCCCGCAATCCGACTTTATCAATCTGATGTTCGACCGACCCTTGCTGCTGCTGATTGTCACCATGCTGATCAGCGCGCCGCTGCTGCTGTGGTTGGCCTGGAGCCTGGCAAAACCGGCGCGCAAATTGAAAAACGCCGCGGATGACGTGGCGCGCGGCAACCTGAAGCAGCATCCGGAACTGGAGGCTGGGCCGCAGGAGTTCCTGGCTACCGGCGCCAGTTTCAACCAGATGGTCAGCGCGCTGGAGCGCATGATGACCGCCCAGCAGCGGCTGATTTCCGATATTTCCCACGAGCTGCGCACGCCGTTGACGCGCCTGCAATTGGCCACAGCCCTGATGCGCCGCCGTCACGGCGAAGGTCATGAATTGGCACGTATCGAAACCGAAGCGCAGCGACTGGATTCGATGATTAACGACCTGCTGGTCTTGTCCCGCGGGCAGCAAAAAAGCGAGCTGGTACGCGAATTGCTCAAGGCCAATGAACTGTGGGCCGATGTGCTGGATAACGCCGGCTTTGAAGCCGAACAGATGGGTAAACAGCTAGAGGTCGCGTCACCACCGGGGCCATGGACGCTGTTTGGCAACGCAGGCGCCCTGGACAGCGCGCTGGAAAACATTGTGCGTAATGCCCTACGTTACTCGCATACGCGCATCGTGGTGGCATTCAGCGCCGATAATCAGGGTATTACCATCGTGGTTGACGATGACGGCCCGGGCGTCAGCCCGGAAGACCGTGAGCAAATCTTCCGGCCGTTCTACCGTACCGATGAAGCACGCGATCGAGAATCCGGTGGTACCGGCCTGGGGCTGGCGATCGTCGAAGCGGCGGTCACGCAGCACCGCGGCTGGGTGAAAGCCGAAGACAGCCCGTTCGGCGGCCTGCGTCTGATCCTGTGGTTACCGTTGCACCAGCGTAAATCATCGCGCGATCATTAACCGGCGCGCGCCGCTCCGCGACAAACCCCGCTTGGATTTGCTATTCTGCGCCCCTCTCATGAGGGGCTTTTACCATGCTGAACATCGTTTTATTTGAACCCGAAATCCCACCCAATACCGGCAATATCATCCGCCTGTGCGCCAATACCGGCTTTCAGTTGCACGTGATTGAACCCATGGGCTTCCCATGGGACGACAAACGCCTGCGCCGCGCCGGGCTCGATTACCATGAGTTTACTCGCGTCAAGCGCCACGCCGATTATGCGGCATTCATGGCCAGCGAACAGCCGCAGCGCCTGTTTGCCCTGACCACCAAAGGCACACCGGCGCACAGCGCGGTCAATTATCAGCAAGGGGATTATTTGCTGTTTGGGCCGGAAACGCGCGGCCTGCCGGCGGAGATCCTCAATGCCTTGCCGCCACAGCAAAAAATCCGCATTCCCATGCAGGCGCAAAGCCGTAGCATGAACTTATCCAATGCGGTTGCGGTGGTGGTATACGAAGCCTGGCGTCAGTTGGATTATGCCGGAGCGCTGATCAAGCAATAACAAAAAGGCCGCGCTGATGGCGGCCTGAAAAGTCTGACGTCCGGTTGGCGCTCAAATGCCGTCGCCGTATTCAAACCCATGATTGGAACCGTTGAAATACTGGTCCATATCCATCGACGGTTTATCGCTTTCCGGTCTGCCGACGATGCGCGCCGGCACCCCAGCGGCCGTGGTATGCGCAGGTACCGGTTGCAATACCACCGAACCGGCGCCGATTTTTGCCCCTTTGCCGACTTCGATATTGCCGAGGATTTTCGCACCCGCGCCAATCATCACCCCTTCACGGATTTTGGGATGGCGATCGCCGCTGGTTTTGCCGGTACCGCCCAGTGTGACAGACTGCAAAATGGAAACGTCATTTTCCACCACGGCGGTTTCGCCGATGACGATACCGGTCGCATGATCGAGCATGATGCCGCAGCCGATATTCGCCGCCGGGTGAATATCCACGCCAAAAGCAACGGAGATCTGGTTTTGCAGGTAAATTGCCAGCGCCTCACGGCCTTGCAGCCACAGCCAGTGGCCGATACGGTAAGCCTGCAAGGCGTGGAAGCCTTTCAAGTACAGCAGCGGCGTAGAGTATTTGTCCACCGCCGGGTCACGCAACCGCACGGCGAGAATGTCGCGCGCCGCTGAGGCAATCATCTGCGCATCGGCACGATAGGCGTCTTCCACCACTTCGCGCACCGCAATCGCCGGCATGATCGGATTGGCCAGCTTGTTGGCCAGTATGTAACTGAGCGCGCTGCCCAGGTTTTCGTGCTTGAGCAACGTCGCATGGAAAAAGCTAGCCAGCATCGGTTCACAATCAGCCAGCGCCCGCGCCTCTGATTTAATGCAGCTCCAGACCTGTTCTAACTCTTCTGACGACATCGTTTTCCTCTCTGCCTTACAAAAACAGGCAACCCCGCCGACGCCGGCAAGGCAGCCAATTATACGTAACAGGCGCGATAATCGCGCCCGGTGGGCTCAGCGTACTGCGCCCATTGCCAGATCAGGCACTGTGTTTTTCGTCTTTCCGTGTACGCCCTAGCAGGCTCAGCGCTGCTTCGCGGGCATTTTTATTACAGTACAACACCTGGTAAATCTGTTCGGTGATGGGCATTTCCACCCCGTGACGCTGCGCCAGCGCCAGCACTTCTTTGGTATTGCGATAGCCTTCGACCACCTGGCCGATGCTCTGCTGCGCTTCTTCCACACCCTTCCCCTGCCCCAGCATAATACCGAAGCGGCGATTGCGTGATTGATTATCCGTGCAGGTTAACACCAGATCGCCCAGCCCGGCCATGCCCATAAAGGTCGACGGATCGGCACCCAGCGCGGAGCCCAGTCGGCTCATTTCTGCCAGGCCACGGGTAATCAGCGCGGTGCGGGCGTTGGCGCCAAAACCAATGCCGTCAGACATCCCGGCACCGATGGCAATCACGTTTTTAACCGCACCGCCCAGTTGCACGCCGATAAAGTCCGGGTTGCTGTAAACGCGGAAACTTTTGCCGCAGTGCAGCAACTGCTGCAGATCGTCGGCAAATTGTTCGTCCGTCGCCGCCAGCGCAATGGCGGTCGGCAGGCCGGCCGCCAGCTCTTTGGCAAACGTCGGCCCGGACACCACCGCCAATGGAATGGTATCGCCAAGCGCTTCGCGTGCAACGTCCTGCAATAGCCGGCCGGTTTCCGCCTCCAGTCCCTTGGTTGCCCATACGATGCGCGCATCGGTACGCAACAGCGGCTTCAACTGGCGTAATACGTCGCCGAAGACGTGGCTTGGCACCACCACCAACACATCGCGGCTGGCCGCCAGTGCACGTGCCAAATCGGCTTCGAGCAGCAAAGTATCGGGAAACGGCACATCGGGAAGGAACGTCTGATTGCAGCGTTCGCGTTGCAGTGTGGCTATCTGGTCGGGGTTATGGCCCCATAGCACTACCGTGTGGCCGTTACGCGCCAGCGTAATGGCTAAAGCGGTGCCGTACGAGCCGGCACCGATAACGGTCATTGAAGCATTGACGGTATTCATCAGGCATCCTGATGTGGTGCGGCACCTTCGCCTTCGGCCTGCTGTTGCAGATAGTTCATGAACAGCGCATCAAAGTTGACCGGTGCCAGGTTCAACTGCGGGAACGTACCACGGGAAACCAGAGCGGTGATGCACTCGCGCGCATACGGGAACAGAATGTTCGGGCAATATGCACCCAGGCAATGCGCCAGTTGCGTACCATCGATACCGGCCACGGAGAAGATACCCGCCTGCTGCACTTCGCACAGGAATGCGGTTTCTTCGCCCAGCGACGCGGTCACGGTTACGCGCAGTACCACTTCATATACCTCATCTGCCAATTGGCTGGATGCGGTATCAAGATCAAGTTTAACTTCTGGCTGCCATTCCTGCTGGAAAACCTGTGGTGCATTTGGCGCTTCAAAAGAGATGTCTTTGGTGTAGATACGCTGGATCTGGAAAGCCATCTCGGTACTGTTTTGTTCTGACATGTGTGTAATACCCTTAGTTAAATGTCCTTATATACCCGTCATGCTTCACGCCGCCCGTTGATAGCGGTCGGCCACTCGACCGCATAGCCTGACGGCGCCAGACTGGCAAGGCGCCGTTCAGATGCCGCCCTGAGGCAACGTGAATAATGTGAGTATGAATACGCTGTTACGGCCTGCCGTCTAGAGCAGCGGGTCCAGGCCGCCACGTGCATCGAGTGCATATAAATCATCACAGCCGCCAATATGCTGACCGTCGATGAAGACTTGAGGCACGGTAGTGCGCCCACTGCGCGCAATCATCTCTTCACGCTTTACGTTGTCGCCGTCGATAGCGATCTCGTTGAAAGCCGCGCCCTTGCTGTTCAGCAGCGCCTTGGCGCGATGGCAGAACGGGCAAGTCGCCTTGGTGTAGATGTCGATGTTAGCCATGGGAACCACCTCTACTACGTTAAAGAATTATTTACCGCGTGCCAAAGGCAGATTTTCACCACTCCAACCGGCAATACCGTCTTTCAGAGTCGTAACGTTGTCAAACCCGGCTTTGCTCAGGTTTTCTGCCGGCTCGCGCGACGTTGTACCGTTAGCGCACACCACAATCACCGGCTGCGCCTTGTGTTTTTCCAGCTCGCCCAGGCTGCCGCTCTTGATTTCGCTCGCCGTCAGGTTGATGGCATTGGCAATGTGACCCTTGCGGAAATCTTCACGGCTGCGGGTATCGACCACCACCGCATCTTCTTTGTTAATCAAGCGGGTAGCTTCACCACGGGTGATCTCTTTAACCTTGGAGAAACGGCTTTTGAAGGTCATCACAATCACCGCGACCAGCAGGGCAATCCAGGCCAGGCTAAGTATGGGATGATTGCTAACGAATTGCATAATTTCTTGCAGCATGGGGTGTAACAACTCCCGTCAGTTAAGGGAAAATAAGTCAAGGCTCCAGAGTATACCTGCCGAATGCGGCAATTACAGCCAATTAGCGGCTGTGATTGCAGAAACTGCGGGCTACGATAAAAAATTGTCATGTCAGCACAAAAAAGTTGCCGACAGTTCAACGCAACTTTGATCTCTCTGGGCTCTTTTTTACCCGCCGCGCGCTAGAATCCCCCGCTTTGCAGCGTGCATAGCCATCATCCCCCGCGGGCAGATGGCTATTCATACTTTATGAGGTTAATACCATGTCGAGCAATAAAAAGCCTATGGTGCTGGTGATTCTGGACGGCTATGGCCACCGGGAAGAACCACAGGACAACGCAATTCTCAACGCCTGTACGCCGGTAATGGATCGCCTGTGGCAACAGCAGCCACATACGTTGATTGCCGCATCCGGCCTGGACGTCGGCCTGCCGGACGGACAAATGGGCAACTCCGAAGTCGGCCACGTCAATCTGGGCGCCGGACGCATCGTCTATCAGGATTTGACTCGCCTGGATAAAGACATTCAAGACGGCGGCTTCTATACCAACCCGACGCTGACGGCAGCGGTAGACAACGCCGTTCAGGCCGGTAAAGCGGTGCACATCATGGGTCTGCTGTCGCCGGGTGGCGTACACAGCCATGAAGAGCACATCCTGGCAATGGTGCAACTGGCCGCACAACGTGGCGCCAAAGCGGTTTACCTGCACGCCTTTCTGGACGGTCGCGATACCCCGCCACGCAGCGCCGAAGACTCTCTGCAACGCTTTAGCGACGCATTCGACGCGCTGGGAACCGGGCGCATTGCGTCGATCGTCGGCCGTTACTTCGCCATGGATCGCGACAACCGCTGGGATCGCGTGCAATTGGCCTATGACCTGCTGACTCAGGCAAAAGGCGAGTTTCATGCCGACAGCGCCGTCGCCGGGCTGCAAGCCGCCTACGCTCGCAATGAAAACGACGAATTCGTCAAACCCACGGTGATTCGCGCAGCCGGTGAAGCCAGCGCGGAAATGCAGGATGGCGACGCGTTGATTTTCATGAACTTCCGCGCCGACCGCGCACGCCAGATCGCTCGCGCCTTTGTCAACGCCGACTTCAACGGCTTTCCTCGTGCCAAAATCGTCAAGCTCGCGGATTTCGTGATGCTGACCGAATACGCCGCCGACATCCACACCGCCTGCGCCTATCCGCCAGCGTCGCTGGTGAATACCTTTGGTGAATGGCTGATGAAGCACGACAAAACCCAGCTGCGCATCTCCGAAACCGAAAAGTACGCCCATGTTACGTTCTTCTATAACGGCGGCGTGGAACAACCGTTCACCGGTGAAGATCGGGTGCTGATCAATTCGCCGCAGGTCGCCACCTACGATCTGCAACCGGAAATGAGCTCGGCCGAATTGACCGACAAGCTGTTGAATGCCATCGCCAGCGGTAAATACGACGCCATTATCTGCAACTACCCGAACGGCGACATGGTCGGCCACACCGGTATCTATGACGCCGCAATCCAGGCGGTTGAAACGCTGGACGGCTGCATGGCAAAAATCGTCGACGCGGTAAAAGCCGTTGACGGCCAACTGCTGATCACCGCCGATCACGGCAACGCCGAGCAAATGCGGGACCCGGCCACCGGCCAGGCACACACCGCGCATACCAGTCTGCCGGTGCCGCTGATTTACGTTGGCAAACCGGCCACGGCAGTCAGTGGCGGCAAGCTTTCGGATATCGCGCCGACCATGCTGACGCTGATGGGAATGGAAATCCCGCAAGAGATGACTGGTAAGCCGCTGTTCATCGTGGAATAATCCCTCTCCATGAGGGAAAAGGCGTATTTTGCACTATCAAGGGTAACCCGAAGCGCAAACGCAGGCAGCCAATCGCTGCCGCTTCGCAGTGCGCCAAGGAAGTTGACCACACTGTGCGCCAGCGTATTTTGCGCTGGCGTCTTGTTGTTGCCGCTATTCGGCCATGCTGCCAACGACAGCAAATCCGAGCTGAAAGACATTCAGCAAAGCATTGCTGAAAAAGAAAAAGCGGTTAAGCAACAGCAACAACAACGCAACACGTTGCAGGATCAACTCAAGTCACAGGAAAAAACCATCGCGCAGGCCAGTCGTTCTCTGCGTGATACCCAGAGCTCGTTAAACGCCCTGGGCAAGGATATTTCCGGCTTGAATGCCTCGATCGCCAAACTGCAGCAACAACAAAGCACGCAACAAGACATACTGGCCAAACAGCTGGATGCCGCCTTCCGTCAAGGGCAGCACAGTGCGGTGCAGTTGATCCTCAGCGGTGAAGAAAGCCAGCGCAGCGAGCGCATTTTGGCTTACTTTGGCTATCTGAACGAAGCACGCCAAAAAACCATCGAGCAGTTGAAGCAAACGCGCATCGAGCTGGCCGCACAAAAGACCACGCTGGTCGCCAAGCAGAACCAGCAAAAAACCTTGTTAAGCGCCCAACAGACACAGCAGCAAAAGCTGGAACAGGCGCGCAGCGCACGTAAGAAAACCCTGACCGCACTCGAAGCGTCGCTGGATAAAGATCAGCAACGTTTGAGCGAGCTACGCCAGAACGAAAGCCGTTTGCGCGACAAAATCGCCCGTGCCGAACGTGAAGCCCGCGCCCGTGCCGAACGCGAAGCGCGCGAAGCCGCCCGAGTACGTGAGCAGGTACGCAAGAAAGAGCAACAGGCGAAGAAAACCGGCTCCAGCTACAAGCCAAGCGAAAGCGAACGCTCGCTGATGGCCCGCACCGGCGGCCTTGGCCGACCAAATGGCCAAGACTACTGGCCGGTACGCGGCAGCACCCTGCACCGCTTTGGCGAAACGCAGCAAGGTGAGTTACGCTGGAAAGGCATGGTGATTTCTGCACCTGAAGGCAGCGAAGTCAAAGCCATCGCCGATGGTCGTGTGCTGATGGCCGACTGGCTGCAAGGCTACGGCCTGGTGGTGGTGGTCGAGCACGGCAAGGGTGACATGAGCCTGTACGGCTACAACCAGAGTGCGCTGGTCAACGTCGGTGCCCAGGTACGCGCCGGCCAGCCAATCGCCTTGGTGGGTACCAGCGGAGGCCAGGGATCGCCTGCGCTCTATTTCGAAATTCGCCGCCAGGGTCAGGCGGTTAACCCACTGCCGTGGTTGGGAAAATAAGATTTGCATTACATCAAAACGCGAAGCGCCGCACTGATTGGCGCCCTGCTGCTGGCCAGTGCCGCACAGGCAGGTAAACTGTCGATTGTGATTGATGATGTGGGCTACCGCCCACATGAAGAAAACGCCGTGTTGCAGATGCCGCTGGCCATTTCGGTAGCAGTGCTGCCCAATGCGCCACACGCGCATTTAATGGCGACCCGCGCCCACAGCCAGGGCCGGGAAGTGCTGATTCATATGCCGATGGCGCCGCTCAGCAAGCAGCCATTGGAACGCGACACGCTGCAACCCTCGATGAGCAGCGACGAGGTACAGCGCATCATTCGCAATGCGGTTAATAACGTGCCATATGCGGTTGGCATGAACAACCACATGGGCAGCGCCATGACCTCCAGCCTGCCGGCAATGCAAAAAGTGATGCAGGCGCTGGAAAGCTACAACCTCTATTTTCTCGACAGCATGACCATCGGCAACAGCCAGGCAACCCGTGCGGCCGCCGGTACCGGCGTGAAAGTGATCAAACGTCGGGTATTTCTTGACGACACTGCGAGCGAAGCCGATATTCGCCATCAGTTCAACCGGGCGGTAGAGCTTGCGCGACGCAACGGTTCGGCCATCGCCATCGGTCACCCTCGGCCGGCGACCGTCAAGGTACTCCGGCAGATGCTGGCAACCCTGCCGTCCGATATCGTGCTGGTGCGGCCAAGCTCGCTGCTCAATGCGCCGCAGTCAGGCGGTAGCGGTTATCTGCCGCCGGCCAAGCCACAGCATCCACAGTCGAAGAACCCGTTCAAGGGCGGTATCAAACAGTGCAAGGTGAAACTGCCGCAGGAAAAAGCCAACGCCGGCAGCGCGTTGAAGGTGATTGGTGAAAGCCTGGCGCAATCACCGGCCGTAACGTTCATCAAAAATCAGTGGCAGCGCTGGGTGACAACGCCGGAGCGGAAATCATAGGGTCCGGCGGGCCGGACCCTGAGGACAAATCGCCGGAATTAATCCCAGCTTAACACCACTTTCCCGGACTGGCCGGAGCGCATGGCGTCGAAGCCCTGCTGGAACTCGTCAATCGAAAAGCGGTGGGTGATGATTGGCGTCAGATCCAGTCCTGACTGGATCAGCGCCGCCATCTTGTACCAGGTTTCAAACATCTCACGACCGTAAATCCCTTTGATAAACAGCCCTTTGAAGATCACCTGATTCCAGTCGATCGACATGTCGGACGGCGGAATGCCAAGCATGGCGATACGCCCACCGTGGTTCATGGCGTTGAGCAACGTACGGAACGCCGGTGGAGCACCTGACATTTCCAGCCCGACATCAAAACCTTCGGTCATACCCAGCTCGGTCATCACGTCGCTGAGATTTTCCTTGCTCACGTTGACCGCGCGAGTGACGCCCATTTTGCGCGCCAGATCCAGCCGGTATTCGTTAACGTCGGTAATCACCACATGACGTGCGCCCACGTGCTTGCAAACCGCGGCCGCCATGATGCCGATCGGGCCGGCGCCGGACACCAGCACGTCTTCGCCGACCAGGTCAAACGACAGCGCGGTGTGCACGGCGTTGCCGAACGGGTCGAAAATCGCCGCCAGTTCATCCGGAATGTTGTCGGGGATTTTGAAGGCGTTGAAGGCCGGGATCACCAGATATTCGGCAAAGGAACCAGGACGGTTAACGCCGACGCCAATGGTGTTGCGGCACAGATGAGTGCGACCGCCACGGCAGTTGCGGCAATGCCCGCAGGTAATATGGCCTTCGCCGGAAACCCGATCGCCGATAGTGAAGCCTTTGACCTCCTGGCCAATCGCCACTACTTCACCGACATACTCATGACCAACCACCATCGGAACCGGGATGGTCTTCTGGGACCATTCATCCCAGTTATAAATATGCACATCGGTGCCGCAGATCGCGGTTTTACGAATTTTAATCATGACATCGTTGTGGCCCAGCTCCGGCTGCGGCACGTCGGTCATCCAAATCCCTGCTTCCGCTTTCAATTTTGACAATGCTTTCATGGGTTTACCTTATGCAATAACGCCAAGATCTTTACCGATACGAGTAAACGCCTCAACGGCGCGCTCAATTTGTTCCGGCGTGTGGTCGGCAGACATTTGGGTGCGGATACGCGCCTGGCCTTTCGGCACCACCGGATAGAAGAAACCTGTTACGTAAATGCCTTCCTTGAGCAACGCATTGGCGAAATCCTGCGCCAGTTTCGCTTCCCCCAGCATCACCGGGATAATGGCGTGGTCGGCCCCGGCCAGTTCAAAGCCGGCTGCGGTCATTTTTTCACGGAACAGACGGGCGTTGGACCACAAGCGATCGCGCAACGCATCCCCCTGCTCCAGCAGTTCCAGCACCTTGATCGAGGCCGCCACGATCGCCGGTGCCAATGAGTTGGAGAACAGATATGGACGCGAGCGCTGACGCAGCCATTCCACCACTTCTTTCCTGGCGGCGGTGTAGCCACCGGAAGCCCCGCCCAGCGCTTTACCCAGCGTACCGGTGATAATGTCGACACGGCCCATCACGTCGCAATATTCATGCGTACCACGCCCGTGCGCGCCAACGAAACCGACGGCGTGCGAATCGTCGACCATCACCAGCGCCTGATATTCGTCGGCCAGGTCGCATACGCCTTTCAGGTTGGCGATCACCCCATCCATTGAAAATACACCATCGGTAGCAATCAGAATGTGCCGTGCGCCATCGGCTTTGGCCTGTTTCAACTGCGCTGCCAGCTCGCCCATGTGGTTGTTGGCGTAGCGGTAGCGTTTGGCCTTGCACAGTCGCACGCCGTCGATGATCGACGCGTGGTTCAGCGCATCGGAAATGATGGCGTCTTCCGGACCCAGCAGCGTTTCGAACAGGCCGCCGTTGGCGTCAAAACAGGAGGAATAGAGGATGGCATCTTCCATGCCGAGAAAGTCGGCCAGCTTCTGCTCCAGCTGCTTGTGGCTGTCCTGGGTACCGCAGATAAAACGCACCGATGCCATACCGAAACCGTGGCTGTCCATGCCCGCCTTTGCGGCCTCAATCATCGCCGGGTGATTCGCCAGGCCAAGGTAGTTGTTGGCGCAAAAGTTGATGACGTGGCTCCCGTCTGCCACGGCGATATCGGCCTGTTGCGCAGACGTAATAATGCGTTCTTCTTTGAACAACCCTTCAGCTCGGGTAGTGGCAAGCTGTTGTTCCAACTGCTGATAAAAAGACGCGGACATTCGGTTATCTCCAGGATGGGCTTATTTCCGGCATATTTTACTGATTTGTTGGCTGACTGACGACAATAGGCAGGAGAGAATATGAAAAATGCAGCAGATATCACGGCGATGTAGCGTCAGACGCGGGTTGGCAACAGAATAAGAGCCCATCCGATGTTTGCTGCGACACGAAATGCTATTATAGCCAACATATAGCGTGGGGCATTGTGCACCACCAGGCAGAATGACAGGGGTAAGCCCAATGATTATCGTCACTGGCGGCGCCGGCATGATCGGCAGCAATATCGTTAAAGCATTGAATGATAGCGGGTATCGCGACATTCTTGTGGTAGACAACCTGAAAGACGGCACCAAGTTCGTCAACCTGGTCGATCTGGATATTGCCGACTATATCGATAAGGAAGATTTTATCGCCAGCATCATGGCCGGCGACGATCTCGGCGACATCGACGCGGTATTCCATGAAGGCGCCTGTTCAGCCACCACCGAGTGGGACGGCAAGTACATGATGGATAACAACTATCAGTACTCCAAGGATCTGCTGCACTATTGCCTGGATCGCGAGATCCCGTTCCTGTACGCCTCGTCCGCCGCCACCTACGGCGGCCGCAGCGAAAACTTCATCGAAGAGCGTCAGTATGAACAACCGCTGAACGTTTACGGTTACTCCAAATTCCTGTTCGACCAGTACGTGCGTGAAATCCTGCCGCAGGCGGATTCGCAAATCTGCGGTTTCCGTTACTTCAACGTCTACGGCCCGCGCGAAGGGCACAAAGGCAGCATGGCCAGCGTGGCGTTCCATCTGAACGGCCAGATCAATCGCGGTGAAAACCCGAAACTGTTCTCCGGCAGCGAAAACTTCAAGCGCGACTTCATTTACGTTGGCGACGTGGCGGCAGTCAACCTGTGGTTCTGGAAGAGCGGCGTGTCAGGCATCTTCAACTGCGGTACCGGCCGGGCGGAAACCTTCCAGGCGGTGGCCGATGCGGTGGTGGAATACCATCAGCAAGGCGCGGTGGAATACATCGAATTCCCTGAAAAACTGAAAGGCCGTTACCAGGCTTACACCCAGGCCGACCTGACCAAGCTGCGCGAAGCCGGTTATGACGCGCCATTCAAAACCGTCGCCGAAGGCGTCAAAGAGTACATGGCCTGGTTAAACCGCACCGCCTAAGCTGAAGGAAATCTGCACGGTATGAAAATACTGGTTATCGGCCCTTCCTGGGTTGGCGATATGATGATGTCGCAAAGTCTCTACCGCACCCTGAAGGCCGAGTACCCGTCAGCAGAGATCGATGTGATGGCACCGGCCTGGTGTCGTCCATTGCTGGCGCGCATGCCTGAGGTCAGTCAGGCGCTGTCGATGCCGCTTGGCCACGGGGCCCTGGCGATCGGCGAACGGCGGCGTCTCGGCCGCGAGCTGCGCGCCAATCGCTACGATCGCGCCTATGTGCTGCCAAACTCGTTCAAATCGGCCCTGATACCATTTTTCGCCAACGTGCCACAGCGTACCGGTTGGCGCGGCGAAATGCGTTACGGTCTGCTGAACGATATTCGCGTACTGGATAAAGCCGCCTTCCCGTTAATGGTGCAACGCTACGTTGCGCTGGCCTATGACAAACAGCAGATTCGGCGCGCGGAAGATCTGCCGCAGCCGTTGCTATGGCCGCGATTACAGGTCAGCGACGAAGAGATCGCCGAAACCGCCTCAGCCTTCAACCTTACCGACCAACGACCGACCATCGGATTTTGCCCTGGCGCTGAATTCGGCCCCGCCAAGCGCTGGCCACACTATCACTATGCGCAATTGGCGCAGATGCTGATCGACCAAGGCTATCAAATCGCGCTGTTCGGTTCCGCCAAAGACCATGAAGCCGGTGAACAAATCCGCGCAGCACTGGTCGAAGAAGCGCGAGATTACTGCGTCAATCTGGCCGGTGAAACCCAGCTGGAGCAGGCGGTAATTCTGATTGCCTCCTGTCGGGCGGTGGTCAGCAACGACTCCGGATTGATGCACGTTGCGGCGGCGTTGAACAAGCCTCTGATAGCCTTGTACGGCCCAAGCAGCCCCGACTTTACCCCGCCGCTATCTGACAAGGCCCGGGTCATCCGCCTTATCAGCGGTTATCACAAAGTACGCAAAGGCGATGCCGACCAGGGTTATCATCAAAGCCTGATCGACATCCAGCCACAGCAGGTGTTGGACGCGCTGACGCCGTTGCTTGCCGCCAGCGAGGAATAATCATGCAGGTGCTGATCGTTAAGACCTCTTCCATGGGGGACGTGCTTCATACGTTGCCGGCATTGACCGACGCCATGAATGCCATTCCCGGCATCCGTTTCGACTGGGTGGTGGAGGAGAGCTTCAGCCAGATCCCAAGCTGGCATCCGGCGGTCGATCGCGTTATCCCGGTGGCTATCCGCCGTTGGCGCAAAAACTGGTTCGGTAGCGAAACCCGACAGCAGCGCTGCGATTTCAAACGTCAGCTGCAGGCACGCAACTACGATGTGGTCATTGATGCCCAGGGGCTGATGAAAAGCGCGGCGCTGATCACCCGCATCGCCAAAGGCAGCAAACATGGGCAAGACTGTAAAAGCGCGCGCGAACCTTTCGCCAGCTGGTTTTACAACCATCGCCATGACATTGACAAGCAGCAACATGCGGTGGAACGCACCCGTGAACTGTTCGCCAAGAGTCTGGGTTATCCAAAACCGACGACCCACGGCGATTATGCCATTGCCGCCCGTTTCCTTGGCGATCCACCAGCGGATGCCGGGCAATACCTGGTGTTTTTGCACGCCACCACGCGCGATGAGAAACACTGGCCAGAAGCAAACTGGCGTGAACTGATTGCACTGATCGAGCCGACCGGGCTCGGTATCAAGCTGCCGTGGGGTGCGGAGCATGAACATCAGCGAGCACAGCGGCTGGCAGACGGTTTCCCGCACGTCGAGGTGCTGCCAAAGCTCAGCCTGCAACAGATAGCCGAAGTACTGGCCGGTGCGCAAGGCGTGGTGTCGGTCGATACCGGACTCAGCCACCTGACCGCCGCGCTCGATCGCCCGAACATTACGCTGTTCGGCCCTACCGACCCGGGATTGATTGGCGGCTATGGGCAAAACCAACGGTCGCTGGTATCAGCGGATAAGACCATGGCTACCATCAGCGCCGAATCGGTTTGGGCAGCATTGCAAAAGGATATGTGATGAAGAAATTGCACATCATCAACCTGGAAAAAATGGGCGGCGTAGAACGCCTGTTTTTGCAGTATCTCAACGACACCACCGACGGCAGCAACCAGGTCATTTGCATCAGCAGCGAGGTGGGTGAAGAGATCCGCAAAAAGATGCCACAGCAGAAAGTGACGTTTGCCAATCGCCTGTTCAATGCCTTTTCTCTGCGCTGCCCGCAGTTTCTGCGCAAATACCTATTGAAATGGAAAGTTGAGCGCGCCGACGCCGATGTAGTGATCGTCTGGGACCTGATCCCGGGCCTGGTGGCGAAACCCAAGCGCGGCAAACTGATTTATTACGACCACGGCTGTTCGTGGCGTTATGCCAAAAACGGCAAAACGCTGCGCTTCTTCGCGATGCTCGATGGGGTTATCTCAGCCTCTTATGCCTCAAAACGCGTGATGGAAATGCGCTTTAACCTGCCTTGTCCCAATCCGGTGGTGATTAATCGAATCAAGACGCCAGCCGGGATCGACAGCGAACCCAAAACGCTGGCGACGCCGCTGCGGATCGGTACCGCCTCCCGCCTGGTCACACTAAAGGGGATCAGCGTTTCCCTGTTGATGATGCAAGAACTGCTGCGTCGTGGGCATGACGTGACGCTGGAAATTGCCGGCAAAGGCCCTGACCAGCCGGCATTCGAAGCGCTGGCCCAGCGTCTGCAACTGGGCGATCGCGTGCGGTTCAGCGGTTTTCAGGACAACGTCGCGGATTTCTTCAACCGTACCCATATTTATATGAGCACGCCGATAACCGAACCCTTTGGCTTATCCTGCATGGAATCGCTGTATTTTGGCGTGCCGGTGATCTTCCCTCTGGTTGACGGCCAGCCGGAAGCCGTCAAAGACGGCGTATGCGGTATCGGCCTGACGCCGTCGGTCACCATTGAAGAACACCAACAGCTTACCGGCCTCAAGGTCGATTTCCCGCATCAGGTCTATGATCCGGTGCAGGATTGCCTGGTGACGCCCAAACTGGTGTCGCACCTGGATTGCGCCGATGCGGTGGAAAAAATGCTGCAGCCTGCAACCTATCGCAGCATGAGCGCCAATGCCCGCCAATTTACTGCCGAACATTTTGATTATTCGGTCTTCAAGACCGAGTTCGACCGTTCGCTCGAATCGTTTTAACTCTAGAATAAAGTAAGCCGGAACCCGACCCATGCCAAGTGAGAAACGTCCACATCCTGCTTTTAGCTACCTGATCTTTTTAGGCTGCGCGATCGCTTTTTGCACCATTCCTTTTGGCGTTGAGACAGGGCGAAACATTTTTTATATTTCTAGCTACATCTCTTTTATCGCCCTGTGTTTTAACTTCAGGTTTTATACCAAAAACAAAGTCCACCTGACGCTATTCTTATCCCTGTGCCTGTTGGGAGCCGCAAGCATGATCTGGGCTCCACTCAATAAACAGCCGGATGATTATGTAAATATTTACCGCAGCTATTTCTCTACCGGCAAATTACAGCTGGCCACCGCATTTATTTTGCTTATTGCGCTGAATGAACGCCTGGATTTTCAAAAAAGCTATATCGCCGTTGCCATTGGCGGCGCGCTGGCCGTCAACGCTTACGCCATCTACCAGGGGTTATGGCTGCATTATCCGCGCGTACAGCTCAACTTCGATCGCGCCACCATCGTTGCCTATATCATCACCGCCATTAATCTCGTCATGCTGCATGCGGTATTGCTGCTGAAAACACGCTATCGGTTGATGCTGTTCCTGTTGGCGTTTATCGTCAGTTTCTCGGTGATCGGCCTGACCGGCACGCGGGCTGCGATGCTGGTGTTCCCGGTGATGGTGGCTATTTTCGTCTTCACGTCGCGCGAGTTTTTCTCGCGTCGCCAGAAAATGACCATCGCCTTGGCTTTCCCGTTGCTGTTGCTGCTGAGTGCGATGATCTTCAAGTCGCAAATAGAACAACGCATTCACGACTTCCATCAGGATATGGCGTCGATCAACGATCCGCAGAAAGACAATTCCATCATGTCACGCCTATCGATGCAGCGCACCGGCTTCCATGCCGGCAACCAGGCCCTGCTGGGTCAGTCAGCCGAGCAGCGGGCCAAAGAAATAACCGCCATGGTCAAACAGGATCCTGAACTGATGGGGGTCATGCCTTACCTGACCGTGCATTTGCATAACGAACTTATCGAAGCCTATTCGTTGAAAGGTATTGTGGGTGCCGTGCTGCTGCTGACGTTTTATTTGACCTACATTTTTGCCGCGTTAAGAATATATAACAACGTCTTGCTGTTTACCGTCATGCTGAGCCTTATTGCCTTTGGCCTTACCGACGTTATTTTCTTCAGTACCGAAGGCACCGTCATGTTCTGCCTGGCGATTATTGCCAGCGTCATATCCATGAAAAAAACGCCTGATGCACAGGATCTTCGTCAATGAGCCAACGCCCCTATTTACTCAGTTTCATTGTGCCGTTTTACAACAATGCCGACTTTGTGGTGGAGAGCTTACGCTCGCTGTTCAGCCAGATGACCGATGATATCGAAGCAGTCATCATTGATGACGGTTCAACGGATGATTCTGCGCGCCTGGTGAAGCAATTGCTGGACGAGTATCAACCCGCCGGCGTAACGCTGATTAGCCAGCCGAACGGCGGAATTGCCCATGCCCGTAACGTCGGGTTGGCTAATGCCCATGGCCGCTACGTCACTTTTCTTGATGGCGATGATGCCCTCAGCCGCCATTACCTGCGCCTGCTGCGTCCGATACTGCTGGGCGACGAATACGACCTGATCGATTTTAATTATCAGAAGTTTTCGACAACGGTGCCGGATCATCCGATCGATGACGCCGTCGGACTCAGCCCCTACCCGATAGAAAATAACCAACTGGCATGTCTGGCGCCGTTATTTTCCCGTTCGATGTGGCACCTGTGGAACCGGGTCTACAAACGCAGCCTATTGGCGGGTGAGTCCTTTGCCACCGGCCGCCGCTACGAAGACGTCATTTTTACCCCGTTCCTGTATTTCAAAACGCAAAAGATCGCGCGCCTGAATCAGGTACTCTATTTTTATCGGGACAACTGTCAGGGCATCACTCGCAATAACACCGCCAAGGACATTGAAGACCTGCGCTTCGCGATGAACAAGATGGTTTGCTTCGCATTGCAGCATGAAAATAAAGCGCAAATACGCCCGCTGGCAGCGCTGATGATTGCCAACTGCTTCAGTGAAATAAAGAATATGTCCAAATCTGTGCATGGCTATTACTACTATACGCCGGCACTGCTGGACGATTTTCGGCGCGCGGCCGATGTGTGCCGGGGCACCGCAGTGCCCCGCAAGAAAATATGCCAGATGCGTTATCCGCAAATTGACACGCTGTTGTCAAAGCTGCGCCGTCAGCAAAAGTAACGCCATTCTCAGGCGTTATCGCCGCCCGCTTCACGGTGTGCGGGCAGTAAGTTCGCATGCGCCACCACCTCGTGATACACCCGCTGCGGCTGAATGACGCCCATCGGACCTTCAGCCTCCAGTGGCAGCGTATAGCCGGAACGCGAGGCGTGAACAATCCGGTGCAGTTCAAGATCCTGAATCGGCCCGGTGGTACGCGGATCGGCGGTGACAAACAGGCTGACGGTTTTTACCTTCAGCGCGACCGCCAAATGCAGCGGCCCGGTATCGCCGGTGACCAACAGTTCGAAACTGCCCAGCAGCGTCAGTAATTGTCGCAAACCGGTTTTGCCGATACGGTTATCCACCCGTTCACGGGTTCTGTCTTGCACCAGCTGCAAGAATTGCTGCGCTTTGCCCTCATCAAACGGCGCACCGATTAGCACAATACGAACGTTGTCATGCTGCGCCGCCAGTTGATCCGCCAGGCTGGCAAAATGCGACACCGGCCAGCAACGCGATTCCGTTGAAGCCCCCAGTTGAAAACCGATGGTGCATAACGCGGGATCTTTTTCCCCTGCGGGGAACGGCGCCGGTACCTCCATGCTCGGATCGTCGGTGCGGCACCCCAAAATGGAAATCAGCTCCAGCTTACGGCGAATAAAGTGCCCGTAATAGTCAAATACATAGTTGGTCAGCCACGGCTCCAGGCCGCAAATACCGTTACGGTAATTATCGCGAATAATGTATTTGGCTCCGGCCAATACCGCGCTGATAACGTCATAAGGCTGATGGGAATGCAGAATCAACGCCAAATCGGGTTCAAATTGGCGCAACGATTTCAGCAACGGCCCCATGCTTTTGAATTTACTGTCCCAGTACACCACGCGGTTAAAGTAGCGGCCGTTTTCCACCAGCTCCTGATTCTTTTTATGCACCACCAGCGTGATATGCGCGTCGGGATAACGTTCGCGCACTGCGCGGATTGCCGGCGTGTTAAACATAAAATCGCCAAGCGCCGTGGTGGAATAAATCACGATATTGGCAAACTGCATGCCGGGATCGAAAGTGGCCTTATCCTGAAAACGCCCACGTTTTGCGACGTATCGCCGTAAAAACCAGTCCGCGAACTTTATTTTCCATTTCTTCGACATGTCAATTCACTTTACGTTGATAGTACTCGGCCAGCGTCATTCCCACCGTTCGTGAGTGCAGCCAGGCAAATAATTGTTCTAAATCGCGGTACAGCGCCTCGATATCCTGCTCGGTTTTAAACGTTGGGCTGCCACCGGGCATAAACTCGGAGGAATGCAGCATAAATTCAACGTAGTCATGCCCCTCGGCCAGCGACTGTTCGGCGACCCGCTGCATGTGATTCAGGTTGTTACCGGTTGGGCGTAGCCAATGCACCGAAGGTGAACGCCGTTTGCCGCGCAGGCGATCGTACCCCTGCTTCAGCGCGTTCATCATCCCCGAATGTTTGTACTGAATGCTCATCGGAACTTCCAGCAGACGCGACTGACCCGGACGGGCAATATTCTGCGGATCGATAAAATAGGCATGCGCCGGAAAATGGCGATAATCGGTACCGCCGTTGCCGTGCGGACTACCAGGAGAAAATTGCCAGTTGACCCGCGGCGTAACGGAACAATCGACCTGATAGCCGTATTCCAGCAGTAAACCGGCATAATATTCGTTGAACGCCCAGCGCCCGGCGCGATGGCTGAGCATTTTGGTTTGAAAGGTGTCTTCCAGCAACTGGGTCATGTGATCGACTTTGGCGCGGATCTGGTCAACTGGATACTCAATCAGATAGGGCTTGTGGCGCCAATCGTCATCGGTCAGCGGCGTCAACGGCGGGCTGTTCCAGGCGTGCAAATGCATGCCGATCTCACCCGCGCCGCGCGCTATCACATCGCGCGCGAATTCGACGTACTGCGGGTCTACCGCCATTTCATAGTTGGTCAGATAAACCGGCTTAAAGGCGTATCGCTCGCACAGCGCCTGGAAACGCGGTAGAAAACGGGTGTTTTCCGTCGAAATACGATCGTGGTTTTGCCACAGATTGTCGCCTTCGGTATCAATAGTGATGAGAAATGCCGGTTTAGTCATGAATATCGTGCCTGATATCAATAGAATGCATTATGTTACGCAGCCCGCGTGTCCAGGGCAAACGACTTCGCTGCGAGGTTTGGACAACGTTGAGGCGCATTTGTCGCGCACCGGCCGCTGTTTTTTGCTTCACGGCAAGAAAAACCGGCAACAGTAGCCACATGGGGTAGTGTCATTTAGAATCATCCATTGGTTTCCCATATAGCGAATGATGATGAACGACGCGCCAGCACAGATCCCTGCCACTCCTCCACAGCGTATTTTGATCGTCAAGCTGCGCCACCACGGTGACATGCTGCTGACGACACCGGTTATCAACACGCTGAAAGCCAATTACCCCGAGGCGCAGATCGATGTGCTGCTGTATAAAGAAACCCAGGACATGCTGGCCGACAACCCGGCGTTGACGCAGGTGTTCATCATCGATCGCCAATGGAAAAAACAGGGCACCAGAGCCCACCTGGCGCAAGAATGGCGCCTGATCCGTCAATTGCAGGCCCGGCAGTACGATCTGGTGGTCAATCTGGCCGATCAGTGGCGCAGCGCGCTGGTTACTCGCCTCACCGGCGCAGCGGTTCGCCTGGGGTTTGATTTCCCCAAGCGACGCGGGGCGCTGTGGCGTCACTGCCATACTCACCTGGTGCCGGTCGACGACCACGCCAATCTTCATACCGTCGAGCAGAACCTGTCGCTGCTGCAACCGCTGGGCCTGAAAATCACCAACAGCCAGGTCACCATGAGCTACGCGCCGCAAGACTGGCAGGCGTGCGCCACGCTGTTGCAGCAGCACGGCATCAGCGACGGTTACATCATGGTGCAACCTACCTCTCGCTGGTTTTTTAAATGCTGGAGTGAGGAAAAAATGGCCTCCACCATCAGCGCGCTGCACGCCGATGGTCACACCATCGTCATTACCTCCGGTCCGGACGCTAAAGAACGCCAGATGGTCGAGCGTATTGTGGCCCAGAGCCCGCCGCAGGGTGTGGTGTCGCTGGCCGGCCAGTTGACACTGCGGCAACTGGCCGCGCTTATCGATCATGCCAAACTGTTTATCGGCGTAGATTCGGTGCCCATGCATATGGCGGCGGCGCTGCAAACGCCGTGCATCGCGCTGTTTGGCCCGTCCAAACTGGTGTTTTGGCGCCCGTGGCAGGCCATCGGCACCGTTATCTGGGCCGGCGATTATGGCACCCTGCCCGATCCGGATGATATCAATACCGGCACCGATGAACGCTACCTTGACCTTATTCCTACAGACGCGGTGATTGCAGCCGCGCGGAGCCAGCTTGCATGAAAGCATTTCGTTTGGCGATTGTGCGCCAAAAATATCGACCGGACGGCGGAGCCGAGCGTTTCGTTTCCCGAGCGCTGGAGGCTCTGGAGCAACAGGACCTCGAACTGAACGTGATCACCCGTGAATGGCAGGGTGACGCCAACCCAAATTGGCATATTCATTTATGTAACCCAATGAAGTTCGGCCGCATCAGTCGTGAACGCGGTTTCGCCGAAGCGGCACGCGCGCTCTGGCAGAAAGAACGGTTCGATCTGGTGCAGAGCCATGAGCGGATTGCCGGCTGCGATATTTATCGTGCCGGCGATGGGGTACACCGGCGCTGGCTGTTGCAACGTGCGCGCCTGTTGCCGGAATGGCGGCGCAAGTGGCTGTTTTCCAATCGTTACCACCGTTATGTGATGTGTGCTGAGCGCGCGATGTATGCTGCACCGGAACTGAAGGCGGTCATCTGCAACGCAGAAATGATCAAGCAGGAAATCATTGCCGACTTCGGCGTGCCGGCGGATAAAATCACCGTTATTTACAACGCGATCGATAACCAGAAATTCCTGCCGGCCAATCAGCAGCTCAGACAGCAGCTGCGTCAGCAGTACCAGATCCCGCAACAGGCGCACTGTCTGATTTTTGTCGGTTCCGGTTTTGAGCGCAAAGGCTTGGCAACGGCGATCCGCGCCGTCGCCGCCACCGACAGCTATTTGCTGGTGGTTGGCAAGGACAAGGCGGAAAAGCGCTACCGCGCACTGGCGCAGTCGTTAGGCTGTGGTGAACGGGTGCGTTTCATGGGGGTACAAAAGCAGACGCTGCCGTTCTACCAGAGTGCCGACGCGCTGTTACTGCCGACGCTGTACGATCCCTTCCCCAACGTGATTCTGGAGGCAATGTCCTGCGGGCTGCCGGTGATCACCAGCAACACCTGCGGCGGCAGCGAGTTTATTACGCCAGGGCAGAATGGCTATGTCACCGATGCGCTGGACGTCACGGCGATTGCCGAGGCCATCCGCGCGTTGCCACGCCAGGCCATCGGCTCATCGATGGGCGAAGCGGCGCGGCTGGGCATTATGTCGGCAACGCCGGCGCGACTCTCCGAACAACTGGTTTCGTTGTATAACCGACTACTGGATTAACCTATGCGTATCCTGATGATTATCGACGGGCTGCCCGGCGGCGGAGCAGAAAAGGTGGTACTGACCCTGTGTCAGGGCATGCAGCAACTGGGTCATGAGGTCAGTCTGATCTCCTTGCGCGACGTATGTAACTACCCGATCCCCCCAGGCATTCACTATCAGGTAGTGGCAGATCGCAGCCGCGCGCCGTGGCGCAAGCTGACCGAGCTTTCACGCCGTGCCGCACAGCTGGACCAGGCCGTCACCGCCAACGAGCGGCAGCATGGCGCATACGATTTGGTATTTTCCAATCTGCACAAAACCGATCGTATCGTCAGCCGCAGCACGCTGCTTGGCGGCGATCGAGTCTGGTTCTGCATTCACGGCATGCTGTCCACCTCCTATCTCGGTCACCGCAGCGGACTGGACCGCTGGCTGAAGCAGCGCAAGATTGCCAAGGTTTACCACCAGCGCAATATCGTGGCCGTTTCACGCGCGGTGGGCGACGATCTGCAACAGAATCTGCCCATTCGCGCCAAACAGCTGGCGGTGATCAACAACCCGTTTGATATCGCCGCCATTGAACAGTTGGCCGCGCAACCGTGCGAGCTGGCCGGCCAAGACTATCTGCTGCATGTCGGACGCTTCCACCCGCACAAGCGCCACGATCGGCTGCTGAAGGCCTATGCGCTATCCGGCATTGAGGCGCCTCTGGCGTTGATTGGCGCGGGTAAAGAGAGCGAGCTCGACGCCGTCAGGCAGTTGGCGAGCCAGTTGGGTATCGAACAGCGCGTCCTGCTGCTCGGCTTCCAGGAAAATCCGTACCCGTTTATCAAGCATGCGGCTCAGTTGGTGCTCAGTTCAGACAGTGAAGGGTTCGGCAACGTGTTGGTGGAAGCGCTGCTGTGCGGCACGCCGGTGGTCAGTACCCGCTGCCCGGGTGGTCCGGCGGAGATTCTGGAAAATGCCGGCATGACCGACGCATTGGCGGAGCTGAATGAAAACTCGCTGGCGGAGAAAATGGCGCTGATATATCGTCAGCCGCCAGAAATAAATCACCAACGGCTGATGCGCTACGGTCTACAGCCTATTTGCGAGCAATATCTGGCACTGAAAAAATAATCGCGGCAGGGGTTAGCCCCCTGCCCAGAATAATTAACCGAGCGCCTGTATCCGTTGCCAGACGTCCTCCACCGGCACGTCAATACAGTCACCGGATTCGGTTTGCAATATTTCATATTGCCCTGACCAGGGATGCCAGGATTCTTTATCGGTATCGCCAAAGAACACCACCTGGGTTTTATTCAACGCCGCCGCCAAATGCATTTGCCCGCCGTCGCTGCACAACACCAAGTGGCATAAATCGAATGCCGCGAGCAGCTCGCGCACCGAGGCCGTCGGATACAGGGCAACGCGTTCGCTTTGGCATTGCGCCAGCAACTGCTCCGCACGCTTTTGATCGCCGATGTCGTCCGGCGCCAGCGTGCCCTGCGGCGACCAGAAAATCAGCACGGCATTATCGCTATCGACGGTCAAGCGGCGCACGATCTCGGCATAACGCTCCAGCGGCCAGCGACGATTGGCAATACGGCTGCTGATATGCACCGCGTAAATACGCGTGGCGTCCGGCAGCAGTCGCTGCCGCCGTTGTTGCGCCAACTGCTGCTCTTCGGCGGTCAAATACACCCGCACCGGTGGAATGGCGATCGGTTTATCGGTAATGGCAGACAGATAGCTGAAGGTGTGCTCTACCTGATGCTTACCGGAAAAATCGTCATGTTTAAACGGGCGGGTTATTTCCGGCGTGCCCAGATCGGCACCGATAATATGTTTGGCTCCCGCCATTTTCGCCAGTCGTAAACTGTATTTACAGGGCACCGGGTTGGCGAGGATCGCCGCATCGAAGTTAATTTTACGCAGTTTGAGAAAAATCATCAGGCGTTCAAGATAAACCCCCAGCGTGGTTTCATTTTTCGCCTTGTGCTTGGCTTTCTTATAAACAAAAACCCGTTCGATATGGGGATTATTCTTAACGACATCCTGACTGATTTTATTGATTAACAGGTAGAGTTTGGCCTCGGGATAGGCAATTTTTACCGCTTCAATCAGCGGGGTCGTACAAACCAGATCGCCAATGTTGTCGCGGCGAATAATTAAAATATTTTTCATACCAAGCCTATCGACGAAAACGCTCGCCTGTTGTCTGAAACTGCCACCCAAGGTTACCAAATTAGCGCCTTTCCCTTCCAGTTATGGTACTATTCCGATTAACCCATATAAATGAAATTGATAGAATGTTGCTGCGTTTATATCAGGTACTACTCTACCTCATCCAACCCCTGATCTGGCTCCGCTTATTACTGCGTAGCCGCAAAGCGCCAGCCTACCGAAAACGCTGGGCAGAGCGCTATGGCTTCTGCGCCGGCAAAGTGGTGCCGGGCGGTATCATGCTGCATTCCGTTTCTGTCGGTGAGACACTCGCCGCCATCCCGCTGGTACGCGCGCTGCGTCACCGCTACCCTTATTTGCCGATTACTGTGACCACAATGACGCCGACTGGTTCAGAGCGCGTTCAGTCCGCCTTCGGCAAAGACGTCCATCACGTTTATCTGCCCTACGATCTGCCCGGCTCAATGCGTCGTTTCCTCGATCAGGTGAATCCCAAATTGGTGATCATCATGGAAACCGAGCTGTGGCCAAACATGATCAATGCGCTGCACCAGCGCCAAATCCCGCTGGTGATCGCCAACGCGCGTCTTTCCGCCCGTTCTGCGGCGGGCTACAAGAAAATTGGCGGCTTCGTGCGTGATATGCTGCGGCGCATTACGCTGATTGCCGCACAAAATCAGGAGGATGGCGAGCGCTTTATCGAGCTGGGTCTCAAGCGTTCGCAACTGACGGTCACCGGTAGCCTGAAGTTTGATATTTCCGTCACGCCGGAACTGGCGGCACGAGCCGTCACGCTGCGGCGACAATGGGCGCCGCGTCGCCCAGTGTGGATCGCCACCAGCACCCACGAAGGCGAAGAGGCCATTCTGCTGGCGGCGCACCGCAAGCTGCTGGAGCAACACCCCGAGCTGCTGTTGATTTTGGTACCCCGCCATCCGGAACGCTTCCCCACCGCCAAAGAGCTGACGCAAAAAGCCGGCTTCAGTTACATCACCCGCAGCAGCGGCGAGATCCCCTCAGGTAGCACGCAGGTGGTTATCGGCGACACCATGGGCGAACTGATGCTGCTGTACGGTATTGCCGATCTGGCCTTCGTCGGCGGCAGCCTGGTGGAGCGTGGCGGTCATAACCCACTGGAAGCCGCGGCGCACGCCATTCCGGTGCTGATGGGACCGCATACCTTCAACTTCAAGGATATCTGCGCCAAGCTGTCACAGGCCGAAGGGCTGATTACCATCACCGATGTCGATTCACTGGTCAAAGAAGTGGCAACACTGCTGACCGATGAAGACTACCGCCGTTACTATGGCCGCCATGCCGTGGAAGTACTGTATCAAAATCAGGGAGCGCTCCAGCGCCTGCTGCAACTGCTGGAGCCCTATCTGCCGCCTCGGAGTCACTAATGAGCAACCGCAAAAGCCTGTCGGTAGTCATGATTGCGAAAAACGAAGCCGACCTGCTACCGGATTGCCTGCAATCGGTGCAATGGGCCGATGAAATCATCGTGCTTGACGGCGGCAGCCAGGACGCAAGCCGCGCCATCGCCGAAGGCCTGGGCGCCAAAGTACTGGAGAACAGCGACTGGCAAGGCTTTGGCAAACAGCGCCAACTCGCCCAGCGCTACGCCAGCTGCGATTACGTTTTTATGATCGATGCCGACGAGCGCGTCACCCCGCAATTGCGTCAGTCGATTGAACAGACGCTGAGCGCCGCTGACGACAACGTGGTTTACAGCATCGGCCGCCGTAACCTGTTTCTCGGCCGCTTTATGCGCCACAGCGGCTGGTATCCAGACCGCGTCAATCGTCTGTACGCCCGTGAACGCTACCGCTATAACGACCACCTGGTGCATGAGTCGCTGGCCATCGGCAGCGCCCGCGTAGTGCCGTTAAGTGGCGATCTGCTGCACCTGACCTGCCGTGACTTCTTCGCCTTCCAGCGCAAGCAGCTGCATTACGCGCAGGAATGGGCCAATCAACGCCATGCGGCCGGCAAGCACTGTGGCTATGCGTCGATTCTCAGCCATACGCTGGGTGCCTTCTGCAAGACCTGGCTGCTGCGTGCGGGCTTCCTTGACGGCAAACAGGGGTTGCTGTTGGCGGTGGTTAACGCGCAATATACCTTCAATAAATACGCCGCCCTGTGGGCGTTGGGCCGTAACAACGCTGAGAAGTGAATATGACCAGTAAAGCCATCTATCCCGGTACCTTCGATCCGATGACCAACGGTCATCTGGATTTGGTCACCCGCGCGTCGCTGATGTTCGATCGTGTGATCCTGGCCATTGCCGCCAGCCCAAGCAAAAAACCGCTGTTTACCCTGGAGGAGCGCGTAGCGCTGGCGACGCAGGTCACCGCGCATCTGGACAATGTCGAAGTGCTGGGCTTTAGCGAACTGATGGCCCATTTCGCCGCCCATCAGAACGCCAATATTCTGGTGCGCGGCCTGCGGGCGGTTTCGGACTTTGAGTATGAATTGCAGTTGGCCAACATGAATCGCCACCTGATGCCCCAGTTGGAGAGCGTGTTTCTGATGCCGTCGGAAGAGTGGTCATTCATCTCCTCGTCGCTGGTAAAAGAAGTGGCTCGTCACGGTGGAGACATTTCACCGTTCTTGCCGGACGTCGTCACCCAGGCGCTGATGGCAAAACTGTCGACCCAGTGATCAATGCTGGCAGCGGCGGCAAAAGAAAGTGCTGCGCTGCCCGTGTTTGGCGCTTTCAATCGGCGTGCCGCAAACACGGCAAGGTTCCCCCGCTCGCCCATACACCTGCAATTCCTGCGCAAAATATCCCGGCTTGCCGTCTGATTGCAGGAAATCCCGCAACGTGGTGCCACCCTGCTCGATCGAACGCAGTAATACCGCCTTGATGGTCTCCGCCAGCAGGTCAGCTTCGGCCCGCGTCAACGACCCGGCCTGACGGTCGGGCAGAATTCCAGCGGTAAACAGCGATTCGCTGGCATAAATATTACCGACGCCCACCACCAGTTTGTTATCCATCAGCCAGGGTTTGATCAGGGTGCGCTTGTTACGTGATTTATCAAAAAGATACTGGCCGTCAAACGCTTCGCTCAACGGTTCCGGCCCCAGGTGGGCCAACACGTTGCTGGCTGCCAGGTCGTCACACCATAACCAGGCACCGAAACGACGTGGATCGGTGTAGCGCAGGATCATGCCGTTGCTCATTACCAGGTCAACGTGGTCATGCTTGCCCGCCTCACTCTCTTCCGCCAGCATACGCAGGCTGCCTGACATGCCGAGATGTACGATTATCCAGCCGTGATCCAGCTCAATCAGCAGGTATTTGGCACGACGCTGTACGCTGCGCACCGGCCGGTCGCTCAATGCCAGGATTTGTTCTGAGACAGGCCAGCGCAAACGTGCATTGCGCACCACGGCGTACTGAATACTGTGGCCAACAAGATAAGGCTCGATACCACGACGGCTGGTTTCAACTTCTGGCAATTCAGGCATGGCGTGCTCTCCCTCAGACTTAACCCTTTATTATAAAACAAAAAACCCGGCCGAAGCCGGGTTTCAATTAATCCGCTAAATTAACGATTACTTAATTTTAGCTTCTTTGTAGATCACGTGTTGACGGACAACTGGATCGAATTTCTTCAGTTCCAATTTTTCCGGCTTAGTACGCTTGTTCTTCGTGGTGGTATAGAAGTGACCAGTACCAGCAGAAGAAACCAGCTTGATCTTCTCGCGAACACCTTTAGCCATGATGCAGTTCCTTAATACTTCTCACCACGGGCACGCAGATCGGCCAAGACCGTCTCAATACCCTTCTTATCAATAACACGCATACCTTTAGCAGATACACGCAGAGTTACAAAGCGCTTCTCAGCCTCAACCCAAAAACGGTGTGAGTGCAGGTTTGGCAGAAAACGGCGTTTGGTCGCGTTCATTGCGTGGGAACGGTTGTTACCGCTCACCGGGCGCTTGCCAGTAACTTGGCAGACTCGGGACATGTCTATTCTCCAAAAATCAAATCAGCTCGAGCTTCGTATAGGGTATGGCCGCCTCGTCAGGCTTTAGAGCCCATCTCAGCAAACTTCATACTGAGGAGACTCTCGTCATCAGGTCAGAAACCGCACACCAGGTCAGAAACCTGCTGAGATAGGCTCTTAACGCCAAACCCAAGATTCTCAAAGGTGGCGTAGTATACGCTCTGAAGCGTAAGTGCTCAAGTCCCGAACAGCTAAAGATCCCGCAAGGATCGCGAAAAATTTGCCTAAAGCCATCCGCGCTCGGCGAAAGAGACACATTCACCCCGGCCAATCACCAAGTGATCGAGCACTCGGATCTCCAATAATTGACAGGCGTTCGCCACCTGTTCCGTAATCAGACGGTCGGCATGACTGGGTTCGGCCTTACCCGAAGGATGATTATGCGCCAGAATGATCGCGGCCGCATTAGCCTTCAGCGCTTCGCGCACGATTTCCCTCGGGTGGACGACGACGCTGCTGATGGTACCAGTAAACATCTCTTGATGGCGAATGACCCGGTGCTGGTTGTCCAAAAACAACACCAGAAATACTTCGCGCTCGCGGTGAGCCAGCAAACTTTGCAGGTAATGGCGGGTAACCTTTGGGTTCAGCAATGCGTTTTCCTGCGCCAATTGACAGGCAAAACAGCGGAAAGCCAGCTCCGAAATGGCCTGCAGCTGACTGTAAGTGGCGTCACCCACGCCCTTCTGACTGCAAAACTGCGCATAATCCGCGGCAATCAACTGATGCAACGAACCAAACTGGAGCAACATTTGCTCCGCCCGCTGCATCACATGCACCCCGGGCAATCCGGTTCGCAGAAAAATCGCCAACAGCTCGACGTCCGACAAGGCCGCCGCGCCATCACGCAACAGCTTTTCCCTTGGCGCCAGCTCCCCTGGCCATAACGACATATCCTCACAGCTCATCATCGGCCTCCCTGACAGCGCCAAATCATGCCATGCCAACGATGGTGCAACGACAAGTGATTGATAACCTTGCGAGGCAACGCGCAAAGCCAGATGTAACGATTTGCACGCACCGCAGAAGCGCTCACCTGCCCGGCGGTTATGCTAAAATGGCCTATCCTTCGGTTTTCAATCGGACAATGATGATGACGGGACTTTCCGGCAAACGTATTGTACTGGGCATTAGTGGCGGCATCGCTGCCTATAAATGTCCGGAACTGGTACGCCGTCTGCGAGACAGAGGCGCTGAGGTGCGCGTGGTGATGACGCATGCGGCCAAGGCATTTATTACCCCACTGACGCTACAGGCGGTGTCGGGTTATCCGGTGTCGGACGATCTGCTGGATCCCGCCGCGGAAGCCGCCATGGGTCACATCGAACTGGGCAAATGGGCCGATCTGGTGATTCTGGCGCCGGCGACCGCCGATTTGCTGGCGCGCGTTGCCGCCGGTATGGCCAACGATCTGCTGACCACCGTTTGCCTGGCCACCGCCGCACCGATCGCCGCAGCACCGGCCATGAATCAGCAGATGTACCGCGCCGCCGCAACCCAGGCAAACCTGCAAACGCTACAGGCGCGCGGCATGCTGCTGTGGGGGCCGGACAGCGGTAACCAGGCCTGTGGCGACGTCGGCCCGGGCCGCATGCTGGATCCGCTGGATATTATCGATCTGGCGAACGCCTATTTTTCTGCGCCGCAGGATCTGACACATTTAAAGGTTATGATCACCGCTGGCCCTACGCGTGAAGCGCTGGATCCGGTACGGTTTATCACCAACCACAGCTCCGGCAAAATGGGTTTTGCCATTGCCGCCGCTGCCGCCGCGCGTGGCGCGCAGGTCACGCTGATTGCCGGGCCGGTCAGCCAACCGACACCGCCGGGAGTGACGCGCATTGACGTCACCAGCGCGCTGGAAATGGAGCTCGCCGTACAGCAACGTGCGGCAGCACAAAACATTTTCATTGGCTGTGCTGCGGTGGCGGATTACCGCGCCGCCCAGATCGCCGACGAAAAAATAAAAAAACAGGGTGATGACATCACCCTCAAGATGGTAAAAAACCCCGACATTGTCGCCGGCGTTGGCGCAATGAACAAAAATCGGCCTTTTGTCGTTGGGTTTGCCGCCGAAACCCAGAATGTGGAAGAATACGCGCGACAAAAACTGGTGCGCAAGAAACTGGATTTAATCTGCGCCAATGATGTATCGCTTGCAGGGCAGGGTTTCAACAGTGATACCAATGCATTGCATCTTTTTTGGCAGGATGGGGAAAAACGCCTGGCGCTCAGCGATAAGGCACTCCTTGGCCAACGTTTAATAGACGAGATAGTCAGCCGTTATGATGAAAAAAATCGACGTTAAAATTCTCGACCCGCGTATCGGTCAGGATTTCCCATTACCGACCTATGCCACGCCTGGCTCCGCCGGTCTTGATCTGCGCGCCTGCCTGGACAGTGCGGTGGAATTGGCTGCCGGTGAAACCACGCTGCTGCCTACCGGGCTGGCAATTCACATCGCCGACGCCAGCCTGGCTGCGGTGATCCTGCCACGCTCCGGTCTGGGCCATAAGCACGGCGTGGTGCTGGGTAATCTGGTGGGCCTGATTGATTCCGATTATCAGGGTCAACTGATGGTTTCCGTTTGGAACCGCGGGCAGAAATCGTTCACTATTGAACCCGGCGAACGCATCGCGCAGATGGTTTTTGTGCCGGTCGTTCAGGCCGAATTCAACCTGGTGGAAGCGTTCGACGACAGTGAGCGCGGCGAAGGCGGCTTCGGCCATTCCGGGCGCCACTAGGCCCCGTTAGCACGTTACCCGGCAGGGAATGTCGCCAGGAACGTTGGCGTCCAGAGAGTACGATCTCCCTGCGACAGACGTCCTCGACAATGCGGCATCGCATGCCGGGCAACGCGGAGAATACCGGCCCAAAAGGGCCGTTGACCCCACACCGTAAAAAAGCTATCACATAAGCCGCACAGAGTTTGCTCTGGCGCGGCCGGTGCCGGGTTTTCGAAAGTCCAAGCCGTTTTAGCAAGGGTCTAATCAGACATGGCAGAAAAAGAAAATACCAAAAGGAATCGGCGCGAGGAGATTTTGCAGGCGTTAGCCCAGATGCTGGAATCCAGCGATGGCAGTCAGCGCATCACCACGGCAAAGCTGGCAGCAAACGTCGGTGTTTCCGAAGCCGCGCTTTACCGGCATTTTCCCAGCAAGACACGAATGTTTGACAGCCTGATCGAGTTTATTGAAGACAGCCTGATTACGCGCATCAACCTGATTCTTCAGGACGAGAAAGAGACTTTCAGTCGCCTGCGTCTGATTCTGCTGCTGGTTCTCGGGTTTGCCGAACGCAATCCTGGGTTGACGCGCATCATGACCGGTCATGCGCTGATGTTTGAACAGGATCGGCTGCAAGGCCGCATCAATCAGCTGTTTGAACGTATCGAGGCGCAGCTGCGCCAGGTACTTAAAGAGCGCAAGCTGCGGGAAGGCAAAGGGTTTATCGTGGACGAAACGCTACTGGCCAGCCAACTGCTGGCATTTTGCGAAGGCATGCTGTCGCGCTACGTACGTTCCGAATTCCGCTACCGCCCAACGGAAGAGTTTGACGGACGCTGGCCGCTGCTGGCGGCTCAATTGCAATAACACAACGCCGGGCATGCCCGGCGTTTTTTATACCGTCAGCGCCTGAATCAAACGCCGTATTGCTCACGATAGGCGCGTACCGCCGCCAGGTGATCGGCCATTTCCGGTTTTTCTTCCAGATAGGCAATCAAATCCTTCAGCGTAACAATCGAAATCACTTTGCAGTGGTAATCACGTTCAACTTCCTGAATGGCAGAAATGTCGCCACGGCCGCGCTCCTGACGATCCAGCGAAATCAGCACCCCGGACAGGCTGGCGCCGCTGGCGCTGATGATTTCCATCGATTCGCGAATAGCGGTACCGGCGGTGATCACGTCATCCACCAGCATCACCCGACCTTGCAGTGGGCTACCCACCAGCGACCCACCTTCACCATGGGTTTTGGCTTCTTTGCGGTTGAAGCAGTAAGGCACATCGCGCTGGTGGTGTTCAGCCAGCGCCACCGCGGTGGTGGTAGCAATCGGAATGCCCTTGTAGGCCGGGCCAAACAGCAGATCGAAGTCAATCGCGGAATCCACCAGCGCCTCGGCGTAAAAGCGCCCCAACAGCGCCAGATCGCGCCCGGTATTGAACAGGCCGGCGTTAAAGAAATACGGGCTGGTACGGCCGG
The DNA here is from genome assembly GCF_041448735.1 of Serratia odorifera. Taxonomy (NCBI): domain Bacteria; kingdom Pseudomonadati; phylum Pseudomonadota; class Gammaproteobacteria; order Enterobacterales; family Yersiniaceae; genus Serratia; species Serratia odorifera. The sequence goes on along the minus strand of NZ_JBGMUT010000010.1, from coordinate 53,355 downwards.
ATTTCAACGTGAACTCACCGAATTTCAATACCTGTTTGTTGAGCGCAAACTCGATAAACTGGCGCTGATAGGCTTTCATTACTGCTTCTCCTCGTTTGGTCTTGATTGATGCTGCGCCCGATCGGCGGGCGTAAAAAAGGCGACCTCTCGGTCGCCTTGAAAATTAGTCTGCCAACGCCGCTTTCTGCGCCTGGAAGATGGTTTCGATGCCTCCTCGAGCCAGCGCCAGCAACGCCAGCAGCTCGTCATGGCTGAACGGCTCGCCCTCGGCGGTGCCCTGCACCTCAATCATACGGCCGTCTTCCATCATCACCACGTTCATGTCGGTTTCGGCGGCGGAATCTTCTACATACTCCAGATCGCACAACGCCTCGCCGTTCACGATACCCACCGACACCGCTGCCACCATGCCTTTCATCGGGTTCGCTTTCAGCTTGCCGGCCGCCACCAGCGCATTCAGCGCATCGGCCAAGGCGACGCAGGCGCCGGTGATCGATGCGGTACGCGTGCCGCCATCCGCCTGCAATACGTCACAGTCGAGGGTAATGGTGAACTCACCGAGCTTTTTCAAATCGACCGCCGCACGCAGCGAACGAGCGATCAGACGCTGGATTTCCAGCGTGCGCCCACCCTGCTTGCCTTTGGCAGCTTCGCGCGCATTACGGCTGTGGGTAGAGCGCGGCAGCATGCCGTATTCCGCGGTGATCCAACCCTGGCCCTGACCTTTCAGAAAGCGCGGAACGCCATCTTCAACCGTGGCGGTGCACAAAACCTTGGTATCGCCAAACTCAACCAGCACTGAACCTTCAGCGTGTTTCGTGTAGTGACGGGTGAGTGTCAGGGGGCGAACGTGTTGTGGTGCTCTGCCAGCAGGACGCATGGGCTTTCTCCGCTTTAATTCATCATTGGCTGCGCATTATACGGGCTTCGTGACGTTATGCCTATCCTGCCTGCGGACGCGACGCTATAATCGATTCATCTTTTCTTCTACGGGTACGCACAAATGATCCGCAGCATGACCGCCTACGCCCGGCGTGAAATCAAGGGTGAATGGGGCAGCGCAGCTTGGGAGCTGCGTTCCGTTAACCAACGCTATCTCGAAACCTATATCCGCTTGCCGGAACAATTTCGCAGCCTGGAGCCAGTGATCCGCGAACGTATTCGCGCCCGGCTGACGCGCGGCAAAGTGGAATGCAACCTGCGTTTTGAACTGGATCCCAGCGCGCAAAGTTCGCTACTGCTCAACGAAAAGCTGGCCAAACAGCTGGTAGAAGCGGCCAACTGGGTAAAAATGCAGAGCGACGAAGGGGAAATCAATCCCATCGACGTACTGCGCTGGCCTGGCGTGATGTCCGCTCAGGAGCAGGATCTGGACGCCATCAGCGCCCAACTGATGCAGGCGCTGGACGGTGCGCTGGATGACTTTATCACCGCACGCGAAAGCGAAGGCACCGCGCTGAAGGCACTGATCGAGCAGCGTCTGGACGGTGTCAGTGGCGAAGTGAGCAAAGTGCGTGCCCAGATGCCCAATATTCTACAATGGCAACGCGAGCGCTTGGTCAGCAAGCTGGAAGAAGCGCAGGTACAGCTGGAAAGCACCCGTCTCGAGCAGGAACTGGTGCTGATGGCACAGCGCATTGACGTCGCCGAAGAGCTGGATCGACTTGACGCGCATGTGAAAGAAACGCACAACATCCTGAAGAAAAAAGAAGCCGTCGGCCGTCGTCTGGACTTTATGATGCAAGAGTTCAACCGCGAATCGAACACCCTGGCGTCTAAATCAATCAATGCCGAGGTCACCACCTCCGCGATTGAACTGAAAGTGCTGATCGAACAGATGCGCGAGCAGATTCAGAACATCGAGTAACCCGCCTCGCGGTTCATATGCCCGCACTGGAAGGTGCGGGCTTTTTATTGCCGCTGGCGCCCCGTCAGAACTCTTGTTGGCTGGGCCGCAATACAATCTCGTTAATATCCACTTCCGCAGGCTGTTCGATCGCATACGCCACGGCACGCGCAACCGAATCCGCCGGGATCGCCTGCTGGTAAAATTCCTGCACGAACTGCGAACTGTCGGCGTCCGAGCTGCCAAACTTCAATTCGGAGTCCACCGCACCCGGGCAAATCGTCGTGGTGCGGATATGCGCTCCTACCTCATGGCGCAACCCTTCAGAAATGGCGCGCACGGCAAATTTGGTGCCGCTGTAAACCGTCCCCCCAGGGCTGAAGACCTTCACGCCGGCCACCGAAGAAACTTTAATGAAATGGCCGCCGTTTTGTCGCTCGAATACCGGCAGCGCCGCCGCGATACCGTACAACACTCCCTTGATGTTGATGGGGATGCCGTTGTCCCTGCCAGGCGGATACCGCGTCGGCTGGGATAAGTGGTTTTATTTATGAAAAACCAAAGAATTCGCACCGGCAATGACAAACGGCGCGGCCTGTGGCCCGGCAATAGTATTTTGTTCTAATTATCACTCAGAGTAATGAAAGGCGGCGCAAGCTGTGGCTAAATATCGTTTTTCTAGCCCGCTTGTTGTACGGACTCTGTATGTCGCAAATTTTGCAATTCCTTTTGGCGCTGGTGGTGATTATTGCCCTGGCGCTGTTGGTCAGTCATGACCGCAGAAAAATTCGCCCACGTTATATTCTGCAATTGTTAGCGATCGAAGGCGCTCTGGCCTATTTCTTCCTGCACTCCGCCAGCGGTTTAAGCGTGATTAAATCCATCGCCGGTTTCTTCGAACTGCTGCTGACCTATGCTGCGCAAGGTTCCGAATTCGTGTTTGGCGGTATGAGCAAGGAAGGACTGTCATTTATCTTCCTGGGCGTGTTGTGCCCAATAATCTTTATTTCCGCACTGATCGGTATTCTGCAGCATTTTCGCATTCTGCCTTTGATTATCCGCCTGGTCGGTACCCTGCTGTCGAAAGTGAACGGCATGGGCAAGTTGGAGTCCTTCAATGCGGTCAGCACCCTGGTGCTAGGCCAGTCGGAAAACTTTATCGCCTATAAAGGCATTATTGGCGATATCTCGCCACGCCGTATGTACACCATGGCCGCCACGGCTATGTCGACGGTGTCGATGTCGATCGTTGGCGCCTATATGGCGATGATCGATGCGCAGTACGTGGTTGCCGCGCTGGTGCTGAACATGTTCAGTACCTTTATTATCCTGTCGATTATCAATCCCTATCAACAGGATGATGAACCCGAACTGAAGCTCAACAAGCTGCATGAAGATCAAAGCTTCTTTGAAATGCTGGGGGAATACATTCTGGCGGGATTCAAGATCGCGATGATTATTGCCGCCATGCTGATCGGCTTTATCGCGCTGATTGCCGCGGTCAACGCCATTTTCGCGGCGATATTCGGCATCAGCTTCCAGCAAATTCTGGGCTATGTGTTCTACCCGTTGGCATGGCTGATTGGCATTCCAGCTCACGACGCCTTACAGGCCGGCAGCATCATGGCGACCAAGCTGGTTGCCAACGAGTTTGTCGCGATGATCGAACTGAAAAAGATTGCGGCGGAAATGAGTCCGCGCGGCGTGGGCATTCTGTCGGTGTTCCTGGTGTCATTTGCCAACTTTGCCTCAATCGGCATCGTCGCCGGCGCCATCAAAGGCCTGAATGAACAGCAGGGCAACGTGGTTTCCCGCTTTGGCCTGAAACTGGTTTATGGCTCTACGCTGGTCAGTCTGCTTTCCGCAGCGATTGCTGGGCTGGTGTTGTAACGCGCAAGTGGCCCGTGAACGATTCACGGGCCAAGCTTGATTAAAATGCCACACAAACCGGCGCATCAACGCGCATAACCGAATCCTGCGAGAATTGCTGTTTATAACTCGTGCGCAGCGCCTCGATATCGCCTTCGCTTACTGTGCCGGGCATATGAATCAACACCAATGCCTTGCTGTTTTCGCGCACCAGTTGTCCCTCGTGACCTAACCATTGACCACGAGCGTCAAATACCGATAACCCCTGCTTGAAGCGCGGCGTCACTTGCCGGTCGACAAAACTCTGCCATTCTTGCCCGCTAAGCGCCGGACCATGCGGTCGGTTGAGACCAAAATACAGCGTGGTTTGCACCATCGGTTCACCCGTTACACAGCGTGCCTGCGAGGAAGGCGCAGACAGCGGCGTGGAGCTGGACGCAACACAGCCAGCAAGTAATAACGCTGCACCGACGGTGGTCAGCCAGGTCAAGGTCTTTACCATCATATTTCCTTATGCGCTAATATTGCTTCACGCGCCATAAAGCACCCTGACAGGGCAGTGCGGCGCAATATAAATAAAATAAACTAATCCGAAATTTAATCAGTTAGAAAAACTCAGTGGCGATATGACGTCGTGCTCGTTACTCTTCAGATTACGACTTACTCTTGTCCTCAGCGAAGCCCTCATGTTATTGAGCATTCTTTATATCATTGGAATCACTGCCGAAGCCATGACCGGTGCACTCGCCGCTGGACGCCGCCAAATGGACATGTTTGGCGTAATCTTTATCGCCTCTGCCACCGCTATCGGCGGCGGTTCGGTACGTGACATGCTGCTCGGTCATTATCCGCTGAGCTGGGTCAAACATCCTGAATACATTGTGATTGTTGCCATCGCCGCGATCGTTACCACCTGGCTTGCCCCGCTGATGCGTCACTTACGCCGCCTGTTCCTGGTGCTGGATGCCGTCGGCTTGATAGTGTTTTCTATCATTGGCGCACAAGTAGCCCTGGATATGGGTCACGGGCCGATCATTGCCGCCATTGCCGCGGTAATCACCGGCGTATTTGGCGGCGTACTGCGTGATATGTTTTGCAATCGCATCCCTTTGGTTTTTCAAAAAGAAATTTATGCCGGCATCGCCTTTGCCGCCGCCTGGCTGTACATCGGCCTGCTTCACCTGAGCCTGCCGCATAATGTGGTGGTGATCATCACGCTGGTCGCCGGTTTAAGCGCCCGTCTGATCGCGCTGCGTTTTCGTCTGGGTCTGCCGGTATTCAATTACCAGCATCACGATCACTGAGGCTGGGAAGAAAAGCCGTCAATCTGCTGTTCGGCCAGCGCGTCGGCCAGTTGCCTGACCGACGGATGCTGGAAGAACGCCCTGATATTATTGGCTCGTTTCGCGCCAATCCCGGCATTTTGCTGCCATGCCTGCGTCGTCAGTTGCAGCGCCGGCACCCAATGCTCAACGCCAAGGCTCTGTGACGGCGTCAAGGGCGCACCCAACGCGATCAGCCAGCGCGCAAAAGGTCGTTGCCGCGCCAGCCTGAATTGTTGATAAATGTCTTGTGCACGTTTGTGGCCGATACCCGGTACCGCCATTAGCTGCTGCGGCGTTAACGTTAACCAGTCCGCCAGATTCTTTACCAGCGATTGTTCAATCAGCGCTCGCCAACTCGCCTCATTCACACCGCGCAGATTTAATCCCTGCGCCCCGCTCAGCCAGACCAGTCGCGCAATCAACTGCTGTCGGCAGCCTGGCTGTAATTCAAAGCAGCTCAAAGCATGGTAACGATTGGCATCGGGTACCGTAAGCGGCTGTCGTTCAACCGCACGCCACACCACGTCGCGCAGATACGGAATACCATGCCCTTGCAGGCTGATGGCGACATGATCGCCAGGCAGCGCGTTCAACTGTTGCCACAACGGCAGGGACCCCACGTTGACTCGGCGAACCCACTTGTCATCCAGACGTATCGGATCCAGCGCCAAAACCACCGCAATCTTGCCGGTGCGACCAATGCGGAAAATAACCTTGTTTACTCGCGCCACCTGCTGCACGGCCGGATACTTCCAGGCTACCGCCCACTCCGCCGGCTTATTACGCCAGTAACGCCCTTGCGGCGGGCTGTCTTGATGAATGACCACGCCATCGGTGACGAAAGGCAGCGGGTTTTGATGCCAGTGACTACGCCAGTGTTCAACGCCGTCGACATCATTGACCGACCGCGTGTAAGCCTGCGCCAGCGGGAAGCCGAGCGTGGCAAGTTGCCGCAGCCGCTCGGCCATGGTTGCCGGGCCATCGGGCCATCCCCAGACAAACAGCCCAATCTGCGCTAATAACGGCGACGGCCGCTGGCGCAACAGCGCACCGGCCACCCTTGAGCGCGCATTCACCCCGCCGGTAAGGTTTTGCTGATGATCGGTCATAATCAGAAACAGCTCTCCCTGCAATACCAACCTTTCCGGCGCATCTGGCAAGCTGGACGGTACCGCAGGGATGGACTTCACTTTTTCCAGCCAGTCTTCACCCTGTTTGCCATCGCCACGGCTAATGGCGCCGATCAGCGTGCCCCGCTGGTACACCAGCGTTACCGCAACGCCGTCCACTTTCGGTTGCACCCAAAGCGCGTCGCGGCCGCGCATCCATTGCACCACTGCCTGACGATCCGCCAGTTTGCGCAACCCGGTATGGGCAACGGGATGTGGCGTCTTCCCCACCGGCAACGCCGGTAATGCGTCGCCGTCACCGCTCCCCGCACAAGATTGCCAAAGACGCAGTTTCTGTCGCAGGCTGTCGTAGAGTTCATCGTCAATCAGCCCCTGTCCCTGCTGATAATAGGCGACATCCCAGCGCGTCAGTTGCTGTTCCAGTGCCGTCATTTCCAACGACAGCCGTTCCTGGCGCCACGCGGGACATGTTTCCGCCCCGGCGGCGGCGCAGCACATTGCCCACCACAACGCGAGGACAAGCCAGGCCCGATATTTCTGCATGCTGCACCTCCCTGATTGACGTCATTAAACCCCCCATGCGCAAACCAGGCCAGCGACCATAAATAACGCTGCAAAATGTCTTCCAAAAGAAATTGTTGTTTGCAGAAAACTACGGAAATATCGCGATACGTTGCGCAGATTTGTTTTTTGCCGACGTTTTCACACAAAGCAATGGGCAAAATGCGCGCAAACGCTGCAACAAGGGCGTTAGCCGTGTATACTGTGCGGAGAAAATACACATCCGCTGTTATTGGCACATCAACCGCTATCAACGAACATCATCATGGCTCAAGGCACGCTTTATATTGTCTCTGCTCCCAGTGGCGCAGGTAAATCAAGTCTGATTCAGGCTTTGTTAAAGACGCAACCGCTGTACGACACACAGGTTTCGGTTTCGCACACCACGCGCGCAAGTCGCCCGGGTGAACAACATGGCGAGCATTATTTCTTTGTCTCGCACGACGAATTCCGTCACATGATCGCGCAGGATGCGTTTCTTGAGCATGCCGAAGTGTTCGGCAATTATTACGGTACCTCACGCGCCGCCATCGAGCAGGTGCTGTCGACCGGCGTCGATGTTTTCCTTGATATCGACTGGCAGGGGGCGCAGCAGATTCGCGCCAAAATGCCGCAGGCGCGCAGCATCTTCATTCTGCCGCCGTCGAAGGAAGAACTGGGGCGCCGCCTGCGCGGACGCGGTCAGGATTCCGAAGACGTGATCGCCAGGCGCATGGCGCAGGCGGTTGCAGAAATGACGCATTATGCGGAGTATGATTATCTGATTGTGAATGATGATTTCGATCTGGCGCTGTCCGATCTGAAAACCATTATTCGCGCTGAGCGCTTGCGTTTAGGCCGGCAAATGCTGCGGCATGACGCTTTAATCAGCAAACTATTGGCAGACTGAAGTCAGTTTCAGTATTATGCCCAGTCTTTTCGTCACCTGTGGAGTAGCACAAATATGGCACGCGTAACTGTTCAAGACGCTGTAGAGAAAATTGGTAACCGTTTTGACCTGGTGTTGGTCGCTGCTCGTCGGGCACGTCAAATCCAGACCGGCGGTAAAGACGCTCTGGTTCCAGAAGAGAACGACAAGTACACCGTGATCGCCCTGCGCGAAATCGAAGAGGGTCTGATCAATAACCAGATCCTGGATGTGCGTGAGCGCCAAGAGCAGCAAGAGCAGGAAGCCGCAGAAATTCAAGCGGTTACCGCGATTGCTGAAGGTCGTCGTTAATTAGACTGCGAGTCTGCCTTTGTACCTGTTTGAAAGCCTGAATCTGCTGATTCAACGTTACCTGCCTGAGGAGCAGATTAAGCGCCTCAAACAGGCATACCTCGTTGCACGTGATGCTCACGAGGGACAGACACGCTCCAGCGGTGAGCCTTATATTACCCACCCGGTCGCCGTGGCCTGCATTCTGGCGGAAATGCGTCTCGATCATGAGACGCTGATGGCCGCGCTGCTGCATGACGTCATCGAAGACACCCCGGCCACCTACCAGGATATGGAACAGCTGTTTGGCAAAAGCGTTGCCGAACTGGTTGAAGGCGTATCCAAGCTCGACAAACTGAAGTTCCAGGACAAAAAAGAAGCGCAGGCGGAAAACTTCCGCAAAATGATCATGGCGATGGTGCAGGACATCCGCGTGGTACTGATCAAACTGGCCGACCGGACGCACAACATGCGCACCCTCGGTTCGCTGCGGCCGGACAAGCGCCGACGCATCGCGCGTGAAACCCTGGAAATCTACAGCCCACTGGCCCACCGCCTGGGTATTCATCACCTAAAAACCGAGCTTGAAGAGCTGGGTTTCGAAGCGCTTTACCCCAATCGCTACCGCGTGATCAAGGAAGTGGTGAAAGCCGCTCGCGGCAACCGCAAAGAGATGATCCAGAAGATTCTTTCCGAGATCGAAGGGCGGCTGACCGAAGCAGGCATCCCCTGCCGCGTCAGCGGGCGAGAAAAGCACCTGTATTCCATTTACCTCAAGATGCACCTCAAGGAACAGCGCTTCCATTCCATTATGGATATCTATGCGTTCCGGGTGATCGTGAAGGAAGTCGATACCTGCTATCGGGTACTTGGCCAGGCACACAGCCTGTATAAACCGCGTCCGGGCCGGGTAAAAGACTATATCGCCATTCCCAAGGCCAACGGCTATCAATCGTTGCACACCTCGTTGATCGGCCCGCATGGCGTACCGGTAGAAGTGCAGATCCGTACCGAAGACATGGATCAGATGGCGGAAATGGGGGTTGCCGCGCACTGGGCTTACAAAGAACAGGGCGAAACCGGCACCACTGCGCAGATCCGCGCCCAGCGCTGGATGCAAAGCCTGCTGGAGTTGCAGCAAAGCGCCGGCAGCTCGTTTGAATTTATCGAGAGCGTCAAATCCGATCTTTTCCCCGATGAGATTTACGTTTTCACCCCGGAAGGGCGCATTGTCGAACTGCCGGCGGGCGCAACGCCGGTCGATTTCGCCTACGCGGTGCATACCGATATTGGCCACGCCTGCGTTGGCGCGCGTGTCGATCGGCAGCCGTATCCGCTGTCACAGTCGCTGAGCAGCGGTCAAACGGTGGAAATCATCACCGCACCGGGCGCGCGGCCGAACGCCGCATGGCTGAACTTTGTCGTCAGCTCCAAAGCACGTGCGAAGATCCGCCAAATGCTGAAGAACCTCAAACGCGATGATTCCGTCAGTCTGGGCCGTCGCCTGCTTAATCATGCGCTGGGCGGCAGCCGCAAGCTGGCTGAAATTCCACAGGAAAACATCCAGCACGAACTCGAGCGCATGAAGCTGACGTCGCTGGACGATCTGCTGGCGGAAATCGGCCTCGGCAACGCCATGAGCGTGGTGGTCGCGAAGAATCTGCAGGGCGATCGTTCCAGCCTTGGCGCCTCTTCCGGCGTGCGCAACCTGGCCATCAAAGGTGCCGACGGCGTGCTGATCACCTTTGCCAAATGCTGCCGACCGATACCGGGCGATCCGATCATTGCCCACGTCAGCCCAGGCAAAGGGCTGGTTATCCACCATGAATCCTGTCGCAATATCCGCGGCTACCAGAAAGAACCGGAAAAGTTCATGGCGGTAGAGTGGGACAAAGAAACCGAACAGGAATTCATTGCCGAAATTAAAGTGGATATGTTCAACCATCAGGGCGCCTTGGCTAACCTGACGGCGGCGATCAATGCGGCCGAATCGAACATTCAAAGCCTGAATACCGAAGAGAAAGATGGCCGGGTTTACAGCGCCTTTATTCGCTTGACCACTCGTGATCGCATTCATTTGGCGAATATAATGCGTAAAATCCGTATCATGCCGGATGTGATTAAAGTTAACCGTAACCGAAATTAGCGCCTATGAGCCCCGAACGCTATGCGCGGATTTGTGAAATGCTCGCAACCCGCCAGCCAGATCTGACGGTCTGCCTGGAACAGGTTCACAAACCGCATAACGTCTCCGCAATTATCCGTACCGCCGACGCCGTCGGCGTGCACCAGGTGCATGCCGTGTGGCCAACCACTCGCATGCGTACGCTGGTTTCTTCCGCCGCCGGCAGCAACAGCTGGGTCAATGTCAAAACGCACCGCACTATCGGCGAAGCGGTCGGTCATCTGAAAAGCCAGGGCATGCAAATTCTGGCGACCAACCTTTCTGCCCGAGCGGTAGATTTCCGAGACATCGACTATACCCGTCCAACCTGTATTCTGCTGGGCCAGGAGAAATCCGGTATCAGCGAAGAAGCGCTGCAATTGGCCGATCGTGACATCATTATTCCGATGATCGGCATGGTGCAGTCGCTCAACGTATCGGTGGCTTCGGCGCTTATCCTGTATGAAGCACAGCGGCAACGGCAAAATGCCGGCATGTATCGTCGCGAAGCCAGCACGCTGGAACAGGAAGAGCAGCAGCGTCTGCTGTTCGAAGGGGGATATCCGGTGCTGGCCAACGTTGCCAAGCGCAAAGGGCTGCCCCGGCCGCAGATCGATCAACAGGGCCAGGTGGTCGCCAGCGCCGAATGGTGGGCAGCCATGCAGGCAACGGTACAAAAATGAAAGGCCGCCTGCTGGACGCCGTCCCACTGACCACGCTTTCTGGGGTTGGAGCCAGCCAGGCGGGAAAACTGGCCAAAATTGGCCTGGAAACCATCCAGGATCTGCTGCTGCATTTGCCGCTGCGCTATGAAGACCGCACTCGGCTATATCCGATTGGCGAGCTGCTGTCAGGTATTTTCGCCACGGTAGAGGGCGAAGTGCTGCGCACCGACATCAGTTTTGGCCGCCGTCGCATGTTGACCTGTCAGATCAGCGATGGCACCGGCATCCTCACCATGCGTTTCTTCAACTTCAATGCGGCGATGAAAAACAGCCTGGCCACCGGCCGGCGCGTTACCGCCTACGGTGAAGTCAAACGCGGCAATCACGGCGCGGAAATCATCCATCCTGAATACCGCATTCAGGGGGAACACAGCGAGGTGGAGCTGCAGGAATCCCTGACACCGGTGTATCCGACCACCGAGGGCATCCGTCAGGCCACGCTGCGCAAGCTGACCGATCAGGCGCTGACCCTGCTGGATACCTGCGCGATTGCCGAACTGCTGCCAACCGAGTTGAGCGGGGGCTTGATGAGCCTGCCGCAGGCGTTACATACCTTGCATCGTCCAGCGCCGGATATCCAGCTGGCCGATCTGGAACAGGGCCGACACCCGGCGCAGAAACGGCTGATCATGGAGGAGCTGCTGGCGCACAATCTCAGTATGCTGGCAGTCCGCGCCGGAGCGCAAAGTTACCACGCGCAGCCGTTGATGCCGGACGATCGATTGAAAAACCAATTTCTCGCCCAGTTGCCCTTTGCGCCTACCGGAGCGCAACGGCGCGTGGTTGCCGATATTGAAGCCGACCTGCAAAAGAATTTCCCGATGATGCGGCTGGTACAGGGTGACGTTGGCTCTGGAAAAACGCTGGTTGCGGCGCTGGCAGCGTTGCGTGCGATTGCGCATGGCAAACAGGTAGCGCTGATGGCGCCCACCGAACTGCTGGCCGAACAGCATGCCAATAACTTCCGCCAGTGGTTTGAACCGCTGGGCATCGAAGTCGGCTGGCTGGCTGGCAAACAGAAAGGAAAAGCGCGGATTGCGCAGCAAGAAGCCATCGCCAGTGGGCAGGTTTCGATGGTGGTCGGTACTCACGCCATGTTCCAGGAACAGGTTCAGTTTAACGGGCTGGCCCTGGTTATCATTGATGAACAGCATCGTTTTGGCGTGCATCAGCGCCTCGCTCTATGGGAAAAGGGCGAAGAGCAAGGCTACCATGCCCATCAGTTGATCATGACCGCCACGCCCATTCCACGCACGCTGGCGATGACCGCCTATGCCGATCTCGATACCTCGGTAATCGATGAGCTGCCCCCCGGCCGTACGCCGGTGACCACCGTCGCCATCCCTGATACCCGTCGCGCCGATATTATCGAACGGGTCAGAAACGCCTGCCTGCAAGAAGGCCGCCAGGCTTATTGGGTCTGTACGCTGATCGAAGAATCCGAACTGCTGGAAGCACAGGCGGCAGAGGCTACCTGGGAAGAACTGAAAACCGCGCTGCCGGAACTGAAGGTCGCGCTGGTACACGGGCGCATGAAAGCCCAGGAAAAGCAGGCGGTAATGCAGTCGTTCAAACAGGGTGAGCTGCAACTGCTGGTAGCCACTACGGTGATTGAAGTCGGCGTGGACGTGCCAAACGCCAGTCTGATGATTATCGACAACCCGGAACGTCTGGGGCTGGCGCAGTTGCACCAGTTGCGCGGTCGTGTTGGCCGGGGCGCAGTAGCCTCGCACTGCGTGCTGTTGTACAAAACGCCGTTGAGCAAAACGGCGCAAAAGCGCTTACAGGTGTTACGCGACAGCAATGACGGCTTCGTTATCGCCCAGCGCGATCTGGAGATTCGCGGCCCCGGCGAGTTGCTGGGCACCCGACAGACCGGCAGCGCCGAATTCAAAGTGGCGGACTTACTGCGCGATCAGGCAATGATCCCGGAGGTGCAGCGCGTCGCACGCCATATTCACCAAAACTATCCTGAACATGCTCACGCCCTGATCGAACGCTGGCTGCCAGAAAAAGCCCGTTACTCCAACGCATAAAAAATGCCGGCCACCCCAAGGTGGCCGGCATGATGCTCATCTGCCCTTCTCTCGCAATTCGCGTTAGCCAACCGCCGGGAAAACAGGCAGCAGCAGATACAGCTTGATGACGATTGCATTGGCGATATCAATGAAGAATGCGCCAACCATCGGCACTACCAGGAAGGCCAGGTGCGACGGACCAAAGCGATCGGTAATCGCCTGCATATTGGCAATCGCCGTTGGCGTTGCGCCCATGCCAAAACCACAGTGCCCGGCAGCCAGTACCGCCGCGTCGTAGTTTTTGCCCATGATACGATAGGTAACGAAAATGGCGTACAGCGCCATTACCAGCGTCTGAACCGCCAGGATAGCCAGCATCGGCAATGCCAGCGAGGCCAGTTCCCACAGTCGCAGACTCATCAGCGCCATCGCCAGGAACAGCGACAGGCTGACGTTGCCCAATACCGACACCGCACGTTCAAATACGGTATAGAAGCCGGTAAACGCCAGGGTATTGCTGAGGATCACGCCGACAAACAGCACGCAGACGAAGGTCGGCAGTTCAAGCACCGAGCCGAGCAACAGACCGGAAATCAACTGTCCCAGACTCAAACAGATGGCGATCATGGCAATGGTTTCAATCATTACCAATGAGGTGATCAGACGGCCGCTTTCCGGCTTTTCAAAACCGCTCGGTTGCTGACTGTCATCCGGCGAACCTTCCGGGGTAGAGGAGTGTTTTACCAGATAGCGCGCTACCGGCCCGCCAATCAGGCCACCCAATACCAGACCAAAGGTCGCACAGGCCATCGCAACTTCCGTTGCGTTTTCAAAGCCATATCGCTCGATAAACAGCTTACTCCAGGCCGCACCGGTACCGTGACCGCCCGACAGGGTGATCGAACCGGCGATCAGACCCATCAACGGATCCAGCCCCAGCATTTTCGCCATGCCAATGCCGATGGCGTTCTGCACCAGCAGCAAGCCCAGCACCACAAACAGGAACACCACCAGCGCCTTGCCGCCAGCGCGCAACCGTGCCAGATTGGCGTTCAGACCGATAGTGGCGAAGAACGCCAGCATTAACGGATCTTTCAGCGACATATCGAAGCTGATTTCCCAGTTAACGGTCTTTTTCATGATCAGCAGCAACAGAGCAACCAGCAGACCACCGGCAACCGGGGCTGGAATGGTGTATTTTCTGAGCAGAGGGATGGTTCTAACGCATTTGCCCCCAAGGAGCAAAACCAGGGTTGCCGCGACTAGCGTGCCATAAGTATCGAGATGAAACATCTAGCTACTCCATGTGAGGGGAAAAGATCCAATTAAAATAATAAGTTATATAAAACCATATCGTTTTTAAACTTGACGAGTGCAGGATTAGAAGAAAATTCCGCTGAAAAAACAAGAAAAAATGAATAAAAATGCGACATAACATAAAAACAGCCTAACATAATATTTAGGCGCAACCGTTTGCTTTTGCTGCCTGGGCGATTAAAATGCGCTCTTTGCCGTTTCTGGAAAATGCCTCACCATGACCATGCCATCCGCCGAGCTTGATGCCGCAAAGTCCGTCTCAACGACTCCCCGCAACAGTGAACTGATTTATCGACTGGAAGATCGCCCACCGCTGCCGCAAACGCTGTTTGCCGCCGGTCAGCATCTGCTGGCGATGTTTGTCGCCGTCATTACTCCGGCGTTGCTGATCTGTCAGGCGCTGGGCCTGCCGGCACAGGACACGCAACACATTATCAGTATGTCGCTGTTTGCCTCCGGATTGGCATCCATTCTGCAAATCAAAACCTGGGGTCCGGTCGGATCCGGCCTGCTGTCGATTCAGGGCACCAGTTTCAATTTTGTCTCGCCGCTGATTATGGGCGGCCTGGCGCTGAAAAATGGCGGCGCCGATGTGCCGACCATGATGGCTGCGCTGTTCGGTACCCTGATGGTCGCCTCCTGTACCGAAATTCTACTGTCGCGCGTATTGCATCTGGCACGGCGCATTATTACGCCGCTGGTATCCGGTATCGTGGTGATGATTATCGGGCTGTCGCTGATCCAGGTCGGCCTGACGTCGATCGGCGGCGGCTATGCCGCGATGAACGATCACACCTTCGGGACGCCAAAAAATCTGCTCCTGGCCGGCGCGGTACTGGCGGTGATTATCCTGCTTAACCGCCAACGCAACCCGTATCTGCGCGTCGCATCGCTGGTGATCGCCATGGCGGTCGGCTATTTGCTGGCCTGGGCGCTCGACATGTTGCCAGCAACCCAGCCGGTGCCGCCGGGCTCACCGATCACCATCCCGACGCCGCTGTATTATGGATTGGGCTTCGACTGGAACCTGCTGCTGCCGCTAATGCTGATCTTTATGGTCACCTCATTGGAAACCATCGGCGATATCACCGCCACCTCTGACGTCTCCGAGCAGCCGGTCAGTGGCCCGCTGTACATGAAGCGTCTGAAAGGCGGGGTGTTGGCCAATGGCCTGAACTCGATGCTCTCGGCGGTGTTCAATACCTTCCCGAACTCCTGTTTCGGCCAGAACAACGGCGTCATCCAACTGACCGGCGTCGCCAGCCGCTACGTCGGCTTCGTGGTCGCGCTGATGCTGATTGTGCTTGGCCTATTCCCGGCGGTAGCCGGATTCGTACAGCACATTCCCGAACCGGTGCTGGGTGGTGCGACCATCGTCATGTTCGGCACCATCGCCGCGTCGGGCGTACGCATCGTTTCACGTGAAAAGCTCAATCGTCGCGCCATCATGATCATGGCCCTGTCGCTGGCGGTAGGCATGGGGGTTTCACAGCAACCGCTGATTTTGCAGTTTGCGCCAGACTGGCTGAAGACCCTGCTGTCTTCCGGCATCGCCGCCGGCGGCATTACCGCTATCGTGCTGAATCTGCTGTTCCCACAAGAAAAAGAATAATCTCCGCGCGATGTGACAAAACGGCCTCCATCGGCCGTTTTTTTATTGCCTATCAGACCATTGCCCTTGAGATGATGGGCCAATTACGGCATAAACAGGGTATCTTTTTTGACCGACGCAGGTATAGGCGATGAAATTTATCGGGAAACTGTTGCTGACGTTGCTGCTGTTGGTAGTGCTCGCGCTAGTGCTGCTGTATGTCATCGGGCAAACGCGTTGGGCCGCCGAGCGGCTCGGCAACTGGGTAAGCGATAACAGCGACTATCGGCTCAGCATAGGCAAAATCAGCCATGCCTGGCGTCAGCCGGCTCAAATCAGCCTGGAAGAGGTGACGCTGACGCGCCGCAACCAGCCGCAGTCGCTGGCCGCCAAACGGATCGATCTCGGCTTGAGTCTGCGCCAAATTACCAACCCGCGCTATTTCCACAGCGTCACGCTGCGCGACGGTACGCTGAACTTGCAGCCGCAGGCCGCGCTGCCATTGCAGGCGGACGTGCTGCAATTGAGCAATATGGCGCTGCAATCCAGCGATACCGATTGGCAGCTCAACGCGCAGAAGGTTAATGCCGGCATTACGCCATGGCAGCCAAAAGCCGGCCATGTACTGGGTGAAAACAACCAGTTCCAGTTCAGCGCCGGTTCACTGTCGCTGAACGGTATCCCCGCCTCCCAGGTGCTGGTACAGGGAGAAATCAAACAAAATCGGCTGTTGCTGAACGATTTCGGCGCCGACCTGGCGCAGGGTGATCTGACCGGCAAGGCCAGCCGCGCCGCCGATGGCAGTTGGCTGGTGGAACGTCTGCGGTTGAGTAATGTACGGCTGCAAACGCCGCAGACGCTGACCCAGTTTTGGCAACGTTTTACCGCCCTGCCGCCGGTCACCGTAAAACGTTTCGATCTGATTGATGCGCGGCTGGAAGGCAAAGAGTGGGCATTTAACGATCTCGATCTGTCGCTGCAAAACGTCAGCTTCCATCAGGGGGACTGGAGCAGCCAGGACGGCTCACTGAACTTCAACGCCGGCGATATGATCAACGGCCGTGTCCACCTGATCGATCCGATCATCAATATGCGACTGTCGCCAGCGGGCATTGCCATCGAGCAGTTCACTTCGCGCTGGGAAGGCGGGCTGCTGCGCGCCTCCGGCAGTTGGCTGCGCGCCAATCATCGCCTGCAGCTGGACGATGTCGCCGTGGTGGCGCTGGAATACACTCTGCCGCAAAACTGGCGCGAACTGTGGCTGCAACCGCTGCCGGACTGGCTGGCGCAGGTGTACGTCACCAAATTGACCACCAACCGCAACCTGATCATTGATATCAATCCCGAATTCCCATTCCAGCTGACATCGCTGGACGGTTATGGCAGCAATTTGCTGCTGGCGAACGATCATCACTGGGGCATTGGTTCAGGCTCGCTGACCCTGAATGCCAGTGAAGCCACCTTTAACAAGATCGACGTCAGGCGCCCTTCTCTGGCGCTAACGGCAGATCCGCAGCAGATTGCCGTTACCGAACTCAGTGCGTTTATGCCGAATGGCTTGCTGGACGCCAAAGCCAGCGTGTCGCAACTGCCGGGCAAGCCGTTCACCCTGGCACTGAATGGCCGTTCGATACCGTTGAATACCTTGCAGCAATGGGGATGGCAGCCGGTACCGCTGGAGGGCGATGGCAATCTGCAACTGCAATTGAAAGGCTTGTTGAACAGCGATGGGCCGTTTAAGGCGTCTTTGAAGGGCCAGTTGCAGGCTACCAGCAAGAATGGGCAGACTCTGGAGCAGCAGGTGCCGTGATAAGAAGGACCGGATACTCCATCAGGGGGGAGATCAAAGCCAGCAGCGGCAGGATTTGGGAGCGGATTGGGTACGGCAGAACGGCGAGGTGATCATCGGTGGGGACTGGATCATAGAGTCCGGGATCACCGATGTGGCACAACTGGAGATCACCGCCGCACCCGGAGTGATCCGGTTACAACGGCGGGAAGTTGAGGGATTTCTGGCGTAGAAGCAAAGATCCCGGCCAGTTGGCCGGGATCTTTTTATCTAACTAAAGAGCTACTGCTTACTGATATATATGGCCTTACACGTATTACGACTTTCGTAACTAACTCATCGGTAATAATTTCAGAGTATAGATACTCGCCTGTAGCATCCTTTTGCAACTTTATCTCGCTAACATTTTCGGAAAGGTACCTAGACACTTCTTTCCCATTAAACGAGATGACCGTTTGTATCCAGCCAGCCGTGGCGCAGAATGAAAAAATAATCTCTAACCCATTATCATCATTGGTTTGATATGCAAAATGTAAATCAGCAACTTCACTAGTTGCCATGGGCAGTGACTCAAAAAAGCCCAATAAATCAATTTCATCTGGGAATGATTTAATAAACATTACTTTTTACCGTCTTTAGGAATAGTTGTGACAAATCTACGAGAGCCATCAGGCATGATCTCAAAAGCAGTTTCTAATTTAGCCGCCTTTCCTGAAGGACCAATAAGCAATGACTCCCGAACTTCAAAGGCTTGATTTCCTTTCGTATAGGTATCTACAACATTACCTTTCGTATTTGCTACCTGCTTTAAGTGTTCGGTAAGTACACTGGCCCCTTTCTCATTGGTTTCTAATCCCAAACGGTTCATTGTCTGAGCTAACTGGGTAGAGCGATCAGCGTTATGCTCACTACTTTTCACATTACCAAAGAGATAATCAAACTTCTTGGGATCAATAACTGTTTTGGTCGCATTTTCAGCGGCATTTGTAGAGCCCGTACTTAATGTCTTCGTTACCGCCAGAACAGCTTTCGCCGCCACATACTGAACTAACTTAGCTTCACTCGTCGGCACACCGCTTGCCACGATCTCCGCCGCTCTTTGCGGCGTCATTTCTCCATCAGCAGTTAATGCACTGACCGGCACCCCAAAGAACTCTCCCCATGCAGTCAACAGACCTTTAACCGCATCTTGGCCTTCCGGCATATCTCCCTGAGAGTTCTTGACTAGCGCTGCTATGATTTCATCCGGTGAAGCACCACCTTGCAGCATGGAGGCACCGAGCGAGGTTTGCGACATGCCGTAATCCGCCATGCCCTTACCGAAGCTACTTCCATTCAGCGCATTATTCTCCACCGCATTCTTGCCGGCCTGAGCACCCGCCAGAGCGTTAGCGGTGCTGTCACCCGTTACACCACCCACCAAGCCTGCCGCCAGCGTCGACAGCGCACTGAGACTCTGCTTCTGCTCCTCACTCAGTTTAGCAATTTTTCCTGGCGTGTCTGCTCCATATAACTTCTCTGCCAGATAACGCGCGGCCAATTCACCACCAGCAGCACCCGCTGCCCCTGCCGCAGCGCTGTTGCCGCTCACCTGCGCCGCTATCGCGCCCCACACCGCGTGGGCAAGCGCGTTGGCCGTTTCATTCGTGCCGGTATACTTCTTGATTTGCTCTGCCGCGTACGGGCTCAAACCACCAGCAAGTGCCTGGGAGATATTTCCTCCTGCCAGCCCCTGCAACGCCGCCGTCACGGCTTGTGCCGCTTTCTGCACGTCACTGCCCGTACCATACTGCTTCATGGCCCCTTTATACGCAGCGGTGTCTTTCAGGATGTTGACGTACCGGTCAATCTCTTCCTGCTTGGCATTTTTTCCCGGCTCCGGCGGCAGTTTGCCATCTTTCGCCAGATCGGCCTTCGCCGCATTCAGCCCGTTTATCTCACCCTGTGTGCGGATGATATCCGCTGCCTGCCCACCGATCTCACCGATCAACTGCGCCTGTTTCAACCGTTTCTGCTCTTTCTCCTTGTCAAAGATCGGCGCAATGCTGCCGTTGGCATTCGCTGTATCCCGGCTCAGGTCGGCGACATTTTGTTGCTGCTTGTCCTGGTCACGAACAGTGATGTTACCTTCGCTCACCGCCGCCTGCGTGGTGCCGCTGGCATGGCCGCTGCCGTTCAGGCCCGATAGCATCCCGCCCGCCAGGTTGCCCTGGAACGCCTTACCACCAAAGTCGCCACCGCCGCTTATCCCGACCCCGACATGTTCAACGTTGTAGTCCGCCTTATTGTGCAGGTCACTGAAGCCCAGCGTCCCGGTATCCAGGCTGTTTTTGTCCGCCGTGCCCGTTGAACTGATTACCGCGCCATCCAGTTGGGTATGCTCGCCGACCTTAACGTCAAAGCCGCCCTTGCCTGCAAAGATCCCGGTCTGCTCCTGCACCGAGTCGTAGTTGCTGTGCATCTTGTCCTGGCTCAGGTTCAGGTAGCCGGAACCGCTCATCGAGCCCCAGGTGAAGCTGCCACCCGCACTGGCGTTCTGCTGCTTCATGTCGTAGAGATCGCTGTCCTGCTGGCTGGAGAGCGTCAGATTACGTCCGACGTCAACATCCACCTTGTCACCGCTGACCTGTGCACCGGCCAGGGTGGTATCGCGCCCGCTGTTCATGGCAAGCGTCTTACCGCTGTCGATGGTTGTCTCTGTCCACTGCGTACCGGTGCCTTTCTCGCTGCCTTTGCCAGCGTTGACGTTGGCGAACACCTTGATACCCGTGTCTTTACCCAGGCTCAGGCCGATACCGATTTCACCGCCGATGCTCTTGTTGCTCCCCGTCTGCTGCTGGGAATTGGCAGCCCCGGCCAGCAAAATGTCGCGAGAGGCATCGATGGTGGTATCGCCACCCGCCTTCAACTGACTACCCGCAATCACCACATCGCCACTGTTGGCACCGCTGCCTTTGCCGCTTGCGGTCACCGACAGATTATTACCCGTCGTCAACGTCGAACCGGTGACATTGTCAGAGACCTGTTTTTGCGTGGATGACGACTTTTGGGCCCCCAGGGAAAGGCTGATACCAATCGCATTACCCGCATCGCCCTTGGTATTATCCAACACTGCGGCCTGCCCTGCCTGCACCCCAGACAACGCGGCTTTGGTGCCTTGCAGGGCGGCCAAACGGCCATCGCTTTCATTTTTGGTACTCTGCGCTGCCGCTATTGCTGAGTTGGCCGCTGCACCTGCCGCACCGGACAACGCCACCGTCAGGCCACTCTGCTTCTGCTCAAACCGCTCTTCTACCGTACGCAGGTCATGCCCCGGTTCGATAACGACGCTGTCGCCAGTAACGCTGAGATTTTTACCGGCAATCAGATCCGCACCGTCGATATGTGCCTTGCCGCCCGCAACGATATTCACATCGCCACCGGTCGAGCCGATAGTGCTGACACTCTGGCTCTGCGTGGTACCGCCTTCGTTCACCTGATGGCGAGAGCTGGAGCTACCAATCGTCACCCCGATACCACCGGTGCCCATCAGCCCGCTCTTTTTCTTCTCATCCAACCGGTAGCTGGACTGCTCTTCCGTCGCCGCCACGATCTCGACGTTGTTACCCGCTTGCAGGTTAACCTTGCCGTCACCCACAACCGAAGACCCCTTCACCGTCAGATCGTTACCCGCAGACAGCGACACGTTGTCGCCGCTCAGCAGCGTGCCTTTTTCCTGCGTGGCGTAATCTTCCCGCACCGTGTGGGTGGTGGTCTTTGACAGGAACCTTTTCTTGGTTTTGGTTTCTTCGAAGAAGGAGTAGTCGCTTTCGGTGGCGCTGTTGAGCGTCAGATCGCGCCCGGCGCTTACCGCCACATCACCGCTGGCCTGCACCTGTGCCGCATTCAAGGTGGTATCTCGATCGGCGCGAATGGTGGTGTTGCCCCCGCTGGCGATCTCCGTTCCTTGCTGACGTATAGACTCATCCACCTGCTGGCGTTTACCTTCCTTGCTTTCGCGGTATTCACTGGTTTGCTGGGTGTTGAGGTTCACGTCACGCCCGGCGTTCAGGTTGACGTTGTTATCCGCCACTATCGCCGCTGCCTGCGAGTTCACATCCCGGCCTGCATCCAGCGTTAAATCGCCGCCGCTAGTGAGGGTAGTGCGCGTGGCATCGTTACTGCGCTGTTCGGTGCCGTTATCTTTCTGCCGGGTGCTCGCTTCCTGCGTTTGCAGGTTGATATCGCGCCCAGCCATCAGGGCAGTATCACTCTGGCTGCCAACCTGGCTGGCCTTCACGTTGACATCACGGCCTGCATCGGCCGTCAGCGGCCCACCAGCGCTAATTTCGCTGCCCTGGCTGCTGTGAGTTTCGCTCTCTCTTACGTTCCGCCAGCCCTGATATTTATCGGCTCTGTAGGTGGTGTTGGCCAGGACGTTGATATCGCCCCCCGCCAGCAGATCCATTGCACCGCCGGAAGTCAATTTGGCTCCCAGAATATCGATGTTGTTGCCAGCGCTCAGGCTCAAGCTGTCCAAGGCCTGGATGGTGCCGATATCACCGATTTCCGTGCGTGACAGCGACAGGCTTTGTGGCATCCAGCCGCCCAGAGAACCCTGGGTATTCCACTGATTCGTCAGCGTCTGGTTGATGATGCTGCCATCAAGGCTTTCCAACCGTACCGTTTTGCCGCTGATGATTGAGCCGATATTGTTGATATCGCCAATCGCGCTCAGTTGCAGGTTACCGCCCGTATTGAGCAGGCCTGCATTGAGGTTGCTGATGCTGTTCTGGCTATCGAGCGTCAGCGCGTTCTGTGCGGTCAGCGTGCTGCCACTGTTGGTGATGTTACCGGCGGTGAGCGAGACATTTTTCCCTGAAATCACGCTGCCGTTATTGATCGTCACATCTTTTGGTGACAGGTAGAGCTTCGGCACCATCACCGTCTGGCCATTGATGCTGGTCGCTTCCCACCACAAGATGCTGTGATCCAACGAGGCGATCTGCTCCGCCGTTAACGCGACCCCGAACTTCAGTCCCAGCGACTGTTGCGCCCTGGCGGCGTTGTCCATCAGGGTTTGCATCTGCTCCAGATCTGAACCCACGCCGTTCAGATAACGGCTCCCCGTTTGATTGAGCATGGCATTGCTGACGTAACGGGTATCAAAGGCCGCATCCCCCAGGAAACGGTAGTCGTAATCCGGGTGGAGGTTCAGGCGGTCCAGGAAATAGGAGGAGCCGATAAATTTGTCTTCTACCGTGAACTGTTCGTTGGTTTCACGTGGGCTCTGACCTGGGTTGCTCCCCAGTAACGCGTAGAGATCGCCAAACAGGTTCGGATCGAGTTGCCCCAGGCCGTTCAGTTTCGGGTTGGTGGCGATCAGATACGGGCTGTCCGGATCGGTGGACGCCACAAAATAGCCGTTCTCGCCCGTAGGCAGAGGATACGCGCTGGTATCGACCGTTTTGCCTTGATACCGGTTTAAGCCTTTGCCATCCGTGCCGACCAGATCTTGGCCATCGGTGGCAGTATTTTGTAACTGGGTTCCATCCCCCAGATTGGCACTGCCCTGGCCAGCGTCGCTATATTTTTCTAATCCGGTGAGCTCAGGCGTGACGCTATCCAGGCCGCTGCCCCCGTTAATCTGCTGCAGGGCATTCTGTAGGCTGTCTTGCCATTCAGGGGAATTGACCGCCGCTTTATCACCGGCTGACAGCGACTGTTTCTCTACGGCACCGCCAATAGTCTGTTGGCTCAGGGTACTGAGCGTCGGGGCATTGAGAGTGTGACTTACACCACCTGCGTTGGGTGAGGTGGTGGTATTACTCAGATCGTTGGCAAAGTTGGCCACAACGTTACCACCCGCCTGAATAACAGCGCGGTAGAGTGTGATATCACGGCTCTCATACTCCGGCTGTCCGGTTAAGTAATATTGAACAATCGTGTCCACGTCCTGTCGTATATAACCGTTTTTATGTGGCTTCTTAAAGAAATCCAAGCCTAGTGTCTTGCTAAATTCTCCCTTTGCCGTTTTACCATCATAATGATAAGTAAGATATTTTCCCTGAGTCCCTGCCGTTGCACTGACGTTATTGAGCGTTTCACCCGTCAGCGACACATTGCCACCAGCCAGAATATTGCTGGCAATATTATCCAACCGAGCAATTCCCCCTGTCATATCACGCCCAGCAGCAATCTGGCCCGCACCACCACCAGCACTTACGGTTACAGTAGAGGATGAAACCAGGATCTTTTTGTCGACTGCAGAAACCTTGGGAGCCAGATAGTAGTAATTATCAATTGAGCCGTTACCGTGCCCAAAACTGCCGCCAGTCCGTACCGTCTTTACGTAATATCCCAGCTCATCCACTGGCAAGTCACCCAGTTTAAGTGCGACAACCGAACGGCCATTCCAAAGCGTATCCTGCGTTACGGCCTGTTGTTCTTCATTGACCAACCACCCATCGCGCTGATTCAGCAAATGGGCGGTGTTAATGGTGATATCACCATTTTGTGTCTCGATAGTGCCGGAACTGTTCACCACTTCAGCGTTGGCATTGCCTGCCATATCACGCTGCATCCACAGGCTGTTGCCCGCCAGGATGTCACCGCGCAGGTTTGTGATGCTGTTGGCCAGCAGGTACAGGTTGTTACCGGCATACAGCAAGGCAGTATTAATCAGGCTGCCAGCCGCATTCAGCGTCATTGAGCCCAGCGTGCCGGTAAACCCGTCAACGGTGATATCGCTCTGGCTGTTCAGGGTCACGTCGCCCCCTGATTGCAGGGTTCCGGCCGCGTTCATGGCAATGGCGTTGCCACTGAGGATGCTGGCCCCACTTCCGCCGGTGATTTGCCCGTTGTTGGTCAAGATGCCGTACGCCGTGAGGTTGATGCTCTGCCCCTGCAGAGTGCCTTGGTTGGTCAACGCCCCTTGGCTGTCAAGGTTCAGGCTCTGGCCTGCGGCAATCACGTTCTGGTTAGTAAAGGCGTTCACCAGTTGCAGCGTCAGGTTGCCCAACGCCACGACCTGGCCACGCTGGTCAAAATCGCCACTGCTCAGCAGTAAATCGCCCCCGCTGAACATTTTCCCTGTCTCTTGAAGCGCCACCTGACCGGCATTGATGCCAAGCCCGGAGGTACCAAGCAGCGTGCCACCGTTAGTCAGTTGCTGGGTATTCAACGCCAGGTTGTTTCCCTGGATCGTGCCCTGAGTGTTCAGGCTACCTGCGGTCAAGGTTCCCTGCAGTTCTGCCAGCAAGGTACCGCTGTTGTCCAACGCATCCGCATTCAGTAACAGGGATCCTGCCTGTAGCCAACCGGTGTTGGTAAATTGCGAGCCATGGAGTGACAGATCGGAACCAGCAAGCAGGCTACCGTCATTACGCCCTGATATCGTCCCTTTGAACCGGGTGTCAGCACCGCTTTGCATCAAGCCGCTGTTGATCCAGTACGGCGAGGTAATGGTGAGTGCGTTCTGGCTGAGAAGGGTACCCGTGGCGTTATTGGTCAACCCACCGCTAAGGTTCAGCGCTAAGCCTGTTTCACCTTGTACGCGTCCGCTGTTGGTTAGCGTACCGCTGTTAACCCATACGCCGTTCCCCTGGATACGCCCAAGGTTGGTGACCGAGGCCGCATCCAGTTTCAGGTCCCCCGCCGTCAGCAGGGTTTTATCTTGCTGCTGGGTGAAATCTCCGGTTAGCTCGACCATCAGGCCGTCAACGCCGCTGATTTCGCCCTGATTATTCAGGGTGTCAGCGCGTAGGGTGAGATTTTTTGCCAGCCACTGCCCGGCGTTGGTCAACGACTTTGCCTGTAAAACAGCTGCACCATTGGCGGTAATTTTGCTGCCAGCCGTCGAACTCAACGCCCCAGACAGAGCCATTTGCAGCGCATCCGCACTGTGGATTGAGCCGCTGTTATTCAACGTCTGAGCATTCAGCAGAACCTGTTGCCCCTGCCAGCGACCGTCATTGGTCACCGTTCTGCCATTAACAGAAAGCGTTCCCTGCGTCAGAAGTGAGCCCTGACTGCGGTTCACCAGCGTCAACAACGGGACGGAGAATGCCTGAATGCCTAACGTCAGCGACTGCAGGCCGATCAGCGTACCGGCGTTATTCACCAAGTTCTGCGTCAGGTTGAGGATGTTACCCTGTACGGCACCTTGGTTGTTCAACGTAGCGCCCACCAAAGACAGATTTCCATCGCTCAGAACGGCACCGTCATTGGTCAGCGTCTGCGTCTGTATTTCACTGTTACCCTGGCTAAGCAGTGACCCTTCATTCACCAGTTCATCGGTGACGTTGACGGCCAGAGAATCACTCCCCAGCAGGCTGCCACTGTTCATCCAGCCCGTGGCCGTGACGTGGGTTTGTCCCCCCTGAACCAACCCTTCTGAGGTCAGTTGCCCAGCATTCAGCGACAACGCGCCCCCTGCCAACGTACGGCTTGACGCCCCCAGCGTCAGCGCATCACCGTGGGCATTCAGCCACTCGCTACCTTGCCATAATCCCGTGTTATTCAGCGTGGCGGCATCCAGCGTCAACCGGTTGGCAACCAGCTTGCCGCTGTTGGTTAGATAGTCGCCGCTCAGGTTCAGCGTCCCCAGGCTGCCCATCTGCCCGCTATTTTGCATCGTGTTAGCCACGGTGCCGGTCAGGCCCGTAACCGCGTTTATCGATCCGCTGTTATCCAAGCTATCGACGCCAAAGGTCAGGCTATTCCCCTGCCAGGATCCAGCGTTGGTAACTGCGCCACCGTTGAGTGTCAGTTCACCACCGCTCAACAGTTGTGCACCGGCCAGCACGTTCAGCGCGGTGCTGTTCAGAGTCAGCCCGGCATTGCCCTGCATGATGCCGCTGTGAGTCACGGTGCCGCTGTCCACCGCCAGCGTATTACCCGCCAACACCCCGGCATTGTTCACCGATTGGCTGCGGAAGGTGGCATTTTCACGGGCCACCAGTTGGCCGCCTTGCTGGTTTACCAAGCCTCCCTGTACATCAAGGTTCAGGTTGTTCGCCAGGATGCTGCCCTGGTTGGTGAATTGCAGGCCGGTGAGAGACAAATCATCATTCACCTGCAATAGGCCAGCGTTATCCAGTTGTTCGAGCGCCAGCTTCAGCGCACCTCCGCTGACTAGCTTCCCGCTGGCAAGGTTACTGATATTGGGGATAGCCAGTTGCAGATGGCTGTTGCCCTGTAGCAAACCACTGTTGGTCAGCTGTGGCGCGGTCAATACCACCTTGTCTGCCGCCAGAGTGCCCTGATTGAGAATCTGGGCCGCCGTGAGATCAAAACGATCCTGGCTCAGTAACTGGCCACTGTTGAGCATGTCCCCGATCAGGTCTGCCGTCAGGCGATCTTGCGCCTGGGCACTGCCCCTGTTCTGCCAGGTCTGGGCTTTCACCGCCAGTTGTTGCCCCTGCAGAGCACCCTGGTTGACCAACTGTTGGCCTTCAAGGTGCAACGTCCCACTCGATAACATCTGGCCTGTGGCTGCATTATTGAGATGAGTGCCGGAAAGTTGCAGGGATTGGCTACCCTGCACCAGCCCCTTGTTGATAACGTCGCCCACGACGGCGAGCAGGTTGGCCGCCAGCCATCCCGTGTTGTCCACTGAGCCCGCAGAGACGGTCATCTCTTGCTGGCCGAGGATCTTCCCTTGGTTGGTCAACGTATTGGCGACTGTCAGGCTCGCCGTTTGTTCACTCAGCGCATTGCCGTTGTTAAGCCATTCTTGGGTGGACAGATCCAGTGTCTGGCCCTGAAGCAATCCGCTATTGGTCAGCGAATCTGTCCGTAATGTCAGTGCTCCGCCACTGAGTAAAGCGCCACCGAGCTGGTTGTCTAACGTGGAGGTGCCGAGATTGAGTTGACGGCTGCCTTGCAGAGTTCCCGTATTGAACAGGGTCGTGGTATCCAAGGTCAGCGTCGTTGCAGCCAGCAGGCCGTCATTACTAAACTGAGGGGTGGTCAGCACCAGGGAGCCGCTCGCGTTGACGGAGCCGTTTTGCTGGTTGCTGAACTGTTTGGCCAGTGACAGGACCATCATGACCGCCTGCATCGTCCCGGCGTTAGTCAAGGTGTCTGCAATCAGGTTTAGTGAACCGCCGGTGAGTACACGCCCACGGTTGGTGGCTTCCGCAGCCTTGATAGCAAGAGTGCTGTCGCCCTGCACCGTGCCGCTATTGGCGATGCTGTTGGTGTTCAGGGTCAGTTGATCGGCAGCCAGTTGCCCGGCATTGGACAACCCCATACCGTTTAGTGAAAGCTTATCTTTCGCCAGCAGTAAACCGCTCTGCTGGTTATCGACCCGCTGGATTTTGGCCGTCAGGTTCACGGCATTGATTTCACCGCTGTTGAGCAGTTGATCGCCACTGAGCACCAAATCCCGATCGGTGGTGATCAGTCCGGCGTTTTTCAGCATCGGGATGGCCAGCGACAGGGCGTTGGCCGTATACACGGTGCCGCCCTTCTGGTTGTCCATCAGGCGGGCAATAAGCTCCAGGGTCTGGCTGCCTTGTAGCAAGCCGCTGTTGGTCAGCGTCTGGCTGTTAATCTTCAAGACGGGAGCGACCAGCGTGCCCTGGTTGGTCAGGGTGTCCGCCTTCAGGGCCAGGGTTGCGGCATGGCTTTTACCCCTGTGCAGCAGTGAGCCAGCCTCTACCGTTAATGCCCCTTTCGCCGTTTGGGTACCCGCCAGCGTGGCTTGTTGTGCCTGGAGGGTGAGATTGCCCCCGCTTTGTATCTGAGTACCCGGCTGCGTGTTCAACGTCGTGCCATGCCAGGCCAGATCGCCACCCGCATTCCATTCCCCGCCTAACGTGGCGTTACCCGCGTTAACCGCGATCCTGCCTTGGCTGGTGGTGAGGGAATCTGCCGCCGTGGCCAGCGTATCGCTGTTGAGGGTTAACCCCGTCGCGCCGGAGATCAGGCCATTCTGTTGCAGGGTTCCAGCCCACAGCATCAGGCTGTCGTCGCTCAGCAACTCGCCGTAGCGGCCATTTCGCAACGTATCTTTAACGGTAAGATCGGCTTTGCCTTTGGCGCTCAAGGTGCCGTCTTGATCCAACGTCTGGCTGGTAAGGGCCAGCGCTCCTCCACTCAGTATCCTGCCGCCGTTGGCGAGTGACTGGCCGCTCAACGACAGGTTGCCCTGGCTCTGAACGGTTCCACTGTTTGCCAGGTTGGAAAGGGTGCTTTGTATCGCCCCATTGGCCGCCAGCGTGCCGCTGTTGACCAAGCTAGTGCCGCTGAGGGTGAGGTTTTGCCCGGCGGTCACTTGCCCCTGCGTCATACCGCTGTTGAACAACGTCATGTCGACATGGCGGGCAGCATCAATCTGGCTCGAACTGTCCACCCGCGCGTCACGAGCCCGCAGGCTGACATCGTTGCCAGAGATCAGCTTGCCGCTGCTCATCTGCAACGTACCACCGCTGGTGAGAGCGATATTCTGGTCACTGACCAGCCTCCCCCCCTGCTGGGAAAGGTCCCCCTGGCTGTTTAACGTGATGGAGCCGGTGGCCTTGTGGTCACCCAACATGCTGATACTTTGCCCTGTCGCCGTTAATGTACCGCCTTGCGCCAGCGAATTATTGAGCGTCAATTTGCCGTTGGCATCCAGGGTGATATCCCCGGCACGGGCATTGAGGTTACCGAGGTTGACGCCTACGCCTTTGTCGCTGGAAACCAGATGAATACGGTTGGCATACATGCCGCCCAGCGCACCGGCATCGACCGCCACTTTAGGCTCCTCTCCCTGGCCCGCGATCGGGGTCGCATTGCCCTGCGCATCCACACGGTTGGCCCCCAGCGTGAGGGTGGCATCCTGGGCATACAGCTGGGCGTTGATCTCGGTAGCACGGGCGATCAGGGCAAATTTCCCGCTCTGGCTGGCATCCAGTCCTTTGCCCTGAATGCTGATGGCCCCTTGCGTGACTTCCAGCGCCTGCAGTTTGCCGTCCGGCCCTAACACCGGTTTACCGGTGGTCAGCGTCGCATTCGGGGTGTTGATGAAGCCGCAGCCGGCGCAGGTGATGCCGTAAGGGTTGGCAACCATCACGTTGGCCTGTTTGCCCGCCACCTCCATATAGCCTTGCAGCTGGGAGCGGTTCGGGGCGACAACCTCGTTGATGATGCCTTGGGCTTCCTGCCCGGCCTTCAGATTGGGGTTGTTCTGGATCAGGCCGCCAAGCTGGGTCTGATTGAGCTGCCCGGTGGCGTTGTTGAGGATTAGCCCCTGTTTGCCCACGTTGAATTCATTGTATTTATTGTGGGAAATGCCCGCCTGATTAGGCGTGGCGATGTTGACCACCGGCACACCATTACCAGCCTGATCGAGTCGGGTATTCCCTTCGGCAACGTTAACACCGTTCGCCAAGGCGGGCAGCAACGGCTGCCAGGCCAACAGGCTGCACAGGGTATAGCTCAGCCAACGCTGGCCAGCATGAACGGGTCTATCCTCTTTCATCGTCATCCTTGAAATCCTTCCCTGTGAATTAAAGAACGATGTTAATACGGTAGTAAATCGATACCCGATCCGGCTCTAACCAGCTCGGATGCGCCAGCGGCCAGCCAACGGTAAATTGGCTGCTGAAATAGCGATTGCGGCTGCCCAGTCCCACCGCGCCGCCCCATAACGTGCCGGAAGCGTAGGTATCCACAGAGTCGTGGCGCAGATAACCGCCATCTACGGCAGCCAATACGGAAATATCGCCCAGATACGGCAGGCTGAACGGCGACCAGTTGACCTCGTTACGCCAGTAGCCGCCTTTATCGCCGGAGAGATACTGTTCCTTGAAGCCACGCACCGAACTTTCGCCACCGAGGGTCAGGCGTTCACTGCCGTAAAGGCGATCGGGTGTCCACTGGCCGTACAGGCTGGTGAGGTAGTTCCAGTTTGGTGTCAACGGCAGATAATAGCTGCCGGAGAGAGTGTATTTATTAAACTCCGCCCTAGGTGCTTCGCTGGCTTTACCGCTGTCATCTTCCGCGCCTAACCAGGGAACGCCACGGCTGTAGGAAGGATTGAGCGTGGCAAACCCTCCCCACAGTTTTTGGCTATGGCTCATACCCAGAGATACGCTGGTCAGTTTGCGGCTGCTACTGTTCAACCGGGTGTCATTAAGATAGTTGCGGTTGATGCGGTGGGTCAGGCCCAGCGCCAGGCCGGTTTTCATGTCACTGTTACGGAACAATACGCGCGAAACGTTGAAGCGATGGGTTTGACTGTCGCCGGTGGATCGCCAATCAAAGCCCTGATTGTCGATCGTCGAGAGATAGTCGCTGTAAGAGTAGTTGTAATCCACCAGCCAATAACCATAAGGCAGGCTGACACCGGCCTGTACGCTGCGGGCATCGTGATCGTTGGCGAAATCGCTGCTGCGCGCGCCGGTCACAAACCACTGATCCGCCAGCCCCAGCAGGTTATTGCCGGTCAATGAGCCGTTGATCTGCCCGGTGCCGGTACTCTTTTGCCCGCTATTATCAAAACCCAGCCCCAGCATCACCGGGAACTCGGGTTTGGCGGTCAAATTGACCACCGAATAACCCGGTTGGCTGCCGGGCAGGATTTCAATCTGCACCGGTTGTTGGCGCAGGCGGTTGATCTGCTCCATGCCCTGTTCGATATCGCGCAGATTAAGGATGTGGCCCACCAGGCCTGGGAACGCCATCTTCAGCATTCGGTCATCCCGTTGGTCCAGCCAGATCTTCTCCAGTTGCCCTTCCAGTACCAGCAGCTTCAGTTCCCCATGGGACAGGTCTTGCTCGGTCAGGAAAGCGCGGCTGGTGATATAGCCCCGTTCGATATACCAGTCGGAAACCTGCTGCACCAGGGTGTTGATCTGGGCCAGATTCAGGCAGCGTTGCAGATAGGGCTGCGTCAAGGCTTGCCGCGCACGGGCGGGCAGATGGCTGGCACCTTCAAGGTGAATGGTCGTAATGGTGAAGCACGGCCCGCCGGGGGCTGTGGCTGCTGGCGTTTGTGGCAGCACCGGGGACAGGCTGCGTTGCAACTCCTGTCGTTGCTGTTGGTTTTGCTGCAACAATTCGCGTTGTTGCTGTTGGATAGTATCTCGATCCGCCGGGCTGAGCATATTGGCGCCAGCAGCCGAACTGAGGGAAAGAAATAACAATGATACTGCCAATCGCTGAGTTACTGAGTCCATTCAGATAAACCGCCTTAATGATTTTGCGGCATTCTAACGACAGGATTCAGCATCAGACAAGCAGGAGATCGTGACTTTGCGGGACCTGATGTCATCAATATTAGGATAAATCTCAAGATTAGACGGGGTAAATATCCTTAACCCGATTTAATCCATTCAATTTATTTGTTGAGTGCAAATTAAATAGTCAATTATGCCAATTAAGCAAAGATATTTCTGATTAAACAAAAAATCGGCAACTACGTCACATATCTACGATAGATTAAGCCATCAATTAAGCCCAACCCGTTAAGTGGGCGCAGCATGCAGCACCCATCTGGCCAGATGCCCTATGCTGCGCTTGATGCTCAGTTCGCTAACGCCTCTGAACCGCCTTTGTCCAACGGCTCTTCCGGTTCGGCTGGCAGCACCATATAGGTGCCCTCAAATACGGCCCCTTTGTCATCGTCACCGAATAAATGTACTTCTGCCTGCACGCGCGCCCGGCGGCCACGTGCCAAACGGGCCAGATCGCCACTCAGTGAACTCAGATCGGCAACGGCTCTCGGCCTGCCGGTGATCGGTTTACTGTAGCGGATATGCGCATCCGCCAGAATGATGGTGCCGCCCAGATGACGCTCACGCAACAGCAGCCAGATCAATCCCCAGGCCGTCAGCGTGGCCAGCGAAAACAGGCTACCGGCAAACAGCGTATGGTGCGGATTCTGGTTGCCGACTTCCGGCATGGTGGTCACAAAACGCTGGCCGGTATATTGGCTGATGCGTACGCCCATCTTTTCGCTCAGCGGAATATGATCGTACCACGCCTGCTGCAATTGCCCGCACCAGTCAGGGCGGTGCAAAATATCGTCCAGCGTCGCTACCGGCTTGATCATCAGGAAGTGGCGTATCGGCGTGGTTTGCGGCGCGGTGATCTCCCCCTGGCTTTCAAACCCCAGCTTGGCGAAGAATTCGACCGCATCCTCACGCGCGCTGCACACGACGCGCTTGACGCCTTCCTGTCGCGCCACCGATTCCAGCGTCATCGCCACCAGCGTCCCCAGCCCTTTATCCTGCACTGAAGGGTCAACCGCCAGAAAACGTATCGCGGCCTCGTTGTCGGCATTGATATACAGTCGCCCGATAGCGACGATATTGCCACTCTCGTCCACCACCATCTGGTGATGGGCCATGGCGTCATAGGCATCCTTTTCCGAACCCACCGGCTGGTGCAGCGGTTTGCGCAGCATTTCCCAGCGAAACTGGTAATAATCCTTCAGTTCTTGCTCTGTTACGGGTACTCGTAGGTGATACATAGACGCCTTCTCTCCAAATCATGTTTCCTGCGGAGCCATTCAATAGGCGTGCCGTTGCCGTCAATTCGGGCCGGGTTGTGACTGGCCCCACGCCTCGGTGGGATGAGCACGGCTTCGGCCCAACAGGGCAAGTCAGTTAGCCTATTGGGTGGTTCCTAAACTTGCAGCCAGAAAGTCACCGGCCCATCGTTCACCAGCGCCACTTTCATGTCCGCAGCGAACTGTCCGGTCTGCGTTTCCACGCCGCGTTTACGGCACTGCTCGGCAAAATAGTGATATAGCCGCTCAGCCTCGAGGGGCGAGGCTCCGCGCGAAAAACCCGGCCGCATGCCTTTTTGCGTATCCGCCGCCAGGGTAAACTGTGAAACTACCAGTACGCTACCGCCGGCCTGTTGCACGTTGAGGTTCATCTTGTCGTTCTCGTCGCCGAAAATGCGGTATCCCAATACCCGCTCACACAGGCGGTCGGCTTTCTTTTGGTCATCGTCTTGTTCTACGCCCAATAACACTAACAAACCCGGGCCAATTTTGCCTATCGTCTCGCCGTCAACCGTGACGCTGGCGTTTGATACCCGTTGAATCAATGCAATCATGACTGCCCTTCCTGCTGATTATCCTGTTGTTGCTGCTCGACTTTATGTTGCCGGTACGCGCGATATTCTCCCAGAGTGACGGTGATCTCGGCACCCAATAACACGATACACCAGCTCCAGTAGACCCACAGAAATAAAATCGGGATCACCGCCAGCACGCCGTAAATCAGCTGGTATGACGGAAACATGGTGACGTACAACGCAAACCCCTTCTTGCCCAGTTCAAACAGCAGGCCAGCCACCAGCGCGCCGATCAACGCATCTTTCGACGGTACGCGCACCGTCGGTACCACGCTATACAGCAGCCAGAATGAAACCCACGACAGTATCAACGGGAAGATGCGCAGAAGCTGCTCGACCAGACTGTTGACGCCGGTTTGCGCCAACCAGTTCAACGACAGCAAATAGGAACTGATCGCCATGCTGGCACCCACCAGCAGCGGCCCCAGCGTCAGTACCATCCAGTACACTGCGAATGAATACACCATCGGCCGCTTGTTTTTGCTGCGCCAAATGGTGTTCAGCACGCTGTCCACCGACGACATCAGTAACAGCGCGGTGACTATCAGGCCGCAGGTACCGACGGCGGTCATTTTGTTGGAGTTGGCGACGAACTGTTCCAGATAGCGCTGGATGACATTGCCGGCAGCCGGCATGAAGTTGTTAAAGATAAAGCTCTTAAGCTGCATGCTGACGTCGGAAAACATCGGGAAGACCGAAAACAGCGCAAATACCACGGTGATCAGCGGCACCAGAGACAGTAGGGAAACGTAAGCCAGGTGGCCTGCCAGCATGGTCAGGCCATCGCTGTCGATGCGCTTTATCAGCAGGCGGCTAAAGGTCACGCCCGGTTTGATCGATGACGGCAGCGCCTTGCTGCGGAATAACGACATACTCACTCCTTGTCAGTTCGTATGCCTTGAGCTTAACCTGCCTGACTCAACCGGCAAAATAGGCCGGCACCACGTCGCGGTCGGTGACGTGCACCGCCTTGATGCCCACCGCCTGCGCTGCGCTGACGTTAGCGGGATGATCGTCAAAAAATACCGCCTGCTCGGCCGGGGTGTGTTCCGCCTCCAGTACGTATTGGTAAATAGCCGGATCCGGTTTGCGCAGGCCGATGTCCTGCGACAGATACATCGCGTCAGCCGCCGTCGCCACTTCAGGATAATGCTGCGGCCAGTAGTTGCAGTGCAAGCGGTTGGTATTGGACAGCACCACGACGCGGTGTCCTTCATTGCGCAGCCGCTGCATGATGGCGATCACTTCCGGGCGCAGAGCCACGAAAACCGCCTGCCAGCCGGTAGAAAACTGTTCAAAGCTGAGGGCAATGCCCATTTCTTCACACAGGCTGGCGGCAAATTGCTGGTCGCTGATTTCCCCGCGCTCATGCTGCTGGAACACGTCGCCCATGGTGAAACGTTCATTCAGCACCGCCAGTGGCGTGCCGCTCAAATTGCTCCATACACCCAGTACGCGTTTGAAATCGATATCGACGATCACATTACCTAAATCAAAGATGTACAGCATAGTCCTCTCCTGGCGGGCCGGTGAGAGTTCACTGTAGCGGGAAAAGTAAAGGCTGAACAGAGAGCGAACGGAAAAGCGCATAGCGCGCCGCAGAAACGGGGGAAAGCAGAGGAAAAAACTCAGGGCGCCGAACGCGCCCTGGGAATGCGGCATCGATACCGGTCAGCGCTCAGGCCGCAGCCTGACGCTCACCGGATATCAATAGGCAATTACACGTCTTTAGGACCGCGGCTTGCACGCTTACGATCGTTTTCCGTCAGGTGACGCTTACGGATACGGACCGAGGTTGGTGTCACTTCTACCAGCTCGTCATCATCGATGAATTCCAGCGCTTGTTCCAGAGTCATCTTGATGGCCGGAACCAGGGTAGTCGCTTCGTCAGTACCGGAAGCTCGCATGTTGGTCAGCTTCTTACCGGTCAGGCAGTTCACGGTCAGGTCGTTGGAACGTGAGTGAATACCGATAATCTGGCCTTCGTACACTTCCGCACCGTGGCCCAGGAACAGCTTGCCGCGATCCTGCAGACCGTACAGGGCGAACGCTACCGCCTTGCCCTGACCGTTGGAGATCAGCACGCCGTTCTGACGCTGGCCGACTTCGCCCGGACGCACGTCGTCGTAGTGGCTGAAGGTGGAGTACAGCAAACCGGTACCCGAGGTCATGGTCATGAACTCGTTACGGAAACCGATCAAGCCACGGCTTGGGATCACGTAGTCGAGACGCACACGACCTTTACCGTCTGGATCCATGTTTTTCAGGTCAGCTTTACGCTCACCCATGGCTTGCATCACGGAACCCTGGTGCTGTTCTTCGATGTCCAGCGTAACGTTTTCGAATGGCTCTTGTTTACGGCCATCGATTTCACGGAAGATAACTTTCGGACGGGATACCGCCAGTTCGAAACCTTCACGACGCATGTTTTCGATCAGTACCGACAGGTGAAGCTCACCACGGCCAGATACGCGGAATGCGTCAGCATCTTCGGTTTCTTCAACGCGCAGTGCCACGTTGTGCACCAGTTCCTTGTTCAGACGCTCAAGGATTTGACGCGAAGTCACGAACTTACCTTCTTTACCACAGAATGGTGAGGTGTTGACGTTGAAGAACATGGTGACGGTCGGCTCATCAACAGACAGCGCCGGCAGTGCTTCCACCGCAGAGGTGTCACAGATGGTGTCGGAGATGTTCAGTTCGCCCAAACCGGTGATAGCGATGATGTCGCCCGCTTCAGCCAGGGTGGACTCGATACGCTCCAGACCCATATGGCCCAGCACTTTGCCCACTTTACCGTTGCGAGTTTTACCTTCGCTATCGATGATGGTGACCTGCTGGTTTGGCTTCACTTTGCCACGCTTGATACGGCCGATACCGATTACGCCCAGGTAGTTGTTGTAGTCCAACTGGGAGATTTGCATCTGGAACGGTGCTTCCAGCTCAACCTGCGGTGCAGACACGTGGTCGACGATAGCCTGATACAGCGGGGTCATGTCTTCCGCCATGTCGTTGTGGTCAGTACCGGCGATCCCCATCAATGCAGAAGCATAGATGATTGGGAAGTCGAGCTGCTCGTCGGTAGCGTCGAGGTTAACGAACAGGTCGAAGACCTGATCAACAACCCAATCTGGACGCGCGCCAGGGCGGTCAACCTTGTTGATTACCACGATCGGCTTCAGACCGTTGGCAAATGCCTTTTTGGTCACGAAGCGGGTTTGCGGCATTGGGCCATCCATTGCATCCACAACCAGCAGCACCGAGTCAACCATTGACATCACACGCTCAACCTCGCCGCCGAAGTCGGCGTGTCCTGGGGTATCCACGATGTTGATGCGGTAGTCTTTCCAATTAATGGCGGTGTTTTTTGCGAGGATGGTAATCCCACGCTCTTTCTCCAAATCGTTGGAGTCCATTACGCGTTCGGTGGCTTCTACACGCTCTCCGAAAGTACCGGATTGTTGCAGCAGTTTGTCAACCAGGGTGGTCTTACCATGGTCAACGTGGGCAATAATGGCGATGTTACGCAAATTTTCGATCACAGCTTTGCCTCAGGCATTAGAAATAGCGCGCTATTGTACACGTATTAAGCGAGGTACTAAACAAGATCACAACCATCTCTTATAAACAACTGTGTCCAGGTCAGTTTGTGATCCCTTTCACGGTGCAAAAAGCACCAGCAGGTGCACTTTTGCACCATCTTGGTGCTTAACGGCGCTACTTTTGCACTTAAATGGTGCAATGCATCACTAATGGTGCATACTCAGATTGGGTAAAAGCCGCACAGAATGGTGATTACCCCGCTTTTATAAAGTTGGCACAGTTTTCGCTTTAGTCTATACAGGGCGAAAAAAAGCCAGAACCACAGATTCGTTCCACGACGACGACAATGATAAATCCGGGAGAGTTAAGTATGTCCGCTGAACACGTTTTGACGATGCTGAATGAGCATGAAGTGAAATTCGTAGACCTGCGTTTCACTGACACCAAGGGTAAAGAACAGCACGTCACCATTCCTGCGCATCAGGTAAATGCCGACTTCTTCGAAGAAGGCAAGATGTTTGACGGCTCCTCGATCGGCGGCTGGAAAGGCATTAACGAATCTGACATGGTACTGATGCCAGACGCCAGCACCGCGGTGCTGGATCCGTTCTACGAAGAATCCACGCTGATTATTCGCTGCGACATTCTTGAGCCAGGCACCATGCAGGGCTACGATCGCGACCCGCGTTCCATTTCCAAGCGTGCAGAAGATTTCCTGCGCTCTTCCGGCATTGCCGACACCGTACTGTTCGGGCCAGAACCTGAGTTCTTCCTGTTTGACGATATCCGTTTCGGCAGCAGCATCCGCGGTTCCCACGTTGCCATCGACGACATCGAAGGCGCATGGAACTCCGGCACCAAATACGAAGGCGGCAACAAAGGCCACCGTCCAGCGGTGAAGGGCGGCTACTTCCCGGTTCCACCGGTCGACTCATCACAGGATCTGCGTTCAACCATGTGTCTGACCATGGAAGAAATGGGTCTGGTGGTTGAAGCGCACCACCATGAAGTGGCAACCGCCGGTCAGAACGAAGTGGCAACCCGCTTCAACACCATGACCAAGAAAGCCGACGAAATCCAGATTTACAAATACGTGGTGCACAACGTGGCTCACGCATTTGGCAAAACCGCGACCTTTATGCCAAAACCTATGTTCGGCGACAACGGTTCCGGCATGCACTGCCACATGTCGCTGTCCAAGAACGGCACCAACCTGTTCGCTGGCGACAAATACGGCGGCCTGTCCGAAACTGCCCTGTTCTACATTGGCGGCATCATCAAGCACGCAAAAGCCATCAACGCCCTGGCCAACCCGACCACCAACTCTTACAAGCGTCTGGTCCCAGGCTACGAAGCACCGGTTATGCTGGCTTATTCTGCCCGTAACCGCTCCGCATCCATCCGTATTCCAGTGGTTGCCAGCCCGAAAGCGCGCCGTATCGAAGCTCGCTTCCCGGATCCGGCTGCCAACCCGTACCTGTGCTTCGCTGCCCTGCTGATGGCAGGCCTGGACGGTATCATCAACAAGATCCACCCTGGTGATGCCATGGATAAAAACCTGTACGACCTGCCGCCGGAAGAAGAAGCCGAGATTCCAAAAGTGGCCGGTTCACTGGACGAAGCGCTGGCTGCACTGAGCGAAGACCGCGAGTTCCTGACCCGTGGCGGCGTGTTCACCGACGATGCGATCGATGCCTACATCGATTTGCGTAAAGAAGAAATGGACCGCGTGCGCATGACGCCACACCCGGTTGAGTTCGAACTGTACTACAGCGTTTAAAGCATCATCTGCGCCACCGCGCGTGGCGCAACCAATTTTAGTTGTCGTTTTTTTGTTGCCGTGGAAACTTTCAGCCCATCTTCGGATGGGCTTTTTTCACCACGCTATTATCGGTAACACTACGCCATTCCGTGCTTATCAAGGATGGAGTAGGATAGATGCACCAAAAAAGTGCAGAGCGTCTGCTATACCCACAAGATCTCAAGGTGCAGCGAGACGGCAACCGTGCCGATACGGCGGGGTCTGCCAGATGACCGGGTAAGCAAGGACAGCCATTGCCGCTGTACCTTGAAAGATGAAGGGCATATATGGCAACTGACAAATTGCCCGACGCAGGGCAAATCCTCAATTCACTGATCAACAGCATTCTGCTGTTGGATGACTCACTGGCGGTACACTACGCCAACCCAGCGGCTCAACAACTGCTGGCGCAAAGCTCCCGTAAACTTTTCGGCACGCCGCTGCCCGATTTGCTCGGCTATTTTTCGCTGAACGTCGATCTGATGCGAGAAAGCCTCAAGGCCGGCCAGGGTTTCACCGACAACGAAGTGACGCTGGTGGTCGACGGGCGGGCGCATATCCTTTCCCTGACCGCTCAGGCGCTGCCTGAAGGCTTTATTCTGCTGGAGCTGGCGCCGATGGATAATCAGCGCCGTCTCAGCCAGGAACAGTTGCAGCACGCCCAGCAAGTCGCAGCACGCGATCTGGTGCGCGGCCTGGCGCATGAAATCAAGAACCCGCTCGGCGGTCTGCGTGGCGCGGCGCAGCTGCTGGCCAAGGCGCTGCCCGATCCGTCGCTGACCGAATACACCAAAGTGATCATCGAACAGGCCGATCGCCTGCGCAATCTGGTCGATCGCCTGCTGGGGCCACAGCGGCCAGGCCAGCACATTACGCAGAGCATCCATCAGGTGGCTGAACGGGTTTGTCAGTTGGTGTCGCTGGAAATGCCAGACAACGTCACGCTGGTGCGCGATTACGATCCCAGCCTGCCGGAACTGGCACACGATCCGGACCAAATCGAGCAGGTACTACTGAACATCACCCGCAATGCGCTACAGGCATTGGGGGAAGCCGGCGGCACCATCACGCTGCGCACCCGTACCGCGTTCCAAATCACGCTGCATGGCACCCGCTATCGGCTGGCGGCGCGTATCGATATTGAAGATGACGGCCCTGGCGTGCCGGCGCAGCTGCAAGACACATTATTCTACCCGATGGTCAGTGGTCGCGAAGGCGGCACCGGCCTGGGACTATCCATTGCCCGCAATCTGATCGATCAGCATTGCGGTAAAATTGAATTCAACAGTTGGCCGGGACATACCGAATTTTCGGTTTACCTGCCCATTCGCAAGTCGAGGTAGCTATGCAACGAGGGATAGTCTGGATCGTCGATGACGATAGCTCCATCCGCTGGGTGCTTGAACGCGCGCTTACCGGAGCGGGCATGAGCTGCGCCACCTTCGACAGCGGTAACGACGTGCTGGAAGCGTTATCGACGCAAACGCCAGACGTGTTGCTGTCTGATATTCGCATGCCGGGTATGGACGGTTTGGCGCTGCTCAAACAAATTAAACAGCGTCATCCGATGCTGCCGGTCATCATCATGACCGCCCATTCGGATCTCGACGCGGCGGTCAGCGCCTATCAACAGGGGGCGTTCGATTATTTGCCGAAGCCTTTCGATATTGATGAAGCGGTGGCACTGGTGGAACGCGCCATCAGCCATTATCAGGAACAGCAGCAACCGGCACGCAGCCAACCGGCCAGTGGCCCAACCGCCGACATTATCGGCGAAGCGCCGGCGATGCAGGACGTGTTCCGCATCATCGGTCGCCTGTCGCGTTCGTCGATAAGCGTCCTGATCAACGGCGAATCCGGCACCGGCAAGGAGCTGGTGGCACATGCCTTGCACCGGCACAGCCCACGCGTCAAATCGCCGTTTATCGCGTTGAACATGGCCGCGATCCCGAAAGACCTGATCGAGTCCGAGCTGTTTGGCCACGAAAAAGGCGCATTTACCGGCGCCAACCAGATCCGCCAGGGCCGTTTTGAACAGGCCGACGGTGGCACCCTGTTCCTGGATGAAATTGGCGATATGCCACTGGATGTTCAGACTCGCTTACTGCGCGTACTGGCGGATGGCCAATTCTATCGGGTCGGTGGCTATGCGCCGGTGAAGGTCGACGTGCGGATTATCGCCGCCACGCACCAGAACCTGGAACTGCGCGTGCAGGAAGGCAAATTCCGTGAGGATCTGTTTCACCGTCTGAACGTCATCCGCGTCCATCTGCCGCCGCTGCGCGAGCGCCGTGAAGATATCCCGCGCCTGGCGCGTTATTTCCTGCAGGTGGCGGCCAAAGAGCTGGGGGTGGAAGCAAAGAATCTGCATCCGGAAACGGAAACCGCCCTGACGCGCCTGCCCTGGCCGGGCAACGTACGTCAGTTGGAAAATACCTGCCGCTGGCTGACGGTGATGGCTGCCGGAC
Organism: Serratia odorifera; assembly: GCF_041448735.1. NCBI lineage: Bacteria > Pseudomonadati > Pseudomonadota > Gammaproteobacteria > Enterobacterales > Yersiniaceae > Serratia > Serratia odorifera. The sequence goes on along the minus strand of NZ_JBGMUT010000010.1, from coordinate 11,954 downwards.
AGGAAGTGTTGATCCAGGATTTGCCCGGCGAACTGTTCGAAACCGCCGCGCCAGAAACCGGCGGACACAGTTTGCCGGACAGCTGGGCGACGCTGCTGGCACAATGGGCCGACCGCGCGCTACGTTCCGGTCATCAAAATCTGCTGTCGGAAGCCCAGCCGGAAATGGAGCGCACCCTGCTCACCACCGCGCTGCGCCATACCCAAGGGCACAAGCAGGAAGCCGCCCGTCTGTTGGGATGGGGACGCAATACGCTGACGCGCAAGTTGAAAGAGCTGGGAATGGAATAATTGCCGCGTTGAGACAACTAACAGCCGCCACGCCTGGCGGCCGTTTTTTTTACGCTAGATAACCCGCGAAAATTGCTGGGTGCGCGCCTGTTTGCGCAGGTAGACATCAAAGCACATGCAAATGTTGCGGATCAGCAGGCGGCCACGCGGCGTCACGCGAATCCCCAGCGCATCCCTCTCCACCAGCCCGTCACGCTCAAATGGCGCCAACAGGTGCAGATCTTCCGCAAAGTAATCCGTAAAATCAATCCCATACCGTTGCTCAATCGGCTGATAAGCCAACTGGAAATTGCAGATTAGCGTTTTGATGACATCGCGACGCAGGCAGTCATCTTCGCTCATCGCCAAACCGCGCCACAGCGCGCTACCCTGCTGTTCAACGCTGCCGTAATAGGTCTTCAGCAGTTTCTGGTTTTGTGCATAGCTGTCACCCAACATGCTGATAGCGGAAACGCCCAACCCCAGCAGATCGCTATCGCCCTGAGTGGTGTAACCCTGGAAATTGCGGTGCAGCTTGCCTTCGCGCTGCGCCACCGCCAGTTCATCCTCTGGTCGGGCAAAGTGGTCCATGCCGATAAACTGATAACCGGATTGTGTTAACGAGGCGATGGTCTGTTGCAGGATATCCAGCTTCTGCTGCGCATCGGGCAAGTCAGCATCCTTGATTTTACGCTGGGCGGCGAACAGATCGGGCAGATGGGCATAGTTGAACACGCTGAGCCGGTCCGGGTTCAGCTCAGCCACTCGAGCCAAGGTGAAAGCAAAGCTTTCTGGCGTTTGTCTGGGCAGACCATAAATAAGATCAATATTGGTGGAGTTAAAACCCAGCGCCTTGGCGCGCGCTATCAAGGCGAAAATAAAATCTTCATCCTGCTCGCGGTTAACCAGCCGCTGCACGTCCTTGTTGAAATCCTGTACGCCCATGCTCAGGCGATTGAAGCCTTCGTGGCGTAAATGATCGAGCACGTCCAGCTCAATTTCGCGCGGATCGACCTCGATCGACATTTCCGCGTCGGGCAGGAAATCAAAATGCTGGCGCAGCATCGCCACCAGCCGGCTGATCTGCGCTTTGTCGAGGTAGGTAGGCGTACCGCCACCCCAATGCATCTGGCTGACCTGACGCCCGGCAAACAGTGGCGCCCGTGCGGCGATCTCACGCGCCAGCGCCACCAGATAATCATCCGCCTTGTGGGTCTGCCGCGTCACCAGCTTGTTGCAGCCGCAGAAATAGCAGAGCTTGTGGCAAAACGGAATATGCACGTACAGCGACAGCGGTCGCTCGGGATAGCGCGCAGCAGCGCGTTGGAACGCCGCTTCGTCATAGCTCTGGTTGAATTCCAGCGCAGTGGGGTATGAGGTGTAACGTGGCCCTGAGTAATTGTACTTTTGGATCAGGGCCAAATCCCAGACAATCGCCTGTTCTGACATTGCTTACTCCTTTTCCGTACTCGTTTCTGCCGGGGCCGGGAAAGGGGCATTGCTCTACGCTGTCTGGCCACGGAAGCGCTGCGCAAGCGCGCTTTGCGCCGCGACAGCCGCCATAGTTTACCGAATAACCACAGCAGATAACATGTTAACAGTAAGGTTATTGCCAGAATCGGCCACATGACGCGTTAAAATACGTCTTTCGGGTTACCGCTCTTGAGCAACTTCAGGATATCTTCCTGCTTTTCTTCTTCTTCGTCGTCATCGCCCAGCTCAATGCCTAGCTGTTCCATCAACGCATCGATACGATCCAGCGTTTGGTCGACGTAAGCCTGATCTTCAGCGCTCAGCGTTTCACCATCGTCGATACGATCCAGCAACGCATCCAGACGTTCGTCGTTTTCCAGCTTCGCCAGTTCTTCTTCCGGCGTCAGGCGCGGCTTGGCGACGGCTTTTGGCTTGATCTGCGGCTTGGCCTTCACCTTGCCTTCCACCAGCAATGGTACCGGCGTTTTGCTACCGATACGTGGGTCTTTCGCCTCGCCTGACGCTGAGTGTTTCTGTTTGCCGCTCTCTACCTGAGTACGAGAACCGGAGGCCAGGCCACGGCGCTTTTTCAAACGCTTGCGCTCGCGGGCTTCCTGATCGAGTTCCACACGACTTTTCTTTTTGGTTTTTGGCGTCGCCGCTTTACCGCGGGGCGCTTTTGAAGGCTGGTTCATAGCGTTATGCTCTTGAGTATTAGATTCTTCAGTATAGAGGAGCTATACGATTGGGCGGAATCTAGCAGAAAGCAGACAAATAAAAAAGGCGACAGGTTAAACCTGCCGCCTTTTTCAGTCCTTCGTTTGAAGGATATGGCTGCTACGCGCTCCATGCGCACATTCAACATCCCAGTTTTTCCATCTGCTATAAATGCAATCCCTGCCACTACGTCCTTCATCCTGAAAGAAAAATCATCCTTGGGCGCAATCCATTCGCTACCACTCATCCTGAGTGCGCTTCCCGCCAGCATCCAATTGCAAATACTTCACCATCCGTGTGCTGCCAACCCTTCCGCGGTTAACAGGCCAATTCCATCTGAAAACATCCTGGCACTCATTGCACATCCGGTGCGTTCCCTGAGATTTATCGTTCTTCCCGAACGTTCCTGATCCTTCGCGTCCTGCGATGAAGCTACTTTACGCGTATTCAACTCTCGCTCAAGGTACTTACTGACGCCAGGTGGTAATATTATGCAGTTCGAAGAATTAACACATTGTTTTAACTAAAAAAGAACAATAAGCACTTTCGAATAAAGCGACATATCCCCATGTTCGAATGGTCAATGTCTTACACCAAGCCGCCGGGCAAAGGGCAAAAAACCGCACGCCAAGCGGTTAAAAATCAGAAAGCGGCCCATTTTCGCGCTGATGCAGTTATAATCGCCCCCCAGAAAGCCATGCTCATTCGGAGACGAAAAATTTTGACCAGCAAGAATTACAATTATCATATGACCCATTTCGTCACCAGCGCGCCCGATATCCGCCATTTGCCGGCAGATGCGGGTATTGAGGTGGCGTTTGCCGGCCGCTCCAATGCCGGTAAATCTAGTGCACTGAATACGCTAACCAATCAGAAAAGCCTGGCGCGTACCAGTAAAACACCGGGTCGCACCCAGCTGATTAACCTGTTCGAAGTGGAAGACGGCATTCGCCTGGTCGACCTGCCGGGTTACGGCTACGCCGAAGTTCCTGAAGAAATGAAACGCAAGTGGCAACGCGCCCTGGGCGAATATTTGCAAATGCGCAACTGCCTGAAGGGATTGGTGGTGTTGATGGACATCCGCCATCCGCTGAAAGATCTCGATCAGCAAATGATCCAATGGGCGGTCGACGTGGGCACGCCGGTATTGGTGTTGCTGACCAAGGCCGACAAACTGGCGTCAGGTGCGCGCAAGGCTCAGGTTAATATGGTGCGCGAGGCAGTATTGGCATTTATGGGTGACATTCAGGTTGAACCGTTCTCTTCACCGAAGAAAATCGGCGTCGACAAGCTGAGCCAAAAGCTGAATACCTGGTTCAATGAAATCCCACCGGAAGTGCTGCCAGAAGAAGATGACATCGGCGGTGAATAACGCCCGCGCAGCGTGCCGTCGGTCAGGGTCCATGCAAATGGGCCCTTTTTTCTGTCTGTTGCCTGGCGTTTTGTTATCTAATTACAGTTTTGACAAGAAACCATCATAAACACTTATGGCCAAGTCATGCCCGAGCGAGCGAATATGTGAATGTATCAAGGAAATAACGTGCTGGCACCGCTGACGAGGTGATAGGAAAAACTGATGTTTTGTTTTTGTTTTTACAATAAAAAACGCCCCAGTCAATACTGACTGGGGCGGCTAATATTCAGCCAAATCCGATTACGTGAAGTAAAAGGTCTGAAAGATAGAACATCTTACCTCTGTACCCTACATCTGTAACTCTACATCATTTTTTCGCAGGGCAAAAGAATTTTTTGTTGTTTACTTACACAGTTTGCACCGCTATTAGCGTAATATTGCGGAAACAATCACCGCTTGATGTAGCTAAATTACGAAAAAAGCTTGGTTTTTCGCCTGTTACCGTTAACAGCGAGCAGCAAAGGCTGAAGCGGCGCCGATCAATGCGCCTCATCCCAGTTCTTACCCACACCGATATCCACCTTCAACGGTACCGCCAACTCCATGCTCCCTTCCATCAAGCTACGGATACGCAGGCAGGCGTCGTCCATCGCCGACTCATGCACCTCAAACACCAATTCATCGTGAACCTGCATGATCATGCGCACCAGCGGCTGTTGTTGGCCTTGTAACCAGGCATCGACGGCAATCATTGCCCGCTTGATAATATCCGCCGCCGTGCCCTGCATCGGCGCATTAATTGCCGCACGCTCTGCCGCCTTGCGACGCATACCATTACTGGAGCGAACGTCTGGCAGATACAGACGACGCCCATCCAGGGTGCTGACATACCCCTGCTCCGACGCCTGCTGGCGAGTACGTTCCATATATTCCAGCACGCCCGGATAACGTTCAAAATACAGATCCATATAACGCTGTGCTTCACCACGCGGGATCCCCAACTGACGAGCCAGACCAAAGGCGCTCATGCCGTAAATCAGGCCGAAGTTGATCGCCTTGGCACTGCGACGCTGTTCGTTGGTGACTTTGTCCAGCGGCAGGCCAAAGACTTCGCCAGCGGTGGCGCGGTGAATGTCTTTGCCGGCGGCAAACGCGTTAAGCAGGCCCCGATCTTGCGACAGGTGTGCCATGATACGTAATTCAATCTGCGAGTAGTCGGCCGCCACAATACGGTAACCAGCCGGCGCGATAAACGCCTGACGAATACGCCGCCCTTCATCATTGCGAACCGGAATGTTTTGCAGGTTAGGATCGCTGGAAGACAAGCGACCGGTCGCCGTGACCGCCTGATGATAAGAGGTATGCACACGCCCGCTGACCGGATTGATCATCAGCGGCAGCTTGTCGGTGTAGGTGGTTTTCAGCTTCGCCAAGCCGCGATATTCAAGGATCACTTTTGGCAATGGATAGTCCAGTGCCAGCTCCGCCAACACTTCTTCGTTGGTCGACGGCGCGCCGCCCGGCGTCTTCTTCAATACCGGCAGCTTTTGTTTTTCATACAGAATTGCCTGCAACTGCTTGGTGGACGCCAGATTGAACGGCTCTTCGGCCAGCTCATGCGCCTGAATTTCCAGTTCGCCAAGCCGTTTGCTCAGCTCTTTGGAGTGCGCCGCCAGAATATGCTGATCGATCAACACCCCGGTGCGCTCAATGTGCGACAGCACGGGCAGCAGTGGCATTTCGATCTCGTTGAACACCTTCAACTGCCCAGTGCTTTCCTTTAGCTTCGGCCACATCGCCAGGTGTAACTGTAGCGTCACGTCGGCGTCTTCCGCCGCATAAGGTGCGGCCTGCTCCAAGGCAATCTGGTTGAACGTCAGCTGGTTTTTCCCTTTGCCGGCGATTTCTTCAAAGGTGATGGTTTTATGATCGAGATAGCGATCGGACAGGCTATCCATATCATGGCGGCCGCTGACGCTGTCGAGCACATACGATTCCAGCATGGTGTCATAGGCAATGCCGCGCAGGTCAATGTCGTAACGCGCCAGCAGGCTTTTATCAAACTTAAGGTTCTGGCCCACCTTCAGGGCTTTTTCGTCTTCCAGCAGCGGTTTCAGCGTTTCCAGCACGTATGCGCGATCCAGCTGTACCGGCGCATCCAGGTAGTCATGCGCGACCGGCAAATAGGCGGCAACCCCAGGTTCGATGGCAAAAGACAGGCCGATCAGATTGGCGGTCAGCGTATCCAGCCCGTCGGTTTCGGTGTCAAAGGCAAAAACATCGGCCTTTTTCAGACGTTCAAGCCACTCGGCAAAGGTGCTTTCTTCCAGAATGGTGACATACCCCTCCTGCGACAGTTTGGCTTCCGCCACCGCTTTGGGGGTTTCAGCCGTCACGCTGGACGGTTTTGGCCCATTGGCCACTTTGGCACCGTTACCCTTTTTGTTCTGCAACCAGGTGCCGGCCTCGACGTCTGCCAGCCAGCGTTTGAATTCATAATGCTTGAACAGCTGTTGCAGTTGATCGGCATCTTGTTCGGCAACGGTAAGATCGGCGCAGGTGATCTCCAGTTCGACGTCGGTTTTAATGGTGGCCAGCTGATAAGACAGGTACGCCACCTCTTTATTCTGTTCCAGCTTGGCCGCCATGGTCTTGGCGCCGCGGAAACTCAGAGCCGCAATGCCGTCAAGATTGCCATACAGAGTATCCAGGCCACCCAAGCCTTGCAGCAACGCCTGTGCGGTCTTCTCACCGACACCAGGCACGCCCGGAATGTTATCTGAAGAATCGCCCATCAGCGCCAGAAAATCGATGATAAGCTCCGGCGGCACGCCGTACTTGTCACACACTTCCTGTGGACCGAGGATGGTGTTGTTCATGGTATTTATCAGGGTGATATTCGGCGTTACCAACTGCGCCATGTCTTTATCACCGGTGCTGATCAATACCGCATGACCGGCCTTTTCCGCCTCTTGCGCCAGCGTGCCGATAACGTCATCGGCCTCAACGCCCGGCGTAACCAGCAGCGGCAGCCCCATCGCCTTCACCATGCGATGCAGCGGCTCGATCTGCGCACGCAAATCGTCGGGCATCGGAGGCCGGTGGGACTTATATTCTGCAAACAGTTCATCACGGAAGGTTTTGCCTTTGGCGTCAAAAACCACCGCCACATGGCTCGGCTGGTACTGCAACAGCAGGCTGCGCAACATGTTCAGCACACCGTACATCGCCCCGGTAGGTTCACCTGCCGAGTTGGTCAGCGGCGGGAAGGCGTGATAGGCGCGATAGAGGTAAGAGGAACCGTCTACCAGGATCAATGGGTTTTCTGCAATCTGGGCCATAGCGTTTCTTTTTTCGTGAGAAGACTACGCTAAGGATGCCATAGCTGGCCGTCAGAGACGAACCTTAGCGTGCATTACGGCTAAAAATGATCGGATTTTGCTAAGCGATCCGCACGATCCTGCCTGTGGATAACTTTGTGTATAGAAAAAAGAATGGATTATAAAATAGAAGGCAGGCCGTTAAATGAAGATAAAATCCCCAGACAAATCATTGCACTAGAATTTATCCTAATGGCTAAGCGTATTAATTGGCGTTTTTTGATTTTGTGGATATTACTGGCGCGCAATTTTAATCGCACAATAAATCAAATTTGGCGCCTCAATTACCATAGCACAAGATAAGAGAGTTGCACGAAATCCCACCAAATAATCCGTGGTGCCGAGAAAAAAACAGCTACTTTTTGGTAACGCTTTCTCTAGGTGGTTTCTGGTAAAATCTGTCTTCGCGCCTACCCCGGCATACCTAATCCTGTTTTTTCAAGCACCAGCCTATAACCATGCCAAAAGTGTTAGCCCCTGTTGTTTTCATCATTTCTACGCTATTGACCATACTGCTGACGGTATTATGCTCAATCCCTATCGCTGCGGCCGGTATCGTCAAGCTGCTGGTGCCCATTCCTGTTATATGGCGACGTATTTCCGCCTTTGCCGATGCCATGATGTGGTGCTGGTGCCAGGGATTGGCGGTGCTATTACGCCTTAACCGGCAATTAGAATGGGATATTGAAGGACTTGCCGGGCTGGAGCGTAAAAATTGGTACCTGCTGATCAGTAATCATGAAAGCTGGTCGGATATTGTGGTGCTGTGCGTATTGTTCCGTAACCGTATTCCCATGAACAAGTATTTTCTGAAACAACAGCTCGCCTGGGTCCCTTTTGTCGGCCTGGCTTGCTGGGCGCTCGACATGCCGTTCATGAAACGCTATTCGCGTGCCTATTTGCTTAAGCATCCGGAAAAACGCGGCAAGGATATTGAAACCACCCGCCGTTCCTGTGAGAAGTTTCGCCAGCGCCCCACGACCATCGTCAATTTCGTTGAAGGCTCACGCTTCACCGAAAGCAAAAAGATAAAAACCCATTCGCCCTATCGCAATTTACTGGCACCAAAGGCCGCGGGTATTGCTTTTACACTCAGTGCATTAGGTAACCAATTTGACCGTGTATTGAATGTTACGCTGCATTATCCCGATAATAACCAACGGCCATTCCTGGATATGTTGTGCGGGCGGTTAAAACGCGTGGTGGTACGTATCGATATGCTGCCTATCGATGAAACACTGCACGGCGATTACTTTAACGACAAGCATTTCAAACGGCAGTTTCAACTATGGCTGAATGCGCTGTGGCAGGAAAAAGATCGCTTGCTGGATAAAATCAAACGACAATACCAATAAAAAACGCCGGTTATCCCGGCGTTTTTATCTGCAATGGTACTTACTTTTGCTGGCTGAGGAATTTAACCACGTCAGCAAATTGTTTCACGTACGCGTCCATTGAGCTGGTGTCCAGGCCGTCGTTTTTCACCATGTATTTGCCATTAACAAATACCGCTGGCACACCGCGCAGCTGAAGATCTTCTGCCGCCTTTTCCTGCTGAACAACCAGCGATTTAACCACGAAGCTGTTCAACGCAGCATCGTAATCTTCCGCTTTCACCCCGGCCTTAATAAAGACGTTGCGAATGTCATCCGGCGTTTGAACGGTTTGAGTTTTCTGTACCGCTTCAAACATTGGCTGCGTGATTTTATCTTCCACGCCCAGCGCCATGGCGACAGCCCATGCCTGCGTCAGTTGCTTGCCCATCGGACCCAGGAATTCAACGTGATATTTGGTCATTTTGGTTCCGACCGGCAACGCTTTTTTCACCGCGTCAGAAACGTGATAAACCTCTTCGAACTGATAGCAATGCGGGCAGTAGAAGGAGAAGAACTCCAGCACCTGCGGTTCGCCGGTCACCGGTTTGTCTAACGTAACATATTGGGATCCATCGCTATACTGTGCGGCTGAGGCACCGAATGCCATCATCATGCCAACAAGTGCCAACCATACTTTCTTCATAAGAATAAACTCTCCGTTGTGTTAAAGCTTCAATACATTGGCATCAGCTGCAGAGGAGGTTCCTGCAACAGCTTAACCTGTTCAGTAAATGCCGCGGTCTGAGACAGCCAGAAATCAGACTCTGCCATCCAGGGAAAACTTCGCGGAAATGCCGGATCCTGCCAACGGCGTGCTACCCAGGCGAGGTAATACACCATGCGCATTGCGCGTAGCGGTTCGATAAGCGCCAATTCCCCCTGATCGAACTCGGTAAATTCGCCGTAGGCTTCCAGCAAAATATCCAACTGCATTAATTGATCATGACGTTCACCGTGCAACAGCATCCAGAAATCCTGCACCGCCGGCCCATTACGTGCGTCATCAAGATCGACGAATAACGGTCCGTCACGCCACAGGATATTGCCTGGATGGCAGTCACCGTGCAGGCGCAGCGGTTGCCAATCGAGATGCCAACGGGGTTTTATCGCCTCAATCAGCCTATCCGTCGCCGCCAGGAAGCCCGCCCGCTGGGCCTTGGGCACCAGATCGCAGTTTGCCAGCACGGTTCGCGGTGCGGTGAGATATTCATCGATACCGATAGTGGGACGTTCAATAAAGCGCTTCTCAGCACCAACCTGATGTATGCGTCCCAGAAAACGACCGACCCACTCCAGGTGATCCAGATTGTCTATTTCGTATTGCCGTCCCCCGACGCTCGGGAATACGGTAAAGAAAAAGCCGCCGTGCTGATGCAGCGTTTTACCTTGCAACATCAAGGGCGCTACCGCAGGAATTTCAGCGTCGGCCAAATCATGCGCAAATTGATGTTCTTCACCAATCTGTGCCGCACTCCAACGTTCAGGGCGGTAAAACTTCACCACATAGCGCTGACGGGCTTCATCCATAAACTGGTAGACGCGGTTTTCGTAACTGTTTAATGCCGTCAGGCCAGAATCGACGCGCAGGCCAACCCCTTCCAGCGCATCCATAATCAGGTCGGGGGAAAGGGTGTCAAAATTAAACGCAGAGTTGTTCATAACAACATTCATTTTAGCTTGGCGACAACACTGTGCCGGGAATGAAAATAGTAGCATCGATCGTGCACAGGCTCATATTGCTCACCCGAACTAGTCTTTTATCACGCCACGCGCACGCAACAGCGCCGTTTTGAAGTCTTCTTCATAGTCTTTCTTCAAACCCGGGATTTGTTCTGTACCGGCAGTGCCGCGCATCTTCAAATGGTAGATCAGAACATCATCGCTCAGTTCGGTGAGCTCGCCTTTAAAACCCGCTTCCTGCGCCAGCTTGTGTAAAAACTGCACCAGATTAAGATCGGGATCTTGCTGCCAGGCTGGCTGCAGTAGCTCAATCAGCTCGTTGACACGATGCGTTTTCATTTTAGATTCGTCCAGTGAAATACATAAACCCACAAAGTAACAGGCTTGACTACTCAGTGAAAGAAGCAGCTTGTCAATAAAGGTAAATCCTGATGTCTGGGTAGCTTTAGCGCTACAATCAGGGCGTTAGCCTTTAGTGGAATGACGATTATGCATGCAGAAATTACCGGTGTGATCCTGGCCGGCGGCCGGGCGCGCCGAATGGGTGGCGAAGACAAGGGATTGGTGCAAATAGGCGACAAGGCGTTGTATCAGTATACGCTGGCGCGTTTGCAGCCCCAGGTGGGCAAGGTATTGATCAGCGCCAACCGTAACCTGGCGCAGTACCAGCGCAGCGGTTGGCCGGTGATCGGCGATCTGCAGCCTGGTTTTGCCGGGCCGTTGGCGGGAATGCTGGCGGGATTGCAACATGCCACCACCGAGTGGGTGGTGTTCGTTCCTTGTGATGTTCCAGATTTCCCTGAGTCGCTGGTAGAAGCGCTATGGCAAGGCAGACAAGGTGCGCTGGCGGTCTATGCCAGTGATGATCAACGCGCGCATCCCACGCTGGCATTACTGCATAACAGCCTGGCAGCGCGTTTGGCGCAATATCTGGCCCAGGGCGAACGCAAGTTAATGCTGTTTTTAGACGCCGTTGGCGCAAAAGAGGTGGTGTTCAGCAATCAATCGTCCGCTTTTCATAATTTGAATACCCGAGAAGATTGCCTGTCATGGCAACGAGCAAGAGGAATCAGCCAATGAGTAGCCGTTTACCCCCAATGCTGGCCATTGCCGCCTATAGTGGTACAGGTAAAACCACGCTACTCAAGCAGGTGATTCCTGCTTTAAGGCAGCAGCAGATACGCGTAGGTCTGATTAAGCATACGCATCATGATATGGATGTGGATACGCCGGGCAAAGACAGCTACGAACTGCGTAAAGCGGGAGCTGACCAGACGCTGGTCGCCAGCGATCGCCGTTGGGCATTGATGACGGAAACACCGGAGCAGCAACCGTTGGATCTGGCCTTTCTGGCAAGCCGTTTTGACACCGCCAACGTGGATATTATTTTGGTGGAAGGCTTTAAACATGAGCGGATCGACAAAATCATTCTTTATCGTGCCAGCGTCGGCAGGCCGTTGGAGGAAATATTGGATGAATACGTTATTGCGGTTGCCAGCGATCGGCCCGTGGGCTATCCCGGCCTGCAACTAGATATCAACGATCCGCAGGCGGTTGCTGATTTTATTGCCGGTTGGCTGAAGCAGTAATGAACAAGCGGTAGAAATACCGCTTTATTTTCGTCATCCCAAAACAAAAAGCCCTACGTTTTCACGTAGGGCTTGTTGCTTTATTTGATGCCTGGCAGTGTCCTACTCTCGCATGG
>NZ_JBGMUT010000009.1:0-143608 GCF_041448735.1 Serratia odorifera | reverse complement strand
CTGATGCTTTTCGATAAAGACATACTTCATTTCAGGCGCTTGGCGAAGTATGTCGCGGCCTTTTGGAGAATGGCCAGCTCCTCGTCTCGTTCAGCCAGTTGGCGTTTGAGGCGAGCATTCTCAGCGGCGAGTTCGCTCTCACGTTCAGAGGACGTTGCCTGTTGCTGCCGCTTGCTACGCCAGGTGTAAATTTGCGACTCATAAAGGCTGAGTTCGCGGGCGGCTGCGGCCACACCAATACGTTCAACCAGTTTCAGGGCTTCGTCGCGGAATTCAGGTGTATGTTGCTTGCGTGGCTTTTTGGTGGTTGATGCTGGTTTTGTCATGTGAGTCACCTCTTGCTTGAGAGTTTACTCACTTAGTCGCGTGTCCACTATTGCTGGGTAAGATCAGTGTCCTCTTAACACGTTCAGGGGCGCTTCTGGATGCCCTGTTTGGGTTTTGAGGGGTGGATATTTTCAGAATAGTATTTGTTCCAGAATCAGAAATACTGACTGATGGTTTCTTACCAGCAACAACCTTACTGACTTTGGATTTATCACGATAGGATTTAACACCCCTGATGCGGGTATTAGGAGCTGGCGCAACCAATACGGGTCTTTGTACTTCATTAGTCGAAGATCCGGAGCGCGTTTCTGGTAATACAATCTCTTCTTGTTCGGCAAGAATAGATACAGTGAAGCTTCTGACATCAACGACGATTTCAAGATCAAGTTCGTTGAATGTTTTGTAGACTTCAACGGCTTCTTGCTTGGCTGCATCACGAACAGCTTGTTCTACAGCTCTTTGTTCCTGAGCCGCCTTACTACGCCATTTGCCGCTGTGAATTCGTTTCATGGCAGGGCGGTTTGTTTCGGCGGCTTTAGCAAGCCATAGCGCTTTTTCTTCATTATCCAGAGCAACCGCTGCTTTTTCTAATCCCTCTTCGTGCTGGGCTTGAAGGGAACGATGATCAATACGCTCTGTTGAACCCGCAGCAGCAAGGTAGCTGTTAGCCATCGATGCCCATGATTCACGCCACAACACAGACATTTTTCTGTCGTTCCAGCTTCTTTCTTTTTTACCAAAACCTTCCGAGCTTACGGTTTTTAACGTCAACATAACGTGAGCATGAGGATTATCGCTATCGAGATCGTGAAAAGCGATATCAGCAATCATTCCCTTTTCTACAAAATTTTTCTGACAATATTCAAGAACAAGCTTTTTCTTATCATCATTGGTTAGCTCAGCGGGGATAGCAACATCGAAATAACGGGCTGTTTGTCCATTACTCTGACGCTCAACCCTTTCAACTTCATTCCACAATGCTGTAGAGTCTTTTACGATATGTTCTAGAGCATTAACTGGTGCTAATATGAAATGCCCGTATAAATCGGTACGGCGGCTATAATCATAGGTATCACCCGTTCTTTCATCTGTGATTCTGCAACGAGCATGGTAAGCAGCTTTCGCAACGGAAGATCTGCCCTCACTTCGTTTCACAATTTTAAAATCAAGATGAAAAATAGCCATGCAATAAAAACAACCTCATATAAATTAAATATCAAATCGAAATATAAATATCCCATGCGACTATGCTGGTTTTAGTTTTTCGCAAGAAAAACTCTGGTGTTGACGTTGACCTTGTTTCCGTAGGAAACGGTGTTAGCCTGCGGCAGGCAACCGTCGGTAGACCCCACACGCTCACGAAGTGAGTGTATAGGTGGGCATTGCTTTATTTTTATATCTCCTAAAGGAGCTAAAAATAACGACAATGTTTTAAGTTTTTCTATAGTTAAATAATAACTCTAGTTTTACAGACTGTGAAATTAACAGGGCTAGAATCGGATAAACGGTTGAGGTAGAGTAATAATATTGAATATTTGGGTTTTAGATAGCGCCCGTAAGGGCAAAAACAGCTAAATTAGTCTCCCGCCGTAAGGCGGGAAAGTGAAATTTAGATAAAATAGTGAAAATAACAGACATTTTTCCGTGTTGCACAATTCACAGGTTAAGATCATGAATCAGAGTTTAAAAACAACAGATGAAATTAGTTTCATTGATTTGATAAAATAAGTAACGGGGAGAGTATCAGACATTTAATGTTAGTGGTTGCACTCGCTTGTGTTGCATAATTTTATTTTGAGCTTACTGACAATAATCTCGCGCTGCGCAATTTAATCTGGAATGCAAAGCATTCAATCTTCTGCCTATGGTTTGATCTTTTCTTTTTTTAATTGTATTTAATATTGTTGACAACTAAAAGGAAAAGTAATTATGAATACAGATGATAAAAACAGAGAACCAAGAACAGAAAAAACAATTAAGCAAAAAATAGCATCAGCGCAGATGCGCTTGAATCGTCTCAAGAGCAAAGAGAAATCTTTATCCAAGAGCGCTGAAACACGCCTGAAGATCATCCTTGGTGCTGAAGTGGCTAAAGCTGTAGGCTGTAAAGTAGAAGATGTTGATAAGGAGTTTGTGTTGGGAATATTAATGAATTTTAAAAATGTTAGTACTGAGGATAAGTCAAGACTTAAATTAAAAGGGAAAATATTTCTTGAGTCTATAGTAGGAAGGAAGAAGTAACTTTATGCTATTTATAGAAAATAAACAGGTTAACGAATTCAAATCCTATTTTATGTATGATATAAACTTCATTACATGAATTAATATATTGAATTTTACACCTTATGCTATAATATCATTATGCTTTCACATTAAGGAGATTATGATGAGAATATCTCAAGAAAAAAGATCTCACATTATGAGGTCAATACACTCAAAGAATACAAAACCTGAAATAATTATAGATGGAATTCTCAGTAATCTTGATATTACTTATATAGCTCATTGTCATAGCCTATATGGTAAACCTGATTTTTTGTGCGAAGTATATAAAACCGCAATATTTGTAAATGGTTGTTTCTGGCATGGTCATCAATGTCATATGTTCAGAGCGCCAGACTCTGCGAACAAATATTGGGTAAGTAAATTGCAGAAAAATGCTGAAAGAGATATTCGCGTCATCTCTATTTTAAATAACCTAGGTTATAAGGTCATTGTTGTTTGGGAATGCGCTTTAATCGGGAAAAGGAAATTAGACACCCTTGTTCTACAGGATTGTCTTGAAGAGTGGCTTTTAGCTGGGAATGGAAATTGTGAAATAGATTCTCAAGGTATAAAAGCTATGGTTTCGAGTATTTAACATTAAATTTGAATGTAATATTTTCTCTCACCCTTTCCAAACGCATGTACTTCCCCTTTCAGTTTTGGCGTTTTTCTATATGATTTGCGCAAGATTTATTTTCATAAAAATCTATATAAATCAACACATTATAATTTATTGCGATTTTTTTTTAACTTTTACTGTACACACATCAAATTTTGTTTATGATGTATATAAGATCAGGTTAAACCCAAGGTAACGAGAGTAACGAAATGACAACAGTTATTGCAACAGAAATCAAAAGCGAAAAAATACATTTGCGTATAACTCCCTCTCAGAAAGAAACTTGGAGAGCCTTAGCTGAAGCTCAAGGTGTTAGTTTGGCTGCTTGGATTGAAAGTAAAATATCGATAGCTTTAGCATCGAATAATGACACTTTCCAAAAAGAAAAATATAAACTTATTTCTCTTTTTTCTGGTTGTGGCGGAATGGACTTAGGTTTTTGTGGTGGGTTTTCTGTACTAAATAAACAATATAAAAAAACAAAATTTGAAGTAACTTGGGCAAATGAATTTAATCCTAATGCAGTTAAAACATATAAAAAAAATTTCAGCCATAATATAGCTGAGGGTGATATTTGGGAACTTATAGATTTAGTGCCTAACGAATGTGATGTTTTAATTGGTGGGTTCCCTTGTCAAGATATATCTATCAATGGCAAAAGAGCGGGCGTCGATGGTAAACGTAGTGGTTTATATCTTGCGATGGTAGAAGCAGTCAAACGCTCTCGCCCAAAGATTTTCATCGCCGAAAATGTTAAAGGGCTTCTTATGAAATACAACGAGGAATCGTTAGCTCGTGTTATTAAAGATTTTAGCGAACTCGGTTACAATGTTAGCTATAAACTTTACAACTCAGCTAATTTTGGAGTTCCTCAAACGAGAGAACGCGTTTTTATAGTCGGGACTCTACACGGAAATCCACTCTTTAAAGAACCCGTTGATATACTGCATAAAAATGAATGGTTGACTTGTTATGATGCAATTCATGATTTAGAAAATATCGATGAAGATCGTATCTTTAACCATATCTGGAGTAAAGCAAAAAAAAGCCCAGACCAAGGAAGTAGGCGTTTGAAAGAAGATAAACCATCACAAACCATAAGGGCCGAATGTCATGGTAATATACAATTTCATTATAAACTGGACAGGCGTATCTCAATGAGAGAAGCCGCCCGTCTTCAATCATTTCCTGATAACTTTGTTTTTGAGTCAAACTTGAGAGAAACTGAAAGGCAAGTTGGAAATGCAGTTCCTCCTGTTTTAGCTTGGCACTTAGCGCAAGCCGTTGAGGAATATTTAGATAAATTATAATAATCCATTAAACTTATTGATACCATGATTAGTATATTTTACTAATCATGGTATCCTTTAACCTCTCAATACTCAATCTCGGTAAATAAAGTCTCAGATGGTATCCATCCCACTGCAAAAGAATCAGCCAAGTTTAGCCAGTATTTGATTCTTTCATTTCTGTGTATAATTATTCCCCAATACTCTTCAAATAATGCATCTTCTAATTCATCAAAAGCTTTAATCATTTCTTTTTCTATATCTTTTAATGCTCTTTCAAGATAATTTCCACCTCTTACTGGTGATGCTCGCATAGCGACACTTCCTGCGGAAAATAAATCCCTAGCCTGATTGCACAATATTCCATAGTATGTGAGGAGAAACATAGTCACATCATCATATTTTCCTGATGCGCGGCTTGATTTAACTATCTGCGGGCAGAGCACTGCTGATTCTGCTCTGTATTTCCTCTTTTCTGGCTGGGAAAGTTTAGTATATAATCTGACCTCTAATGGTAGAGTCCTTTCATCTGGTTGATCATCAATCCACCAAAGCCTTTCACCGGGTTTCAATCTATTCTTTGCATATTTTCTAATGAAAGGCATTTTTTCTTCTGGGCTTAACACTCTAAAATCATTATAGGCTATATTCAATTTATCAAATAACGGCTCTTTAGCATTTATTTCCACCTCAAACCTTGGAACATGTGATGTTCTTACATGCATTATGCATTCTTCATAGCGACCCCATTTAGCATCGGGTACACCGCCAGTTTTTCCAAATAAGAGATATACATAATCTACTCCTTGCTTTCGACTTCCCTCAAAGATACTGTTTGCTATTGATCTCCATGTATTGTTATCTGAGTACTTTACCTCCACACCAAAATTTCCAATAATTATATCCGGAAATTCTTGCGCTGGTGGACTCATGTCTACAGACAACCCCATTTCAGTTAATAAATCACCTAAAACTTCCCTAACCCTTTGCTCAAATCCTCTCGAGTTGTGATATTTACTTGATGTATTCAGATCCTGAGAGAGTCTTTCAGTCGCCTTCGTGAGTAAGTTTTCAAAAAGCATGCGTTCGATCATTTTCTTCTACATCTTCCTTATCCGTATGTATCACTAGATTACAACGATATACGCCTCCGTCACAAGTTAGAAAGAATTCATAAAAATCATAATGATAAGGGCTATGCTTGCACGGGGAGCCACTGAATTACTAGATGATGTATCTGAAGCCTCAACTCGCACCTCAATGTGTGATGTATATACAAAATTCTTTTACGACAGATATCATGCCTGTTGTTAGTGTTGTTTTTCACTCATCTCTTCTGTTAAAATTGCTTTTATAATATTAACAGCACTGTATTTTTGTAAGGTATACTATGGCATCTACTAATTCTAACAGTGCATCATGCGACAATATAAAGTTCAAATATTATCTTTATTTTTTATCTTTGTGGATTTTGTTTTTATCTGTTTCAATAATGTCCTTTGATTGGGTTTTTATTGAAAGATTGGTTAGATTTATTTTGTTGAAGTATACATTTGAGGATGTATTTAACAACTTTGACAAGTTAAAAATCAGGAATTTTGTTTTTATTTTCTGTATTTCGATGGTTTTCTCGGGTATTTCATCTGTATTATATTTATTTTCATCGTTATCAAGAGGTTGGGGAAGCACCCATAAAGTGAATAACGTTAAAAATCAAACTCATGAACATCTTGAATTTTTAACTACTTATGTAATGCCTCTTGTATTCACTGACGTTAATAGCAAGAGAACAGTAATCAACTTGCTGCTGATGATTTGTTTTATCGGTGTTATTTATGTAAGGACAAACAGATTTTATGCTAACCCATCGTTGGCAATACTTGGCTTCAGGTTATATAAATGTGTTATTAAAAATGATTCTTCCGGTAAGGAGTATACAGTAATATGTAGGGGGAAAATGTCTAATGATTGTCAAGTTAAAATAAAGAAGATTGATGATGATACTTTGATCGCAAAACTTATTTGATCTTATCAGGAGTCATGTTGAATGAAAAATGAATTAGAGGCCTTCGTTCAAAGTAATGGTCTTACAGGTGAGATGTTTTTCATCATAAACGATAATGACAACTATATTTATCGACGTGTTATTTTACATGATGAAAATACTGAGCCTCTCATCACTGAAAATTTCAAAAAATCTATCACTGATGAAATTATAAAGAGAATATCTGTTAACGATAATGATGATGCAATAATAGATAATATCACAGATATGAACTATGAAAATAAAGGTGTTTACTGTTTTGATATCGCCAGCGAAGATAAAAGCACTATCATTAAAATAATTGAAGAAATATCGTCATTGACAGTTGCTGACAACCCTATTGACTTTAAATTTAATGACGTAAATCTCGATAACATTATTGGTCTTGTTTATCACATAAGTGATGGTGATAAAAATATATTTTTGTATCAACATAGATACCCCAATTTTTTACATAAGAAATCAAGGCTCTCATTTTTAGGTGAGGGGGATGTATTAGTTCCTATACCTTACGATATGATAAACATATCCAAAGTAATTGATTTTTTTGTTTTTGAAGGAATTAGTTATGCTATTAACATTAAATTATTAGAAGAAAGATATGGACTTACTCAAGTAATTGACAATATGGTTTCTGAAGTAACACCAAAAATCATTGAAATGGAGATTGTCAATAAGTCTGTCTTAGCCGAGCCAGAGAAAATCTTCGACGACATGAAAGATGATCGCGGCTTTATGAGAAAATTAGCCAGAGTTCTTAAAAACGGAATATTGGAACTAAATATCGATGTTAACATTGTCAATGAGATAAAGACTAGCTTCCCCACAATAGGAAGGAATATTGATCTAATTAATGATGGCAATGGTATACCATATATAAAGCTAACAAGTAAAGCACGCAAAAAAGCTTTCATTAGATTGTTGAATGATGAAGCCGTACGTTCAGTCTTAACACAAAAGCCATCGATTGCACAAAATCACAAACCTGAAAAAAATATCATTCCCGCATGATGTAATAAATTTGTAAAAAAGGGCTTCTCAGCCCTCTTTTTATAACGAACTATCAGTCTTTAAAATCATAAGGTCGTAATATCCCTTTACGGTTGGCATCAAGATAATCAGCCCACCACTGCACCATTAGCCTCCGCTCCCCAAGATGCTCGGCCTTATGAATATAAGCCGCACGTACAGAGTTACGTTCCTGGTGACTCATCTGCCGCTCAACTGCATCCCTCGACCACAATCCTGATTCAATAAGTGAACTACATGCCATCGTCCTGAAACCATGCCCACAGACTTCCGTTTTGGTGTCATAGCCCATAACTCGCAAAGCCTTGTTCACCGTGTTTTCACTCATGGGTTTACGCGGATCATGATCACCAACAAAGATCAGCTCTCGATTTCCATTCATGCTTTTGATCTTTTCCAGAATAGCTAAGGCCTGACGTGATAAGGGAACAAGATGTGGAGTCCGCATCTTCGAACCACGTTGAGAATTCTTAACGCCTTCCAGTGGCTCACGTTCTCCCGGAATTGTCCACATGGCCGTTTCAAAATCTACTTCAGACCAGCGTGCAAAACGCAGCTCGCTTGAACGGATGAAAACCAACAACGTGAGTTCTACTGCCAGTCGGGTTAACGGTCTGCCGGAGTAATGATCAATACGATGAAGTAGTTCAGGAATGCGATTGAGTTCGAGCGCAGCACGATGCTGCCTTTTCGCCGTAGCAACCGCACCAGCAATTTCTTGCGCGGGGTTGTAGTCGATTAACCCACTCTGCACAGCAAAGCGCATAATCGCGGTAGTACGCTGCTGTAAACGGGCGGCAACTTCAAGGCGTCCGGATGACTCCACAGCTTTAATGGGTACAAGTAGATCCCGCGTCTTCAATTCAGCAATGTTCCGCTTACCGATAGTAGCAAAGAGATTATCTTCGAGACTTTACAATACACGAGCACTATGCGATGCCGACCATTTCTGATTGCTGGCGTGCCAGTCTCTGGCAACCACTTCAAACGTTATCGCCTCTTGTTCCTGCTCTACTTTAACAGCTTTTTTGTTCTCACTGGGATCGACGCCATTAGCTAATAGTTTACGGGCCTCATCCCTGCGTGCCCTGGCATCCGCCAGCGAAACTTCGGGATATTTACCCAGCGCCAGCATCTTCTCCTTACCACCAAAACGATAACGCAGCCGCCAATATTTCGAACCGTTAGGGTGAACCAGCAAAACCATGCCGTCACCATCCGTCAGCTTATAGGCTTTTGCTTCAGGCTTAGCCGAACGAACCTTCACATCACTCAGAGCCATGATGAGTATCCTTTCAAGGGTTCTGTGTGGGTACAAACATTATCGAACCGGGATATACCCGCAGATGTACCCACATCAGTAAGTTGATGTAGATTGAATCAGGTTGACTTAGGTTGAGTGAAAAAGCGAGGAAAGCCTTGCGGGGACTGGATTTTAGACATAAAAAAAGACCTCAGTTGAGGTCCATTTACATACTAATGGTGCCGAAGGCCGGACTCGAACCGGCACGTATCTCTACGGTTGATTTTGAATCAACTGCGTCTACCGATTTCGCCACTTCGGCACTGAAGTAGTATGCGGAAAACGGGTGTATTATACCTACCAGCGATCGCCGTGCAATAGTTATCATGGCTTCAATGAGTTAAGTGCTGAAAAAAACGGCGGCGCATGCCCTGGCTCGCACGTCTCGGCACTGTCGCCCTACCATCCCGCCCTGCCCGCCTGCTCGTCCGCTCACAAAGCTTGTTATACGTCACATTATTTATCACAGGCGGCTGTTCACTGCCCATTGCCCGCCATATCAGAATAAATTTATTTAATTCAAATAATTAAACAGACAACCATCACATTCTCTCCGCGCCGCAATTGTGACCACTATCGCTTACTTGTTAAATCAAATCGTCAAATATTTCTGGTGATAACAAAAAATAACAGCCACGGCGACGGCCTGCCGCCAGTGCCTGAGGAGCAAACATGATCCCGTCCGAACGCCGTGATTTTATCTATCGCTATGTGCATGAATACCAGTTGGTGCCCATCGTCGCCCTGGCGGAGCTGATGAGCGTCTCCCATATGACGGTGCGGCGCGACGTCCGCGTGCTGGAAGAAGAAGGCAAAGTGGTCAGCGTCAGCGGCGGCGTGCGGCTGAGCGACACGCTGCGCCAGGAACTGGCCTACAACGAAAAGGCCCAGTTGCACCACCGCCACAAGTGCGCCATCGGCAAGTATGCCGCCACGCTGGTGGAGGATGGCCAGGTGGTCTATCTGGATGCCGGCACCACCACCTATGAAATCGCCCGCAATCTGGCGGAGCGTTTCAACCTGACGGTGGTCACCAACGATTTTTCCATTATCCAGCACCTGATGAACCGCCCGCAGCTCAGCCTGTTCCACACCGGCGGGCTGGTGGATCAGCGCAATTATTCCTGCGTCGGCAACAGCGCCGCGATGCTGCTGCGCACGCTGAACATCGACGTGGCGTTCATCAGCACCAGTTCGTGGGATCTGGAGCACGGGCTGTCGACCCCGCACGAAGAAAAAGTGCTGGTGAAGCAGGCGCTGCTGGAGGTCGCCCGCCGTCGGGTATTGGTCTCCGACAGCAGCAAATACGGCAAGTACGGCATGTTCCGCGTCTGCCCGCTGGAAGCGCTGAACGACATCATCTGCGATGCCGCGCTGGCGCCAGCGGCACAACAACAGCTTAAAGAACGCGGCCTGCGGCTGCACAACGTCCAACTCTAATCACAACGCTTGGCAAGGAATAACACATGAAAATCATCATCACCGGCGGTGCCGGATTTTTGGGTCAGCGCCTGGCCACCGCTCTGCTGCAAGGCCAGCACACCCTGAGTTTTGATCAACTGATACTGGCAGACATCCACCTGCCGCGCTCGCCGCTGGACGATCCGCGCGTCAGCTGTGTCGCACTCGATCTCAGCCAGCCGCAGGCCGCGGAGGCGCTGATCGACGCCGAATGCGGCGTGCTGTTCCATCTGGCGGCCATCGTCAGCAGCCACGCCGAAAGCGATTTCGATCTCGGTATGCAGGTCAACTTCGACGCCACCCGGCAACTGCTGGAGGCCGCACGCCGCAAGGCACCGGCGATGAAATTTATCTTCACCAGTTCGTTGGCGGTGTTCGGCGGGCAACTACCGGCGCTGATCGATGACGGCTGCGCGGTCACGCCGCAATCCTCTTACGGTACGCAAAAGGCGATGTGCGAGCTTTTGATTAACGACTACGCACGCAAGGGCTTTGTCGACGGTCGCGTGCTGCGCCTGCCAACCATTAGCGTGCGGCCAGGTAAGCCGAATCAGGCGGCCTCGTCGTTCGCCAGCGGCATAATCCGCGAACCGCTGCACGGCGAACCGGCGGTGTGTCCGGTGTCACCGGATCTGGCGCTGTGGCTATCCAGCCCGGCCAGCGTGGTGCGCAACTTTATCCACGCCGCCACGTTGCCTGCCGAGTCGTTCGGCACTGCGCGCACCGTCAACCTACCGGGCATCAGCGTGCGCGTGCAGCAGATGCTGGATGCGCTGCGCGAGGTGGCCGGCGAGCAGGTCAGCGGCCTGGTGCGCTTTGAGGCCAATGAGGCGATAAACCGCATCGTTGCCAGTTGGCCGGGCAACTTCGACGTACGCCGCGCGCTGGCCATGGGCTTCGTCGCCGACGAAAACTTCCAGCAAGCGATCCGCGCCTTTATGCGCGAACAACAGCAGGGTGGGAACTGATTATGGAATTATATATTCCAATTATCGGGCTGGCGGTGGCGGTGTTCGTGCTGGTGTTTCTGGTGCTGCGCACTCGGGTGCACGCGCTGATCGCCATGCTGATTGCCGCCTCGATCGCCGGGCTGTCCGGCGGCCTCAGCGCGGTGCAAACCATTGATACCATCACCAAGGGCTTTGGCTCGACGCTCGGCAGTATCGGTATCGTTATCGGTCTGGGGGTGATGATGGGCCGGGTGCTGGAAGTCTCCGGCGCGGCGGAGCAGATCGCCTACAGCTTTATCAAATGGCTGGGCAAAAAGCGCGAAGAGTGGGCGCTGGCGATTACCGGCTATATCGTCAGTATCCCGATCTTCGTTGATTCGGCATTCGTGATCCTCTATCCGCTGGTGAAGGCGTTGGCCAAAAAGGGGCAGCGCAATCTGCTGACGCTCGGCGTGGCGTTAGCCGGCGGGCTGATCCTCACTCACCATGCGGTGCCGCCGACGCCGGGGCCGCTGGGGGTAGCGGGCATCTTCGGCGTGGATATCGGTGCGATGATGCTGGCAGGGCTGATTCTGGCCATTCCGTGCGTGATCGGCATCGTGCTCTATGCGCGCTGGCTGGGCAGCAAATACCCGGAATTTGCGCTGCAGCCGGACGATGAGCCGCCGCTGGATCTGCACGCCGCCCATCAGGACTATCTGGCAGCCAAGGCCGCCAAGCCGCTGCCGAGCCTGCTGCTGTCGCTGCTGCCGATCGTCACGCCCATTGCGCTGATCTTCATCAACGCGGTGAATAGCATGCTGGCGAAGACCGCCAGCTTCAGCGGGCTGGACGGCAGCCTGTGGGGGCAGGTTTTCGCCTTCCTCGGTTCGCCGGTGATTGCGCTGGCGATCAGCGTGTTGCTGGCGGTCGCCACCTTGATGCCAAAGGTCGACAAGCAGCAAACGCTGGAACGGCTGGAAGAAGGATTGCAATCGGCGGGGATCATTCTGCTGGTGACCGGCGCCGGTGGCGCGCTGGGGGCGGTACTGCGCGAAAGCGGCACCGGCAATCTGCTGGCACAGCACGTCGCCAGCCTGCCGCTGTCGCCGATCCTGATCCCGTTTGTTATCGCCACGCTGGTGCGCCTGATTCAGGGTTCCGGCACCGTGGCGATGATCACCGCCGCCTCGATTTCGGCGCCGATCGTCAGCCAACTGCCGGGCATCAACATGTTGGCGGCGGCGCAGGCGGCTACGCTCGGGGCGCTGTTCTTTAGCTATTTCAACGACAGTATGTTCTGGGTGGTGAACCGTATGATGGGCATCAAGGAGGTCAAACAGCAGATCATGGTGTGGTCGGTGCCGACCACCATCGCCTGGGCCATCAGCCTGGTCGGGGTGCTGGTGCTGGATTGGCTGATGTAACGGCGCCAGGCGCCGCAGGCAGGGATCCGGCCCCTCGATGTCGCGGGGCCGGCACAGCGGATTATCTGCGCTTGAGCAGCAGATACACGCTGATCAGCAGGAACAGCAGGCTTGGCAACAGCGCACCGAGCACCGGCGGCATATTGTACACCAGGCTTAGCGGGCCAAAGATCTGGTCCATCACGTAGAACAGGAAGCCGAAGCTGATGCCGGTGACCACCCGCATCCCCATCGGCACGCTGCGCAGCGGCCCGAAGATGAACGACAGCGCCATCAGCATCATCACCGCCACCGACAGCGGCGAGAAGATTTTGCTCCACATGTTCAACTGGTAGCGGCTGGCTTCCTGGCCGCTCTG
Organism: Serratia odorifera; assembly: GCF_041448735.1. NCBI lineage: Bacteria > Pseudomonadati > Pseudomonadota > Gammaproteobacteria > Enterobacterales > Yersiniaceae > Serratia > Serratia odorifera. Next base: position 130,557 of record NZ_JBGMUT010000009.1, on the reverse strand, counting down.
CTTGAGGTACTTCACGTAGTTATGCAGACCGCTGATCGACAGCGAATCCGGGTCCAGCGCCACCACGCCGAGCTTGTCCGGCGTCAGGTTGGTTTTCCATACCCCGGTCAGCGTCTGGGTACCGGTTACCTGTTTTTCGTTGGTCAGATCCGAGGTGTCTACCTGCGACAGCTGCCAGGCGCCGTCTTCAAAGGTGGCGGTGGCGGCATAGCGCACCGTTTCCAGCCGACGACGATCGTTGAAGTGGTAGATATTGACGCCGGACAGTTCGTTCTCGCCTGCGACCCGTTCGATGTAGATAAAGTCGTTGCCGTCCTTCGCCCACAGGCCGTTTTTGGTCGACAGCAGCGAACCGCCGTACATTTGCTGCGCACGGTAATTACGCGCCATCTGCTCGCCCTGCGGCGCGACCCATTCGCCGATCGCCATGGTCAGCAGCACCAGCGGAATGGCGGTTTTCATCACCGAGCCGGCGATTTGCAGGCGGGTAAAGCCGGAAGCCTGCATTACCACCAGTTCACTGCGCGTCGCCAACTGGCCCAGCCCGAGCAGTGCACCCAGCAGCGCCGCCATCGGGAAGAAGATCTCCACGTCCTTTGGCACGCTAAGCAGGGTATACATGCCGGCGCCCAAGGCGGAATATTCGCCCTGGCCGACTTTGCGCAGCTGATCGACAAACTTGATGATGCCGGACAGCGACACCAGCATGAACAGCGTCATGATGATGGTGTTGAAGATGGTTTTACCGATATAACGGTCTAATACGCCAAACATCAGGCTGCTCCTCTCAGGCGTGCGCGCAGCTTGCGCATCGGCACGGTATCCCACAGGTTCAATGCCAGCGCGATGGCAAAGTACACCGCGTTCACCAGCCAGATCCACAGCATCGGATCCAGCTTGCCCTTGCCGGCGTTAGAGCGCAGCGAGGTCTGCAGCAGGAAGAAAATCAGGTACAGCAGGATCGCCGGCAGCATGCTCAGCACCCGTCCCTGACGCGGATTGACCACGCTCAGCGGCACCACCAGCAGCGCCATCAGCACCACCGACACCACCAGCGTCAGGCGCCAGTGAAACTCGGCGCGCGCTTCCTGATCGTCGGACTGCCACAGGGTGCGCATCGACATCTGTTCGGCCTGAGTGTTGTCCATCGCCACCGCACGGTGGCCGACCACCGCCTTGTAATCGCTAAAGTCGGTAATGCGGAAGTCGCGCAGCAGCGCTGTGCCCTCAAAGCGGGTGCCCTTGTCGAGCGTCACCACCTGCGAGCCGTCTTTCATCTGGTTGATCTGGCCATGTTCCGCCACCACCACCGACGGGCGCTGGTTGCCGTTCGGCCGCAGCTGCGCCAGGAACACGTTGTTGAAGGTGTTGCCTTTCACGTTGCCGACGAACAGCACCGCGTTACCGTCCTGCGACGGCTGGAACTGCCCTTCCGCCAGCCCGGCAATGCTCGGGTTGGCCTTGGCTTCGGCGATCACTTCATCCTGATGGCTGGAGGCCCACGGCCCAATCCAGAAGACGTTGGCGGCGGCAACCAGCGAGGTGAGCAGCGCCAGCACCATGGCGGCAATAATCAGCGTGCGCTTGCCCAGACCGCAGGCGTGCATCACCGTGATTTCGCTTTCGGTATACAAACGCCCAAGCGTCATCAACAAGCCGAGAAACAGGCTTAATGGGAGGATTAGCTGCGCCATCTTCGGCACACCTAATGCGAGCAGAGATAAAACCAAATTTGTCGGGACATCGCCGTCCACCGCGTCCCCTAACACCCTGACCAGGTTCTGACAAAAGAAGATCAGGAGCAGGATGAACAGGATCGCGATTTGGCTCTTGAGCGTTTCCCGTACCAGATATCTAATGATGATCACGCTTATTACGCCTGTGAAAACTTGTCTTTTTGCAGGAAAATCGATAGTTTCTTCGCTAATCCGCCATTTATTCTCATCATATGGCAACCTTCACAGCTAAAATAGTATTAGAACATCAAGCCGTTTGGGTGCCCTATAGGAACAAACCTATAGTCGCCAAAACAGAACAATTTACGCCGTAAAGGTTAACATACTTTAGTTAACTCATTGGCGGGAGATCGTTACGGAGTGGGTCATTCTAGCCGTAGCGTCCGCCTTTGTCTTTAAGATTCAGGAGAGTGCATGGAGTTCAGTGTAAAAAGCGGTAGCCCGGAAAAACAGCGCAGTGCCTGTATTGTAGTCGGCGTTTTCGAACCGCGCCGCCTGTCCCCTATCGCAGAACAACTCGACAAAATCAGTGATGGTTATATCAGCGCTCTGTTACGCCGTGGCGAACTTGAGGGCAAGGTCGGTCAGACCCTGCTGCTGCACCACGTGCCAAACATTCTCTCCGAGCGCATCCTGTTGATCGGTTGTGGCAAAGAGCGCGAGCTCGATGAACGCCAATACAAACAGGTGATTCAGAAAACCATCAATACCCTCAACGATACCGGCTCGATGGAAGCGGTGTGTTTCCTCACCGAGCTGCACGTAAAAGGCCGCAACACCTACTGGAAGGTGCGTCAGGCGGTGGAAACCGCCAAAGAAACGCTCTACACCTTCGATCAGCTGAAAAGCAACAAAGTGGAGCCACGTCGTCCACTGCGCAAAATGGTGTTCAACGTACCGACCCGTCGCGAACTGACCAGCGGCGAACGCGCCATCCAGCACGGCCTGGCGATCGCTTCCGGCATCAAGGCGGCGAAGGATCTCGGCAATATGCCGCCGAATATCTGTAACGCCGGCTATCTGGCGTCGCAGGCGCGGCAGTTGGCCGACGCCTTCAGCACCAACGTCACCACCCGGGTGATTGGCGAACAGCAGATGAAAGAGCTGGGCATGAACGCCTATCTGGCGGTCGGTGCCGGTTCGCAGAACGAATCATTGATGTCGGTAATGGAATATAAGGGCAACCCGAACCCGGACGCTAAGCCTATCGTGCTGGTGGGCAAGGGTCTGACCTTCGATTCCGGCGGCATTTCGATCAAACCGGCCGACGGCATGGACGAAATGAAGTACGACATGTGCGGCGCGGCCACGGTCTACGGCGTGATGCGCGTGGTGGCGGAACTCAACCTGCCGCTGAACGTGATCGGCGTACTGGCCGGCTGTGAAAACATGCCGGGCGGGCGCGCCTACCGTCCGGGCGACGTGCTGACCACCATGTCCGGCCAGACGGTGGAAGTGCTGAACACCGACGCCGAAGGCCGTCTGGTGCTGTGCGACACCCTGACCTACGTCGAGCGCTTCGAGCCGGAGCTGGTGATTGACATCGCCACCCTGACCGGTGCCTGCGTGATTGCGCTGGGCCACCACATCACCGGGCTGATGTCGAACCACAACCCGCTGGCGCATGAGCTGATCGGCGCGTCCGAACAGGCCGGCGATCGCGCGTGGCGTCTGCCGATGGCCGACGAATACTACGAGCAACTGGACTCCAACTTTGCCGATATGGCGAACATTGGCGGCCGTCCGGGCGGAGCAATTACCGCAGCCTGCTTCCTGTCGCGCTTTACCCGCAAGTACAGCTGGGCGCATCTGGACATCGCCGGCACCGCCTGGCGCTCCGGCAAGGCCAAGGGGGCGACCGGCCGTCCGGTCGCGCTGCTGTCGCAGTTCCTGCTCAACCGTGCGGGGCTGAACGGCGACGATTAAATGCCCGACACCTTTCAAGCCGCGCCGTTGGCTGCAACTTGAAACCTATGGGTATATAATCCTCTCAGCAGCGAAGGAGCAGGGCTACCTGCTCCATCCCAAAAGGGCGCAACCACTACGTTGTGCCCTGTTTTTTTATCGGCAGCGGTGAATCAGATGATCAAGCAGGCAACGTTTTACCTCCTCGAAACCGACCAGCCCGTCGGCGCGCTCAGTGCGCATGAAGCCGTGGCCTGCGACGTGGCCGCCAACGGCTTTCGTGCCGGAAAGCGCGTGCTGATTGCCTGCGAAAACCAGGAACAGGCGCAGCGGCTGGACGAAGCGCTGTGGCAGCGCGATCCGCATCAGTTCGTGCCACACAACCTGGCGGGTGAAGGGCCGCATTACGGCGCGCCGGTCGAGCTGTGCTGGCCGGCAAAACGCGGTAATGCGCCACGCGATCTGCTGATCGCCCTGCTGCCGCAGTTTGCAGATTTTGCTACTGCTTTCCATGAAGTGGTAGACTTTGTGCCTTACGAAGAAACCTTGAAACAGTTGGCGCGCGACCGATACAAAGCCTATCGCAGCGTCGGCTTCCACTTGACCACGGCAACGCCGCCAACTCACTGAATTACGAAATAAAATGGAAAAGACAAACAGTCAGCTCGATACCGCATACGATCCTTCCCAAATCGAACAGAAGCTGTACGACCATTGGGAGAGTCAGGGTTACTTCAAGCCGAATGGCGATACCAGCCAGGAAAGCTTCTGCATCATGATCCCGCCGCCGAACGTCACCGGCAGCCTGCACATGGGTCACGCCTTCCAGCAGACCATCATGGACACCATGATCCGCTACCAGCGCATGCAGGGTAAAAACACCCTGTGGCAGGCAGGTACCGACCACGCCGGCATCGCTACCCAGATGGTGGTGGAGCGCAAAATAGCGGCGGAAGAAGGCAAAACCCGCCATGACTACGGCCGCGACGCGTTCATCGACAAAATCTGGCAGTGGAAGGCCGAATCCGGTGGCACCATCACCCGCCAGATGCGTCGCCTCGGCAACTCCGTGGACTGGGAGCGCGAGCGTTTCACCATGGACGACGGCCTGTCCAACGCGGTGAAAGAAGTGTTTGTCCGCCTGTACAAAGAAGATCTGATCTACCGCGGCAAGCGCCTGGTGAACTGGGATCCGAAACTGCGCACCGCCATCTCCGATCTGGAAGTGGAAAACCGCGAGTCCAAAGGGTCGATGTGGCATCTGCGTTATCCGCTGGCCGACGGCGCTAAAACCGCCGAAGGCAAAGATTACCTGATCGTCGCCACTACCCGCCCGGAAACCGTACTGGGCGACACCGGCGTGGCGGTCAACCCGGAAGATCCACGTTACAAGGATCTGATCGGCAAGGAAATCATTCTGCCACTGGTCGGCCGCCGCATCCGCATCGTCGGTGACGAGCACGCCGACATGGAAAAAGGCACCGGCTGCGTGAAGATCACCCCGGCGCACGATTTCAACGACTACGAAGTGGGCAAACGTCACGGCCTGCCGATGATCAACATTCTGACCTTCGACGGCGATATCCGCCAGGAAGCAGAAGTGTTCAACACCCTCGGCGAAGCCTGCAGCGACTATTGCAACGAGATCCCGGCGCAGTTCCGTGGCCTGGAGCGTTTTGCCGCGCGCAAGGCGGTGGTTGCCGCCTTTGACGAGCTCGGCCTGCTGGACGAGATCAAACCGCACGACCTGACGGTGCCTTACGGTGACCGCGGCGGCGTGGTGATCGAACCGATGCTCACCGACCAATGGTACGTGCGCACCGCACCGCTGGCCAAAGTGGCGGTAGAAGCGGTTGAGCAAGGTGATATCCAGTTCGTGCCAAAGCAGTACGAAAACATGTACTTCAGCTGGATGCGCGACATTCAGGACTGGTGTATTTCTCGTCAGCTGTGGTGGGGTCACCGTATTCCGGCCTGGTATGACGCCAACGGCAAGGTCTACGTCGGCCGTACCGAAGACGAAGTACGTCGCGACAACAACCTGGGCGCCGAGGTGGCGTTGAACCAGGACGAAGACGTGCTGGACACCTGGTTCTCCTCCGGCCTGTGGACCTTCTCCACCCTGGGTTGGCCAGAGCAGACCGACGCGCTGAAAACCTTCCACCCAACCAGCGTGATGGTCAGCGGCTTCGACATCATCTTCTTCTGGATTGCCCGCATGATCATGCTGACCATGCACTTTATCAAAGATGAAGACGGCAAACCGCAGGTGCCATTCCACACCGTGTACATGACCGGCCTGATCCGCGACGACGAAGGGCAGAAAATGTCCAAGTCCAAAGGCAATGTGATCGACCCGCTGGACATGGTGGACGGTATTTCGCTGGAAGACCTGCTGGAAAAACGCACCGGCAACATGATGCAGCCACAGCTGGCGGAAAAAATCCGCAAGCGTACCGAAAAGCAGTTCCCGAACGGCATCGAGCCGCACGGCACCGACGCCCTGCGCTTCACCCTGGCGGCGCTGGCCTCTACCGGTCGCGACATCAACTGGGACATGAAGCGTCTGGAAGGTTACCGCAACTTCTGTAACAAACTGTGGAACGCCAGCCGTTTCGTGCTGATGAACGCCGAAGATCAGGATTGCGGCTTCAACGGCGGCGAAAAACAGCTGTCGCTGGCGGATCGCTGGATCCTGGCGGAATTCAACCGCACGGTGAAAGCCTACCGCGAAGCGCTGGACAACTACCGCTTTGATATCGCGGCCGGCATCCTGTACGAGTTCACCTGGAACCAGTTCTGCGACTGGTATCTGGAGCTGACCAAGCCGATCGTCAGCAACGGCAGCGAAGCGGAACGCCGCGGCACCCGCCATACGCTGATCACCGTGCTGGAAGCGCTGCTGCGTCTGGCGCATCCGATCATTCCGTTTATCACCGAAACCATCTGGCAACGGGTTAAACAGATCAAAGGCATCAGCGCCGATACCATCATGCTGCAGCCGTTCCCGGCCTACGACGCCGCGCTGGAAGACGCGCAGGCGCTGGCGGATCTGGAGTGGATCAAGCAGGCGATCACCGCGGTGCGCAACATTCGCGCCGAAATGAACATCGCGCCAAGCAAACAGCTGGAAGTGCTGCTGCGTAACGCCAACGGCGACGCTCAGCGCCGGGTGCAGGACAACCAGAGCTTCATCGAAAAACTGGCACGTCTGCAATCCATCACGCTGCTGCCGGCGGGCGAAAAAGGCCCGGTATCGGTCACCAAACTGGTGGACGGCGCCGAGCTGCTGATCCCAATGGCCGGTTTCATTGACAAGGACGCGGAAATTGCGCGCCTGACCAAGGAAATGGCCAAGCTGGACGGCGAGATCGCCGCTATCGAAGGCAAGCTGGCCAATGAAGGTTTTGTGGCCCGCGCACCGGAAGCGGTGGTGGCTAAAGAGCGCGATCGTCTGGCGGCCTGCAAAGAAGGCAAAGTGAAGCTGCAAGAACAGCAGGCGACCATCGCCGCGCTGTAATTGCTGGCTCACACCGGCAGCGATGCCTATCAGACAGCGGGTTAACAGCCCGCTGTTTTTTTATAGGCATTGCATCCCGCCGGGAATAAGTGCTATTACACATTAACAATGCAGCAAGGACGCCGTTGGGAAATCAAACCCCGACGCGTTTTTAGCTGCAATAAAAAGACGTTTTTTTATTTGGCGAGTGAGTAAACACATGACAATCGCAACCCCCGTGCGCCTGCTGGTGCGCCCAATAGCGGTAGAAGACAACGCCGCTATTGCTCATGTGATCCGCGAGGTCTCCGCCGAGCACGGCCTGACCGCGGATAAGGGCTATACCGTTTCCGATCCCAACCTGGACGCGCTGTATCAGCTCTACAGCCTGCCGCGCAGCGCTTACTGGGTGGTAGAAGTCGACGGCAAGATTGCCGGTGGCGGCGGTGTTGCACCGTTGCAAGGCGGCGAAGATGACGTATGCGAACTGCAGAAAATGTATTTTCTGCCGCTGTTGCGCGGTCAGGGTCTGGCCAAACGGCTGGCGCTGCAGGCGCTGGAGTTCGCCCGCCAGCAAGGGTTCCGCCGCTGTTATCTGGAAACCACCGCCAGCCTGACGCAGGCTATCGGGCTATACCAGCACCTCGGTTTTGAACACATCGATCGGCCGATGGGCAACACCGGCCACGGTGATTGCGAAGTGACGATGCTGAAAACGCTGTAACGCGAACAGCATCGCAACAATGCCAGTCCGCATGCCTGCCGACTGGCATTTTTTTGCCCGTTCGGCGAGACGGTGCATAAACTGTCGTCGCGTTTTGAAGCAGCAGAAACGCTCATTCGAGAGTTTCGCAAAATCTAACAAGGCGCCGAAAGACGCCTGTTGAGTTATTACGCCGGCACGCCGCTGTGAAAACGCAACTCGCCGTCCGGTGACTGAATCAGCTCGGCTTCGACGCGGCCGAAATGCGCCACCCGCTCGCTGATATCGCCGCCGGCGATCTGCTCCGCCAGCGTCAGGTAATCCTGGTAGTGCCGCGCTTCCGAGCGCAACAGCGAGACGTAAAAACGGTTCAGTTCATCGTCCAGATGCGGCGCCAGTTTGGCAAAGCGTTCGCAGGAGCGCGCTTCGATATAAGCACCGCAGATCAGCTTGTCGATCAAGGTCGCCGGATCGTGGGTACGCACCTCGCGGATCATCCCCTTGGCGTAGCGGCTGGCGGTGATCTTTTGGTAGCGGATGCCGCGCGACTGCATGATTTCCAGCACCTGTGAAAAATGATGCAGTTCCTCTTTGATCAACAGCACCATGCTGTCCACCAGAGCCTGGCCGTAGGTCGAGGTTTTTTTCGGCAGGATCTTCCTGGTGAACTGGCTTTGCTTGAACAGCGCTTGCGGCACGCCCTGCGCTTCGTGCACAAACGCCTCATACGGCCGCAGCAAGGCCAGCAGAGCATCGCCGCTCTCCTTGTCCGCCACGTAGCGTCGAATCAGCCACATGCCGGTCTGTGCGGCTTTCAGCTCGCATACCAGATGGTCGGTCAGCAACAGCGGCAGGTTTTCCGCGCGGCGCGCGGTTTCAATCCAGGCATCCGGGGTTTCGCAGTGCAGGAATTGTAAAATCGGGGATAGCAGTGATTGGTAAGTCATGTCAGCTTATCAAGGCCGGCCGGCGCCGGCCCTTGTGAGTCGTCGGGAGCAATGATTAATGGCGTTTGCCGTCGTCGTCTTCGTCGATGAATTCATCGTCTTCGTCATCGCCGTCTTCACCGTTCGGATCTTCGTAGTAGGTGCCCCAGCCGTCGTAGTTAACGCCGCATTTTTCTGCCAGCGCCACCAGCTGTTCCACCTGGGTATCGATCACCTCGGCATTCAGGCCTACTTCGCTGATCACGTCGCAGCACATCAGCAATGAACCGTCTTCCACTTCCAGCTCTTCGGCGTCGGTCACTTCGTAGCCCAGTTTAAAGGCTTCGACGGCGGCCTTCTCCAAGACCTCAAACTTTTCGGCAGAGAAATGGTGCTCAATGGTGTAGAGCGCATCCGGATCGCTGCCGTCTTCCAGCAGTTCTTCGATGATCAGACGGGTCTCTTCACGTTGTTCTTCCAGCAATTCGCGGTTTGCCATGTCTCTATCCTCAATAAATGGCTTTCATTGCTTCTATTTTCACACACCGTCGACGCGCCTGCCACGTTAAACCGCAAAGATTTCTACAATGGGGTTGAATTTGAATATTCATACATATAAAGTGAATTTTAATTCAAATACAACCATCAGGGATACCCGAAGATGAGCACGCTAAACCCGTTCTACAGTCGTCACTTTTTGAGGTTGATGGATTTCACCCCCGCCGAGATCCAGGCGCTGTTGCAGCTGTCCGCCGACTTGAAACAGGCCAAGAAACAGGGCCGCGAAGTCCGGCATCTGCAAGGCAAGAATATCGCGCTCATCTTCGAAAAAGACTCTACCCGCACACGATGCTCTTTCGAAGTTGCCGCATTTGATCAGGGTGCCCAGGTCACCTATCTCGGCCCCAGCGGCAGCCAGATCGGCCACAAAGAGTCGATGAAAGACACCGCGCGGGTGCTTGGCCGCATGTATGACGGTATTCAATACCGCGGTTACGGTCAGGCGCTGGTGGAAACCCTGGCGCAGTATGCCGGCGTGCCGGTATGGAACGGGCTGACCAATGAATTCCACCCGACCCAGCTGCTGGCCGATCTGCTGACGGTACAGGAACAGCTGCCGGGCAAACCGCTGTCGGCGGTAAAATTCGCCTACCTCGGCGACGCGCGCAACAATATGGGCAATACCCTGCTGGAAGCGGCGGCGCTGGTAGGCATGGATCTGCGTCTGGTGGCGCCAAAGGCCTGCTGGCCGCAGGCGGAGCTGGTGGCGCAGTGCCAGCAACTGGCCCAGCAGACCGGCGGCAAAATCACCCTGACCGAAGAGATTGCCGAAGGCGTGCAGGATGTGGACTTCCTGTATACCGACGTCTGGGTGTCGATGGGTGAGCCAAAAGAAGTATGGCAGGAGCGCATCGCGCTGCTGAAACCTTATCAGGTCAATATGGCGATGGTGCGCCAGACCGGCAACCCGAACGTCAAGTTCCTGCACTGCCTGCCGGCGTTCCATGACGATCAGACCACGCTCGGCAAGCAAATGGCGCAGCTGTACGGCCTGCAAGGCGGTATGGAGGTCACCGACGAGGTGTTTGAATCGGCGCATAGCGTGGTGTTCGATCAGGCGGAAAACCGGCTGCATACCATCAAGGCGGTGATGGTGGCGACGCTGAGCAAGGCGCTGTAAACGGCAGAGGATGAATTTTTAAAAATTTGAGCTAAGCTCAGAAACGTATTGCCGGGGCGCGTCACGCAAAGGCAATGGGGTGCGGGTTTCGATCCGTACCCCAATCCCCTCTTTATCCTCTGCTTTTCCCACCATAGCGCTGACGCTCAACCGAGCCAGCCAATCGTTTGCCAAATGACAAAAATCGGCGTTTTAGCGCTTGCAGTGACGTAAAGCGCGAGTATAATGCGCGACAATTTGCCAGGAGAAAGCATGAAAAACGACGTCTGTTTTGTTCGCCATACTCGACAAAACGCCCTGCCTCGCGGCAGCCGCCTGCCGTTGTTTCTCCTGTTGCCGAACCGATCGTATCAAGCCCCTCGTTGAGGGGCTTTTTTTTGCCTGAACACCCAGTCCCGCGCCACGGGCATTCGTCGAGGAGAGTGAAGCATGGCCAATCCGCTGTATCACAAAGATATCATCTCTATTAACGATCTCAGCCGTGAGGATTTGGAGCTGGTGCTGCGCACCGCCGCCAGCCTGAAAGCCCAGCCGCAGCCGGAACTGCTAAAGCACAAGGTGATTGCCAGCTGTTTCTTCGAAGCTTCGACCCGTACCCGCCTGTCGTTTGAAACCGCCATCCAGCGTCTCGGCGCGTCGGTGGTCGGGTTTTCCGACAGCAGCAATACGTCGCTTGGCAAGAAAGGCGAAACGCTGGCCGACACCATTTCGGTGATCGGCACTTACGTTGACGCCATCGTCATGCGTCATCCACAGGAAGGCGCGGCGCGGCTGGCCGCCGAATTCTCCGGCAGCATTCCGGTACTCAACGCCGGCGACGGCGCCAACCAGCACCCGACCCAGACGCTGCTGGATCTGTTCACCATTCAGGAAACCCAGGGCCGGCTGAACAACATCAACATCGCCATGGTGGGCGACCTGAAATACGGCCGCACCGTGCATTCGTTGACCCAGGCGCTGGCCAAGTTCGAGGGCAACCGCTTCTTCTTCATCGCGCCGGACGCACTGGCGATGCCGGGCTACATTTTGACGATGCTGGAAGAAAAAGGCATTCAATACAGTCTGCATAACAGCATTGAAGAAGTGGTGCCGCAGCTGGATATTCTGTACATGACCCGGGTGCAGAAGGAACGTCTCGATCCGTCCGAATACGCCAACGTCAAAGCCCAGTTTGTGCTGCGCGCGGCGGATCTGGAGGGCGCCCGCGACAACATGAAGGTACTGCATCCGCTGCCGCGCATCGACGAGATCACCATCGACGTCGACAAAACGCCGTACGCCTACTATTTCCAGCAGGCCGGCAACGGTATTTTCGCCCGTCAGGCGCTGCTGGCGCTGGTGTTAAACGCAGAACTGGATCTTTAAGAGGGATATGACCATGACTCATGACAACAAACTTCAGGTAGAAGCCATCAAGTGCGGCACGGTGATTGACCATATCCCGGCGCAAATCGGCTTTAAACTGCTGACCCTGTTCAAGCTGACCGCCACCGACCAGCGCATCACCATCGGCCTAAACCTGCCTTCCAAGGCGCTGGGGCACAAGGATCTGATCAAGATCGAGAACACCTTCCTCACCGAGCAGCAGGCCAACCAGTTGGCGATGTACGCACCGAACGCCACCGTCAACCGCATCGACAATTACGAGGTGGTACGCAAACTGACGCTCAGCCTGCCGGAGCATATCGACGGCGTACTGACTTGCCCGAACGGCAACTGCATCAGTCGCAGCGAACCGGTGCCGTCCAGCTTTAGCGTCAAGGCCCGCGCCGACCAAGTGCAATTGAAATGCCGCTACTGTGAAAAAGAGTTCGACCACCGGGTAGTGTTAAAGGCGGAGTGAAATTGACAAATATCCGGGCGTGGCGCTGTTCATCTGTCCGCCACTCCCTATAATGAGTCTCTGAAGTTAACTCTATCCACGTTGCTACCCAATGGATTGCAAGCCGCGGTCAGGCCGCTGGTGCGCGGGGCCCCAGGCGCTGACGGACGTCGGTGAGCGGGGTGAACGCAGGCAGCCGACAACGCTGGGTTTGCAACTCCCAGGGTCTATCAGGAGAAAAAATGTCACGTAATATCAGCACCGAAAACGCGCCGGCAGCCATCGGCCCCTACGTACAAGGCGTGGATCTGGGCAGCATGATCATCACCTCCGGCCAGATCCCGGTAAACCCGAAAACCGGCGCGGTAGCCGACGACATTTCCGCTCAGGCGCGTCAGTCACTGGAAAACGTCCAGGCGATCGTTGAAGCCGCCGGCCTGAAGGTGGCCGACATCGTCAAAACCACCGTGTTCGTCAAGGATCTGAACGACTTCGCCACGGTAAACGCTACCTATGAAGCCTTCTTTACCGAACACGATGCGCCGTTCCCGGCCCGTTCTTGTGTTGAAGTGGCGCGCCTGCCAAAAGACGTGAAGATCGAGATCGAAGCCATCGCCGTGCGCCGCTAATCGGTTCGCAGGCCATTAACGGTCAGCCCAGGCTGACCGTTTTATTGAGCGCTCAGCGCACCGTCAGCGCATGCAGCAGCGTTTCCAGCGGATACACCGCCACAATCACCAGTTCGTCACGCACCTGTGCCGCCGCATCCAACTGGCGTTGCACCTGTTGCGCTTCGCTGCCGTTCAGCGGTTTGCCCTGCTGCCAGCGATCCAGCAGCATCAGTCCGATGTCGGCCAGCGTCTCGACGTCCTGCGCCACCGGCGCCAGCTCCAGCATCAGCTGATTACCGGCCACCATCGGTTGCAGCGCCGCGCCGTTTTGCTGCCAACGCTGTAGCCGTTCACGCAGCGCCGCCTGCGCCACGCGATTGTCGCGATCCTTGAGCAATGCCGCCACCTGCAACGTCATGTCACGCACCGCGCTGCTTTCCGCCGGCAAGGCATCGGCAAGGCGATTCAGCGGCTCGAACTGGTGATAGTTGCCGGCCTGGAACTTCAGGTGCTGGCGAGTGTAATACTGCGCCGGCTCCAGCGCTTCGGCGAAAATCTGCAACGGCATGATGTCCACGCTGTTGGCCAGTCGGGTGAATTCACGCGCGGTTTGCGCATGCTGTTGTAACCCCACAGAGACTACCGACCAGGCATCCACCGTCGCCAGACGCCGGTACATATTATTTTCATCGCTCACGTCCTGCGCCGACCACAAGCGTTCCGCCACGGCAAACGCGCGCGGCCACAGCTTGAGATCGATCAGCGGCGCACGCACGTTTTCCGCCCATAGCGCCGCTTCGCCGCCCAGAATATTGGCCTGTTGCCGCGGGTCCGGCACCACCGGCATTTTACCCTGCGGCATCACCGCCAGCCTGCTGCCGCTGGTGGGGTAACGCACGTTACCGACGCGTATATAGCCGCTCAGCGTCTGCTGCTGCAAGCTCAGCACCGGGCGCGTTTCCCCCATCCAGCTGTCGACGCGGAAGGTCAGCCGGCCCGGCGCCAGCCAGACGATATCCTGCAACGCCCGTCGCGATTTGCCGTTGAAATCGATAAATCCGCGCCAACCGTTGGCTCCCTCGATCAGCGTGAAACTGCCTTCCACCGGGCTGCCCTTGAGGCGCGGCATGCTGAACTGCCAGCTCTGCGCCCGCTCCCCCTCGCCCACCGCGCTATCGACGCCCAGCGGCTGCGGCAGAATTTCATTGCGGTAGTGATAGGCGGTACTTTGCGGCTGATCGAGATAAAAGCCGGTCGACAAAATGCCCTGATAGCCGTCCTGCGCGCTGGCGCCGAGCGAGTCCGGCCCCTGCCATGACTGGATGACGATAGTGCGCGGTAGCGACGGGTGATAAATCTCGTCCCAGCCGACCATCCGCCGTTGGTGACGTTCGAGGATCTGCTCCAGCCGTTGGTTGAACCAGGCCTGCAAGGCATGGGTATCCGCCAGTTGCTGCTGTTTCATCAACGCCTGCACCGCGCTGGACTGCTGCCATTGGCTGGCGTCCACTTCGTCACCGCCGATATGTAGGTAAGGATCGGGGAAAATCTCCGCCAGTTCGCCGATGATCGCCTCAATAAAGACGTAAACCTGTTTATTGGACGGATCCAGCGTTGGCCGATGCACGCCCCATTCACGCTGCATCTGGTAGGGGCCAGGCGCGCTGATCAACTGTGGATAGGCCACCGCAATACTGGAGGCGTGACCCGGCAGATCGATTTCCGGCACCACGCGGATACCCCGCGCGGCGGCATAAGCCACCACCTGCTGCATCTGTTCGCGGGTGTAGAACTGACCGTCGCTGGCCAACTGCTGCAATTTCGGATAACGCGTCGAGGCAAAGCGCCAGCCCTGGTCGTCGGTCAAATGCCAGTGGAACACGTTGAGCTTGGCCGCCGCCATGCCGTCCAACTGGCGCAGAATATCGGCCACCGGCAAGAAATGACGCGCGGAATCCAGCAATACCCCACGCCATGGGAAACGCGGTACATCGGTGACCGACACCAGCGGCAGGAAGGTGCCGTCAGCGTCGGTTTGCACTAATTGCAGCAGGGTTTCCATGCCGCGCAACGCGCCAAAGCGGGTATTGGCGATCAGCGTGGCTCCCTGCGGCGTCACCGACAGCTGATAGCTTTCGTCGCTGTCCGGCAGCGGCTGTGCCGCCACCGCATGTTTGACCCTCACCTCGATGATCGCCGCGTCCGGCGAAGTGGCCGGAGCCAGCTGCCAGCCGGTTTGCATTTCAATGCGCTGCCGCCAGCGTGTTACCGCCTCGTCCAGATCGTCGCCCTGCACGCGGATCGCCAGGCGTTGATTCAATAGCCATTTGCCCGGCGGCTGCGACAGCGTCACCTGCTGCGGCCATGGCATCAGCGGCAACTCGCCAGCCGGCTGTGCCAGCGCATTGAGGGAAAGTAACAGGGACAGGGCCGGTAGCGTATAACGATGGATCTTATGCATCGGAAATTCCTCAGAGGAAAAACAGCAATAAAAACAGCCAACGCTGTAGATAAAGACCGAGCATAGTTCAGATGTCCAACCGCGACGGCAAAAAGGCGCACTTGATCACAACCTGTGGGCGGACAGCGGCCTGCCCGCCCCACCAGGCGCTACGGCAGCCGGCTACTGCCAGCCGTAGCGGCGCACAAACCAGCCCTTCACCCCCTGAGTCAGCACCATGTAACCGGCCAGAATCAGCAGCAGCCACGGGAAATACCCCAGCGGCAGCGCCTGTAATTGCAGAAAACCGGCCAACGGCGAAAAGGTCAGGCCGATGCCGCAGGCGATCACCAACAGCGTGGTCAGCAGCAGCGGCCACGACGGGCGGCTCTGCACAAAGGGAATTTTGCGCGTGCGGATCATATGCACAATCAGCGTTTGCGATAACAGTCCTTCAATAAACCACCCTGACTGGAACAGCGTTTGCGCTTCCGGCGTATTGGCCTTGAAGATCCACCACATCAGGCAGAAGGTCAGCACGTCAAAGATCGAGCTTATCGGCCCAAAAAAAGCCATAAACCGCCCCAGATCGGCGGAGTTCCACCGCTGCGGCTGCGTAATCTGATCGTCATCGACGTTATCGAACGGAATGGCGATCTGCGAAACGTCGTACATCAGGTTCTGCACCAGCAGATGTAGCGGCAGCATCGGCAGGAACGGTAAAAAGGCGCTGGCAATCAGCACGCTGAATACATTACCGAAGTTGGAACTGGCGGTCATCTTGATGTATTTGAGCATATTGGCGAAGGTGCGGCGCCCTTCAATCACCCCTTGTTCCAGCACCATCAGGCTCTTTTCCAGCAGTATGATGTCGGCCGCTTCTTTGGCGATATCCACCGCCGAGTCCACCGAAATGCCAATATCCGCCGCCCGCAACGCCGGCGCATCGTTGATGCCGTCACCCATAAAGCCCACCACGTGGCCCTGTTGCCGCAGCACCTGCACAATACGTTCCTTGTGTAACGGCGTCAGCTTGGCGAATAGCGTAGTGTCTTGCGCCGCAACCGCCAGCTGCGCATCGCTCAGCCGTTCGATGTCGCTACCGCACAGCACCCGTTCGGTGGCCAAGCCGACGTCGCCACAAACCTTGGCTGCCACCCGCTCGTTGTCGCCGGTCAGGATCTTCACCGTAACGCCATTGCGCTTTAACGCCGCCAGCGCCGGCGCGGTGCTCTCTTTTGGTGGATCGAGGAACGCGATGTATCCCTCAAGGATCAGATCCGCTTCATCGACCACGCCGTACTGCCGGTTCTCTGCCGGCAGCGTCTTGACCGCCACGGCCACCACCCGCAGTCCCTGCTGGTTAAGATCGCTGGTGATGCAGCGAATGCGCGCCAACAGCCCGGCATCGAGCGGCAGGATCTGCGATCCCTGACGTACCTGGCTGCAGATCGCCAGCATTTCTTCCAGAGCGCCCTTGCAGATCAATTGATGCTGGTCGTCATGTTGCGCGACCACCACCGACATGCGCCGACGTTCGAAATCAAATGGAATTTCATCCACCTTGCGGTAATCGCGCAGCGCATCCGGCTGACCGCTGTGCTCACCGCAGCTCAACACCGCCACATCCAGCAGGTTCTTCAGCCCGGTCTGGTAAAAACTGTTGAGCCAGGCGTAGCGCAAAACTCGATCGCTGTTGACGCCGAACACGTCGGTATGGCGCTCCAGCGCAATTTTGTCCTGCGTAAGCGTGCCGGTTTTATCGGTGCAGAGGATGTTCATCGCGCCGAAGTTCTGAATGGCGTCCAGACGTTTGACGATCACTTTTTGCCGCGACAGTTTCACCGCACCGCGCGCCAGCGTCGACGTGACGATCATCGGCAGCATTTCCGGCGTCAGCCCGACCGCCACCGACAGCGCAAACAGCGCCGCTTCCCACCAGTCTCCTTTGGTGTAGCCGTTGATCAGCAACACGATCGGCGTCATCACCAGCATAAAACGGATCAACAGCCAGCTGATCTTGCTGATCCCCCGCTGAAAGGCGTTGGGTTCCTCCGCCTGCCCGGTGAGGCGCTGTGCCAACTGACCGAAATAGGTGTTACCGCCGCTGCCGATCACCATCGCCAGCGCGGTGCCGCTCACCACGTTGGTGCCCATAAAGCACAGGTTTTGGCATTCCAGCGGATCCTGCGCCAGACGGTGTGGATCGGCGGCTTTCTCCACCGGCAGCGACTCGCCGGTCAGCGCCGCCTGGCTGATAAACAGATCCTTGGCGCTGAGCAGCCGCAGATCCGCCGGGATCATATCGCCCGCCGCCAACTTGATGATATCGCCCGGCACCAGCTGCGCAATCGGCAGTTCGCGATGCTCGCTTTTACCGGTTAGCGCGTCGCTGCGGATCACCGTGGCGGTGTTGCTGACCATGGCCTTCAACGCATCGGCAGCGCGGTTGGATCGCGCCTCCTGAATAAAGTTCAGCAGCGTAGACACCAGCACCATCAGCGCAATCACCAGCGCACCGGTGAGATCCTCGGTGGCATAAGAGATCATGCCAAGCGCGGTCAACAGCAGGTTGAACGGGTTGCGATAGCAGTGCCACAGGTGACGCCAGGCACTTTCCTGTTGCCGATCGTCGATGATGTTTTCACCCACGCGATCGCGCTGGATCTGCGCCTCGCGATCGGTGATGCCTTCCGGGTGGCTGTCAAAACGCGTATACAGCTGGAGCGGGCTGGCGGCGGCACACTCCAGCCGCTGTTGCGCCAGGCCGGCCGGCATTGCGCGCGCGTCGCTAGCTACGCCCTCCAGCAGGCGATCGCGGTGCACCAGGCGGTGCGGCAGATTGCGGCTGAGCAGGTTCAGCAACAGGTGTGGCAGCATTTTCAGGTTCATTGTTCGCCCCTTTTGCCACCGCCTGGCGGCGGCAGCGCAGTCGCGAACCGGCCACGGCGGCTGATTTTTGAACGCGCCAAAAACCTCTGCCGTGGCAGATTCTTTGTATCAATAGCAACAGAAGCGAACAGTGAAGCGCACGCTACCGGTTACCGTTAACTTCACCGGTAAATCAGCAGCGCAGAGCGGAGAGGTTTACCGGTGAACCGAGTGGGTGTTTGCGGGGGTAGGCTCAGGGTCCATACGGGTGATAACCTCCGGTAAGTGAAAAGACAGGGCGGCCGCCGCGGCCGCACCGACAATGCGCAGATACGCGCTCAGCACCAGGATCCATTTTGCAAAATGCGCTATTCTGACCGGCACTGACAGAGCACAAAGTTTACGCCCTTCAACTTAAACGATAAATAAACCATGCAAAACCGGCTGACAATCAAGGATATAGCTCGCCTGAGTGGCGTAGGAAAATCCACCGTATCACGCGTTTTGAACAACGAAGGCAGCGTGAGCCCACAAACCCGCGAACGGGTGGAAGCGGTGATCCGTCAGCAGGGATTCACCCCGTCCAAGTCGGCACGCGCCATGCGCGGGCAGAGCGATAAAGTGGTGGGTATTATCGTTTCCCGTCTGGATTCACCGTCGGAAAACCAGGCGGTGCGCACCATGTTGCCGCTGCTGTATCAGCAGGGTTATGACCCGATCGTGATGGAAAGCCAGTTCGAAACCCGTCTGGTACAGGAGCATTTGCACGTCTTGGCGCAGCGCAACGTCGACGGCGTGATCCTGTTCGGCTTTACCGGGCTGACCGCCGACATGCTGCACCCGTGGCAGGAAAAAATGGTGGTGATGGTGCGTGAATACGCCGGCTTTTCCTCGGTGTGTTATGACGACGTCGGCGCGGTCAATTTATTGATGGCACACTTGCAGCGCCAGGGCCACCGGCACATCGGCTACCTGGGGGTGCAGCAATCGGACGCCACCACCGGCCAACGCCGCTATCAGGCCTATCTGGACGCCTGCCGACAGCAGCAGATTGAACCGCACGCGGCGCTAGGCGAACTGAGCTATCAGAGCGGCTTCCAACTGGCAGCGTCGGCGATCGCCGAACAGACCACCGCGCTGGTCTGCGCGTCGGACAGTATTGCGCTCGGCGCGATCAAGTATCTGCAACAGCAACAGGCTCGTCCGATTCAGGTGTGCGCCATCGGCAATACCCCACTGCTGAGCTTTCTGTTCCCGGAGACGCTGTCGGTGGAGTTCGGCTACGGCAGCGCCGGTGTACAGGCAGCACAGCAGCTGCTTGGGCAACTCAACGGTGAACTCGCCATTCGGCGCATCGTGGTACCCAGCAAACTTTCCTGATTAAAAAACGCACTTATTTTGGCATTTTGTGATCGTCACCCCAATCCGGGAACGTTCCCATTTCATTAAAAAAGCCAAATGGCTAAGCTTCGATCAGCTCGAGATCCCAACACATGGACGTTGCATCCAGGCGGCAAGCAAATGCATCCCGAGGAGCTGACTCAAGTCAGTGATTCGGGTAAATGCGCGTAGCCAACGCCGATGCGGCTTCAAGTATGACGGATAGTTACCCTAAATAATTGGAGTTGCATCCAGGCGGCAAGCAAATGCATCCCGATGAGCTGACTCAAGTCAGTGATTCGGGTAAATGCGCGTAGCCAACGCCGATGCGGCTTCAAGTATGACGGGTAACCGGCTCACCTCTGCGTTCTGCCAAAAAAGGTACTTATAATGAGTAAAGTCAACCAGCAGGATATCGATCGTCTGATCGTGTTGGTGGGCGGCCGCGACAATATTGCGACCGTCAGCCACTGCATTACCCGGCTCCGTTTTGTGCTGAAGGATCCCAGCAAGGCCAGCCCGAAAGAGATTGAGGAGCTGCGCATGGTCAAGGGCTGCTTCACCAACGCCGGGCAATTCCAGGTAGTGATTGGCCCGGAAGTCGGCGATTACTATCAGGCGCTGATCGCCGCCGCCGGCGTCAACGAAGCCGATAAGGAGCAGGCCAAGGTGGCGGCGCGCCAGAACATGACCTGGTTCGAACGCACCATTTCGCACTTTGCCGAAATCTTCTTCCCGCTGCTGCCGGCGCTGATCAGCGGCGGCTTGATCCTCGGCTTTCGCAATGTGATCGGCGATATCCCGATGTCCGACGGCCAAACGCTGGCACAGTCCAGCGCCGGTTGGAAAACCGCTTATGACTTCCTGTGGCTGCTCGGCGAAGCGATCTTTATGTTCCTGCCGGTGGCGATCTGCTGGTCAACGGTGAAAAAAATGGGCGGCACGCCGGTATTGGGCATCGTGATGGGCATTACGCTGGTGTCGCCGCAGCTGATGAACTCCTACCTACTCGGCCAGCAGTTGCCGGAAGTGTGGAATTTCGGCTGGTTCACCATTGAAAAGGTCGGTTATCAGGCGCAGGTGATCCCGTCGATCCTGGCCGGCATGGCGCTGGGCTGGATCGAAACCCGCTTGAAAAGGATCGTGCCGGATTATCTGTATCTGGTGGTGGTGCCGGTGGTTTCGCTGCTGCTGGCAGTGTTCCTGGCGCATACGCTGATCGGGCCATTTGGCCGCATGATCGGTGATGGCGTCGCCTGGGCGGTAAAATCGGTAATGACCGGCGCCTTTGCGCCGATTGGCGCCGCGCTGTTCGGCTTCCTGTATGCGCCGCTGGTGATTACCGGCGTACACCAGACCACGCTGGCGATCGATATGCAGATGATCCAGAGCATGGGCGGCACCCCGGTGTGGCCAATCATCGCGCTGTCCAACATTGCGCAGGCGTCGGCGGTGCTGGGCATCATCATCGTCAGCCGCAAAACCAACGAACGTGAAATCTCCGTACCGGCCGCCATTTCGGCCTACCTCGGCGTCACCGAACCGGCGATGTACGGTATCAACCTGAAATATCGCTTCCCGATGCTGTGCGCGATGATCGGTTCCGCCGTCGCCGGCCTGATCTGCGGTCTCGACGGCGTGATGGCCAACGGCATTGGCGTCGGTGGTTTACCGGGCATTCTGTCTATCCAGCCGCAGTTCTGGATGGTGTTTGCGCTGGCCACCCTGGCGGCGGTGGTTATCCCACTGGTACTGACGGTGCTGATTTACCAACGCAAGGCGCGCCGCGGCGAGCTGCTGGTTTTATAATATTCCCCAGCCCTTCTCACCAGGCGCTGGCCGAGTGATGGAGGATGACGGGAACCGGGGCCGACGGTTCGGCCCCAAGGTTACAGTCAAAAGGTATTCTGTTATGAGCAACCCAATCCCCTGGTGGCAAAACGGCGTCATCTATCAAATCTACCCGAAGAGCTTTCAGGACAGCACCGGCAACGGCTACGGCGATCTGGCCGGCGTGATCCAGCGGCTGGACTATCTGCAAGAGCTGGGCGTTGACGCCATCTGGCTGACGCCGGTGTACCTCTCGCCGCAGGTGGACAACGGCTACGACGTGGCGGATTACTGCGCCATCGATCCGGCCTACGGCACGCTGGAGGACTTTGAGCGGCTGGTCGCCGCCGCGCATCAGCGCAGTATCCGCATCGTCATGGATATGGTGTTCAACCACACCTCTACCGAGCACCCGTGGTTCAAGGCGGCACAGGATCGCCACAGCCCGCATCGTCAGTTTTACATCTGGCGCGACGGCAGCGAACAGACGCCGCCCAATAACTGGCGCTCCAAATTTGGCGGTCAGGCGTGGCAGTGGCACGCCGACAGCGGCCAGTACTACCTGCACCTGTTCGCCACCGAACAGGCGGACCTGAACTGGGAACATCCGCCGGTGCGCGAAGAGCTAAAAAAAGTCTGCCAGTTCTGGGCCGACAAAGGCGTCGACGGCCTGCGTCTCGACGTGATTAATCTGGTGTCAAAACAACAGGATTTTCTGGACGATACCCTCGGCGACGGCCGGCGCTTTTACACCGACGGGCCGCGGATCCACGAATTTCTGCAGGAAATGAGCCGTGAGGTGTTCCAGCCGCGCGGCCTGATGACGGTCGGCGAGATGTCGTCGACCACGCTGGAACATTGTCAGCAATATGCGGCTAACAGCGGCGAAGAGCTGTCAATGACCTTTAACTTCCACCATCTGAAGGTGGACTATGCCAACGGTGAAAAATGGACGCTGGCCGCGCCGGATTACGTCGCCCTGAAGTCCATTTTCCGCCACTGGCAGCAGGGTATGCACAACCGGGCGTGGAACGCACTGTTCTGGTGTAATCACGATCAGCCGCGCATCGTGTCACGCTTTGGCGATGACGGCGAGTTGCGCGTGCCGGCGGCCAAAATGCTGGCACTGGTGCTGCACGGCATGCAGGGCACGCCGTACATTTATCAGGGCGAAGAGATCGGCATGACCAACCCCGGTTTCCAGCGTATTGAGCAATACCGTGATGTGGAAAGCCTGAATATGTACGCCGAACTCAGCGCCCAAGGCATCAACGATCGGCAACTGCTGGCCATTCTGGCCTGCAAATCACGCGACAATGGCCGCACGCCAATGCAGTGGAGCGCCGCCGCCCATGCCGGCTTTACCTGCGGTTCGCCGTGGATTGCCTGCGCCGACAATTACGCGCAGATCAACGCCGACGCGGCGCTGGCCGACCAGGATTCGGTGTTTTACACCTACCGTCACCTGATTGCGTTGCGCAAGCAGCACCCGCTGCTGACCCACGGCGATTACCAGGATCTGGCGCCCGAACACCCGGCGCTGTGGTGCTACCAGCGCAGCTGGAACGGCCAGCGGCTGTTGGTGGTCGCTAACCTGAGCCGCGAACCGCTGCGCTGGCAGGCAGAAGGGGTCGACGCCGGCGATCTGTGGCGCCAGTTGGCCGCCAACTATGCCGATGCACCGGCGTTACCACAGGCAACCACGCTGCGCCCGTTTGAAGCGGTGTGGTGGCTGCGGGAAGATTGACGCCAGACGGGCCTGCCCGCGCGGGCCCGGCTGTTGCCAGTAACCGCGATCGCCATCACAGTTTGCCACATTGTTTTTATTGCCTACCGATACATTCAACCCGCGGATTATGGGGGCTGCATTCATCTGCACGATTTACGTTTGTACAGCGAACCAACTGTCACCAAACTTCCTTGTCCTACATCAAAAAAACCGCCACAACACCCATATATAGTGCATAGATAATTTCCATCACCTATATGTAGTAGTTATCCACAAAATCGTCCACACGTCGCTGCAGCCCTTGCACGCTGCGGTATTGCCCTGTGGATAAGCCCAACAACGGGCATAACGCTCCCGAGCGGAACAAGGAGTAGCATCGTGAAACCAGTAGTGATTAAACGGGACGGTTGTCAGGTACCTTTTGACCAGGCACGGATCGGGCAGGCTATCGAACGGGCCGCCCTGGCCGTCGGTGTGGTTGACGCCGACTACTGCGCCACCGTCGCCCGCGTGGTCGCTCAGCAAATGGAGCAACAGCAACGCGTTGATATCCATGACATTCAGCTGGCGGTTGAAAATCAGCTGATGGCCGGGCCGTACAAACAGCTGGCGCGCGCCTACATCGAGTACCGCCACGATCGCGACGTTTCTCGTGAACTGCGCGGCCGCTTGAACCAGGAGATCCGCGGCCTGGTTGAACAGAGCAACGTCGCGCTGCTGAATGAAAACGCCAACAAGGACAGCAAAGTGATCCCGACCCAGCGCGATCTGCTGGCCGGCATCGTCGCCAAACACTACGCCAAACAGCACATCCTGCCGCGCGACGTGGTGCTGGCGCATGAACGCGGCGAGATCCATTATCACGATCTCGATTACTCACCGTTCTTCCCAATGTTCAACTGCATGCTGATCGATCTGAAAGGCATGTTGACCAACGGTTTCAAAATGGGCAACGCCGAGATTGAGCCGCCAAAATCGATCTCTACCGCCACCGCGGTCACGGCGCAGATCATCGCCCAGGTCGCCAGCCATATCTATGGTGGCACCACCATCAACCGCATCGATGAAATCCTGGCGCCGTTCGTCAGCGAAAGCTTCCGCAAGCACCAACAGGTGGCGCAACAATGGCAGATCCCGCAGCCCGATGACTACGCCATGGCGCGTACCGAAAAAGAGTGTTACGACGCGTTCCAGTCGCTGGAATACGAAGTGAACACGCTGCACACCGCCAATGGCCAGACGCCGTTCGTCACCTTTGGCTTTGGCCTCGGTACCGGTTGGCAGTCGCGAATGATCCAGCAGTCGATCCTGAAAAACCGCATCGCCGGGCTGGGAAAAAACCGTAAAACGGCGGTATTCCCCAAATTGGTGTTCGCCATCCGCGATGGCCTGAATCACCAGTACGGCGATCCGAACTACGACATCAAGCAGTTGGCACTGGAATGTGCCAGTAAGCGCATGTATCCAGATATTCTTAACTACGATCAAGTGGTTAGCGTTACCGGTTCATTTAAGACGCCAATGGGCTGTCGCAGTTTCCTCGGCGTTTACCAGGAAAACGGCGAACAGATCCACGACGGCCGCAACAATATCGGCGTGATCAGTCTGAACCTGCCACGCATTGCGCTGGAGGCGATGGGCAACGAAAAACGCTTCTGGCAGTTGCTGGATGAACGCCTGCTGTTGGCGAAGAAAGCGCTGATGACGCGTATCGCGCGCTTGCAGGGCATCAAGGCTCGGGTGGCACCGATTCTCTACATGGAGGGCGCCTGCGGCGTGCGTCTCAACGCCGACGATGACATCGCCGAGATTTTCAAGCATGGCCGCGCGTCGATCTCGCTCGGCTATATCGGCATTCACGAAACCATCAATGCGCTGTGCGACAACCGCAGCCATCTGTATGACGATGAGACGCTGCGTGCCAAAGCGCTGGCGATCGTCGAACGCCTGCGTGCCGCCACTGAAAGCTGGAAAGCGGAAACCGGCTACGGCTTCAGCCTGTACAGTACGCCAAGCGAAAACCTGTGCGATCGTTTCTGCCGGCTGGATACCGCCGATTTCGGCGTGGTGCCGGGCGTCACCGACAAGGGGTACTACACCAACAGTTTCCACCTCGACGTGGAGAAAAAGGTCAATCCGTACGACAAGCTGGACTTTGAGGCGCCCTACCCGCCGCTGGCCAACGGCGGTTTCATCTGCTACGGCGAATACCCGAACCTGCAGCACAATCTGAAGGCGCTGGAAGACGTGTGGGATTACAGCTACAGCCGCGTGCCGTATTACGGCACCAACACGCCGATCGACGAATGCTATCAGTGTGGCTACACCGGCGAGTTTTCCTGCACCAGCAAGGGCTTTACCTGTCCGAAATGCGGCAATCATGACTCGGCGAAGGTGTCGGTCACGCGCCGGGTGTGCGGCTATCTCGGCAGCCCGGACGCACGGCCGTTCAACGCCGGTAAACAGGAAGAGGTCAAACGCCGGGTGAAACACCTGGATAACGGGCAGATCGGCTAACGCCTGCCGCCTGATGGGCCAGCAGCAATCGGCTCATCAGGCGTTATCAATCCCAACAATGGCCTGATGGCAAACCGACTATGAATTATCACCAGTATTACCCGATCGATGTGGTCAACGGCCCCGGCACCCGCTGTACGCTGTTTGTCGCCGGCTGCGTTCATCAATGCCCCGGCTGCTACAACAAAAGCACCTGGCGGCTGAACTCCGGCCAGCCGTTCAGCGCACGGATGGCGGATCGCATCATTGCCGATCTCAACGACCAACGCATACCGCGTCAGGGGCTGTCGCTGTCGGGCGGCGATCCGCTGCATCCGGCCAACCTGGCGGCAATATTGCAGCTGGTGCAACGGGTACGTGCCGAATGCCCCGGCAAGGATATCTGGCTGTGGACCGGCTACCGGCTGGATGAACTGGACCACCAACAGATGCAGGTGGTGGATCTGATCAACGTACTGATTGACGGCAAGTTCGTGCAGGATTTAAAAGATCCGGCGCTGATCTGGCGCGGCAGCAGCAATCAGGTGGTGCACAAGCTGCGCTAGATGCCTTCACCGACCATTACATCAACACCAGTCCCACCAGCCCAGTGGCGACGCCGCACAAGGCCACCAGCGCGGCGGTCAGGCACAGCGCCTTGGCAGAAAACGCCTTGTTGAGCATCAACAGCGAAGGCAGGCTGACGGCCGGCAGCGTCATCAGCAGCGCCAGCGCCGGGCCCGGCCCCATGCCCGCCAACAT
Organism: Serratia odorifera; assembly: GCF_041448735.1. Taxonomy (NCBI): domain Bacteria; kingdom Pseudomonadati; phylum Pseudomonadota; class Gammaproteobacteria; order Enterobacterales; family Yersiniaceae; genus Serratia; species Serratia odorifera. Next base: position 104,166 of record NZ_JBGMUT010000009.1, on the reverse strand, counting down.
CATCGCCTGCACGATAGGGATTTCCGCCGCGGTGGGAATGACAAACAGGCAGCCGGCGATCGCCAGGCCGACAATCCACAGCAGGCTGTTGTCCACCGCGCCGTCGGCATGCGGGAACAGCCAGACGCGCGCCGCCCCCAGCAACAGCACCGCCAGGATATAAATCGGAATGGTAGACCAGAATAACACCCACAGCGCCTTTATCCAGCGGCCGAAGAACGGTTGATCCGGCGTTTTCGCCTGCGGCATGACCGCCGCCTGCAGTGCTGCCGGCGGCGCATCGTTGGCGGTGAGGCGCTGCACCAGCCAGGCAATACCCAACACCATGACCACGCCGGCCACCAGTCGAATAACCGCAAACTGCCAACCGAGCACAAAGCCCATAAAGATCAGCGTCGCCGGGTTCAGTACCGGGTTACTTAGCCAAAATGCCAATGCCGCGCCGCTGGACACCGACTGCCGACGCAGCCCGGCGGCGACCGGCGCCGCACAGCAGGTACACATCATGCCGGGCAGCGCAATCAGCGTACCGAGCAACGTACCGGAAAAACGCCGGTGGCCGAGGGTACGCACCAGCCAGTCACGCGGGATCAATACCTGCACCAGCGACCCCAGCAGCACGCCGAGCACCGCCGCCTTCCACACCGCCTTGAAGTAGACCAGCGCGTATTGCCACGCCGCCAGCCACGGGCTGTCAGCCGGGTTGGCCAGAATGGAGTTGCCAATCGAATGGCTGTCTGCCGCCAAAAACGCCTTGCCGTAATACGGCTGCCACTTGACGTAATACAACCCGACGGCGACCACCAGCAGGAACAGGATTGGTTTCCACAGCGGCCATGCGCGAGCCGGGGATTCAGGAGCAGTAATGGGTTGAGACATGTTGCGAACCAGCGTGAGAGCAAACAATGGCGTTAGCTTAGCGCGACGTGCGCCGCTTGGCATCCCTCTGTCGAAAATAGTTCATCTGTTCGCCACCAACGCGTAACGCAATTGTCATCTCGCGGCGGCACCCTATGGCCAACGTGATCAACGGGTATGCACCATGCCGCAATTTACATTCGACATCACCGACAGCGCCCCGGCCAACGGAGGTTTTTATTATGATGCAGTTATCTAGACATCCGACCACTTACCCGACTCGTTACCAGCAAATCGCCGCGCAGTTGGAAGACGAGTTACGCGCCCACTACCGCTGCGGCGACTATCTGCCTTCAGAACAGCAACTGGCCGACCGCTACCAGGTCAATCGCCATACGCTGCGCCGTGCGGTCGATCAACTGGTGGAACGCGGCTGGCTGCAACGTCGCCATGGCATCGGCATTCTGGTGCTGATGCGCCCTTATGATTATCCGCTGCATGCCAAAACCCGCTTTAGCCAGAACCTGTTCGAGCAGGGAAGCCACCCCACCAGTGAGCGCTTACTCGCAGTTTTGCGCCCCTGCAACGGCCATATCGCCAGCGCGTTATCGCGTGAAGAGGGCGAAACGGTGATTCACCTGCGGACGTTGCGTCGGGTCAATGGCGTACCACTGAGCGTTATCGATCACTACCTGCCGGATCTGGATTGGTGGCCGGCGCTGCAACAGTTCCACAGCGGCTCGCTGCATGAATTTATCGAACAACGTATCCACCAGTCGCTGACCCGCAGCCAGACGCGCATCAGCGCCCGTCGCGCGCAGGCCAAAGAGAGCCAACTGCTGGAGATCGCCACCCACGCGCCGCTGCTGTGCGTGCGAACCCTGAATACCTGTGTCGGCAGCAACAGCGTGGCGGAATACTCCGTCAGCCTGGCGCGCGCCGACATGATCGAACTGACGATGGAGCACTGAATGCAATCCTTATCGAGCAGACAACGCTGGATGTCAGTGTTGGCGCACAGCCAACCGGCCCAGCTACGCAGCCACTGGCAGGCGCTGAACCTTAACCCGCGCTATCAACTGCTGCGCGCGCCGGAGATCGGCCTGGCGCAGTTGCAGGGGCGGATGGGAGCTACCGGCCGCCGCTTCGTGCTGGGCGACATGACCGTCACCCGCAGCGTGGTGCAACTGGACAACGGCGGCCACGGTTACAGCTACATCGCCGGGCGCGACAAGGCCCATGCCGAGCTGTGCGCGCTGGCCGATGCGCTGCTGCAACAGCCGGAACACCACGAACGGCTGCAACAGCGGCTGATTGAACCGCTGGCGGCGCTGCAGCAGGAGCAGCGTCAACTGCGCTCCCGCGCGGTGGCGTCCAGCCGGGTCGACTTCTTTACCCTGGTGCGGGGGGAATAACCATGAGTTTACTCACCGGCTTTGCCCAACCGATTGAACAGGCGCAGCATGCCTTCCGCTTGATGCTCAAGGCGTTAAGCGAACCGGGCGTCACGGTGACGCTCGGCGACGGGCCAGTATGGCCGCCGTTGAACGCCGCCGACACCGCAGCGCTGCTGACGTTGGCCGACGGGGAAACCCCGATCCATCTCTGCCCTGCCCTGCATTGTGAGCAAGTGCTGACAAACATTCGTTTCCACACCGGCGCGCCGCTGGCTGACACGCCGGCAGCGATCCGCTTTGCGCTGTGGGACGGCAGCCTGCAAGCGGCAGATTTAAGCCAATTACCGTACGGCAGCGATATTTCGCCGGAATTCGGCGCCACTCTGCTGGTGCAGGTGAGCAGCCTGACGGCAGGCGCACCGCTGCGCCTGAGCGGCCCCGGCATTGAGCGGCAACGGCTTATCAGCCCGGAACTGCCCGCCGCGCTGCGCGATTATCTGCTGGAACGTCCGCACCGCTTCCCGCTGGGCATTGACGTACTACTGACCTGTGGCGAGCAACTGATCGCCATTCCACGCACCACGCATCTGGAGGCCTGCTGATGTACGTCGCGGTGAAAGGGGGCGAAAAAGCCATTGAGGCCGCCCATCAGTTACAGGAAAACCTGCGTCGCGGTGATAGCGCGCAGCCGGCGCTGAGCGCCGAACAAATCGATCGGCAACTCGGGCTGGCGGTGGACCGTGTGATGACCGAGGGCGGCGTGTATGACCGCGAACTGGCGGCGCTGGCCGTCAAACAGGCCAGCGGCGATCTGGTGGAAGCCATTTTTCTGCTGCGCGCCTATCGCACCACGCTGCCACGGCTGGCGGTCAGCCAACCGCTGGCCACCGACAAGATGCGTCTGGAACGACGCATTTCTGCGGTTTACAAAGACTTGCCCGGCGGTCAGGTGCTTGGCCCAACCTACGATTACACCCATCGTCTGCTGGACTTCGCGCTGCTGGCAGAAGGCGAAACGCCCGCCGCGCCGTTGGCCGAAGAGCCGCTGCCGGAGCAATGCGCCCACGTGTTCGATCTGCTCAGCCAGCAGCAACTGGCGCAGCCCGAACTGGATGACGACAGCACGCCGGACGACATTACCCGCACGCCACCGGTTTACCCCTGCCCGCGTTCGGCACGCCTGCAACAGCTGGTGCGCGGCGACGAAGGCTTTCTGCTGGCGCTCGGTTATTCGACCCAGCGCGGCTATGGCCGCACCCACCCGTTCGCCGGGGAAATTCGCAGCGGCTACCTGACGGTGTCCATCGTGCCGGAAGAGTTGGGCTTTGCCATTGATATCGGCGAAATCCTGCTGACCGAATGCGAAATGGTCAACGGCTTCGTTGATCCGCCGCAACAGCCGCCGCATTTTACCCGCGGTTACGGGCTGGTATTCGGTCGCGCGGAACGCAAGGCCATGGCGATGGCGCTGGTCGATCGCGCTCTGCAAACCGCCGAATACGGCGAGAGCGTCGCCAGCCCGGCACAGGACGAAGAGTTCGTGTTGGCCCATGCCGATAACGTGGAAGCCGCCGGCTTCGTTTCTCACCTTAAATTGCCGCACTACGTTGATTTCCAGGCCGAACTGGAACTGTTGAAACGCCTGCGGCAGGAATTTGCCGAGCGTCAGGAGGCGCGTCATGACTGAAGTATTGAGCGGTTATAACCCCGGCTACCTGGACGAACAGACCAAACGCATGATCCGCCGCGCCATTCTGAAGGGCGTGGCCATCCCCGGCTATCAGGTGCCGTTCGGCGGTCGTGAAATGCCGATGCCATACGGCTGGGGCACCGGCGGCATTCAAATCACCGCCAGCGTTATCGGCCAGCACGACGTGCTGAAAGTGATTGACCAGGGCGCGGACGATACCACCAACGCCGTCTCCATCCGCCGCTTCTTCCAACGGGTGGCCGGCGTCGCCACCACCGAACGGACGCCGGAAGCCACGCTGATCCAGACCCGCCACCGCATTCCGGAAACGCCGCTGCGGGAAGATCAGATCCTGATTTATCAGGTGCCGATCCCCGAGCCGCTGCGCTTTATCGAACCGCGCGAGACCGAAACCCGCAAGATGCACGCGCTGGAAGAATACGGCGTGATGCAGGTGAAACTGTATGAGGACATCGCTCGCTACGGCCACATTGCCACCACCTATGCCTATCCGGTGAAGGTCAACGACCGTTATGTGATGGATCCGTCGCCAATCCCGAAGTTCGACAACCCGAAAATGCACATGATGCCGGCGCTGCAACTGTTTGGTGCCGGGCGTGAGAAGCGCATCTATGCCCTGCCGCCGTTCACCAAGGTGGAAAGCCTGGACTTTGACGATCACCCGTTCAGCATCCAGCAGTGGGAAGAACCGTGCGCGCTGTGCGGTTCGCGCCACAGCTATCTGGATGAGGTGGTGCTCGACGATCGGGGCAGCCGTATGTTCGTCTGTTCGGATACCGATTATTGCCGGCAGCAGCTGGCGCAACAGCAAGAGGCGCAGCACTGATGACTTCCGCACTTTTGGACAGCGCCCCGCTGCTGTCGGTAAGCAACCTGACGCACCTGTACGCGCCGGGCAAAGGTTTTAACAATGTGTCATTTGATATCTATCCCGGTGAAGTGCTGGGTATCGTCGGCGAATCCGGCTCCGGCAAGACCACCCTGCTGAAGTCGATTTCAGCCCGCCTGGCGCCACAGCACGGACAGATCGTTTATCAGCCACAGGCCGGGCAACGGCACGATCTGTACGCGATGGCGGAAAGCGATCGCCGCCGTCTGCTGCGCACCGACTGGGGCGTGGTGCACCAGCATCCGCTTGACGGGCTGCGGCCGCAGGTCTCCGCCGGCGGCAATATCGGCGAACGGCTGATGGCAATTGGCCAACGGCACTATGGCGACATCCGCCAGCAGGCCGCGCAGTGGCTGGAGGACGTCGAGATCCCGGTGTCGCGCCTGGACGATCTGCCAACCACCTTTTCCGGTGGCATGCAGCAGCGGCTGCAAATCGCCCGCAATCTGGTCACCCACCCCAAACTGGTGTTTATGGACGAACCGACCGGCGGGCTGGACGTTTCGGTACAGGCGCGACTGCTGGATCTGCTGCGCACGCTGGTGGTGGAAATGCAGCTGGCGGCGGTGATCGTCACCCACGATCTTGGCGTGGCGCGGCTGCTGGCGCACCGTTTGCTGGTGATGAAACAGGGCGAAGTGGTGGAAAGCGGCCTGACCGACCGGGTACTGGACGATCCGCACCACCCCTATACCCAACTGCTGGTGTCGTCAGTGCTGGCATAACGGAGTGAAAACAACATGACGCTTAAAATCCGGGTTGAACACCTGAGTAAAACCTTTGTGCTGCACCAGCAGCACGGCACGCGGCTGCCGGTGTTGCATGACGCCAACCTGACGGTCAACAGCGGTGAATGCGTGGTGCTGCACGGCCATTCCGGCAGCGGGAAATCCACGCTGCTGCGGTCGCTGTACGCCAACTATCTGCCGGACAGCGGCCATATCTGGATCGAGCATCAAGGCCAATGGCTGGACGTGGTTCAGGCCGAAGCGCGGCAGATCCTGGCGGTGCGCCGCCATACCGTCGGCTGGGTCAGCCAGTTCCTGCGGGTGATCCCGCGCATCAGCGCGCTGGAAGTGGTGATGCAGCCGTTGCTGGAGCTGGGCGTTGAGCGCGCCGTCTGCCGTGAGCGTGCCGAAGCGCTGCTCAGCCAGCTCAATGTGCCGCAACGCCTGTGGCCGCTGGCACCGTCGACCTTTTCCGGCGGCGAACAGCAGCGGGTCAACATCGCCCGCGGCTTTATCGTCGATTACCCGATTCTGCTGCTGGACGAACCGACCGCCTCGCTCGACAGCCGCAACAGCGCGGCGGTCGTGAAGCTGATTGCCCGGGCGCGACAGCGCGGCGCGGCCATCGTCGGCATTTTCCATGATGAACAGGTCCGCGCACAGGTTGCCGACCGGTTGCACGATATGCAGGCGCCACAGGCGCTGGAGGTTCCGTGATTATTAACAACGTCAAATTGGTGCTTGAGGATCGGGTGGTTAACGGTTCGCTGGAAGTCAGCGACGGGGTGATCCGCAGCTTCGCCGATGGCAGCAGTGGTCTGCCGCAGGCGCTGGACGGTGAAGGCGGCTGGCTGTTGCCGGGGCTGATCGAGCTGCATACCGACAACCTCGACAAGTTTTTCACCCCGCGTCCCAACGTGGACTGGCCGGCGCACTCGGCCATGAGCAGCCACGACGCGCTGATGGTGGCCAACGGCATCACCACGGTGCTGGACGCGGTCGCGATTGGCGACGTGCGCGACGGCGGCCACCGGCTGGACAACCTGCAAAAGATGATCGACGCGGTGATCCACAGTCAGCGCGCCGGCGTCAATCGGGCCGAACACCGGCTGCACCTGCGCTGCGAACTGCCCCACCACAGCACCTTGCCACTGTTTGAACAGCTGATGGATAAGCCGGGCGTATCGCTGGTGTCGTTGATGGACCATTCGCCGGGTCAGCGCCAGTTCGCGGCACATGAAAAATATCGTGAATATTATCAAGGCAAATATAACCTGAACGATGGGGAAATGGACGCGTTCGAACAGGAACAGATCGCCATGTCGGCACGCTGGGCAACCCCCAATCGTGAAGCGATTGCCGCGCATTGCCGGGCGCGCGGCATTGCCCTGGCCAGCCATGACGACGCCACCGCGGCGCACGTCAGCGAGTCCTGCGCTCTGGGTAGCGTAATCGCCGAGTTCCCCACTACCGAAGCCGCCGCCCGCGCGTCGCATCAGCAAGGATTACAGGTGCTGATGGGCGCGCCGAACATCGTACGCGGCGGTTCGCATTCCGGCAACGTGGCGGCGCACCACCTGGCGGCGCTCGGGGTGCTGGACATTCTGTCGTCCGACTATTATCCGGCCAGCCTGCTCGATGCCGCATTCCGCCTTGCCGCCGACCCACGCAATGGCTATGACCTGCCGCAAACGGTGGCGATGGTAACGCGCAATCCGGCGCGGGCGCTGGGGCTAGACGATCGTGGCACCATCGGCGAGGGGCTGCGCGGCGATCTGGTGCTGGCACGCCCGCACGGCGAGCATATTTACGTACAAAACGTCTGGCGCCAGGGCAAGCAGGTGTTCTGATGGCGTATCTCATCTATCTGATGGGCCCGTCCGGCGCGGGCAAAGACAGCCTGCTGGAGCGGTTGCGAGCCGACCCGCACGGCGCACCGCTGGTGGCGCACCGTTATATCACCCGGCCGGCGGCGGCCGGCTGTGAAAATCACATCGCGCTCAGCGAAGTGGAGTTTCTGCGCCGGCGAGCCAACGGCTTGTTTGCCCTCGACTGGCAGGCGCATCAGACCCATTACGCACTGGGGATCGAGGTGGATCTGTGGCTGCTGCAAGGGATCGATGTGGTGGTCAACGGCTCTCGCGCTCATCTGCCACAGGCGCAGCAGCGCTACGGCACGCAGTTGCTGCCGGTATGCCTGCAGGTCGATCCGGCCATTCTGCGCCAGCGATTGCAGCAACGCGGGCGCGAAGACGCCCAGCAGATAGAGCAGCGGCTAACGCGCGCGGCGGCCTATCAGCACGCCTTGCCGCCCGGCTGCCACCGTCTGGATAATAATGGCGATCTGGCCACCACGCTGGCGGCATTGACGGCGCTGCTGGCGCGGCATTCGCATAAGGAAACGTCATGCAATTAACTTTTCTTGGCACCGGTGGCGCGCAGCAGGTGCCGGCATTTGGCTGTGAGTGTCTGGTGTGTCGGCGCGCGCGGCGAGAAGCGGCCTTCCGGCGGCGGGCGTGCAGCGCCATGTTGCAATATAACGGGGAAACCAGCTTGCTGGATGCGGGATTGACGTCGTTGGAACGGCGATTTTCGGCGGGGCAAATTCAACGTTTTTTACTGACACATTACCACATGGATCACGTTCAGGGGCTATTTCATTTGCGTTGGGGGTGCGGAAATTCCATTCCGGTGTACGGGCCGCCCGATCCTCAAGGCTGCGACGATCTGTTCAAACACCCCGGGATCCTCGACTTTCAGCCGCCATTGGCGCCGTTTGTCAGCGTGGAGCTTGGCGGCCTGCAGATCACGCCGCTGCCGCTGATCCACTCAAAACCGACCCACGGATATCTGATTCAAACGCCGGGCAAGGCGCTGGCCTATCTTACCGATACCGTCGGCCTGCCACCGCAGACCGCGCGTTTCCTGCAACATGTGTCGCTGGATCTGCTGGTGCTGGATTGCAGCCTGCCACCGCAGGCGCAGGCGCCGCGCAACCATAACGATCTGACCCGCGCGCTGGAGATCCAGCAGCGCTTGCAGCCGCGCCGTACCCTGCTGACGCACATCAGCCATCAGCTCGATTTATGGTTGCTCGACAACCCCTTGCCTGGCGGCCTGGAATTGGCGTTTGATAATCTCAGCGTCAGTGTGTGACGGAGTGAAAACAGCGCAACTGGTTGGATTCTAATACCTTTACCCCGTTACCGGCGCTGAACGCCTGTTCCATCATGGTCTGCGCCACGTCTTTGGCGGCGATCGCTTTCCATTTGCCCGGCAGCAGATTGAACAGCGGCTGGGCGATACGCTCCATCAAGCGTGGCGTCGGCCTCTGGCCCAGCAGCATTGACGGCCGCACCAGCGTCAGGCGCGGCCAGCCCTGCTCACGCAGCGCCTGTTCCATTTCACCCTTGGTGCGATTGTACAGAAAGGTCGAGCGCGTGCTGGCGCCCAATGCGCTCACCGCCAGACAGTGCTGCGCCCCCAGCCGGCGGCCGGTCAGCGCGCTTTCCACCACCAGCGTATAATCCACATAGTGGAAATTGCCGTCGCTGCCGGCCTCGCGTCGGGTGGTGCCGAGACAGCAGAACACCATGTCGACCGGCTGATCCAGTCCGGTCAGTAATTGAAACAGATCGTCGCCGACCGGATTGTGCAATTTGTCATGTGGCGGCAACGGCTTGCGCGTTGGCGCGACGATCGCCGTTACCTGCCGATTGGCCTGCAACAGACGCAATAACTCACCGCCCACCAGTCCGGTAGCGCCAATAATCAGTACCCGTGCCATAAGCCCTCCCGTGCCGAGTTAGCTACTCGATTTCAGTATAAGTGATTTGCTGCTGTCACACCCTGTTACGTGTTGTGCATGGCGACAAACCGCGCCATGCCGCGGCCGGTGGGGTTTTCTGCCCGTTCGGGGTTGAGAATGACGCCCGGCGCCCCTAGCCTTATAAGACGGTCATTGATCAGAAGGAGGAAAATGTGAGCAAGAAAATTGCGGTGCTGATTACCGATGAATTTGAAGACGCCGAATTTACCTCTCCCGCCGACGCTTTTCGCCAGGCGGGGCATCAGGTGATCACCATTGAAAAACAGGCCGGTAAAACCGTTAAGGGCAAAAAAGGCGAGGCCAGCGTAACCATCGACAAATCGATCGATGAGGTACAAACCGCCGATTTCGACGCCCTGCTGTTGCCCGGCGGCCATTCGCCCGATGCGCTGCGCGCTGACGATCGCTTCGTCGAGTTTACTCGACAGTTTGCCGACAGCGGCAGACCGATTTTCGCCATCTGCCACGGGCCGCAGCTGCTGATCAGCGCCGATGCGGTACGCGGGCGCAAACTCACCACGGTCAAACCGGTGGTGGTCGACGTGAAAAACGCCGGTGCCGATTACTACGACAAGGAAGTGGTGGTGGATAACGATACGCTGGTCACCAGCCGCACGCCGGAGGATTTACCGGCCTTTAACCGTGAATCGCTGCGCATATTGGCGCAGTAATTATCCAGCCGGGGGCGCAGCCTGCGCCCCTTCATACCGTTAATCACGCTGCCAATACAGTTTTTTGCCAAAGCCCAGCGCATTGTCGGTCATTTTGACCTCCAGCAGATCAAGCTGCCACAGCGTCGCCTTCATTGCCTTGGCGATCGGGAAACGCCGGCAGTAGCGCGCACGCGCCAACGCCTCGTCGTCACCGCTCAGCTCGGTGACCAGGCCGCGATACTGCACGCCCTTGATCAGGGCGATGGTTTTTGGCCGTGGCGCAATGGTGCCCACCACGCTGGGGTTGTGTTGCATCAGCACCCCATGCCGGGTGTGCGGCTCGGTCATCAGCCACAGCGCCATGCGTTCGGCATCGAAGACGTAAAAACAATTGGCGCACCACATGTCGAGGCCATGGCCGGCGCACAGCGTCAATACGTGCTGCTTGCCAAGAAAGCGGCTGATGTGTCGTTGGTCTTCACTCTGTTCCACGCGTGTCTCCTTAGTCGCCTTGTTATCTTAACGCGCTTTATTGAAGCCAGTCACAATCGTCAGAAATTTCTTCATTACCAACAATCGAATAAAAATACATTAAAAACACATTTCCATTCAATTGAGATTAAAGATAAAAAATAACAAACAGAAAACAAGCGTGATTTATTCTGATGACATTCCTCGCGACTTGCGCTCGCTATTACCGTTACTGAGTTCGGTAATCGCGTTTATGCCGTTTATTGGCCTCTGCGCCGTATCAATTTATTCACATACTGAATAGGTCATTTGGCAAGGTTATGCAATCATCTGCATAAAAAATGAATAGTTATTTAATTTAACGGCAAAATTAGTGACTGCAATCACATTTTTTGCCGTTTTCGGCGTTAAAATGACGCCATCGTTTCACTCATACCAGGTGGATGAAAATGGAAAACAACAATAGAAAATGGGCGCATATCAGGCGCACGACTCACTTAATGATGATGGCACACCGCAGTTGCTTTAGCTTCGCATTCTTCAACTACAGATAACTCTCCTCTTCGTTTCTTATTAGTTAATCGGAACGATCGCCGCTTTATTCGTTGATCCGCATTGTGCGACGGCTTCACTATGTCAATTATTCAATGACGTGGGTGGCACAGTGATTTCGTTTAATTAATAACAACACTATCCCATTTAAAAAATAAAACCGCGCAGTGCCATACAAGCATTGCCAAGGATCTGTATTTTTATTTTTACGGGAATATTTTTCAGTGAATCATCGATTCGCTGCGGGATATTTCTGCCCAAAGGAAAAAAAATGAAAAGCTTGAAAATTGCCGCTAACCTTTCAACCCGAAGCTGCTTTCAAACCCACCGGGAAATCATTGATGTGCATCACACTGATTTTACCGATATTGCCGCAGTGGTACTTTCTGCCAACGATGTTCAACAGGGAATGGTGGCGAAAATAGCAGAACGCGGCCTGAATATTCCGCTGTTTGCCGCCATCTGCTGTGAAGAAGAGCTGGATAACGCTATCTTGCCAGCCCTGCATGGCGTCTTCGAATTGTGCGGCAAAAATACGCAGTTCTATGGCAAGCAGCTGGAAGCGGCGGCAGTAAAATATGAAAGCGAACTGTTGCCGCCATTCTTTAATACGCTGACCCAATACGTTGAAATGGGCAACGCAACCTTCGCCTGTCCCGGCCATCAGGGCGGTGAGTTTTTCCGTAAGCACCCGGCAGGCCGGCAGTTTTTTGACTTCTATGGCGAAACGCTGTTCCGTTCGGACATGTGCAACGCTGACGTTAAGCTGGGGGATCTGCTGATCCACGAAGGGGCGCCCTGTGATGCACAAAAACATGCGGCGAAGGTCTTCAACGCTGACAAAACCTATTTTGTGCTCAACGGAACCTCAGCCTCCAATAAGGTAGTGACCAACGCCTTATTGACGCGTGGCGATCTGGTGCTGTTCGATCGTAATAACCATAAATCCAACCACCACGGGGCGTTGATCCAGGCAGGCGCAACGCCGGTTTATCTGGAAACGGCCCGCAACCCGTTTGGTTTTATCGGCGGCATCGATGCGCACTGTTTCGAGGAACGCTATCTGCGCCAGCAGATCCAGGAAGTGGCACCGGAACGTGCTAACCAGCCACGGCCGTTCCGGCTGGCGATCATTCAATTAGGTACTTACGACGGCACCATCTATAACGCGCGCCAGGTGGTAGACAAGATAGGCCATCTTTGCGATTACATTTTGTTCGACTCGGCCTGGGTCGGCTACGAGCAGTTTATTCCGATGATGAAAGACTGCTCGCCACTGCTGTTGGAGCTGACGGAAAACGATCCGGGCATCATCGTCACCCAATCGGTGCACAAGCAGCAGGCTGGCTTCTCGCAAACCTCGCAGATTCATAAAAAAGATAAACATATCAAAGGGCAACAGCGCTATTGCAACCATAAGCGTTTCAATAATGCCTTTATGCTACATGCTTCCACCAGCCCGTTTTATCCGCTGTTTGCGGCACTCGACGTCAACGCCAAAATGCACGAAGGTCAAAGCGGACAGCGTTTGTGGAAGGAGTGCGTACGGATTGGTATTGAAGCACGCAAAATGCTGCTGGATACCTGTCAGTTGATCAAACCGTTCGTCCCGGTGCAAATCGAAGGCCGGCCATGGCAATCATATGATACGGAAACCATGGCCGACGATCTGCGTTTCTTTAACTTCGTGCCCGGCGAGAAATGGCATGCCTTTGATGGTTACGCACAATCACAGTATTTCGTCGATCCGTGCAAACTGTTGCTGACGACCCCAGGGATCGACAGTGAAACGGGCGCCTACAGCCGTTTTGGCATACCGGCTACCATCCTTGCCAATTACCTGCGTGAAAACGGTATTGTTCCAGAAAAATGCGATCTCAATTCAATTCTGTTCCTGCTGACGCCGGCGGAAGACATCGCCAAGATGCAGCATCTGGTGGCGCTGATTGCACGCTTTGAACAACATATTGAACAGGATTCTCCGCTCAGTGAAGTGTTGCCGACGGTATATAAAAACCACCAGCAGCGTTATTTAAATTATACCTTACGTCAACTTTGCCAGGAAATGCATGATTTATACGTCAGCTATGACGTGAAAGAGTTGCAAAAGGAAATGTTCCGCAAAAAACATTTCCCACGGGTGGTAATGAATCCACAGGATGCCAATACACAATTTGTTCGCGGTAATGTGGAATTGGTTTCACTCGCCAAATCGGAAGGGCGAATTGCCGCGGAAGGCGCGCTTCCTTATCCTCCTGGCGTGTTGTGCGTGGTGCCTGGTGAAATATGGGGCGGTGCGGCACAGCGTTATTTCCTGGCTCTTGAGGAGGGTATCAACTTATTACCCGGCTTCGCACCTGAACTGCAGGGTGTTTATATCCAGCAGGACGAAGACGGCTGGCAACGCGCTTATGGTTATGTGATTAAAGATTAATTCCCCTTACAAGACGGTGAGCTTTCACCGTCACGATCGCATGATAAAAGAGAGAATGATCATGAGTAAGTCAAAGAACAAAATGGGCGTGGTTCAGTTAACCATTCTCACCGCTGTCAACATGATGGGATCCGGCATAATTATGCTGCCGACCAAGCTGGCCGAGGTAGGCACCATTTCCATCGTTTCATGGCTGGTTACCGCCGTCGGTTCGATGGCGCTGGCCTATGCCTTTGCCAAATGCGGCATGTTCAGTCGTAAATCCGGTGGCATGGGCGGTTATGCCGAGTACGCGTTCGGTAAATCCGGCAATTTCATGGCCAACTATACCTACGGCGTTTCCTTGCTGATTGCCAACATTGCCATCGCCATTTCTGCCGTTGGGTACGGCACCGAACTGTTCGGCGTTAATCTGACGCCGATTGGCATCTGCATCGCCACGATCTGTGTGCTGTGGATAGCAACCGTCGCCAACTTTGGCGGTGCCCGCATCACCGGGCAAATCAGCGGCATCACCGTTTGGGGGGTGATTATCCCGGTGGTCGGCATTTCGGTCATCGGCTGGCACTGGTTCAGCGGCGACGCCTATCTGGCCGCCTGGAACCCACACGCCGTGCCGACCTTTGAAGCGATTGGCGCATCGATTTCCATGACATTGTGGGCATTCCTGGGGCTGGAATCGGCCTGCGCCAATACCGACGTGGTGGAAAACCCCGAGCGCAACGTGCCGATCGCCGTGCTCGGCGGTACACTGGGCGCCGCGGTGATTTATATCGTGTCCACCAACGTGATCGCCGGCATTGTGCCCAATATGGATCTTGCCAATTCTACCGCGCCGTTCGGCTTGGCGTTCTCGCACATGTTCAACCCTACCGTCGGCAAGATAATCATGGCACTGATGATAATGTCCTGCGTCGGTTCGCTGCTTGGCTGGCAATTCACCATTGCGCAGGTGTTCAAATCCTCCGCCGACAGCGGCTTCTTCCCGAAAATTTTCTCGAAGCTGAGCAAAGCCGATGCGCCGGTCAAAGGCATGTTGACCATCGTTGTCATTCAGAGCGTGCTGTCCCTGATGACCATCAGCCCATCGCTCAACAAGCAGTTCAACGTGCTGGTCAATCTGGCGGTGGTCACCAACATCATCCCTTATATTTTGTCGATGGCAGCACTGGTGATCATCCAGAAAGTCGCCAAGGTGCCGGAAAACAAGGCGCGGATCGCCAACGTCATTGCCGGTATTGGCGCCCTTTACAGTTTCTACGCGCTCTATAGTTCGGGAGAGGAAGCCATGATGTGGGGAGCGATCGCCACCTTCCTAGGCTGGACGCTCTACGGCATGGTTTCACCACGTTTTGAAATGATGGATAAAAAAGGCTGATAATCGCCAGCATTAAAAAATGGGCGCAAAAGCGCCCATTCTTGCGTTCGTGCCGGGGTGATTAGGTTAAATCCGCGCCGTTACTGGCGATGACTTTTTGGTACCAATAGAACGATTTTTTTCTGGTTCTCGCCAGCGTGCCGTTCCCCTGGTCGTCACGATCGACATGGACAAAGCCATAGCGTTTGCTCATTTCCCCGGTGGAGGCGGAAACCAGATCGATACACCCCCAAGAGGTATATCCCATCACCGGCACACCGTCTTCAATGGCGTCGGCCATCGCTTTGATATGCTCGCGCAAATAGCTGATACGGTAGTCGTCGTCAATTTCACCCTGCTGATTGAACTCGTCTTTCGCGCCCAAGCCGTTTTCCACCAGGAATAGCGGTTTTTGGTAGCGGTCATACATCATGTTCATGGTGATGCGCAGGCCAAGGGGATCGATGCCCCAGCCCCATTCGCTGGCGAGAATATGCGGATTCTTCAGCGACTTGACCACGTTGGCGGCGCTGCTGTTGTGCTCGTTCATCTCGGCCGATGCGCAGCGCGAAGCGTAGTAGCTGAAGGAAACGAAATCGACGCTGTTTTTGAGGATCTCGCTGTCGCCGGGTTGCATCTCGAGCGTCACGCCCTTTTCCCGCAGCAGCCGTTGCGTATAGGCGGGGTAAGCCCCACGCGCCTGTACATCGATGAAAAACAGGTTTTCGCGGTCTTTTTCCAACGCCGCCCAGACATCTTCCGGCTTGCACGACCAGGGGTAAAAAATGCCGCCGGCCAGCATGCAGCCTACCTGATTGTGCGGATTGACCTCATGGGCAATTTTAGTCGCCAGTGCACTCGCCAATAATTCATGATGAGCCGCCTGATATTTCACCTGCTCCTGATGCTCGCCGTCCTCAAACACCAGCCCGGCACCTGAAAACGGGCTGTGCAGCAAGATGTTGATTTCATTAAAGGTGAGCCAATACTTCACCAGGCCATCAAACGCCTCAAAGCAGCTGCGGGCATAGTGGGTAAAAAACGCCACCATTTTACGATTACGCCACGATCCGTATTCCTGCACCAGATGCATCGGCACGTCAAAATGGCACAGCGTCACCAACGGTTCGATACCGTGCTTTTGGCATTCGCGGAATACATCGCGATAAAAGGCGATGCCTTGCGCATTGGGCTGCGTTTCATCCCCGCGCGGAAACAGTCGGCTCCAGGCGATCGAGGTGCGGAATACGCTAAACCCCATTTCCGCCATCAGCGCGATATCCTCTTTATAACGATGATAAAAATCGATGCCTACATGGCTGGGATAGAACTCATCCTCACGCAGCGTGAAACGCTGTTCCTGCCCCAGCTTTACCGCCAGCCGGTGAGCGCCATGAGGGATCATGTCGATCGTGCTCAGCCCTTTGCCGCCTTCACGGTAGGCGCCCTCGGCCTGGTTGGCAGCTAACGCACCACCCCATAAAAAGTCTGCGGGGAAAACAGATGCTGACATACTACACCTCTTGTTGATTATGTATTTTCATCATGGTCATACCGAGAGTGCCGGCGCGGTGGCGGCTTTTTCACTTTGCGCCTCCTGCTCAACGGGAATATCTTCAAACCCTAGCAGCAGCGTAAGAATAAACGACAGCACTACCGCCAGGATCATCACGCCAAACACCCAGACAATGGTCATCGGATTGCTCGGGTCGAAGAACTGCACGCTGGTGAACAGGCCCGGTGACGCCATCGAATGGCTAGCCAATCCGGCAATCCCGGCCACCCCACCACAGACAAAACCACTGATCAACGCCGCCACCAGCGGGCGCTTCAGGCGGACCGCCACGCCGTACAACGCAGGCTCTGAAATACCGGCCACGATAGCCGATGCCGCGGCAGCCAACGCCGTCTGGCGCAGTTCCGGATTTTTGGTGCGCCAGGCCACCGCCAGCGATGAGCCGCCCAGCGAAAGATTGGCGCCAATCTCTGACGGCATCACCATGCCTTCCTTGCCGGTTTCCGCGATGGTCTGAATAATGGTTGGCGTAAACACGCGATGCATGCCGGTCATCACCAGCAACGGCCAGAGACCGCCCATAATGGCCACCGATAACCACCCCAGATAGTTATGAATGGTATAGACCAACGCAGAAATACCGCTGCCGATCCAGATACCCAGCGGGCCAATCAGCAGGATGGCGATCGGTGCCGCAATCAGCACGATCAGCATCGGTTTGAGGAAATTTTTCGTCACCGCCGGCGTAATGCGATCGACCCATTTTTCAATGTATGACAACAGCCAGGTCATGCACAGCGCCGGGATGACCGTGTAGGTGTATTTTACTGCGGTGATCGATAAGCCGATAAATTCCACCTGCTGGCCCTGAGCGGCCTTGGCCATTAAATCGATAAAAGAGGGATGCACCAGCACCCCGGCAATGGCGATGGCCAACGACATGTTGGTTTTGAATTTTATCGCGGCAGAAGCGGCCACCATCACCGGCAGGAAGAAGAATGCCCCGTCACCGATCACGTTCAGCACGATCAAGGTTGAAGAGCCTGGGCTGAATACGCCGGTCATATCCAGGATCATGGCGAGCAACTTCACCATCGACCCACCGATAATCGCCGGAATCAGCGGTGACATGGTGCCAATCAACGCATCCAGAATACCGGCGCCGATGCGTTTCAGGGTGATTTTACCTTTTGGCGGCGAAGGTTGCTGCGCCACCGCCTGGTCGGGTAATAACTTCACCACTTCGGCATAGGCCTGTGAAACCGTATTGCCGATGATCACCTGACACTGGTTTTCACTTCTGACCACGCCCAATACCCCGGCGATCGCCTTCAAACCGGCGCTATCGACCACGCTGTCATCGTTAAGCACGAAACGTAAGCGCGTCATGCAATGCGTCACTGCCGCAATATTGCTCGCTCCCCCAACTGCTTCCACTATCGATCGTGATACCGCCGCATAATTCTTTGCCATGAGGATAACTCTCACAAATAGGTAACCGGTTTCACACGAGATTGATAATATTGACTGGCAATATCAATTTATATTTTTTATTTTTACCCGATTTGAGAAGTTGATCAACATACATGCCGCGCAATAATCTGCGCGATGCCCTGCTCAGGCGCGGTGGAATGTGTAGAATATGGGGCAAGTCAGCAAGCCAGGAAAACGCCATGTCAACCATGCAGGAAGTAGCCAACAAAGCAGGCGTCTCAAAGGCCACGGTTTCACGTGTGCTGTCCGGTAAAGGGTACGTCAGCGAGGCCACCCGGGATCAGGTGTATAAAGCCATTGAAGCGGCAGGTTATCGCCCTAATTTGCTGGCACGAAATCTGGCGACCAATAAGTCGCAATGCATTGGCCTGGTGGTTACTAATACCCTGTATAACGGCAGTTATTTCAGCGAACTACTGTCCCAGGCGGCACAAAAGCTGGAAGATAATGGCCGGCAGCTGATTCTGGTCGACGGCAAGCACAGCGCCGAAGAAGAGCAGGAAGCGATCCAGTTTCTGCTGGATTTACAATGTGATGCGGTGATTCTCTATCCACGTTTCTTAACCATCGACGTGATAGACGAGATTATCGAGCAGGTTAAGCAACCGATCATGGTGGCGAATCGCCGGCTGAGAAAGAACCAAAGCCACTGCATTTGTTGCGATCACAAAGGTGCCAGTTTTAACGCCACCGCATATCTGATTGAGCAGGGCCACCGCGATATCGCCTTTATTACCGGTTCGCTGGATTCTCCGACCGCCATCGAACGCTTATCCGGTTACAAAGAGGCCCTGACCCGGTTCAATATCCCCGTGCAGGAACGGCGCATCATCAAGGGCAAATGGACGCCGGCCTGCGGCGCCGCAGCGGTAGCCAGCCTGCTGCACGACAACATCCCGTTTAGCGCCTTACTGGCCAGTAACGACGACATGGCGATTGGCGCCATCAAGCAGCTGACCGATCGAGGCATTGCCGTACCGGGTCAGGTGTCTGTGATTGGTTTCGATAATATTCCAACCGCGCCCTATCTGACGCCGGCCTTGACCAGCGTTAAAGATCCGGTCAGCGACATGATCAACGAAGTGATCAATCGGTTGATTGCCATGCTCGACGGCGGCTATTTGTCAAAAGACACGCTTTTTAGCTCGCAACTTATCGTCAGGGATTCGGTCGCCCATGGCCCTTTCTGGGGTGGCGATCGGCGCGGACTCGGCGAGGAATAACCGCATGTCACATGACGCTGGCAGTCCCCCTGGCATAACCTGGCATCTGTATATGCTGCGCCTGCCCAACGGCATGCTGTATACCGGCATCACCACCGATGTACCGCGGCGCTTGGCACAGCATCAGGCCGGTAAGGGGGCAAAATCGCTACGCGGCAAAGGGGAGCTGACGTTGGTATTCCACTGTCCGGCGGGGGATCGATCGTTGGCGCTACGCCTGGAGTATCGGGTTAAGCAACTGAGCAAACAGCAAAAAGAGAGGCTGGTGTCACACCCGCCCCTCTCGCTGGAACACCTGCTACCGCAGGTTAAAATCGATTGAACGGCGCGGCATAGGCAACCAGGCCGTTGACGCCGGTCAGCGCATCTTCCCCCAGCGGGTACACCTGAAATGCCTGCTCCGTTTCCGGCCAGCGGCAATGCAAGTCGTAGTCGGCAGCTCTTTTAAAGCCAAAGCGGCCGTAATACTCCGGCTCTCCCAACACGACTACTGCGGCGTAACTGAACTCGTTCAACGCGTCCAGCCCTTCGTAGACCAGCTTTTCACCCAGCCCTTGCCGGCGCAGGCTTTCGTCCACCGCCAGCGGCGCCAGGCCAACCCACTGCCGATCCTCTCCGGCCACCTCGACCGGACTGAAGGCGGCATAGCCAACCACGCCGCCCTCGTCATCGGTGGCCACAATACCCAGGGTCAGCAAGCCGTCCTCACGCAGTTGCTGCACCAAGTCGGCCTCATCATCTCCGCCGAAAGCGCGGCGCAGCAGATTGTCGATGCCAGCGGCGTCTACCGGAATTTCTACGCGTATCAGCATGATGCCATCACACGGTCAGACTGCACCGTGCCCTCCTGCATACCCGCTTCGATAAAGTCCGCCAACTGCAGCAAGCCCATGCGCAGCGGCGCCGGCATCGTGTCCAGTTCGATGGCGTCCATCAGATTTTTTACATACAGGCCCAATTCGGTGTCCCCTTCTATCCGCAGCCGACGCTGGAAGAACAGCGTGTCAGGATCCTGCTTGCGTGCCGCGATCAGCACCAGATCGTTGGCGTCGCCGCTGAAACTGACATCTGCCTGCGCGTGCTGGCTGACAACCAGCCGATCGTTTTCGACCGTCATAAACCAGTGTAGCGCCAGATCGCGCACTTCGATCTTCAACCAGCGCGATTCGAGGAATGCCAGATCGCCGTCCTCGAGCGCCTGGCGGAACTGCCAGCCCAGCACCTGTTGCAACAGTTGGCGTTGCAGAGCAAACGGCGTGAGTTTTAACGGTGCGCGCAATAGCGACGGCCCTTGACGCACAATGCGTGCTCGTAGTTTTTCCAACACGATCATCCACTCCTTTCAACTCGGTCTACGGTCATTTTGCCACAACGGTGCCCAGCTTCAGCGGCCTACATCAACAAATAGTGCAATTCAGTGCGCGTCACACCGCCTATCAATACGCCAGAAACTGCCTCAAATCAAAACCTGTTAACCGCAGCTTCACTAAAATCGTCCACCCGATAACAAAAAATGCCGACGGAAAACACCGTGTGGCGACCATCATCACGGCGTAAAACCCGCTGGAGCAGGATAAGACCATGGAACTGCTTTGTCCCGCCGGTAATTTGCCGGCCCTGAAGGCTGCGGTCGATAACGGCGCTGACGCCGTGTACATCGGCCTGAAAGACGACACCAACGCGCGACACTTTGCCGGGCTCAATTTTACCGAAAAAAAACTGCAACAGGCGGCAGATTACGTACATCAGCACCGCCGCAAGCTGCACATCGCGATAAATACCTTCGCGCATCCGGACGGTTTTTCACGTTGGCAACGCGCCGTCGATATGGCCGCGCAACTGGGCGCCGACGCGCTGATCCTGGCGGATCTGGCGATGCTGGAATACGCCGCCGAACGCTATCCGCAGATTGAACGCCACGTTTCGGTACAGGCGTCCGCCACCAATGAAGAAGCGATTCGCTTTTATCAACGCCATTTCGCGGTACATCGCGTGGTGCTGCCACGCGTGCTGTCGATGCACCAGGTTAAACAACTGGCGCGCACCAGTCCGGTACCGCTGGAGGTGTTTGCCTTCGGCAGTCTGTGCATCATGGCCGAAGGCCGCTGCTATCTGTCCTCTTACCTGACCGGGGAATCACCCAATACCGTCGGCGCCTGTTCGCCCGCGCGCTTTGTACGTTGGCAGCAAACGCCGCAGGGCATGGAATCACGGCTGAACGATGTGCTGATAGACCGCTATCAGGATGGCGAAAATGCCGGTTATCCAACGCTGTGCAAAGGCCGTTACCTGGTGGACGACGTGCGCTATCACGCCCTGGAAGAGCCCACCAGCCTTAATACCCTGGAGCTGTTGCCAGAGCTGCTGGCCGCCAATATCGCCTCGGTGAAGATCGAAGGCCGTCAGCGCAGTCCGGCGTATGTCAGCCAGGTAGCACGCGTCTGGCGACAGGCTATTGACCGTTGCATCGCCGATCCAACCGGCTATCGGGCCGACAGCGCCTGGATGGAGACGCTCGGCGCGATGTCCGAAGGCTCGCAGACCACGCTTGGCGCCTATCACCGCAAATGGCAATAGCAGGAGTGACCATGAAATATGCATTGGGGCCGGTACTCTACTACTGGCCAAAAGACGACGTTGAAGCGTTTTATCAGCAGGCAATCCACAGCAGTGCCGATATTATTTACCTGGGCGAAAGCGTCTGTACCAAACGACGGGAGTTGAAGGTCGCCGACTGGTTGGCGCTGGCACAGGCCATCGCACAGTCCGGCAAGCAGGTGGTGCTCACCACGCTGGCGCTGTTGCAGGCCCCCTCCGAGCTCAACGAGCTGAAACGCTATGTCGAAAACGGCGAGTTTCTGATTGAGGCCAACGACCTTGGCACGGTGAATATGGCGGCAGAGCGCGGCTTGCCGTTTGTCGCCGGCCACGCGCTCAATTGTTATAACGCCTACACGCTGCGCCTGCTGCACAGGCAGGGCATGATGCGCTGGTGTATGCCGGTCGAACTGTCGCGCGACTGGCTGGTCAATCTGCTGGCGCAGTGTGAAACCCTGGGCTTTCGGCAGCAGTTTGAGGTCGAAGTGCTGAGTTATGGCTATCTGCCGCTGGCCTATTCGGCGCGCTGCTTCACCGCCCGCTCGGAAAACCGTGGCAAGGATGAGTGCGAAACCTGCTGTATCAAATACCCGCAGGGCCGCAGTATGCGATCGCAGGAAAATCAGCAGGTGTTCGTGCTAAACGGCATCCAGACCATGAGCGGCTATTGCTACAATCTGGGCAACGAACTGCATGGCATGCAGGGATTGGTAGACATCGTACGCCTGTCGCCGCAGGGAGTAGACACGCTGGCGATGCTCGAGCGCTTTCGTGCCAATCAACGAGGCGACGCCCCGCTGACGCTGACCAACGATGCCGACTGCAACGGTTACTGGCAGCGCGTCGCCGGGCTGGAGCTGGTGCAATAAGCTGTTCATCACGGAATTTGGCAATGCTTGCAGGCTACGCACAAGCATTGCCACGCCGTTTTGGTTCCGCAGTCGGCACCGGTTGATGTTTTAAAACATCGCTGGCAGCACCCAGGGTAAAATCCTTTTCGGCCGACAGCAAAGGGGGTTACCAACGACGGCGCTCTACGCCATTGCGCCAACGCTAGGCTCGTCGCCTACGGAACAGGTTGCGCAGCGCCACGCTGTTGCGCATCAAGCCAACGGCAATGCCAATGGCGGTATACAGCGCCCCCAACAGCAGCAGCATTGCCACGTCGCCCCACACGTCACGCAGCGGCACGCCCATCTGGTTCACGCCAGCTATCGCTTTGGTCGCCCAGGTCGAGGGAATCATTGACGAAATGGCGCGCACCCAGCCCGGCATCGCCTGTAGCGGCCAAATGGTGCCGGAAAGATAAAACACCGGCGTGGTGATAAACGACAGCGTCAGGTAAATCATTTCCACGCTGCGCAGGCATTCGGTCACCAGCTTGCCCAGCCCCAACACCGCCAGCAGGAAGGGGAACGTCAGCAGCAGTATCTCCGGGATCGCCGCCGCCTGCCGGTATCCCAGCACCCACGGCCACAAGACAAACAGCACGATCGACAAGAACAGCCAGATCGGCAGCAATGCCGACAGTCCGCCAAGATACACCGGCAGAGAGGGCTTGCCGCCCGGTGCGCTTTTCAGCGCGATGCTGACGCGCACGCTGGCGATCAGCAACGAGTGCTGTAGCAACATCACCAACAGGCCAGGGAAGATAATTGCCGCAAAACTGATGCCAGGGTTAAACAGATCCAGCGTCTGGCCCTGAATCGGCGTCAACACCACCTTAGCCTGCCGTTCGCTAAAGCCGTTTCGCAACAGCAGCTCGGTATTGTATTCATTGAGCAACTGCTGGTAAGCGGCAACCACGTCCTGTTGAATCTGCCCATTGGCCAACCGGTTGGTGGCGTCACCGAACACCGGAATAACCAGGCTTTCCCCGTGCAGGATTTTCTTTTCGAGATCCACCGGCATGATGATGATGGCAAACAGTTCGCGCCAGCCCAGATCGCGCTTGGCATCGTCCAGATTGTCATAGATCTTGATAGCGATTTTTGAGGTGGCATCCAGCTGGCGGATCAGCTGGCGGCTGGCGGTGCTGTGATCCTGATCGACCACCGCCACCGGCAAATCCCACACCGTGCGGTTGGCGTAAACCATACTCATGATGCACAGCGACAGCACCAGCATCAGCCACATCGGCCGTTCCAGCATGCCGATCAGCACCCGGCTAAAGGTCTGCCAGAAACTTTTCATGCCGCACTCTCCTGTTTCGCCAGACGTTTCAACAGCCGGTTACGCACCAGCAATGCCGTCACCAACGGATACACCAGCAACAGGGCACACACGCCGAAAATCGCCCGCGCCGGCACCTGGCGCAGGAACACGTCGAACATGGCATACAGCGCATGGGTCAGGGGTTCGATATTGGAGATAATCCGCGCCGGCAACGGCATTGACAGCTCCGGCACCGCCATCCCCGAAAAGGTCAGCGCGATACTGACCAGGATGCCGATCAGGCTGTAGGCGGTAATGGCGCTGCCGGTAAAGGTATACAGCAGCAAACCGACGCTCTGGGCGGCAATCACGTAAAAGAAGCCGATCAACAGCATAAACAGCGGGTTGCCACTGACGCGCGCGTCGAAAATCCCCACCAGCGCTGCGATCTCCACCATCAGCAGCGTAGTGAAACAGAGGGTATACGGCGCCAGTTTGCCCAACAGCGCCAGGCTGAACGGCCGCGCTTTCAGCAGGGATTTGCTGCGCGCCAGGACGTAGATCATGCAGGTCACGACGAACAGCTGCAGCAGGTGAATGGTGGCGGCAAACTGCTGGTAATAAATATAACTGCCGCTGGCATTGAACAGACTGCCGTAATTGAGCGTGACGTTGGCCAACGGCGGCAGCGTTTTACCCATTTCACCGGCGATAATCGAGCGGTAGTTGCCGTTGGTTTCGCTTATCAGCCCGGCGAAATCCTGCGTGGAATACAGCCCAGCGCCGTAGAACAACGCGTTGTAATACAGCACGATGCTCGGCTGTTTGCCCGCCAGCACATTGGCTTCAAAATCCGGTGGCACATACAGCAGCGCGTAATCCTGCGCGCTGCGCAAACGGCGCAACGATTCATCCATGCCGCCGTCATAGGCCGCGACATGGGCGTGAGAGCCGGCATCCAACTTGCGCACCAGCGACTTCGACAGCGGGCTGTGATCGCTGTCGACCACCGACACCGGCAAGTCCAGCAGCGTGCCCTCGGAAAAGTTGCTGCTGATCAGACCGAACAGCAGCAGCGGGAACAGCCAGCCGAGCCAGTGAATTACCGGGCTGCGCAGAGCAATGCGGCACTCGCTGTCGAACGCGTGGCTGAAGCAGCGCCAGCAGGCCCTCAGTCTTTCCATTGCCATAAGGTACTCATCCCCGGTCGCAGCCCTTCAACCGGCTGCGCCGGATACAGACGCACCTCGAAGGTTTTCAGATCGAAATCGCCGGTGGCGCGGGTGGCGCGCTTGGTGGCGTAATCCCCCAATGGCGCGATGTAACGAACCTCGGCCTCGATGGTTTTGTCTTGCAGCGCCGGCACGCGCAGCGACACTTTATCGCCTTTGCGCACATGGGCCAGGATGTCTTCCCGCAGGTTGAAGACAAAATAGGCATCTGGCACGCGGATCAGCGTCAGCAGCGGGCTGGAGGCGTTAAGCAACTCCCCCACTTCCGCCGGGATCGGCCCCACTTCGCCATCCACCGGCGCTTTGACCTGCAGATCGTCGGTTTGCGCCTTCACTTCCAGCAGGTTTTCTTCTGCCGCCCGCAGCGCCGCCGCGTATTGTTGCCGCAGTTCAATACGATCGCCGTTAATGCCTTCATCCAGATTGGCCTTCGCTGCCAACACCTGTTGATAGGCGCTATCCCGTGCGCGCCGCGAGTTATCCAGCTCGGAGCGGGAAACATATCCTTTGGCGGCCACGCTCTGATTGCGATCGTAATCGCGCTGCGCATTGCGCAGTTCGGCCTGCGCTTGCGCCAGACTGGCACGCAGATTGCGGATGCTTTCTTCACGGGTACCGTGCAGCGATTGCTCAAGCTGCGCCTTGGCCTCATCGCGCGATGCCTGTGCGGAACGCAGTTGCGCCATCAGTTCCGGGCTGTCGAGCTGAATCATCAGTTGCCCGCTTTTGACATCGTCGCCCCGCTCAACCAAACGTTCAATCACTCGCCCTTTGGCTTTGGAAGCCACGATTACTTCCGGTGCGTCCACTTCACCCTGCAATAACAGATACTGGTTGTGCGCGCGGAACAGTACCGCCATGGCGATAACGATCACCACCAGCAACAGGGTAAATAAGGTCTTTTTTTTCATGCACTCGGCTCCCTGAACGGTACGCGGCGGGGGGAAAGGTAACGGTCCATATTCGCTGAATCTCCTAACATGTCATTTCTGTAGCAAGGATATCACAAGCACGGATATCCCCTTTTATAACCGCAATTTGAATTATGCTTTTAACGTTAACTTGCAGATTGCTGCACTCGCCCTTTACGCGATAACACTTTAGCCAATGGACGAATAACATGACTGAAACCACACGGGTACCGCTTTCGGTACTGGATCTTTCCCCGATCCCGGCCGGCGCCAAACCGCGCGATGCATTCCACAGCTCTTTAGATTTAGCACAACATGCTGAAAAGTGGGGCTTCCAACGCTATTGGTTAGCGGAACATCACAATATGACCGGCATCGGCAGCGCCGCCACCTCGGTATTGCTGGGCTACCTGGCTGCCGGCACGCACAGCATCCGCCTCGGTTCTGGCGGAGTGATGTTGCCAAACCATGCGCCGCTGGTGATCGCCGAGCAGTTTGGCACGCTGGAATCGCTGTATCCCGGACGCATCGATCTGGGGCTGGGCCGCGCGCCCGGTACCGATCAGCGCACCATGATGGCGCTGCGCCGTCACCTGTCGGGGGAAGTGGACAACTTCCCGCGCGACGTGCAAGAGCTGCAACATTACTTTGGCGAAGTGCAGCCGGGCCAGGCGGTACAGGCGGTGCCGGGGCAAGGCCTGCATGTGCCAATCTGGCTGTTGGGATCCAGCCTGTACAGTGCGCAGCTGGCGGCCAAGCTGGGGCTGCCGTTCGCCTTTGCCTCCCACTTTGCGCCAGACATGCTGTTCCAGGCCTTGAAGCTGTACCGTGAAAACTATCAGCCATCCGAGCGCTGGCCGCAGCCACATGCCATGGTATGCGTCAACGTGGTGGCCGCCGACAGTGACAACGATGCGCGTTTCCTGTTTACCTCGATGCAGCAACAGTTCATCAACCTGCGCCGCGGCTCGCCAGGCCCGCTGCCGGCACCGGTCGACAATATTCATGCGCTGTGGACCGCCGGCGAACAATACGGCGTTGAACAGGCGCTAAGCATGTCGATCATTGGCGATCAAACTACCGTACGCCACGGTCTGCAAACGCTGCTGCGGGAAACCGAAGCCGATGAAATCATGGTTAACGGCCAGATCTTCGATCACCAGGCGCGTCTGCGTTCGTTTGAGATTGTGTCGACGGTCAAAGACGACCTGCGCAAGGGCTAAACAATCGGGCGCCGCACGGCGCCCTGATTTTAGCGTTGAATAAGATAGCGAATGGTTGGCCCGTCCTGCTGAATGTCCAGCACCTGATAGCCATGATTGCGCGCGTCGAGCGGAATATTGTTGATCGACTGCGGGCAATCGCTGATCACTTCCAGCACCTCGCCCGGCTTGAGTTGCGGCATTGCCTCCAGCGTGGCGACCGCCGGATAGGGGCACGGCTCGCCCAGCATGTCCAACCGGTAATCCGGCACTATCGTTGGTTGTTTCATGGCACACTCCTCAGATTAACCACCTGCGCCTGCGGTCTGGCGCGGAAAAAGCGTTTTTCCCACCACAGCATGGCGATGAACGCCAACCCCAGCAGCAGGTAGGTGACCAGCAGGCCGCCAAGCGGGCCGAAGGTGTCCAGCAAATTGACCTTGTCATAGTCGGTGGCCAACGCCGGGGCCAGATCGTCCCAATAATAGGCCAGCAGCGTCGCCCCGATGATATTGCCAAGCCCGACCCACCAGTAATGAATTTGCCCTTCGACCGCGCGGTACATCCAGCCGGTTTCGCAGCCGCCCGCCAGCACGATGCCAAAACCAAACAGCAACCCACCCAGCACCGCGTTCGGGCCGGCCCACATAATCTTGGGCGATACGCCAAGCTGAACATAGCTGAAGATGCCTATCGCGCTGACCGCCATCCCCAGAATAATCGCCTTGGCCATGTGGGTGCGACCGGTGATCCACAAATCACGGAACGCCGAGGTGAAGCAGATCTGCGCACGCTCAATCAACAGACCGAAGCCGATACCAAACAGCATGGCGATGCCGAGCTTCGGCGCGTCAAACAGCGTCCACAGCGACCAGGCCACGGCCAGCAGGAATACCAGCATGCCGAGCCGAAAACGGCGACGTGCCTGCTGCGGTTGCTGCGTCAATGGTGCCGCCGCGCGCACCTTCTGCAATTTCACCGGGATACGAAACAGCGGCAATAGGGTAAATTTGGCGCCGAAGTACGACCCCACCGCGGTCGCCAGCGCAAAGAACCAGGCGTGCAGCGAAAACTGCGGAATACCGGTAAAGAAAGCGGCAAGGTTACACCCCATCGCCAAACGCGCGCCAAAGCCGGCAATGATGCCGCCCAACAGCGCCTGCACGATACGAATGCGGTGCTGCGGCCGTCGCAGCTTAACATTGTTGGCCCACAACGCGGCGGCAATGCAACCGGCGAACATGCCGATAATCATCCGCCCATCGATGCGTTGTAGCGGCGTCCCCTCAAGGCCGATAAGTTTGAAGTACCCCCATTGTTCCGGGTGAAAGCCGAGCCACTGCAACAGGTGACCGCCCCAACGGGTAAATTCACCGGTCACCGCCCAGAAGGTGCCGGTCAGGCCGAAATAATAGGTGGCAAGGATCCCTGCGGCGATCACCGCCGGTAGCGGCGCCCAAAAGCGCACCAGGTATTGCGATTTGAATTGCTGCCAGCTCATGGCATCTCCTATGCATCACATCCATGAATAATAACCAGATGAATGATACGTCATTAACCGCAGCAATCCCTCTTTTCAGACGTAAAAAAACCAGCCCGAGGGCTGGTTTTCATCATGACTTAGCGCGAACGATAAATCAGTGCTTATGCGTCACCGAAACGACGACGTGGAGTGGCTGGCGCTGCATCGTCACGACGCGGTGCGCGGTCACGGTTGAAGTTACCACCGCCACGACGTTCGCCACCGGCTGCATTTCCGCCTTCACGACGCTCGCCGAAAGAACGACGCGGTGCGCCTTCACGACGTTCGCCGTTGAAAGGACGACCGTTGCCGCGACGTTCGCCACCGGCGTTACCGCCTTCGCGACGCTCACGACGTTCATGCGGCTGAGCATCGCCCAACAGTTGCATATTCATCGGCTTGTTCAGAATGCGGGTGCGCGTGAAGTGATTCAGGATCTCGCCCGGCATGCCTTTTGGCAGTTCGATGGTGGAGTGGGAACCAAACAGCTTGATGTTACCGATGTAACGGCTGCTGATGTCGCCTTCGTTGGCAATCGCACCAACGATATGACGCACTTCCACGCCGTCATCACGGCCCACTTCGATGCGGTACAGCTGCATTTCACCCACGTCACGACGTTCGCGACGCTGTGGACGCTCACCGCCGTCACGGCTATCACGACGACGGTCACCGCCGCGATCGTCACGGTCGTTGAATTCACGACGTTGACGCGGTTTGAACACCGGATCCGGTGGCAGGATCAGTGGACGTTCGCCCTGTGCCATCTTCAGCAATGCTGCTGCCAGCGTTTCGATGTCCAGCTCTTCTTCCGGCTGCAGTTTAGCCAGCAACGCGCGGTACATGTCCAGATCGCTGCTTTCCAGCTGCTGCTGAACCTTAGCGGCGAACTTGGCCAGACGGCGTTGACCCAGCAGTTCTGCGTTCGGCAGCTCAACCTCAGGGATCGTCAGCTTCATGGTGCGTTCAATGTTGCGCAGCAGGCGGCGTTCGCGGTTTTCCACGAACAGCAGCGCACGGCCAGCGCGGCCAGCACGACCGGTACGGCCGATACGGTGAACGTAAGATTCGGAATCCATCGGGATATCGTAGTTGACTACCAGGCTGATACGCTCAACGTCCAGGCCACGGGCCGCAACGTCGGTAGCAATCAGGATATCCAGACGACCGTCTTTCAAACGCTCCAGGGTCTGCTCACGCAGCGCCTGGTTCATGTCGCCATTCAGCGCGGCGCTGCTGTAACCGCTGCGCTCCAGCGCTTCGGCCACTTCCAGCGTGGCGTTTTTGGTACGCACGAAGATGATGGCTGCATCAAAGTCTTCGGCTTCCAGGAAACGCACCAGCGCTTCGTTTTTACGCATGCCCTGTGCAGTCCAGTAGCTCTGGCTGATGTCAGGACGGGTAGTGATGCTGGATTGAATGCGCACTTCCTGCGGCTCTTTCATAAAGCGGCGGGTAATGCGACGAATCGCTTCCGGCATAGTAGCGGAGAACAGCGCGGTCTGATGTTCAGCCGGGATTTCCGCCATGATGGTTTCTACGTCTTCGATAAAGCCCATGCGCAGCATTTCGTCAGCTTCATCCAGCACCAGACCGCTCAGGTTAGAGAGGTTCAGGGTGCCGCGTTTCAGGTGGTCCAGCAGACGGCCCGGGGTACCCACTACGATTTGTGGGCCCTGGCGCAGGGCGCGCAGCTGCACGTCGTAACGCTGGCCGCCGTACAGAGCCACAACGTTAACGCCGTTCATGTGTTTGGAGAAATCGGTCATCGCTTCGGCAACCTGAACCGCCAGTTCGCGGGTCGGGGCCAGCACCAGAATCTGTGGTGCCTTCAGGGAAGCGTCGAGGTTATGCAGCAGTGGCAGCGAGAACGCCGCAGTTTTACCGCTGCCGGTTTGTGCCATACCCAGCACATCGCGACCGTTCAACAGGTGAGGAATACACTCAGCCTGGATCGGTGACGGTTTTTCATAGCCCAGATCGGTCAGGGCGGAAATGATAGGAGCAGACAGCCCCAGGTCAGCAAAAGAGGTTTCAAGCTCAGTAGTCATGTACACGTGCCTCATTAATAATGGCAGCCAGTCTACATAACTCGTCGAGAAAATTTTCAGTCATTTTCATTGAAAAGTGTGAACCGGCTCAAATTAGATTATAAAACGAACAAAAAAGCCCTCACCCGTGAAGGCGATAGCTATGGTCGGTTAAACCAAGGTCTATCAGGCTGTTAGATGTTCGTCAGCTATTGCTGGTCCGATTCCGATAGGTCGTCTTGTTCTTGGCCCAAAAGCGCCAATTCCAACAATGCATAGCGGTGCTCAACAAAGTTATGAACGTTGTTAGCCACCGTCAGTTTGAACAGCGCCGAAGCGGTGTCCTTGTCCCCCAGACTCAGGTAGTGTTTACCCAAATAGAAGTCAGTTTCACTGAGATGCTCAGCGAGCGAAGTGTTATCCGTTGCATCCGCCTTGAGGCTTTCCATCAGCGTTTTTTCGCTGATCTTACCCAGGTAGAATTCGACAATTTTCCATCCCCATTGCCCTCGGTCCGCTTTGTCGTAACGCTGTTGAAGCGCTACGTCAGCCTTCTTGGGATCGATTTCTCGTTCCACAAGATACAGCCACAACGAACGGAAGGGATCATTTGGGTCGTCTTGATAAAACGCCAGCAGATCATCCTGCGCCAACGGGAAGCGGCCGCCATAATACAATGCGATGCCCCGGTTTAAACGCGCGTAATTGTAAGTTGGATCAAGCTCTAGTACAGAATCAAACGCTTCATAGGCAGCATCAAAATTGCCCGCCTGCGTTAAGTAAATGCCCAGGTAGTTGAAAACTTCCGGCATATCGGGACGTATCGCCAGCGCTTGTGAAAAGTCATTGCGCGCCAGTGCACGTAACCCAAGACTATCATACAGCACACCGCGCTCATATAAAAGCTGCGCGCGCTCATCGTCCGTCAGTGCCCGACTGGCAAGTATTTGTTCCATGCGCGCCAGGATCACTTCCTGCTGCAACGTAGGCTGCAACGGGATAGCCAGAACGTCATCTTTACGCCAATCATTGTTGCTGCATCCTGCCAGCATGAGCGCTGTCGCAACGTAACACCAGCGTAAGAAAGGCTTCATTTCCCACTCCCGAAGACAAACATTGGATGAACGTCCTGTCCTCCGCTTGCTAAAACGCGGGCTTCCTACCCGCGCGATACGAACAGCTCCCAACCCCAGGGGCGGGGAGCTGTCAAAACTGCTTTACAGTTATTCTGCTTCTGGTGCAGCAGGAGCATCCGCTTCAGGCGCGGTAGCTTCCTTGATGCTCAGGCGCACACGGCCCTGGCGATCAACTTCCAGCACCTTGACCGGCACTTCCTGACCCATCTGCAGATAGTCGGTCACTTTCTCAACGCGCTTGTCAGCGATTTGTGAAATGTGAACCAGACCTTCTTTACCGCCGCCGATCGCCACGAAGGCGCCGAAATCAACGATACGGGTCACTTTACCCTGATACACGCGGCCCACTTCGATCTCTGCGGTGATCTCTTCGATGCGGCGAATGGCAAACTTGGCCTTCTCACCGTCGGTAGCAGCGATTTTAACTGTACCATCATCTTCGATTTCGATGGTAGTGCCAGTCTCTTCAGTCAACGCACGGATGACTGAACCGCCTTTACCGATCACATCCTTGATCTTGTCCGGATTGATCTTGATGGTGTGGATGCGTGGTGCAAACTGAGAAATATCGCCACGCGGAGTGCTGATAGCCTGTTCCATCACGCCCAGGATGTGCAGACGAGCGCCCTTGGCCTGGTTCAGTGCCACCTGCATGATTTCGCGGGTGATACCTTCAATTTTAATGTCCATTTGCAGCGCGGTGATACCATCACGGCTACCAGCCACTTTAAAGTCCATGTCACCCAGGTGATCTTCGTCACCCAGAATGTCGGACAGAACTACAAAGTTGTCCTGCTCTTTCACCAGACCCATGGCGATACCAGCAACGGCAGCCTTGATCGGCACACCGGCGTCCATCAGCGCCAAAGAGGCACCACAGACCGAAGCCATGGAAGAAGAACCGTTGGATTCGGTGATTTCAGACACCACACGCACCGTGTACGGGAAATCTTCTGGTTTAGGCATCATAGCCAATACGCCACGTTTCGCCAGGCGACCGTGACCGATTTCACGACGTTTAGGCGAGCCCACCATACCGGTTTCACCCACGGAGTATGGAGGGAAGTTGTAGTGGAACAGGAAGCTGTCGGTTTTTTCGCCCATCAGCTCGTCCAGGTTCTGCGCGTCACGTGCGGTACCCAGCGTCGCGGTAACCAGCGCCTGAGTTTCGCCACGGGTGAACAGCGCGGAACCGTGGGTGCGCGGCAGTACGCCGGTGCGCACGTCCAGACCACGGATCATGTCTTTTTCGCGACCGTCGATACGCGGTTCGCCACGCAGTACGCGGCTACGCACTACGTTTTTCTCGACGCTGCCCAGGATGTCCTGGATTTCGCCAGCGTCCAGGGACTCGTCCTGCGCCAGCAATGCGGCAATCACGTCTTCTTTAATCGCATCAACCTGAGCATAACGCTGCTGTTTTTCGGTGATGTGATAAGCGTCACCCAGACGGCCTTCCGCCAGTTCCGCTACGCGGGCGTGCAACGTTTCGTTAACCGCTGGCGCCTGCCAATCCCACTTCGGTTTGCCGACTTCGGCAACCAGGGAATTGATGTTTTCAATCACAACCTGCTGCTGCTCGTGGCCGAATACCACCGCGCCCAGCATTTGATCTTCGCTCAGAACGTCAGCTTCGGATTCAACCATCAGTACCGCGCCTTCGGTACCGGCAACCACCAGATCCAGACGGCTTTCTTTCAGCTCGTCGGTGGTCGGGTTCAGCACGTACTGGTCGTTGATGTAACCGACGCGTGCTGCACCGATTGGGCCGCTGAACGGAATACCGGACAGGCTCAGGGCGGCAGAAGCACCGATCATCGCCACGATGTCCGGGTTAACCTGCGGGTTGACCGATACTACGGTCGCAATCACCTGCACTTCGTTCAGGAAGTTGTCCGGGAACAGTGGGCGGATTGGACGGTCAATCAGACGCGAGGTCAGGGTTTCGCCTTCGCTTGGACGGCCTTCACGACGGAAGAAACTGCCTGGGATACGGCCGGCCGCGTAGGTACGCTCTTGATAGTTAACGGTCAGTGGGAAGAAGCTCTGACCTGGTTTGGCTTTTTTCTGGCCTACAACGGTAACGAATACCGCGGTGTCATCCATGCTTACCATGACGGCAGCAGTGGCCTGACGTGCCATCATACCGGTCTCGATGGTGACGGTATGCTGGCCATACTGGAATTTGCGAATAGTCGGTGTCAGCAAAATTTTTTCCTTAGATTAGGCGCACAATCGTATTGACGACTCGACACGCCGGTGACTCACTGATCTTCACACTACATCCTCGCGACTAATGACAACCCTTATCTCATGCGCGAGATAAAGTCTCTCATTAGCCGCGCGAACCTCTGTACCGGAAGATCCTCAACAATACATTAACCTGATTTGCTTATGCTTCCTAGAAGAAAGGGGCCAAAATAGGCCCCTTTCCACTGAAACTTGTTCGATTAGCGACGCAGACCCAGACGCTCGATCAGGCTGGTGTAACGTGCTACATCTTTACGCTTCAGGTAGTCCAGCAGCTTACGACGCTGAGAAACCATACGCAGCAGACCACGACGGCTGTGGTGATCTTTTTTGTGCTCTGAGAAGTGGCCTTGCAGATGGTTGATCTGCGCAGTCAGCAGGGCAACCTGAACTTCGGTAGAACCGCTGTCGTTAGTACCACGACCGAAATCAGCTACGATTTTAGCTTTAGCTTCAACACTTAGAGACATTGTCATACTCCAGATTATAGATAATAAATACAGGCGCCGATCTCTAATTCAGCAACCCAATGCATAAGCTGCGCCATTCTACTCTGATCCCCATCATCCTTCAAGCAACAGGCAATGTGCGCAGCAGCAACGCCAGACGAGGCGTTGTTAACCAGTCAGTCGAAATGCTCGACAACCAGCCGTTTTGGTGCCACCCGCCCGTCGTCGGCAATCTCACCGACGCCGATGAATTTATGCTCATCGCCTTCGGTGATACGTACCATACCGTGCGCTGGCGCGCCGGCAGCCTGAACCGGCTGCCCCTGCTTGACGTAGCCCGCCACCGCTGGCAGCAGGTTAACTTCCGGGAAGTTTTCCACCGGACTGTCCATCGGCATCAGCAGCGGATCGAGCAGTTCACCCGGCGCGATGCCTTCGGCCTGCGCCTGTTCCAGCAATGCGCTCAGCTGTTCCAGCGTCACCATGCGTTCGATCGGATATTTCGCTACCTGCAAACGACGCAGATAAATCACGTGCGCGCCGCAGCCCAGCAGTTCGCCGAGATCGTCGGTAATGGTGCGGATGTAGGTTCCTTTGGAGCAGTGGATTTCCAGCTCCAGCTCATCCCCTTCCCAGCGGATGAACGTCAGTTCGTACACCGTGATGCTGCGCGCCTCACGTGGCACTTCAATGCCCTGACGCGCGTATTCGTACAGTTTCTTACCCTGATACTTCAGCGCGGAATACATCGATGGCACTTGCTGAATGTTGCCGCGGAAGGTGTCCAATGCCGCGTCGAGTTGCTCGCGGGTCACGTTGACCGGGCGCTCTTGCACCACCTGGCCGTCCGCATCCGAGGTATCGGTGCGCTGGCCCAGACGGGCTATCACCCGATAACGCTTGTCGGAGTCGAGCAGAAACTGGGAAAACTTGGTCGCTTCACCCAGGCAAATCGGCAGCATACCGGTCGCCAGCGGATCGAGCGCGCCGGTATGGCCCGCGCGATTGGCGTTATAGCAACGTTTTACTTTTTGCAGCGCGTCGTTGGAAGACAGCCCCTGCGGCTTGTCCAGCAACAAAACGCCGTGAATGTCACGGCCGCGGCGACGAGGGCGACTCATTAAGCCTCCTCGTCATCACCGGAAGCAGTGCGACGCTCGGCGTCGTTCTTCACTACGTTAGTCACCAGGTTGGACATGCGCATGCCTTCAACCAGCGAGTTATCGTAGGCAAAGGTCAGTTCTGGCACCACGCGCAAACGCATGGCCTTGCCCAGCAGGGTACGGATATAACCGGACGCGTCTTGCAGCGCCTTGATGCCGTTGGTGACCAGATCGGGATCGTGGTTTTCGGTCAGCACGTTCAGGAAAGTTACATAAACTTTGGCATAGGCCAGATCGCGCGACACTTCCACGCCGGAAACGGTCGCCATGCCGACACGCGGATCTTTGACTTCACGTTGCAGAATGATGGCAATCTCTTTCTGCATCTCTTGCGCGACGCGTTGGCCGCGGCTGAATTCTTTTGCCATTTTGGATTCTCCAGACAAATCGGGGGGCACAAGGCCCCCCAGAACAGATGTTACCCATTGGGTATCAGCAGATATGCGATCGTTAAGCGATGGTGCGTTGGATCTCGATGATTTCGAATACTTCGATCATGTCGCCGACGCGCACGTCGTTGTAGTTCTTCACGCCGATACCACATTCCATGCCGTTACGGACTTCGTTAACGTCATCTTTAAAGCGACGCAGGGATTCCAGCTCGCCTTCGTAGATAACCACGTTGTCGCGCAGTACGCGGATTGGGTTGTGACGCTTGATGTTACCTTCGGTAACCATACAACCGGCGATAGCACCGAATTTCGGTGATTTGAACACGTCACGCACTTCGGCCAGGCCGATAATCTGCTGTTTGTATTCTGGTGCCAGCATGCCGCTCATCGCCTGCTTCACTTCGTCAATCAGGCTATAGATGACGGAGTAGTAACGCAGATCCAGGCTTTCAGCTTCGATGACACGGCGCGCAGAGGCGTCGGCACGAACGTTGAAGCCAATGATGATGGCATTGGAAGCCGCTGCCAGCGTGGCATCGGTTTCGGTGATGCCGCCAACGCCGGAACCGACAATCTTCACTTTCACTTCGTCGGTAGACAGCTTCAGCAACGAGTCGCTGATCGCTTCGCAAGAACCCTGTACGTCGGATTTCAGTACGATGTTCAGTTCTGAAACTTCGCCGTCGGTCATGTTGGCGAACATGTTTTCCAGCTTGGATTTCTGCTGACGCGCCAGTTTGACTTCGCGGAACTTGCCTTGACGGTACAGCGCCACTTCACGCGCTTTCTTCTCGTCACGCACCACGGTCGCTTCGTCACCCGCTGCCGGAACGCTGGACAGACCAAGGATTTCCACCGGGATGGATGGACCGGCAGAGACCACTTCACGGCCCAGTTCATCACGCATCGCACGCACACGGCCGTATTCGAAGCCGCACAGCACGATGTCGCCCTTGTTCAGCGTACCTTCCTGTACCAGCACGGTGGCAACCGGGCCACGGCCTTTATCCAGGAAGGATTCGATGACGACGCCGCTCGCCATGCCGCTGCGCACCGCTTTCAGTTCGAGGACTTCAGCTTGCAACAGGATAGCGTCGAGCAGTTCATCAATACCGGTACCGGCTTTGGCAGATACGTGTACGAACTGCGCTTCACCGCCCCACTCTTCCGGCATAACGCCGTACTGGGACAGTTCTTGCTTCACGCGATCCGGATCGGCTTCTGGTTTGTCGATTTTGTTAACCGCAACCACCAATGGCACCTGAGCCGCCTTCGCGTGCTGGATGGCTTCGATGGTCTGCGGCATCACGCCGTCGTCCGCCGCCACAACCAGAACCACGATATCGGTCGCCTGAGCGCCGCGAGCACGCATCGAGGTAAACGCGGCGTGGCCCGGGGTATCCAGGAAGGTGATCATGCCACTGTCGGTTTCAACGTGGTAGGCACCGATGTGCTGGGTAATGCCGCCGGCTTCGCCCGATGCCACTTTGGTGGAGCGGATGTAGTCGAGCAGCGAGGTTTTACCGTGGTCAACGTGGCCCATGATGGTCACTACCGGAGCACGAGGCTCGGCAGCGGCAGCACCGGTATCACGATCGCTCATCAGCGCTTCTTCCAGCTCGTTTTCACGACGCAGGATAACCTTGTGGCCCATCTCTTCGGCAACCAGCTGTGCGGTTTCCTGGTCGATGACCTGGTTGATGGTGGCCATGGCGCCCAGCTTCATCATGGTTTTGATAACCTGAGAGCCTTTTACCGCCATCTTGTTGGCCAGTTCGGCAACGGTAATGGTTTCGCCAACGATAACGTCGCGGTTAACCGCCTGCGCTGGCTTGTTGAAGCCCTGCTGCAGCGTGCTTGGCTTACGCTTGCCTTTACCACCACGGGTAACGGCGCGCGCTTCTTCGCGATCGGCCTTGGATTCGGACAGCTTGCTGCCTTTCTTCTGCTTGGTGGATTTGCCACCGCGAGTACGGGCGCGACGGTCACCTTCAACCTTGGCGTCGTTCTCGTCTTCTGCGGCACGCGCATGCTGGGAGGTGGTAACGTGATAGTCGGCAGTTTCAACAGCGGCGCTTGCCGCGTCGGCTTCAGCCCACTTCTCGCCGTTTTCTTCCGCCATGCGGCGCGCTTCTTCAGCAACGCGTTTGGCTTCTTCTTCCACCTTACGGCGCACTTCTTCTTCCGCTTTACGTTTCAGTTCAGCGGCTTCGGCTTCGCGTCGTGCTTTTTCTGCCTGAGCTGGCTTGGTCATTTCGTCGGTATGTTGATTGGTCACTTTATCTTTTTCCGCTGCATCACGCTTAGCTTTTTCAGCGGCCTCACGTTTGGCTTGCTCTTCGGCTGCGCGCTTCGCTTCTGCTTCGCGTTTCGCTAGCTCTTCCGCTTCGCGCCGTGCCTGCTCTTCCGCTTCACGCTGTGCCTGCTCTGCCGCTTCCGCCTGTTGGGCTTCTTGCGTATCGCGATTTACATAAGTGCGTTTCTTGCGGACCTCAATTTGCACCGATTTACTTTTACCGCCGGTGCTCGGGATATTCAAGGTGCTGCGCGTTTTGCGCTGCAACGTCAGTTTACCTGGCGCGCTGCCGTGTTCACGGTTCAGGTGCGCCAGTAGGGTTTCTTTTTCTTGCTGGGTGACAGAGTCGGTCTCAGACTTGTTGATCCCTGCATCAGCAAACTGCTGTACCAGGCGATCAACCGGAGTCTGAATCTCTGCTGCCAGTGATTTTACGGTTACATCTGTCGTCATGCTGTTCCTTCCTGCTACAGTTTATTACGCGTTGTCGCCAAACCAACAGATATTACGTGCGGCCATAATCAGCTCGCCGGCTTGCTGATC
This sequence comes from Serratia odorifera, assembly GCF_041448735.1. Classification (NCBI taxonomy): domain Bacteria; kingdom Pseudomonadati; phylum Pseudomonadota; class Gammaproteobacteria; order Enterobacterales; family Yersiniaceae; genus Serratia; species Serratia odorifera. The sequence continues at coordinate 65,176 of NZ_JBGMUT010000009.1, read as the reverse complement.
GCTAAGCCCTTCAATATCAGCCAGATCGTCAACACCCTGCTCGGCAAGATCTTCCAGCGTACAAACCCCACGCGCGGCCAGTTTAAAGGCCATGCTGCGCTCAAGACCCGGCAGGTTGAGCAAGTCATCAGCAGGTTTTTGGTCGCCCAGGCTTTCTTCTTGAGCCAGGGCCAGCGTGGTCAATGCAGCTTTGGCGCGATCGCGCAACGCTTCAACCATATCTTCATCGAGACCGTCGATTTCCAGCAGCTCTTTGATTGGCACATAGGCCAGCTCTTCCAGCGTAGAGAAGCCTTCTTCAACCAGTACGGTGGCGAATTCTTCGTCGATATCAAGATATTTGGTGAAGGTATCAATGGCGGCATGAGCTTCGGCCTGATGCTTGGCTTGCAGATCGTCCGCCGTCATCACGTTCAGTTCCCAGCCGCTGAGCTGAGAGGCCAAACGCACGTTTTGGCCGTTACGGCCAATCGCCTGTGCCAGATTGCTGGCTTCAACGGCGATATCCATGGTGTGCCGATCTTCATCAACCACGATCGAGGCAACGTCTGCCGGGGCCATGGCGTTGATGACGAACTGGGCCGGGTTGTCGTCCCACAGCACGATATCAATACGTTCGCCGCCGAGCTCGCTCGAAACGGCCTGAACGCGTGCGCCGCGCATCCCGACGCAGGCACCGACCGGGTCGATACGCTTGTCGTTGGTTTTAACGGCGATTTTGGCGCGAGAACCCGGATCGCGGGCTGCCGCTTTGATTTCAATAACTTCTTCGCCAATTTCCGGCACTTCGATGCGGAACAGTTCTTTCAGCATTTCCGGGCTGGAGCGGCTGACGAACAGCTGTGCGCCGCGTGCTTCCGGGCGAACCGCATACAGAACGCCGCGGATACGGTCGCCTGGGCGGAAGTTTTCGCGTGGCAGCATGTCTTCACGGCCAATCACCGCTTCGGCGTTGCCGCCGAGATCCAGCGCGATGCTGTCGCGGTTAACTTTTTTCACCACGCCGGTGACGATTTCACCTTCGTGCTGACGGAAAGCGTCGACCACCATCGCACGCTCGGCTTCACGTACTTTCTGTACGATAACCTGCTTGGCGGTCTGGGTGGTGATGCGGTCAAAGGTAACGGATTCGATCTGGTCTTCGACGTATCCGCCCAGCTCGATGCTTGGGTCTTCATACTGAGCCGCTTCCAGCGTGATTTCACGCGTAGGCTGGGTAACTTCGTCAACGGCGACCCAGCGACGGAAAGTATCGAAATCGCCGGTTTTGCGATCGATGCTGACGCGCACGTCAATTTCCTGCTCGTATTTTTTCTTGGTTGCGGTGGCTAATGCGGTTTCCAGCGCTTCAAAAATCTTCTCACGCGGAAGGGATTTTTCATTGGAAACAGCTTCAACAACAGCCAGAATCTCTTTATTCATCCTAGTTGCCTCATCCAAACTTTAAAAGTGGGGTACCAGGTTCGCTTTCTGAATATTGCTCAGCGCGAACACTTCATCTTTCCCATCCACAGTAACCGTGATCATTTCGCCTTCGACAGACTTGATGATGCCCTGCCACTTACGGCGGTTCTGTACCGCCATGCGCAGGACCAGGCTGACTTCTTCACCGAGGAAACGAGTATAGTGTTCTGCGGTGAACATCGGGCGATCAAGGCCAGGAGAGGAGACTTCCAAGTTGTAAGCGACCGTAACCGGATCTTCGACATCCAATACGGCGCTGACCTGGTGGCTGACATCAGCACAATCATCAACATTAATGCCGTTTTCACTATCAATATAGATGCGGAGCGTGGATTGGCGCGCACGAATAAATTCTATGCCTACAAGCTCAAAGCCCAACGCCTCTACCGGTGCCGAAAGCATCTCTGTCAATTTTTGTTCTAATGTGGACAAGCCCACCCCCAAGACATAAAAAAAGGGCTTAATAGCCCAGTGATTCTGTTGCCAAATAACAAAAAACCCCGAAAATTCGGGGCTTTATGCAACTGGACCCTGTTTGCCGCAATGCGGCTTCGGTACAACTTTCTGACAAGTGTCATTTTCAAATGTTGTTCGAGAAAAGCGGATTCAATCGAAAAGTGTATTTGAAAATAAACACTTAAAGGAAAGTGGTTGCGGGGGCCGGATTTGAACCGACGACCTTCGGGTTATGAGCCCGACGAGCTACCAGGCTGCTCCACCCCGCGTCCGAAAACGTGGCAAATACTACGCTGATAATCGCAAAAATGCAAGTTATCTCTGGGATATTGGTACCGAGGATGGGACTCGAACCCACAAGCCCGTTAGGGCACTACCACCTCAAGGTAGCGTGTCTACCAATTCCACCACCTCGGTACTGATTCTTACTGCAACGGCCGTTTGCATTGCTGCCAACCACCGTTTAAACACGTTTACTGCTGACGGCTTATTGCGGGATATCGCTGCTCGGCTTGGCTGGTGCTGCCGGCGCGGTAGTCTGCTCGGTTTTAACCGGCTGACCCAGGTTTTCCCACTCGCTGCCTTTTTGGCTCTGGTTGCTGCTCAGGTTGCCCAGGATCAGACTAATGACGAAAAACAGCGTCGCCAAAACAGCCGTCATGCGGGTCATGAAGTTACCGGAACCGCTCGAACCGAACAATGTGCCAGACGCACCTGCTCCGAATGAGGCTCCCATATCAGCGCCTTTACCTTGCTGCAACATGATCAGAGCCACAAGCCCGATCGAAATCAGCAGGAAAATTACCAGAAGAGCTTCGTACATAGTTGTACCCGTATCCTTGCGGCTTCACCGCGTGCCAAATGCTTCTCACCCCAAATGCTTCTAAACGAAGTCGCAGGCGTTGTTATCAACGGCCTACTGAAGCGGGTGTGAATACTAACCAAAGCCGTCAAACCGTGCAAGGGCAATTTGCTGCGGCAGGCGCGTTTGCGGAAAAAAACAGCAAACGCGCCACGCCCAGTGGCTCAAATATTCGACAAGGCAGTTAACCGCCTGTTTTAACCCGCAGATTTTACCGCTTCGGCGATGCGGTTGGCCAGTTCGGTCACCTGTTGTTCATCTTCGCCTTCCACCATCACGCGGATCAGCGGCTCGGTACCGGATTTACGCAGCAGCACGCGGCCGCGCCCCGCCAGTTCAGCTTCCACCGCTTCGGTCACTTGTCGTACCGATTCCGACTCGAGCGGGTTGTGCTCGCCGGTGAAACGGACGTTAACCAGGATCTGCGGCAGTAATTTCATGCCGCTGCACAAATCGTGCAGGCTCATGTTGTTGCGCACAATGGCGGTCAATACCTGCAGACCGGCCACGATACCGTCACCGGTGGTGGTCTTGTCCAGCAGAATCACGTGACCGGAGTTTTCCGCCCCGATGCGCCAGCCCAGCTCTTGCAGTTTTTCCAGCACGTAGCGGTCGCCCACCTTGGCGCGCGCAAACGGAATGCCCAACTGCTTGAGCGCCAGTTCCAGACCCATGTTACTCATCAGCGTGCCGACGGCACCGCCGCGCAACTGGCCCTGACGCAGCCCTTCGCGGGCAATGATATACAGGATCTGGTCGCCATCGACCTTATTGCCCAGGTGATCAACCATCATCACCCGGTCGCCGTCGCCGTCAAATGCCAGTCCGACGTGCGCCTTTTCGGCCAGCACCCGCTCTTGCAGTTGACGAACGTCGGTTGCACCGCACTGTTCGTTGATGTTCATGCCGTCCGGCTCACAGCCGATGGCAATCACGTTGGCGCCCAGCTCACGCAGTACGCTCGGCGCGATGTGATAGGTGGCGCCGTTGGCGCAGTCCACGACGATCTTCAGCCCCTTCAGGCTCAGCTCGCTTGGGAAGGTGCCTTTACAGAATTCAATGTAGCGACCGGCAGCATCAATAATGCGGCTGGCCTTGCCGAGCTCCGCAGACTCGACGCAGGTCAGCGGTTTTTCCATTTCAGCTTCGATGGCTTCTTCAACGTGATCCGGCAACTTGGCACCATCGATCGAGAAGAATTTGATGCCATTGTCATAATACGGGTTGTGCGACGCGGAAATGACGATACCGGCTTCGGCACGGAAGGTACGGGTCAGATAGGCAATCGCCGGGGTTGGCATCGGGCCGGTAAACGACGCGGACAGCCCTGCCGCCGCCAGGCCGGCCTCCAGCGCCGATTCCAGCATATAGCCGGAAATACGGGTATCTTTGCCGATGATGATTTTGCGTGAGCCATGGCGTGCCAGCACTTTCCCTGCAGCCCAGCCGAGCTTAAGGACGAAATCCGGCGTGATCGGACTGTCACCGACCTTGCCACGGATGCCATCGGTACCAAAATATTTACGCTCGCTCATGTCTCTACTGTCCCTTAGCTGAAAGTGTTGCCTCGACGACGCGCATCGCCTCGACGGTTTCTTTAACGTCATGTACCCGGATGATCTGTGCGCCTTGCATCGCCGCGATCACCGCGCAGGCCACGCTGCCGGTAACCCGCTGTTCTGGCGGCACGTTCAACAATTGCCCAATCATCGATTTACGCGACATGCCCACCAACAGCGGTAGGCCGAACTGGTGAAATTCGGACAACCGTGCCAATAGCTGGTAATTATGCGCCAGATTCTTACCGAAACCGAAGCCCGGGTCGAGCAACAATTTCTGTTTTGCTATGCCCGCCGCAGTACAACGCGCGATATGCTGCTGGAAAAAGGCCATCACGTCGCCCATCAGGTCATCATAGTGCGGCGCCTGCTGCATGTTGCGCGGCTCGCCCTGCATGTGCATCAGACATACCGGCAGGCCACTGTCGATCGCTGCCGTCAGCGCTCCCGGTTCCTGCAAGGAACGCACATCGTTGATCAGATGCGCACCGGCGTTGGCGGATTCACGAATCACCCCCGGTTTGGAGGTGTCCACCGAAATAAACACCTCAAAGCGCCGGGCAATCGCCTCAACCACCGGCACCACGCGCGCCATCTCTTCGTCCTCGCTGACCTCTGCCGCGCCTGGTCGGGTCGATTCACCGCCCACGTCAATCATCGTCGCGCCGGCAGATATCAATCCATGGGCATGCAACAAGGCATCATTCAACGTGTTGTGTTTGCCGCCATCGGAGAAGGAATCCGGGGTAACGTTGAGAATGCCCATCACCCGCGGATGGGAGAGGTCGAGCGTCATGTCGCGCACGGTTAACTGCATCGTTGTTCTACCTTACTGTTGCTGTTCCACTGCCTGTGGGCAATAAAAAACCCCGGCATGCCGGGGTTTGATGTTATTACACAGTCGATGTTACTTGTCGAGCTGTTCAGACATGGTATTGCCTGGATTTGGCGTGCGAGGATCATCAACCGGCGTCGGGGCTTTTGGTGTGCCGCCGTTGTCGGAGTTGTTGCCTTTGCTCGCATCGTCCCAACCCGCTGGCGGACGCACGTCCTTACGGTTCATCAGGTCGTCAATCTGCGGCGCGTCGATGGTTTCGTACTTCATCAGGGCATCCTTCATTGAGTGCAGGATGTCCATGTTTTCCATCAACAGCGAACGCGCGCGGGTGTAGTTGCGTTCGATCAGGGATTTGACTTCCTGGTCGATGATACGCGCGGTTTCATCAGACATGTGCTTCGCCTTGGCCACGGAACGACCCAGGAACACTTCGCCCTCTTCTTCGGCATACAGCAGTGGCCCCAGCTTCTCGGAGAAGCCCCATTGGGTCACCATGTTGCGCGCGATGGAGGTCGCGACCTTGATGTCGTTCGAGGCACCGGTAGACACTTTTTCCGGCCCGTAGATGATTTCTTCCGCCAGACGACCACCGTACAGGGTAGAAATCTGGCTTTCCAGCTTCTGACGGCTGGCGCTGATCGCGTCCCCTTCCGGCAGGAAGAAGGTCACACCCAGCGCGCGACCACGTGGAATAATCGTCACCTTGTGCACCGGATCGTGTTCCGGAACCAGGCGGCCGATAATCGCGTGCCCCGCTTCGTGATAGGCGGTCGACTCTTTCTGCGCTTCGGTCATTACCATCGAGCGACGTTCCGCGCCCATCATGATTTTGTCTTTGGCTTTTTCGAACTCGACCATCGACACCACGCGTTTGTTGCCACGGGCAGCGAACAGCGCAGCTTCGTTGACCAGGTTGGCCAGATCGGCACCGGAGAAACCCGGGGTACCGCGAGCGATAACCGACGCGTCGATATCTGCCGCCAATGGCACGCGACGCATGTGCACCTTCAGGATTTGCTCACGGCCACGCACGTCCGGCAAGCCGACTACCACCTGACGGTCGAAACGGCCTGGACGCAGCAACGCCGGGTCAAGCACGTCAGGACGGTTGGTTGCCGCGATGACGATGATGCCTTCGTTGCCTTCAAAACCGTCCATCTCAACCAGCATCTGGTTCAGCGTCTGCTCACGTTCATCGTGACCGCCACCCAGACCGGCGCCACGCTGGCGACCGACGGCGTCGATTTCATCGATGAAGATGATGCAAGGCGCGGCTTTCTTCGCCTGTTCAAACATGTCGCGAACGCGGGATGCACCCACACCGACAAACATTTCCACGAAGTCGGAACCGGAAATGGTGAAGAACGGTACTTTCGCCTCGCCGGCGATGGCTTTCGCCAGCAACGTCTTACCGGTACCCGGAGGGCCAACCATCAGCACGCCTTTCGGGATCTTGCCGCCCAGTTTCTGGAATCGGCTCGGTTCGCGCAGGTAGTCAACCAGTTCGCTCACTTCTTCTTTTGCTTCGTCGCAGCCGGCAACGTCGGCAAAGGTGGTCTTGATCTGATCTTCAGTCAGCATACGGGCCTTGCTCTTGCCGAAGGACATCGCGCCCTTGCCGCCGCCGCCCTGCATCTGCCGCATAAAGAATATCCAGACCCCAATCAGCAACAGCATCGGGAACCACGAAATGAAGATAGAAGCCAGCAAACTCGGTTCTTCCGGCGGTTCACCGACAACTTTCACATTCTTCGTCAGTAACGTATCCAACAGCTTGGGATCGTTGACGGGGATATAAGTCGTGTATCGGTTACTATCTTTCTTGGTAACGTTGATCTCACGTCCGTTGATTCGCGCTTCGCGAACCTGATCTTGGGTCAGTTCGGACATGAAGGTAGAGTAATCCACCCTACGGCCATTCGACTCGCTGGGCCCAAAGCTCTGGAATACAGACATCAACACTACCGCGATGACTAACCAGAGAATTAGGTTTTTCGCCATGTCACTCAAGGGATTAACCTCATATTACAACTGTGTTAACAAACAGCGTTAGGGTACTACAGTTTGCGCCCTGTCGCTACAATGTACACTTCGCGCGAACGGGCGCGGGAAGCGTCTGGCTTACGAATCTTAACCTTCGTAAACAGGGAGCGAATTTCCCGTAGGTACTCGTCAAAGCCATCTCCCTGGAACACCTTCACCAGGAAACTTCCGCCTGGTGCGAGGACATCACGACACATTTCCAGTGCTAATTCCACCAGATACATCGATCTTGGAATATCGACCGCCGGGGTGCCACTCATATTCGGGGCCATGTCAGACATGACCACCTGAACCTTGCTTTCACCTACACGATCCAACAGCGCCTTTAATACCAGTTCATCACGAAAGTCGCCCTGGAGGAAATCGACGCCAACGATAGGATCCATTGGTAAAATATCACAGGCGATGATCCGCCCGGTACCGCCGATCTGGGTAACGACATACTGCGACCAGCCACCTGGCGCCGCCCCCAAATCCACTACCGTCATACCCGGTTTAAACAGTTTGTCGCTTTGCTGTATTTCATCAAGTTTAAACCAGGCACGAGAGCGCAGCCCTTTTTTCTGCGCCTGTTGTACATATTTATCGCTAAAGTGTTCTTGAAGCCAGCGACTGGAACTCGCCGAACGCTTTTTATTTGCCATCTCGTTTTCCAACTATCCTAAAAAGAGTCTTATGTCAGGTTCGCTGCTCACGTAGACTCTCATCGGTGAAGACCGATTTGGTGATACACATGAGATGGCGGTAGAATGTACCGTTTTCAATCCCAACTTAAGCAAAAAAGACAATGAATCTGAATAATAAACAAAAACAGCACCTGAAAGGCCTGGCGCATCCGTTAAAACCGGTTGTCATGCTGGGTAATAACGGTCTCACCGAAGGGGTGCTGGCTGAAATTGAACAGGCTCTGGAGCACCACGAGCTGATCAAAGTAAAAATCGCTGCTGAAGATCGCGAGACCAAAACCCTGATCGCCGATGCTATCGTGCGTGAAACGGGTGCCTGCAACGTGCAGGTTATCGGTAGTACGCTTATTCTTTACCGCCCTTCCAAAGAGCGCAAGATCAGTCTACCGCGTTAATTGACGCCAGTTTAACGAAAAGGTGCCATGCACCTGCGTCAGATAAAAGGCCGCCATGCGGCCTTTTTCTTTTCTTTACAAAACCCTGCCGAACTTCTGACCAGCCTTGGTCAATCAGAGGTATTCCACCTTCAGGATTTCGTAGTCCACGTCGCCGCCGGGGGTTTTGATCACCACCACGTCGTCCTGTTCTTTACCGATTAAACCACGCGCCATCGGCGAATTGACCGAAATCAGATTTTTCTTGAAATCGGCTTCATCGTCGCCAACGATGCGGTAGGTCACTTCGTCTTCGCTATCCAGATTCATCACCGTAACGGTGGAGCCAAAAATCACGCGGCCGGTATTGGGCATTTTGGTGATATCAATCACCTGGGCGTTGGACAGTTTGGCTTCGATTTCCTGGATACGACCTTCACAGAAACCCTGCTGCTCACGCGCCGCATGATATTCGGCATTTTCTTTCAAATCGCCGTGTTCGCGCGCTTCCGCAATGTCAGCAATGATTTTCGGGCGGCGCACGCTCTTCAAATATTCAAGTTCTTCGCGCAGTTTTTCAGCGCCAAACAAGGTCATCGGAATCTGTTTCATAATTTCACTACCTCTAAATCTTTCCTGTTCAAATAACCGTCATCCTGACGTATTCGTATGAAAACACGGATGGCTACCGCCAGCCGCCTCCAGGCGATAAACAAAAGAAGCCTGACTCGGAACTGTTGCCCAAGTCAGGATCGATTTTGCATTTTGATACGCATTTTAGCGTAGAGTTCCTTGAGGGTCATCGTTTACTTTTTCCCTGAATGCGCCGTAGTATGGCGGCACGTTACCCAGCAGCTATTCCGAGATTATGCGTTTTTCACGAATTGTCAGTGCATTGGCTTGCGCATTTGTTCTAAATGTAAATGCGGCCCCGGTTGAAGATTACACACAATATTTGCCTGATGGGGCCAACCTTGCCCTGGTAGTTCAGAAGATCGGCGCACCGGCGCCGGTCATCGATTATCACTCTCAGCAAATGGCCCTGCCCGCCAGTACCCAGAAGGTGCTGACCGCGCTGGCAGCCCTGTTGCAGCTCGGCCCGGACTATCGCTTCAGCACCACGCTGGAAAGCCAGGGCAACATCAACGACGGCGTGTTACAGGGCAATCTGATTGCGCGCTTCGGCGGCGATCCGACCTTTAAACGCCAAAGCCTGCGCAACATGGTCGCGGTGCTGAAAAAACAGGGCGTGCGGCAAATCACCGGCGACGTACTGGTTGATACCTCGGTGTTCGCCAGCCATGACAAGGCTCCGGGCTGGCCGTGGAACGATTTGACGCAGTGTTTCAGCGCCCCGCCGTCGGCGGCCATCGTTGATCGCAACTGCTTCTCGGTATCATTGTACAGCGCACCGAAACCCGGCGACATGGCGTTTATCCGCGTTGCATCCTATTATCCGGTGAACATGTTCAGCCAGGTGCGTACCCTGGCCAAAGGCTCGTCAGACGCGCAATACTGCGAGCTGGACGTGGTGCCGGGCGAGCTGAACCGCTTTACCCTGACCGGCTGTCTGACGCAGCGCAGCGACCCTTTGCCGCTGGCCTTCGCCATTCAGGACGGCGCCAGCTATGCCGGCGCGATTTTAAAAGACGAACTGACGCAGGCCGGTATCCAGATTGACGGTCATCTGAAGCGCCAGACACAGCCAGGCATCAGTGGAACGGTGATCGCGCAGACCCAGTCAGCGCCGTTGCACGATCTGCTGAAGATTATGCTGAAAAAGTCCGACAACATGATTGCCGACACCGTATTTCGTACCATCGGCCATGAACGCTTCGGCGTACCGGGTACCTGGCGGGCAGGCGCCGACGCCGTGCGTCAGGTTCTGCGCCAGAAAGCGGGAGTAGATCTTGGCAACAGCATCGTAGTGGACGGCTCTGGCCTGTCGCGCCACAACCTGCTGGCGCCGGCCACCATGATGCAGGCATTGCAATACATCGCGCAGCACGACAGCGAGCTGAACTTTATTTCGATGTTACCGCTGTCCGGTTACGATGGCACCTTGCGTTATCGCGGCGGTCTGCACGAAGCCGGCGTCGACGGCAAGGTATCGGCGAAAACCGGGGCGCTGCAAGGCGTGTACAACCTGGCCGGTTTTATCACCACCGCCAGCGGTCAGCGTCTGGCCTTCGTACAGTATCTGTCGGGCTATGCGGTGCCGCCAGAAGACCAGCGACAACGTCGTATCCCGCTGGTGCGTTTTGAAAGCCGGCTGTACAAGGATATTTACCAAAATAACTGAGTAGCACAATAACCGAGGCCCAGGGTGAAGTTACTGATCGTTGAGGATGATGAACTGCTGCTACAGGGTCTGGCCATGGCGTTGGCCAGCGAAGGCTATGCCTGCGACAGCGCCCTGAACGCCGCCGAGGCCAATGCGTTGATCGTCAGCAGTCAGTACAGCATGGTGATCCTCGATTTGGGCCTGCCGGATTTGGACGGCGCCAGTCTGCTGCGCCAGTGGCGCCGTCAGCATATCGATCTGCCGGTGCTGATCCTCACCGCCCGCGACGCGCTGGAAGACCGCGTCGACGGCCTGGACGCCGGCGCCGACGACTATCTGGTCAAACCGTTCGCATTGGTCGAACTGAAGGCGCGGGTACGCGCCTTGATTCGCCGCTATCAGGGCCACAGCGACAACCTGTTGCAACTCGATGACCTGACGCTAAACCTGTCCAGCCAGCAGGTGTATGTACAGCAACAGCCGGTGGACGTCACTCCCAAGGAATTTGCCATTCTGTCGCGCCTGATGATGCGCGCCGGGCAAACGGTCAATCGCGAGCTGTTGCAGCAGGATTTGTACACCTGGAACGACGACCTCGGCTCCAACACCCTCGAAGTACACGTCCACAATCTTCGCCGCAAGCTGGGTAAGGATCGTATCCGCACCGTGCGCGGCATTGGCTACCGTCTGGAATCCCTACCATGATCAGCATGCGCCGTCGTCTGCTGCTGATGCTGGCGTTGATCCTGTTGGTCACCCAGTTGATCAGCGCTTTATGGCTATGGCATGAAAGCCGTGAGCAAATCGGTTTTCTGGTCGATGAAACGCTGACCGCCAAGGTTCGCACCGAGCGGGTCGACAACGAAATCGCCGAAGCCATCGCTTCGCTACTGGCACCGTCGCTGATCATGATGATGGTGACGCTGTTGGCGTCGTTCTGGGCCATCAGCTGGATTATCCGGCCGCTCAACCAGTTGCAAACGCGTCTGGAGCAGCGTTCCGCCGATAACCTGTCGCCGCTGCCCGTCAACAGCGACAGTCGCGAAATGGTCGCGGTCACTACCGCGCTCAATCAGCTCTTTTCTCGGCTGGACAATACCATCCAACAAGAACGGCTGTTTACTGCCGATGCCGCACATGAGCTACGCACGCCGCTGGCCGGTATCCGCCTGCATCTGGAGCTGATGGAACAGCAGGGCGTCAAGGAAAGCACCTTGCTGATTGCCCGTATCGATCAACTGATGCACACGGTCGAACAGTTGCTGATGCTGTCACGTGCCGGGCAGAACTTCGCCGGCGGCCACTATCAGCGGTTCGACTGGGTGGATAACGTTATCCAGCCATTGCAGGAAGAATTGACCGAGTTGGCGGCGCAGCGCCAGCAGCGCCTGGAGTGGCAATTGCCGCCCGTTGCGCCGACCCGTGGCGATCCGGTGCTGTTACGGCTGCTGTTGCGTAACCTGGTGGAAAACGCCCACCGCTACAGCCCGCAGAACAGTAGCATTCAGGTACGGCTGACGCCGCAGGCTGAGGGGCATCTGTTGCAGGTGATCGACGCAGGGCCGGGGATCAAGGAAACCATGATCGGGGAAATCACCCAGGCGTTTCGCCGTATGGATCAGCGCTACGGCGGCAGCGGCCTGGGCTTGAACATCGTCATCCGCATAGTACAACTGCACCAGGGACGTTTGACGCTGGAAAACCGTAGCGACAGCCACGGGCTAAATGCCCAGTGCTGGCTGCCGAACGACGCGCTGAAGCCTTGATAACCCCGCCGACGCGCAAAAGAAAAGGCCCTGCATCACGCAGGGCCCTTTAATCATGACAACCGGTAATTACTTCTTGTAGATGAACTCGACGCCTTCGTCGTCTTCTTCATCCCAATCATCATCCCAGTCATCGTCCGCTTCGGCTTCCACTTCAGCGATCTGTTCACGGTGGTAGTCATCCCACATGAACTCCACTTTTTCCGGCGCGCTTTCTTCGATCGCCATCGCTTTAGGCTGGGTGTTGATAAAGTTCATCACATCCCAGCACAGTGCGTTGACGCCGGCGCGGTTGGCGGCAGAGATCATGTAGTACTTGCCTTCCCAGCCCATGCCTTCAACGATGGCCTTGGCACGCTCGGCGGCCTCTTCCTCATCCAGCAGGTCGACTTTGTTGAACACCAGCCAGCGCGGCTTTTGCGCCAGATTTTCGCTGTACTGGTTCAGTTCGTTAACGATCACGCGGGCGTTTTCAACCGGATCGGATTCATCGATCGGCGCAATATCCACCAGGTGCAGCAATACGCGGCAACGCTCCAGGTGCTTCAGGAAGCGAATACCCAAACCGGCACCGTCGGAAGCGCCTTCGATCAGCCCCGGAATATCGGCCACGACGAAGCTTTGTTCGTTGTCCATACGCACCACGCCCAGGCTTGGCACCAGCGTAGTAAACGGATAGTCCGCGACCTTCGGCTTGGCGGCGGAAACCGCGCGAATAAAGGTGGATTTACCGGCATTCGGCAGCCCCAGCATACCGACGTCAGCCAACAGTAACAGCTCCAGCAGCAGATCGCGCTCTTCGCCCGGCGTACCGTTGGTTTTCTGGCGCGGTGCACGGTTTACCGAGGATTTGAAACGGGTGTTGCCCAGGCCATGCCAACCGCCCTTGGCGACCATCAGACGCTGCTCGTGGCGCGTCATATCGCCGAGGATCTCGCCGGTGCCCTGATCTTTCACCCGGGTGCCCACCGGAACCTTGATGATAACGTCTTTACCGCGCTTCCCGGTACAGTCACGGCTCTGACCGTTCTGGCCACGCTCCGCGCGGAAAGATTTTTCAAAGCGGTAATCGATCAGCGTGTTCAGGTTTTCGTCCGCCAGCAGATAAACGTCGCCGCCATCGCCGCCGTCACCGCCATCTGGGCCGCCGTTCGGAATATATTTTTCGCGGCGGAAGCTGACGCAACCATTACCACCATCACCTGCAACGACCAAAATCGCTGCTTCATCTACAAACTTCATTTACCGTCTCCGTAAATCATTCACCGGGTTGCTTTAGAGGAGCAACCAGGCGGGGTTCTGCCCGTCGCGGCCACCACCGGTGACCAATTGCGGAAAACATGGCGCCGGCGACCACCACGAAAGCACCGACATAACCGACGACATTGAGCGTCGGTGCGGTGAATACCTGTGGCCAGGCCAACGCCAATAAATCTGAAAACAGCAGGGTAAACAGCGGAGTAAGCGTTACTAACGCACTCACCTGCGCAGCCTGCCAGCGCGCCATGGCTTCCGCCAGCGCACCATAGCCAATCAGCGTGTTGGCACCGCAAAACAGCAGACAGGCCAATTGCCAACTGCTGAGCTGGAAAATAACTGCCGGCTTCGCCAATGGGAACAACGCGATTGCACATAAAGTGTACAACATTACCAGGATCTGCGGCGAGGCCAATCGACGCAGCAAGACTTTCTGCGCAACGCCATAGGTGACCCAGACCATTGCCGCACACACCCCCAACAGCACGCCAAGCGTGTAATCCGTCAGGCGGGTGAAGATTTCGATCAGGCTGACGTTAAAGAACAGCATCAACCCGCAAATCAGCATCAAGGCGCCAATCACCTGGGTAATACGCATCCGCTCTTTTAAAATCAACACGCTGGCAAACATCATGCCGACCGGCGACAGCTGGCCGATAACCTGCGAAGCCGTCGGGCTGAGGTATTGCAGCGAAGAGCTGAAGAACACAAAGTTCCCCAGCAACCCGGCGGTGGCAATCACCAGTAACAGCAGCCAGCGCGGTTGGCGGAACATCTTGAGCGGCGGCAACCTGCCGCGCACCGCCAGAATCAGACCCAACCCGATGGCCGCCATGGTAAAGCGATACCAGACGACGGTAAACGGCTCCATCACCTGCAACACTTCCTTCATGGCGATCGGCAATGCCCCCCAGCAAACCGCCGTGGTCACCGCCAGAAAAATGCCAATACCGACCTGCTGTTTTGTTTCCATTCGTGATTTTTGCCTGCGCGCTGTCGGGCCGCTGCACAGCCCTATACCCTCATCGCAAGAAGCGTCAATTCGGTCGTAGACCGATTGATACGGCGTACCAACCCGTGGCCCGCAATCGCCTGAAGCGAGTTTCGGGCGCTGTTGGCGCGCCTGCAACCTGAATATGCCGGGTATAAATGTAAAAAGCCCCGCAACGAATTGCGGGGCTTACATCTATTTAGTAAGGCTCGGAAAATTATTCAGCGTCGATGCTGATGAATTTACGATTGCTCGGGCCTTTAACTTCGAATTTGACTTTACCGTCTTTCAAAGCAAACAGAGTGTGGTCTTTGCCGCAACCCACGTTGGTACCAGCGTGGAATTTGGTGCCGCGCTGACGAACGATGATGCTGCCTGCCAGTACTGCTTCGCCGCCGAAGCGCTTAACGCCCAGACGTTTGCTTTCAGAATCGCGACCGTTACGAGTCGAGCCGCCAGCCTTTTTGTGTGCCATTAATCCGCTCTCCTAACTTAAGCGCTGATGCCGGTGATTTTGACGTCAGTGAACCACTGACGGTGGCCTTGCTGCTTACGGTAGTGCTTACGACGACGAAACTTAACAATCTTAATTTTCTCGCCACGACCGTGAGCAACGACTTCAGCTTTGATCTTGCCGCCATCGACGAAAGGAACGCCGATTTTGATATCTTCGCCATTAGCGATCATCAGAATCTGGTCAAACTCAACCGCTTCACCAGTTGCGATGTCCAGCTTTTCCAAGCGAACGGTCTGACCTTCGCTTACTCGGTGTTGTTTACCACCACTTTGGAAAACCGCGTACATATAAAACTCCGCTTTCCGCGTGCTCAACCGTGTAGTACAGAGCGCGCTATAAATATTCACAATAGGGCGCGAATTCTACGCAAAAATACAGCACATGACAAGAGCAGAATCCGGCCTGAAGCAGAAAAAAGAAGAAAAAAAGCACAGTTTCTTTCCTGGCGTTTATCTGAGGCGTTTTTCAAGTACAATCAAGGAACAGTTACCGCCATGTACCGATGTGAGCAGCGATCTCAACGCGGTGAAGAGAAACACAGCTGAAAACAATACAATGAACCTAGAACAAATTACCGAGTTAACCGCGCAGGATATGGCGGCCGTGAACGCAACAATTCTTGAACAGTTGAATTCCGAAGTCACGCTCATCAATCAGCTTGGCTATTACATTATCAGCGGTGGCGGTAAACGCATTCGCCCGATGATCGCCGTACTGGCAGCTCGGGCGTTGCAGTATCAGGGTGACAAGCACATTACCGTTGCTGCGCTGATCGAGTTCATCCACACCGCTACTTTACTGCATGACGATGTGGTCGATGAGTCCGATATGCGCCGCGGCAAGGCAACCGCCAACGCGGCGTTCGGCAACGCCGCCAGCGTGCTGGTGGGCGACTTCATTTATACGCGCGCATTTCAGATGATGACCAGTCTGGAATCGCTGCGGGTGCTGGCGCTGATGTCGGAGGCGGTCAATGTGATTGCCGAAGGCGAAGTACTGCAATTAATGAACGTGCACGATCCGGACATTACCGAAGAAAGCTACATGCGGGTGATCTACAGCAAGACCGCGCGCCTGTTTGAAGCTGCCGCACAGTCTTCCGCCATTTTGTCCGGCGCCACAGAGGCACAGGAACAGGGGCTGCAGGATTATGGCCGCTATCTCGGCACCGCTTTCCAATTGATTGACGACTTGCTTGATTACAGCGCTGACGGCGTCACGCTGGGCAAGAACACCGGCGACGATCTGAATGAAGGCAAACCGACGCTGCCGCTGCTGCACGCCATGCACCACGGTAATGCGCAGCAGACGGCGATGATTCGCGGCGCCATCGAGCAGGGCAACGGCCGGCATTTGCTGGAACCGGTGCTGACAGCCATGGAACAGTGCGGTTCGCTGAGCTATACCCGCCAGCGGGCGGAAGAAGAAGCAGACAAGGCTATCGCTGCGCTGCATGTCCTGCCGCAATCACCGTTCCGTGACGCGCTGGAAGGCCTGGCGCATCTGGCGGTGCAACGGGATTTCTAGCAACGGGGTTTCCCTATCGTTTCTCAGGCTCGCTATCCGGGCCTGTCATCGCATCAGCGGTAGCCTCATCGCTGATGCGCGCCAACAGGCTGCCAATGCCTTCCCGCATCAAAAACGTCAATAACCGTTCGCGCTCGCTTTCCGTCATGCGGCGGAAACATTCGATCAACACCACCAACGAATCGTTGCGTTCAACCTGATAACCGGCTGGCTCTTCTTGCAATATCAGTAAATTACGCGCCGACAATGGCAGACTGTCGATGTGATACTCCACCGCCTTACCCTGGACACCCTTGCGACGACGGCTAACCCATCCCTCACGGCGAGCCATTTGATTGATTCCCTGTGGTGAGGACGGTAACCCTGCGATGCCTATCAGCTCCTTGGCGGCAAACCACTCGTTTTTCATAACCTTTTTCTCTGGGAAATTATGTGGTCAACGCATTTTTAGGAAACCATTCCGCCATTTTCAGAAAACAATGGTATTCTGGTTTCCGTCTAAGCGTTTCATGTTGTGCGAACGATTAATACATGCCTGTTAGTTATACCACTAACGGAACTTTGACTAATCAAAAAAAGGAATGAAAACATGAATTCAAGGAGTCAGGATTGGCATCCGGCAGACGTTATTGCCGCATTACGCAAGAGAGGCACTACGCTGGCAGCGGTCTCGCGACGCGCCGGTTTAAGCTCGTCCACCTTGGCAAATGCCCTGTCGCGCCCATGGCCGAAGGGAGAATGGCTGATTGCCGATGCGCTGAGCATCCATCCGGCGGAAATCTGGCCGAGCCGCTATTTTGATCCCGATACTCATCAGCTGCTGGATCGCAAATCGCGGATGAAATCGTAATTGCGGGCAAAAAAAACCGCCGGAACGCTGTCCGGCGGCCTAACAAGAGTTTACTCAGAGCAAGCGATCACTTGTTGACGAAAGTCTCGCCCAGCTCGATATCTTTGCGCAGCGTGTCTAACATCTCTTCCAGCGCTTTTTGCTCGAACGCACTCAGGGTACCGATGTCTTTGCGTTCTTCCACGCCGTTTTTACCCAGCAGCAGCGGTTGTGCAAAGAAACGGGCATATTTGCCGTCACCTTCTACATAGGCGCATTCCACCACCCCTTGCTCGCCCTGCAGCGCGCGTACCAGAGACAGACCGAAACGTGCCGCAGCCTGGCCCATGGACAACGTAGCAGACCCGCCGCCGGCTTTTGCTTCAACCACTTCGGTACCTGCGTTCTGGATACGCTTGGTCAAGTCCGCAACTTCCTGCTCGCTGAAGGTAACGCCAGGGATCTGGGACAGCAATGGCAGGATGGTCACACCCGAGTGGCCACCGATTACCGGCACGTTCAGTTCTTCCGGCTTTTTGCCTTTCAACTCGGCCACGAAGGTGTTGGAACGAATGATATCCAGCGAGGTGACGCCAAACAGTTTGTTCTTGTCATACACACCGGCTTTTTTCAACACTTCGGCCGCGATGGCAACCGTGGTGTTCACCGGGTTGGTGATGATGCCGATGCAGGCTTTCGGGCAGGTTTCCGCCACTTGCTGGATCAGGTTACGCACGATGCCGGCGTTGACGTTGAACAGATCGGAGCGATCCATCCCTGGTTTACGCGCCACACCAGCGGAAATCAGTACTACATCCGCACCCTGCAAGGCAGGTTTTGCGTCTTCGCCGGCAAAGCCTTTGATGTTCACTGCGGTTGGGATGTGGCTTAAATCGACGGCAACGCCTGGGGTTACTGGGGCAATGTCGTAGAGGGAGAGTTCAGAACCTGAAGGAAGCTGGGTTTTGAGTAGAAGGGCGAGGGCCTGGCCGATACCGCCAGCAGCACCGAGAACTGCAACTTTCATCCTATACTCCTTTATTATCTTAAATATAAAAGCGCCGTGAATTTCTGGGTACGGACCTTAGATTATTACACCTTTTAAAACAATCTCTTAACAGTTGGATTGAGAGCTGGCGCAACAAAATGGCCTCGATCGCGGACATTTTAGATTAAATAGCTTACGCATTAAGGGCATAGCGCACACTAATCGAAAATAGTGCGAGGTTATTCACGAGCAAGTTAACCGGCCGTTACATTACACCCTTACACAACATCAGAACAACATCATTTTAATAACATTTTCTTTACCGGGGAGGCAGCTTTCCCCCCTGGGTGAAATGGGCATATTCATGAGATACGGATTTTGTTAAAATGCCGCCCTTTCCTTATTGTCCGGGCTATTTTGATTTTTCCGGACACTGCCTTATTGCATAAAAATTCATTTATATGCATAATAATGAACTCTATTGTTAACATTCACCGGTGCAAAATGCGTAATCCCGCAAAGCAGGAAGATCTGATCAAGGCGTTTAAAGCGTTATTGAAAGAAGAAAAATTCAGCTCGCAAGGCGAGATCGTTTTGGCGCTGCAGGAAGAAGGCTTCGAAAACATTAACCAATCCAAAGTGTCGCGCATGCTGACCAAGTTCGGCGCGGTGCGTACACGCAATGCCAAAATGGAAATGGTTTACTGCCTGCCAGCCGAACTGGGCGTGCCGACCACCTCCAGTCCGCTGAAGAATCTGGTACTGGACGTCGACCACAATGATGCGGTGGTCGTTATCCATACCAGCCCGGGTGCAGCACAGTTAATTGCCCGTTTACTCGACTCGTTGGGCAAATCCGAAGGCATACTGGGCACCATTGCTGGTGATGACACCATTTTTGTTACCCCGGCCAACACCTTCAGCGCGCGTCAACTGTATGAAGCTATCCTGACGCTGTTCGAGCAGGAACTGTGATCGCCATGGCTAATAAAATGCGGCTCTCCGCCGCGTTTTGTTAGCTTTTGCTTAACCACCGCTTTACGTTGCCGGCACATTCCCCCTCTCGACTACCACGTATAACGCCGCACAACACCCCACCTGCGACACATTTCCATGACATTTATCCGTAACTAGTGATACCTGCTATTAATTTCCGCACTTTTGGTCAAAAGCACTTAGCTTGTTGAAATTACATCTAATTAACAATAAAAGTGTGTTTTATGAGCGCTTTTTATTCCATTTGGATATAAAAAATAATCAATATTATGCGTAAGTTTCACAAGAAACTGTTAGCTAACTATTAATTTTTCGCGTTACTAGATGTATACTCATTTCCGTGACGTAAATCACAGTTCATGCGAACTGACAAAAGAATTCTAAGAGGCAAAATCATGAAAGTTAAAACTACAGTAATGACGTTAGGCGTTCTATCCATGCTTTCTTTCGGTGCATTTGCAGCACAATCCGTTAGCGCAGATCAGGCAACCAAACTGCAATCCGCAGGCACCATTACCGTTAGCGGCGTTGCCGGCGCACCGTCTGATATTCGCGCAGCGCTGTCTGCCAAAGCGGATGCCCAAGGCGCGACCGCTTACCGTGTGATTGAAGCGCGTAACGAAGGCAACTACCACGCCACCGCAGAAATCTATAAGTAAGTCAGCAGTACCGGCATTACCCGACAACGGGCAATAAATCTCTGGAAAACAGCAGTACCTGTCACGGCCTTCAAGAATAAAAAACGCTAGCAAGCCCTTCCTGGCCGGGATGGATACCTCAAGGACCACCAACATGAACATGAAAATCACTCTCGCTGCGGTCAGCCTGCTCTCAGCCGTCAGTTTCGGTGCCAGCGCCGCTACGCTGGTGGACAATGCACAAGCCAGCAACATGCAGACCATCGGTACCATTACTGCCAGCGGTGTGACCGGCTCCCCTTCCGACATTCGTCAGGCGCTGTCTGACAAAGCCGACAAGCAAGGCGCCAAAGCCTATCGCGTTATCGAAGCCTACGAAAATGGCAACTGGCACGCGACGGCCGAAATTTACAAATAACAATTCAGAGAACGCGTTACCGAACTGATTACCCTCGTCACTGCCACTGCCGAGTTTGACGTCAACGCGAATTCTTTGAAGAAACCCCTCGTCGTCCTATCCGACGAACCCCATTGCCCCCGCTCGCGGGGGCTTTTTTATGGGTGTAAAAAAGGGCCGCAAGCGGCCCTGTCATTACGATCGTCGGGGTGACGGCGCCCCCCGATTGTCTGTCAGTAACCTTGCGGTGCGGCCGGCTTGTTGGCCAGTGCCGTCAACAGCTTGTCGTGAATACCGCCGAAACCTCCGTTGCTCATCACCAGAATATGGTCGCCCGGCTGTGCCGTTTTCACCACCATCTCTACCAGCGTATCCACATCGGCGCTCCAATGGGCCGGCTGTACACAGGCTTCGGCCACTTCCGCCACCTGCCAGGGAATATGGTGTGGCTGGAACAGGAACACTTCGTCGGCCCGCCCCAGCGACGGCGCCAGTTCGTTCTTGTTGATACCCATTTTCATGGTGTTGGAGCGCGGTTCCAGCACCGCCAGGATGCGTGCGGTACCGCCGACCTTGCCGCGCAACGCCGCCAGCGTTGCCAGGATCGCCGTCGGGTGATGGGCGAAATCGTCATACACCGTGACGCCATTGGCTTCGCCGCGCAGTTCCAGACGGCGACGCGCGTTGATAAAATCATTCAACGCGCGGCAGGCGTCTGCCGGCAGCACACCAACGTGACGCGCCGCAGCGATGGCCATCAGGCCATTATGCATATTGTGTTCACCCACCAGCGTCCAGTTGACCTCGCCCACCGTTTCGCCGTTGAGCTGCACCTCATAACGGCTGGCATCGGCGGTCAGTTTATTGGCGCGCCAGACGCCTTCTTCGCCTACCAGCTCCTGTTCGCTCCAGCATCCCATCGCCATCACCTGTTTGAGGTGCGGATCGTTGTCCGGCAGAATGATCTTGCCTTTGCCCGGTACCAGGCGTACCAGATGGTGGAACTGCTTCTGAATCGCCTTCAGATCGTCAAAGATATCGGCGTGATCGAACTCCAGATTGTTCATGATCAGCGTTCGCGGACTGTAGTGCACGAACTTCGAGCGCTTGTCAAAGAAGGCGCAGTCGTATTCATCCGCTTCAATCACGAAGAACGGGCTGCCGCCCAGGCGAGCAGACACCTCAAAGTTGCCCGGTACGCCGCCGATGACGAAGCCCGGTTGATAACCACAGGCTTCAAGGATCCAGGTGGCCATACCGGCGGTGGTGGTCTTGCCATGGGTGCCAGCGACGGCCAGTACCCAGCGATCGCGCAGCACATGATCGTGCAGCCACTGCGGGCCGGATACATAGGGGATCCCCTGTTCCAGCACCGCTTCCACGCACGGGTTGCCGCGCGTCATGGCATTGCCGATGATCACCATGTCCGGCGCCGGATCCAACTGTGCCGGATCGTACCCCTGGATCAAATCGATCCCCTGGTTTTCCAACAGCGTGCTCATCGGAGGATAGACATTAGCATCGGAACCGGTAACCTCGTGTCCAAGCGACCGAGCCAACATGGCCAGCCCACCCATAAAGGTGCCGCAGATGCCAAGAATGTGAATGCGCATAGGTTTCTCATTTGAGTACGTCGAATGTGCGCTTATTCTAACGCTCAGAATCGTCCAGAAGAAATGGATTTGCCTATGAATGGCGCAATGCTTTGGGCTACACTGCTGAGCGAAAACGTTGGCGGTTTGTTAACAAACCGCTATCCATCCGTAGATTCAGGGATTGTGTCATGAAAACGTTAGGCGAATTTATCGTCGAGAAACAGCACGACTTCTCTCACGCCACCGGCGAACTGACTGCATTGCTTTCCGCAATCAAGCTGGGCGCTAAAATCATCCACCGCGACATCAATAAAGCGGGTCTGGTGGATATTCTAGGCACCAGCGGCGTTTCCAACGTACAGGGCGAAGTTCAGATGAAACTGGACCTGTACGCGAACGAAAAACTGAAAGCCGCATTGAAAGCGCGCGGTGAAGTTGCCGGGATTGCGTCCGAAGAAGAAGACGAAATCGTGATTTTCGACGGCGAGCGTGCTGAAAATGCCAAATATGTGGTGCTGATGGATCCGTTGGACGGTTCGTCCAACATTGATGTCAACGTCTCTGTCGGTACTATTTTCTCTATCTATCGTCGCATCACCCCCGTCGGTACGCCTGTTACCGAAGAAGATTTCCTGCAACCGGGCAGCGCCCAGGTCGCAGCCGGTTATGTGGTTTATGGCTCCTCCACCATGCTGGTGTACACCACCGGTTATGGCGTACACGCCTTTACCTACGATCCGTCTCTCGGCGTATTCTGCCTTTCTCACGAGAAAGTGTGCTTCCCGGAATCCGGCAATATGTATTCGATCAACGAAGGTAACTACATCAAGTTCCCGCTCGGAGTGAAGAAGTACATCAAATACTGCCAGGAGCAGGATGAAGCCACTCAGCGCCCGTATACCTCACGCTATATCGGTTCGCTGGTTGCCGACTTCCACCGCAACCTGCTGAAAGGCGGCATTTATATCTACCCAAGCACCGCCAGTCACCCGCAAGGCAAACTGCGCCTGCTGTATGAATGCAACCCGATGGCGTTCCTGGCCGAGCAGGCCGGCGGTAAAGCCAGCGACGGTAAAAACCGTATTCTGGATATTACCCCGCAGAAACTGCACCAGCGCGCACCATTCTTCGTCGGCACCAAATCCATGGTGGAAGACGCGGAACGCTTTATCGCCGAATACCCGGACGAATAAAGCCCCATTCAGGGCCGGCTCGTCCGGCCCGATATTCTCCCTGACGATCATGTCAAGCCGCGCTACCGCACGCCGCCGTCAACGCCGAACGGCCCTGCGCGAATGCCCAATTACACCTTGAACACCGACATGCTCTGCGCCAGCGCCTGCGCCTGTTCTTCCAGTGAACGCGTTGCCGCGGCGGATTCCTCCACCAGTGCAGCATTCTGTTGCGCCACCTGATCCATCTGCGCCACCGCGACGTTGACCTGCTCGATACCGCTGCTCTGCTCGCGGGTCGCCGCTGAAATCTCGCGCATCAAGGCCGTAACCCGTCCGACCTCATCGGCAATGCCGTTCATGGTTTTTGCGGCAGACTCGGCCATTTGCTCGCCTTCCTGCACCCGATTTTGCGATGCTTCAATCAGCCCCTTGATCTCTTTGGCCGACTGCGCGCTGCGCTGCGCCAGGCTGCGCACTTCGCCGGCCACCACGGCAAAACCACGGCCCTGCTCGCCGGCACGCGCGGCTTCCACCGCCGCATTCAGCGCCAGGATATTGGTCTGAAACGCGATACCGTCCATCACGCTGATGATATCGGCAATGCGGCGCGAACTGTCGGTAATCGCCTGCATTTTATCTTTGACCTGACCGACCACCTGGCTGCCGCGATCGGCAATGTCAGACACGCTCAGCGCCAACTGGTTGGCCTGCTGGGCATTTTCAGCGTTCATTCTGACCGTCGAGGTCAGCTGTTCCATACTGGCGGCGGTTTCCTCCAGCGACGCGGCAGACTCTTCGGTACGTTGCGCCAAATGCACGTTACCGGCAGCCAATTCACGCGATCCAATATCAATCTGACTACTGGCGTCACGCACTTTGCTCACCGACAGCGCCAGCGATTGCTGCATGCGCTGCATGGCATGTGCCAGGCGCCCCATTTCAGTGGTGCCCCCGCCGTGAATGTTGCGAGTCAGATCGCCATTGGCAATCTGTTCCAGCTCGGCGATCGACACATCCAGCGGCCGCAGAATGATCACCCGCAGGGCGAACCAGGCCACTATTGCCAGCAGTACGCTGAGTACGCCGGCCGCCACGATCAACACAATTTGCGTACTGGCATTGCCTTCTGCCTCGTCCACCCGCTGCTGGCCGACCTGCATGGCAAAGCTGCGAAACTCGCCAAGATCGTTTTCAAACGCAATGCTCAACGTTGAGATGCGCGTTTCCTGAATGGCATAATAACCGGCGATATCACCGGCCTTGATGGCGTCTGCCATTGGCCTCACGCCCTGTTCCTGATAGGCCTGATAGCTGGCCTGCAGGCGTTTGGATAACGCTTTGCCCCGTTCGGTCACCGTACCAACGCGGATAAAGCGCGCCATCTCCTGCTGCGACTGGTTCAGATAACCGTAGATACGGCCTACCGTAGCGTCAGACACCTCAATCTGGCCGGTTTCGCGCTGGCGCACCGCCAACGATGCTGCGGTACGTGCACGCAGCGTCAGGTTGGAACTGTTGGCCAGCGACCCCAGCTCTTCCCCCAGGATCTGGTTCAGCGTATGCAGTGAACGCGAGCCCTGATTAATGGCGTTTACGCCGATCACGCTGACCATAATCAGCAATACCGTCATCAGTCCCAGCAAGGCAATCAGCCCGGCCTTGACCGTAATCTTGTTTAACATGTGTTCTTCCCGGCTTTAGACAATAGGTGTGGTAGAGGCAGAGGCAAGACACGGCGCACGCACCGTTATTATTTATTGGTTTTATCGGCGCCAAAGGGAAAAACTTGACGGCAACGGCGGATTATTCTGGAAATTCATGCTAGAGGAGGCGCGCGCGGTTACGCTGATGAAAAGGGCAGGAAATCGCAAAAGAGTCCGCTATAATACCCGGCACTCCATTTCTGGTTTGATTAAAGGAAACCGACATGAGCTTGAATCTGGTCCCTGCTGGCAAAGACCTGCCGGAAGACATCTACGTTGTTATCGAAATCCCGGCCAACGCCGATCCGATCAAATATGAAATCGACAAGGAAACCGGCGCACTGTTCGTTGACCGTTTCATGTCTACCGCGATGTTCTATCCGTGCAACTACGGTTACATCAACCACACTCTGTCACTGGACGGCGATCCGGTTGACGTCCTGGTGCCAACCCCGTACCCGCTGCAGCCTGGTTCCGTGATCCGCTGCCGTCCGGTTGGCGTGCTGAAGATGACCGACGAAGCCGGTGAAGATGCCAAACTGGTTGCGGTACCGCACAGCAAGTTGACCAAGGAATACGATCACGTAAAAGACGTGAACGACCTGCCAGAACTGCTGAAAGCCCAGATCGCTCACTTCTTCGAGCACTACAAGGATCTGGAAAAAGGCAAATGGGTGAAAGTGGAAGGCTGGGCCGATGCCGCCGCCGCCAAAGCCGAGATCGTTGCCTCCTTCGAGCGTGCCAAGAAGTAATTCTTCGCCCTGCCGATAGATGAAAAAACACCGCTCAATGAGCGGTGTTTTTTTATTACGCTTCGTCGTGACGCTTCAGCCAGTCACCGCTTTCAATCAGCGGATATCCCTCTACGCTGTGTCGATACAGGTAGATCCACGCAGTGCCATAAGGCGTCTGAATCAGCTCGCGCTTATAGTCCTTGGTGTTGCTTTTCAGTTCGTCAAGCTCTGCCAGAATCGATGAGTTGATACGATACACCTCACAATGTATCGTGCCCTCTCCAGGGATCGCCGCCGGGTAATGGCCCAGATTATAAATCTGATAACCGTCGAGCTCATGCTCGCCTAACCATTGGGCGTTAGTCATCCAATGGCTGTTTCCCTGTTTGCGTCGTAAACTGCCGTAGACAATTATTCGCATCGCTAAAACTCAAACTGATAGAGCAAATCTAGTGCCTGGTCGAGACCGGACACCGCTTCCAGATACAACTTAGGCATCAGGCGGTAACGCAACGTCAGCGTGGCCAGCGAATCGAAAATGCCCACCCCATATTTTACTTGTAAGCCAGGGAGGACATAGCCGCTCACGACAACCTGGGAGCTATCACCCACTCCCGCAGTATCAAGGGCCAAATTACTTACGCCAAACGCCTCGCCGATTTTACCCACAAGTTGACCACTTTGTGCAACCCCCAGACCCACTAACATTGACGTCATGGCGTTGCCGTCGGCACCGGAACTGCTCAAACCCTGGCCGCGCAGCAGATAAGACAATGCTTCCTGTTGCGATTTGGCCGGATCGGAGAATACCTCCAGCTTGGGCGCATCCGCCAGCCCGGTGACGCGCACGCCGGCGGTAACGCCGTCTTCGGTGGCTTCCGGGTTACGAATCGCTTCCATGTTGAGCAGCGGCTGGTCCGGAGGCCCGGAGAACATCAGTTGCCCTTTGCGGATGATCAGATCCTGACCATAAGCATGGAAGCGGCCTGCCGGGATGTCAATCTGGCCATTCAGCCCCAGCCCGCGCTTGTCCTGCACCACTTTCAAATCGCCTTTCAGCCGCGCTTTCAGGCCAAAGGCGTCCAACCGAACATCATCACCGACGTGAATCATCAGGTTGCTGTTAATCGGTATCGACGCGGTTTTCGGCTGAATCGGCTTCAGCTGCCGATCCAGCATCACTTCGTCAGACGAAACGCCCACCGCGCTTTCCGGCAGTTCCTGCACCGTAATGCGCGCCCAGGGAATATCGACGTTGCCGTTGAGCGAGAACAATTGCGGCGTCGCTTCGAACACCAGATCGGGAGAAACGTCGAGACGGACCATCGGCGGTACCGTCACCCGTAACTTGTTGCCCTTGGCGGCAATGCGTGCGCGCCAGGCGTTGATATCGCTCCAGTCGGCATCGCCGGTCATGTTCAACTGGCCCTGAGTGGTGGTGATCAAGCCGTCTAGCGTCGAATTCATGCCGTTAAAGTTGATCGCCAGGCGGCCGTCAGTCATGTCGAACGGCATCCAGCTACCGTCAATATCCACCTTGTCCAGCGCCAACCGGCCAAACACCAGCGGTTTTTGCGCATTGCCACCCAGCCGCAGATTGGCGTTCAACATACCGGCGGCTTTCTCACCCTGCATCAGCGCCGGGTTAATCAGCGCCAACGAGATATTGGTGATATTGACGTTGCCACTGAGATTGCGTCGCGTCTGCGGGTCGGTGACCTGCACATTGCCGTCAAACTGGCCGTTATTGTTCAACTTGATGCGCCAGTCGGCTTGCGCCCGGCCATTGGTGATGCCAGCATTAAGATTGAGCGTATCAAAGGCGATCGGCAGCGGGTTACCCTGCACCTGCTGCACCACTTTCACCCCGTTGCCCACCAGCGCCACCTTGGCCTGTGGCAGCGCAGCGCCCGGCTGCCAGCTAACGTCGGCGCGGCCGGTAAACACGCCGCTCAGCGCGGTGTCCGGGCCGAGGAACGGTTTGATCATTTTCAGATCGAACCGGTTGAGCACCACGCTGGCCTGGCCACTGGCGCCGGCCTCAATGGTTTTCGGCACGCACAGCTCGGCATCCGGATTTTGCCAGCAGTGTGGCCCGACGCTGATTTTTTGCTGCGTATTGAGGTAGTCGAGCGCGATAGCCCGCGTCAGACGCCATTCACCAACCGGCGTATCAAAGCGGGTGTTGTTCATGGTGCCACGCCAGCGTTGCTGCTGGCGATCAAAACTGCCGGAAAGTGCCAGTTGACCGGATACCGGTTTGCCGTCGATCTTCAACTGCAACGCATGCTGTTTTTCGCTGCCTTTGGCATCCAGCGTCAGCAGGTTTACTTCCAGCGCGTCCTGCTTGAGCTGCTCTACCCGCACCGCCAGCTGCCCCTGGATCTGATCGGTGGAACGCACATCGCCGTCCACCTTCACCCGCCGGATATGCAGTGCCTGCCATTGCAGGCCGGAGGCGGTCAAATCCGCCAATAGCTGTGGCGCCTGCAGATTACCACGCAGTTTCAGCTGGCCTTTTGCGGTACCACCAAGCCCCGGCAGCGCGCCGTCCAACTGAGGTGCGTCAATATCGGCATCCAGATTCCAGCTTTTCTCATCCAGTTGCCCTTTCACATTCAGTCTGTTACGCCCTAACGCCAGATCGACTGCGGGGATTTTCCATTGCCCGGCGGCGTTGCCGCTGAGTGAGCCGCGTGCCGATACCTTGTTTTGCTTGACGTTGCCGTCCAGTTGCAACGTCGGCACCTGCAGTTGCCAACTGCCGCCGTACAGGCTACCGCGAGTGGTGATTTTGCCGTCGAGCTTCGCCGGCCACTCCGGCCACTGCTTGGCGGTATTGATGCCGCTCAACTGCAACTGTGACGTCCAACTGATGGCCTTGCTCCAGTCCACCAGCGCGGTCAGATCGGCATGGCCCTGCAACGCCGCCAGTCGCAGACGTTGTAGTTTGAACTGCTCGACGTTACCTTTACCGTCCAGTGTCAGTACTGCCGGTGGCAGATCCTGGCCTTTGATATTGGCACGCGTCGACAGTGCATAATCGGTGGCCTTGCCGTTGAAACGCAGGCGTAAACCATCAACCTGGTACTGCGCTTCACCGCTAAGCGGCCATCTCAGCCGTTTGCCTTCCAGCGTCAACGCCAGCGGTAAACCGGCCTCCGCCAGTTGCGTTTGCAGATCCAGCTGCGCCCCCACCGGCCCGGACAGATTCATCGCCACGCTTAACGCCTCACGCAACGCGCCACCGACGTTCAGCTTCACTTTTTCGCCCTTCAGCGGCTCCACGTTCAGCGTGCCGTTGGCGACCATCTCCACCGGCCACTGGTCTTTCAACGTCGCCTGCCCGTGGGCGAACAGCGTGCCCTGCGGGGATTTGACGTCGAACTTATCCAGTTGCAAATGGTGATCCAGCGTGCTGGCCTGCAACAGCAGGCTGGTGATCAGCACGTCGGTATCGCCGGTCAGGCGCAGCTGCTCGCCGCGGATCTCCTTCACCGTGATATCCAGCGGCAGGCGAACCTCCGGCAAATCCGGCAACAGCGGCTTGGCAAACAGCGCCTTCAGCGTTTCCCCCAGCGGGGTTTCCTCTGGCTTTGGTGCCGGTTTCTCTGTCTCAAGCGCACGATCGCCGACCTGCCTGGCTACCTCAACCGCCGGTTGCATCGCCTCCGGCAACGGGTTTTGCGGCGTTTTTGGCAGCGCGATCAGCAAGGCACCGATCCGGGTCGGCATCAGGGTCAATGCGCGCTCCTGCCATTGCGCACCGGTGCTGAATTCACCCAGCGAAATGGCGGTGTCGTCAACGCTGACCTTGACATTGTTCAGCGCCAGTTTGCGCAGGGTAATCGGGTACGGCGTACTGAGATTGGCGGCCGGCTCGTCACTGTCGGCGACCGGCTCCGATGGCGTCATTTCGCTGGTCTTCACCACCACGTCAACGTCGTCGGCGGTCAGCGCATTAACGCACAGCGAGCTACGCTTGAAACAGGACAGATCGAGCGAAAGGTGGAATTGACCGACGTTGACCGTCACCCCAGGCATCTGATACTTGACGCCCTTCAGCGTCAGATCGCGCCAGCCGCCGGTGACGCTGGCAATGTCCAGCCCCGGCACCCAGCGCGCCGCCGCGTTCAGGGTCATATGCAAACCGCTGGTGGTGCCCAACAGGAACGCCACGCCACCCACCAGCAACAGCAGCACAATCAGAAATCCAAGACAGATCTTTTTTACCAGGCTCATAGTTCAGGCCCCAAACCGATATAAAACTGCATCCCGTGGGTTTCCTTATCCCCGACCGGGGCGGCAATATCCAGTTTCACCGGGCCAACCGGCGATTGCCAACGTACGCCGACGCCAGCGCCGGTTTTGAAGTTGCTCTGTTTGATGTCGTTCACCGCTTCGCCGGAGTCGACGAACACCGCGCCCCACCACTTGCCGGTAACGTTATATTGATATTCCACCGAGCCGGTCAGCATTTTTGACGCGCCGGAGAGTTTGCCGTCCTCGTCACGCGGGGAGATGTTCTTGTATTTGTAGCCGCGAATGCTGCGGTCGCCACCGGCGAAGAAACGCAGATCGGGCGGGACCTTGTCAAAGTCGTTGGTTTCGATCCAACCGACCTGGCCACGTAGTACAAAGCGATGCTTGTCAGCCAGCGTGCGGATCCATACGTTTTGCGCCTGCATCAGCGCAAAATCGACGCCCGATCCCCAGGTGGTGTCGGAAACGTCGATCGAGTAACGCTGTGAATCTCCCCAGGTCGGCATCAGGCCGCCGCGCGAGCGGGTGCGGCTGACGCTGACGCCCGGATAAAGCAGCGCAGTGGTGTTGGTGACGTTACCCTGGGTAAAGTGGTCGAGCCGCCCGGTCAGGTTAATGGCATGCTGCCAGCCGCTGGACAGATCCCAGTTGCGCGATACCACGACCTTGGTACTGTCGGATTTGGTGTCGTTCCAGTCTTCGTGCTTATAACCGCCCTGTAACAGGTAATACTGTTCCAGCGGATTTTTCAGCAACGGGATTTTGTACGACAGATCCAGCTGCTGCTCCGGGCCGGACAGATACAGGCTGGTTTCCAGGCTGTGGCCGCGATCGTTGAGCCAAGGCTTCTTCCAGGTACCTTTAATACGTGGCCCGACGTCGGTGGAATAACCGACGCCGGCTTCGATGATATTGCGTTTGCGCGGCGTGACCAGCGCATCTAGCGGCAAAATCTTGTTCTCTTTGGCGTTGTCGAAATCTGGGGAAACCACCACCGAATTAAACCAGTTGGTCGCCGACAAACGGCGGTTCAGCTCGGCCAGATCCTGCGAACTGTAATAGTCTCCCTGATGAAAGGGCACCAGATTTTGCAGATAGTCTTCGCGGATTTGCGCGCCCTGAAAGCTCACTTTGCCAAAGCGATAGCGTTCGCCGCTGTTAAAATCAATGTCCCAAAACGCTTTATGCAGCTCTTCAGAAACGCCGAGCTGGCTTTTGGTCAATTCCGCGTCGAAGTAGCCCTTGCGCAGGGCCAGGCCGGTAAGCGAACCTTTGAAGCCGTCATACTTGCCGTGGTTAAGAATTTCACCGATGGTCGGCCGGCCTTTTTTGACCAACGCCAGATAGTCTTCGTCTTCCCTGGCGCCGCCTTGCAACGTGATGTCGGCACCGGCGATGCGCACCGGTTCGCCCGGGCTTACCTTGGCGTGCAGCACCGGGCGCGAAAGTTTGGGGTTGTTGTCGAGGGTAAAATCAATGGTCGGTTCATAATAGCCGAGCGCACGTAGCCCCTGCTTGATGGCATCCGCCACGCGAGCGCGGAAACGCCCGCCGTCGCTCACCTCTTCCGGGGTGATCGATGACAAACGAACGCGAACGTTTTTTTCCAGCTCCCCACTAAGGCCTTCCACCTGCAACCGGATATTGGCCGACAACGCCGCTGGTGCGACAAACAGCGCGCATAAAACGCAAAGGGCACGATATCGTGGCACGCGTTCTCCTTAATTATTTTACTTTCCTGTCAATGTCGCCGTGCTGACGCCGACGCATTATTGGCTTTTTGCGCTCAAAATACTGCGTTAAGCTTATACATAATCGCAACATGGGGCTTATTGTGAGCAAAGAAGCGGCGAGTTACAACTCACACAGCCCGTGTTGGGTAAATTCTTACTGTGACAATAGGAGTCAACCGTGGTGCCTTATACCGATCAATCCAATATCCTCAATAAAGCCGATGCGCTGCCTGGCCGCACCACACCGATGCCGGTGGCCCCGCTCAATATTGTTACCCAGCACTCGATGACCCAGGTGCCGGAAGGCATGGAAGTGGCCATTTTCGCCATGGGCTGCTTCTGGGGCGTCGAGCGCCTGTTCTGGCAGCAACCCGGTGTTTACAGCACCGCAGCCGGCTACAGCGGCGGATATACCCCCAATCCAACCTACCGCGAAGTGTGCAGCGGCCAGACCGGCCATGCCGAAGTGGTGCGGGTGGTGTTCGATCCCGCCGTTGTCAGCTACCGCCAATTATTGCAGGTATTCTGGGAAAACCACGATCCGGCACAGGGAATGCGTCAGGGTGGTGATATCGGCACCCAATACCGTTCGGCGATCTACACCCTGTCGCCAGAACAGCAGGCACAGGCGGAAAGCAGCATGGTGCGCTTCCAGCAGGCGATGGACGCCAGCGGCGACCGGCGCACCATCACCACGGAAATTACGCCGGCGCTGCCGTTCTACTATGCAGAAGACGATCACCAGCAGTATCTGGAAAAGAATCCAGGCGGTTACTGCGGGCTGGGCGGCATCGGCGTCTGCCTGCCGCCACAGGGCTAAAGCGTTAATTTTTAACCGCTGGCGGGCTTCATCGGGCTACTGCTATACTATCCAGGCCGCGCTTGCGGCCTGTTTTTTCGCGAGGCATAACAGATAGCCGATGCGGTTGAACCGGCGCAGCATGCCGCGCTGCAACAATTCTTTTGACAATGTATTACCCTTCCTCAAGAGCGCCGTCATCCCGTCGGCACGTATGGATAGATTATGTTAAACAGTATTTTACTGATTCTTTTTCTGATCGCCGTGAGCGCATTTTTCTCACTGTCGGAAATTTCTCTGGCTGCGTCGCGCAAGATCAAACTCAAGTTGATGGCCGACGAAGGTAACATCAATGCCGCCAAGGTGCTCAAGCTGCAAGAAACGCCGGGGCTGTTCTTTACCGTGGTACAAATTGGCCTGAATGCGGTCGCCATTCTCGGCGGTATCGTCGGCGATGCGGCGTTTTCACCGTCCTTCCAGGTGCTGTTCGATCGTTTCCTGCCGCCAGAGATGTCTGAGCAGGTCAGCTTTATCTGCTCGTTCGTCCTGGTCACCAGCCTGTTTATTCTTTTCGCGGATCTCACCCCGAAGCGCATCGGTATGATTGCACCAGAGACGGTTGCCGTCCGGATCATCAACCCGATGCGTTTCTCCATCGCCATTTTCCGACCGCTGGTATGGTTCTTCAACGGCATGGCGAACCTGATCTTCCGCCTGTTCAAACTGCCAATGGTGCGTAAGGACGACATCACCTCTGACGACATCTATGCCGTGGTTGAGGCCGGCGCACTGGCCGGCGTATTGCGTAAACAGGAACACGAGCTGATAGAAAACGTGTTCGAGCTGGAATCGCGTACCGTGCCGTCATCAATGACTTCGCGTGAAAGCGTGGTCTACTTCGATCTGCGCGAAAGCGAAGAAAGCATCATCGCGAAAGTGTCGACGCATCCGCATTCCAAGTTCCTGGTATGTGACGGCCACATCGATCAGGTGGTGGGCTATGTGGATTCGAAGGACCTGCTGAACCGTGTACTGGGTAATCAAAGCCTGGTATTGAGCAGCGGCGTACAGATTCGTTCGGCGCTGATCGTGCCGGATACGCTGACGCTGTCCGAAGCGCTGGA
This sequence comes from Serratia odorifera, assembly GCF_041448735.1. Taxonomy (NCBI): domain Bacteria; kingdom Pseudomonadati; phylum Pseudomonadota; class Gammaproteobacteria; order Enterobacterales; family Yersiniaceae; genus Serratia; species Serratia odorifera. The sequence continues at coordinate 31,578 of NZ_JBGMUT010000009.1, read as the reverse complement.
AAGCTTCAAGGCCGCCGGCGAAGACTTCGCGGTGATCCTCAACGAATACGCGCTGGTGGTGGGTATCATCACGCTTAATGACGTCATGACCACGCTGATGGGCGATCTGGTCGGCCAGGGGCAGGAAGAGCAGATCGTGGCGCGCGACGAGAGTTCATGGCTGATTGAAGGCGGTACGCCGATCGACGACGTGATGCGCGTGCTGGATATCGACGAGTTCCCACAGGCCGGCAACTACGAAACCATCGGCGGCTTTATGATGTATATGCTGCGCAAGATCCCGAAACGCACCGATTTCGTCAAATACGCCGGCTACAAGTTTGAAGTGGTGGATATCGACAGTTACAAGATTGACCAGCTGCTGGTCACCAAGTTGAGTGATAAGCCGGCGGCGGTACTGCCGAAGGCGCCGGACGAAAACCTGACGGCCTGAGTTGGACGGAAACATCAGCGGCCCCGTTGGGGGCCGCAATTACATCTGTTTTTACTGCAACTTACCGCAACGACTGGCGTTTCAACCCATTTCAGATTGCAGCAACAATACCTGTCGGTTAACTTCGGACATCACGCTGAGATGGCGTTTGTCGCGAACCTTCGGCACCAGGATTTTACCCTTGTCGAACTCAAATGCGCCGACATCCTTGATATACAGCCTTCCGCGGAACAGGGTTTTCACGTACTTTGCAACTTTCAATGGGTTATAACGCTGGAAGATTCTCATTCTTTTACTCTCCTCCCGTTGGACCATGCGCTCCGCGAGCCGCTAAAGTGGCAGCCTCTAACCAGAGAGCGCAACATGATTGCATGGGTGTAGACCTAGTTAAGACCATTTTGTTCACTTTCGCTTGGGCATCTTCACTGGATTTACACTTTTTGACAGAATTGTATATGATAATTTATAACCTTTTCAGAATATCCCTTCAAAATACAGGCATTAAGCGTCTGAAGGGAAAACTGAGAACCCGCTAACAGGACAGACCTCCGATCACCACCTATGCTTTAGGCTCTGGAGACTGTCTTCATCGTTCCCCCTACAAGGAGAAAGCATGAAAAAAAGTAACATGCTAATTGTATCCCTGCTGTTTGCTCCCTTATTGGCCTGCGCGCACAACTTTCAAATCCAGCAGCGCGTTGCGCCAGTCGGCGTCAGCGATCGGGGAGAGTTAAACTACGCCAATGATGATTTTAGCTACAAAAACTGGAATAGCGGGCAGCTCAGTGGAAAAGTGCGAGTGATCCAGCATATTGCCGGCCGCAGCTCCGCCAAGGAAATGAACGATCCGCTGATTGAAGCCATCAAGCAGGCCAAGCTACCACGCGATCGTTACCAAACGACGACAATCGTCAATACCGATGACGCCATGGTCGGCACCGCGATGTTTGTGCGCAGCAGCATTGAAGACAACAAGAAAGAATTCCCGTGGTCGCAGTTCATCGTCGACAGTAACGGCAACGTACGTAAAGCCTGGGATCTGCAAGCGGGCGGTTCAGCGATTATCGTGCTGGATAAACAAGGCAAGATTCAATTTGCCAAAGACGGCAAACTGACGGCAGAAGAAGTGCAGCAAGTGATGAACAAGCTGCACCAACTGTTGGCTGACTGATCAGAACAGCGAAACCCGGAAGCCGGGGTTGAGGAATGATTCACGCGGGGTATAAAGCAACGGCTTGCCCTGCCAATCATGAATCTGCGCCCCGGCGGCCACCGCCACCGCATGCCCGGCCGCGGTGTCCCAGATATTGGTCGGCCCGAAACGCGGGTAGAGCTGCGCCTTCCCTTCAGCCACCAGGCAGAACTTCAGCGAGGAGCCGACCGCCACCGTCTGGTGCACGCCGAGCTGCTTTAAATAATCCTTCAGCTCGTTGTCGCTGTGCGAACGGCTGACCACCACCAGCGGCGGCGTCCCCTCTTTGACGCGAATGGCCTGGCGTTGCCCGTTCTCTTCCTTCCACGCCTTGCCGCGTTCGGCCAGGTACAGTACCTCCAGCGCCGGCGCGTAGACCACGCCCATCACCGCCTGGCCATCTTCGATCAACGCAATATTGACGGTGAACTCGCCGTTGCGCTGTAAAAACTCCTTGGTGCCATCGAGCGGGTCAACCAGCCAGTAACGCGTCCAGCTTTGCCGTTGTTCCCAAGCGGGAGGATCTTCTTCCGACAACAGCGGAATGTCCGGCGTCAGCGCCGCAAGGCCGCTCTTGATGATATGATGCGCCGCCAAATCGGCTGCCGTCACCGGTGAGTCGTCTTTTTTCTGCGCGACATCAAGCGGTTGCTCGCCGTTATACACCGCCATGATCGCCGCGCCCGCATCGCGGGATAGCTGGCAAATTTGCTCTAACATCATGCACCTCTGTTTATACTTCCGTGGGAAATTTTCCCCTGTCATAGCTAGCAGACTAGTTTTTTTTACGTGGAATATCCATCCCCACCGCTTAACCCACGGTAATTCCTCGCATCTTGTTCCGCCCAACTGTGAACTTCCCCGCGTTACTGCCGTTGATTTTCTGCCACACTTCACAGTTTATTGAGAACACCTAACGTGATTGCATCAACCTCTGCGATAACAAACTAAAAATGGCATGGAGAACCGTCATCATGATCAAGCGACCACTGTCGTTGTCCGCCCTCGCCCTGTTGGTCTGCGCCTCGGCGCAGGCGGCTACGGTCGATTTGCGCGTGCTGGAAACCAGTGACCTGCACAGCAATATGATGGACTTTGATTACTACAAGGATAAACCCACCGAGAAATTCGGCCTGGTTCGCACCGCCAGCCTGATCCAACAGGCGCGTCAGCAGGTCACCAACAGCGTGCTGGTCGACAACGGCGACATTATTCAAGGCAGTCCGCTGGGGGATTACATGGCGGCCAAGGGGCTGAAGGCCGGCGACGTTCATCCGGTCTATAAGGCGATGAATACGCTGGACTACGCGGTAGGCAATATCGGCAATCACGAATTCAACTACGGCCTGGATTATCTGAAAACCGCCATCGCCGGCGCCAGATTCCCGTACGTCAATGCCAACGTCATCGATGCAACAACTCAAAAGCCGCTGTTCACCCCGTACATCATCGTCGATACGCCGGTGACCGACCGCGATGGCCAAAACCATACCCTGCGCATCGGCTATATCGGTTTTGTACCGCCGCAGATCCTGGTGTGGGACAAAGCCAATCTGCAAGGCAAGGTGACGGTTAACGACATTACCGAAACCGCCAGGCGCTACGTGCCGGAAATGCGCCGACAAGGGGCCGATCTGGTGATCGCCATTGCGCACTCCGGTCTGTCCAGCGAGCCGTACAAAGCCATGGCGGAAAACTCGGTATATTATCTCAGCCAGGTGCAAGGCATCGACGCCATTATGTTCGGCCATGCGCACGCGGTGTTTCCTAGCCAGGACTTTGCCGCCATCAAAGGTGCCGACATTGAGAAAGGCCTGCTGAACGGCGTACCGGCGGTCATGCCCGGCCAGTGGGGCGATCACCTCGGCGTGGTCGATTTACAGCTGAATAACCACGGCGGCGCCTGGAAAGTGACGCAGGCCAGCGCGCAGGCCCGGCCGATTTACGACAATCAGGCTAAAAAATCGCTGGCGGCGGAAGACAGCACACTGTTGAAAGTACTGGCACAGGATCATCAGGGCACCCGCGAGTTCGTCAGTCAGCCGATCGGCAACGCCGACGGCAATATGTACAGCTATCTGGCATTGGTACAAGACGATCCGACGGTTCAGATCGTCAATAACGCGCAGAAGGCCTATGTCGAGCACTACATTCAAGGCGATCCGGATCTGGCAGACTTACCGGTGCTCTCCGCAGCGGCACCGTTCAAGGTCGGCGGACGCAAGAACGATCCGGCCAGTTTCGTTGAAGTGGAACAAGGCCGGCTGACCTTCCGCAACGCCGCCGATCTGTACCTGTATCCGAATACGCTGGTGGTGGTCAAGGCCAGCGGAAAAGAGGTCAAGGAATGGCTGGAATGTTCTGCCGGACAGTTTAACCGCATTGACGTCAACAACCGCCAACCGCAGTCGTTAATCAACTGGGACGGCTTTCGCAGCTACAACTTCGACGTTATCGACGGCGTTGACTATCAGATCGATGTCAGCCAACCGGCGCGCTACGACGGCGAATGTCAACCGATCAATCCGCAGGCCGAACGCATCAAACAGCTGACGTTTAACGGCAAGCCAATCGATCCGAACGCCATGTTCCTGGTGGCGACCAACAATTACCGTGCCTACGGCGGCAAGTTTGCCGGCACCGGTGACCGGCACATCGCCTTTGCCTCACCGGATGAGAATCGTTCGGTGCTGGCAGCCTATATCAGCGCCGAAAGCCAAAAGCACGGAGCGGTGCATCCACAGGCCGATCACAACTGGCGACTGGCCGCGTTCAGCAGCCCTCACCCGCTGGATATTCGCTTCGAAACCTCGCCGAGCGACAAGGCCGCCGCGTTTATCAAACAAAATGCCCAGTACCCGATGCGACAGGTTGGCAGCGACAGCATTGGCTTTGCGCTTTATCAGATTGATTTAACAACGAAGTAATCAAATTATCAGGGCGTGGATCAGCGCGCCCTGCACCACTACCTCCATTTAGCCATGGCGCGCCCTTTAAATTGTATTTAAAATGCATGTTATAAGAATTATTCATTTCAGAGGACGTCATCATGGATTACCACAATCACACTCTCGGTGCGTTGGCCATTGCCATTCCCGGTGCCAGCAAGCTGTTTCGCGATCATGATTTAGATTTCTGCTGCGGCGGTAAACGGACGCTGCAACACGCCGCGCAACGCAAATCGCTGGATCTGCAGCAACTGCAATCGCAGTTGGCGGCGTTGGCCACCGGCGAATCGAACGCACGTGACTGGCGTCAGGCGCCGCTGGCGGAGATTATCGATTACATTCTGCCGCGCTTTCATCAGCGTCATCGGGAACAGTTGCCGGAGCTGGTGCTGATGGCGGAAAAAGTCGAGCGGGTACACGGCGATAAACCGGCCTGCCCACGCGGTCTGGCCAAGCAGCTAATGCTGATCCGCCAGGATCTGGACAATCACATGATGAAAGAGGAACAGATCCTGTTCCCGATGATCGTCAACGGCATGGGTCGGCAGGCGATGGGGCCAATTGCGGTGATGGAGCATGAACACGCCGAAGCCGGCGAGCAGTTGGAGGTATTGAAGTTTCTGACCAATAATCTGACGCCGCCGGCAAACGCATGCACCACCTGGCAAGCGCTGTATCGGGGCATCGATCAATTTATTGCCGATCTGATGGAGCATATCCACCTGGAAAATAATCTGCTGTTTCCGCGGGCGCTCGGTGGCGAATAAAAACAGGGCGCCGCTGGGGCGCCCTGGAGAGGAAACCGTGTGTCTTACAGGATTTCCAGCAGTTCGACCTCGAACACCAAGGCGCTGAATGGCGGGATCGAGGCGCCGGCACCGCGTTCACCGTAAGCCAGGTGATGCGGGATGTACAACTGCCATTTGGAGCCGACCGGCATCAGGGTCAACGCTTCGATCCAGCCTGGGATAACGCCGCTGACCGGGAATTCTGCCGGTTGGCCGCGCTCTACCGAGCTGTCGAACACATCGCCGTTGATCAGGCGGCCGGTATAATGCACACGCACGCGGTCCTGACGGGACGGGATTGGGCCATTACCCTGCTCCAGTACCGAGAACTGCAGGCCGGATTCGGTCAGCGACACGCCGTCACGCTTGGCGTTTTCTTCCAGGAACTGCTGGCCTTCTACCGCCATCGCCTGCTGACGCTCGCGGCGCACCGCATCCGCACGTTCGTGGATTTCACGCAGCGCACGATGCACCACATCAACGGGAACCGCTGGCGCATTCCCTTCCAGCGCGTCACGCAAACCCGCCAGCAACGCTTCCGGTTGTAAACCTTCCAGACCGGATTCCTGCAATTGCTGGCCGACCTGTAAACCAATCCCGTAGCTTGCTTGCGCTTCAACGCTGTCAAATGAAGGGGTTGTCATGGGTTTTCCTTTAGTCTGTAAAAAGTCGAAGGCGCAGCATAACAGTGCCAGAAAGCCGGGTAAAATCTTGTGTTGATAATGATGACTTTTGTCGTGGAAAAAGAAACAATGGCAATCTGTTAACGCCCGTTGCCACACGCGCCGCTGCCGATCGCCGCTGCCTGTCACATCAAGCAGTTAGCGGTCTATACTGAAGGTGTCGTCGGTTTGGCGGTACGCCATCAGTACCGTGGCATTTTTACGCAGTCTGAAGAGAGGTCACCATGGGCAGAATCGCGCCCAGGAGAAGGAAAACCACCCGCGTCTACCAGCCGTTGCTGCGTACCTGGCTGAACTTCAGCCAGCGTCTGAAGCCCGGCACAGCCCCACGGACGCCCGAGGATCCGGATTCGGAGCAACTACCTGAACACGGTAAAGGACATGGAATCAAAGCGCTGTTGCTGAAAATCTGGCATTTGCCGGACGGTTTCCGCTGGCTGGAACCCCTGCCTTACTTTCACCGCCGCTGGGTGATTATCTTTGGCATTATACTGTTGCTGGCCCTGCTGTGGCCCTATTCACCGCAAAACAGCGGTCATCCCTATCCGGTGAGCACCCCGCAGAATGCGTCGTCGCCAATGCAGGCCGATCTGCAAGGAGAAGCCGGCAACGACGCCGCAGTGCCGCAGGAAACGCCAGCAGGCAACTGGCAGCGTTATCAGATCCAGCCGGGGCAAACGCTGGCGCAGCTGTTCCGCGACAATAACCTGCCGGTGAATGAGGTGTTCGCCATGGCGCAGGTCGAAGGCAACGACAAGCCGTTAAGCAACCTGCAAGCCGGCCAGGAAGTGCGCATTGAGCGCGACGCCAACGGCGTGATAACCGCGCTGTCGGTCACCGCCGCGGATAACAGCCAGGCACTGTTCCGTCGTCAGGCCGACGGTAGCTATCGACGTCAGCGCTAGTTCCCGAGCTGCTGATACAGGAAGTCGCGCAGCACCACCCCCTGGTTGTGCTGCGTATCCTTGCTGCCATACAGTAGGGTCAAGCTCTCGCCCTGGCGCAATAACGCCGCCAGCGGCTGCCAGGCGCTGTTTTCGGCCAATTGCCGACGGTAGCGCGTGACAAACTCTTGCCATTGGTCGGTGTGCTGGTGAAACCACTGGCGCAATGCATTGTCCGGTGCCACTTCCTTCAGCCATTCCACGCCGGCAAGACGTTGTCGGCTAATGCCGCGCGGCCAGAGTCGATCGATCAGAAAGCAGTACTGTGGCGCCGGGCCGTTAAAATCATACACTCGCTGTAATACGATATTCATGCTGTCCCTCCTGGCTGATGCATCAGAGGCAGGGTAGCGCGTTTTTGCCGCCGCAGAAAAGCAAAACGCCAGCACGAGGCTGGCGTTTTAACCGGATTGACAGAGGCTTTAATTAAGCTTCTGCAACCACAACTACATTCAGCTGTGCGAACACGTCGCTGTGTACCTGGAAGTGCACTTCGTGCTCACCAGTGGTACGCAGAACGCCGTTCGGCAGGCGAACTTCGCTCTTGGCAACTTCAACGCCAGCCGCAGTAACTGCGTCAGCGATGTCGCGGGTGCCGATAGAGCCGAACAGTTTACCTTCGTCGCCTGCTTTAGACGCGATGGTTACTGAAGCCAGTTCGTTGATCTTGGTTGCGCGCGCTTCGGCAGCGGCCAGAACGTCAGCCAGTTTGGCTTCCAGTTCAGCACGGCGTGCTTCGAAGAACTCAACGTTTTTCTTGGTAGCAGGAACAGCTTTGCCCTGTGGTACCAGGAAGTTACGAGCGTAGCCCGCTTTAACGTTAACTTGATCACCCAGGCTGCCCAGGTTTGCTACTTTATCAAGCAGAATAACTTGCATTACCTTATCCTCTCAAAGTCGTTAATGGACAGTGGCCGATTACTGATGACGATCAGTGTACGGCAACAAAGACAGGTAGCGCGCGCGCTTGATAGCACGGGCGAGCTGGCGCTGATATTTTGCACGAGTACCGGTAATACGGCTCGGGACAATTTTACCACTTTCAGTGATGTAGTTTTTCAGCGTAGCGATGTCTTTATAGTCAATCTCTTGAACGCCTTCCGCGGTGAAACGGCAGAACTTGCGACGACGGAAATAACGTGCCATTTGGCTAGTCTCCAGAATCTATCAATTCAATCTGCTCGGCATGCAGTACCAGTTTGTTCAGCCCGTTGCGCCCTTGATGGCAACTGACGAAGCCTTGCACGGTAATCTGACTGCCGACCGTTAATCTTTGAGTTAGTGCTTGTGACTGTTGTCCGCTGACAACCACGGGCATACGGCACCATGCCTGTCTGCTGAATCCGGCTTCCACCTGCGTTGATTTGTGCTCAAGCACAAACTGGCAATGGGGGATCCCGGAAGGACTCACTTTTCGAACCGGCGGCTTGCACACTGTGCCAGACAACACCAGACGATTAGCCGTCACGGCGGCAATTACTCTTCAGAATCCCCAGCATCTGCATCATCTGCGGTTTCGTTAGCGAAGTCTTCGCGGCGATCGCCACGACGTTCGTCTTTCGCTTTAACCATCGGAGATGCTTCGGTTACCGCGTGCTTAACGCGCATAACCATGCTGCGGATAACGGCGTCGTTGAAGCGGAAGTTAGTTTCCAGCTCATCGATCGCTTCCTGCGGGGCTTCAACGTTCAGCAGAACGTAGTGAGCCTTGTGCAGTTTGTTGATCGGGTAAGCCAGTTGACGGCGGCCCCAGTCTTCCAGACGGTGAATCTGACCTTGCGCGTTAGTGATGGTAGCACTGTAACGCTCGATCATGCCCGGAACCTGTTCGCTTTGGTCAGGATGGACCATAAAAACGATTTCGTAATGACGCATCGAATTGCTCCTTACGGATTATTCAGCCTCCTGTCAGGGTCAGCCGTGGCCCATGGAAGCAAGGAACGTGATTTTTGTACGGCTGAAAAATGACGCGTAATCATACTGGCGAAGGGGGGGAAACTCAAGGACCCGGTGGGATTTATTCGCAGTTATTGGCGCTTGAAGGCAAAAGCGCACGATTTGCTATCGGCCGAATATATGGATACGGATCCACTAGTTTTGAAAATCCTTCAACAAAATCATCATCGCCAACGCCATATCGTTCATTTTTTTTGAAAGTTGTCATCAAATCCCTGCGCTTTTCTATCTGGCAGAAGCCACTAGAATTAACCATATCCGCCGCCAAACAAGCGACGAAAAGGATTTGAAGTCATTCAACAGAGACAAATAACTTCTTGCCATCCGGGCCGCCGTCGTCTGGCGCTCCGGGCAAGTCAAGAGAGGCACTTATGAAACGCATTACCCTCGCCACCGCCGTGGCCTTGCTGCTTTCCGCCAACGCCATGGCCGCCACTGAAATCACCGCGCACCAGGCAGATCAGCGCCAAAGCATCGGTTTCGTTACGCTGAACCATAATGTGGTATCACCGGATGATGCTTCTTCCCAGGTCAATGATATCGCCGAACAGCGCGGCGCCAGCGCCTATCGCATTATCGCCCTGCATCAACCGGGCAGTACCGCGTCGATTCACGTCAGCGCCGAACTGTATCGCTAACAGAAAAGTGCCGTACCAGGGAACCAAGCCGCACTGAAAAGCGGCAGCTTAACGACAGTAACACGCTCTCACGCCCCCTGTTCGCAGGGGGCTTTTTTACAGGTTATGCGTGAAGAATGCGACGGTCGCGGCCAGCGCCGCTGGCGTGATGCGGTGCGCCACCCCAGGCTCGGTGTCCAGCGTCAGGCGCTGATCCCAACCGCGTTCGCGCAGCGCCTGCGCCAAGCGCAGGCTTTGTGACGCTGGCACCAGATCGTCCGCTTCGCCATGCCATAGCAACAACGGCCGCCCGGACAGCGTTTCCAATTGATGTTCAACGCCGTAATCCGCCAATGGCGCCACCCGCTCGGCATGCCGCGTCGGCGACAATACCTGTCCACGCTCATCCAACGGCGGGAACAGGGTTTGCGACAGCGAGGTGAAATAGCCGGCGCCCATCAGGCTGGCCGCAGCGGCAATCCAGGGATAACGCGTCAGTGCGCCCAGGGTGGTCATGCCCCCCATCGACGCGCCCGCCACGCCAATGCGCGTACCGTCGATCACGCCACGCTCGGCAAAATGCGCCTTTAACGCCGGCAGTTCATCAATGTTACGCCGCAGAATTTCCCAAAAATGCGCCAGCCGTTGCGCAGCATCGCCGTGATAACGTTCGCCGTGCAGATCGGCATCCGGCAATATCACGCGAAAGCCGGCCTTGGCCAACGCATAACCAAAATAGGCATAGACCTCTTTCGACGAGGTATAGCCGTGGTAGAAAAATACCGTCGGTAATGGCTGTTGGTATTGCCCGGCCGGCACCGCGTGGATCAGCGCAATATCGCCCACGCGTTCGTCATACAGTTCAATCATGCTTTGCCCCTTCCCACCCCATGCCCCATAGTCTACATAATGCTATCCGCGCTGCGCAGTCGGATCGCACACCGCTCTATGATGGCAAAAAAACGTCATACGCATTAGCTCATTATGTTCCACTATATACTTAAGCATTACACTGACGACTTTCCGCTGCGCATTCTGAGGTCACGATGAACATAGCACGCTGTGCCGCCATGCTGCTGTTGCTTGGGCTGTTGTCCGGCTGCGGCATCCTCACCACCACGCCGAAGCCACCGCCGCCGCCGATTGCCGGACAAGCGCAGGAAATTACCCGGGCGCAAACTGCCGGGCTGGAAAAGATCACTACCGTCAGCGCGCTGGTTTATGGCAGCCCGATGAATGTGGAAGACGAGATTCAGCGCAAGGCCACCGCCGCCGGGGCGCGCTATTACATGATCATCATGAATAGCGAAACCGTGGTGCCGGGACAGTGGTATTCACAGGCAATTATTTATCGCTAGGCGCAGAGGCGCTGCGAGTTAATAGGTCATGCAGGCGGCGTTCAATACCCCGCCGCTGACCGAGACGCCGCCCAGGAAAATACCGGCTGCGGTATGGTTCGCTTCGATTTTCTCGCTGATGCGCGGCATATACAACTTAACCGCGGTAAAGATCAGCAATTGCACCACCAGCGCCACACACCCCCATAACAGGTAGTCCAACAGGCTGATCGAGTTGATCGCCGCACTGGCCAGCGGGATAACATAGCCCAGACAGGCGCCGATAAAACCCAATGCCGCCGCCTGATTATCCTGTTTGATCAACGCCCATTCATCATGCGCGGTGATGCGGGTATAAATAAACAGGAACACCAGCACCATGGCGACCCCGCTGAAAAAGTACGAGGCAAACGCCGCTAATAAGTTGATTATTTCCATATTTTTACCCGTTGGTTATGGTGGTGTGAGGATCCGAAGCCTACTTATGCCTAGCCGCCCACCGCTCTGTCAAGCAGCGACTCGCACAATGTGTCGGGTAACGCCCGCTGCCCGCGTTCGTCCAGCATCGACTGGCACCAGGCTTCGGCTATCGGCGGCGACGCATAACGCAACAACTGCGCTGCAGCGAACAGAGTAAACAGTCGGCCAGTCAGGGCACGAGCCTGCGTTTCCTGCAGTTTTCCAGTCTGCTGCAACAGCTGTCGCCATTGACGATCGTAATGACGATTCTGTCCTTTCACCTCTGCCAGCTCCTGGTGCACCGCCTCCTGCACCAACGGACTTTTTGCCCAGGCGCGCAGCACGTCCAGGCACATGATATTACCCGAGCCTTCCCAGATGCTGTTGACCGGCATCTCGCGGTACAGACGCGGCAATTCGCTGTCCTCGCAGTAACCGATGCCGCCAAGCACTTCCATCGCTTCGGCAACAAACGGGATGCCTTGTCGGCAAACGTCAAACTTGGCCGCCGAGGTCATGATACGGCATAGCCCCTGCGACAGCGGCTCCTGCTGACTGCCGTAGGCGCGCGCCAGGCGCATCAGCGCTGCCGTTTGCCCCTCCAGCCGCAGCGCCATGCCCGCCATCACCTGACGCATCAGCGGCTGCTGGATCAACGTCTTGCCGAACGCCTGGCGCTGATGGGCGTGATAGAGCGCCACCGACAGCGCGCGGCGCATTAAGCCGTGGCTGCCGAGCGCGCAGTCAAAGCGTGTCTGGCTGCCCATCTTGAGTATTTGGCGTACACCATCGCCTTCATCGCCCAGCAGCCAGGCAGTAGCATCCTGAAACTCCACCTCGCTGCTGGCGTTGGCACGGTTGCCCAACTTGTCTTTCAGCCGCTCCAGACGCACCGCGTTGCGGGTGCCGTCCGGCAGGATACGTGGCAGGAAGAAGCATGACAGCCCGCCTTCGGTCTGCGCCAAAACCAGATGCGCGTCGCTTTGCGGCACCGAGAAAAACCATTTATGCCCTACCAGGCGATATGCTTCGCCATCGCCGCGTCCGGCCAGCGGCGTCGCGCTGGTGGTATTGCTCAATACGTCCGAACCGCCCTGTTTTTCAGTCATGCCCATGCCAATCAGCAGCCCGCGTTTTTGTCCGCCGGGCAGCAGATGGGCGTCGTACCGATCGGAAAGCAGCGGCGGCAGCCAGTCCCGAAACGGCGCTGGCAGGCTGCGTTGCAGCAGCGGAATGGCACCATAGGTCATGGTTATCGGACACAGCGTGCCAGCCTCCACCTGCGCATGCAGTATGAAACGCGCAGCGCGCGCCGCCACCGAGCCAATGCGCGCCTGCTCCTCCCAAGGCAGATTATGTACGCGGTTGGCCACCAGTCCCTGCATCAGAATGTGCCAGGCGGGGTGGAAACGCAGGTCGTCCAACCGTTGCCCGCTGGCGTCATAGCGCAACAGTTCCGGCGGATTGGCATTGGCCAGTCTCCCCAGTTCCAGCGACTCCTGGGTGCCAAGCTGCTGCCCCAGCGAGGCTAATACGTCGGCATCCCAACCGGCGTGCTCACGTTGTACCGCTTCACGCAGCGGGGTATCGGACAGAAACAGATTGCTGTTGCCCAGCGGTTTGGGCTGGTTAAAAACCGTATGTGTAGTCCAGACCATTGGCGTGCTCCCTTGTAAGGCATCAGGAGTCATTATGGTCGATGGCACGATTTCTGCCGCAGGCGAGATCACAAGATGGGGGGTAAAACCAGGGCCCGGCCACCGTCGGCGCCGGGCCCGAAGATTAACTGCGCTGACGCACCGCTTCGAACAGACAGATGCCGGTGGCCACCGACACGTTGAGCGAGGAAACACTGCCAGCCATCGGGATGCCGATCAGTTCGTCGCAATGTTCACGGGTCAGACGACGCATACCTTCGCCTTCCGCGCCCATCACCAGCGCCATCGGGCCGGTCATTTTGCTTTGGTACAGCGTGTGATCGGCTTCGCCGGCGGTGCCGACCACCCAAACGTTCAGTTCTTGCAGCAAACGCAGGGTCCGCGCCAGATTGGTCACACGGATCAGCGGCACGTTTTCCGCCGCCCCGCAGGCAACTTTCTTCGCGGTGGCATTCAACTGGGCGGATCGGTCGCGCGGAACGATCACCGCATGTACGCCGGCGGCATCGGCGCTGCGCAGACAGGCACCGAGATTATGCGGGTCGGTCACGCCGTCCAGCACCAGCAGAAACGGGGTATCGACGCTTTCCAACAGCCCCGGCAGATCGTTTTCCTGATACTGGCGTCCTTCGCGCACCCGGGCAACAATCCCCTGGTGCACCGCCCCTTCCACCTTGTCGTCCAGCCACTGGCGATTGGCCACCTGAATGACGATGCCGGTAGCTTCCAGCTCGGCGATCAGCGGTTGCAAACGGCGGTCGTCGCGGCCTTTAAGGATAAACACTTCCAGGAAGCGTTGCGGATCGCGCTCTAACAGGGCTTTGACGGCGTGAATGCCGTAGATAATTTCGCTCATGATGCTCTTTTAACTGTGCGGCCGACATACGCCGGCCGGTGATAATAATGTACGACAGGTGAGCGGGCTATGCCCGTAAGCTGCAATCAGCCTTCACTCTGCTGCGCACCTTTCTTCTTCACGGCGCGCTTGGCTTTGGTGGCCGCCGCTATCTTTTTGGTTTTGTCGGACACTTTTTTGGCCTTGGCCTTTTTGTCCTTCTTCACCTTGTCGGCCGGTTTGGCGCCGTCTTTGCGAAACGCGCTATCCGGCTCAAAATTGGCCGGTGGCTTGCCACCACGGCGTTTACGGCCGTTACCGTTGCCACCACCGTCACGCAGCGTGCGTGGTGCGCCCTTCTTGGCGCGTTCGCGTTCGGTCTTGCCTTCACCGCGCGGCTTGCGGGTGCTGGAAACCAGAGCAAAATCGATTTTACGCTCGTCCATATGCACCGCTTCAACGCGGATCTCCACGGTATCGCCCAGGCGATACACCATACCGGACGATTCGCCGATCAGACGCTGGCCGATATTATCGTAGCGATAGTAATCATTATCCAGCGTTGATACATGCACCAGGCCATCAATAAACAGATCGTTCAGGCGCACGAAGAAGCCGAAGCCAGTGACGCTGGCGATAATGCCGGTAAACACTTCTCCGACGTGATCCTGCATGAAGTCGCACTTCAGCCAGTCGGCAACGTTGCGCGTGGCTTCGTCGGCACGACGTTCGGTCATCGAACAGTGCAGGCCCAGTTGCAACATCTCTTCGAGATCGCTATGCCAGCCGCCGGTCGGCGTCCAGCGGTGTGGCGGTTCGCCGTGCTCTTTGGCTAACAGATACTTGATAGCGCGGTGCAACGACAGATCCGGGTAACGACGAATCGGCGAGGTAAAGTGGCCATACGACGCCAACGCCAGCCCGAAGTGACCTCGGTTTTCCGGATCGTAAATCGCCTGTTTCATCGAACGCAGCAGCATGGTCTGCAGCATTTCGTGATCGGGGCGCTCGGATACGATATCCATCAGTTGCGCATAGTCTTTCGGCTGCGGCTTGTTGCCACCGCCCAGGGTCAGGCTCAGCTCGCCAAGCACGCTGCGCAGCGACTTGATATGATCGTCGCTTGGACGATCGTGCACGCGAAACAGCGCCGGCTCGTTGTGTTTTTCAACAAAGCGCGCCGCCGCAACGTTCGCCATGATCATGCATTCTTCAATCAGCTTGTGCGCATCGTTACGCACCGTCGGCTCCACGCGTTCGATACGGCGTTCAGCGTTGAAGATGAACTTGGCTTCTTCGGTTTCAAAGGCAATGCCACCACGTTCGGCGCGCGCCCGGTCCAGCACCTTGTACATGGCATGCAACTCTTCCAGGTGCTTGACCAGCGGATGGTATTGCTCGCGCAGCTCCTGGTCGCCCTGCAGCATATGCCACACTTTGGTGTAGGTCAGGCGAGCGTGGGAGCTCATCACCGCTTCGTAGAACTTGGCCGTCGACAGCCGCCCCTGGGCAGAAATGGTCATTTCGCACACCATACACAGGCGATCCACCTGCGGGTTCAGCGAGCAGAGGCCGTTGGACAGGACTTCCGGCAGCATCGGTACCACCTGCGACGGGAAGTACACCGAGGTACCACGGCTACGGGCTTCGTCGTCCAGCGCCGTGCCGGGGCGTACGTAGTAGCTGACGTCGGCAATGGCAACCCACAGGCGCCAGCCGCCGCCGCGTTTCTTCTCACAGTAAACCGCATCATCGAAGTCGCGTGCGTCTTCGCCGTCAATGGTGACCAGCGGCAGGTTACGTAAATCAACGCGCCCGACCTTGGCCTCTTCCGGTACCTCTTCGCTGAGGGAGGCGACCTGCTTTTCCACCTGCGGCGGCCAGGTGTGCGGGATTTCATGGGTACGCAGCGCGATATCGACCGCCATGCTGGTGCCCATTTTATCGCCAAGGATCTCGACGATTTTACCAATAGCCTTGGTGCGGCGGGTCGGACGCTGGGTCAGTTCCACCACCACCATAAAGCCCATGCGCGCGCCGCTGACCGCCTCGTTCGGGATCAGGATATCAAAGCTCAGACGGCTATCGTCCGGCACCACAAAGCCGACACCGGCGTCGGTAAAGTAACGGCCGACGATCTGGCTGGTTTTTGGCACCAGAACGCGCACAATGCGCGCTTCGCGACGCCCCTTGCGATCGGCGCCCAACGCCTGCGCCAGCACCACGTCGCCGTGAATGGCCATTTTCATCTGTTCGGCCGACAGGTACAAATCGTCCTTGCTGCCCTCAATGCGCAGGAAACCATAACCATCGCGGTGGCCGATCACCGTGCCGCGCAACAGATCCAGCCGTTCCGGCAGGGCGTAGCATTGACGGCGGGTAAATATCAGTTGCCCATCGCGTTCCATGGCGCGCAGGCGGCGGCGCAGCGCTTCCTGATGTTCTTCGCTGGTCAAATCCAGCTCTTTCGCCAGCTCTTCACGGCTGGCCGGCGTTTCACGCTTGGCCAAATGGGCAAGAATGAATTCGCGGCTCGGGATGGGGGATTCGTATTTTTCTGCTTCTCGTTCCAGGAAAGGATCTTGTGACATTGCGGTTCCTCCGTTGTCATCAGCAGGGTGTCGCGAGAATAGGCCAACGGGCTCGATTGTCGCAGACTGTCTGGGGCGAACAGCGCGTAAACCGGAGCATGCACCGGGCACCTGCGGTTTTTGAACGCTGTCTCGCCGCAAAATGGCAAGTAAACTGGCTTATGGGGCCACTTCTCAGCCCTGTTTTCTTGTCGATGCTTATTCGACAAGCAATAGCTTATAGAGCGGGGCGTTGTCTTCGACCATATCGGCCAAGGTATAATTATCCAGCTCTGCAAGGAAATTCTGTACTCCCTGCTGCAACACCTGCTTCAGGCGGCAAGCGGGGGTGATATGGCAAAAATCGCCGCTGCAGTTAACCAGCGATAGCGGCTCCAGTGCGCGCACCACGTCGCCGATGCGTATCGAGGCGGCAGGTTGCCCCAAGCGGATACCGCCATTTTTACCACGCACGGCAGTCACCAGTCCGATACGACTCAACTGGTTGATTATTTTCACCATATGGTTGCGGGACACGCCATACACTTCGGTCACTTCCGAAATGCTGGTCATTTTATCCTTCGGCAATGAGGCCATGTAGATCAGCGCCCGCAGGCCATAATCAGTAAAACTTGTTAACTGCACGTCTACCTCTGGGTAGGATTTACCCGTCTGACACGCCGCTTTTCGGCATTTATCAAAAGATTACTTATAGGATAATAAACCAGGCTGAGAGTTCGTCGTTAATTATTTATACCCTAGGGTACACGACAGACAGGGCAATGAAATCATTAAGCCGGGATAACGAAAGGATTTTTGCTGGGCAACCGCGTTTGGCGAGGTGAACATCCTAAAAACAAACCGGGACGGCGCCCGGTTTGCTGGTGACAGAAAAACGGCTTATGCGTCGAACGGATCGCGCAGAACCATGGTTTCGCTGCGATCTGGGCCGGTGGAGATAATGTCTACCGGTACGCCAGTCAGTTCTTCAATGCGCTTGATGTAGTTCAGCGCGGCCTGTGGCAGTTGGTGGTGTTCCTTCACGCCGAAGGTGGTTTCGCTCCAGCCCGGCATGGTTTCGTAGATTGGCTCGATGCCTTCCCAGCCTTCTGCTGCCAGCGGCGTCGTGGTCATTTCGCGGCCGTCAGGCATGCGGTAACCCACGCAGATTTTCACTTCTTTCAGGCCGTCCAGAACATCCAGCTTGGTCAGACAGAAGCCGGACAGCGAGTTGATCTGCACCGCGCGGCGTACCGCAACCGCATCCAGCCAACCGGTACGACGACGGCGACCGGTGGTCGCGCCGAACTCGTTACCCTGCTTGCACAGGAACTCGCCGGTGTCGTCGAACAGTTCGGTTGGGAACGGGCCAGCGCCAACGCGGGTTGAGTAGGCTTTCACGATACCGAGCACGTAGTCCACGTAACGCGGACCAATGCCGGAACCGGTCGCTACGCCACCGGCAGTGGTGTTGGACGAGGTAACGTACGGATAGGTACCGTGGTCGATATCCAGCAGCGTACCCTGTGCGCCTTCAAACATGATCAGATCGCCACGCTTGCGCGCGCCGTCCAGCAGTTCGGAAACGTCAACCACCATCGAAGTCAGGATGTCGGCAATCGACATGACGTAGTCCAGCGTCGCCTGGTAATCCACCGCGTCAACTTTGTAGTAGTTAACCAGTTGGAAGTTGTGGTAATCGATGATTTCTTTCAGCTTGATAGCGAAAGTTTCTTTGTCGAACAGGTCGCCAACGCGTAGACCGCGACGTGCGACTTTATCTTCGTAGGCCGGACCGATACCGCGACCGGTGGTGCCGATGGCTTTCGCGCCACGTGCTTTTTCGCGCGCGATATCCAGCGCAACGTGATAAGGCAGGATCAGCGGACAAGCTTCAGACAGTAACAGACGTTCGCGTACCGGGATGCCGCGCGCTTCGAGTTCACCCATTTCTTTCATCAATGCGTCAGGCGCCAGTACCACACCGTTGCCGATGATGCTGGTTACGTTTTCACGCAGGATGCCAGAGGGAATTAAATGAAGAACGGTTTTTTCACCGTTAATAACCAGAGTGTGGCCAGCGTTATGGCCACCTTGGTAGCGCACAACATATTGAGCCCGTTCAGTCAGCAGGTCTACGACCTTGCCCTTACCTTCGTCACCCCATTGGGTGCCCAGTACGACGACGTTCTTACCCATTTTCAAAATCACCGGTTGCTTAAAAATGGATTCTACCACCGTAATTTTAGAGTTTCAGCACTTTTAGCATACGATTGCGTATTTTTTCGGCTACACTTCAGCCACCAAGGCGCGTGCTCAACATATAGTAGATAACGATGCCGGCAACCACTATTCCGCCGCCAAAACGGCGCAGCGTGGCGTCGGGCAATTGCGTCATTGCCAGGATCATTTTGCGCCAGGCCTGTGGAAACAGCATCGGCCCCAGCCCTTCCAGCACCAAAACCAGCCCAAGCGCCAACCAGATCGTCGAATTCATGCTTCCCCCCGCAAAAGAAAAAGGCCCGCGATTAAACGGGCCCTGATAACTAGGATGCCTTTGGCATTACTTACGCGTCGAATCCGGCGACTTCATGTAGCGGAAGAAATCGCTGTCCGGGCTGAGTACCATCACGTCCTGGTTGTTTTTGAAGCTGGCTTCATAAGCACGCAGGCTACGGATAAAGGCATAGAAGTCCGGATCCTGACTGAACGCGTTGGCGAACAGTTTGGCAGCTTCGGCATCGCCTTCACCACGGGTGATACGAGCCTGACGCTCGGCTTCCGCCAGGGTACGGGTCACCTCGTAATCCGCGCTGGCGCGCAGCTTCTCGGCTTCTTCCTGACCCTGTGAGCGCAGACGACGAGCGACCGCTTCACGTTCGGCGCGCATACGCTGGTAAATCGCATCGGACACTTCCGCCGGCAGGTTGATCTGCTTGATACGGACGTCGATAACTTCAATACCCAATGCGGCCATGCTGTTCGGGTTGACCTGCGGCTGCTTGCCGGTAGTTTCCCGCTCAACGCGCGCTGCTGCAGAGGCGATAGCGTCGTCGGCTTCGGTGGTGGCAACTTCTTCGCCATCGCCGACGGTGCCGGTGTTCAGCGCATCACGCACGTCGGACATCAGCTTGCCGCGCGAGTCGGTAACGATATCCTTCACGTCCAGACGACCGATTTCGGAACGCAGACGGTCACTGAATTTACGTTTCAGCAGCACTTCGGCCTGGGAGACGTCGCCGCCGCCGGTTGCCAGATAGTAACGGCTGAAATCGCTGATGCGCCACTTCAGATAGGAGTCAACGATCAGGTCTTTCTTCTCGCTGGTCACAAAGCGATCGGCCTGGTTGTCCATGGTCTGGATACGCGCATCCAGGTTCTTCACGGTCTCAATGAACGGGATCTTGAAGTGCAGACCCGGCTCATACACCAGCGGTTTATTTTCGCCGTCACGCAGTACCTTGCCGAAGCGCAGGACGATGCCACGCTGGCCTTCCTGCACCACGAACAGTGAAGCAAAAAGCGCCACCAGCACCACAATGACGATAACTACAAAAGACTTACGCATTGATTATTCTCTCCCTACGCGAGTGGTATCGTCACGCTGCGCATTTGCCCGGCGTTGGTCCATGATCGTACCGCTGTTCTGCGGTCTGTTGCCGGCATTGCCGCTGGCAGACGGAGCGGGGTTGAGACGAATCAGGCTGGTGTCCTTATTGCCGCTGTCTGCCGCTGCGCCGGTCTGGCCGCGCAGCATCTGATCCAGCGGTAACACCATCAGATTGTTGCCTTTGTCACTCACCAGCACCTTGCGGGTATGGCTCAGGACTTTTTCCATGGTTTCGATATACAAACGCTCGCGGGTAATTTCCGGCGCAGACTTGTATTCCGGCAGCAGCTTGGCAAAGCGCGCGACTTCACCCTGTGCTTCCAGAACCGTACGGTCTTTATACGCCTTTGAATCTTCCAGCAGACGCTGCGCCTGGCCGTTGGCACGAGGCTGAACTTCGTTGGCATAAGCTTCTGCTTCACGAATGTACTGCTGTTCGTTTTCACGTGCGGCAATCGCATCATCGAACGACGCCTTGACCTCTTCCGGTGGACGCGCCGCCTGGAAGTTGACGTCCAGCAGCGTGATCCCCATGTTGTAAGGACGAATAGTCTCTTCCAGCATGCGTTGCGTATCGTTACGCACCACGGTACGGCCTTCGGTCAGAATACGGTCCATCGAATACTTGCCGATCACCCCGCGCAGCGCGCTGTCGGTAGCCTGACTCAGGCTGTCGTCCGCATTCACCACGCTGAACAGATAGGCTTCCGGGTTGGTCACGCGGTACTGCACGTTCATTTCCACCCGCACCACGTTTTCATCGGAAGTCAGCATCACGCCGGACGCCGCCAGTTCACGAACCGACTCCACGTTAACCGGGCGTACCTCATCAATGAAGGTCGGCTTCCAGTTCAGGCCCGGTTGCACCAGGTGGCTGAACTTGCCAAAACGCGTCACAACGCCACGCTCGGCTTCCTTGATGGTGTAGAAGCCACTGGCTGCCCAGATAACCACTACCGCCACTGCCGCGATACCGATGATACGGCCGCTGAAACGCGGGCCGGATGAACCGGTACCGCCACTATTATTGCCGTTGGAGCCTTTGCCGCCGCCCAAACCACTCAGCTTCTTGCTCAGTTTGCGGAAGATGTCATCCAAATCAGGTGGCCCTTGTTCACGACCGCCTTTGTTACCGCCAGAGTTGCCGCCATTATTATTGCTGCTCCCCCACGGGTCGCGGTCCTGTCCGTTATTACCGGGCTGATTCCACGCCATGTTTTAGCTCCATTATTCTGTGATTGGGTACTTCAGGCTTATACGCCGGCCGCCGCAACGCTGCGACGCCGATCGTGCCTACAGACCGAGCGTACAAATGTAACAGGATATGATCATACGATAAAGTTAATCAGTTCCTGTTCCTGTTTACAAAGGCGACGCCACTCGACGATCGGCATGCGCACAACCATGCCAATGCTGCCGTCCTCTTCGATCCACTCTTTCTCTATCGCCTGAAGCTGGTAAAAACGGCTACGAAGACGGCCTGCCTCTGGCGGTAAGCGCAGTTCATGTTGCGCGATTTCCCCCGATAAGCGCTCCGTCAACGCCTGAAACAGCAACGGGATACCTTCTCCGCTGGCGGCAGACAGCCACACCCGGATCGGTAAATTTTCTTCGTTGCGGTCGATACGCGGCACAAAATCGTCCAGCATATCTATTTTGTTCATCACTAACAGTGTAGGGATCTCATCCGAGTCAATCTCTGCCAGCACGGTATTCACCGCTTCAATGTTTTCATCCACGCGGGTATCCGCAGCGTCGATAACATGTAACAACAGAGAGGCCTGACGCGTTTCTTGCAGCGTCGCCTTAAAGGCAGCAACCAGATCGTGCGGCAAGTGCCTGATGAACCCTACGGTATCCGCCAGCACCGTATCGCCCACATCCGCCACGTCAATGCGGCGCAGCGTTGGATCCAGGGTGGCAAATAGTTGATCCGCCGCATACACGTCGGCAGAGGTAATTCGATTAAACAGGGTAGATTTACCGGCATTGGTGTACCCCACCAAAGATACGGTGGGTACATCGGCGCGGGTACGCGCACGGCGGCCTTGTTCACGCTGCTTTTCCACCCGCTCCAGGCGGCGCAGAATCAGGCTGATGCGATCGCGCAGCAAACGACGGTCGGTCTCCAACTGGGTTTCCCCTGGCCCGCGCAGGCCGATCCCCCCTTTCTGGCGCTCAAGGTGAGTCCAGCCACGCACCAAACGCGTCGCAATATGGCGCAGCTGCGCCAGTTCTACCTGCAGCTTGCCTTCGTGGGTACGGGCTCGCTGGGCAAAGATATCGAGAATCAACCCGGTGCGATCGATCACGCGGCATTCACATAGGCGCTCGAGATTTCTCTCCTGCGCCGGGGAAAGGGAATGATCAAACAGGACAACAGATGCGCCACTGGCTTTAACTGCATCTGCAATTTCTTCGGCCTTTCCTTCACCGACAAAGTACTTGGGATGTGGGGCTTTGCGGCTACCAGTAACCACTTGCAAAGCGTCTACACCCGCGGAAGAGACCAGCGATTCGAATTCACTGAGGTCTTCGGTGTCTTTGTCCTGCGAGAAATAGATATGAACCAGTACGGCCTGCTCACCGGCTTCATAACGGTCAAACAAGCGTGCAACCTCTCAAACGGACACAAACCGTGAGTTTGGGGAACACAGGCAGCACTTTACTGCCCATGTTCCCCGACATGGTTGTCTTGCAACGCGCTTTACTCAGCGTCATCGCTTTCCTGCTGCGGCTGTTGCGGCGCAGACGGATTATTACCATGGTGATAGTTACTGGTGCCGCCGCTCGGATTATTGCTATGGTGCGAAACCGGGCGTGACGGGACAACGGTAGAGATAGCGTGCTTATAAACCATTTGACTCACTGTGTTTTTCAACAGGATGACAAACTGATCAAAAGACTCAATCTGGCCTTGCAGCTTAATACCATTCACCAAATAAATAGAAACCGGAACACGTTCACGACGCAATGCGTTCAGGAACGGATCTTGCAAAGATTGCCCCTTAGCCATTCTATCTTTTCCTTATTTGCTTGTTGTTTGTAACTAAGAACCTGTCGGCTCTAAAATAAACGACGTAAAAAATTTGCGCGCTGAATACTCATCAATTGTACACAATCACTCAACCTATGCACTATATCCTTCATCTTTCAAGCCTGTAACGGCGTTGGCTGTACGCATTACCCCCTCACTCAATGCTTCGAGCTGCTGGGTTTCCTACGTTAGCCTGCTGACTACAACCTGAAATCAACGGGATAAAACCACCTGTGTTACCGAGTCCAAAGCCTCTCCCGGCTTTTCACTGTCCAGCCAATGGACCGACTCCCAACCTCGTAACCAGGTCATTTGGCGTTTGGCCAACTGACGTGTTGCGCAAATACCACGATAAACCATCTCATCGTAACTAATCTCGCCAGAAAGATATGACCACATCTGGCGGTAACCGACACAGCGAATGGAAGGCAAATCCGTATGCAAATCACCCCGCGCAAAAAGTGCGCGCGCTTCCGTTTCAAAACCTGCCGCCAACATTTGATGGAACCGCTGCTCAATGCGTTGATGTATCAACTCACGGCTGGTCGGCGCTATCGCAAATTGGTGAACATGATACGGCAACGATTCACCCGAAATTTTAGTCAGTTCCGTTAAAGTTTTACCCGAAATAAAAAAAACTTCCAGTGCTCTGGACAGTCTCTGCGGATCATTCGGATGAATTCTCAGTGCGGCGACCGGGTCAATGGCCTGTAACTGACGGTGCAAAGCTTGCCAACCTTCGGCTTGCGCCTGCCGTTCAATGCGCTCGCGCACTGCCGCATCGGCAGCCGGCAACGGCGACAGGCCATCCAGCAACGCCTTGAAATACAACATGGTTCCACCCACCAGCAGCGGGATACGCCCGGCGGCGGTGATGTCGGCCATTTCCTTCAGGGCATCGGCACGAAAATCGGCGGCGGAGTAAACCTCGGCGGGATCGCGAATATCAATCAGCCGGTGCGGTGCCTGCGCCAATTCTTCTGCGCTGGGCTTGGCGGTGCCGATATCCATGCCACGATAAATCAGCGCGGAATCCACGCTGATCAGTTCTACCGGCCAACGTGCGCGCAACGCCATTGCCAGCGCGGTCTTGCCCGATGCCGTAGGCCCCATGACGAAAATCGCCGGGGGACGTGATGCTATTTCAGTTTCAGTCATGCGTAAGGGCTGCCAGTGCAGCCTGTAAATCAACAGGTTGTAAAAGTCCGGCCGGTGGCGATTTGACCAGCTGCGGGCAAAGTCGTTCAACGTCGGTCAATAATTGTATCGCTTGCGAGCTGTTCCACTGTTGATGTTCGCTGCCTATGTGGCGGGCGATCCAGGTGGCCAGCACCGTCGGCGACATCTCGTGATGTTCGGCCAGATAGCCTAACAGTTCCGGTATCAGTTTTTGTAAATTTTGTTGGCGTAATGGTAAAGGCACTGCGCGCAGCGTCACACGCCCGTGATCAACCTGCAGCTCCAGCCCCATTTTCACCAGCAACGCCTGGTGCCTGGTACAGGCCGACGCCTCGTTGTTGCGCAGCGTCAGCTTGAGCGGGATCAGCAGCGGCTGCGGCCGCAGCCCCTCTTCCGGCGGGTTCAGCTGCGCCTGACGCAGCCAGCGTTCGGCCACCGGTAAATTGAGTAACGCCAGCTGCTGGCGCTGCTCCAGCAAGGCGTAGCACGGCGGATAGACCATCAGCACACGGCCAAAGCCATGCTGACTGCCGGCCAGCGGCATTTCCTGCGCGGCCTTCGGCGCGGGGAACAACGGGACCTTCGCCGTCTCGACCGCTGGCGTAGCTGCCGGCTCGGTCGTCGCCTGCATCAAACGGCCGTACAGCTCCCCTTCGCGCTTTTGATAGCCGGAAGCGCCGCCGTGGTACGGCTGCGGCGTACGTTCACGCGCCGCCGTCGGACTTGCCGCAGACGGTTCGCGGCGCGGGGCCGGCTGGGAAAAATGATTGCCACCGGCCGCAACGCGGTTTTCCGGCTGCCATGCCGGCGCGGGGTCTGGCGCATCGGTTGCTTCTGCCAGCGGTAGCGGCGCGCTGCCGAGCTGTTGCAATACCGTGGTCACCGCCTGATAGATAAAATCATGCACCAGCCGCGCCTGATGGAAGCGCACTTCATGCTTGGCGGGATGCACGTTAACGTCCACCTGATGCGGATCCACCTCGAGATACAGCACATAGGCCGGCTGCTGGTCGTCTTTCAGCTGATCCTGATAGGCCTGGCGGATCGCGTGGTTGATCAGGCGATCGCGCATCATGCGGCTGTTGACGTAACAGTATTGCAGCTCGCCCAGTTGCCGCGCGCCGGCCGGATCGGCCACCCAGCCGCGAATGGTCAAATCGCCGTGTTGCCAGGAAATCGCCAGCGCATGCTGCAAAAACGCCGGCCCGCAAATACTGCCAAGACGGCGCTCATGCTGGCTTTCTTCCTTCGCCGCACGGTACTGACGCATCAGCTTGCCGTTATGACTGAGGTTGATCGCCACATCGAAACGCGCCAGCGCAATGCGCCGCACCACTTCATCAATATGACCGAATTCGGTTTTTTCGGTGCGCATGAACTTGCGCCGCGCCGGGGTATTGTAGAACAGGTCGAGCACTTCAACCGTGCTGCCCACCGGATGCGCCGCCGGTTTGACCATCACCGCCTGATCGCGCCCTTCGGCGTAGGCCTGCCAGGCCTCCGGCTGTTCGGCGGTGCGTGACGTCAGCGCCAAACGTGACACCGAGCTGATACTGGCCAACGCTTCGCCGCGGAACCCCAGGCTGACAATGGCTTCCAGATCGTCAAGCGTGCTGATTTTACTGGTGGCATGACGCGCCAGCGCCAATGCCAGATCGGCCTTGCCGAT
This sequence comes from Serratia odorifera, assembly GCF_041448735.1. NCBI lineage: Bacteria > Pseudomonadati > Pseudomonadota > Gammaproteobacteria > Enterobacterales > Yersiniaceae > Serratia > Serratia odorifera. Next base: position 5,663 of record NZ_JBGMUT010000009.1, on the reverse strand, counting down.
GCCACTGCCGTTGTCGCGGATACGGATCAGCTTGGCGCCACCGCGCTCAATATCAATATCAATACGCGTCGCGCCGGCATCCAGGCTGTTTTCCACCAGTTCCTTCACTACCGACGCAGGCCGCTCCACCACTTCTCCGGCGGCGATCTGGTTGGCAAGCTGTGGTGGCAACACCTGGATTGGCATACTGGTTCCTCGAGAGTGGCGTTACGCCTGTGGAATGGTCAATGTCCGATCCAGCGGCGCAACGTCCGATTTCAGTTTATTGGCGCTTTTTAATTCACGGACGCTCACGCCATAACGACTCGCAATTGATGACAGCGTATCACCGCGCACCACTTTATGTCTGGACGGTTTCTTGCTGACCGGTTTCGCCTTGGCAACGCTCTGACTGCCGGCGGCGTGGCCCGCCGGCACTTTCAGGCGCTGGCCAACCCAAACGCCGTCTTTCTTCAGATGGTTCAGGTCGCGCAGCGCCGCCATACTGGTGCCGTAACGCCCCGCGATGCCAGAGAGCGTTTCCGCCCGTTTCACCACGTGGATCTGGGTCTTACCCCGGTAACTGCTGTTGCCGACGGAGCGGGTAGTCACCGGCTCCGGTTGGCTGACGTCTGGTGTAGATTCATTAACCGCCGCTGCGACGTCCAGCGGTCGGTTTTCCACCTTTGGGTCGGCTTGTAGCGGATGCGACAGGAAATAGCTGCGCAGGCCGCGATGGATCGCCTTGGCTATTTTCTCCTGATACGCGCTACTGCCCAGCAGTCGCTCCTCCGAAGGGTTACTGATAAAGCCGGTTTCCACCAGCAGGGACGGAATGTCCGGTGAACGCAGCACGCCAAGGCTGGCTGGCTGCGGACGGCTCTTGTGCAATACGCCGATGGTTTGCATTTCACGCAGTACTTTGGTCGCTACGTCATAGCCGACGCGCTGTGAATGGCCGAACTGCAGATCCAGTACCGCCTGGCTGAGATAAGGATCAGCCTGGCTATTGGCCAGCAGATCGCCCGCACCGCCCAGCAGTTCGGATTGCTTTTCATGCTGTTCCAGCCAGTTGGCCATTTCGCTGTTGGCGCGACGGTTGTTCAATACCCAGACCGAGGCGCCGGTGGCGCTGCGGTTTGGTGCCGAGTCGGCGTGAATTGATACCAGTACGTTAGCACCATGCTTGCGCGCCACGTCCGAGCGGCCCATGACCGAAATAAAATAGTCGCCGTTGCGCGTCAGTACCGGCTTGAACATCGGATCGTCGTCCAGCAACGTCTGCAAGCGGCGCGCGACGGCGATGGTGACGTTCTTTTCACGCAGGCCGTTCGGCCCGATGGCGCCGGGATCCTGCCCGCCGTGGCCGGCGTCAATCGCCACCACCACGCGGTTGCCGGAACCGGCTGACACCCGGCTGCTGCGCGGCGTATCCGCCGTTGCCGTACCAGACACCACCGCCGGTTTGTTGTTGAACGGATTGGACGCCGAGGAGCTGGTCGGCGCACGCCGTACCGGCTCGGCCGGTTCCTCGATAAGCACCGGTTGGCGAACCGCCGGCTTGCTGACAATCGGCTTGCTGACCGTCGGCGCCGGAGCCTGACGAGTGGTGGTCGACGCTCCGCCTTCCGCCGCGATGGTAAAGACCACGGTATACAGGTTACCGTTTTGCCGCGTTACCGCCCGCGTTTTGGCCCGCTGGGTCAGATCGAACACCAAGCGCACGCTTTGCGCATCTTTCGGCGTGCTGGAACGAATGCTCTTCACCAGGTTTTGACCGCTGAAGTTCAACGGCAGGCCGTTGACCTTACCGCTCTGGTTGACGTCCAGCACTACGCGCTCAGGCCCGTGCAGCGGGAAGAATGCGTACGCCGGCGGGCCGTTGAAGCTCACCGAAACGGTAGCCTCACGCTGCGCATTGGTCACCTTGATGTCCGCCAACGATGAGGCCGCGGCTAGCGCATTGCCGGCGCCAGACAGCCCCAGGCTCGCCAGCAGCGTCACCAGCAGGATTCGTTTTAATCCATACATCATGTTGGCGTCATCCCTGTTGCCCGTGGATTCGGTCGATGAGTTGGTGGCCATGGGCAGAAAGCGGCACAATGCGCGCTTCTCGGCCCCGATCGTGGTAGCTCAGGTGCAATGCCAGATCCGGCTCCGGCAATACGCCAGTGCCCTGCTGCGGCCATTCCACCAGGCAGATGGCATCCTGCGCGAAATAATCGCGGATGCCCATAAATTCGAGTTCTTCCGGATCGGCCAGGCGATACAGATCGAAGTGATACACCGCCAGCGGTTGCAGCGCATAAGGCTCAACCAGCGTATAAGTCGGGCTTTTAACATTGCCCTGATGACCCAAGGCCTGCAAAAAACCGCGGCTGAAGGTGGTCTTCCCCGCCCCCAGGTCGCCATAAAGGTAAATGACGCTGGCGCGATCGCACGCCTTCGCCAACGCGGCACCCAATGCAACAGTCGCTGCCTCATCCGGCAGAGGTAATACGAGTTCTTTCATTCGATAATATCTATTATGCCAACTGAGGATTAACGTAATGAGGGATTTCGAGCAACAGATCGGTTGCCAGCAATCCTCTTGTTCCTTGTCTGTCTGCCACTCTATCGGCGGCGGCGCCATGCACCACACAACCTGCGCAGGCGGCATCATACAGCGAGAGCTTTTGTGCCAGCAAACCGCCGATAATGCCGGCAAGCACGTCTCCCATACCGCCGGACGCCATACCGGCATTGCCGACGTCGGCAATCGCCATTTCGCCATGTTCGCCAGCAATCACCGTACCCGCACCTTTTAATACCACCACGCCGCCATAGTTTGCCACCAGGCGCCGTGCGGCAAGTAAGCGATCACTTTCAATTTCTGCCGTGCGGCAGCCCAATAACCGCGCCGCTTCACCGGGATGTGGCGTTATCACGCGATTCTGACGCTTCTCGGGATTTATTGCCAGCAGGTTAAGTGCATCGGCATCCCATAATGCTGGTTTATTACTGCGCTGAAGGATTTTCAGCGCATTCTTACCCCAGTCTGCCTGGCCCAAGCCGGGGCCGACCACCAGCACATCGGCCCATTCCAGCGCCTGTTGCAGACTGTCGTCAGTCAAACGCTGCGCCATCAGCTCTGGCCGTGCGGCCATCAATGGCGCCAGGTGTTCCGTGTGAGTAAGCACTCGCACCAATCCGGCACCGCTGCGCAGCGCAGCTTCTGCCGCCATGCGTATCGCACCACCGAAACCGAGATCGCCGCCAACCACCAGCAGGCGCCCATGTTCTCCCTTGTGCGAGCATGGCCGGCGTGGTCGCAGCCAGCCCGACAGATTCGCCGCCGACAAACGCTGTATCGGCGCCGGTTGCTGCGCCAGCCAGTCAGATAATCCTAGCGTAGTCTGATGAAGTTGCCCGACCCAATCACGCGCCTGTCCGGTTAACAACCCTGGTTTCAGGGCGATAAACGTCAGGGTATGGGCGGCGCGTATCACCGCCCCCGGCGCCGCGCCACTCTGTGCCAGCAAACCGGAAGGGATGTCCAGCGCGACAATCGGCAGGCCGGTACGGTTGGCGGCTTCAATCAGCGCATCCATCGGCGCACGCGGCGCGCTGCCCAGCCCGGTCCCCAACAGACCATCGATAATCAGGTCAATATCGTTCGGCCAGCGGCTGTCGGCCGGTTGAATTTCTCCACCGCCGTCGAGCCAGGACTGTCGTGCCTGCGCGGCCTCTGGCGGCAGCGGTCGCGCCCCTTGGCAGGCGATCAGCGTCACCCTGATACCGGCGGCGGCGGCCAGCCCCGCCACCACGTAACCGTCACCGCCATTATTACCGTGACCGCACAGCACCAGCCAGTGACTGCTGGCCGGATAGCTGTCTCGCGCCAGCTGGTAAGCCGCAGCGCCGGCTCGCTGCATCAATGCATACAGAGAGAGGCCGAGCGAAGCGGCAGCGGCCGGTTCGGCCTGGCGGATCCAGTCCGCAGACCAGACAGAGTGTGGTAAACTGGAGCTGTATTGTTTCTCACTATGGCTCGTCATGACACACCCTCTCGATCTCAATCAACTCGCCCAACATATCAAGCAATGGGGGCAATCGCTAGGATTCCAGCAGGTTGGCATCTGCGATACCGATCTGAGCATGGAAGAGCCAAAGTTACAGGCATGGCTGGACAAGCAGTATCACGGCGAAATGGAATGGATGGCACGCCACGGCATGCTGCGTGCACGGCCGCATGAGCTGTTGCCTGGTACGCTGCGGGTTATCAGCGTGCGTATGAATTACCTGCCGGCCAAAGCGGCTTTTGCCACGACCTTGAACAATCCACAACTGGGGTACGTCAGCCGTTATGCGCTGGGCCGCGACTATCACAAACTGCTGCGCCAGCGGTTGAAAAAACTCGGCGAACAGATCCAGGACTACTGCGGTGAACTGAATTTCCGGCCGTTTGTCGATTCCGCGCCGGTAATGGAGCGCGCCCTGGCGTCAAAAGCCGGTATTGGCTGGGTTGGCAAGCACTCACTTATTCTTAACCGCGAAGCCGGTTCCTGGTTCTTTCTCGGTGAGTTGCTGATCGATTTGCCACTGCCGGTGGACCAACCGCAGGAAGAACAATGCGGCCGCTGCGTTGCCTGTATTACCACCTGCCCAACCGGCGCGATTGTCGCGCCCTATACCGTTGATGCCCGACGCTGCATTTCGTATCTGACCATCGAACTGGAAGGTGCGATACCGGAAGAGTTCCGCCCGCTGTTGGGCAACCGTATCTACGGCTGCGACGACTGCCAGCTTATCTGCCCGTGGAACCGTTTCTCACAGTTGACCGATGAGGACGACTTTAGCCCCCGTGCTGCGCTGCATGCGCCGCAGTTGATTGATCTGTTTGGCTGGAGCGAAGAAAAGTTTTTGCGCATTACCGAAGGCTCTGCCATTCGGCGCATTGGCCACCTGCGTTGGTTGCGCAATATTGCCGTGGCGCTGGGTAACGCGCCCTATCAGGACAGCGTGGTGCTGGCGCTGCGCTCGCGGGTGGGTGAACACCCGCTGCTGGATGAACATATTCACTGGGCGCTGGAACAGCAACTGGCGCGGCGCGCTCAACAGGGCGTCGAGGTACAAGGCAGCCAGAAAAAACGATTGATTCGTGCGGTGCAAAAGGGATTACCGAGGGATGCGTGATAGCAATAACCAATCCGCAGAACAACGCGACAACTCGCCCTGTGGACTTGTGCATAAAAATAAAAATGCTTTGTCTTTCAAACGTAACAAAAAGAGCAAGTGATCGGTATAACGTTTTTGAATATTTAAATATGATTTAAAATCAACAAGATAAATATTTCATTTGTATGGCGTTGCTTTTTTGCTCAGATGATATTATGCACAGCTTCTGTGGATAACTCTGTTTACAGAATTTTTTCCGCCGCTTGCAAACGAGGCAGGAAAGCGCACCGGCTGGGGATGAGTGAATATTTAAGGGGGGAGAAAATTGGAGCGGGAAACGAGGCTCGAACTCGCGACCTCAACCTTGGCAAGGTTGCGCTCTACCAACTGAGCTATTCCCGCACACAAGAGATGCTTTTGGCATCCAGCCAAAAAATTGGCCTTTGAAATTTTGGAGCGGGAAACGAGGCTCGAACTCGCGACCTCAACCTTGGCAAGGTTGCGCTCTACCAACTGAGCTATTCCCG
>NZ_JBGMUT010000008.1:158988-197908 GCF_041448735.1 Serratia odorifera | reverse complement strand
TGAGAGGTGTTGATGGTGATACCACGAGCTTTTTCTTCTGGCGCGTTATCGATCTGATCGAAAGCACGTGCAGAACCGCCGTAGGTTTTAGCCAGAACGGTAGTGATTGCTGCAGTCAGGGTAGTTTTACCGTGGTCAACGTGGCCGATAGTACCAACGTTAACGTGCGGTTTGTTACGTTCAAATTTTTCTTTAGACACGGCTATATTCCTTACTCTTATGCTCTCCCCTCAAGGAGAGAGCATGGGATCATTGTTTTAAAACCTGGGCTTATTTACCACGGGCTTCGATTACGGCCTGAGCAACGTTGTTCGGCGCATCATCATACTTCAGGAACTCCATGGAGTAAGAAGCACGACCTTTGGTCAGAGAACGCAATTGAGTTGCGTACCCGAACATTTCAGACAACGGAACTTCAGCGTGAATCTGAACGCCGGTAGCGTTGGATTCTTGACCTTTCAGTTGACCACGACGACGGCTAAGGTCACCGATAACGTCACCAGTGTTCTCTTCTGGCGTTTCAACTTCAACCTTCATGATAGGCTCAAGCAGAACGGGTTTCGCTTTCTTAAAGCCATCTTTGAAGGCGATAGAAGCTGCCAGTTTAAACGCCAATTCGGAGGAGTCAACGTCATGGTAAGAACCGAAGTGCAGACGCACACCGAGATCAACAACCGGATAGCCAGCCAGCGGACCTGCTTTCAGCTGCTCCTGGAGACCTTTGTCAACGGCAGGGATGTATTCAGTTGGAATCACACCGCCTTTAATGTCGTTGACGAACTCGTAGCCTTTCGGATTCGAGCCCGGCTCCAGTGGGTACATGTCGATCACAACGTGACCATACTGACCACGACCACCAGACTGCTTGGCGTGTTTACCTTCGATATCGGTAACCTTGGAGCGAATCGCTTCGCGGTAAGCAACCTGAGGTTTACCGACGTTCGCTTCAACGTTGAATTCACGCTTCATACGGTCAACGATGATGTCGAGGTGCAGTTCACCCATACCAGCGATGATGGTCTGGTTAGATTCTTCATCAGTCCATACGCGGAATGACGGGTCTTCTTTAGCCAGACGGCCCAGAGCCAGACCCATTTTTTCCTGGTCAGCTTTGGTTTTCGGTTCAACGGCGATGGAAATTACCGGTTCAGGGAATTCCATACGCTCCAGAATGATCACGTTGTCCGGATCACAGATGGTGTCACCTGTAGTCACGTCTTTCAGGCCGATTGCCGCAGCAATGTCGCCCGCGCGAACTTCTTTGATCTCTTCACGTTTGTTAGCGTGCATCTGAACGATACGGCCAAAACGCTCACGAGCCGACTTCACCGGGTTGTATACGGTATCACCGGAGTTAACCACACCAGAATACACGCGGAAGAAGGTCAGGTTACCGACGAACGGGTCAGTAGCGATTTTGAACGCCAGTGCAGCGAACGGCTCGCTATCGTCTGCGTGACGCTCGGCTGGAGTATCTTTACCGTCGTCCAGCATACCGTTGATTGCCGGTACGTCTGTTGGCGCTGGCAGGTAATCGATTACCGCATCCAGCATCGCCTGTACGCCTTTGTTCTTGAACGCAGAACCACAGGTAACCAGAATGATTTCGTTGTTCAGCACGCGCTGACGCAGAGCTTGCTTGATTTCTGCCTCGGTCAGCTCTTCGCCGCCCAGGTATTTTTCCATCAGCTCTTCTGAAGCTTCGGCAGCAGATTCAACCAGATTCTGGTGCCATTCTTCAGCCAGTTCCTGCATGTCAGCCGGGATATCTTCGTATTCGAAGGTCACGCCTGCATCGGCTTCGTTCCAGTTGATGGCTTTCATCTTCACCAGGTCAACAACACCGGTGAATTTCTCTTCTGCGCCGATAGCCAGCTGCAGAGGAACCGGGTTTGCACCCAGGCGAGATTTGATCTGGCCTACAACTTTCAGGAAGTTCGCGCCCATGCGGTCCATTTTGTTAACGAACGCGATGCGTGGAACTTTGTATTTGTTAGCCTGACGCCATACGGTTTCAGACTGTGGCTGAACACCACCAACAGCACAGTAAACCATTACCGCGCCATCAAGCACACGCATGGAACGTTCAACTTCGATGGTGAAGTCAACGTGCCCTGGGGTGTCGATGATGTTTACGCGATGCGGTTCATACTGCTTGGCCATACCTGACCAGAATGCAGTAGTTGCAGCGGAGGTAATGGTAATACCACGCTCCTGCTCCTGCTCCATCCAGTCCATGGTAGCTGCGCCGTCATGAACTTCACCGATTTTGTGGTTTACACCGGTGTAGAACAGAATACGTTCGGTAGTGGTGGTTTTACCGGCGTCGATGTGTGCGCTGATACCGATATTACGGTAGCGCTCAATGGGTGTTGTACGAGCCATTTGATTCCTCTATTCCTAGGGCGTTCATTCAGTTAACCCAAGCGGGCTGGCTTCTTGAAGCGCCCGCTTGGTTAGCATAACTACTGCGTGGCAATTACCAGCGGTAGTGGGCGAACGCCTTGTTGGCTTCGGCCATACGGTGAACGTCTTCACGCTTCTTAACAGCAGAACCTTTGTTCTCTGCTGCGTCAGACAGCTCGTTCGCCAGGCGCAGAGCCATGGATTTATCACCGCGTTTACGAGCAGCATCAACGATCCAGCGCATTGCCAGGGCATTACGACGAACCGGACGAACTTCAACTGGTACCTGATAAGTAGAACCACCAACGCGGCGAGACTTGACTTCGACAGTCGGGCGCACGTTGTCCAGAGCTACTTCGAAAGCTTCCAGGTGATCTTTACCAGAACGCTGAGCCAGGGTCTCCAGCGCGGTATAGACGATTGCTTCAGCAGTAGATTTTTTACCATCTACCATCAGGATATTTACAAATTTGGCCAGCAGCTCGGATCCGAACTTAGGATCCGGCAAAATTTTACGTTGACCAATGACGCGACGACGTGGCATGGAAATACTCCGTTGTTAATTCAGGATTGTCCAAAACTCTACGAGTTTATTTTGACATTAAAGTGAAAATGTTTGGCCTTACTTAACGGAGAACCATTAAGCCTTTGGCTTCTTCACGCCGTACTTGGAACGAGCTTGCTTACGGTCTTTAACACCGGAGCAGTCAAGTGCGCCGCGAACGGTGTGGTAACGCACACCTGGCAGGTCTTTTACACGACCGCCGCGGATCAGGATCACGGAGTGTTCCTGCAGGTTGTGACCTTCACCACCGATGTAGGAAGTCACTTCGAAACCGTTAGTCAAACGCACACGGCATACTTTACGCAGTGCGGAGTTTGGTTTTTTCGGGGTGGTGGTATATACGCGGGTACATACACCACGTTTTTGCGGGCAGGCTTCCAGCGCTGGAACGTTGCTTTTAGCAGCCTTCACAGAGCGTGGTTTGCGTACCAGCTGGTTAATCGTTGCCATTCAAAAAGCTCCTGGTTTGTGCTTCGTTTCTTGCTTCGTAAACATGTGATAAATCCCCCCGCATGCACTACTGGCAAAATACGAGGACGCAGAATTTTATGGCTGAGTGATTAAGGTGTCAAGAAATATACAACATCAGCATTATCACCACGCCATTTGGCTATGGTGTTTTTCGGTTAATTCAACGAATTGATTATAGCCGATGACGGTGATGCTGTGTGAAATATAACCAGACAGACCGCGAGCGCTCAGGTCATCTTCCAGCGCATACAGGGATATGGGGGCGTTCAGCAGTAAATCAAGCGGCGCACTGCCGGCCAGCGCGGCCAGCACGCCGTCCTGCAGCAGCAGCAGCGCGTCGCCCGGGGCAGCCAGGCGCAGCAGTGCAGGCAGATCGCATTGTAGCGGGGAGCGGCTCAGGGTAAACAGCATGGCTAATTCCTAAAATGTCAGTACCACATCGTAGTCGGCGAGCCGCTGGCGCAGCACGTCCGGCGCCAACACCTCGGCGTCCAGCACGCCGCCATCGATCTGCGTAAAGCCGCGCTGTTGCAGTGACGCGGCGCACAGATAGCAGCGATCGACATCGTACAGGGGCAATACACCGAAGGTGGCAATATAATTTCGCGCAAGGATCTTTTCCGGCTGTTGGCCGGGCAGCAGTTGCAGCACCCCGTCGCCGACAAAGAACACGCCCAGCTCCTCGCTCAGCGCGGAGGTCGCCAATAGGGCATCCAGTCCTTCGCGACCGGCGGCACTGCCGTGTGGCCCCTGGGTGAAAACAAACGCGACTCTTTTCATGATGATCTCTTAAAACTGCACGGTGCGGTCGCAGCTCAGTGTCGCTTCCGCCAGCGCACCCAGCCCGCTGAGAGTGAATCCCGGCTGCAGGTTGGCGGCCGGCAACCCTTGCTGCTGCGCTTCCTGTTGGTCAGTAACGCCTCGGCGCAGCGCAGCCGCCACGCAGACGTTCAGCGCAATAGCGTGCTGCTGCGCCAGCGCAGCCCACGCACGCACCAGATCGAACTCGTCGCTGGCCGGCGATGTCAGCTGATTGGCATTCAGCACACCTTCGCGATAAAAGAACACGCTGGTCAGTTGATGCCCCGCCGCCAATAACGACTGAGCGAACAGATACGCGCTGCTGGCCTGTTGCGTGCCATACGCCGGGCCGGTGACCACCAGGCAATAACTCAGGCTCAACGTTCGCTTCCCAGCAGATCGCCGCTTTTGAACTGGCGAATATACAGATAGACGGTGTGTTTGGAGATATTCAGCCGCTCAGCCACCTGATTGATGGCGTCCTTGATATCGAAAATCCCCTTTTCATACAGGTTCAGCACCACCTGACGATTTTTGGCGTTGTTGGATACGTTACGGTCGGCATTCACCTCTTCAATGGTGAATTCCAGCGTTTGCGCCACCAAATCGTCAACGGACGAGGCGAAGTTAACCGAAGAAGGCACTTCCTGCGTTTCCGGCGGCATAAAGGTTTGCATGATCTGTGAGAACGGCACATCCAGGTTCATATTGATGCACAACAACCCGATGACCCGCTGTTCACGATTACGAATGGCGATGGTCACCGACTTCATCAGCACGCCGCTTTTGGCACGGGTAAAGTACGCTCTGGACACGCTGCTGTCGTCGCCGGCCATATCGTGCAGCATACGCAGTGCCAGATCGGTAATCGGCGAGCCTATCTGACGCCCGGTATGTTCACCGTTGGCAATCCGCACCGCGGAGCATTTCAGATCCTCCAGCGAGTGCAGTACGATTTCGCAGTGACCGCCGATCAGCATCGCCAGTCCGTCGACCACGGCTTCATAAGACTTCAGGATTTCATGGTCCGTTTGGCTAAACGGACGTTCATTCAGCAAATCGAGTTCGCTGGCTTCGCTGGATAAAAGCGAATTAGACATCGAAGATACCACCCTCATAGATCGCCTGTGCCAGGGGGCGCAGCTAAAACGGCTCTTGGCGGCCGGGAACGGTTTTAGATACACGCCCTAAGGGGCAGGCGTATGACTCATTAGTCAGAACCCAGGTTTGGCGATATGGCCAAAACCAAGCCCTGGCATTTACGCGTGGTATTGACGTTAAGCCGATGCCCGGCAGGCGTCAAGTAATCCGTAAGGAGAGGGGAGAAAAGTTGCGTTGCAGATCAGGCTGACGGAGCTGAAATAAAAACCGCCGCGATAAACGCGGCGGTGATGCATCGGCAAGGCTTATTTTGCTTTGCTGCCTGCGGCTTCCGCTGGCTTTTCAGCTTTGGCATCGGCTTTTGGCGCCGCTTTCACGTCCAGCAGCTCAACGTCAAACACCAGGGTCGAGTTGGCCGGGATGCCAGGAACGCCGGTTTTACCGTAGGCCAGCGCCGGTGGGATAACCAGCTTGATCTTGCCGCCCTTCTTGATGTGTTTCAGGCCTTCGGTCCAGCCCGGGATCACGCCGTCCAGACGGAACGACAGCGGTTCGCCGCGCGTGTAGGAGTTGTCAAACTCGGTGCCGTCGGTCAGGGTACCCTTGTAGTTCACCACCACGGTGTCGCTGTCCTTCGGCGCTTCACCGGCACCTGGTTTTTCTACCTGGTACAGCAGACCTGATTCGGTTTTCTTCACGCCTTTTTCTTTGGCGAAGGTATCACGATATTTGGCGCCTTTCGCTTCGTTGTCTTTGGCATCCTGCTCCATCTTCGCCTGAGCGGAAGACTTCACGCGTGCTTCAAAGCCCTGCAGGGTCTTTTCGATATCGGCATCGTTCAGCTTGCTCTTGTTGGCAAAAGCGTCCTGAACACCGGCGATCAGCTGATCCTTGTCCAGTTTGATGCCCAGTTTTTCTTGCTCTTTCAGCGAGTTGTCCATGTAACGGCCCAAAGACGCACCCAGTGCGTAAGCCGCTTGTTCGTCATCGTTCTTGAACTTGCCGGTGCTTGGCGCTGCCGCTGCATCAGCCGCTTTGGCGGCCTCGGCCGGTTTCGCTGCATCGGCGGCCATAACCTGAGTCGTATTCAGAGCAAAAGCCATGGTGGTTGCCAGAAGCGTGACTTTAAACAAAGATTTCATCCATTTCTCCAGTGTCTGAAGCGGTGCCCCAAACAATCATTAGGTAAGATAACCGGGCTACTATAGCTGGCTGAAACAAAACAAAACAGTCGCACAGGTAACCAATCGAGTCAAAGTGTGACTCCGTATCCCGAGAGAAGTTTCCTCTGATTTATTACCCGCATGATAAATCAGACTTTTCTGTGCCAATGACGCCATATTGACGTAAAAAAGCCGCCCCTTGCGCGCTTTTTTACCGACTTTTACACCGGGTTCCGAACTTTTCGGCTATACCCTAGGCTGAATGCGTCCAAATAGCACAGCGCAAAGCCCGCGCCACCTGTTACCATAACGCCAGCAATCGGGATTTAACAGTGTCAGAGGTAGTATTATGCACAACGTCGACAATCAGGGCCTGCTACAGCGGCTGGAGGAACTGGAAAGCCGTCAGGCGTTCCAGGAATTGACAATTGAAGAACTGAATCAAACAGTTGTCCAACATCAGCTTGAATTATTAAAACTGCGGGAACACCTGCATATGTTGACCGACAAACTGCGTGCCACGCAAACCTCGATGATCGCCTCGCAATCGGAAGAGACGCCGCCACCGCACTATTGACCGGCCAACGCGCTGCGCCAATAAAAAAGGCCGCCGAGGCGACCTTTTTCTGGCAGTAGACTGCGCTTAGTGGCAACCGCAACCACCGTTGCCGCAACCGCCTTTCTTGCCATGATCGTGAGCATGGTCATGATCGTGACCGCCGCAGCAGCCGTCACCGTGTTCGTGATGATGATCGTGCTCACCGTGAACGTGGCCATGAGCCAGTTCTTCAGCGGTTGCTTCACGAATGGCCACGACTTCGACATTGAAGTTGAGGTTCTGACCAGCCAGCATGTGGTTACCGTCAACCACCACGTGGTCACCGTCCACTTCGGTGATTTCTACCGGTACCGGCCCCTGATCGGTGTCAGCCAGGAAACGCATGCCAACCTGCAGTTCGTCAACGCCCATGAATACATCTTTTGGTACGCGCTGAACCAGGTTTTCGTCATAGTTGCCGTATGCGTCGTTAGCGCCAACGTGAACGTCGAAACGATCGCCCACCGCGTGGCCTTCAAGCGCTTTTTCCAGACCTGCGATCAGAGAGCCATGCCCGTGCAGATAGTCCAGCGGTGCACTCACCGGAGACTCATCAACCAAAACACCATCTTCTGTACGTACTTGGTAAGCCAGGCTGACCACCGAGTCTTTTGCTACTTTCATGATATCTCCTACCGTTGGATACTTTAAGCTGCCCCCTTGTGGCACCTTAGTACCGTACGGACACAACCTATACCGTGCAGATTGTAACGGAAATCTGCATCGCTGTACCCTTCAGCATAAAAAATCGCGGCAAATAACGCTACTCCGGGTGGAAAATCCCGATGACCTGCTCCTGCGGACGCACGTGCTTTTCCACCTGTTGTTCGGTCTGGCGCTGGTGATGACCGCACTTGACGCACTCCACCACTTCAACCCGATCTTCGCGCCAAACGGCCAGCGTATCCATCGCGCTACAGCTCGGGCAGACCGCCCCGGCGATAAACCGCTTACGTGTTGCAGACATGCTCTTGCTCCTATTCATATTCATCCCAGCCGTCAAACTGGCGACTCTCTTTTTGCATTTCGCGATGGAACAGCTCTTCCAGCTCGCGCCGCGCCTCTTTGACGCGTGAGATTTGCGCCACGTCGCCCTGATGCGGCGGCATCAGCTCACGCAGCATACGCATATCCAGCCGGCGGAAGTGCTGCTGAGCGCGAAACGCCTGATGCGGATGCATACCAAGCGTCATCAGCGCCTTGCGCCCCAGTTCCAGCGCGCTGGAGAACGTCTCGCGGCTGAAATACTGTACCCCGGCCTGCAACAGCTCGTGCGCCTCCACCCTGCCCCGCGCCCGCGCCAAAATGGCCAGATTGGGAAAATGCTGCTGGCACAGGTGAACGATCGCCAGGGTATCTTCCGGCTCGTTACAGGTGATGACGATCGACTTGGCTTTTTCGGCACCGGCGGCGCGCAGCAGTTCCAGCTCGGTGGCATCACCGTAATACACCTTGTAGCCATAGCGGCGCAACACGCCGACCGCACTGACGTCGCGTTCCAGCACCGTGATACGCATTTTGTTGGCCATCAGCAGACGGCCAATCACCTGGCCGAAGCGGCCAAAACCGACGATGATCACCTGCGGATCGTCATCTTCGACGTACGGTGTTTCCTCGTCTTCGTCTTTGGCGTTATAGCGGCGCGCCAGCATGCGATCGATGATCTGCATCAGCAGCGGCGTGGTCATCATCGACAGCGTCACGATAACCAATAACAAGGCCAGTTGGTCGCTTTTCAACAGTTTTTGCGACGCCGCCGCCGAAAACAGCACGAAGGCGAATTCGCCGCCCTGACTCAGCACGCCAGCGAACTGCAGGCGCACCGAGCGCCGCAGGCCGAAAATGCGCGCCAGCGTATACAACACGCCGGACTTGATGGTCACCAGCAGCAGCACGCCGATCAGCACTTCCGCCAGATGGGTATACAACACGCCGATATTCAGCGCCATGCCCACCGAGATAAAGAACAGCCCCAGCAGCAGCCCCTTGAACGGTTCGATGGCGATTTCCAGCTCGTGACGATACTCGCTTTCCGCCAGCAATACGCCGGCGATAAAGGTGCCCAACGCCATCGACAGCCCAAGCGCATCCATAAACAGCGCCGCCCCCAGCACCACCAATAACGCGGCGGCGGTAAAGATTTCACGCACGCCGGACGCGGCGATATAGCGGAACAGCGGCCGCAACAGGAAACGGCCGCCAACCAGCATGCCGCCGAATGCCGCTACCTTATAGCCAATCTCCGCCCAGTCGTCGCTGGTGCCGGCGCCGCCGGCCAAAATCGGGATCAGCGCCAATGCCGGGATCACCGCCATATCCTGAAACAGCAACACCGAGAAGCCGAGCTGGCCCCCTTCGTTGCGGTTCATGCCCTTTTCGCGCATCAGTTGCAGCGCCATGGCGGTGGATGACATCGCCAGCCCAATGCCGCCAATCACCGCCGCCTGCCAGGCAAACTGGGTCAGATACAGCAGCACGCCCAGCACCGCCGCGGTGAGCACCACCTGACCGGCACCGACGCCGAAGATCGAGCGGCGCAGTTCCCATAGCTTGGAGGGGTTCAGCTCCAGGCCAATGATAAACATCAAAAACACTACGCCCAGTTCGGAAAAGTGCAGAATTTCCTCTACGTCGCGGATAAACCCCAGCCCCCAGGGGCCGATGGCGATGCCGGCGAACAGGTACCCCAGCACCGCACCGATCCCCAGACGCCGAGCGATCGGTACCGTCACCACGGCGGAGAACAGGAACAGCAGTACGGCGGTCAGTAAGGTTGAACTTTCCATGTTTATCGCCCTCGTTGCGGCAGCGGGTTTTGCAGCCAGTCGCCATAGGCGTCGGCGTGACCGGCCAGCACCTCCGGCTTTTGGCGGCGCGCCCAGTAAACGATAATCGGCGACAGCCAATGCATATGACACATGCCGGCGGTCAGCTCAAACGGACGCAGAATGTCTTCCATCGGATAACGGTTGTAACCGCCGGTACGGTACGCGCCTTCCGGTTCGCCGGTGGTGATCACCGAACGCCAATACTTGCCCGCCAGCGCATTGCCGCCAACGCCGCTGGCAAAACCACGCGACAGCACGCGGTCGAGCCACTCTTTCAGCAGCGCCGGGCAGCTGTAGGTATATAAAGGATGTTGGAAGACGATGATCTGATGCTCGCGCAGCAACTGTTGCTCATGGTGAATATCAATAAAAAAATCAGGATAGTGCGCGTATAAATCGTGCACGGTGACGTGGTCCATCTGCTGTGCCGGCTTGAGCAAAACCCGGTTGGCGACCGAGTCATGAGATTCCGGATGGGCATACAGCAGCAAAACCTTGGGCGGCTGCGACATCATTCCCCTCCAAAGCGTCGTCAGGGTAGCGGTTTTCCGTTACCATGCAGCGCAAAGTTTAAAACAGCACGCGTACTGCGGTCTGTTACATTAAAGATAATTTAACATACTCTGAACAAACGGCGCTTTATGATTGTATTCTCCTCGCTACAAATTCGACGCGGTACCCGTGTCTTGCTGGACAACGCCACGGCGACGGTTAATCCAGGTCAAAAGGTCGGCCTGGTGGGCAAAAACGGCTGCGGCAAGTCTACGCTGCTGGCGCTGCTGAAGGGCGAAATCGCCGCAGACGGCGGCAGTTACAGCTTTCCGAGCAACTGGGCGCTGGCCTGGGTCAACCAGGAAACGCCGGCGCTCGACGTGCCGGCACTGGAGTATGTCATCGATGGCGATCGCGAGTTCCGCCAGCTCGAAGCCGAGCTGCAACAGGCCAACGATCGCAATGACGGCAACGCCATCGCCACGCTGCACGGCAAGCTGGACGCCATCGACGCCTGGACGGTGCGCGCCCGCGCCTCCAGCCTGTTGCATGGACTGGGCTTTTCCAATGAACAGCTGCAAAAGCCGGTGCGCGCCTTTTCCGGCGGCTGGCGGATGCGTCTCAACCTGGCACAGGCGCTGCTCTGCCGTTCCGACCTGCTGCTGCTCGACGAACCCACCAACCACCTGGATCTGGACGCGGTGATCTGGCTGGAACGCTGGCTGAAAGGCTACGCGGGTACGCTGGTGCTGATCTCGCATGACCGAGACTTCCTTGACCCGATCGTTGACAAGATCCTGCATATCGAACAGCAAACCATCAACGAATACACCGGCAATTACTCCTCGTTCGAACGCCAGCGTTCGACCAAGTTGGCGCAGCAGCAGTCGATGTATCAGCATCAGCAGGAGAAGGTGGCGCATCTGCAGAGCTTTATCGATCGCTTTAAAGCCAAGGCGTCCAAGGCCAAACAGGCGCAAAGCCGCATCAAGATGCTGGAACGGATGGAGCTGATCGCCCCGGCGCACGTCGATAACCCGTTCAGCTTCAGCTTCCGCGAGCCGGAAAGCCTGCCGAACCCGCTGCTGCGTATGGAAAAGGTCAGCGCCGGCTATGGCGATAACATCATTTTGCAATCCATCAAGCTGAATCTGGTGCCCGGCTCACGCATCGGCCTGCTGGGGCGCAACGGCGCCGGCAAATCAACGCTGATCAAACTGCTGGCCGGTACGCTGGATCCGCTGAGCGGTGAAATCGGTCTGGCAAAGGGCATCAAGCTCGGTTATTTCGCACAGCATCAGTTGGAGTTTTTACGCGCCGACGAATCGCCATTGCAGCACCTGAGCCGCATCGCGCCACGAGTGCTGGAACAACAACTGCGTGACTATCTGGGTGGCTTCGGCTTCCAGGGCGATAAGGTCACCGAACAAACCGAACGCTTCTCGGGCGGTGAAAAAGCACGCCTGGTGCTGGCGCTGATCGTCTGGCAGCGTCCTAACCTGCTGCTGCTTGATGAACCGACCAACCACCTGGATCTGGACATGCGCCAGGCGCTGACCGAAGCGCTAATCGATTTCGAGGGTGCGTTGGTGGTGGTGTCGCACGACCGACACCTGCTACGCTCCACCACCGACGATCTGTATCTGGTGCATGACGGCCAGGTCGAACCGTTCGAAGGCGATCTGGACGATTACCAGCAGTGGCTGAGCGACTTACAAAAACAGCAGGCGCAGCAGGACGCGGCACCGAAACAGGACAGCGGCAACAGCGCGCAAGCGCGTAAAGATCAAAAGCGTCGCGAAGCCGAGTTCCGCAGCCAGACTCAACCGCTGCGCAAACAAATCGCCAAACTGGAACAGCAGATGGACAAGCTGGCAGCCGAACTGGCCGCGACAGAGGAAAAGCTGGCGGACTCCACGCTGTACGACATCAGCCGCAAGGCCGAACTGACCGAATGCCTGCAACAGCAAAGCCAGGCCAAAAGCGCGTTGGAAGCAACGGAACTGACCTGGCTGGATGCCCAGGAGCAGTTGGAACAGCTGACCCAGGCGTTTGAATCAGAGAGTTGACGGTGGCGGTTGCGACGCATGCGCCAGCAACCGCGCCGCAGCCTACACAGGCGGTGCTACCCTTTATAAAACGGCTTATCGCCCAGTACCGTCGCGCGGTGCATAATGCGCCGCTGCGGCAGATAGTCGGCGTTGGCATAGTGCTGCGTCACGCGATTATCCCAAATGGCGATGTCGTTTTCCTGCCAGCGCCAACGCACCTGGAACTCCGGTTTGGTAATATGGGCAAACAAAAAGCCGAGTAACGCGTCGCTTTCCTTTGGTGACAAGTCAACGATGCGCGTGGTAAACCCTTCGTTGACGAACAGCGCCTGCTTGCCGCTGACCGGATGGGTACGCACCACCGGGTGCAGCAACGGCGGATTGTTCTGCACCGCCTGTCGCCAGCGCTGGTGCTGTTCTTCACTGCCACGATGCTTGTACTCCGGAAAGGATTTGGTGAAGTCATGCTCGGCCCGCAACCCGCTCAACAACTGTTTGAACGGCGTCGACAACGCGTCAAAGGCGGCAATACCGCTGGCCCATAGCGTATCACCGCCGGTGCTCGGCAGGCGTTTGGCGGCCAGAATCGCCCCCAGCGGGGGATTGTCGATAAACGTCACGTCGGTATGCCAGTTGTCATTGTCCGGCGGATTGTTGTCATCGGTATCCAGTACGATGATCTCCTCCACGTCACTGGCGTGCGGATAGACGGGATGAATGTGCAGATCGCCAAAGCGCCCGGCCAAATCACGCTGTTGCAGCGGCGTGATCGGCTGATTGCGGAAGAACAGCACCTGATGCTTCAGCAACGCGTGATAAAGCTGCTCGAACTGGCCATCGCCAAGCGGTCGCGCCAACGTGACGTTTTCCACCAAAGCACCGATATGCGGCCCCAACGGGGTAATCACCAAACGTTCGTTCATTGTTGTACTCCATGCCACGGGGTTAATCGGCGCTGCAAGGCGCGTAGCCCCAGCTCCAGCCCAAATGCAATAATCGCAATCACGCTGATGCCGGCGATCACCACATCGGTCGCCAGAAACTCACCGGCAGATTGCACCATAAAACCCAGCCCGCGCGTGGCGGCGATCAATTCGGCGGCCACCAGCGTAGACCACCCCACGCCGAGTCCGATGCGAATACCGGTCAGAATTTCCGGCAACGCATTCGGCAGCACCACGAAACGCAGCACTTGCCAACGATTGGCCCCCAAGGCACGGGCAGCACGCAATCGAACCTGTGCCACGCTGCGCACCCCGGCCACGGTAGACAACGTCACCGGCGCAAAGATTGCCAGGTAAATCAACAGGATTTTTGATGTTTCCCCGATGCCGAACCAGATCACCATCAGCGGCAGGTAGGCTAACGGCGGTACCGGACGATAAATTTCTATCAGCGGGTCGAGAATACCGCGCACCGTGTCATTCAACCCCATGGCGATACCAACCGGAACGCCGATCATCACCGCCGCCAGCAGCGCCAGCAGAATACGCCCCAGACTGGCCGCCAGATGCTGCCATAACGTGGCGTCCATAAACCCTTGCGGACTGGCGATAGTCAGCAATTGATGCAGCACCTGCTGTGGTGACGGCAGAAACAGCGGGCTGATCAATCCCAGCGCGGTGATCCCCCACCAGACCGCCAAGGTTACCAGTAAGGTGGCCGCACTCAGCCAGAGGTTGCGCGGCAGCGTGAGACGGCGGGCCGGCGCGCGCGCTGTCTGCCCGACGCTGGATTTCAAAATGGAATGCAGACTCATGACAGCGCCTCGCGTTCAAAGACCTTGCCGAGCACGTATTCGCGCCGGGCGATAAATTCCGGGTCGGACTTGATGGCGCGACAGGCTTCACCGGCGGCGTAGCGACGACCAAAATCCAGCGACAGCCGTTCAACCACCTGGCCAGGCCCCGGCGATAGCAGCAACAGCTCGCTGGCCAGGAATACCGCCTCTTCGATGTCATGGGTAATCAGCAGCACCTGCTTACCGGTATCGCGCCAAATGGTCAGCAACAGCTCCTGCATCTGCTCACGGGTAAAAGCATCCAGCGCGCCAAACGGCTCATCCAACAGTAACAGCCGCGGGTCGGCCGCCAGTGCACGAGCAATCCCCACCCGTTGGCGCATGCCGCCAGACAGTTGCCAGATAAAATGCTGCTCATAGCCGGCCAGTCCGACGCGTTGCAGCATCTGCTGCGCCACCGCGCGGCGCGACGCTTTGCCGACGCCGGCCAGTTGCAAGCCAAACTCGACGTTATCTACCACGTTGCGCCACGGCAGCAAGCCTTCATGCTGGAATACCACGCCCCGCTCGGCACCCGGGCCGTTAACCGGTTTTTCATCAAGCGTGATGCTGCCCGCTGAAGGCGCGATAAATCCGGCAATCAGGTTCAACAGCGTGGTCTTGCCGCAACCTGACGGCCCGAGCACCACCACCAGTTCCCCACTGGCAATCTGGAATGACACATCGCGCAGCGCGGGGCGTCCCTGATATTCGGCTGAAAGACCACTGACGTTTAACATGCCGACCTCCTTAAGGCTGCGGCGCAGCCTGCACCTGCTTGACGAAACGGTCGGTCACATAGGCGCTGTAATCGTTGTCGACCTGCGGGATTTTGCCCTGCTGCTTGAGGAAGAGCGCGGTATCATGGATCGCCTTTTCCACCGGCTGACCAAGCTGGCTGATTTGTTCGGCCACCGGCAGATAGCGATTACCCTTCACCAGTGGCGGGATCTGCGCTACCGGCACGCCGCTCAGGCGAGACAGGGTATTGAGATTGTTCTGGTCTTGCAGCCAGGCATCCGGCGCGGCCAGATAGGCCTGCTGCGCGCTGAGTGCGCTGGCGGCAAAGGCGGTGACCACCTCGGGATGCTGTTCGGCAAAATCCTTGCGCACCACCCACACGTCCAGCGTTGGCGATCCCCATTGCCCCACTTGCTCAGAATCGGCCAGTACCCTGCCCTGCTTGGCCAGCTCGCTGACTACCGGTGCCCAGACGTAAGCGCCGTCAATGTCGCCACGCTGCCAGGCGGCAGCGATCGCCGGCGGTTGCAGATTGAGGATCTTCACCTGTTCGGGCTTGATGTCCCAATGCCTGAGCGCAGCCAGCAGGCTGTAATGAGTGGTGGAAATAAACGGCACCGCAATACGCTTGCCAATCAGATCTTTTGGCGACTGGATGTCATTCTTGACCACCAGCGCTTCAGAATTTCCCAGTTGCGAGGCGATCAGGAATACTTCAATCGGCAGTTTCTGGCTAGCGGCAACCGCTAACGGGCTGGAGCCGATATTACCCATCTGCACGTCGCCAGACGCCAGGGCACGCAACACGCTGGAGCCGCTGTCGAACTTGCGCCAGTCGACCTGGGCGCCAGAGCGTTTGGCAAAGCTGTTTTCCGCCTGCGCGACCTTGGCAGGCTCCGCCGAGGTTTGATACGCCACGGTTACGTCCACCGCCTGCGCACTGGCCGCCGCCAGCGATAGCATCAGCAGCGCTGCGCCGCGTAAAGAAAAGAGTGTGCCCGCCATGATCCGCTCCGTTGATAAACTGCTATTCAGTTATCTGTAGTTTTATCCGAGCGTCAGCGGGCATTGAAGGAATAAAAAAATATTCTTTATTACTTATGGAACTATAAGCGTCGTCCATTGGCCGCCGGCGTCATGGCTGCGTCGGGCGGTTTCGATAAACGCCATGCCTTGCAATCCGCTTTCAATTCCCGGCAACAGCGGCGCGGCACCAGGCCCATGGCGCAAACGCTGCGCCGCCTCACGATAAATCTGGCCAAACCCTTCCAGATACCCTTCCGGGTGACCAGCCGGCACCCGTGCCAACGCGCGGTTTTCCGCATATTGAGAGGCTGCACCACGGGTCAAACAATACGCCGGTGCCGAATGGGGACGCATCCACAGCTGATTGGGGTTTTCCTGATTGAATTCCAGGCTGCCTGCGCTGCCGTAAATCCGCAACCGCAAGCCGTTCTCATGGCCACAGGCCACCTGGCTGGCCCACAAACGGCCGCGTGCGCCGTTGGCATAACGCATCTGCACCCGCACGTCATCATCCAGCCGACGGCCGGGAATAATGCTGCTCAGCTCGGCGCTGATGGTGACGGGCAGTTGACCGCAAACGAACTGCGCCAGTTGCCAGGCGTGAGTACCAACGTCGCCAATGCAGCCCGCCCCCGCCTTTTCCGGCTCGGCACGCCAGCCCGCCTGTTTGTTACCGCTTTGTTCCAGCGGCTGCGCCAGCCATTCCTGCAAATATTCTACCTCGACGAAGCGCAGCTCCCCCAGTTCCCCGGCCAGCACCCGACTGCGCGCTTCGCGGATCAGCGGGTAGGCGCTGTAATTATGGGTCAAGATCAGCTGTCGGCCGCTGCGACGCACGGTTTCAGCCAGTTGCAGCGCATCCTGGTACGAGGTGCACAACGGCTTATCGCAGATCACATCGATGCCGGCGGTGAGAAACGCCGTCGCCGCCGGCGCGTGCAGGTGGTTTGGCGTCACGATCGCCACCACCTGAATGCCGTCCTCGCGCGCCGCTTCCTGCTGCGCCATCTGCTGGAAATCACCATAGCAGCGCTGCGCATCCAGCTGTAGCGACGCTCCGGTGCGCCGACAATTGTCCCAGTCCGAGGAAAACGCGCCGGCCACCAGGATAAATTCGTCATCCATGCGTGCCGCCAAACGATGCACTGCGCCAATGAAAGCCCCTTCGCCGCCGCCGACCATACCCAAACGTAACCTCATTCCTTGCCCTCCAGTCCGAGCATGGTCCTTACCGCAGCGCGATCGCTGCTGCCGGCGGCGAAATCGTCGAACGCCCGTTCAGCCACCGGTATGATATGCCGGGCAATAAATGCCGCCCCTTCGCGTGCGCCCACCTCCGGCGCCTTCAGGCAGCATTCCCACTCCAGCGTCGCGGTACCGGGGAAATCGTACTGCGCCAGTTTGCTGAAAATGGCAGCGAAATCAATCTGGCCGTCCCCCAGCGAGCGGAAACGCCCCGGCCGCTCCAGCCACGGCTGATAACCGCCGTAAACGCCGCTACGCGCGCTCGGCCGGAACTCGGCGTCCTTGACGTGGAAGGCGCGAATGCGGTGGTGGTAGCGATCGATAAAACCAAGGTAATCCATCTGCTGCAAATGCAGATGACTCGGATCGTAAAGAATATGGCAGCGCGGATGGTTGCCGACCAAGCGCAGAAAACGCTCAAAGGTCACGCCGTCGTGCAGATCCTCCCCCGGATGCAGTTCGTAGCAAACGTCGACGCCGACCTGGTCAAACGCATCGAGGATTGGACGCCAGCGCTGCGCCAGTTGGCCGAACGCCTCCTCCAGCAACAACGCATTATGCGGCGGCCATGGATAAAAGTAGGGCCAGGCCAGCGCACCGGAAAACGTCACGTGCGCACTCAGGCCCAAGCGTTGCGAAGCCTGCGCCGCCAGCATCAGCTGATCGCAGGCCCACGCCTGGCGCGCACGCGGATTACCACGCACCGCCTCGGGCGCAAAGCCCTCGAACGCGGCATCATAGGCCGGATGCACCGCCACCAATTGGCCTTGCAGATGGGTCGACAGTTCGCTGATGCTCAGCCCATGCTGCGCCAAGCGTGCGCGTATCTGGTCGCAATAGGCCTGGCTGCGCGCCGCCTGTGCCAAATCAAAAATCGCCGCATCGCCGGTCGGCAGTTGCAGGCTGCGAAACCCCAGCCCCGCCGCCCATTGCGCCAGCCCATCCAGCGAATTGAACGGCGCCTGCGGACCGATAAACTGTGCCAGAAACACCCCCGGCCCGTTAATGGTTTTCATTGCTCACCCCCTAACATTACCGTGCTCTGACTGCGTACCGCCTGGTCCGCCGCCAGTACCACCCGCAGGCTGTTAATCGCATCGCGCCAATGGTCGTTGAGATCGCCACCCTGCCGGATCGCCTGCAGGAAAAACTGCTGTTCGCGGCGGCATAACGCCAGATGATCGGGCTCGTCCCGACAATCAATCCATTCGTCCGCGTCGGTGAACCGGTTATCGGCGTCAAGGGTCGCATGATGCACCCGCAGCGATTCGGTGCGGGTATGGGCATCGACATTGTCCGACGCTCCCATGGCTGCGGCCTGTCGCGCCACGATCGATACCGCGCCACGCGGGCCGATCACATCCTTGATAAAGAATGCCGTCTCGCTGATCATCGGCCCCCAGCCCGCCTCGTACCAGCCGACCGAACCGTCGGCAAAGCGCACCTGCAGCTGACCGTAGTTGTACATGTCCGCCGGCAGCGCATCGCTCAGCCGGGCGCCGATCGCGCTGACGCTGACCGGCTCCGCCTGTGTCATTTGGCACATCACGTCAAGGTAATGCACCCCGCAATCGACGATCGGCGACAGCGACTGCATCAGATTGCGATGCACATTCCACATCTGGCCATGGCTCTGCTGGTTAAGGTTCATGCGCATCACCAACGGTTTGCCCAGGCCGCGTGCCAGGGTGACAAAGCGCTGCCATGACGGGTGGTGGCGCAGAATGTACCCCACCACCACCTGCCGCCGCGCGGCGCGAGCGGCGGCAATGACCCTTTCGGCACCCGCCACGCTGGTGGCCAGCGGTTTTTCGATAAACAGGTGGCAACCGGCCGCCAACGCCTGCAATGCATAGGCTTCATGGGTGTCGGGGTAGGTCGTCAGACACACCGCATCCGGCCGGGTTTGCGCCAGCGCGCTGGCAAAATCGGCAAACAGCGCATAGCCGCCGCCCAGTTGCCGATTGAGCGCATGGCGCGAATCGCCACGCGCCACCAGTCCGCATATCGTCACGCCGTCCATCGCCTGGTAGGCCGCTGCATGCGACGCCCCCATGTTGCCGCAACCCACCACCAATACGCGCAAATCAGCCATCGTTGCTGTCTCCTTTTGGCGTTTCGCGGTAGTTGAAGGTGAAGAAGAACAGCAGCGCAATTACCAACGCGCCAATCGCCGGATACCACCAGAAACTTTGCCATTGCGGCAACGCAGCCGCCCCCTGCGCCGTCACCATACGGTTGAACAATGCGCCGCTGAGCTGCGAGCCGATCAACATGCCAAGGCCGTAGGTAAACAGCACCAGCAGGCTTTGCGCCTGCCCCTTGACCTTGTCGCCCGCCACTTTGTCGGTATAGATAAAACCGATGACGAAGAAAAAGTCATAACACATGCCGTGCAGGATAATGCCGAGGTAAATCATCCAGCGCAGCTCTTCGGTGATGCCAAGCGCAAACATCACGTAACGCAGGCACCATGACAGCATGCCGATCAACAGCATCATCTTGATGCCCAACCGAACGAACAGCAGCGGGATCAGCAGCATGAAGAACAGCTCGGACATTTGCCCCAGCGACATCACACCGCCGACGTTGCTAAAGCCGGTAGCCGCCACGAACGGCGCTGCATAGGCGTAATACGCCGCCAGCGGAATCGAGATCAGCGTGGCGCAGATGATAAACACCAGAAAATGGCGCTGCTTGAGCATCGCGAAAGCGTCAGCGCACAGCAGATCGCGCATCTGCACCGGTTTACCGCGCTCCGGTGCCGGGGTATGCGGCAAGGTGAAGCTGTAGATAGCCAATACCAGCGAAGCCACCGCCGCCAGGGTGAAAATGCCGGTACTGTCAGACAAACCGCTGGCGCCGACGATCAGCCCGGCCACAATCCACCCCAGCGTACCGAACGCCCGTACCACCGGGAAGGCCTTTTCGCTGTTGCTGAGACTGTAAAACGCCACGTTATTACTCAGCGCAATGGTCGGCATATAACACAGCATATAGCCGAAGATGACCCACAGCAGACCGCTTTGCTGATCGGCAAAAAAGCCCGGCATCCACCACAGCAACGCCGCGCCCACCAGATGCAGCAACCCCAGTACCTTTTGCGAGGCAAAGAAGCGATCCACCACCATGCCCAGAACGAACGGCGACAGAATCGAGGCAATCGGCCCGGTGGAATAAGCATCGCCGATGATCGCCGCCATGCCGTACTTGCCCATCACCACCCCGAGGGTGACGTACCACGCGCCCCAGACGAAGAATTGCAGGAACATCATCAGCGCCAGCCGCGGCACCACCCATTTGAATGTGACACTTTTGGCCCCCAGGGCCACGCTGTCGGTTTGCATAACTCCCCCATCGTTCTGTGTTGTTGTGGTTAACTGCTGTGTGTTTATCCGCTTTCAGGCAGAAAGGACGGCATGACCACGCCGCCGGGACGTTGTGCCTCGCCCTTCGCCTGCGCCAGATGCAATTCGCAAATCCGTCCCCCCCAGCGCAACAGCGCTCGACTAAGCGCCGAGGACTGCGCCGGCACCAATACCACCGCCGTATGGCCGCGATGATGTCGGTCGAGCATCCAGCCCAGCAGCTCCAGCGCCATCTCTTCGCGCTGGCAGCATCCCGGCCCCAGCATGCGTGACGCCGGATGGGCAACCGATGCCAGGTAGCCGCCGATAATGCCGTCCTGCTCCCACACGGCCGTGCGCCAATATCCACTGCCGTCGCCAAGCAAGAATTCGATATCCCGTCGCCGGGCGATGCCCAGCAGTTGACGCTCCAGCTGCATGATGGCGGGCAAATCCGCTGGCTGAGCCTGACGAACCCGAACGTGTGACGACGGCGAAAGGTCAAGACCCCGTGGCGGCACCGCGATCGCCATATCCTGATAGACCGCATACGGCGCAAAACCGGCGCGATGATAAAGCGCGTAAGAATCCAGATTCAGCGCGCTGGACAACAGCCGCTGCGGCAGCCCGCCCGCCAGCTCATCGCCCTTGTGCAATAGCTGCGCCGCAATGCCACGACCAAAATAGTCGGGATGGACGTTCATGATGCCCAGTCCAAGGTGTGTTTCGCGCGGATGAAAGAAGCAGGAGCCGCACAGCACGCCGCGTTGATCCTGCGCAACCCAGTGGTGGCCGGCATCCAGTTGTTGATACACATCGACAAACAGCCCGCAGCTTTCCGCCATGTCCGGGAAAATCGCCGCCATACCGTGCCGCTGGTACCAGGCATTGGTTGAATGGTGAATCAGTTGGGCAATCGCCAGGCGATCGCTGGGCTGCGCCAGGCGTAATTGAATTTGCATCGGCCACCTCGATACCGTCAGGAACCGGGCAAGATACTGCGAAATCGTCAAATGAAATCGATTTCATTCAAGCCATGAGCAAAATGTAATCGATTTCTTTTTTTCGGCAACCTGATTAAGCTGGTGATTGATGATGGCGAGTGAAATTTGCAAGCAACATCACAATGCTGGCGGTAAACCCGCTTTTTTAGCCACGTTACCGCATACTGGCGGTGGCAAATCAGCACAAGGAACAGCGATTCATGTCGATAGAAAAAGTGGCGAAAATCGCCGGCGTGTCGCCGGCGACGGTATCACGGGTGCTGAACGGCCAGCAGATCGTCAAACCAGCGACGCGCGATAGGGTATTGGCGGCCATCCGCGAATGCGATTACCAGCCCAACCTGCTGGCGCGCCAGTTACGCACCGCGCGCAGCCGCATGCTGCTGGTGTTGGTGTCCAACATTACCAACCCGTTCTGCTCATTGGTAGTGCGCGGTATCGAGGAAGAAGCCGAACGCCACGGCTACCATATTCTGCTGTGTAATTCCGAATCCAACCCGACGCGCGAATCGGCCTATCTCAAACTGTTGAGCGGGAAAGTGGTGGACGGGGTGATCACCATGGATGCCGTCAGCTGCCTGCCGGGACTGACGGCAATGATCGGTGACTTTCCGTGGGTACAGTGTGGCGAAGGAGATCCGGAGTTTCGCGCCTCGTCGGTGACCATAGACAACCACCAGGCGGCGTTTGCCGGCGTACGGCTGCTGGCGGACAAGGGGCGTCAACGCATCGCCTTGATTAACAGCGATATGCGCTATCTCTATTCGCAACAGCGTGAACAGGGCTATCTGCGGGCGCTGGCGGATTTTGGCCTGAGTTACCATCGGGTGGAATACGTTGACGGGCTGGAGTATGCCGCCGGTGCGCAGGCGATGAACCGCCTGCTGGCCGACGCGCAGCCGCCGGATGCGGTATTTGCCATTTCCGACGTGGTTGCCGGCGGGGCGATGAGCGCCTTGCATCAGCGCGGACTGCGTATCCCGCAAGACGTGGCGATCATCGGCTTTGACGGCGTGCCGTTCGGCGCTATCACCACGCCGCCGCTGTCGACCATCGAGCAGCCGATGCACCAGTTCGGCATTCGCAGCGTGCAACTGCTGTTGGCAAAAATCAAGGATCCGCAGTTGGCGCCCAGCAATGAAGTACTGGACTGGCGGCTGGTGGAGCGCGGCACCACCTGATTAGGCGGTAATTGATCCGCGCAGGAATATATTGGCATAGCCGCCGAGCAACGTACGCTCGCCCTGCAACTGGCAAAACAGCTCGCCACCGCGCGGCGAGATCTGCCGGGCATGCAATGCGCTACGGCCCAGCCTGGCGCTCCAGTACGGCATCAGACTGCAGTGGGCCGAGCCGGTCACCGGATCCTCGCCGCCATCCAGCGTAAAGTAGCGAGAAACGAAATCCACCTCGTCACCCGGTGCGGTGACGATCACCCCACGACCCACCGCCGCGATCAACGCCGGTATCGCCGGTTGCAGCGCCCTGACCTGCGCCTCATTGTCCAGTACCACCATTAGCGCATTGGCCTGCCACACCGCCTGCGGCTGCACGCCCAACAGCGCGGCCAGGCCTGCCGGCTCGGCGATCGGGTGCGGGGCGCGTGTCGGGAAGTCCAGAATCAGGCGTTGACCGTCCGCCGCGTCGCGTTTGACATACAGCTCTCCACTGGCGGAACGCAGGCGCACATCGTTCAGCCCCGGGTTCAGCACATTGAGCATCACATGCGCCGCCGCCAGCGTGCCATGGCCGCATAAGTCCACTTCGCGGTACGGCGTGAACCAGCGGATGGCGGCCATGTCGCCGTCCTGCCACACAAAGCTGGTTTCCGGCAGGTTCAATTCATTGGCGATCGCCTGCATTTGCACGGCGTCCGGTGGCGCTTTCAACACATATACGCCCGCCGGATTGCCGCGCAACCCCTGGCCAACAAAGGCGTCAACGTGGAAATAATCTTCGGTCATCTGCAATCCCTTAATGCCAAATCAACAACACGCAGGCTGCGGTCAGCAACCCCATAGAAACGTTAAAGATAACCCAGGCTTTCTTGCTGCGCAGCAAACGGCCAATCACGCTGCCGAAACCGAGCCAGACGATGCCGGTGGCCAGATTCATGCCGGAAAGCCCCGCCGAGATCGCCAGAATCGAGTGATTATACCCTTCGCCGTTCAGGCTGAAGCTGGCCACCGCGCCCAGCGCCATCAGCCAGGCCTTGGGGTTGAGAAACTGCAACAGCCAACCCTGATACAGACGAATCGGCTTGGGTGGCGCGGTATCGGTGTCGAGCTTTTCATAACGGGCGGTCGCCACCTTCCACGCCAGCCACAGCAGATACAGGCTGCCAAGAATTTTCAGTGCCAGGTGCAGCGAGGGATAGACCACAATCAGACTGCCAACGCCGAACGCCACCAGCAATAAAATGCTTTGCATGCCGAGTATGATGCCCAGCATCAGCCACAGCGAACGCATAAAGCCAAAGTTGGCGCCGGAGGTGGTTAACAACAGGTTATTCGGACCGGGCGTAATAGCGGCAACAAACAGGAAGCCGAGCATTGAAAGAAATAAACTTGATTCCATGAAACGGGTGCTCCCCACCCAAATGCGTGTGTGCGTTTACCCGTCATGCTGCAAGCTGCTTACTGGCTGGCTACGCATCCTGAGCCGAAGCACCGGGTTTGCGTAGGCGCATCGGGATGCATTCACTTGCCGCCTCGATGCAACTCGAATTATTTGGGGTATATTATTAATCATATCCCGAATCGTTGGTATGGCAGCCAAGAAGCCCGCGTGAGCATACCAGGCACTGACCGGTCAGTGATGGTCGCTGCCACTACAACGAATAAGGAAATAGTGGTATTGAAGCTAACAGTGCTCTACCGATCAGACAATAGCCGCCAATAAGAATTTTATTCACGTTATGTATGAAACCTTCCGCCCTCTCACCGGGGCCAGTAATCCGCACCTGCAAACGCTGCTGCCACGCCTGGTACGTCGTCGCGTACGACTGAAACCGCATTGGCAACGGCTGAACCTGCCTGATGGCGACTTTCTCGATCTCGCCTGGAGCGAAGACCCGCGCCTGGCGCGCGACAAACCGCGGGTAGTGCTGTTTCACGGCCTGGAAGGCAACTTCTACAGTCCGTATGCCCACGGCCTGTTGCACGCCTGGCAGCAAAAGGGCTGGCTCGGCGTGGTGATGCATTTTCGCGGTTGCAGCGGCGTGCCAAACCGCCAGCAACGCATTTACCATTCCGGTGAAACCGAAGACGCCCGCTTCTTCCTGCAATGGTTGCGCGACAGCTATGGCACTGCGCCAACCGCGGCAGTCGGCGTATCGCTCGGCGGCAATATGCTCGCCTGCTATCTGGCACAGCAGGAAGGCAATAGCCTGCTGGACGCGGCGGTGGTGGTCTCGGCACCGTTAATGCTCGAACCCTGCTCGTGGCGTATGGATCAGGGATTCTCCCGCGTATATCAGCATTACCTGCTGGGTCAGTTGAAGCAGAACGCCACGCGAAAACTGCTGCATTATCCCGGCACCCTGCCGCTGAAATTGCCGCAGTTGCAGGGCTTGCGCCGCATTCGCGATTTCGACGATCTGATTACCTCGCGCATTCACGGCTTCAGCGACGCCACGGATTATTACCGCCGTTGCAGCGCCTTGCCGCTGCTGCCGAAGATCCAGACACCGTTGCTGATCATCCATGCCAAGGACGATCCGTTCATGACCGACGAGGTGATCCCTGACCTCGCCAGCCTGCCGCACAATATCGAATATCAACTGACGGAATGCGGTGGCCACGTCGGCTTCGTCGGCGGCTCGCTAAAAAAACCCTACATGTGGCTGGAATACCGCATTCCCTCCTGGCTTACCCCTTATCTGGAACAGAACACGTGATAATCCCCTGGAAAGAACTGGACAGCGAAACGCTGAATAATCTGATCGAATCCTTTGTACTGCGCGAAGGCACTGACTACGGCGAGCATGAACGTTCGCTGACGCAGAAAGTGGAGGACGTTCGCCGGCAATTGCAAAGCGGCGAAGTGCTGCTGGTGTGGTCGGAACTGCATGAAACCGTCAATATCATGCCACGTGGCCAGTTCCGTGCCGGTCAGGAAGAAATGTAATCCGCCCTATGACTGACGGGAAAAATCAGGTATCAATGTGCCATACCCTACAGCACTCGAGTTGCATCGAGGCGGCCTACAGCAAAGCAGCTGAGGTACGACGGATAAAACACGCATTTTAGACGGAGTAACATATCGTATGTCTGCCAAACATCCCGTTATCGCGGTAACCGGCTCCAGCGGAGCCGGCACCACCACTACCAGCGTGGCGTTCCGCAAAATATTCCAGCAGTTGAATATTCGCGCCGCACAGTTGGAAGGCGACAGCTTCCACCGCTACACCCGGCCGGAAATGGACGCGGCGATCCGCAAGGCGCGCGACCTCGGCCGTCATATCAGCTATTTTGGCCCCGAAGCCAACGACTTCGGCCTGCTGGAGCAGAGCTTCCGTGAATATGGCAACGGCGGCAGCGGCCGTTCACGTAAATATCTGCACACCTATGACGAAGCCGTGCCGTACAACCAGGTTCCTGGCACCTTTACACCGTGGGAAGCCCTGCCGGAACCCACCGACGTGCTGTTCTACGAAGGGCTGCACGGCGGCGTCGTCACCGATCAGCATGACGTGGCACAGCAGGTCGATCTGCTGGTCGGCGTGGTGCCAATCGTCAACCTGGAGTGGATCCAGAAGCTGATCCGCGATACTGGCGAACGCGGCCATTCTCGCGAAGCGGTGATGGATTCGGTAGTGCGTTCGATGGAAGACTATATCAACTACATCACACCGCAGTTTTCACGCACCCACATCAACTTCCAGCGCGTGCCAACGGTGGATACCTCCAACCCGTTTGCCGCCAAGGCCATCCCGTCGCTGGACGAAAGCTTTGTGGTGATCCACTTCCGCGGGCTGGATCAGATTGATTTCCCTTATCTGCTGGCGATGCTGCAAGGCTCGTTTATTTCGCACATCAATACGCTGGTGGTGCCCGGCGGCAAAATGGGACTGGCGATGGAGTTGATCATGGCACCGCTGGTGCAGCGGCTGCTGGAAGGCAAAAAGATTGAGTAGCCAGGCGACACCGGACGGGCGCGGGGAGGATTAGGCCACCGCGCCACATGCCATTAGGCCACTTCCCGGACTTCAAAGCTGTGGGTAACGCTGGCGGCCTTGCCGAGCATCAGCGCTACCGAACAGTATTTGTCGGCAGACAGATCCACCGCACGCTCCACCGCCTTGTCGCCAAGCCCTTTACCGCTGACGATAAAATGCAGGTTGATATGGGTAAATACCCGTGGTGCCTCTTCGCGACGTTCAGAGGTCAGTTTTACCTCACAATCACGCACGTCGTGACGGCCTTTTTGCAAAATCGACACCACGTCAATCGCGCTGCATCCCCCCACGGACATCAGCACCATTTCCATCGGACTTGGCGCCTTGTCACCGGCATTGCCGTCCATCAATACCTGATGGCCAGACGCCGATTCGCCAAGAAACGTTAACCCTTCAACCCATTTGACTCTTGCCTGCATGCTCATGACTCCGATTGATTCTTTGTCATCAGACTACGCGTTAGCAGCAAAACTGGCAACGGAACCTGATACTGGTCATGTGTGAGCGAGACAACACAAGACACCCGCGTCACTCTGTGCTACAAACAGAGCCGCAATAACGCTTTCTGGACAGCGCTTTCAGGGAAATGCCCACGGAAAGGCACCTTAATGTGTATGTTAACAGAATGTAGCTTGCAGCTCTCACTGCAAGTTAATATGCTAGGGCAATAGCGTATTTTTACGTCACGCCTCAAAAACGGTTAATGGTCGCCGCTCATGGACAGCCATAACACGTTTGACAGGGAACTCTGACCCCTGTGATACAGGCAGATTACAACAGAGGATAACAGCGAATGGTTCTCGGCAAACCGCAAACAGACCCTACTCTCGAATGGTTCCTGTCTCATTGCCATATCCACAAATATCCATCGAAAAGTACGCTGATTCACCAAGGTGAAAAGGCCGAAACGCTTTACTACATCGTGAAAGGCTCCGTTGCGGTGCTGATCAAGGATGAAGAAGGCAAAGAGATGATCCTGTCCTATCTCAATCAGGGCGATTTCATCGGCGAACTTGGATTATTTGAAGAAGGCCAGGAACGCAGCGCCTGGGTTAGGGCTAAAACCGCCTGTGAAGTGGCTGAAATTTCCTATAAGAAATTCCGTCAGCTGATCCAGGTGAACCCTGACATTCTGATGCGCCTGTCGGCGCAGATGGCAAGCCGCCTACAGATCACCTCAGAGAAAGTGGGTAACCTCGCCTTCCTAGACGTTACCGGCCGCATTGCGCAAACCCTGCTCAATCTGGCCAAACAGCCGGATGCCATGACTCACCCGGACGGCATGCAAATTAAAATCACCCGTCAGGAAATTGGTCAAATCGTCGGTTGTTCACGCGAAACGGTTGGCCGTATTCTGAAAATGCTCGAAGATCAAAACCTGATTTCCGCACACGGCAAAACCATCGTCGTCTACGGTACCCGTTAATCCATTAAAACGGCACGCTTCAAAAAATGCCGGTCAGTTAACGCTGACCGGCATTTTTATGCGCCGTTTACCGTGGACACAGTCGGACATCCGATACCGTCTGCCGACCGCCGGTGGGTAGCTACCCGGCGTTGATCACGTCCTGAACCGCCAGCTCAAACAACGCCATACCGTCGGCAATATCTTGCGGCTCAACGACCAGCGACGGCGCAAATCGGATCACGTTCGGCCCGGCATTTAAAATCATCAGGCCACGCGCGGCGGCCGCGGTGAGGAAATCACGCGCCTTGCCGTGGTAAGGCGCCGTCAGTTCGGCGCCGATCAACAGCCCCATACCGCGAATCTCGCTGAAAATACGGTATTTTTCGCCAATGTCCCGCAACGCCGCAACATACAGCGTATGACGCTGTTCGACGCCGCTCAACACTTCGGCGGTATTGATCACGTCCAACGCCGCCTCCGCCACCGCGCAGGCCAGCGGATTGCCGCCATAGGTGGTGCCGTGGGTACCGACCTGCATCACCGAAGCAATCTCCTCGGTGGTCAGCATGGCGCTGACCGGGAAACCGCCGCCCAACGCTTTGGCGGTGGTCAGAATATCCGGCGTCACACCGTAGTGCATATAGGCGAACAGCTTGCCGCTGCGCCCCATACCGCTTTGCACTTCATCAAATACCAACAGCGCCTGGTGGCGATCGCACAGTTCACGCACACCTTGCAGGAACTGCGCATCCACCGGAGTAATACCGCCTTCGCCCTGAATCGGCTCCATCACCACCGCGCAGGTGTGATCGTCCATCACCGCCTTGACCGCCGCCAGATCGTTGAACGGTACATGCACGATGTCGGCCGGCTTTGGCCCGAAGCCGTCGGAATACTTCGCCTGGCCGCCAACCGAGACGGTAAACAGCGTACGGCCATGGAACGCGTTATAAAACGCGATGATTTTGGTTTTGTACGGGCTGTGGCGGGTAATGGCATAGTGGCGCGCCAGCTTGAATGCCGCTTCGTTGGCTTCGGCGCCGGAATTGGCGAAGAACACCCGATCGGCGAAAGTCGCGGCGATAAGCTTGCTGGCCAGGCGCAGCGACGGCTCGTTGGTAAAGACATTGCTGGTGTGCCACAGGGTTTCACCCTGCTGCTTCAGCGCCGCCACCAATGCCGGGTGGCAATGCCCCAGCGCAGTCACCGCAATACCGCCAGAGAAATCAATATACTCCTTGCCGTTGCTGTCCCACACTCGGCTGCCCTTGCCCTTGACGGGGACAAACTGGGCAGGTGCATAAACAGGCAGAATAACCTGGTCGAACGTATTGCGGCTGACTGGGTATTTTTCGGTCATTATTGGGTCCACCCTGAACGTGATCGGATTTTCAATGTTGCCATTAAGTGAAAATATAATCACAAAATATGCATAAAAAACCAATCAAGGGCAAACCTAAATCGCCAAAAAAGGAAAAAAACTCATAACCGGTTAACTTTTCAGGAAATTATCCAGCAGTTGGTGCCCCTGCTCGCTGAGAATGCTTTCCGGGTGAAACTGCACCCCTTCCAGCGCCAGCTGACGATGGCGGATCCCCATGATTTCGTCAGGTTCGCCGTCGCGCTCACTCCAGGCGGTTACCTCAAAGCAGTCTGGCAACGTGGCGGCTTCCAGCACCAGCGAGTGGTAACGGGTCACGGTCAACGGATTGTTCAGCCCAGCAAAAACGCCGCCGTTATGGTGCCGAATGGCAGAGGTCTTGCCATGCATCACCTGACGGGCGCGTACCACCGTGGCGCCAAACGCCTGCCCCAACGCCTGATGGCCGAGGCATACGCCCAAAATGGGCAGCCTGCCGGCAAAGTGGCGAATGGCAGCAAGAGAAATGCCCGCCTCATTCGGCGTGCACGGGCCGGGTGAAATCACCAGTCTCTGTGGCGCAAGCCGTTCAATATCGGCCAGTTGCAATTCATCGTTGCGCTTGACCAACACTTCGGCGCCCAACTGGCAGAAGTATTGGTACAGGTTGTAGGTGAAAGAGTCGTAGTTATCAATCAGCAGCAGCATGACATGTCCAGGCAGAAAAAAGCTGCGCTAGTTTACTGCCGCTGACGAAATTTTCCGCTTACTTTTTACGGCCGCCCATAATCGATCCCAAAACGCCGCGCAAAATCTGCTTGCCAAGGTCGCGAGCCATGCTCTTGGCCGCCGTTTGAACAATACCATCGCGCTTGCCGCCGCGTGGACCGGTAGAGCCGAACAGCAGATCGTTCAACCCGCCCATCAGGCCACCACCGGCTGCATCCGCCGCCGGTTTCTGTGCCGGTTGCCCCGGCGGTGGCGTGCCTACGGTGGCAAAACCTTCCGAAGACAGTTTTTCATAGGCGGACTCGCGATCGACCATATCTTCATAGCGACCATACAGCGGCGATTTATTGATCGCGCTGTTGAGCCCGTCGGCACCCAGCATGCCCATCTTCGATTCCGGCGCGATGACCATTGCCCGCTCCACCACGTTGGGCCGCCCTTTTTCATCCAGGAACGACACCAGCGCTTCACCGACGCCCAGTTCGGTAATCGCCGTTTCCGCATCAAAGTCGGGGTTGGCGCGCATGGTCTGCGCCGCCGCCTTCACCGCTTTCTGATCGCGTGGCGTAAAGGCACGCAGCGCGTGTTGCACACGGTTGCCCAACTGGCCCAGCACGCTGTCGGGAATATCCAGCGGGTTTTGCGTAACAAAATAGATGCCGACGCCTTTTGAGCGGATCAGACGTACCACCTGCTCAATCTTGGTCAGCAGTGCCGGCGGCGCGTCGTTGAACAACAGATGCGCCTCATCAAAGAAAAATACCAGCTTCGGCTGTTCCGGATCGCCCACTTCCGGCAAATGTTCAAACAGCTCGGCCAGCAGCCACAGCAGAAAGACCGAGTACAGTTTTGGCTGGTTGATCAGTTTGTCTGCCGCCAACAGGTTGATGTTGCCGTGGCCATTGGCATCGGTTTTCATCAGATCGTTAATGTCGAGCATCGGTTCGCCAAAGAACTGATTGGCACCCTGCTCTTCCAGCGTCAATAGCCCGCGCTGAATGGCGCCGACCGAAGCGGAGGAGATATTGCCGTATTGGGTCTGGAACTGCTTGGCGTTGTCGCCGACGTACTGCACCATGGCACGCAGATCTTTCATATCCAGCAGCAGCAAGGCGTTGTCATCGGCGATTTTGAACACCAACTGCAACACACCGCTTTGCACCTCGTTCAGATCCAGCAGACGCGCCAGCAGCAGTGGGCCAAGATCGGATACGGTGGCGCGGATCGGGTGGCCTTTTTCACCGTAAATATCCCACGGAATAATGGTACAGGCTTGCGGTTGCCAATCGGTGACGCCGATCGCCGCCAGCCGCGCCTGCAGTTTTTCATTCGGCACCGCCTCGGTGCCGATACCCGACAGATCGCCTTTAACGTCCGACAAAAAGACCGGCACACCGAGGCGCGAGAACTGCTCGGCCATTTTTTGCAGCGTCACGGTTTTACCGGTACCGGTCGCGCCGGTGATCAGACCGTGGCGGTTGGCCAAGGCCGGTAAAATCACCAGATCCTGCACTGGTTTTCCGTCTTTCATCGCTTTGGCGATAATCCGTGCTTCACTCATTTTCTTTTCCTTTGACGCTGACGCGGCGCAAACGCGCCTGTAGATGCCATAAAGCTATAAGCGCGGCCCGATCGCGTCAAGGGCAAACGAAACGATGTGTCGGCAAGCGTGGCGTGACGCCAGCCCGCTATTATCCCCGCAGCCCCAGTTCCTCTTTCAGCGACTTAAGATAGCGGCGGCTGACCGGCACCGGGTCGCCGACCGGCATGATCATTTCTGCCGCGCCGCTGTCGTCAAAGCGTATTTCCCGTACCTGCTCCAGATTGACCAGATATTGCCGATGGCAACGCACCAGCGGCGTGCGATTTTCCAGCGTACGCAGCGTCAGTTCGGTAAAGCACTCCATACCGTCATTGCGCACCACGTAGACGCCGCTTGAGCGCGAACGAATGGCGACCACCTCCTCGAAACGCAGCAGGTAAATACGGCTATGGCCGGTGCAGGGGATGTATTTCAGGTATCCCTCGCTTTCCGGCAGTGCCGCAATGTCCTGCGGTACACGGCGCTGTTGCAGTCGTTGCAAGGTTTTGTTCAATCGTTGCGGCTCGGCCGGTTTTAGCAGGTAGTCGAAGGCATGCTGCTCAAACGCCTGCAAAGCGTATTCATCATAAGCGGTGAGAAATACAATGTACGGCATTCGGTTCGGGTCGAGCATACCGACCAACTCCAGCCCGCTGATACGCGGCATCTGAATATCCAGAAACACCACGTCCGGTTGCAGGCGGTGGATCTGGCTGATGGCCTCTATCGCATTGGCGCTTTCGCCGACGATGGTTACGCCATCCTCCGCGTCCAGTAAATGGCGCAGGTTGTCACGGGCCGAGGGTTCATCGTCGACAATCAATACATTCAGCATCAGGCCGCCCTCGTCATCGGTAGGTGAAGCGTGATACAGGTATAGGTTTCCGGTTCGCAACAGACCTGTACGCCATAGTCCTCGCCATAACGCACGCGAATACGTTTATCCACCAGATTCATCCCCAGACCGTTTCCTGGCGTTTTCGCCTGAAACAAACCGGCGTTATCGGTGATCTGCAATAACAGCCGGTCCCCTTCACAACGGGCGCCGATGTCGATCCTGCCGATCCCCAGCAAATGCGATGTGCCGTGTTTGATGGCGTTTTCTACGATCGGCTGCAACGAAAAGGCCGGCAGGCGCACCGCCAGCAATGCCTCCGGCAACGACACGGCAATTTCCAGCCGATCGGCAAACCGCGCCTTTTCAATTTGCAGATAGGCATTTACATGTTCAATTTCATCCGCCAACGTCACCTCGTCGTCCGAACGCTTAAGGTTCTTGCGGAAAAACGTAGACAGATATTGCACCAGTTCACAGGCGCGATCGCCGTCACGGCGGATCACCGCCACCAGCGTATTGAGCGCGTTAAACAGAAAGTGTGGGTTGACCTGCGCATGCAGCAGCTTGATTTCCGACTGCGCCAGCAACTGCTTGTGGCGCTCATACTGGCCGGCCATGATCTGCGCCGACAGCAGGCTGGCGATGCCTTCACCCAGCGTGCGGTTGATGGTGCTGAATAACCTGCTTTTCGGCTCATACAGTTTGATGGTGCCGATTACCCGCTGATTTTCGCCACGTAGCGGGATCACCAGCGTAGAGCCCAGCTTGCAATTGCTGCTGATCGAACAACTGTACGACAGCTCGTTGCCGTCGGCATACACCACTTCGTTATTGTCGATGGCGCGGTGAGAATGCGCGGAAGAGATCGGCGTCCCCGGCAGATGGTGATCGTCGCCAATGCCGATGAACGCCAACAATCGATCGCGATCGGTAATCGCCACTGCGCCGATGCCCAGCTCCTGGTAGATAATTCGAGCCACTTTCATGCTGTTTTCCCGGTCAAATCCCTGGCGCAGAATGCCTTCGGTACGTTCAGCCAGCTTCAGCGCCTTGGAGGAAAAGGCGCTGGTGTATTTTTCGAACATCGCGCGCCGATCCAGCAGGATTTGCATGAACATCGCCGCTCCCACGGTATTGGCGATCAGCATCGGCAAGGCAATGTGCTCCACCAGCCGCAGCGCTTCACCGAACGGCCGGGCAATGGCCAGAATAATCGCCATTTGCAGCACTTCGGTAGCAAAGGTGACGCCGGCGACAAACAGCGGATTGAACAGCAAATCGATCCGGCCGCGACGCATCGCCGCGCTGTGCACCAGTCCCCCCACCAGGCCTTCGGCAATGGTGGATACCGCACAGGCAACATCGGTCATGCCTCCCAGCGTGTAGCGGTGCAGCCCACCGGTCAGCCCTACCAGAAAGCCGACCGACGGCCCGCCCAACAGACCGCCCAGCACCGCGCCAATGGCGCGCGTATTGGCGATCGAGTCTTGGATATGCAAACCGAAATAGGTGCCCATGATGCAAAACACCGAAAAGATGACGTAGCACAGCAACTTATGCGGCAAACGGATCGTCACCTGCATCAGCGGGATAAACAGCGGGGTCTTGCTTAATAAATAGGCAATAACGAGGTAAACGCACATTTGCTGCAATAGCAGCAAAACCTGGTTGAATTCAAACATAACAGCGGCTCATCCTGAACAAGAACAGCAGATAAACGCCGGGTATCCGGTCTGGTTATAGGATGGCGATTAAAGCATGTACGAATGAATAAAACAGTGATGCAGGCAAAGCTTCGAACGGGAAGGGCAACGCACGCCGGATCCCGAGAGGGAACCGGCACAAAAAGCTTAAGGCAGGACTTTGGCCGACAAAATGACTACCGGTTTGGTAGGGACATTCTGATAAGGTCCGACGTTGCCAGTCGGCACCTGAGAAATCTTGTCTACCACTTCCATGCCCTTCACCACTTTGCCAAAGACCGCGTAGCCAAAATCACGCTGGCCGTGATCGAGGAAGGCGTTGTCCGCCACGTTGAGGAAGAACTGGCTGGT
The DNA here is from genome assembly GCF_041448735.1 of Serratia odorifera. Taxonomy (NCBI): domain Bacteria; kingdom Pseudomonadati; phylum Pseudomonadota; class Gammaproteobacteria; order Enterobacterales; family Yersiniaceae; genus Serratia; species Serratia odorifera. The sequence continues at coordinate 163,139 of NZ_JBGMUT010000008.1, read as the reverse complement.
GGCGCTGTCTTTATCTGCCGTACGCGCCATGGAGATGGTGCCACGCAGGTTGCGCAGGCCGTTGTCCGCTTCATTCTTGATCGGTGCCTTTGTCGTTTTCTGCTGCATGTCTGAGGTGAAACCGCCGCCCTGCACCATAAAACCAGGAATGACACGGTGGAAAATGGTGTTGTTGTAAAAACCGCTGTTCACGTAATCAACGAAGTTTTGGGTTGATACCGGTGCTTTCTGACTGTCGAGCGCCAATTCGATATTCCCGGCCGAGGTGGTCAGCATGACGTGGGTTTCACCAGCGGCGAAGGCGGCAGGTGCCATTGCTGTCAGGGAACACAGCGCAACGAAGGTCACTAAAGTACGTTTGAACATGAATGGGTCCTTTCTCTGAGAGACAAACAACGGAAAAGCGCATTGATTCTAAAGAGCTGTACCGGTGAGTGCCAGCCATTTACTTATATTTACTCAAATGTGGGACCTTTCTGACGCCGTCCCGCTTTTCTTGCCAAAAGTATGATCGTCTCACTCATTTTTGCCAAGCCGGTCACGCATTATTTGCCTGCTTGGCGGCTTCGATGATTTTTGCGAGCCACCTCCCGTTTTGATTTTTGGTTCCCGCTACCCTTAGCAAAATGAGAGCGCTCTCATTTGGCCGGAGCCAATAAAAATGACGTCTTCAACGGAGAGTAATGATGAAAAGAATAGTGCTGTGCTGTGCGGCGGGAATGTCCACCAGCATGCTGGTCAAACGCATGCAGGACGAAGCGGTGAAACGCGAACTGGCTATTGAAATCAAGGCGGTGCCCGCCGCCGAGTTTGAGGCCGAACTGCCCACCGCAGACGTCGTCCTGCTGGGGCCACAGGTCAAATACGAACTGGCACGCTTTAACAAAATCGCAGAGCCGTACGGCTTGCCCGTCGCGGTGATCGACATGATGGATTACGGAACCATGCGTGGCGACAAAGTGCTGGATCACGCCCTCAACCTGATCGCCTGACGCGGCGGCGGAGAACATCATGAGCCTGTATGCATCCCTTATGCGCGTGGTGGAAAACCATATCGCGCCGTTGGCCGGCAGGATCGGCAGCCAGCGCCATATCATTGCCATTCGCGACGGTTTTATCTGTGCCATGCCGTTTCTGATTGTCGGCAGCATCATGCTGATCGTCGCCAACCCGCCGTTTGACGCCAACACCACCTCCAGCTTCGGCCGCGCCTGGCTCGGTTTTGCCAAAAGCCATTGGAACACCATCACCATGCCGTTCTTTATGACCATGGGCCTGATGAGCGTGTTTGTTGCCGTTGGCACCGCCTACAGTCTGGCAAAGCACTATGGTCTGGACGCGCTGACCGCAGGTTTGCTGTCGCTGATGGCATTCCTGCTGACCGCAGCGCCGCAGGTCGACAACAAGATGTCGCTCGATTTCCTGGGCGGCCAGGGGGTGTTCACCGCCCTACTGTGCGCCATCTGGTCGGTGGAACTGATCCGTTTGTTAAAGAAATACAACATCACGCTGCGTATGCCGGAACAGGTGCCACCGGCGATTGCCCGTTCATTTGAGCTGCTGTATCCGGTGGTCGGCATTTTGTTGACGGTATACCCGCTAAGCATTCTGATGCAGAGCGAATTCCAGCTGCTGCTGCCGGCTGCAATCATGCAGCTGTTCCAGCCGCTGATCGCCGTCGGCGATACGCTGCCGGCCATTCTGCTGGCGGTGTTGATCGCCAACCTGCTGTGGTTCGCCGGCATTCATGGTGACAATATCGTTACCGGTCTGCTCAACCCGATTTTTATGGCCAATCTGGCCACCAACGCCGCGCTGGTGGCGCATGGCGATCCGACCAGCCAAACGCTGACCGCGCCCTTTTGGTCATTTTACGTCTGCATCGGCGGCTCAGGCTCCACGCTGGTGCTGGCCTTGCTGTATCTCCGCAGCCGCTCCGTTCATTTACGCACCATCGGCAAACTGAGCGTGGTGCCGGCGGCGTTCAACATCAACGAACCGCTGCTGTTTGGTTCACCGGTGGTGATGAACCCGACGCTGTTTATCCCGTTGATGGTGGTGCCGGTGATCAACGCCACCCTGGCCTATTTCGCCCTGCACTGGGATTTGGTGGAAAAAATGGTCGCCATGGCGCCGTGGACCGCACCTGCCCCGCTCGGCGCCATGATTTCTGCCTCGTGGGACATTCGCGCCGCGCTGCTGGTGTTGCTGCTGATGGCGATCGATCTCGCCATTTGGCTGCCGTTCTTCAAAGTCTATGAAAAACAGTTGCTGGCGCAGGAGCAGCAACAGGCCAAAACCGAGCGCGCCGCGTCCGATGCGGCGGCCGCACAATAACAGGAGAGTCGCGTGAGTGAAGCCATGGCTGCAGACAGCCCTGATTTTGAAAGCACGATTATGGAGCTGCTGGTATTGGCCGGCAGCGCACGCAGCAGTGCATTGATGGCGCTGCAACAGGCGCGGGCCGGCGAGTTCAACGCCTCCGCCGCGCATATGGCCGACTCGAAAGAGGCGGTACAGCAGGCGCATCGCATTCAGACCCGGCTTATCAGCCTGGATGAAGGCTGCGGCAAACTGCCGATTAATCTGATTACCGTCCACGCCCAGGACCATTTGATGAATGCCATGGTGATTCAGGATCTGGCCGACGACATGATTGAACTTTTTCGCCGTCAGGCGCAACGGGAGACCGCTTTATGAATTCGCTGAAAATCGCCATTATCGGTGGTGGCAGCAGCTACACGCCGGAGCTGGTTGAAGGCCTGATCCAGCGCATTGACCAACTGCCGGTCAGCGAACTGGCGCTGGTTGACGTCGAGCCGGGTCGTGAAAAAGTGGCAATCATCGCCGCGCTCACCCAACGTATGTTGGCGCGCCATGGCTTGGCACAGGTGAAAGTCAGCGTGCATTTTGCGCTGGACGAAGCGATTCGCGGCGCACGGTTCGTGTTAACCCAGTTCCGCGTCGGCCAGTTGCCGGCACGCGCCGCCGATGAACGCCTGGGGCTGAAGTATCACCTGATCGGCCAGGAAACCACCGGCGTCGGCGGCTTCGCCAAGGCGCTGCGCACCATTCCGGTGATGCTGGACATTGCACGCAAGGTTGAGCAATTGGCACCGGACGCCTGGATCATCAATTTTACCAACCCGGCAGGCATGGTAACCGAAGCCGTTTCCCGTTATACCAAGGCAAAAATCATTGGCTTGTGCAATGTACCCATCAGCATGCATCACATGATAGCCAACATGCTGCAGGCACCGTATCAAGATCTTCAACTGCGCTTCGCCGGGTTGAATCATATGGTCTGGGTGCATCAGGTACTGCAAAACGGTCGCGACATGACCGGCAAAGTGATTGATATGCTGTGCGACGGCGCGGCGCTGACCATGAATAATATCAAGGAGGAACCATGGCCGCCCGAGTTCCTACGGGCTCTGAAGGCAATCCCCTGCCCGTACCACCGCTATTTCTACCAGACGCAGGAGATGCTGGACGAAGAGATCGCCGCCGCCGCCGACCGCGGCACCCGCGCCGAACAGGTGATGCAGGTGGAAAAAGAGCTGTTTTCCCTGTATGCCGATCCGCATCTCGATAGCAAACCGGAACAGCTCAGCTTTCGCGGCGGCGCCTTCTACTCTGAAGTGGCGCTGGAGCTGATTCGTGCGATCCATAATAATCTCGGCACGCAATTGGTGGTCAATACCGCAAACCGTGGCGCCATTCGCGGTTTGCCAGACGACGCCGTGATAGAAACCAACTGCGTGATTGATGCACAAGGCGCTCACCCGCTGGCCTTCGGCCCGATGCCGGATACCATGCAGGCGCTCACCCAGCAGGTAAAGGCCTACGAGCGACTGACTATCGAGGCCGCAGTGCATGGCGATCGCCGCAGCGGCTTGCTGGCACTGGTGACACACCCGCTGATTGCCAGCGCCAGGATCGCGCAGCCGCTGCTGAACGACGTACTGGCGGCCAATAAGGCGCATTTACCGCAGTTTGATGATTAAATGGACGTCGCAGCGGCAAGCATAAGAAGCCCGGGGAGCTTGGCCGTACCACGTGACCAGGGTTCGCGTGTACAAACAACAACGAGGCAGCTCGAGAAAACCGGGGGGATACCCAATGGATGTCGAGTTGCATCTAGGCGGCAA
>NZ_JBGMUT010000008.1:0-158892 GCF_041448735.1 Serratia odorifera | reverse complement strand
ACCCAATGGATGTCGAGTTGCATCCAGGCGGCAAGCATAAGAAGCCCGGGGAGCTTGGCCGTACCACGTGACCAGGGTTCGCGTGTACAAACAACAACGAGGCAGCTCGAGAAAACCAGGGGGATACCCAATGGATTTCGAGTTGCATCTAGGCGGCAAGCATAAGAAGCCCGGGGAGCTTGGCCGTACCAAGTGACCAGGGTTCGCGTGCGCAGCCAACAACGAGGCAGCTCGAAAGACGAAGGGTATATGGTGACACTGGAAGATGTAGCCGCTCTGGCGGGCGTATCCCGCGCCACGGTATCGCGCGTGGTCAATGGCGACAGCAACGTCAAGGCGCCGACGCGCGAAAAGGTTGAACAGGCGATCGCACAGTTGGGGTATACCCCCAATCCCGCCGCGCGTGCGCTGGCGTCCAGCCACAGCAATACGCTGGGCTTGGTAACCACTTCTTATCGTGGCGGCTTTTTTGGCATGCTGATGGATTTTGTGCAAGGTGAAGCCGAAAGCCACGGCAAGCAGCTGTTGGTGACACAGGGGCGCAACAGTGCGCAAAACGAGCTGCACGCCATCCAGCGGTTATTCAGTCTGCGCTGCGACGGGGTGATTTTGCATGTGCGTTACCTCAGCGACCAGCGCTTACGCCAGTTGGCGGATGAGCGGCATCGCTTTGTACTGCTCGACCGTCTGGTGCCCGGGCTGGAAGATCGCTGTGTGACCTTTGACCATGCGCGCGCCAGCCGCATGGCGACGCAGCAGTTGATTGATGCAGGTCACCGGCGCATCGCCTGCATCAGTGGGCCGCGCCAGCGCGCCTCCAGCCGGTTACGCATACTGGGGTTTGAGCTGGCGATGCAGGCGGCGATGCTGACCCCGCTGGCGTGTCTGGAAGGCGCGTACGACCTGGAAAGCGGCTATCGGTGTGCCGATCGGCTGTTACGCGCAGCCCCCCTGCCAACGGCGATATATTGCTGCAACGAAGAAATGGCCATCGGCGCGCTGTTAGCGATTAACGAGCATCGCCTGAGCGTGCCACAGGATATTGCGCTGATCAGTTATGACAGCGGCGAACGGGCGCAATTTATGCGTCCGGCGTTGACCAGCGTGCACTTCCCGATTGCCGAAATGGCGCAATTCGCAACCCGTTTGCTGATCGCACCGGAAACGCCGGCGGTGACGTTCACGCCCATCGTGATTCCACGTGATTCGATTGCCGCGCCAGCGGCATAAGTCACGAAATCCTCGACGGCAATTACATTCATTGCACCAAAAATACAACAAGCATCACATAAAATGCCCTGAGCTATGCTAGGATCCGCCTCCTGGCAGCCGGATCGAACGTTTACTGCGTAGACCCAGAAAACGCGGCATCCCCCTGTCCATAGACCAATCCACATACCAATCAGGCTTATTCAATGAATGATAGCAACCGTATCCGGCTTACCTGGATCAGCTTTTTTTCCTATGCGCTGACCGGTGCTTTAGTGATCGTCACAGGGATGGTGATGGGAAACATTGCAGAATATTTTAACCTGCCGGTTTCCAGCATGAGCAACACCTTCACCTTCCTGAATGCAGGCATTTTAATCTCGATTTTTCTTAACGCCTGGCTAATGGAAATCATCCCGCTCAAGCGTCAGTTGATCTTTGGTTTTCTGCTGATGGTACTGGCGGTTATCGGCCTGATGGTCGGCAAAAGCCTGACCATGTTCTCCATCTGCATGTTCATTCTTGGCGTGGTCAGCGGCATTACCATGTCGATCGGTACCTTCCTGATCACTCATATGTACTCCGGTCGCCAACGCGGTTCACGCCTGCTGTTTACTGACTCATTCTTCAGCATGGCCGGGATGATTTTCCCCATCGTCGCCGCCATGCTATTGGCGCGTCATATCGGTTGGTATTGGGTGTACGCCTGTATCGGCCTGCTGTACGTGGCAATTTTCGTGCTGACCCTGTGCTCCGACTTCCCGGTTCTGGGCCACAAGGGCGATGAGAGCGGCGCCCCGCTCGCCAAAGAAAAATGGGGGGTTGGCGTGCTGTTCCTGTCGATCGCCGCGCTGTGCTATATCCTCGGCCAGTTGGGCTTTATTCAATGGGTACCCGAATACGCCACCAAATCCTTCGGTATGGACATCAACCAGGCCGGCAAACTGGTCAGCGACTTTTGGACGTCTTACATGATTGGCATGTGGGTGTTCAGTTTCGTGCTGCGCTTCTTTGACCTGCAACGCATCGTCACCGTGCTGGCGGCACTGGCTACCGGTGCCATGTACCTGTTTGTCAGCAGCGATAACCCGCAGCATCTGGCTTACTACATCATGGCTCTGGGCTTCGTTTCCAGCGCTATCTACACCACGCTTATCACCCTCGGTTCTCTGCAGACCAAGGTGTCTTCGCCGAAACTGGTCAACTTCATCCTGACCTGCGGCACCATCGGCACCATGCTGACCTTTGTCGTCACCGGCCCAATCGTGGCCAAGGGTGGCGCGCATGCCGCACTGACGACCGCCAACGGTCTGTATCTGGCGGTATTCGTGATGTGTCTGCTGTTGGGCTTTGTGACCAAACATCGCAGCCACGGTCACGTCACCAACTGATATCCTCACAAAGCCGGTGGGACAGAAGACACACCCACCGGCAGACTCTGCCCACGCCCTACCCTTATCAACAGCCAAAAAGGGCGCTTATCGCGCCCTTTTTTTTAACCTGTCAGCCGATTAGCGTCGGAAATCGACCTTTTCTTCGCTGGACAGATATAGCGTGGTTTCCGCTGGGCGCGTTTCGGCTATTACCGCACCCTGGCGAATGGAGTAGCGCACCGGCGTCTGGCGACGTACCGCGTCAAAGCCGCTTTCCGCCGGTAAAATCACCAGGTTGGCACTGTTGCCCGCCGTCAGGCCGTAATCCTGCAAATGCAGCGTACGGGCGCTGTGGCTGGTAATCAGCTTCAGCCCGTCATCAATCTGACCGTAGCCCATCAATTGACACACGTGCAGCCCCATATGCAGCACCTGCAACATATTGGCGGTGCCCAGCGGATACCACGGATCGAATACGTCGTCGTGGCCGAAGCAAACGTTAATCCCTGCCTCGAGCATCTCTTTTACCCGCGTGATACCACGACGTTTGGGATAACTGTCGAAACGCCCCTGCAGATGAATATTGACCAGCGGGTTGGCGACGAAATTGATGCCGGACAGCTTCAGCAGGCGGAACAACCGTGAGGTATAGGCGCCGTTGTAAGAGTGCATCGCCGTGGTATGGCTGGCGGTGACCTTGTCGCCCATTTCCAGCTTCAGCGCCAGCGCCGCGACGGTTTCCACAAAGCGTGACTGCTCATCGTCAATTTCATCGCAGTGCACATCCACCAGCCGATGGTATTTTTGCGCCAGTGCGAAGGTTTTATGCAGCGACTCCACGCCGTATTCGCGGGTGAACTCAAAGTGCGGAATGGCGCCGACCACGTCCGCGCCGAGGCGCAGTGCCTCTTCCAGCAACGCTTCGCCGTTGGGATAGGACAGAATACCTTCCTGCGGGAAGGCGACGATCTGCAGCGTGACCCACGGCGCGACTTCCTGTTTCACCTCCAGCATGGCTCGCAGCGCGGTCAACGTGGGATCCGACACATCGACGTGAGTGCGCACATACTGGATGCCATTGGCGATTTGCCATTTCAGCGTTTGCCAGGCGCGCTGTTTGACGTCTTCATGACTCAGCAACGCCTTGCGTTCCGCCCAACGCTCAATACCTTCAAACAGCGTGCCAGACTGATTCCAGGCCGGCTGCCCGGCGGTCTGGGTGGTGTCCAGATGGATATGCGGCTCGACGAATGCCGGCAGCGCCAGCCCGCCCTCGGCATCCAGCGTATCGCTGCGCCACTCCTGCCCTTGCGGTTGCGGAATGATATGGGCGATGCGCCCCTGCTCGATCGCCAGCTGCCACAGCCCTTCGTGCCCGCCGAGGCGCAGGTTATCGATATATTTCAAATTATTCACCGGCATGCTGCTCCTTGATATGTTGTATGAACTGGCGGTTTGCCAGCGGGTTCAGTACGGCATAGCTCAACGCCGCGCCCAGTACCGCATTGATCGGCACGATGCCCGGCAACCAGTGCCCCGCCGCAACGCCAATCGCCACCGCCAGAATCGCCACCCAGTTGACGTTCATCATCCGCGCCTGTGCAAACGCCAGATAACGCTGCCGGTTAGCCAGATAATCGACAATGATCACACCGCCAATCGGCGGAATGGCCGCCGACAGAAACGTCAGCCAGCCAACGAAGTTATTATACAGCCACAGTGCGCTGAGCGTGCCGATGGCGCCGTTGATCATCGACAGGGTTTTGCTCGACCAGCCGGTAATGTTGGCGAATCCCAACCCGGAAGCGTACAGCGCGTTGTCGTTGGTGGTCCAGATATTCAGTCCCAGCACCACGATTGCCGGCAACAATAGGCCCTGCGCAAACATCACATCGGAAATGTCGGCCATGCCGAGCGTCGCGGCGCCGGCGGCGCCAAAAATGAACATCAGCGAATTACCGAGGAAGAAGGCCACCAGCGCCACCAGCACCGCCATTTTGGCGCTGCGGCCAAAACGCACGAAGTCTGCGGTCAAGGTACCGGCGCTGATAAACGAACCGATCACCATCGCCAGCGCAACGTTAAAATCCAGCGGCTGCGCCGGCATGATGTGGCGCACCGCATCCATACCGCCAGCGTGCTGCACCGCCAGCCACACCGAATAGCTGCCGAGCAAGGCAATAGCCGGCACCGCAATGGCAGAGAGAATGGTCAACGCAGAAATGCCGAAAAACACCGTGATGGTCATCAACACGCCAGACAGCGCAATCAGCCAGTTGACGTCCCAGCCGGTGGCCTTGCCGACCGGGATGGCAAACATCGCCACGCCAACGCCGAACCAGCCGACCTGCGTCCCACCCAGCAACAGCGAAGGCAGCCACGAGCCGCGCACGCCAAAAGAAAAACGCGCCAGCAGGTGGGTGGTCAGCCCGGTCTTTGCACCAATATAGCCCAGGCAGGCGGTGTATACGCCCAGCAGCAGGTTGCCGATCAGCACCGCCAAAAAGAAATCGTGATAGTTCAGCCCGGTGCCCAACGCGCCGCCGGTCCACATACTGGCAGAGAAAAAAGTCAGCCCCAGCATCACAAACGTCAATGCCATCGCCCCTTTACGCGCCGCTGCCGGCACTTGCTGCTGACTGAAATTATTATCCGGTGTCATGCGTGGTGTTCCTCCCCTGTGCTGATAAAAAAACCGCCGCAGTTTATAACGCGACGCGTCGAAAGCAATCGTTTTCGTCAAGCAATGGCTGTGCCAGCTTCGGCGGTAGAGCGAAATACTTCAGCGCTACTCCAGAATAAGTACGACTACCTTCAACTGGCACGATTCAGCCAAAGTTGAATAAAAACCGCAACTTATCAATTATCGATAAAAATCATCGATATAACACCTTAGAGGTATATGAAACTACTCTTGATTTACATCAATAAGTCGCCGAGCGGGAGGAATAAGGTAACGCTAGGAAATCAGAATTTTGAGGCAATAATGAGCAGAGTCAAACTTGCTATCATCGGTAATGGCATGGTCGGCCACCGGTTTATCGAAGACCTGCTGGATAAAGCAGGCCCTGACCACTTCGACATCACCGTTTTTTGCGAAGAACCCCGCATCGCTTACGATCGCGTACACCTGTCGTCCTATTTCTCGCACCATACCGCCGAAGAGCTTTCGCTGGTGCGCGAGGGATTTTACCAAAAGCATAACGTCAACGTGCTGGTGGGCGAACGCGCCATCACCATCAACCGCGGCGAAAAGGTGATTCACTCCAATACCGGCCGCACGGTGTACTATGACAAACTGATCATGGCCACCGGCTCCTATCCCTGGATCCCGCCGATCAAAGGCGCCGAAGGCCAGGACTGTTTCGTTTACCGCACCATTGAAGATCTTAACGCCATTGAAGCCTGCGCGCGCCGCAGCAAGCGCGGTGCGGTGGTCGGTGGTGGGCTGCTCGGTCTGGAGGCCGCCGGTGCACTGAAAAGTCTGGGCGTCGAAACCCACGTGATCGAGTTTGCGCCGGTGCTGATGGCCGAACAGCTCGATCCGATGGGCGGCGATCAACTGCGTCGCAAGATTGAACGCATGGGAGTCAAAGTCCACACCGGCAAAAACACCGAGGAGATCGTCCACAGCGGCCAGAACGCACGCAAAACCATGCAGTTTGCCGACGGCAGCGCGCTGGAAGTCGATTTTATCGTGTTCTCCACCGGTATCCGCGCCCAAGACAAGCTGGCGCACCAGTGCGGGTTGGCAACCGCGCGCCGCGGCGGCATCGTTATTAACGACAGTTGCCAGACGTCCGATCCGGACGTGTATGCCATCGGCGAATGCGCCTCATGGCAGGAGCGCACTTTTGGCCTGGTGGCGCCAGGCTACAAAATGGCTCAGGTGGCGGCCGATCACCTGCTGAACCGTGAAAATACCTTCTGTGGCGCCGACATGAGCGCCAAGCTGAAACTGTTGGGCGTCGACGTCGGCGGCATCGGCGACGCGCACGGCCGCACCGAAGGCGCCCGCAGCTACGTCTACCTGGATGAAAGCAAAGAGGTTTACAAACGCATCGTGGTCAGCGCCGATAACAAAACGCTGATCGGCGCGGTACTGGTCGGCGACACCAGCGACTACGGTAATCTGCTGCAACTGGCACTGAACCGCATCGAACTGCCGGAAAACCCCGACAGTCTGATCCTGCCTGCGCACGCTGGCAGCAAGCCGGCCATCGGCGTCGACTCCCTGCCGGAAAGCGCGCAGATTTGTTCCTGTTTCGACGTCAGCAAGGGCGACATCATCAACGCGGTAGCCATGGGCTGTCATACCGTGGCAGCCATCAAGGCCGAAACCAAGGCCGGCACCGGCTGCGGCGGCTGTATCCCGTTGGTTACCCAAGTGCTGAATGCCGAGCTGAGCAAGCAGGGCATTGAAGTCAATCATCACCTGTGCGAACACTTCGCCTATTCTCGCCAGGAGCTATACCACCTGATTCGCGTCGAGGGCATCAAGTCCTACGACGCATTGCTGGCAAAATACGGCAAAGGCTACGGTTGTGAAGTCTGCAAGCCGACCATCGGCTCGCTGCTGGCCTCCTGCTGGAACGAGTACATTCTCAAACCGCAGCATACGCCGCTACAGGATACCAACGACAACTTCCTCGGCAATATTCAGAAGGACGGCACCTACTCGGTGATCCCGCGCTCCGCCGGCGGCGAGATCACGCCAGACGGCCTGGTGGCGATCGGCAAGATAGCCAAGGAATACAACCTCTACACCAAAATGACCGGTTCACAGCGTATCGGCATGTTCGGCGCACAGAAAAACGATCTGCCGGCCATCTGGGCCAGGCTGATTGACGCCGGTTTTGAAACCGGCCACGCCTATGCCAAAGCGCTGCGAATGGCGAAAACCTGCGTTGGCAGCACCTGGTGCCGTTACGGCGTTGGCGACAGCGTCGGCTTTGGCGTGACGCTGGAGCACCGCTACAAAGGCATTCGTACCCCGCACAAAATGAAGTTCGGCGTTTCCGGCTGTACTCGCGAATGCGCGGAAGCACAGGGTAAGGACGTCGGTATTATCGCCACCGAAAACGGCTGGAACCTGTACGTCTGCGGCAACGGCGGCATGAAACCACGCCATGCCGATTTGCTGGCGGCCGACCTCGATCGCGAAACGCTGGTACGTTACCTCGACCGTTTCATGATGTTCTACATTCGCACCGCCGATAAGCTGCAACGTACCTCGGTATGGCTGGAAAGCCTCGATGGCGGCATCGATTATCTGCGCAAGGTGATCGTCGACGACAAGCTGGCTATCAACGCACAGCTGGAAGCGGAAATTGCCCGCCTGCGCGAAGCGGTGATCTGCGAGTGGAACGAAACCGTACAGCACCCTGAATCTCAGGGACGTTTTGCCCACTTTATCAACAGCAGCCAGCGCGACCCGAATGTACAAATGGTCGCCGAGCGCCAACAGCACCGTCCGGCTCGCCCTGACGAACGCATCCCGGTCACGCTGCTTGAAACCGAGGAGAACATTGCATGAGCCAGTGGATTAACGTTTGCTCAATCGCCGATATCCTGCCCGCTACCGGCGTGTGCGCCCTGATCGGCGAACAGCAGGTGGCGGTGTTCCGCCCCTACGCCGACGAGCAGCTGTTCGCCATCAGCAACATCGACCCATTTGCCCAGTCGAGCGTGCTGTCACGCGGCCTGATCGCCGAACACCAGGGGGAGTTATGGGTGGCCAGCCCGCTGAAAAAACAGCACTTTCGCCTACACGACGGCTTCTGCATGGAAGATGAAAGCCGCTCGGTAATGGCGTTCCCCTGCCGCGTGGTCGACGGCGTGGTGCAGGTTGCCAGCGCTGGCCGGTAAGCGCTGGCCAGGCAAGAATCATTTAAACTTTAGGGAAAAACCATGTTTACCGACACCATCAACAAATGCGCCGCCAACGCGGCGCGCATTGTCAAACTGGCGAAAGAGAGCCCGCTCGGATTCTGGATCGGTTCGGCGATGGCCGGCGCCTACGTCGGCCTCGGCATCATTCTGATTTTTACCCTGGGCAATCTGGTGGATCCGTCGATTCGGCCGCTGGTGATGGGTGCCACCTTCGGCATCGCGCTGACGCTGGTGATCATTGCCGGTTCAGAGCTGTTCACCGGCCACACCATGTTTCTGACGCTCGGCGTCAAGGCCGGCACCATCAGCCATAGCCAAATGTGGGCGGTGTTACCGCAGACCTGGCTGGGTAACCTGCTTGGCTCGGTGTTGGTGGCGTTGATGTATTATTACGGCGGTGGCAGCCTGCTGCCGGTGGATACCAGCCTGGTACATAGCGTAGCGCTGGCGAAAACCACCGCGCCGGCGAGCGTACTGTTCTTCAAGGGCGTACTGTGTAACTGGCTGGTGTGTCTGGCGATCTGGATGGCGCTGCGCGTTGAAGGCGCAGCAAAATTCATTGCCATCTGGTGGTGTCTGCTGGCCTTCATCGCCTCCGGCTATGAGCACTCGGTCGCCAACATGACGCTGTTCGCCCTTTCCTGGTTTGGTCAGCACGGCGATGCCTATACGCTGGGCGGCATCGGCCACAACCTGCTGTGGGTGACACTGGGCAATACGGTTTCCGGCGCCGTATTCATGGGCCTCGGCTATTGGTACGCCACGCCGCGCGCCCAGCGCCCGCAGGCCGAGAGCGCCAACGCACGTCAAACCGCGTAATATCGGGGGGTCTGGCGCCCCCTTTTGTCGCCTTCCCTGAGGATTGCTGATGGATTACCTACCGATATTTTGCCAACTGCAACACAAGGCTTGCCTGCTGGTGGGCGGCGGTGAAGTCGCCGAGCGTAAAGCGCGTCTGTTGCTGGATGCCGGCGCAGCGCTGACCGTCAACGCCAGCCAATTCAATCCGCAATTTCGGCAATGGGCCACTGAAGGCCGGCTGACGCTGGTGGTTGGGGAATTCAACGCTGATTTGCTGGTGGGAAAATGGCTGGCGATCGCCGCTACGGACCGCGTGGAAGTCAACGCCCTGGTCTATCAGTGCGCCAATCAGCAACGGGTTTTCTGCAATGTGGTGGACGATCCGAAACGTGCCAGTTTCATTATGCCGTCGATTATCGACCGGTCGCCGATCATGGTTGCCGTCTCCTCCGGTGGTAAAGCGCCAGTGCTGGCACGCCTGCTGCGAGAAAAACTCGAGGCGATGCTGCCACAGCATCTCGGCCGCCTGGCGCATTGGGGCGGAGCCCTGCGCCAGCGCGTGAAACAGCACTTTGCCGATCCGGCCGATCGCCGCCGTTTTTGGGAAAGACTGTTCAGCCACCATCGTCTGGCACAATCGCTGGCCAACAACGATGCCGCGCTGGCGGCGCAGCAGACCGAAGAGCTATTCGACACGCCGCAGCGCGCGCGCGGTGAAGTGGTGCTGGTGGGCGCCGGACCCGGTGATGCCGGCCTGCTGACGCTAAAAGGTCTGCAGCAGATGCAGCAGGCCGATGTGGTGGTGTATGACCGACTGGTGTCCGACGAAGTGATGGCATTGGTACGGCGCGACGCCGAACGCATTTTCGTTGGCAAGCGCGCCGGACAGCATTGCGTACCGCAGGAGCAGATCAACCGCATCCTGCTTGAACAAGCGCAGCGTGGCAAACGCGTTGTTCGGCTGAAAGGTGGCGATCCGTTTATCTTCGGCCGCGGAGGCGAGGAATTGGAAACGCTGGCCGATGGCGGTATTCCGTTCTCGGTAGTGCCCGGCATTACCGCCGCATCGGGCTGTTCAGCCTACAGCGGCATTCCCCTCACCCACCGCGACCATGCGCAAAGCGTCCGGCTGGTAACCGGCCACGCCAAGGCCGATGGCGGCCTGGACTGGGCAACGCTGGCCGCAGACCGGCAGACGCTGGTATTTTACATGGGATTGACGCAGGCAGCTGAAATCCAATGCCAATTGCAGGCACACGGCATGGCCGCTACAACGCCGGTCGCGCTGGTGGAAAACGGCACCTCTTGCCGTCAGCGGGTTATCGAAGGAGAACTGGCCCAGTTGGCATTATTGGCACAGCAGGCCGCCAGTCCAAGCCTGATTATCGTCGGCAGCGTGGTGAGTCTGCGCAGCAAATTGAACTGGTTCGCCAGCCACAGCGCCGCGCCGGATCTGGCAAAAATGGCATAACAAAAGGCCGGGCAAGCCCGGCCTGATACACAGAGCGCGGCAGCCGCGCCCGGCGGTAACGTCACGCTTACGGCTGTGTCACAAAGCCGATGGCCTGATAGACCTTGCTCAGCGTTTCCTGCGCCCGTGCACGCGCCTTGGCCGCACCGTCACGCATCACCTGTTGCAGATAGGCTTCGTCGTTACGGAACTGATGGTAACGCACCTGCAACTCGCTCAGCATGCCGGAAACCGCGTCGGCAACCGCCCCTTTCAGGTGGCCGTACATTTGCCCTTCAAACTCGGCTTCCAGCTCTGCGATAGGCTTGCCGGTGACGCCTGACAGAATATCCAGCAGATTGGATACCCCGGCCTTGTTCGCCACGTCGTAACGAATAACCGGCGGCTCATCGGAGTCGGTCATCGCACGTTTGATCTTTTTGGTCACCGCTTTCGGATCTTCCAGCAGGCCGATCACATTGTTGCGGTTATCGTCCGACTTGGACATTTTCTTGGTCGGTTCCTGCAACGACATCACGCGCGCGCCGGACTTGGGAATAAACGGCTCAGGGACCTTAAAGATCTCGCCGTACAGCGCGTTGAAGCGGGAGGCCACGTCACGGCTCAGCTCCAGGTGCTGTTTCTGATCCTCACCCACCGGTACCTGATTGGTTTGATACAGCAGGATGTCCGCCGCCATCAATACCGGATAGCTGAACAGGCCGGCGTTGATGTTCTCTGCATAGCGGCTGGACTTGTCCTTGAACTGGGTCATGCGGCTCAGTTCGCCGAAATAGGTGTAGCAGTTCAGCGCCCAGCTCAACTGGGTGTGTTCCGGCACGTGCGACTGCACAAAGATGGTGCTCTTGTTCGGATCGATGCCGCAGGCCAGATACAGCGCCAGCGTATCCAGCGTGGCCTTGCGCAGGGTTTCCGCGTCCTGACGCACGGTAATCGCATGCAAATCAACGATGCAGTATATGCAGTCGTAATCGTCCTGCAAATGTACCCACTGACGCAGTGCCCCCATGTAGTTGCCAATGGTCAGTTCGCCGGACGGCTGTGCGCCGCTAAATACGATGGGCTTACTCATGTTTACATTTCCTGATTCTCTAAAGATGACAGCCCAAGGGCGGGCAACAAATCGGCAAAGCGCTCCAACACCCGATCTGGATGACTCAGGGCAATCGCTTCACCGTAGTTATAACCGTAAGTCAGGCCAACGCTCTGGCAACCTGCCGCCTGTGCCGCCTGAATATCATTGCGCGAATCACCGACGAACAGCAGTTGACTGGCATGCAGGCCAAGCTTGCCGAGCACCAGATACAACGGCGCCGGGTGCGGTTTTTTCTCGATAACATCATCGCCGCCGATAATCAGCGAAAAATAGTCAAAGATCCCTAGCGTCTGCAATAGCGGGGCAACAAACGGCGTCGGCTTGTTGGTCACCAACGCCATCGGGTAACCCGCGGCCGCCAACTGCGCCAGCGTGGACTGCACCTGCGGGAACAGGCGGCTGCCGCTGCTGACGGTTTGTGCATAAAAATGATCGAAGCGGGCGCGCATTTGTTGGTCGATCTCCGGATTGGCGTCACGTTCCGCCCAGCGCAGAGCGCGTTGCACCAGCACGTCGGCGCCATTGCCAATCCAGGTGCCTACGCGAGCCTCGCCGGCCGGTGAACAGCCCAACTCCAGCAACGCCATGTCAATGGCGGCAGCCAGGCCCGGTGCGCTGTCCACCAGCGTACCATCGAGATCAAAAGCCAGACCGCGAATGGCCGAAAAATCAGCCATGCGTCACCTTCGCCAACTCGCTGCGCATCTCGTCGATTACCGCACGGTAATCTGGCTTGCCGAAAATCGCCGAGCCGGCGACAAACATGTCAGCGCCTGCGGCGGCGATTTCCGCGATATTATCCACCTTGACCCCGCCGTCGACTTCCAGACGGATATCACGACCGCTGTCGTCGATCAGCTTACGAACCTGACGCAGCTTGTCGAGCGTGCCGTGAATGAACGATTGGCCGCCGAAGCCCGGGTTGACCGACATCAGCAGGATCACGTCGATTTTATCCATCACGTAATCCAGATAGCTCAACGGGGTCGCCGGGTTGAAGACCAGCCCGGCCTTGCAGCCGTGCTCTTTGATCAATTGAATGGTGCGATCGACGTGTTCAGAGGCTTCAGGGTGGAAAGAGATGTAGCTGGCACCGGCCTTGGCAAAATCCGGGATGATACGGTCAACCGGCTTCACCATCAGGTGTACGTCAATCGGCGCGGTGATACCGTAATTGCGCAGCGCCTGACACACCATCGGGCCGATAGTCAGGTTGGGCACGTAATGGTTGTCCATCACGTCGAAATGCACCACATCGGCGCCTGCTGCCAGCACGTTGGCCGTGTCCTCACCTAACCGGGCAAAATCTGCCGACAGAATGGACGGGGCAATCAAAAACTTTTTCATCCGCTTCTCCAAACGTAGGGGTAATTATTATACGCCGGGGTGCCTGCCTGTTCCCGGCTTAGCGATACAGCGCCAAAAGCTCGTTGACCTTGCTACGGCCCAAAATATTGCGGCTGATGGTACGACGCGCCTTCACCACATACAGTGAGGCGTGCTGATACCAGTCACGGGTCAATTCGGTATCGTGATTGGAGATCAATACCGGCACCCGGCTTTCCACCGACAACTGATGCGCTATCTGCGCCAGTCCCTGCTGATCGGCAAGGCTGAAACTGTTGGTGTGGTAGGCGGTAAAGTTCGCCGTGGCCGACAGCGGCGCGTACGGCGGATCGCAGTACACCACCGCACCGCTGGACGCTTTCAACATGGTATCGCGGTAATGCTCACAGACAAAAGTGGCATTGCGTGATTTTTCAGCGAACCAGTACAGTTCTTCCTCGGGGAAGTAAGGCTTTTTGTAGCGGCCAAACGGCACGTTGAATTCACCACGCAGATTGTAACGACACAGGCCGTTGTAACAGTGGCGATTCAGATAGAGAAACAGCAGCGCCCGACGGTAAGCGTCCTGGCTAGTATTGAACTCTTCGCGCAGCAGGTAAAACTGGTCTGAGTTATTGAATTCATCGGTGAACAGAGTGCGGGCATCACGCACGAAGTCATCCGTACGCAGTTTAACGATATTATACAGGTTGATAAGATCGCTGTTGATGTCGGCGAGAATATAGGCGTCGTATTCCGTGTTCAGAAAGACTGAACCCGCACCCACGAAGGGCTCGATTAAGCAGTCGCCCGCCGGCAGATGACGACGGATCTCGTCAACCAGCGGGTATTTTCCACCAGCCCATTTTAAAAAAGCGCGGTTTTTCTTCATGCCGTCAGTTAGCTACTTATACAATTCAGAGCGGCGGATTGTACTCTGTTTCAGACAGCACATCAGCGCACAAATTAAAATGATTTACGCCCGTCATACCTGAAGCCGCATCTGGGCTGGCTGCACACACTGCTCCGAATCCTTTACCGTGTAAGCTGATCGGAATGCGTTTAGCTGCCGCCTTGATGCCATGGCCAGTCATTCAGGGCCTACACCCCGCCAATTTCAACCGGCTGGCGCGGCGAGTCGGCGGGGCGTAGCGCACTACGCCCCTGTCGCTCTCGTCCGGCTGCCTGGCCGTCACTTGAAATCTGTCGGGTTACTTTTTCAGATCCTGCTGTACCTGACGTACCGAGCGGACCCAGGGTTTTTTCGCCTGCACATCTGCCGGCAGCGTGGCTATCGCCCGTTTTGCCTCAGCGGAAGACGCATAGTTGCCGCTGACCAACACAAACCACTGCTTGCCGTTACGCCTGGTTTCGTAGACGAAATAATGCGGCAGCTTTTGCTGCTTGGCATAGGCGTTCAGCGTATCGGAACGGGAGGCACTGCTCAGTTGCAGCGTATAGTGACCGCCCGGCGCAGAGGCGATGGCGCCACCGTTGCCGCTGGTCGCAGCAGGTTTGCTCGATGCCGGTGGCGTTGTTTTATGCTGGTTGGCGGTTGCCGGTTTGCTGGCGGTTTTCGCCGGTGTCTTATGCGTTTGTGCCGGCGTGTGGCCTTGTACCGGACGGGTAGTTTCCCCCGGCGCTGCGCCACCCATCACCGTCGCCGGTGCCGTCGGCAAACTGGACACCGCACCGTTGGCCCCCTGGGTTGCAGCATCGACCTGGCCTTGCTGCGACGACAGGGCATCAGCCATGTTGCCCGGCAGCTCTACGCGCTGCTGCGCGCCACCCTGCGGTGGTTGCTGCTGTGCTTCGGTTGGCGTAGCAGAAATCGGCGGAACGCTGATGTTTTGCGGCTGCTGCGTTTGCTGCTGCGGCGTTGAAAGGTTGACGCCGTTGGCATCGTTGGCATCGTTGGTGCCACCCGGCACGCCCTGATTATTCGCCGTCAGCGACGAAGAGCCCGCCAGATTGATATCACGTGCCGCTCCCGGCTGGGTGCCCTGCTGGGCAGCCTCATGCTTGGTGGGTGCCTTCAGCGCCGAACCGATGCCGATGATCAGCAACAGCAGCACCAAAATGCCGATGCCAATCATCATGTGCTGACGTGAAACGGCAAAACGCGGCCCCGGAGCTGGCTTGCGCGAACGTGCAGGACGACGATCGCTGCTGTCAGGTCTGAGATCGTCTTCCGGTTTAAACTCATCCATCTGAAACCCTCCCACTAGAGGCAAAGGCCTGCCACCGTCATCTGCGGTGAGGCAAACCGATTAACCCAAATCATGACTCACGGGATGACCCCGTTCGCTCGTTATTAATATAGCCGTTAGCTGGCAACTGCCTTGCCGGTTAGTCAGGCAGGCAATCGGCGATCGACGCCAGTACCTGCTCGTGCGACACGCCGCTGCGAACTTCCGCCGCGCCGATCGCCGTCGGCAATACCAGTCGCAGTTCGCCGGCCAGTACTTTTTTATCACGCATCATATGCGGTAAATAGGCTGCCGGCGCCATTTCCTGCGGCCCGTTCACCGGCAGGCCGGCGCGTAACAGCAGTTGACGAACGCGTGCGATGTCGTCGGCGGAAAACTGGCCGAGACGATGTGCGGTATAGGCCGCCATCATCATGCCGGCGGCAACGGCTTCGCCGTGCAGCCAGACGCCATAGCCCATTTCAGCCTCGATGGCATGGCCGTAAGTATGGCCCAGATTCAGCAAAGCGCGCAGCCCGCTTTCTCGTTCATCGGCGGCGACCACCTCGGCTTTCAGCTCACAGCAACGACGAATGCAGTACGCCAGCGCCTGCATATCCAGCGCCACCAGCTTGTCGATGTTGTTTTCCAGCCAGGTAAAGAAATTCGCGTCGAGAATAATGCCGTATTTGATTACTTCGGCCAGACCGGAGGAGAGTTCACGCGCCGGCAGCGTCTTCAGGCAGTCCAGATCAATCACCACCGAAGCGGGTTGATAGAATGCGCCGATCATGTTTTTGCCGAGCGGATGGTTGACGGCGGTTTTGCCGCCAACGGAAGAATCCACCTGCGAAAGCAGGGTGGTAGGCACCTGAATGAACCGCACGCCGCGTTGGTAACACGCGGCAGCAAATCCAGTCAGGTCACCGATCACGCCGCCGCCCAGGGCGATCAGCGTGGTATCACGGCCGTGTGGTTTTTCGAGCAGCGCCGAGAACACCTGATCCAGCACGGTCAGGGATTTATACTGTTCGCCATCAGGCAAAATCACCTGATCCACCACCACGCCGCCTTGCTCCAGCACCTTCCGAACAGCGTCCAGATACAGCGGTGCCAGCGTTTGGTTGGTGACCAGCATCACCTGTTCACCCGCCTTCAGCGGCATAAAAGAAGCCGGATCGTCAAACAATCCGGCAGCAATGGTAATCGGGTAGCTTCGCTCCCCAAGCGTTACAGTAATTCTCTCCATGTCGCGCTCAGTTCTCATTGTGGTGGTGGTTTATCCCCACGTTAGGGGGAACACAATCAGTCTTCCGCCTCTGCCCAAAGCCGAACACGGAAACCGCAATCAGTTGCTTTCCAGCATGTTGATGATCTGGTTGGCAACTACTTTAGCGCTTTGATCGTCGGTGCGGATAGTCACATCGGCAATTTCTTCGTACAACGGGTTACGTTCTTTGGCCAGTGCTTCCAGCACTTCGCGCGGAGGCGAATCAACCTGTAGCAGCGGACGCTTTTTATCACGCTGGGTACGGGCCAATTGCTTCTCGATGGTAGTTTCCAAGTAGACAACGACGCCACGCGCCGACAGACGGTTACGCGTTTCACGCGATTTAACCGATCCACCGCCGGTAGCCAGCACGATCCCTTGCTTTTCCGTCAGTTCATTAATGACTTTTTCTTCACGATCGCGGAAACCTTCTTCGCCTTCCACGTCGAATACCCAGCCCACGTCAGCTCCGGTACGTCGCTCAATTTCTTGATCGGAGTCGAAAAACTCCATATTGAGTTGCTGAGCTAACTGACGGCCAATAGTGCTTTTGCCGGCACCCATAGGCCCAACCAGAAAGATATTGCGTTTCTCTGCCATGTTTTTCGGTATTACTAAGACTATTCGTTAATGTTAACCCGCCCCGCCAATCAAATCAGCGGCGGGACCTAAACTGAAACCTCATGAGCGATAGTGCGAGATCAGACAAAAAATTATCTCAACACTCTTGGTAGTTTGGCAACCGAATAAATCGCCCTACCCCGTATCTTTCAAGCAAGCCTGCCGTTGACTGCCTTACTCACCCCGGTTTGCGCGGGATTCGTTCAGTTGCCGCCGTGATGCAACTTGAAATCTATTGGGTATATCTACGCCGCAGGAGGGAAACCATACGTTTTTAGCGGCGTCTTGGCGTTAACAAAAAAACCTCGGAGCTCAATTCGGTAACCCTTGTAAGCTAAATCGGTCGCAGCGTCAAACGCAGATGCCCTCAAGATGACAAAAAAGTGCATCTGCTCATCAACTTCAGCAGATTTTCGTCCGGCGAGTGTCCACCTGTTCAGACCTTAATCAGGGTTGGTGTGATGAATATCACTAACTCGCGCTTTTTGTGCTGTTTGCTGCTTTGTTTGAATAACGATCCCAGCAGCGGCACATCCCCCAGCCCCGGCACCTTATCGGCGCCATGGCTGCGTTGCCGCTGGAAGATACCGCCCAATACCACGGTTTCGCCGTTTTTCACCGTCACCTGGGTTTTTATTTCCTGCTTGTCGATCGCCAGCGCTTCACCGCTGCCCTGCCGAACGGCACGGCCGGGCATGTTCTGGCTGATATGCAGCGTCAGGGTGATCAGGCCGTTGGGTAAAATTCTGGGCGTCACCTCCATGCCCAGCACCGCCTCCCGAAACTGTATCGCGGTGGCTCCACTGGCACCGCTGGACACTTCATAGGGAATTTCCGTCCCCTGTTTGATGCTGGCGGTCTGCTGATTGGCCGTCAGCAAGCGTGGGCTGGCGATGATCTCCACCGCGTTTTCCTGCTCCAGCGCCATCAGTTCCAGATCCAACAGGCGCCCACTGACGCGCGCCAGATGAAAACCGACGTTTATCGCGCTGCGTTCCAGCGGCAGACCGACGCTGAAATTGTCGATACGCAGGCGTTTGGCCGCGCGCTGATCTGCCGTCAATCCCCAGCGAACGCCAAGTTCGCGTAAGTCTTCACGGCTGATGGTGACAATGTGCGCCGCCAATTGCACCTGCTCCAGCGGTTTATCCAGCTCGCGCAGCCAGCCCTGCAACGCCGACAGCGCCGGTGCAGCATCGCGGATCATCAGGGCATTGGTGCGTTTATCCACCACCACGCTGCCACGCTCGCTCAGCAGGGTGCCGCGCTGAGCCTGCAAACTTGCAGCGATGGTCTCGGCATCGGCGTGCTGCAACGCCAGCGTCAACGCCTGTAACGGTTGCTGACGTGCCAATGCCTGTCGTTGCTGTTCATCCGGCTGCGCAACCACCATCATCACCGAACCGTCCTGGGTCATCGACAGTTTGCCAATACGCAAGATCAGCGCCAGCGCCTGCCGCCATGGCACGTTGTCCAGCTGCAGCGTCACATTGCCGCCGATGCCCGCCGCCGCAACCAGGTTCAACCCCTGATAATCCGCCAGCGCCTGCAAGACCACCGTGGCGGGCGTATCGTGGAACGCCAGTGAAATCGGTTTGTCGTCCTGCGCCATGGCGCTCGTCGCTGTAGCAGCGCTCCACAACAGCAGCACCGCAGCTTTGCATCCCTTCATTTTTCTTCCTTATGGTTATCCAGCGTCAACCTGAGGTCGTCGGCTGCCGGCGGGCAAAGCGGGTCGTTGGCGATGGCATGCAATACCAGCATCCGAGCTGAAATCGCCCCCACCCGCCAACCGTCAGCCAACACCGTTTGCTGCGCGATCAGCCGCAGCCACTGCCCGTTCGGCGTTAATACCCAGCCATGACGCCGCGCCGGTTGCCCGACGATGCCCTTCAACTGCCAGCCGGCCGGCGATAGCGAGGGCGCACTGCATGGCGCCAACAACGGCGGCTGAAAGGGATTGCGTGCCGGTTCAGCCCATAACGCAGGCGACAGCAGCAGCCATAGCCAGTTAACTCGCGTCGTCATCGTCGCCTCGCGCCTGCAGCACCAACTCGGCAACCAGCCCCTCCGCCCGCGCATCTACCCCCAGACGCTCAATGCGCAAGGTCGTGGGCAATGCGTTCAATACGCGCAGCAGGCCAGCGTAATCTACCCGCATGTTCAGCGTTTGCCGCAATGACGGTTGCTGCTGCCAGCGCAGTAGCACTACGCCGGCCTGTTGCAGGCTGGACGACAGGTCGCCATCGGCCGGTTGTGCCGCCCGCACGGCCAGCCGTCGTTGCAGTTCATACAGCGCAGGCTGCTGCGACAGTTGCTGTTGCAGTTGGTCGATACTTACCGCCTGCTGTCGCATTTCGGATTGCAGCCGCACGTGCTGCTGCCATTCGGCCTGCACCCACAGCGCGCAGGGTAACGACGTCAGCCCCGTCAGCAACAGCCACTGTCCGGCCAGCAGTTGCCAGGCCGGACGACTCAGCCACGGCGTCAACCAGGACGGCAGGGATTTATTCATCATCTCCCCACGGCGCCGTCAGGACAAAGGTCAGCAAACCGTCCTGCCGCTGGATCACCTCGGCCAACCGATGGCCCGGCAATAGCGCCTGCGCCGTTAAATTGTGCGTCAGTTCGACTATCGCCGGGTAATGTGGACTTAGGCCGCGCAAGGTTACACGCTGGTGGTGTTCCTCCAGCGCCACCAGCCACAGTGGCTGCGGTAACGCCTCCGCCAACTGCCGCAACAGTCGGGGATAACGTTGGTTATGCGTTTGATTGCGTCGACGCTGCGCATCCAGTGCGGTCAACTGCGTCCATTGCGCCAGCGCCGCCTGGGTTTGCCGGTAGCGCTGCGCCAGCTCGTCATACTGCCGTTCCCGCCCTTGCAGCGTGTCGCGCAGTTGCTGCTGCTGATAACGCAAGCCACCCAACATCAGCGCCGGGATGGTCAATGCCACCATCAGGTGTAGCATCAACAGGCGCAACCAGAACATGCCGCGCCGCCGCAGCACACGCTCACGCCAGGGCAACAGATTCACTTGATACATCAGCCATCCTCCGCACGTAACGCCAGCCCGCCGGCCAGAACGAAGGCCTGTGGCCAGGCAGGCAGCGGCGGCTGCAAGTGGCTGAAGGCGCTTAACGGCGACCAGCGCAGCGCGCCGTCCGGCAATGGTTCTTCAAACACGCTGCTGTAATAGATTTCCTTGTCACCCAGCGACGGACAGGCAGCGCGTACCGCCCGCAACGCCTGCGCCACATCGGCCTTGTTATCCACCGGCAGCAAACCACAGGCAAACGCCTCGCTGCGTGGCGCTGCCCATAGCCATTGATCGTCCAGCCGATGCAGCAGCGCGGCCTGCGGCGCCAACCCGGCCTGGGCCGCCATCGACAACAGGGCGCAAGGGGTGATGTCCACCACCTGAGGATGCAGATCGGCCTGTTGCAGGCAGTGCAACCACTGCTGCAGCTCCTGTTGACGCGCGGCGGTCAACAGCAGCGTTGCCGACTGAGCCGACGGCGCACGGTAGTCGAGCACCAGTGTCTGACCGTCGAGCGGAAACTGTTTCAGCCCCTGGCTGGTGACATAATCGTTGCGTGCCGACGCCTGTAAACGGCTATCGGGCATGGGGATCTGTTGTTGCAAAACACGTTGCACCGGCAAGGCAATGCGTAAGGAAATATGTCTCGGCAAACGGCTACGCCATTGTCGTAACACCGGAACTAAACTTTCGGATTGATCCAGATAACCGTCACGCAGGATCGGCCGTGGCAAGCTTTGTTGCCACCAATGACGCAGTTGCCAACCGCCGCGACGCCGCTGTGCCGCCAGCGCGCGCACGCTGCTGCTTTGTATATCGAGCCCCACCGTCCATGCTTGTGAGAACATATTTTGACCAGCCTCCATACAGCAAGATGATAAAAGAACATATCCATGTCGCAGGCTTGCCTTTATACTACCGCGCGGTTGTTTATAAACTGCCCAAATGACATGAAAATGGGAAATCTCAGGTGAAGTTCGTAAAGTATTTTTTAATCCTTGCAGTGTGTTGCATCGTGCTGGGAGCAGCCTCGATTTTTGGCTTGTACAAATATGTCGAGCCACAGCTGCCCGACGTAGCAACGCTGAAAGATGTTCGGCTGCAAATCCCGATGCAGGTTTACAGTGCCGATGGCGAACTGATCGCCCAATACGGTGAAAAACGCCGTATCCCGCTTAAACTGGCGCAAATCCCGCCGGTGATGGTGCATGCGTTTATCGCTACCGAAGACAGCCGCTTCTATGAGCACCATGGCGTCGATCCGGTAGGTATCTTCCGCGCGGCCTCCATTGCCCTGGTTTCCGGCCATGCCTCACAGGGTGCGAGTACCATCACCCAGCAACTGGCGAGAAACTTTTTCTTGAGCCCGGAGCGCACCCTGACGCGCAAGATCAAGGAAGCCTTCCTGGCGGTACGCATCGAGCAGATGCTGTCGAAAGATGAAATTCTTGAGTTGTATCTGAACAAGATTTATCTGGGTTACCGCGCCTACGGCGTGGGCGCCGCCGCACAGGTCTATTTCGGCAAAGACGTCAGCCAGCTCAGCCTAAGCGAAATGGCCACCATCGCCGGCCTGCCCAAGGCGCCGTCGACCTTTAATCCGCTGTATTCGCACGATCGTGCCGTAGCGCGCCGCAATGTCGTGCTGTCGCGTATGCTGGACGAGCATTACATCACCCAGGCGCAGTACGATCAGGCGCGCAGCGAAACGCTGGTTGCCAATTACCATGCACCGCAGATCAGCTTCTCAGCGCCGTATCTGGCCGAAATGGTGCGCCAGGAGATGATCAAGCGTTACGGTGAGAACGCCTATACCGATGGCTATAAGGTTTACACCACCATCACCAAAAAATTGCAGTTGGCCGCACAGAAATCGGTGCGCGACAACGTGCTGGCTTATGATATGCGCCACGGTTATCGCGGCCCATCCAACGTGCTGTGGAAAGTGGGCGAAGCCGCCTGGGATCAGAAGCAGATCGTTGATTCGCTGAAGAACCTGCCGAACTATGGCCCGCTGGCGCCGGCGGTGATCACCCAGGCCGACGCCGAGCAGGCGACCGCCCTGCTGGCTGACGGCAGCAGCATCGCCTTGCCGATGGCCGGCATGCGCTGGGCACGCCCATACAAGTCCGACACGCAGCAGGGGCCGACACCGAAACGCGTTACCGATGTGGTTCAGGCCGGCCA
The DNA here is from genome assembly GCF_041448735.1 of Serratia odorifera. Classification (NCBI taxonomy): domain Bacteria; kingdom Pseudomonadati; phylum Pseudomonadota; class Gammaproteobacteria; order Enterobacterales; family Yersiniaceae; genus Serratia; species Serratia odorifera. The sequence goes on along the minus strand of NZ_JBGMUT010000008.1, from coordinate 136,419 downwards.
GCAAGTGTGGGTGCGTAAAGTGGACGATGCCTGGTGGCTGTCGCAGGTCCCGGATGTCAACTCGTCGCTGGTTTCGCTCAATCCGCATGACGGCGCGGTGAAAGCACTGGTCGGCGGTTTCGACTTCAATCAGAGCAAGTTCAACCGCGCAACCCAGGCGCTGCGTCAGGTGGGCTCCAATATCAAGCCGTTCCTGTATACCGCGGCGATGGACAAGGGGCTGACGCTGGCCACCATTCTTAACGACCTGCCGGTCACCCGTTGGGATGCCGGTTCCGGCACCGAATGGCGTCCGAAGAACTCGCCGCCGACCTATGTCGGGCCAATCCGCCTGCGTCAAGGGCTGGGGCAGTCGAAGAACGTGGTCATGGTTCGCGCCATGCGCGCCATGGGCGTCGACTACGCTGCAGAATATCTGCAACGTTTCGGCTTCCCGGCGCAGAATATCGTGCATTCGGAGTCGCTGGCGCTCGGTTCGGCGTCGTTCACCCCAATGCAACTGGTCCGCGGCTATGCGGTACTGGCCAACGGCGGTTATCTGGTCGACCCGTATTTCATTACGCGCATTGACGACGAAACCGGCAATACCATCTTCGAAACCAAACCGAAAGTGGTGTGCAACAGCTGCAACCTGCCGGTGATTTACGGTGATACCCATCGCTCTGCGGTATTGTCTGACGATAACGTCGAGAATGTGGCGGTATCGCAGGAAGGCAACAATGCCGGCGTGCCAATGCCAAAACTGGAGCAGGTGACCCCGGCCCAGGTATTGCAGGACGGCGATCAGCAGTATGCGCCGCACGTCATCAGCACCCCGCTGGCCTTCCTGATCCACGATGCGCTGAACAGCAACATCTATGGCGAGCCGGGCTGGATGGGCACCGGCTGGCGTGCCGGTCGCGATCTGAAACGTCATGACATCGGCGGCAAGACCGGTACCACCAACAGTTCGAAAGACGCCTGGTTCTCCGGCTACGGCCCGGACACCGTGACCACCGTATGGATTGGCTTTGACGATCATCGCCGCGATCTCGGCCGTTCCACGGCGTCAGGGGCGATTGACGATCAGGTCTCCGGCGGCGAAGGCGGCGCGAAGAGTGCGCAACCGGCCTGGGACGAATTTATGAAAGTCGCGTTGGACGGTATCCCGGAGCAGAAGGTTACTCCGCCACCGGGCATTATCAGCGTCACCATCGACAAGGCTACCGGCAAGCTGTCGAAAGGCGGCGCGGGCAGCCGGTCCGAGTATTTCATTGAAGGCACCCAGCCGACCGAGTACCCCACATACGACGCCGGCACCACGCTAATGGATGCCGGCGGCGAGAGCCACGAACTGTTCTAAACCAAAAGGGCCAGAATCATCTGGCCCTTTTTCTTTGTCTCGACGAACAGCGAGCCCGCATTGTGCATACCAGCCTCAGCGTGAGCCGCGCAAAAACGCCTCGGTCAGGAACAGCGCGCTAACGTTGCGCGCCTCGCGAAAATCCGGCTCCGCCAGCAGCGCCATCATATTGGCAATTGGCCAGCGCACCTGCGGCAACGGTTCCGGCTCGTCGCCCTCCAGACGTTGCGGGTAAAGATCGTGCGCCAGCACGATGTTCATTTTGCTGGAAAAGTACGACGGCGCCATCGTCAGTTTGCTGAGAAAATCAAAGCGCTCAGCGCCGTAGCCCACCTCTTCCATCAGTTCGCGGTTGGCCGCTTCCAACACGCCTTCACCCGGATCGATAAGCCCCTTCGGAAAGCCCAGTTCGTAAGATTCGGTGCCGACGGCATATTCGCGGATCAGCAACAGATCGTCGCCGATGACCGGCACAATCATCACCGCTTCGCGATCGGAGGGCCGCATGCGCTCATACACCCGCCGCACACCGTTACTGAACTCCAGATCGACCGACTCTACGTGAAATAAACGCGAACGCGCGACCGTTTCTACTTTCAGGATGTTGGGTTTTTGCAGGTGTTTATCCATGATGGCCTCAAATTGGTTGACGCGGCTAGCCCCATCGTCTTGGCGTAGCCCGCAGTCAACCAGGATAATGGTGGGCGCCGTGGGCTGCTTCGGCCGGTTTAAACGCTCACCCGATTCGATCTTGATCACATTGTGCGTTAATGAGAACCTTGGCCGCAACGCGCACCGTCTGTAATTTACTTTTTTTTAACAAGCGCCGCCAGCGCCAGCGGTTTTTTTGCGCTAATTCAGTAAACAAAGCATGATAAAATAGGATAATGCCGATATTAGCACTGCATGCCGATTGCTAGCATTATGGGAGGCTGGCATATTTTTTCACCGCAATTTCAAAGCCTGCCGATGTATTGGATGCTTAGCGGATAATTATTGCCTATAATATGCAACTTTTATTCTGGTTGGTGAGGTTCACGGCATAAGATGGGGATAGCATGAGCACAATAGTGTTGATATTGGCCTTAGTGCTTGCCTGCCTGATTGCCGCCGGCCTGTATTTTTGGTTCAGGGCACGCAACCGGCCGGTATTGGCGCGTTCACTGCCATTTATCAAGCCTACGCACCGTAAACTGACGACGGAAGAGCGCGCGGCTGTCGAACATTATCTCGGCCAGCAAAATCGCCTGGGCAATAAATTATTGCCCAGCAGTTCGGCGTTGTCCTCCGCCAAACTGGCGCTGACGCCGCAAAGCGATAACGTTTACCCGATCACCCATGCCATTACCCGCTATGGCCTCGCCAGCGATGAACCCAACAAGTGGCGCTATTATCTGGATTCCGAAGAGGTGCATTTGCCACCGTTCTGGGAACAGTACATCAGTGCCGACAACCACGTTGAAATCATCAAGACGCAAACCCTGCCGCTGGTGATCTCGCTTAACGGCCATTCGCTGCTTGACCATATCCACGATCGGCCGCAGCCGCCGACGGTCAGCGCGACGCCGGCGCGTAACGCATCGATCCGCAAGGAAGAAAGCGAACACGTCGAACTGCTCAACATCCGCAAGGAAACGCCCGAAGAGCATATGCTGCATCGCCCGAACGGCATCAAGGAGGCCGGCATCATTTCTGCCGCCCTGCTGCTGTTGTTCTTTAGCCTGATAAGCCCGGTACTGGTGATCCCGTGGATGATTTTTGTCGCGGCACTGATGATTGCCTGGGGATGCTGGAACCTGCTACGACGCCCTGCCGAGCACGAACTGAACGAAGTGCACAGCCTGCGCGGTACGCCAAAGCGCTGGGGATTGTTTGGTGAATCCAATCAGGGTCAGATCAGCAATATTTCTCTCGGCATCATTGACCTGATTTATCCACCGCACTGGCAGCCATTCATTGGCGCCGATCTGGGCAAGACCACTGACGTCGACATTTATTTAAACCGTCAGGTGGTGCGCCAGGGGCGTTACCTGTCCCTGCACGATGAAGTGAAACACTTCCCGCTGCAACAATGGGGCAAGAACGCCATGCTGATGGCAAGTTCGCTGCTGGTATTGCTGCTGCTGATCACCTACGTGCCGCTCAGCCTGCCGCTGAAACTGAGCGTAGCCTGGCTGCAAGGCGCACAAAAAACCGATGTCAGCACCGTCCAGGCCCTGGAGGCCATACCGTTGCATATCGGCGATACCCTGCGCATTCAGGGCAACGGCATGTGCTATGTGCCGCCAACGCCGATCAACACGCCGTCCACCGGCTTTATGCCGTTTGACTGTTCGGGTATTTACTGGAACACCGCGGCCCCGTTGCCTCAGCCAGAATCTGACATTATCGATAAAGCTTCGGCGCTGCTGGCAACGGTCAACAGTCAGTTACACCCAAGCGGCACCGACCAGAAAATCAACCCACAACTGGCCAGCGCCATCGAAAAGTCCGGCATGATCCTGCTGGATGATTTTTCCGATATTGTTTTGAAAACGCAGGACTTGTGCTCGGAAAATAACGAATGTGGCCGCTTAAAGAACGCGCTGGTTAACCTGGGTAACGCCAAAAACTGGAGCAGTCTGGTGAAACGCGCACGCTCCGGCGCGCTGAACGGCGTTAACGTACTGCTGCGGCCGGTCAGTGCCGAATCGCTGGAAAACCTGACCAAATCGGCAACCTCGTCATTCGTCTATCAGGAAACACGTCAGGCCGCCGCGGCCCTCAACAGTCCGCCGCCGGGGGGCTTCCTGATTACCAGCGACGAAGGCAAACAGCTGGTCAGCCACCCGCTGCCAACCACGCCGCTGAATGACTTTAACGCCCTGGATCAGTGGAACGAACTGCAACGTCTGGCCAGCATCCTGCTGCATACGCCTTTCCAGGCGCATGGCGTAATCACCAATATCAGCGTAGACGCCAACGGCACCCGGCATATTGCGCTGCACAGCGAACCTGACATGATCACCCTATGGCGCTATCTGGGCACCAGCCTGCTGTTGATTGGCGTCGTGGTCAGCCTTGGCTACAACGCCTGGCGGGTAGTGCAACGTCAGCGCATGAACCGCCGCCGCCTGGCCGATATCCAGCGCTATTATGAGAGCTGCTTCAACCCGCAATTGACGCCAATGTCATTGCATCCGATAGCATAACCCACCGCATCGGGCCGGCAGAGCACGGCCCGTTATCACCTCCCGCCATCCGGTTATGCTACCCTAAGCCTATACCCTGTTTACCCTCTGCAAGCCGTGACGGCTTGCCCCTGGAGAACCGATGATCCCGGACATTGACTGGCGCAATATCGATACCGTTCTGCTGGATATGGACGGCACCCTGCTCGATCTGGAGTTCGACAGCCATTTCTGGCTAACGCTGGTGCCGCAGGCGTTAAGCGTACAACGCGCAATCCCCCTCGAACGGGCGCGTCAGCTGATTGAGGCGGAGTACCTGGCGGTGCAGCACACCATGAACTGGTACTGCTTTGATTACTGGAGCGAACGACTGGAGCTGGATATTTATGCCATGACCAGCGAGGTAGGCTATCGCGCGCGCCTGCGCGATGATACCGAGCCGTTTTTGCAGGCATTGCGCAGCAGCGGCCGCCAAACCATCCTGCTGACCAATGCGCATCCTCACAGCCTGGCGGTAAAAATAGCGCACACCGGGTTGGATCGGCACCTTGATTTATTGCTTTCCACCCACACATTTGGTTATCCGAAGGAAGATCAGCGTCTGTGGCAGGCCGTTCAACAGCAGACCGGTTTCGATGCGCAGCGTACGCTGTTCGTTGATGACGGCGAGCCGATCCTTGATGCCGCCAGCCGCTTTGGCATCCGTTATTGCCTGGGCGTGCAGAATCCGGATTCCAGCACGGCGGAGAAAACCTTCCAGCGCCACCCGTCGATGCGCGATTATCGCCATTTGCTACCGGCGCTGGAACGGGAGCTTTCATGAAGGCAAAAGACACCGCAGACGACGCGGTCCGGCTGGATAAATGGCTGTGGGCCGCGCGCTTTTACAAAACCCGCGCACTGGCACGCGAAATGATCGACGGCGGCAAGGTGCACTATAACGGCCAGCGCAGCAAGCCCAGCAAAATCGTCGAGGTCAATGCCGAGATTAAACTGCGACAGGGCAACGAAGAGCGCACGGTGACAATACGGGCAGTAACCAGCCAACGCCGCAGCGCCAGCGAGGCGCAGCAGCTGTATCAGGAAACCGAAGCCAGCATCGTCAACCGTGAAAAAATGGCGCAGGCGCGCAAAATGAATGCCCTGACCATGCCGCATCCGGATCGCCGTCCGGACAAAAAAGAGCGGCGCGATCTGATTAAATTTAAATTTGGCGAGCCGGAATAAATCCCTCGCCTCAATGAGAGAAAATTATGTCCAACCATGACCAATTACACCGTTACCTGTTCGAAAACTACGCGGTGCGCGGTGAGCTGGTTACGATCAGCGAAACCTATCAGCAGATGCTGGCCAATCATGATTACCCTGCGCCGGTGCAAACCCTGCTGGGCGAGATGCTGGTAGCCACCAGTCTGCTGACCGCCACTCTGAAGTTCGAAGGCGACATCACCGTGCAATTGCAGGGCGACGGTCCGCTGAAACTGGCAGTGATCAACGGCAACAACCAGCAGGAAATGCGCGGCGTTGCGCGCCTGCAGGGTGAAATTGCCGACGACAGCACGTTGCATCAGATGATCGGCAACGGCGTGATGGTCATTACCATTACGCCGGCCGAAGGCGAACGCTATCAGGGCATCGTAGCGCTGGAAGGCGCCACGCTGGCGGCCTGCCTGGAAAACTATTTCCAGCAGTCCGAACAGCTGCCTACTCGCCTGTTCATTCGCACCGGCGAAGCCGCGGACAAACCGGCAGCGGGCGGTATGTTACTGCAGGTACTGCCGGCGCAGGACGATAAAAACGCGGACGATTTCGACCATCTGGTGCAGTTGACTCACACCATCAAGAGCGAAGAGTTGTTCACCCTGCCGGCCAACGAGGTGCTGTATCGCCTGTACCATCAGGAAGAAGTGACGCTGTATGAGCCGCAGCCGGTAGTGTTCCGCTGCAGCTGCTCACGCCAACGCTGCGCCGACGCGCTGCTGACCCTGCCGGCAGACGAAGTGGCCGAGATGTTGGAACAGGATGGCAACATCGACATGAACTGTGATTACTGCGGTAGCCACTACCTGTTCACGCCAACCGACGTTGCTGCGCTCTATACCGGCAATACCGATGAAAGCGATCGGTTGCACTAAGTTGCACTCTTGACTGGCGGGCCCATCCGGCGCCCGCCTGCCCACGCCGTTTGCACGCTTGCTTTTTTCCGTGTGCTATCTCTCAGTTCGTAACGAAAAACAGTGTAAATCGTTAAATATTTGATACCTATCGCGGTTAACGCGCTGCGAATCCCTACAATTGGCGCCCAGAAATTCTGTGACCAAGGAGTAGTGACATGCGTGCTAAAGGTATCACCCACCAGGATCTCGCCGCTTATGGAATTCATGACATCGGCGAAATCATCCACAACCCCAGTTATGACCTGCTGTTCGAGGAAGAAACCGATCCTTCCCTGACAGGCTATGAGCGTGGGGTAGTGACCAAACTGGGCGCGGTAGCCGTCGACACCGGGATTTTTACCGGCCGTTCCCCCAAGGATAAATACATTGTTCGTGACGACACCACCCGCGACACCGTGTGGTGGGCCGATCAGGGCAAAGGCAAAAACGACAACAAACCGATGAGCCCGGAAGTATGGGCTTCGCTGAAAACCCTCGTTACCGAACAGCTTTCCGGCAAACGCCTGTTTGTGGTAGATACCTTCTGTGGCGCCAACGCAGATTCCCGCCTGAAAGTCCGCTTCATTACCGAAGTCGCCTGGCAGGCACATTTCGTTAAAAACATGTTCATTCGCCCCAGCGACGACGAGCTGGCAGACTTTGAACCGGACTTCGTGGTGATGAATGGCGCCAAATGCACCAACCCCGATTGGCAGCAGCAGGGGCTGAACTCGGAAAACTTCGTGGCGTTCAACCTGACCGAACGCATGCAGTTGATCGGCGGTACCTGGTACGGCGGCGAAATGAAGAAAGGCATGTTCTCGATCATGAACTACCTGCTGCCGTTAAAGGGCATCGCCTCGATGCACTGCTCGGCCAACGTCGGTGAGCAAGGCGACGTGGCGATCTTCTTCGGGCTGTCCGGCACTGGCAAGACCACGCTGTCTACCGACCCGAAACGCCAACTGATCGGCGATGACGAACACGGTTGGGATGACGACGGGGTATTCAACTTCGAAGGCGGTTGCTACGCCAAGACCATCAAACTGTCTGAACAGGCTGAGCCTGACATTTACCGCGCCATCAAACGTGATGCGCTGTTGGAAAACGTCACCGTACTGGCCGACGGCAGCGTAGACTTCAACGACGGTTCGAAAACCGAAAACACCCGCGTTTCCTATCCGATCTACCACATTCAGAACATCGTCAAGCCGGTATCCAAAGCCGGTCATGCCACCAAAGTGATCTTCCTGACTGCCGACGCCTTCGGCGTGCTGCCGCCGGTATCACGCCTGACCGCCGATCAGACACAGTATCACTTCCTGTCCGGCTTCACCGCCAAGCTGGCAGGCACCGAACGCGGCGTAACCGAGCCAACGCCGACCTTCTCTGCCTGTTTCGGCGCGGCATTCCTGTCGCTGCACCCAACCCAGTACGCCGAAGTGCTGGTCAAGCGCATGCAGGCCGCCGGCGCCCAGGCCTATCTGGTCAACACCGGCTGGAACGGCAGCGGCAAGCGTATCTCAATTCAGGACACGCGCGGCATTATCGACGCCATTCTTAGCGGCGAGATCGATAACGCTGAAACCATTACCCTGCCGATCTTTGATTTGGCCGTGCCGACCGCGCTGCCAGGCGTCAACCCGGCCATCCTCGACCCACGCGCGACCTATCAGAGCGAAGCGCAATGGGAAGACAAGGCCAAAGATCTGGCGCAGCGCTTTATCACCAATTTCGACAAATATACCGATACCCCAGCCGGTGAAGCGCTGATTGGCGCCGGTCCGAAGCTGTAATTTTCTCGCATTACCTCTTCAATCAAGGCGCGGATCCCGCGCCTTTTTTATTGGCATTGATTGCATTTTAACCGGCGAGGCAAGACAATGCAGCAATGCAATCATTGCTAGCAAAGGAGGTTTTAATGGCAACGATCACCGTCAGGAATCTGGATGATGAAGTCAAAGAGCTGCTGCGTATCTCCGCGGCCAAAAACGGCCATTCCATGGAAGAAGAAGCACGCATGATCCTGAAACAGGCGCTGGTGAAGAAGCCGCCACGCTATGGGTTGGGTACCTGGATGCACCAGCAATTTGCCGAATTCGGTGGCGTTGAGCTGGAGATCCCGCCGCGCGATGCCGAGTCGCCGCGCATAGCCACCTTTGGCGATGAAGACGGCAAAGCATGATTATTCTCGATACCGACGTCATTTCAGAAACGCTGCGCCCTCATCCGCACTATAACGTGATCAATTGGCTAAATGAAAAAGACAATGATGAGCTCTACTTATGCGCCATTGTCCTTGCCGAGCTGTTCAGCGGCGTCGCCTGCCTGCCTGACGGCAAACGACAGCGCACTCTTCAGCTTAAATTGGCCGAGGCGTTGCAGATAAGATTTGATGGGCAAATTTTGCCGTTTGATGCGCTGTGTGCGATGCAGTACGCGCAATTGACCACGAAGAACCGCCTACAGGGCAAGGCGATGAGCATGGCGGACAGCCAGATTGCCGCCATCTGTCTGCAGTATGGCGCTACTCTGGCCACGCGCAATACCAAAGTCTTTGCCTATTGCGGCATCGAACTGATCGATCCCTGGCAGGCGACAACCGGCCGCCGCCTGCATGAAGAGGCGGCGGAATACTACGTCATGAGCCGCAAAACCTGAGCGAGAGCCGCGCCGGAGGAAACGGCGCCGCAGTCAGCAGCGCTGCGCTACTACGGCCGTCGCCTCAGGCTTTTTCTTTCGGCGTGGCATGGCCGTTGGCGGCTTCGCGCTTTTCGATTGGCAATGGAATGTAAGCGCGGATACGCAAACCGCCGCGTTCACTGGAGCCGAACTCCAACGCCCCGGCATGACCATCGATAATGCGCTGTACGATAGCCAAGCCCAGGCCAGTGCCGCTGGTACTGCGTGCGCTGTCGCCACGGACAAACGGTTGCAGCAGATGCTTCAGCTCTTCCGGCTTGATACCGGGGCCGTCGTCCTCGACCTGGAACCAGCCGCGTTGCAGTTCGCGTCCGCTGCTGACCTTGATCCAGCCGTTGCCATAGCGAGCCGCATTAATCACCATATTCACTGCGGCACGTTTGATCGACAACGGGTTGACGTTCATCATCAATTCACCCGCCAGCAGTTCTGAATCAATCACGCGTTCGTAGCCGCTTTCCGCCGCCACAACTTCACCCAGAATGGAATTCAGATCGCAAAATTCGGTCTGCATTTCCTGCCCGGTACGCAAATAGTCAATAAACTGCTCGATGATGGCATTGCATTCCTCAATGTCTTTATTGATCGACTCCGCCAGATAGCCATCTTCGGCGCTCATCATTTCGGTTGCCAGACGAATGCGCGTCAGCGGCGTACGCAAATCATGGCTCACGCCGGCCATCAGCAACGTACGATCGTCGGCCAACTGTTTGACGCCGGACGCCATCTGGTTAAACGCCCGCGTTACCGAACGCACCTCGGAAGCGCCATACTCACGCAGCGGCGGTGGAATATTGCCCTTGCCCACCTGCAGTGCAGCATGTTCCAGCTCCACCAACGGTCGGTTCTGAATGCGAATAAACAGCCAGGCGCCGCCTATCGCCAATAGCATAATCGCCAGCGTATAGCGGAACAGCGGCGAAAAATCGCCCTGATGGATTTCGGTCAGCGGTACGCGCACCCAGATATCCGGTGACAGCCAGGTTTTCAGCCACACCACCGGAGAATTCTTGTTCACTTCTACACGCACGTCGGTCGGACCACCCAACTGTTGCGCCATCTGCTGGCTCAGAAACTCGTAGTGCTGCGCCCAGCGCAGACCACTCTCTTCCGCCGCCGCATTGGTATACAGCGAAATGCCCAGTTCGCGATAGATTTCCCGCCGAAACGCCGGCGGTACTTCCAGCAACGTACCATCTTCCAATTGCAGCCGGTCAGTCATCAACATACGCACTTCGTACGCCAACACCTTATTAAACTGCTGCAAACTGGGCAAAATGGCGAAGTTGAGCACCACCAGATAGGTGGTCACCAGGCTGACGAACAGCAAGGTGACGATCAACAACAGGGTTCGGGCAAACGAGCTACGCGGTGAAAAGCGCAATCGCCTCATGCCTTACTGCCGTCCGGCACAAAGACGTAGCCCAGACCCCAAACGGTCTGAATATAACGTGGGTGCGCCGGATCTTCTTCAACCATGCGCCGTAAGCGGGATATCTGCACGTCGATGGAACGTTCCATCGCGCTGTATTCACGCCCGCGAGCCAGGTTCATCAGCTTATCGCGCGACAACGGCTCGCGTGGGTGGCTTACCAGCGCCTTCAGCACCGCAAATTCGCCGCTGGTCAATGGCATCGGCTCATCTTCACGGAACATTTCGCGCGTACCGAGATTCAGCTTGAACTTGCCGAAGGCGATCACCGCTTCTTCCTGCGAAGGCGCGCCTGGCAGCTCGTTAGCCTGACGGCGCAGCACCGCACGGATGCGCGCCAACAGCTCGCGCGGGTTAAACGGTTTGGGGATGTAGTCATCGGCACCGATTTCCAGCCCGACAATGCGATCGACCTCTTCGCCTTTGGCGGTCACCATGATAATCGGCATCGGGTTGCTCTGGCTGCGCAGGCGGCGGCAAATCGACAGGCCGTCTTCGCCAGGCAGCATCAGGTCCAGCACCATTAAGTGGAAGGATTCCCGTGTCAGCAAGCGATCCATTTGCTCAGCGTTGGCCACGCTGCGAACCTGAAAACCCTGTTCGGTTAAATAGCGTTCTAATAGCGCACGCAGACGCATATCGTCATCGACGACCAGAATCTTATGATTCTCTTGCATTGTATTACTCCCAAAGGCTGTATTGCCTGACGCCAATATTGTTAAAAAACCCTGTCATTTCGGACAGCGATTATTGGTATATATTCTAGACGAAATTGTTACAAAGCTTATTCTTTTGCCCATTTATCAATAATTTTCGCTGAATGTCGATGGCAAGCCGTCAAAATTTCGCCGCTTTTCGGCGCCAGGTGGGACAACGGCCCAATTTAAGGCCATTCTGCCACCGGCGGTAGCGCACGGTGGCAGTGGGGCGCCAGATTATGAGGTGTGCAGGAAACGCGCCAACTGCCGGCGCAGCCGTTGGTTTTCTTTCTGCAGCGCGTCGACCCGATCCAGCAGCGTCAACGCCATGGCGATCCCCGGCCAGTCCAGATCCAGCTCGGCACGCAGCCGCCGTGCGCGCTGCAGATGGCTCAGCGCCGGGTAATCAAACAGCCAGCTCGACGGCGCCGACTCCAGAGGCGCGATCACGCCAAGTTCGACGATCTCGATCAGCTCATCCTGCGAAATATCCACCTGCTGGCACAGTTCTACCACGGTAAAAGTGATCTCTTGTCTCATCATGATGCTTACTCCCATTCCGTGCGAGGGTTGAACGCCGCCTGCTCGGCCAGCTCACGCCACAGGGCGCTGGCTCGTTCATTCGGCTTCGGCGGCATCACTACCTTGAGAATGACATACAGATCGCCGGTCTCTTTCTTGCCGGCCAACCCCTTACCTTTGACCCGCAGCCGTTTGCCGCTCTGGCTGCCGGCGGGAACGGTCAGCGCGATTTTACCGGTCAGCGTCGGCACCTCGATGCTGGTGCCCAATGCCGCTTCCCAGGGTGCCAACGGCGCCACGATATGCAGGTTATGACCATCGACCTCAAACAGCGGATGCGGCGCGAGGCGGATAATCAGATACAGATCGCCATTCTGGCCACCACCGATGCCGGCAACCCCCTGCCCCTTGAGACGGATACGCTCGCCGTCGCTCATGCCCGCCGGAATTTTCACGTTCAACGTCTTGCCGGCTTCGCTGACCTGCCGTCCCAGTTCGTCGTAGACCGGCAGCGTATAGGAAATCTCCCGGCTCTGATCGTGCAACGTCTCTTCAAGAAACAGCGGCACTTCCATTTCGAGGTCCTGACCACGCAAACCCTGGCCGCCACGCGACGAAGAACGCTGTCCCGCAGCGGTTCGTCCACCGAACATGCTGTCGAAAAACTCGGAAAAGTCTTGCGTCCCGCCGTGCCATGCGGCGTTCTGCTGGCGTTCGCCAGCTCCGCCACGCGCACGCTGGCCAAAGTTCGGGTCGTTGCGATGCAGTCGAATCTGATCGTACTCGGCACGACGCTGTTCATCCTTCAGCACTTCATAGGCTTCGGCCAGCGCCTTGAACTTGCTCTCGGCGTCGTCTTCACTGCTGACGTCAGGATGATATTTACGCGCCAGTCGGCGATAAGCGGTTTTGATGGTTTTCAGATCGGCGCTGGGCTCGACGCCCATCGTCGCGTAATAATCTTTAAATTCCATACGGTAATACCTTCAATGTGATGTGCGCCAAAAATCCTTCTTTCTGCTGCCAGATAGTCCCTCCTTTTCGTCACCTTCCTTCTCCGGTATCGAGGTTAGCGGCGTACCGCTATGCTAAGCATACTCCCGATTGTCAAAAGCTGCGCAGACTGATAAAAACCGTACGACGACACGCAGACTGGCGGCCATTTTTAAAGCCCCTTGCATTCACGTACACTGTGCCGGTGGCTCCCTACAAGATAAATCACCATGAGAACGCAACTGATAACCCGTGAAGGGTATGACAAGCTCAAACAGGAACTGGATTACCTGTGGCGTGAAGAACGCCCGGAGGTCACCAAAAAAGTCACCTGGGCTGCCAGCCTTGGCGATCGCAGTGAAAACGCCGACTACCAGTATAATAAAAAGCGCCTGCGCGAAATCGATCGCCGGGTGCGCTACCTCACCAAGTGCCTGGAACAGCTGAAAATCGTCGATTATTCGCCACAGCAGGAAGGCAAAGTGTTCTTCGGCGCCTGGGTGGAAGTAGAAAATGACGATGGCGATCTCAAGCGTTTTCGTATTGTCGGCTACGACGAGATTTTTGGCCGCAAAGATTACATCTCCATCGACTCACCGATGGCCCGTGCCCTGCTGAAAAAGCAGGTCGGCGACACCGCCATGGTCAACACGCCGGCAGGCGAAGCGCTGTGGTACGTCAACCAGATTGAATACGTTAAATAAGTTTCAGCTTATTCCGAACGGCGAGGATCGCCGGGCAACGCGGCGCTTACGGCGATTGCCCGGCACAACCCTGGCCAGCCGTACTGGCAATTTCCCGGGGCAATACGTATAACTGTCCCCCTGATTATTTACCGTTCCTAACAGATACCAGACATATGAATGACCCACTGAGCCGCATTATTGCAACAGAATTGCAGGCCCGGCCGGAGCAAGTTGACTCCGCCATCCGCCTGTTGGATGAAGGTAATACCGTGCCGTTTATCGCACGCTATCGCAAGGAAGTCACCGGGGGCCTGGACGATACCCAACTGCGCCAGCTGGAAACCCGCCTGGGTTATCTGCGTGAACTGGAAGACCGTCGTCAGACCATCCTCAAGTCGATTGAGGAACAGGGAAAACTCACCGAGCAATTGGCCGGCGCCATCAACGGCACACTCAGCAAGACCGAACTCGAAGACCTGTATCTCCCTTACAAACCCAAACGCCGCACCCGAGGTCAGATCGCCATCGAAGCTGGTCTGGCACCGTTGGCCGACACTCTGTGGGCCGATTCGCAGCAGCAGCCAGAGTCACTGGCCGAACGCTTTGTTGATGCCGACAAGGGCGTGGCGGACGTCAAGGCGGCGCTGGACGGCGCGCGCTACATCCTGATGGAACGCTTTGCCGAAGATGCCGGCCTGCTGGCAAAAGTGCGTGACTATTTATGGAAGCATGCGCATCTGGTGTCCAAGGTCGTGGAAGGCAAAGAGCAGGAAGGCGCCAAATTCCGCGATTACTTCGATCACCACGAGCCGATTTCCCAGGTCCCTTCACACCGCGCGCTGGCGATGTTCCGCGGCCGCAACGAAGGCGTTCTGCAACTGGCCCTGAACCCCGATCCGCAATTTGAGGAAGCGCCGCGCGAAAGCCAGGGCGAACAGATTATTATCCAGCACCTCAGTCTGCGGCTGAACAACGCGCCGGCTGACGCCTGGCGTAAAGCGGTGGTCAACTGGACCTGGCGCATCAAGGTGCTGTTGCATCTGGAAACCGAACTGATGGGTACGGTGCGCGAGCGCGCCGAAGATGAAGCGATCAACGTATTCGCCCGCAATCTGCACGATCTGCTGATGGCTGCGCCAGCCGGCATGCGCGCCACCATGGGTCTCGATCCGGGTCTGCGCACCGGGGTAAAAGTGGCGGTGGTAGACGCCACCGGCAAACTGGTCGCAACCGACACCGTGTATCCGCACACCGGACAGGCCGCCAAGGCCGCCGCCCTGGTCGCCGCGCTGTGCATCAGGCACAACGTGGAACTGGTAGCGATCGGTAACGGTACGGCATCACGCGAAACCGAACGCTTCTTTATCGATCTGCAAAAGCAATTCCCAGAGGTCAAGGCGCAGAAAGTGATCGTCAGCGAAGCCGGCGCCTCGGTGTATTCCGCCTCGGAACTGGCGGCGCTGGAGTTCCCGAACCTCGACGTTTCACTGCGCGGCGCGGTGTCGATCGCACGCCGTCTGCAGGATCCGCTGGCCGAACTGGTGAAGATTGATCCAAAATCCATCGGTGTCGGCCAGTATCAGCATGACGTCAGCCAGAGCCAGTTGGCGAAGAAACTGGATTCGGTGGTCGAGGACTGTGTGAACGCCGTCGGCGTCGATCTGAACACCGCGTCGGTACCGTTGCTGACCCGCGTTGCCGGCCTGACGCGCATGATGGCGCAAAACATCGTGAACTGGCGCGACGAAAACGGCCGTTTCAGCAACCGTGAACAGTTGTTGAAAGTCAGCCGCCTGGGACCAAAAGCGTTTGAACAGTGCGCCGGCTTCCTGCGCATCAACCACGGCGATAACCCGCTGGATGCCTCGACCGTTCACCCAGAAACCTACCCGGTAGTGGAGCGTATTCTGGCCGCCACCCAGCAGGCATTGCAGGATCTGATGGGCAACCCGAGCATGGTTCGCAGCCTGAAAGCCAGCGACTTTACCGACCAGCAGTTCGGCGTACCAACGGTTACCGACATCCTCAAGGAACTGGAAAAACCGGGCCGCGATCCGCGTCCGGAATTCAAGACCGCCACCTTCGCCGACGGTGTGGAAACGCTCAACGACCTGCAACCGGGCATGATTCTGGAAGGTGCCGTCACCAACGTCACCAACTTCGGGGCGTTCGTTGACATCGGCGTCCATCAGGACGGTCTGGTGCACATCTCCTCGCTGGCAGATAAATTCGTTGAAGATCCGCACAGCGTGGTGAAAGCCGGTGATATCGTTAAAGTGAAAGTGATGGAAGTGGACCTGCAGCGCAAGCGCATTGCATTGACCATGCGTCTTGACGAGCAGCCGGGCGAAGGACCCGCGCGCCGCGGCGGTACCCCGCCAGCACGTGACAACGCGACCCGTCCAGCCGCCGGCAAGCCGAAAGCGCGCACCAGTACGCCGGCTGGCAACAGCGCCATGGGCGATGCGCTGGCCGCAGCGTTTGGAAAAAAACGTTAATCCCTGCGGGCGAGGCATCCGCTTCGCCCGTTTTTCACCGGCGTTTTTTGATTTATCGCAATTGTTTGCCATTTTTATTTCAACCGGCGTTTATAAATAACTTACCGGCATCTAGCATTAGATATATTAATTAAACTTTCGCGTTAACATGTTCATTAACATTTAATAGCCGCGGCTATTTTTTGGCAGGTAACACAATCGGTTGGTAGCGTTATTTTACGCAGAGTTTGTTAGCGAAAAATGTGGGTTGTTAGCGGTATGGAAAACTAACGCAAACATATTTATTAAATGATTTCTAAACAGAAAATACTGCCACAATCCATTAACCTATTTAACCTAAACCACGCATTTGCAGCCTATCTTGCTTAGTGGTAATAATAGCAGCCATGTTATTTCCGTAGAAATATGTGTCGATATTTACCAATAGTTACCAATACCCCTATTTTTTGTATTGAATACGATAATCATTCTCACTATTATTCCCTTACGTATTCAACGTAATCCTCGCCCGCCGCAATGGGGGCCATGCACGTAAATAGCCTGATGGCATCGGCTCTAGGAAGGTAATATGCATCTTCTGCCTAAACAGTCTTATAAAATTACCGGCTTCGCCAGCGATATCAGCCCTGCCTATCGCCAGAAACTGCTGTCGCTTGGCATGCTGCCGGGAGCGTCGTTTGAAGTCATACGCATTGCCCCGTTCGGCGACCCCATAGAAATAAAAACCCAACGCGTCAGTCTGGTGCTGCGTAAAAAAGATATCGCCCTGATCGCGTTGGAAGGCCAGCCGTAAGCCTGACCATCCACCCGGGGCCTTTGCCGCGCTGCATTGCGTGGTGCCGATATACTCTATTGAACTCATGTTGAATGATGAAAAAATTAACGATTGGCTTAATAGGTAATCCAAATTCGGGGAAAACCACCCTGTTCAATCAGCTCACCGGGGCACGTCAGCGCGTCGGCAACTGGGCAGGCGTCACGGTTGAGCGTAAAGAGGGGCATTTCACCACGCCGCAGGCGCAGGTCACGCTGGTGGACCTGCCCGGCACCTATTCCCTGACCACCATTTCAGAGCAAACCTCGCTAGACGAACAGATCGCCTGCCATTATATCCTCAGTGGCGATGCCGACGTGTTGATCAACGTGATCGACGCCTCGAACCTTGAACGCAACCTCTACCTGACGCTGCAGCTACTCGAGCTCGGCATTCCGTGCATTGTCGCGCTGAACATGCTGGATATCGCCCACAGCCAGCATATCCAGATCGACGTTGCCACCCTGTCGGCACGCCTCGGCTGCCCGGTGGTGCCGATGGTGTCGACCAAGGCGGACGGGATCGGCGTGCTCAAGCAGATGATTGATAATCATCAAACCAACCAATTGACCGCGCTGGTGGCCTACCCGCCTTTACTGCTCAAGGAAGTCGACACGCTCAGCGCCGCAATGCCTGCCAGCCTGCCGTGCGAACAGCGCCGCTGGCTGGCGCTGCAAATGCTCGAGGGCGATATCTATAGCCACCAGTTGGCGGGCGACGCCCTCCCACTGTTGCCGGCGGCCAAAACGGCGCTGGAACAGCAGCAGCAGGAAGACCCGGCGCTGGTGATTGCCGATGCGCGCTATCGGTCAATTGCCACCATTTGTGCCGACGCCAGCAACGCACAGCAGGCACAGCCGAACCGGCTGACGGCGATCCTCGATAGCGTGATCCTCAACCGCTGGCTGGGGGTGCCGATCTTCCTGCTGGTGATGTATCTGATGTTCCTGCTGGCCATCAACATCGGCGGCGCGCTGCAACCGATTTTCGATCTCGGTTCCGCCGCGATTTTCATTCAAGGTATTCAGTGGCTCGGCTATACCCTGCACTTCCCGCAGTGGCTGACAATTTTCCTGGCACAGGGCGTCGGCGGCGGTATCAATACGGTACTGCCGCTGGTGCCGCAGATCGGCATGATGTACCTGTTCCTGTCGTTCCTGGAAGATTCCGGCTATATGGCACGGGCGGCGTTTGTGATGGATCGCCTGATGCAGGCGCTTGGCCTGCCTGGCAAATCCTTCGTCCCATTGATCGTCGGCTTTGGTTGCAACGTACCGTCTATCATGGGTGCGCGAACCCTGGACGCGCAGCGTGAACGGCTGATCACCATCATGATGGCACCGTTTATGTCCTGTGGCGCACGGTTGGCGATCTTCGCCGTGTTTGCCGCTGCCTTCTTTGGTCAGGATGGCGCAAGCGTCGTGTTCTCGCTGTATATGCTCGGTATCGTGGTCGCCATTCTGACCGGGCTGGTGCTGAAGTACACCATCATGCGCGGCGAAGCCTCGCCGTTCGTGATGGAATTGCCGGTATACCATGTGCCGCACCTGAAAAGCCTGCTGCTACAAACCTGGCAGCGGCTGAAAGGCTTTGTGCTGCGCGCCGGCAAGGTGATCGTCATTGCCAGCATCTTTATTGGTGGGCTGAACAGTTTCTCCTTCAGCGGCAAACCGGTAGACAGCATCAACGACTCGGCGCTGGCCTCGGTCAGCAAGCTGCTGACACCGTTGCTACAACCGATGGGCGTCCACGCCGACAACTGGCAGGCGACCGTCGGCCTGGTCACCGGCGCGATGGCCAAAGAAGTGGTGGTCGGCACGCTCAATACCCTTTACACCGCCGAACAGATCGCCAATGCGCCTTTTGACGCCGCCGAATTCGACCTGCCGGCAGCGCTGGGCGACGCGCTACACGAGACCTGGCAAGGCCTGAAAGACACTTTCAGCCTGAGCGTCCTGTCCAACCCGATCGAAGCCAGCAAGGGTGATGGCGAAATGAACGCCAGTTCGATGGGCACCATGAGCAGCAAGTTCGGCACCTCGATTTCCGCCTACAGTTACCTGATCTTCGTGCTGCTGTATGTGCCGTGCGTATCGGTGATGGGGGCCATTGCCCGCGAATCCAGCCGTGGCTGGATGACATTTTCGATACTGTGGGGGCTGAACGTCGCCTACTCGCTGGCCACGCTGTTTTATCAGGCCGTCACCTTCCAGCAACATCCGCAGTACAGCCTGATCTGCATACTGGTGGTACTGGTGTTTAACGCGCTGGTTCTGTTGGGGCTGCGCAAGGCGCGCAACCGTGTCACGGTGCGCCTGCATCGCGCTACGCCGACCGGCTGCTGCCAAAGCCCACAGGGAGAGTGTCACTGATGGCCAGCCTGCTGCAGTTACGTGATGCGTTGGCGCTGAACGGCAGCCTGCAGGCGCAGCAGCTTAGCCGTCAGTTGGCGACGCCGTTGCCGCTGGTGCAGGCGATGCTGGAACGTTTGGCCGCGATGGGCAAAATAGAGTGCATTGAACAGGATGACAGCGCCTGCCTGAGCGGCAGTTGCAAACATTGCCCGGAAAGCCGTAAGTGCAATACCGTACTTTATCGGCTGAAACAGTAAATACGTGCCGGCCAGAAACCCACCGTGTGGCGTGTGGGCGGCCGCATAAAATCAGAGGCGCTGTTCAGCGCCTCTTTTATCGACTTTATTACTTGTCTTTATACACTTCAGCAGTAGCGCTGAATTTGCCGTGCTCGCGCCCGGCGATAACTACGTAATACTGCCCGCCTTTTTCATCGGCCAGTTTGGACAGTTCCTGTTTGGCATCCATCGGCGACGTGGTTTCTGCCGTGGTGCTCACCGTGCCGACTTTCTCGTATTTGCCCGGATCTTTTGCCAAATCTTCTTTGGTTAATTCCGTTGCCGCCATGGTGCCAAAAGAAACGGAACCGACAACTAACGCTGCAACGATCATCTTCAATGATTTCATGACTCAACCTCTCAATGGATAATTTATATGTTTTGAAAGCCGTCAAGATTAAATACGCGTAGTTTCAGGTTGCTGCGCTACCCATGAACCTCGTTGCTTTCCCTGACGAGGTTCATCCCAGAGACGGCACGCCAAAGTGAAAAGACCGGGATACGGTCTTTTCATTTTGCACCCCACGTATTTACTCATTAAGTATCGAACAGGTTTGGTTTTTATCCACTTATCGGCAATTTTTTTTACGCAGATTTGAGCTAGGTCAATGGGTTGAGTTATCGACAAATTGTTTGATGACATCGGCAAATTCATCAGGATGAGAAATAAACGGCGCATGGGCAGCCTTGTCGATAATCACCGACCTGCTGGCCGGCAGCAGGTCGTCCACCAACGCCGCCACCTTGCGCGGCACCAGGCCATCGAGATAGCCGTAAATACGCAGTAGCGGCAGCGCCGGTGACAGCGAGGTCATGGCACGGCGTAAATCGACCGTGCGCAGCATTTCCAGTCCGCCATTGAGCACCTCAACGCTGGGTATCGGCTGATTGAGCACCACCCCCTTCAACGTTCTGGCGTCCTGCCGGGCGCTGGCGGTGCCTAGTGTCTGCAAGGTCAGAAAACGCTCCACCGTACGCTGAAAATCTTGGCTCAGTTGCTGCTGGAAGCCACTCAATACGTTTGGGCGAATGCCAGGCCAATCTTCCTCGGCGTGGAAACAGGGAGACGAGGCGACGCTGATCAGACCGCAAGTCCGCTGCGGCTGCGTCAAGGCAATCTGGCTGGCCACCAGCCCGCCGAGTGACCAGCCCAGCCACCAGGCCTTGGCGGGAGCCTGTTCCAGGACGATCTCGGCCATCTGCTGCAGCGTCAGCGCAGCGTAACCCTGACTGCGGCCATACCCCGGCAAATCCAACAGGTGCAGGCGAAAATGCGGCGCCAATCGCGCCAGCGTGCAACCCCAGACCTCGGCATTCAGCCCCCATCCGTGCAGCAGCACAAGATCGCGATCGCCTTCACCCATTGTTTTCCAGTACAGCGCACTCATCAGTTATTGTCCTTGTTGACCCGTCATGGAGGATCACTATGCTAGCAATCCACAGCCGTTGTTGGCTATGCCGACAACCCTTGCGTCTGGCGAAACAGGGAATTTGCAGCTGTTGCCAGCGCCAGTTACCGCGCATTCCGCTCTGCTGCCCACGCTGCGGTTTGCCGTCCGGCGACGCCCAACTGCCCTGCGGCCGCTGTTTGCTAACGCCGCCGCCGTGGCACGCGTTGGTGTTCGCCGGTGATTATGTCAGCCCATACCGCCAGTTGATTGGGCGTTTCAAATTCCGCCGTGCGCCCGAACTGGCGCCGGTGCTGGCTCGGTTATTGTTGTTGCGCTGGCTGCAAGCGCATCGAGAGCAATATCTGAACAGACCGGAGGTGATTTTAGCGGTACCCTTACACCATCAACGCTGCTGGCGTCGCGGGTATAATCAAGGCGATTTACTGGCTCGGCCGCTGGCACGCTGGCTAGGCTGCGAATACCGACCGGCAGCGCTGGATCGCGTGCGGGCCACCGCGCCACAGCGGCAGCTGAGCGCCCGCCGCCGCCGGCACAATCTGCGCGCCGCCTTTTGCTGCCACGAAGATCTGGCCGGCAGGCATGTCGCCTTGCTGGACGATGTGCTCACCACCGGCAGTACGGTGACGGCAATCGCTACGATGTTACAGGCGCAGGGCGTGGCGTCGTTGCAGATATGGTGTATTTGCCGCACATTGTAGTACCACGGCAATGGGCGTATTATAACCTACTATAGAAGTCAACTATTGAGCTAATGCTATGATTCGTATAACAGATACTGCACAGGAACACTTTGCCAAACTGCTGGCAAACCAAGAGGAAGGCACCCAAATCCGCGTATTCGTGATTAATCCGGGTACACCTACCGCCGAATGCGGTGTCTCTTATTGTCCGCCAGACGCCGTAGAAGCCACCGACACCGAACTGAAGTTCGACAAACTGTCGGCCTACGTTGACGAGCTGAGCGCACCGTATCTGGAAGACGCCGAAATCGACTTCGTGACCGATCAATTGGGTTCCCAGCTAACGCTGAAGGCACCCAACGCCAAAATGCGTAAAGTAGACGAAAACGCCCCGTTGATGGAGCGCGTGGAATACGTACTACAATCGCAGATCAATCCACAGTTGGCTGGTCATGGCGGCCGCGTCACCCTGATGGAAATTACCGAAGACGGTCTGGCGATCCTGCAATTCGGCGGTGGCTGCAACGGTTGTTCGATGGTCGATGTGACCCTGAAGGAAGGGATCGAGAAAGAACTGCTGCAAAAATTCCCGGAACTGAAAGGGGTGCGCGATTTGACCGAGCACCAACGCGGCGAACATTCATATTACTGATGCGCCAACCGGCTCCCCCTGCCCGCCAGAGGGAGCCGTATCCGCTAGCCTACCGAGACTTTCCTGCGTCGCTTGTCCAAATCCTTTAACAGGCGATTCACCTGCCGATCGGCAAACATCTCCTCCAACGTATGGCTGAGCTTGCGCCGCCAGTTAGGGTATTGCGTACTGGTACCGGGGATATTCACCGGATCCGCCATGTCCAGCCAGTCTTCCGGTTGCAGACCCAACAACGCGCTGGCGCTGTCCGCCACGTAGCGCTGCAGGCCACGGTTTAACAACGGACTCATCTCCAGCAACGCCGCTTTCTTACCGACCTTCTGCGGCACGCAGCCGTAGTGATGCAACCCGTCCAGCAGACCCTGTTTGGCTCGTTCGCGATCGGCGTACAGTTCCGTCAGGATATCGGCGTCCGGATAAAGCCCCAGCGAAGCGCCCAACCGTAAATCCCCGCTCTGCCAATAACCGCGCAGGGTCGGCAAATCGTGAGTGGTTATGGTGGCCATTGCCTGCATTGGATAAGTCTGCGGCGCACGGAAACGGTTTTCGCCGTCGCGTTCGAAGTACAATACCTTGTAAGAATACACCCCGCTGTCGCGCAGTTTGCCAACGATTTCTACCGGCACGGTGCCTAAATCCTCGCCGATCACCATGCAGCGGTGGCGCTGACTTTCCAATGCCAGTACCGCCAACAGGTCGTCTACCGGGTATTGCACGTAGGCACCCCGATCGGCAGTTTCACCATACGGTATCCACCATAAGCGTAACAACGCCATGACGTGATCGATGCGCAGCGCGCCACAGCTGGTCATGTTGGCGCGCAGTAGATCGATAAACGGCTGATAGCCTCGCGCCGCCATCACGTGCGGATCCATCGGCGGTAAGCCCCAGTTTTGCCCCAGCGGACCGAGAATGTCCGGTGGAGCGCCAACCGATACCTGTAGGCAATACAGTTCGCGTTCACACCAGGTTTCCGCTCCCCCTTCCGCCACGCCAACCGCCAAATCACGGTACAGGCCAATCGGCATCCGCTGCTGCCGGCTCTGTTCGAAACATTCGGCAAACTGACTGGCGGCAAGCCATTGCAGCCACAGGTAAAAACTCACCTCATCCTGGTGCTGCTGGCAGAACTGCGCCACGGCGTCGCCGTTGCCCTGCCGATAGCGTTCCGGCCAGGCGGGCCAGCCCCACAGACCGTTGTCCTGTTGGCAAAGATGGGCATGCAGCGCATCAAATGACGCCTGCTGGTACAGGCTGCTGCCTCCTTCGACAACAAAGCTTTCAAACGCCTGTTTCTGCAGGTCTGCGGCGTTACGCGCCTGGAACAGCGGGAAGGCCAGTTTCAACGCCGCCAATTTCAAACGGGTCACCGTAGCGTAATCGACCCAATCACTGGCACGCGCTGTCGCCAGCTGCTGCTGGGTAGACGCGCTCTGCCACCATTGCTGTGCTGCGGCGCTGCGTTGGAAATCGTCTACCGCATTGACATCGATATACACCACATTCAGCCAGCGCCGCGATGACGGGCTGTACGGACTGGCACTGTCCGGGCAGGCCGGATAAAGCGCATGAATCGGGTTCAAGCCGACAAACGCCCCGCCGCGTTCGCCTACTTCGGTCACCATGCGGCGCAAGTCGCCAAAATCGCCGATGCCCCAGTTACGATCGGAGCGCAGCGTGTAAAGCTGCACGCAGGCCCCCCACAGCTTCTTTCCTGTCAGCAGCGCATCAGGTTCGTAACAGCGTTTGGGAGCGACAATCAGACGGCAGGGCCAAGCCTTGTCTCCCTGACTCAACGTCAGTTGGTGATAACCCGTTGGCAGTTCTCCCGCCGGCAACGTCAACGTCTTACGCGCGCTGGCGCGCCCCTGCAAACGGCTGCCGTCTTCGCGTATCAGCTCCCAGTGATATTCGCCGCTGCCGGCCAGCGGCAGTACGATCGGACTGTCCTGATAAAACACTTTCACTACCGGCAGCGGCGCATCAGCCACCGGCACCACGGTATGGCTCATGGCATCCAGCAGTTTGCGCTTGGTTTCCTGCGCAATCGCCTGCCGCGTACCATGTGCATTAATGTAGTCGGCGGCGATGCCCGCCCGGGCCGCAGCCTGATCGATCCGTTTGCGCTCCATTCGCTCTCCTTAACGCTTGGCTTGCCAGATTCGCTGCTGATAATCGCGAATCGAACGATCCGAGCTGAACATTCCCACGCGCGCGGTATTCAGAATGGTGCGACGCGTCCATTCATCACTATCGCGGTAGAGTTCATCAACCCGCTGCTGCGCCTGGCAATACGAGGCGAAGTCCGCCAGCACCAGATACGGATCGCCGCCTTCCAGCAGACTGTGCAGCATCATGTCGAACGCCTTCTTGTCGCCATGGCTGAATGCGCCGCTGGCCAGTTCATCGAGTATCGCCTTCAGATGCTTGTCTTTTTTACGGTAACTCAGTGGGTTATAGCCCTGCGCCAACAGCGCCTTCACCTGTTCGACCGTGTTGCCAAAGATGAAAATGTTGTCTTCGCCGACCTGCTCGGCTATCTCCACGTTGGCACCGTCCAGCGTGCCGACCGTCAAGGCGCCGTTCAGCGCCAGTTTCATGTTGCCGGTACCGGAAGCCTCTTTGCCGGCGGTAGATATCTGCTCGGAGATATCGGCCGCCGGGATCATCAGTTCTGCCACCGAAACGCGATAATCAGGAATGAACGCCACCTTCAAACGATCCTTCACCAGCGGATCGTTGTTGATCTTCTCGGCGGCCTGGTTGATCGCATAAATAATGTTCTTGGCCAGATAGTAGCCCGGCGCCGCCTTGGCGCCAAACAGGAATACGCGCGGCACCATGTCCAGGTTCGGCTCATCGCGCAATTGGCGATACAGCGACAGGATGTGCAGCAGGTTGAGGTGCTGACGCTTGTATTCATGCAGCCGTTTGATCTGCACATCAAAAATGGCGTCCGGGTTGAGCGTCAACCCCATGACACCGTGCACGTAGTTTGCCAGCGCCACTTTATTATCGCGCTTGATCTGCCGGTATTTTTGCCGGAACGCCGCGTCGTCGGCGTATTTTTCCAACTCTTTCAACGCGTCCAGATCGTTTGCCCACTCAACCTTCAGGGTATCGTCAATCAGCCCCGACAGCGCCGGGTTGCACTGCTTGAGCCAGCGGCGCGGCGTAATACCGTTGGTGACGTTATGAAACTTGTTTGGCCACAGCTGGTAGTATTCCGGGAATAAATCCTTCACCACCAGATCCGAGTGCAGTTGGGCCACGCCGTTCACCGCAAAACCGCTAACCACGCACAGGTTCGCCATGCGCACCTGTTTGTTGTGATGCACTGCCAGTTTGGCCCATACCGCGTCGTCGCCCGGCCAGTGTTTGGCCACCAGCTTCTTGAAGTTGGCATTGATCTGCTTGATGATCGAAAAATGGCGTGGCAACAGGCTGCGAACCAACTTTTCATCCCAGCATTCCAGTGCTTCCGGCATCAGCGTATGGTTGGTATAGGCAAAGATGTTGCTGGTGATCGCCCAGGCGGCATCCCAGGACATCTGGTGTTCATCCAGCAGGATACGCAGCATTTCCGGAATGGCGATGGTGGGGTGGGTGTCATTCAGCTGAATCACTTCGTACTTCGGCAAGTCTTCAATTTTTCGTCCGGCCTGATGATGCCGACGCAGGATATCCGCCACCGAACAGGCACACTGGAAGTACTGCTGCATCAAACGCAGCCGTTTACCAGCCTGGTGGTTGTCATTCGGGTACAGCACCTTGGTCAGCTTGGCCGCCTCGCAGCCCTGTTTCTCCGCCTGCAGGAACTTGCCGTCGTTAAAGTCGCCCAGGTCGAACGGATGCGGATGGCTCGCCTGCCACAGGCGCAGCGGCTGGCTGACGCCGTTACGATAACCGAGTACCGGCAGATCCCAGGCTTCGCCGCGCAGGGTCAGCGCCGGATGCCACAGTTCGCGGCCATCGGCCAGTTTTTCCAGCTTGCCACCGACGCCGACATCCACTGCCAGTGCTGAGTTATGCTGGAACCACGGGTAACGTTCGCGCTGCCAGTCATCCGGGGCTTCCTGCTGCTTACCGTCCTGGAAGGACTGGCGGAACAGGCCGTATTGATAATTCAGACCATAGCCGGTCGCCGGCTGCTCTACCGTCGCCATTGAATCGAGGAAGCAGGCTGCCAAACGCCCCAGCCCACCGTTGCCCAATGCCGGATCGGTTTCTTGTTCCAGCAGATCGGCCAGCTGTACGCCCTGCTCCGCCAGCGCCCCGGCTACCGTGTCATACCAGCCCAGATTGATCAGATTGTTGGCGGTCAGACGTCCGATCAGAAATTCCATCGAAATATAATTCACATGGCGCATCGATGTAGCCTTACTGCGCGGTGCCGGCTGCGCGGCCAATCGTTCGGCCAGCGCGCGGCTGACCGCTTGCCACCATTGCTGCTGGGTCATCTGCTGGGCGGAACTCAGGCCGAATTGCTGCCACTGGCGGGTCAATGCTGCCAGGAAATCGTCCTTTTTAAGCGTAGACTGTGACATAAGAGAACTCTCTGCTCTGTAGAAGTGTGCCAATTTTTCGCTATCCTGCCGGGAGGAACACGTCAAGGCATCATCCCGCCTGGGGATTAGCTGGGGAGGAGAGTTGGGGCGTAGTCAGAAGTGTGATCTCAGGCACTTTTTACCCCTCAGCAAGCAATGAGGCGACCCTAGAACATCAACGTCGCCAGCGGCGATCAAAGTGTAGTCGCTGATAACCCTCTTCCCGCAACGATGTGTTATTTCTCTTGCCAGGCGATTAAACCAGAACGGCATTTTTGCTTGTCGATTTATGCCGAACGCGATAACGCCTCCGATGTGTAAAAAAGTGTGATCGACTGCAACTTACCGCCAAGCGAAAGCGGAAGCTTGTTGCAATACGTCTGGCGTTGTCAGAAGTTAAACGGGGTGATTAATTACGAACCCTAAAATAATTAACCTCACCCCGTTCCCGACAGGTAAAAAGCAACTGTGCCTGCGGGCAGGTTTCGGCGGCAGGAACCGCGCTTTGACTCTGGAATACTATGCTTATCCCATCAAAATTGAGCCGCCCGGTACGGCTGCAAAATACCGTGGTACGCGATCGTCTGCTGGCCAAACTGAGCGGTGCGGCGAACTATCGCCTGACGCTGGTCAACTGCCCGGCGGGATACGGGAAAACCACGTTGATCGCCCAATGGGCGGCCGGCAAGGCGGATCTCGGCTGGTATTCCCTGGACGAAAGCGACAATCAACCGGAGCGTTTTGCCAGCTATCTGATTGCCGCCTTGCAGCAGGCGTCCGGCGGGCACTGCGTCAAAAGTGAAGCGCTGAGCCAAAAACATCAATACGCCAGCCTGTCGGCGCTGTTTGGTCAGGTGTTTATCGAACTGGCCGAATGGCATCAGCCGCTGTACCTGGTGATCGATGACTATCACCTGATCACCAATGACGTCATCCACGAAGCGATGCGTTTTTTCCTGCGCCACCAGCCGGAAAACCTGTCGCTGATCCTGCTGTCACGCACCCTGCCACCGCTAGGGATTGCCAATCTGCGCGTACGCGATCAACTGCTGGAACTCGGCACGCCGCTGCTGGCATTTACCCATCAGGAAGCCAAACAGTTCTTCGACTGCCGTCTGAGCGCACCGCTGGAACAGCATGACAGCAGCCGGTTATGTGACGAGGTCGAAGGTTGGGCCACCGCCTTACAACTGATCGCGCTTTCCGCACGCCAGTCCAGCTCCTCCGCACACCAGTCCGCCAAGCGACTGGCCGGGCTGAATGCCAGCCATCTATCAGACTATCTGGTCGATGAAGTGCTGGATCACGTGGACGCCGAAGCGCGCGCCTTCCTGCTGCGCTGTTCGGTGCTGCGCTCAATGAACGACGCGCTGATTGTGCGCCTGACCGGCGAAGACAACGGCCAGCAGCGACTGGAGGAGCTGGAACGCCAGGGTATGTTTATCCATCGCATGGATGATACCGGCGAATGGTTCTGCTTCCATCCGCTGTTTGCCACCTTTTTGCGGCAGCGTTGCCAGTGGGAACTGGCGCTGGAGCTGCCGGGTCTGCATCGTGCCGCCGCCGAAGGCTGGCTGGCGCTCGGTTACCCGGCCGAAGCTATCCACCATGCGCTGGCGGCCAGCGATGTCAGCATGCTGCGCGACATCCTGTTGCAACACGCCTGGGCGCTATTCCATCACAGCGAACTGGCGTTACTGGAAGAGTGCCTCAACGCGTTACCTTACGATCGGCTGATTCAAAACCCGAAACTGGCGCTGCTGCAAGCCTGGCTGGCGCAGAGCCAGCACCGTTACATCGAGGTAAATACTCAGCTCGAACGCGCCGAACAGGCCATGCGCGATCAGCAAATCACCGTCGACCAAACGCTGCGTGCCGAATTCGACGCGCTGCGCGCGCAGGTGGCGATCAACGCCGGCAAACCGGAGGAAGCGGAACGGCTGGCGACCGAAGCGCTGAAGTTCCTGCCGCTGTCGAGCTATTACAGCCGCATCGTCGCCACCTCGGTAACCGGTGAAATTCATCACTGCAAAGGTGAATTGGCACGTGCGCTGCCCATGATGCAACAAACCGAACAGATGGCGCGCCGACATCAGGCTTTCCACTACGCGCTGTGGGCACTGCTGCAACAGAGTGAAATCCTGATTGCGCAGGGCTTCTTGCAGGCGGCCTATGAAACGCAGGACAAGGCATTCGAACTGGTACGTGAGCAGCATCTGGAACAGTTGCCAATGCACGAATTCCTGCTGCGCATCCGCGCGCAGGTTTTATGGTCATGGTCGCGGCTTGACGAAGCCGAAGACGCAGCCCGTCAGGGGCTGTCGATTCTGGCCAACTATCAGCCGCAACAGCAGTTGCAGTGCATCGCCATGCTGGCGAAATGTTCACTGGCACGCGGCGATCTGGACAACGCCCATGCCCATTTGCAACGCTGCGAAGCCCTGCTGCATGGCACCCAATACCACCGCGACTGGCTGACCAACGCCGATAAGCCACGGGTGATGCTGTGGCAGATGACCGGAGATACCGCCGCCGCCGCCAACTGGCTGCGCCACGCGGAAAAACCGGGCATGGCGGATAACCACTTCCTGCAGGGCCAGTGGCGCAACATCGCCCGCGTGCAGATCCTGCTGGGTCAGTATGACGAAGCCGAAGTGGTGCTGGATGAACTGAATGACAATGCGCGTCGGCTGCGGCTGGTTAGCGACCTTAATCGCAACCTGTTGTTAAGCAACCAGCTTTATTGGCAAATGGAGCGTAAAGGCGACGCACAGCGCGTGTTGATCGAGGCCCTGTCGCTGGCCAATCGCACCGGTTTTATCAGCCATTTCGTGATTGAAGGCGAAGCCATGGCGCAGCAGTTACGCCAACTGATCCAACTGAATACGCTGCCGGAACTGGAACAGCACCGCGCACAGCGTATCCTGCGTGATATCAACCAACATCATCGGCACAAGTTCGCGCATTTTGACGAGAACTTCGTCGATAAGCTGCTAACGCACCCACAGGTGCCGGAACTGATCCGCACCAGCCCGTTGACCCAGCGCGAATGGCAGGTGCTGGGGCTGATTTATTCCGGTTACAGTAACGATCAGATTGCCGGTGAACTGGCGGTCGCCGCTACCACCATCAAAACGCATATCCGCAACCTGTATCAGAAACTGGGCGTGGCTCATCGTCAGGAAGCGGTGCAACAGGCTCAGCAGTTACTAAAAATGATGGGTTATGGCGCCTGAAACTCCGCAAGACGGCCGGGTACCGGCGATGGGTATAAAACCTTAACAACGCTCTGGTCTTAAATGGCGCAGTTTTGGATACAATAGCAGCGTCCCCCCATTAAAAGGCAGTCGGAAGTCATGGAACAGTTTGAAGCGATCAATGTTGAGCAGGCCTACACGCGCTGGAAAGACGGCAGTGCGGCGCTGGTCGACATTCGCGATCCACAAAGTTTTGAAGCCGGCCATACGCCGGGCGCTTATCATCTGACCAACGCCACCCTGTCGGCATTTATGCAGCAGAATGATTTTGACCGGCCGGTCATGGTGATGTGCTACCACGGCAACAGCAGCCGCAGCGCAGCACAATATCTTCTTAATCAAGGATTTGATTCCGTTTACAGCATCGACGGCGGCTTTGAAGCCTGGCTACGTCAATATCCGCAAGAGGTAGAAACCTCCGTCTGACCACCGGCACTCCGAGGCTGTGACAACGCTGCTGGCTGCTACACCCCGCGGCGTTGATGGGATACCTCGGTGGATCCCAGCCGATGAGCCATGTCAGGGGGTAAGGCAACTTCCCCCCGGCAAATTTGTCAGCACCGCCAAGGGCGCGCTCGCGCTTCCTGCGGACTTTATCCCACACCCTCAAGGCACTACCGCACCCTTTTCTTTGTCACAACATCGATTGCCCTCTCCCGTTAACGCACAATGCGTTGCCGAAAGTTAAAGCATTGCCAATGCCCGGGGCTTCGACGTTATAATCAGCCGTCGATTGCCGCTGGTGGTGCAAACCGCGGCAGAAATCATCTACTTATCACGGATCCCCCTATTTATGGTTCGAGTGATCGCCGTATCCAACCCCCGTCTGGCGCAGGCCTTTGTCGATTACATGGCTACGCAGGGCATCACGCTTGAGGTGCATAACACCGGCGAGGCGGCGGAAATCTGGTTGGCCGACGACGGTCGCCTGGAGCAGGTACAGCATGAACTGCAGCAGTTTATGATTGACCCGCTTAACCGCCGTTACCAGGCCGCCAGTTGGCAAACCGGCACCACCGGCACCGATATGCCCTACGAGCACGTCTCCTACCTGCAGATCATCCGCAGCAAAGCCGGCCCGTTGACGTTAACGGTGATGGTGCTGTGTATTCTGGTCTACCTGCTGATGCAGGTATTGGGCGATGATAACGTGATGTACTGGCTGTCCTGGCCGCAAAATAGCGAACAATATAGCCAGCTGTGGCGCTGGGTCAGCCATGCCCTGCTGCATTTCTCGCTGCTGCACATTATCTTCAACCTGCTGTGGTGGTGGTATCTCGGTGGCCCAATGGAAAAACGCCTCGGTGCCGGTAAACTGTTCGTGCTGGCGGTGGTTTCCGCCTTCTTCAGCGGCTGGGCGCAATCGCTGTTCAGCGGTGCGCTGTTTGGCGGCCTGTCCGGCGTGGTTTATGCGCTGATGGGCTACAGCTGGCTGAGCGGCGAACGCGCGCCGGAACGCGGCCTGATGCTGCCACGCGGTCTGATGATGTTTTCCGTGCTGTGGCTGGTGGCCGGCTACTTCGATATTTTAGGAATGTCGATCGCCAACGCGGCACACGTCGCCGGTTTAGTGTTAGGGTTACTGATGGCATTTTGGGATACGCGACATCGCGCAAGCCACCAACAATAACAGCCAGGTACATATATAGGGGATTATCGTGAAGCAAACACAGCGTCATGACGCAATTATCGAGCTGGTGCGACTACAGGGATATGTCAGCACGGAAGAACTGGTCGAACATTTTGACGTCAGTCCGCAAACGATTCGCCGCGATCTGAATGACCTGGCCGATCAGAACAAGATTCAGCGTCATCACGGCGGCGCGGCGCTGCCGTCCAGTTCGGTGAACGCCGCTTACCACGATCGCAAGGTGATGTGGTCAGAAGAAAAGGCGCGCATCGCCCAACGCGTCGCCAGCCAGATCCCGGATGGCGCCACGCTGTTCATTGATATCGGCACCACGCCAGAAGCGGTAGCTCACGCGTTGATGAACCACAAGAACCTGCGGGTAGTGACCAATAACCTCAACGTCGCCACGCTGCTGACCGCCAAAGAAGATTTTCGGCTGATTCTGGCCGGCGGCGAAGTGCGCACCCGCGACGGTGGCATTATGGGCGAAGCGACGCTGGATTTCATTTCCCAGTTCCGCCTGGACTACGGCATCCTCGGTATCAGCGGTATCGATATGGACGGCTCGTTGCTCGAATTCGACTATCACGAAGTGCGCACCAAACGCGCCATTATCGAAAACTCGCGCTGCGTCATGCTGGTCACCGACCATTCAAAATTCGGTCGCAACGCAATGGTTAATCTCGGCAACATGAATCTGATCGACTATCTGTTCACCGACCAGCTGCCACCGCCGAGCGTGATGAAAATCATCGAGCAATACGACGTCCAACTCGAACTGTGCTAATCCCCGCCCGTTATTAACCCTCTCTCCCTGCGGGAGAGGGTCGCCCTAATTCCCCTGCATTCTGTATAGGTATTATCACCAAACTGTTATCTCTATCACGCCAGAATGTTTTTGTTTGGTTAAGGCTTGGCTTGTTTGTTGGTTTTTGATTACAATCATGAGCGAAAACGAACATGAAAGAGCTATTTCGAACATCTGGAGGAAGGTGACGTGGAAACCAAAGACTTGATCGTTATCGGTGGCGGCATCAACGGTGCCGGCATCGCGGCGGATGCTGCCGGGCGCGGGCTGTCCGTACTGCTACTGGAAGCGCAAGACTTGGCCTGCGCTACGTCTTCCGCCAGCTCCAAACTGATCCATGGCGGCTTGCGCTACCTGGAACACTATGAATTCCGTCTGGTGAGCGAAGCGCTGGCCGAACGTGAAGTGTTGCTGCGACTGGCGCCGCACATCGCGTTCCCGATGCGCTTCCGCCTGCCGCACCAGCCGCACCTGCGCCCGGCCTGGATGATCCGCACCGGTCTGTTCCTGTACGATCACCTGGGCAAGCGTACCAGCCTGCCGGGCAGCAAAGGGTTGCGATTTGGACCAGAATCGGTACTTAAGCCGGAACTGAAGCGCGGTTTCGAATATTCTGACTGCTGGGTCGACGATGCGCGCCTGGTGGTACTGAACGCGCAGGAAGTGGTGGAACGCGGCGGCGAAGTGCGTACCCGCACCAAAGTGACCCGTGCATGGCGAGAAAACGGCCTGTGGATGGTTGAAGCCAGCGATATCGACAGCGGCAAAACCTTCACCTGGCGCGCCAAAGGTCTGGTGAATGCGACCGGCCCGTGGGTGAAGCACTTCTTCGACGACGGTCTGAAGCTCAAATCGCCGTACGGTATCCGTCTGATCAAGGGCAGCCACATAGTGGTGCCTAAAGCGCATAACCAGCCGCAATCATACATTCTGCAAAACGAAGACAACCGCATCGTGTTCGTCATCCCGTGGCTGGACGAGTTTTCAATTATCGGCACCACCGACGTGGAGTATCACGGCGATCCGAAAGACGTGAAAATCGACGACAATGAAATCGACTACCTGCTGAAGGTGTATAACGACCACTTCAAGAAGCAGCTGGGACGCGATGATATCGTCTGGACCTACTCCGGCGTGCGCCCACTGTGTGACGACGAGTCCGACTCGCCGCAGGCGGTCACTCGCGATTACACCCTGGACGTGCATGATGCTGCTGGCCAGGCGCCGCTGCTGTCTGTGTTCGGCGGCAAACTGACCACCTACCGCAAGCTGGCAGAACATGCGATGGAAAAACTGGCCCGTTACTACCCGGGAGCCGGTCCGGCGTGGACCAAGAACGGCGCATTGCCGGGCGGTGACATCGGCGGCGATCGCGACGGCTACGCGGCCAAACTGCGACGTGAACACGGCTGGCTGCCAGAGTCGCTGGCACGCCGTTACGCGCGCACCTACGGCAGCCATAGCGCACTGATCCTGGCCGATGCCAACAGCCTGGCTGAACTGGGCGAAGATTTCGGCCACGGTTTGTATGAGGCCGAACTGCGCTATCTGGTGGAAAAAGAGTGGGTGGTCGAGCTGGATGACGCCATCTGGCGGCGTACCAAACTCGGCATGTGGCTGGATCAGGCGCAACAGGCCCGCGTCAAAGCCTGGCTGGCAGAACACGCGAAAGCGAAAACGCTGTCGCTGGCCTCGTAACAACCGCGTACTCACCCCGTGAAACCAGGGCCGGATAATCCGGCCCTTTTTTATTACAGCTTCACCGGCTTGATGTGCCAGATCTGGTCGGCATATTCCTGAATGGTGCGATCGGACGAGAAGTAGCCCATGTTGGCGATGTTCAGCACCGCCCGCCGCGTCCACTCATCCTGATGGCGATACAGCTCGTCGACCCGGTCCTGGGTGTCAACATAGCTGCGATAATCCGCCAGCAGCTGATAATGGTCGCCGAGATTAACCAGCGAGTCGAACAGATTACTGTAGCGCTTGGGCTCCTCCGGGCTGAAGGCGCCAGTGGCGATCTGCGTCAGCGCCTGGTGCAGTTCGGCGTCCTGTTCATAATACTGGTGCGGGTTGTACCCGTTACGCCGCAGCTCCTCGACCTGTTCGGCGGTGTTACCAAAGATAAAGATATTGTCTTCGCCGACGTGCTCGCGCATTTCAACGTTGGCACCGTCCAGCGTGCCGATGGTTAGCGCACCGTTGAGCGCAAACTTCATGTTGCTGGTGCCGGACGCCTCGGTGCCGGCCAACGAGATCTGTTCGGACAGGTCTGCCGCCGGAATGATCATCTGCGCCAGGCTGACGCCATAGTTGGGAATAAACACCACTTTAAGCCGATCGTGCACGCGCGGATCGTGGTTGATCACCTTGGCCACATCATTGATCAAGCGGATAATCTGTTTGGCGGCGTAGTAGGCTGACGCCGCCTTGCCGGCAAAAATCACCACGCGCGGCACGCGTTCGGTTTCCGGATCTTGCAGTAGCCGGTTGTAGCGGGTGATGACGTGCAGCACATTCAGCAGCTGGCGTTTATATTCATGAATGCGTTTGATCTGTACATCAAACAACGCATCCGGGTTGACCACCACGTTCAGCTTGCGGGCGATGTAAGCCGCCAGCCGCTGTTTGTTTTGCTGCTTGGCCTCCTGTACTGCCAGTAGAAAACTGGGGTAATCGACGTTGGGTTTAATCTCGCTCAACTGGCTGAGATCGGTGCGCCAGGTGTGGCCAATGGCATCGTCCAGCACCGCCGACAGCGGGCGATTGGCCAGCCCCAGCCAGCGTCGCGGCGTGACGCCGTTGGTTTTATTGCAAAAGCGATCGGGGAAGATGCGGGCAAAATCGGCAAACAGCGATTGCACCATCAGTTCGGAATGCAGCGCAGAAACGCCGTTCACCTTGTGACTGACCACCACCGCCAGCCACGCCATACGCACTTTGCGGCCGTTCTGTTCGTCGATGATCGACAAACGCGCCAGCAGATCGTTGTCGCCCGGCGCCTCCTGTTGCACATACTTGAGGAAATGATCGTTGATTTCGAAGATCAGCTGCAGGTGGCGCGGCAGGATCTTGCCGATCATCTCCACCGGCCAGGTTTCCAGCGCTTCGCTCATCAGCGTGTGGTTGGTGTAGGAAAACACTTTTTCCACCACGCTCCAGGCGTCGAGCCAATTGAATTTGTGCTCGTCAATCAGCACCCGCATCAGTTCCGGGATCGACAGCACCGGGTGGGTATCGTTGAGGTGAATGGCGATCTTGTCTGCCAGATTATCAAAGGTCTTATGCATCGCCCAATGGCGGTTGAGGATATCCTGCACCGTCGCCGATACCAGGAAATACTCCTGCCGCAGCCGTAGCTCACGCCCGGAATAGGTCGAGTCATCCGGATACAGCACCCGCGATACGTTTTCAGAATGGTTTTTATCTTCCACCGCGGCAAAATAGTCGCCCTGATTAAACTTGCCCAGGTTGATTTCATTACTGGCCTGCGCACTCCACAGCCGCAGGGTATTGGTGGCGTCAGTGTCAAAGCCGGGGATCACCTGATCGTAGGCAATCGCCAGCACCTCTTCGGTTTCTACCCAGCGGGTTTTCGCCCCTTCCTGCTGGACTCGTCCGCCAAAACGCACTTTGTAACGGGTGTTATGGCGCGGGAACTCCCATGGATTACCGTACTCCAGCCAATAGTCGGGTGATTCCATCTGCTGGCCGTCCACGATGTTCTGTTTGAACATACCGTATTCGTAGCGGATGCCGTAACCGCGCCCCGGCAGCGCCAGCGTCGCCAGCGAATCCAGGAAACAGGCGGCTAACCGCCCCAAGCCACCGTTGCCAAGCCCCGGGTCGTTCTCTTCTTCCAACAGCTCGCCGAGGCTCAGGCCCATCTCTTCCAGCGCGTCCTGCAGATCCTGATAAATGCCCATCGACAGCAGGGCGTTCGACAGCGTGCGCCCAAGCAGGAACTCCATCGACAGGTAATACACCTGCCGCACGTCCTGCGACAGCTGGGCACGGTTGGAACGCAGCCAGCGTTCCACCATGCGATCGCGCACCGCAAACAGGGCGGCGTTAAGCCAGTCATGCTGGGTAGCAATGGCCGGATCCTTGCCAATGATAAACATCAGCTTATAGGCAATGGAATGTTTCAGCGCTTCGACACTGACCGTGGGTGAGGTGTAGCTAAACGGTGAAGTCATTTTTCAATCCCGAGTGCGTGATTACAACAAGCATGGATATACCCTACCGGGCAGGTGTTACACCCAGGCGGCGCGCTGTGAATCGGTAAGCAGCCGCCTGGGACGAACCAGACCAGGAGCCGCCTCAAAGCAGCCGGCTATACAGCGACAGGTATTCTTTTGCCGCTACCTGCCAGCCAAAGTCGAGACTCATGGCATGACGCTGTACGTGACGCCAGTGTTTCTGGCGGCTCCACAACACCATGGCACGCCGAATGGCATTGCCCAGCGCGACGGCATCACAGTCATCAAACACGAATCCACTGGCGGTGCCGTCGGCCAGATTTTCCAGCGCGCAGTCCACCACCGTGTCCGCCAGTCCACCGGTGCGCCGTACCAGTGGTAACGTGCCATACTTCAGGCCGTACAGTTGCGTCAGGCCGCAGGGCTCGAAGCGGCTCGGCACCATAATCACATCAGCCCCGCCGATAATGCGGTGGGAGAAGGCTTCGTGATAGCCGATCTGCACCCCGACCTGTTCCGGATAATCGGCGGCCGCCGCCAGAAACGCCTGTTGCAATACCGCATCGCCGGCACCGAGCAGCGCCAGTTGCCCGCCCTGCTCCAACAACGCTGGCAACGCCTCCAGCACCAGATCCAGCCCTTTTTGGCTGGTCAGCCGACTGACCACCGCAAACAGCGGCACCGACTCATCCATTTTCAGCCCCATGGCCTTTTGCAGATGCAGTTTGTTTTTCACTTTTTCTTTCAGATCGTCGGCGTCATAACGCGCCCGGAGCCGCGCGTCGTTGGCCGGATCCCAGATTTTTTCGTCGACGCCGTTCAGAATGCCGCTCAACCGCCCCTGATGCTGCCGCTCCTGCAATAGCCCTTCCATACCGTAGCCAAACTCCGGTCGGGTGATTTCACGCGCGTAGGTCGGGCTGACGGCGGTGATGTGATCGGCATAGAACAACCCAGCCTTCAGAAAGGACATCTGCCCGTGAAACTCGAGGCCGTAAATGTCATAGAACGACTGGGGAAGCCACAGCTCGGTGACGTGATGTGCGGAAAACATGCCCTGATAGGCCAGGTTGTGCACGGTAAACACCGAACGTGCCGGGTGACCGTTTGCCGCCAGATAGGCGCAGGTCAGCCCGGCGTGCCAGTCATGGGCATGTACCAGCGCTGGCCGCCAATAGCGATCCAGCCCTTTGGCCAGTTCACAGGCCATCCAGCCAAGCAGCGCAAAGCGCCGGTGGTTGTCGGGGTAGGCATACATCGACTGGTCGTGGTACGGGCTGCCGGGTCGATCGTAAAGCCAGGGCGCATCAATCAGATAGATGCCAACGCCATGATAGCTGCCGTAGCGCAGCCCGACGCGGCCGGCGAACGAGTCGATTTCCGCCACCAGTACGGTTTCGGCAATGCCGGTGCGCAGATCAGGGAAAGCGGGCAATAACACCCGCACGTCGGCGCCGGCGTCAATCTGCGCCGCCGGCAGCGCGCCGACCACGTCTGCAAGCCCGCCGGTTTTGAGCAGTGGGAACATCTCAGAACATACGTGTAATACCTGCATCGCTACTCCTGAAATTCGGCCCGCTAACGGGCGCTGGGAGACACGTAAGGACGCGACCAGCGCGCCCACGGGGTCAAGGGCGACCCGCTATAACTTCGACAGCATGTCGCGCGTGACCAGCACGATGCCGCCTTCAGAGCGATAGAAACGCTTACTGTCTTCATCGGCATTTTCGCCAATCACCATGCCTTCCGGGATCTGACAGGCACGGTCGATGATGCAGCGCCGCAGTCGGCAGGAACGGCCGACGTTGACGTCCGGCAACAACACCGTGGAATCGATGGTACAGAAGGAGTTCACCCGCACACGCGGGAACAACACCGAATGCACCACCACCGAGCCGGAAACAATGCAGCCGCCGGACACCAGCGAGTTCATGGTCATGCCATGGCTGCCGGAGCGATCCTGTACGAACTTGGCCGGCGGCAACGGTTCCATGTGTGTGCGAATCGGCCAGGCGCGGTCGTACATATCCAGCTCCGGCGTCACCGACGCCAAATCCAGATTGGCGCGCCAATAGGCTTCCAACGTGCCAACATCGCGCCAATACGGCGGCAGCTCCGGATTGGAGGTTACGCAGGACAGCGTAAAGGGATGCGCCCAGGCGGCGTGCTGCGCGGTAATCTTCGGTATCAGATCCTTGCCGAAGTCATGGCTGGAATCCGGCGTCGACATGTCCTCTTCCAATAGGGTGAACAGATAGTCCGCATTAAAGATATAAATGCCCATGCTGGCGAGCGCCATATCCGGGTTGTCCGGCATCGCCGGCGGCTGCGCGGGTTTTTCCAGAAATTCCAGCACTCGGTCGTTTTCATCCACTTTCATCACGCCGAACTCGCTGGCTTGCTGCAACGGCACCGGCAGGCAGGCCACGGTGCACTGCGCGCCCTTTTCGACGTGGTCGATCAGCATGCGCGAATAATCCATCTTGTAGATATGATCGCCGGCCAGAATCACCACGTATTCCGCATCGTAACGGCGGATGATATCCAGGTTCTGATACACCGCGTCGGCGGTGCCCTTGTACCAGTGTTCGGTGCTAAGCCGCTGCTGTGCCGGCAACAGATCGACAAACTCGTTCATTTCCTCATTGAGGAACGACCAGCCACGCTGAATGTGCTGTACCAGGGTGTGGGACTGGTATTGAGTGATCACCCCAATCCGTCGGATACCTGAATTCAGGCAGTTGGACAGGGCGAAATCGATAATGCGAAACTTGCCGCCAAAGTGCACCGCAGGCTTGGCGCGGGTCGAGGTTAAGTCTTTCAGGCGTGAGCCGCGGCCACCGGCCAGAATCAGGGCAACGGATTTGATCGGCAATTGCCGCGCCAACATCAAAGGGTCTTTGTTTTCAAATCTAACCATGATTGACTCCTTTTAATTATTGTCTGCCAGTACGCAAAGCGAGTGCGCAGGCTGGCGCCAGGCGGGCAAATCCGCCTGCGAGTCTTCCTGAACAAACGGGGTGACTAGCTGCCAATCGCCGGCAGGCAAGGTCATATCGACCGTCTCGGGGCCGGCATTAATCACCACCAGCCAACGTTGGGACAGCCGAATTTGCAGCTGTGGTGGCGCATGCTCCCACTGCGATGCGCCAAGCGGCTGGCCCTGCGCATTCAGCCATTGCACGCAACCATCCCCCTCCTGCCACCAGCGATCCTGACGCAGGGCGGGAATTTGTCGCCGTAGGCGGATCAGTGCAGCGGTATAGTCGAGCAGCGCCCGATCCGCCGACTGCCAGTCCAGCCAGGTAGTGGCATTATCCTGGCAATAGGCGTTGTTGTTACCGTGCTGGCTGTGACCATGCTCGTCGCCAGCCAACAGCATCGGCGTGCCCTGCGACAGCAACAGCGTGGCAAGTAGCGCTCGTTGGCTGCGACCGCGGCGCTGCCTCACCTCGGCATCATCGGTTGGCCCTTCCACGCCGTGGTTATAGCTGTAATTACGCCCGTTGCCGTCACGGTTGTCTTCGCCGTTCGGCTGGTTGTGCCGCTGGTTGTAGCTCACCAGATCCTGCAGGGTAAAGCCGTCGTGGGCGGTGAGCATGTTGACGCTGGCATAGGGTGCCCGGCCACGCCGGTCAAACACCTCGCTGGAGGCGGCAAAGCGCTGGGCGAATGCGCCAAGCGGCAAGTCGCCCAGCAGCCAGAAACGCCGCATATCGTCACGATAGTGGTCGTTCCACTCGGCAAAACGACCGGGAAAACCCCCCACCTGATAGCCGCCCGGGCCGATATCCCACGGTTCGGCGATCAGCTTGCAGCGGGACAGGGTGTCGTCCGCCAGCATCGCCTGAAACAGCGGCGCGTCACGATCGAATGCTGGCCTGCGGCCCAAGACCGTGCCCAAATCG
The DNA here is from genome assembly GCF_041448735.1 of Serratia odorifera. Taxonomy (NCBI): domain Bacteria; kingdom Pseudomonadati; phylum Pseudomonadota; class Gammaproteobacteria; order Enterobacterales; family Yersiniaceae; genus Serratia; species Serratia odorifera. The sequence continues at coordinate 95,677 of NZ_JBGMUT010000008.1, read as the reverse complement.
AAACGAAAGCCGTCGACGTGGCACTCGCGCGCCCAAAAACGCAGGCAATCCATCACCCATGCCACGCCCGACGGTTGGTCAAGCCGCAGCGTGTTGCCGCAGCCGGTGACGTTGGTATAGTCGCCGTCCGGGTTCAGCCAGTAATAGCTCGGGTTGTCGATACCGCGCAGCGACAGCGTCGGCCCGTCGATATCCAGCTCGGCGCTGTGGTTAAACACCACGTCCAGAATCACTTCAATACCGGCGCGATGCAGGGCTTTTACCGCGTCGCGGAACTCGCGCAACGGCGACGACTGGCTGGCATAGCGATGATCCGGCGCGTACGGCGCCAGCACGTTATAGCCCCAGTAGTTCTGTAGCCCGAGCTGCTGCAAGCGTGGCTCGGTGGTATGTTGCTGGACTGGCAACAGCTCTAGCGCAGTAATGCCCAAGTGAGTGAAGTAGGCGATCATCGCCGGGTGACCCAATGCCGCAAAGCTGCCGCGCAGCGCCGGCGGGATCGCCGGGTGTTGCAGCGTCAGACCGCGCACATGGGCTTCGTAAATTACCGTTTCTCCCCACGGCGTGGCCGGCGCGCGATCGTCCTGCCAATCGTAGGTCTCATCCACCACGATACATTTGGGCATCAGGGTCGCGCTGTCGTGTTCATCGGCCTGCTGATAACCACCGTGCAGCCGAGGATCGTCGTCAACCGGGCCTTCGACCGCGCGGGTGGCCGGATCCAGCAGCAGTTTTTGCGGATTGAAACGCAACCCCTGCGCCGGCGCAAACGGGCCGTGCACCCGATAAGCGTAACGCAGGCCCGGCCGACCTCCCGGCAGATAACCGTGCCAGATATCGCCGCTGCGCGCCGGTAACGGCAGGCGGGTTTCACGCTGCTCGGCATCAAACAGGCACAGCTCCACCCGCGTGGCATTGGCTGAAAACAGCACGAAGTTGACGCCACTGCCGTCGAAATGGGCGCCGTAAGGGGCGGCAACACCGGGTTGCAATTCCCTCATGGCGCCTCCCGCAGCAGGTACAGCGTTGCCAGTGGCGGGACGGTAATGTCGATCGAATGATCGCGGCCGTGGCTGCCGATCGCCTGCGATTGAACCCGGCCCTGATTACCGGTATTGCTGCCGTGGTAATGGTGCGAATCGGTATTGAGTATTTCCCGATAGGTGCCCGGTTGGGAAAGGCCGATGCGATACTGGTGGCGCGGCACCGGGGTAAAATTGCTGACGGCAATCAGTTGGTTACCGTCGGCGTCGTAGCGGGCAAAGGCAAAGACCGAGTTGTCGAAATCGTCTACCACCAGCCATTCAAAGCCGTCCGGCAGATAGTCGCGTTGGTACAGCGGCGGCGTGTTCTGGTAGCAATGGTTGAGATCGCGCACCAGCCGCTGAACGCCGTGGTGCCAACCGTCCAGTCCTTCCAGCAAATGCCAGTCCAGGCTGGTGTCGAAGTTCCATTCGCGTCCCTGGGCAAATTCACAGCCCATAAACAGCAGTTTTTTGCCGGGGTGCGCCCACATAAAACCGTAATAGGCGCGCAGATTGGCGAACTTCTGCCAGGCGTCGCCCGGCATCCGATCCAGCACCGAACGTTTGCCGTGCACTACTTCGTCATGGGAAATTGGTAGCACGAAGTTTTCGGTGTAGGCATACAGCATGCCGAAGGTCATTTGGTTATGGTGATATTTGCGATGCACCGGATCACACTGCATGTAGTTCAGCGTGTCGTGCATCCAGCCCAGGTTCCATTTGTAATGGAACCCCAGTCCGTTAGACTCCGGCGGCAACGTGACGCCGGGATAGTCGGTGGACTCTTCCGCCAGCGTTACCGCGCCTGGCCGCGCCTTGCCCAGCGTGTGGTTGGTGTACCGCAGGAAGGCGATAGCTTCGAGGTTTTCATTGCCGCCGTAGTAGTTCGGTACCCACTCGCCCTCGGCGCGGCTGTAGTCGCGATAGATCATCGAGGCGACCGCGTCCACCCGTAGCCCATCGATACCGTAGCGTTCCAGCCAAAAAAAGGCGTTTCCCGCCAGATAGTTGCGCACCTCATGGCGACCGTAGTTGTAGATCAGCGTGTTCCAGTCCTGGTGGAAACCTTCACGCGGGTCGGCATATTCATACAGCGCGGTACCGTCAAAATTGGCCAGTCCGTAGGCGTCGCTGGGGAAATGCCCAGGCACCCAGTCAAGGATCACGTTGATACCAGCCTGATGCGCCGCTGCCACAAAAGCCCTGAACTCCGCCGGCGTGCCAAAGCGACGGGTCGGAGCATACAGCCCCAGCGGTTGATAGCCCCAGCTGCCGTCGAACGGATGTTCGTTGATCGGCAGCAGTTCGAGATGGGTAAACCCCATCTGTTTCACATACGGGATCAGCTGTTCCGCCAGCTCCTGATAGCTGAGCCAGAAATTGTTGTCACTGTGCCGACGCCACGAACCAAGATGCACCTCATAGATTGAAACCGGCCGATCGAAACCGTTGGCTTGCTGGCGCTGCGTCGTGTTTTCTACCACCTCGGGCAATAGGGCGACCAGCGAAGCGGTATCCGGGCGCATTTGCGCCTCAAACGCATAGGGATCGGCCTTGAGCTGGGTATTGCCGTAACAGTCGATGATTTCATATTTATACAGCTGACCTGCGCTCACCCCCGGCAGGAACAGTTCCCAGATGCCGTTCTCTTTGCGCAGACGCATCGGATGACGGCGGCCATCCCAAAAGTTGAACTCCCCCACCACCGAAACGCGCTGGGCATTTGGCGCCCATACCGCAAAGCTGACGCCAGCCACGCCGTCCAGTTCGCTCAGATGGGCTCCCAGGCGTTCATAGGGTCGCAAATGGGTGCCTTCAGCCAATAGCCAGCTGTCGATCTCCTGCAAAAGTGTGCCAAAACGGTAGGGATCTTCCAACAATTGTTGATGTTGTTGCCATTTAACCGAAAACTGGTAGTGAAAAGGATTTTTACGACGAGGAACGGTAGCGCAGAAGAAGCCTCTCGGTTCCAGGCAGTCGAGCTGCGTTACCCGACGACCGGTTTGTGCATCCACCAGCCATACCTCGCTGGCATCAGGGAATAACGCTCGCACCTGTAGGCCCGCTGCGGTGACATGCATGCCAAGCAGGGAGAACGGATCGGCATAATTACCGGAAATCAACTGATTAATCACGTCACGATCGGGAAGTACAGGCATGTTCTTCTCCCTTTGCTTAATAGCATGATCCCTAAGGGCTACATTTTTTAAACGTTCGCCGTTGTGTTTATCATGCAATTCATTCGATGACTAAAGCGTGATTGCGGTCGGTTATTGATTAAACTTTACGCGTCCGACCTGTAGATCGCTCTTTCTGCTTCTTTTTAGACATATTCCTAGCAGAGATGAAAATTCAATCATCTACACAGTAAGCATAGCCAAAGACGAATAAAAAAACGGCGATAGCGGTGAGGAAAATTTTTCAGCCACAATGGGGAAAACGGCAGAAATGGGGGCTTGATGGGGCTGGCTGGCACCAGCCCCGGTATGTGTCGGTTATTTTTACAGCAGAATGCGCAGCATGCGACGCAGCGGTTCCGCCGCACCCCACAGCAACTGGTCGCCGACGGTGAAGGCCGACAGGTATTCCGGCCCCATGTTCAGCTTGCGCAAACGACCGACCGGGGTGTTCAGCGTGCCGGTCACTGCGGCAGGCGTCAGTTCACGCATCGTCAGTTCGCGGTCGTTCGGGATCACCCGCACCCAGTCATTATGGGTTGCCAGCAGCTGTTCGATTTCCGGCAGCGGCACGTCTTGCTTGAGTTTCAGGGTGAACGCCTGGCTGTGGCAGCGCAGCGCGCCAACGCGCACGCACAGGCCATCAACCGGGATAACGCTGGAGGTGGACAGGATCTTGTTGGTTTCCGCCTGGCCTTTCCACTCTTCACGACTCTGGCCGTTATCAAGCTGCTTGTCGATCCATGGGATCAGGCTGCCGGCCAACGGCACACCAAAATTGTCGGTCGGCAACACGCCGGAACGGGTGGCCCCGGTCACTTTACGTTCGATATCCAGAATGGCCGACGCCGGGTTTTGCAGCTCTTTTGCCACGTCGGCGTGCAGCATGCCCATTTGCACCAGCAGTTCGCGCATATGGCGCGCGCCGCCGCCGGATGCCGCCTGATAGGTGGAGACCGATGCCCACTCCACCAGATCGTTGGCAAACAGGCCGCCCAGCGACATCAGCATCAGGCTGACGGTGCAGTTACCACCGACAAAGGTTTTAATGCCTTTATCCAGCCCTTGCTGGATAACCGCGTGGTTGACCGGGTCCAGAATGATAATGGCGTCGTCCTGCATGCGCAGAGATGACGCGGCGTCAATCCAGTAACCCTGCCAGCCACTTTCACGCAGCTTGGGATAAACTTCGTTAGTGTAATCGCCGCCCTGGCAGGTGATGATAATATCAAGCGCGGCTAGCGCATCGATATCGTAAGCATCTTGCAGCGTGCCGTTCTGCTGGCCGCCGATGGCTGGCGCGGCGGAACCGTGCTGAGATGTAGAAAAGAATACCGGGCGGATGGCGTCAAAATCGCGCTCTTCTGCCATGCGTTGCATGAGCACAGAGCCGACCATACCGCGCCAACCGACTAAACCAACGTTTTTCATGATAACTGTCCTGCCTTGGAGGATGACGACAAATTTGTAGAGAGGGACACAATGTCCCCACCTTACAAAATGTCGGCGCAGGCGCAAAGTGAATTTAATCGATGGCTGGGCATTTCTCAGCAATCCTTCTTATAGGCGGGAGGGCAGGCAGCCATTTTACTGCCCCTGACCGCGGTTGAGGTAATGATGACAGAGATGATTTCAGCGACGGTGTTGCTGTTTTTAATTATGGATCCACTCGGTAATCTGCCGATTTTCATGTCGGTGCTCAAGCATCTGGAACCTCGCCGTCGGCGCATTGTGCTAATCCGCGAGCTGCTGATTGCGCTGATACTGATGCTGATATTTCTGTTTGCCGGCGAAAATATTCTGGCCTTCCTCAACCTGCGCACTGAAACGGTCTCCATTTCCGGCGGCATCATTCTGTTCCTGATTGCCATCAAGATGATTTTCCCGTCACAGGAAGGCAACAGCAGCGGTCTTTCCGCCGGTGAGGAGCCTTTTCTGGTGCCGCTGGCGATCCCGTTGGTGGCCGGGCCATCGATATTGGCAGCGCTGATGCTGCTGTCGCATCAATACCCTAACCAACTGGGACATCTGGTGGTCGCATTGCTGATTGCCTGGGGGATTTCTGCCGCCATCCTGCTGATGTCGAACCTGTTTTTGCGTCTATTGGGCAGCAAGGGCGTCAGCGCGCTGGAGCGTTTGATGGGACTGGTGCTGGTGATGCTGTCAACGCAGATGTTTCTGGACGGCGTGCGCGCCTATCTGAAACTGTAGCAAGGGGAAAGGAAGCGCGAACAATAGGGCCGGTCAGCATTCACTGACCGGCCCTGTCAGGCAAATATCGCAGCAGATTACATCATCGAGAATGCAATCATGCCGACAACGGCACCGGTGGTGCCAAGAATGGTTTCCATCACCGACCAGGTTTTCAGCGTCTGCGCTTCGGTGGCACCGGTAAACTTGCCAAACAGCCAGAAGCCGGAGTCATTCACATGGCTCAGTACGATAGAGCCACCGGCGATGCAAATCGACAGCGCCGCCATCTGCGCGCCAGAATACCCCAGTTCACCGATCACCGGCATCACCAGGCCGACGGTGGTCAGACACGCCACGGTGGCTGAACCCTGAATCACCCGAACTGCCGCAGACAGCACAAAGCAGGCAATGGCAATCGGCAAGCCGGCGCCAATCAGCGCGTTACCCAGCGCCGGACCAACGCCAGAATCGACCAGCACCTGCTTGAATACCCCACCGGCACCGGTCACCAACAGGATGATCCCCGCAGGCTGGATTGCCGCAGAGCAGACTTCCATCACCTTGTCTTTGCTCATGCCACGGCGAATCGCCAGGCCGTAAATCGCCACCAGACAGGCGATCAGAATCGCAGTGAACGGGTGGCCGATAAATTGCAGCCATTGATACAGCGAGCTGCCTTCAACGGTGAAGCGCGCGCCGATGGTTTTCATCCCTACCAGTACCAGCGGGAACAGCACCAACGCCAGGCTGAAGCCAAACGACGGCAGCTTGCTCTTGTCGATGCTGGGTTCTTCGATATCTTTTGGCAGTTCCAGCGTCACGTGCTTGCTGATGAACGAACCGAACAGCGGGCCGGCCAACAGCATACCCGGGATTGCCGCAGCCAGGCCAATCAGGATCATCCAGCCAAAGTCGGCATTCATTTGCGAAGCCAGCAGCATCGGCGTCGGCCCCGGCAGCAGGAAGGCGGCGGCGGCGGCAACGCCGGCAAACAGCGGAATCACCTGCTTGATCAGATTGCCGCCGGTGCGGCGGGCAACGGCGAACGCCACGCCAATCAACAGTACGATCGCCACGTCGAAGAACAGCGGCAAGGCACAGACCAGACCGGCAATACCCAGCGCGTAGTGCGCACGCTGCTCACCGAAACCCTTCAACAGTTTGACCGCGATCTGATCCAGCGCGCCAGTTTCATGCAGGATTTTGCCGAACATCGCGCCCAGCGCCACAACGATCGCCAGGAAGCCCAAGGTGCCGCCCATGCCTTTTTGCATGGTGTCGGTGATTTTTTCCAGCGACATGCCAGAGAACAGGCCCGCCCCCATCGACACCAGCATCAGGGCGATGAAAGCATGCATGCGCGCCTTCATCACCAGGAAGAGCAATAGCAACACCGAACCAACGGCGGTGAAAACCAGCGTTAACGTATCCATAATTATTCCTGAGCGGTTACTGTGGTTATCAGTTTAATAGTGTCAGCAACCACGCCTTCTAAAGGCTGGTTGATATCGATCGCATGAACATCGCCTTCATCGGCGCCTGGTTCTTCCAGTGCTTCAAACTGGGAAACCAGCATCTGCGGCTTGAAGAAATGCCCTTTACGCTGTTTCAAACGTTCTTCAATGATCGCTTTGGAACCTTGCAGGTAGATGAAATGCAGATTGCTGTTACCGGCACGCAGGCGGTCGCGATAACGCTTTTTCAGTGCAGAACATACCAACAGAGCAACATCATTGGTCCGCTGCATGGCAAAAATGGCATCATTCAACGCCGTCAGCCAAGGGGCACGGTCGTCGTCATTGAGCGCATGGCCATCGGCCATCTTGTTGATGTTGCTGCGTGGATGCAGATAATCGCCATCCAGCATCGCAGCGCTGATTTCATGAGCAACAGCATTAGCTACCGCTGATTTACCGCTGCCAGATACGCCCATTAAGATAAAAACGTGGTGTTGTGTATTACTCATAATATTACTGCCCTGTTGGGGTCGCCAGCCAAAATGTTACTGGTAACAAGTTATCGGTAACATTGTCTTTGTAGATGAAGTATTAAGCAACAAACACCTATGATGATTTTACATATCTGTGAAGGCCATCAAAAATCCATGCTGGGCTGAAAAACTAGGAATATGCTTAAGCGCGCGATGGCGACGCTACAGACTGCCGCCAAGCAGGAGGGTAAAACCGGTGTCAATCATACGCGGATTAACCGCTTCGCCACGCAGTTTCGCCAGTAGGCTTTGTGCGGCCACTTGCCCCATACGCTCACGCAATGTCAACACGCTGGCAAGTTTTGGCACCATCACCTGACCGATATCATGGCCGTGGAATCCGGCAATCGCCATGTCCTGTGGAATCGACAGCCCCTGACGCTGGCATTCAAGCATCGCGCCCACCGCCAGGTCATCGTTGGTACAAAATATGCTGTCTACCTGAGGATATTCTTTCTGCGCCAAACGTAGCAGCTCACCGCCAGAAGAATACGAAGAAGCCCGATCGGTCATGATACAATGCGGCTGTAACCCTGCATCCAGCATCGCCTGCTCATAACCCTGTTGTTTAATCAGGGTTCGTTCATCAAGGCGTGCGCCAAGATACACCACGTGCCGATGGCCATGAGCAATGATTTGTTGAGTCATTTGGCGCGCGGCTTCAAAATTATCAAAACCGACAGCCAGATCCAGACAGGGTGTGACGCAATCCATCAACTCCACGACGGGGATACCGGCCACTTCAATCATTTTTAACGTACGTGGCGTATGGTTACGTTCGGACAGGATCAAACCGTCAATATTGAAGGAAAGCAGCGAAGTCAGGCGTTCTTCTTCGCGCTCCGGCAAATAGCCATAGTGCGCCAGCATGGTTTGATAATTATGCGCATCGGTAACGCTTTCGATACCGCGCAGCACTTCGGCAAAGACCTGGTTGGTCAACGATGGCAACAGCACGCCGATCGCCCGGCTGGTGGCGTTGGAGAGAATGTCCGGCGCCCGGTTGGGGATATATCCCAGTTCATCCAGCGCCACCGCAATTTTTTGCTGCAAAGCGGCGGAAACCTGATCGGGATTGCGCAAATAGCGGCTCACCGTCATCTTGGTGACGCCTACCTTATTTGCCACATCTTGAAGTACCGGCCGTTTTTTCTTCATTATCAATGAACTGGCTAACCATGAATGGGTGCTCATTTTAGCAAAAAAAAAGCCGTGCTGATATTGCTGGTTAACGAGCGTCGGTCACAAAAAAGGCTCAACCCGCAGGTTGAGCCTTAATGGCGGTTACCGCGTCAATCAGACCGGCGGCAGATCAAACAGCAGGATTTCACTGTCTTCATCGGCATGAATCGACAACTCGGCTTCGTCCCATATCGCGAACGCATCGCTGGTCCCGGCCTTCTGCCCATTGATGGTCACCGTACCGCGCACCACCTGGATCCAGATGCGGCGCTCGGCCTCCACCTGATAGGCTGACTGCCGATCTTTTTCCAGCGCCCAACGCGACAGCGTCATGTCCTGGAACACTTTCAGCGAGCCTTCACGGGCATCGGGCGACAACACCAGTTGGCGACCCTGTGGCGCATCGAACATGCGCTGCTCGTAACGCGGCGGCAGACCGTTGGTATCTGGAATAATCCAGATCTGATACAGGTGCAGTGGCCGATCGCTATTGCCGTTGTATTCGGAGTGTCGCACACCGGTACCGGCACTCATGATCTGGAACTCACCGGCATGAATCTGTTCTTTATTGCCCATGCTGTCCTGATGCTCGACGGTACCGCTGAGCACGTAGGTCAGAATTTCCATATCTTTATGCGGATGGGTACCAAAACCCTGCCCCGCATCGATCACGTCTTCATTGATCACCCGCAGTGCGGAGAACCCCATAAAGTCGGGATCGTAGTAATTGGCAAATGAGAAGGTGTGCCAGCTGTCCAACCAACCATGATTGGCATGACCGCGGTCTTCTGCTTTACGTACATAAATCATATTCAACTCTCCTCAACGTTTTTTACAGTCTAGCCCTGCATGGGAAATAAGAAAGCGTAAAAAACTCACCCCTCTGTTCAAAAAATTCGATGGAATTGGCAGAGGAGCCGCAGAAGATTTGTGGTGCGTAAAGGTGGATGATTTTGGGCAAAAAAAAAGCCAGCACCCGAGCTGGCTAAGTAACACTGGAAGCAATGTGAGCAATGTCGTGCCTTCTAGCGAGAGTGGCAAGGGTTGCTACCCTCCCGAGAACGCATAGCAATAATAATCATTATCATTCGCATCTGTAAAGCGTTTTTTTGACCAAGGCGAAATATTATTGACTCGACACAATAAACCGATAATTTTAGAGGTTATTCAAACGCTAAGCCAAAGGAGAGCAAGCATGGGAGACATTACCATCCGCCACGTCGAGATAACCGATGCCGCAGCACTACAGCAGCTCTATGCTCATCCGGCGGTGTACCGCGACACGCTACAACTCCCCTTGCCTTCCGAAGCCCTGTGGCAACAGCGTCTGGCCGACAGGCCCGCGGGGAACAGTAATCTGGTGGCCTGCATGGGGGACAAAATCGTCGGGCAATTGACGCTGGAACTCAATCAACGCGTGCGCCGTCGACACGTTGCAACTTTTGGCCTTGGCGTAGACCCGGCTTATCATGGCCAGGGCGTCGGCAGTGCGCTGATGCACGCCATGATCGACATCTGTGATAACTGGGCGGCGATACAGCGCATCGAGCTGACGGTGTTCACCGATAACCAGGGGGCCATTGCGCTCTACCGCAAGTTTGGTTTTGACATTGAAGGCACCAGCCGGCACTTCGCCATGCGCGACGGCAAGCTGGTGGATGCCTATCATATGGCGCGTTTTCATGGTGTTTAAATAAAGCAAAAGGGCTATCGCCGATAGCCCTTGGTTTATCCGAGATACAGTGCCGCCGTCGCCGCTTAGATCCCCGCCGTTTCCTTGATATAGCGTCGGGCTTTTACCGCATATTCAAACGGGTTGGCGAGCGCCGGATCCTGTTCGGCTTCAACCACCATCCAGCCTTTATAGCCACGCTCGTCCAGCAGTTTGAACACCGGGCGGAAGTCAATCACGCCGTCGCCGGGTACGGTGAAGGTGCCTTTCTTCACCCCGTCCAGAAAACTCAGGCGCTGCGCCTTGACCTGCGCTACCACGTCGTCACGTACGTCTTTCAAATGGACATGATTGATACGCGGCAAGTATTTTTCCAGTATTGCCATCATCGCCTGCTGACTGCCCTCGGAATAATAGGCATGGCCGGTATCAAACAACAGGTAAACATCGTCGTTCACCATGCTCATGTAGCGATCGATTTCTTCAGTGGTTTGGATGCCGGTACCCATATGGTGATGCAGACACACCTGCATGCCCTTTTCGGCAGCGATTTGCGCCAGTTGGTTATAGCCGTCGGCTACGCGCTGCCACTCTTCATCGCTGAAATGCGGTTTTTCTTCCAGCACCGGCTTGCTGGTGCCCTGAATGCTCTTGCTCTGCTCTGAACAGCCAATCACCCTGGCCCCCATGGCGTGCAGGAAATTCATATGATTGACAAATTCGTCGATGGTTTTTTCTTTCTGGCCATCGGCAAAGAAGGTGCTGAACCAGGCATTGCAGATTTGAATGCCGCGAATATCCAGCATCGGTTTCAATACTTTTGGATCGCGTGGATACTTGCTGCCAACTTCACAGCCGGTAAACCCTGCCAGCGCCATTTCACTGACGCACTGCTGGAAGGTATTTTCCTTGCCCAATTCTGGCATGTCGTCGTTGGTCCAACCGATCGGCGCAATCGCCAGCTTTACATTATCTTTGTTCATCTTAAGCCTCTGTCGCATTTCGGTGCACCGGCGCATTCCCTGCCGGCGTTACCGACAAGGTTATTTGCCCAACAGCTCTTTTTCGATACGTTCGCGCGTAGCTACCGCCTGGGTTTTCATTTTTTCCGGGTAGCCGAACAGTGAGGTACAGATTATCGATTCGCCGCCGACCTTGAAGTTGCGATTGGCAAATTCCATATCGCGCAACGTCTGGAACAGCGCATCAAAATCGACTTCGCCTTCGCCAATACCAACGTGCTGATGCACCGCGGCATCCACGCCGGGTGGATTGACGATGTAACGGCAATGGCGGGTATGGTTCATGGTGTCGGCGATCAGCACATGGGAAAGATCGTCGCCGGCGTATTTGAGCATGTTCGCCACGTCGCCCTGCCCTTTGTCGTAATAGAACGAATGCGGCACGCTATACAGATATTTAACGTGATCGCTGCGCAGCGACTTCACCATATCGGCGGTTTCATTACTCAATTCGCAAAAGTCCCACGGATGAGACTGGATCTCCATGCGAATGCCTTCACGTTCGACGATCGGCAACAGCTCTTCCATCGACTTGTACCACAGCTCTTCGCAGATCTCCGGTTCATTGGGGTTGCCAGCCAGTTCGGTATTAATCACCTGCACCCCCATTTCAACGGCGATCTCAATCATGCGCCGCCAGTTCTTCACCGCCGCCTGCCGGCGATCCTCCCCTGGCCCCGACCAGCGATACACCACGATAAATGAAGAGATCTCCACGCCGGTGGCCTTCAGCGCGTTTTTATATTCCGCCATGACTTCGCGTGCGGCTTTCGGATGCTTGTAGAAAGGGTTGATCTGCGGGTGCGGCGACTGCTCGATATACTTGTAGCCCCAGTCGGCCACCTGCTGCACCATCCGTGTGATCCCCAAATCCTTGATCACATCCACATCAAAGGCGATTTTCATGGTTGCTCCTCATTCAATCGGGTTTGGAGTGGTTGATTAATGGCCGTAGAACGACGGGCGCGTCGGCAGCGTCACCGGCACGATCTCGCCGCTAAGTTGGGCGGCCACACAGGCGTCGGCGGTCACCGCAGCAGCATAGCCATCCCAGGCCGATGGCCCCTGTAGCTGACCCGCAAGTACGTCGTTGATAAAACCTTGCAGTTCGACGTCATAGGCATCGATAAAGCGCTCTTTCCAGTCCATCAGGATCTCGTTCGACAATTTTGCGCTACTGCGCAGCTGGATTGACGACGGTTCCGGCAATTTGGCAATACCGGTTTCACCCACTACTTCGCACTGGATGTCATAGCCGTACTGGCAGTTAACGAAGATTTCAACGTCAATGCGCGTGCCCTTGGCGGTTTCAAACAGCACGATTTGCGGATCCTTCAGGTGGGCGAACGCCTTGGAGGTCTTGCGTGGGAACACCACCTGCACCGAAACGTAATCGTCGTCCAGCAGCCAGCGCAGCACGTCGATTTCATGAATCAAGGTGTCGGTAATTGCCATGTCGGTGGTATAGGCTTCGCCGACCGTCGGGTTGCGGTGCGCGCAATGCAGCATCAGCGGTTCGCCAATCTGGCCACTGGTCAGCACCTGTTTCAGGGCGCGATAGCCCTGATCGTAAGGGCGCATAAAGCCGACCTGCACCAGGCGCTTGCCGTGCTTTGCTTCGGCCTCGACGATGTTTTTACACCCCTGGGCGGTGACCGCCAGCGGTTTCTCGCAGAATACCGGTTTGCCGGCAGCGATCGCAGACAGCACGAACTCCTCGTGGCTCGGCCCCCAGGAGGTGACCAGCACCGCCTGTACGTCGGCCGCGTTAATCAGATCGTGGCCGTTATCATAGACTTTTGCCTCCAGCTGCAGGTCGCTGACCACCTTGGCGGCATTGTCGCGATTGATATCATTGACCGCGACCACCCGCGCACCTTGCAATACCTTGCTGCAACGACGGATATGATCTCGGCCAATAGCGCCGGTGCCGATAACCCCAATGTTCAATGTCATTTCGCTATCCTCTAGATTTGCCCTTCATGTTTCGGGTTGCCTGTTGGGCTGCTGGCCTTCGCTGATCCTGGTTGCACGGCGAGCCATGCGCTCAGGGGATTACCGATTTGCCGCTCAAAGCCCCCGAATTAGGTTGGGCAGAAAGTGTAGGGCTGAGATAAAAGCCGGTGACGCTTAATAATCACGGGCCTGGTCAATGTTTTCCTGCAGTTTGCGCGCTACCTCGACGATCCTGTCGCTGTTCGCCACCTGTGCACCGCCAACGCGCCACCAGCTGAGATATTTATGCACCATGGTTTTTGGCAGCACTTTTATGTCCAGCAGGGTGGAAACCGTCTGCTGACGGGCATCATCCAACGCCTCAATCAGTTGTTGTTCGGTAGTAATGCTGTAGGTTTTGCAGCCGTACGCCGCCGCCAGCATGGCGAAGTTCACTGGCACCAGGCCACCGTCCAGCCGGTCACCCTGACGGAAGCGGAACTCGGTGGTATAGCTGTCCATACCGTGTTCCATCTGCAGGTTGTTGATACAGCCGTTGGTCATGTTGTCGAACAGCACCACGTTGATTTTGCAGCCTTCCTGAATCGACGTGACCAGCTCTGAATGCAGCATCATGAACGCGCCGTCGCCGACCATGGCGTAGACCTCACGCTGTGGCTCCGCCAGCTTGACGCCAAGGGCAGCGTTGACTTCGTAGCCCATGCAGGAATAGCCGTATTCCACGTGATAGCCGTGTTCATGGCGGTTGCGCCAGACACGTTGCAAATCCCCCGGCAGGCTGCCCGCCGCCGCGACAATAATGCTGTCTTGCGGCAGGTTGTGGTTCAGCACGCCCAGCACGCGGCTTTGGGTCAGTGCCGAACCGGTCTGTTCGATAAACTCGGCAAACACTCGCTCGCGGTCCAGGTGGTCGGCAATTTCCGGCACAAAATCGGCGCCGGTATAGGCGACGGAATACACCCGTTCGGTCTCTTTTTGCTGCTGCGCCAGCGCCTGGGTCACGGCGTCGCCCCAACCGGCACGATAGTCGGCGTGCGCCGCCTGTTCGGCGAGCGCGGTCAATGCATCGCGGGCATCCGCCAGCAGCTGTATGCCGTCCAGCTTGCCGGCATCAAATGCGCTGACGTTGATATTCAGGAACGCTACATCGGGATTCTGGAACAGCCATTTGGAAGAGGTGGTGAAATCGGTATAGCGTGTGCCGACGCCAATCACCAGATCGGCATCTTTGGCCAGGGTATTGGCGGCCAGACAGCCGGTTTCACCAATGCCGCCGACGTTGAACGGATGGCTGGACACTACCGCGCCCTTGCCGGCCTGCGTTTCAGCAAACGGGATATGGAAACGTTCGGCAAACTGTTGCAGTGCCTGCCCAGCCTGAGAATATTTAACTCCGCCACCGCAGATCAGCAGCGGTTTGCGCTTGCCCGTCAGCATCGCCAGCGCGTCCGCCAGCATACCCGGCGTCGCGGGGCGACGCTCCAGCCGATGAACGCGTTTCTGGAAGAAATAATCCGGGTAGTCGTAGGCCTCGCCCTGTACGTCCTGAGGCAGACACAGCGTCACCGCACCGGTTTCCGCCGGATCGGTCAGCACGCGCATCGCGCTGATACAGGCGCTCATCAGCTGCTCTGGCCGCACGATGCGATCCCAGTATTTGCTCACCGCGCGGAAGGCGTCGTTAGTGCTGATACTGAGATCGTAGGATTGTTCTATCTGTTGCAGCACCGGATCCGGCTGGCGTGAGGCGTAAACGTCGCCCGGCAACAGCAATAAGGGAATACGGTTGGCGGTGGCGGTGGCTGCAGCGGTGATCATATTGGCGGCACCGGGCCCGACGGAGGAGGTGCAGGCATAGATTTGCTGACGCAGTTTCTGCTTGGCGAAGCCGGTAGCGGCGTGGGCCATCCCCTGTTCATTACGCCCCTGATGAACAATCAGGCTGCCGCAATCCTGCTCCAGCGCCTGCCCCAGCCCCAGCACGTTGCCGTGGCCGAAAATGGCGAATATGCCCTTGACGAACTTGGTTTCGACACCGTCCACCAGCAAATACTGGTTGTCGAGGAATCTGACAAGCGCCTGCGCCATGGTCAATCTGATCTTACTCATGTTTCCCCCTTGTTGGCGGCGCGTCTTTAACCCGCCGGTTAATACTGTCGACAACCTGAAACGTGAAGCGATTATAAACAAATATATTTTCCATAAAATCACATTCCAGAAGAAACATTTCATTTTGCGATAAAGATCGCATTCTCATGAAAACACCGTTTCATCACGCCGGGTCAAACCAGGGCGTAGCCCGCGCCTGTAGCGGTATTATCACCGGGCGGTGTCTCTGCCGTCGCTCCCCCTGCCGTTGCCCCTACCGGTGACGCGGTGATTTTAAATGCATCACATTTTTGGGGTGTTAATTTCATTCTGTCTTGAATTTGAAATTTTTATTCCTCATACTGCCAATCATGCTTCCTGCGTATCTCCGCTTGCCGGGTGGCAGTCGGGTTTTGCTTAAACAGAAGGAAACGGGTATGGCTTCACAACAAAAACAGCTTGATGTCATCTGCCTCGGCCGCATCGCCGTCGATTTCTATGCACAACAAATCGGCGCTCGCCTCGAAGATGCCAGCTCATTCGCAAAATATCTGGGCGGATCGTCAGGCAACGTCGCTTACGGCACGGCGATCCAGGGCCTGAAATCCGGCATGCTGGCGCGTGTGGGTGACGAGCATATGGGGCGCTTCCTGCGTGAGGAGTTGCAGCGTGTGGGCGCAGATACCCGCAGCCTGATCACCGACAAACACCGGCTGACCGGCCTGGTGATCCTGGGGATTAAGGATCAGGAAACCTTCCCGCTGATTTTCTACCGTGACAACTGTGCCGATATGGCGCTGACCCCTGAGGATATCGATGAATCCTACATCGCCTCATCGCGCGCGCTGGCGATTACCGGCACCCATCTGTCGCACCCGAATACCCGTGCCGCAGTGTTGACGGCGTTGGAATATGCGCATAAGCATGGGCTGCGCACCGCGCTGGATATCGATTATCGCCCGGTGCTGTGGGGGCTGACGTCGCTCGGCGACGGTGAAACACGTTTCGTCGAGTCGGCGCAGGTCACCCGTGAACTGCAGGAGGTACTGCATCATTTTGATCTGATCGTCGGTACCGAAGAGGAATTCCACATCGCCGGCGGCAGTACCGATACCCTGACCGCACTGGCCAACGTACGCAAGGTCAGCCAGGCGACGCTGGTGTGCAAACGCGGTGCGCAGGGCTGCTCGGTGTTTGAAGGTGCCATCCCCGCCGATTGGCAGCAGGTGAAGCTGCATTCTGGCGTGCGGGTGGAAGTGCTTAACGTGTTGGGCGCCGGCGATGCCTTTATGTCCGGCCTGCTGCGCGGCTATTTAAATGACGAAGGCTGGGATCAGGCCTGCCGTTATGCCAACGCCTGCGGTGCGCTGGTGGTTTCCCGCCACGGCTGCGCGCCGGCGATGCCGACCCGGCAAGAGCTGGATGATTATCTGGCACGCGAACAGCAGGTGAAACGGCCGGATCGGGACGCACGGCTTAACCATCTGCACCGCGTCACCACCCGTAAACGGCAATGGTCGGAGCTGTGCGTATTTGCCTTCGACCATCGCAAGCAGCTGGCAGATATGGCGCGCGAGGCCGGCGTTGGTGAAGAACGCATTCCGCAATTGAAGTCCCTGCTGCTGACCGCCGCCAGGCAGGCGGCAGCAGAAGCCGGACTGGACGGCAACAGCGGCATTCTGGCGGACACCACCTACGGCCAGGCGGCCTTGAATGAAATTACCGGTCAGGGCTGGTGGATAGGTCGCCCGATCGAGCAACCGAGTTCACGACCGCTACGTTTGGAACACGGCAATATCGGCTCGCAGCTGATTGATTGGCCACAGGAGCACGTCGTTAAATGTCTGGTGTTCTATCATCCTCACGATGCCGAGGCGCTGCGTCGGCAGCAGGATGAGCTGATCGACGACGTCTACCGCGGCTGCTGTAAGTCGGGCCACGAGTTGCTGTTGGAGGTGATTCTGCCGGAAGACAATGCGGATAAGGACGAACGGTATTATCTCGACATTATTGCTCACTTCTATCAGATGGGCATTCAGCCGGACTGGTGGAAACTGCCGCCGCTCAGCGCGGAAAACTGGCAGAAGGTCGGCGCGTTGATTGAGGCCAACGATCCCTACTGTCGCGGTGCGGTGATCCTGGGGCTGGATTCACCAGAAGAAACGCTCAAAGCCGGCTTTGCCGCCGCTGCCGATGCCCGTTGGGTCAAAGGCTTCGCCGTCGGGCGCACCATCTTTGGCCAGCCGTCACGCCGTTGGTTGCAGGGTGAACTAGATGATTCTGCTTTGATCGCGCAGGTGAAACAGAAATATCTCACGCTGATCGGTTTCTGGCGTTTATATCGTCCGCAGCCAGACAGCGCTCACGGCAGCCGTTGATCGCTGCTCGGTAACGCAGAAACTTCCCCTTAAAGTGATTTTCGCGACTTTAAGGGGATTTTTTTGCCCATTTTCTGTGAACTAACGCAACTTGCGATGAAATAAATCGCTTTTTGAGGAAATGAAATTTCCGCTCCGTCTGTTAGAATGACGAGTCAACAATTCAGGCGTCAGAACCGCTGCGCCTCAGCCAATACTGCGAGCCGAATGGATGAATAACCCAACTCAACTTTCGCTGTTACAAGACGAAATTCGTCACCGCTATGAGACGCTCAGCAAACGTTTGAAGCAGGTCGCGCGTTATATTCTGGATAACAGTAACAGCATTGCTTTCGATACCGTCGCTTCCATCGCCGCACAGGCCAGCGTGCCGCCGTCGACCCTGATCCGCTTTGCCAATGCGTTCGGCTTCAGCGGCTTTAACGAAATGAAACAGGTTTTCCGTCAGCATCTGATGGAAGAAACCGTCAACTATACCGAACGGGCCCGCCTGTTCCGCCAAACCTCGACCGACGATAACGTCGCACCGGAAAAACCGGCCGAAATCCTCAACGTATTCACCATGGTGAACGCGCAGGCGTTGCAGCAGTTGGCGATGCAGATTAGCGCAGAGCAGTTGGACAAAGCGGTCGAGTTGCTCAACAACGCCGAAAATATCTATGTGATTGGCCTGCGACGTTCATTCAGCGTCGCCTCATACCTGACCTATGCGCTACGCCATCTGGAGCGCCGCGCATTTTTGATCGATGGCCTGGGCGGTATGTTCACCGAACAGCTGAGCATGGTGAAGCCGAAAGATGTGGTGATCGCCATCAGCTATTCGCCGTATGCCAAGGAGGCGCTGGAACTGGTGGAGTTGGGCGCCAAGCAGGGCGCGCAGCAGATTGCCATCACCGACAGTCAGGTGAGCCCACTGGCCGCCTTCAGCGACGTATGCTTTGTGGTGCGTGAAGCGCAGGTGGACGGCTTCCGTTCGCAGGTGGCGTCAATGTGTCTGGCGCAAACCCTGGCCGTTTCGCTGGCCTTGAACAACGCCAAAGAGGTCTAAAAGCAAAAGGGCGAATAGCAGATTCGCCCTTTTGTCCTCGATCGGCACGATCCTATGCCTTGGGATAATCGTCGCTGTTGATCCAGGCGTGATCCTGCTCCCAGGTGAACTTCCACAGGCGCACCGGCCCGGCCATCACGTTGAGGTAATAGTTGTCGTAGCCGGCCATGGTCGCCACCGGGTGATAACCGCGCGGCACTTTCACCACGTCACGGTTGTACACCGGTATACATTCGTCCAACGATCGATCGTCGGTGTAGACCCGTTGCAGGCAAAAACCCTGTTCCGGCTGGATGCGATGATAATAGGTTTCTTCCAGATAGGTTTCGTCGGCCGAATCCTCCTGGTCATGCTTGTGACTGGGATAAGAGCTGGTATTGCCCTCATCGGTATAGACTTCCACTACCAGCAGGCTATCCGCCGGTTCGCTATCCGGCAAAATGTTGTGCACCAGCCGCTGGTTGCGACCTTTGCCACGGCGTTCCACCCCCACCTCCGCCGGCGTGATCAAGCGCGAAGGCAGATGCCCGTGCCCCGGCGCGCTACACACCGCCAGTTCGAGATCGCTTTCCGCCCGCACCTGTACGCGATCATGATGTGGCACATAGACGGCATACGGCGGCGTGCGTTCGAACGGGCTCATGCGTTTACCGATATGCGGGTACTCCGCGCGCTGCGTTGCCACTGAAGCGATGCCGGCCACCAACACCAGGCACAACTCCTTGTCCGCGCTTTCCAGTTGCAGCGTTTGCCCGGCCTCAAGGCGGTAAACATCAAAGCCGACGAAGCGCCAACCGGCGTTTTCCGGCGTGACATGCTGGACTCGGCCTTCGGCGTTCGGTTGCTGATATTTAGCGAGTAATGAAGACATGCAATCCTCCGATAAGCCCCAGCGTCATTCAGCTTGCCGGCCATTGCCTGTCTGGCGGCTGCCGTTGCCCGACGTTGCACAGGCTTATGCGACCACTGCCTTGACGCCGTTTGCATGCGCTGGGTGATGAATGTAACAGCGGCCGCGACCCCACTGGAGTAACGGCCACTGGCGACTGCCCGACGCAAATCAGCCGAGCGTCGGCATGCTGTATTCAGATACCGTTTGCTGACCGGAAGGCCAACGCGCGGTGGTGGTTTTCATCCGCGTATAGAAACGCACGCCGTCGGTGCCGTGCACATTCAGCGCACCAAACACCGAACGCTTCCAGCCGCCAAAGCTGTGGAAAGCCATCGGTACCGGCACCGGTACGTTGACCCCCACCATACCGGCCTGCACTTCATGCACAAACTGGCGTGCATAGTGACCATTGCTGGTAAAGATGGCGCTGCCGTTGCCAAACTCGTGGCCATTGACCGTGTCGATTGCCGTCTGGTAATCGGCGACGCGGACAATGCCCAATACCGGCCCGAAGATCTCTTCACGGTATATGCGCATGCTTGGCGTCACATGGTCAAACAGGGTGCCGCCAACATAATAGCCTTGCGGATGCCCTTCCACCTGATAGTTGCGACCGTCGGTTACCAGCGTAGCACCTTCTTCCACGCCCAGGCTGATGTAGCCCAGCACTTTTTTCTGGTGCGCCGAGGACACCAGCGGGCCCATTTCGTTTTCTTCGCCACCGTGCTGCAGGCCAGGCCCGACGCGCAACTGGGCAATCAGCGGCTTCAGTTTGGCGATCAGCTTATCGGCGGTATCGTCACCGACCACGACGGCGATCGGCAATGCCATGCAACGTTCGCCGGCCGAACCGAAGGCTCCGCCCATCAAGGCATTAACCGTCGCATCCAGATCGGCGTCCGGCATGATGATTGCCTGATTCTTGGCGGCGCCGAACGCCTGCACCCGCTTGCCGTGCGCGCTGGCGGTGGTGTAGATATGTTCCGCCACGGTAGAGGAACCCACGAAGCTGACCGCCTGAATACGTGGATCGGTGCACAACTGCGCGGCATTTTCATTGGCGCAGTGCACCACGTTGAACACGCCGTCCGGCAGGCCGGCTTCTTTCAGCAGTTCAGCCAGGCGCACGGAGGCGGAAGGCACCAATGCTGGTGGCTTCAGTACAAAGGTATTGCCGCAGGCGATGGCAATCGGGAACATCCACATCGGCACCATCGCCGGGAAGTTGAACGGGGTAATACCCGCAACCACACCCAGAGGCTGCATCAGAGAAAAACTGTCGACGCCGGTGCCGACGTCGGCGGAATACTCGCCTTTAATCAGATGCGGAATACCGCAGGCAAACTCCACCACTTCCATGCCGCGCGTCAGTTCGCCCAGCGCGTCAGAATAAACCTTGCCGTGTTCGCTGACGATCAGCGCCGCCAGCTCTTCACGATGCTGTTCCAGCAACGCCTTGAAGTTGAACATAACCCGTGCGCGGCGCAGCGGCGTGGTGCGTGACCAATCGGCAAACGCCTGATGGGCAACGTCAATCGCCTGCTTCACTTCGGCTGCGGTGCTCTGCGTGACAAGACGCTCAACCTGGCCCGTTGCCGGATTATGCACTTCAACGGTCTGGTTGCTGCTACTCAGGCAAACCTGCCCGCCAATAAAATTACCCACGGTTTTCATGTTTCACCCTCATTTCAAGTGCCGCTGACGCCAGGAAGTCTAGGCAGAATCCTGACCGGATGATGCAAACTCTATTTCATTGAAAAAAAAGTTTCAAATAAATTATTTTAGAAAATTTGTTTTTAGTGCGGGCGATCGCACTTTTCTGCCACAGCCTACCGAGCGCATTACATCGCACGATTGCTGCCGATGCCCTTGAAAACCACGGGATGTAACGATGATTAATCACTTTTATTCAGCATAAACCCTCCAAATCCTGCCACTACTCTGCATCCTGCATCGCAGGAAAATCCGGTCATTAGTGCCGTTTCCGTTGATTTTTTTGAACTGGATCTAAAAATCAATATTTCATTATTCCATAGTTATGAAATAAATGTTCTTCTCCGTGACAGGATTCCAAGAATAGACACCGCCTTGTTGACAGGCACGGCTCACCTTGCTGCCCCCTCTCTCCATAGCGTCAGCCGCGGGCAGAAAAATGGATTAAAATCGGAGCGTTATATGTCACATCAGCGAAAGCACAATACAGGATACGTACTGCGGATCTGCGGTATTGCCGCCCTCGGCGGTATTCTGTTTGGGTATGATACCGCCGTGATTTCCGGCGCCATTGAAGCGTTGAAAAGCTATTTCGATCTCAGTCCGGCGCAAACCGGCTGGGCCGTTTCCAATGTGGTGCTCGGCTGCGTGCTCGGCGCGTTTGCCGCCGGGCCGCTGGCCGGTCGCTATGGCCGTAAAAAAGCACTGATTCTGGCCGCCGTGCTGTTCACCATTTCCGCCGTCGGCGCGGCGCTGGCGGCCAGCTTTACCGAATTTATCATTTATCGCATGATCGGCGGGTTGGCGGTGGGCATCGCGGCCACCGTGTCACCGATGTACATGTCTGAAGTCTCCCCAAAAGACATGCGCGGCCGTGCCCTCAGCATGCAGCAATTCGCCATTGTCTTCGGCCAGATCCTGATCTTTTACGTTAACTTCAAAATCGCCAGTTACGCGTCGGAAGCCTGGCTGGTTGAAATGGGCTGGCGCTGGATGCTCGGCTCGGAAGTGATCCCCTGCCTGCTGTTTTGCCTGCTGGTGTTTATCATTCCTGAATCACCGCGCTGGAACGTGATGGTCGGGCGGGAAGATCAGGCACTGGCAATGCTGACCCGCGTATCCAATGAAAGTCATGCGCGCAGCGTATTGCAGGAGATCAAGGACTCGCTGCAAGAAGATTTGAAAAGCGCCAAGCAAAAGCTCGATTACCACGACAAACGGGTGCGTTTCATTCTGTTTGTCGGCTGCATGATCGCCATGCTGCAGCAGGTGACCGGCGTCAACGTAATGATGTATTACGCGCCGGTGGTGCTGAAAACCGTGACCAGCAGCGCGCAGGAAGCGTTGTTCCAGACCATCTGGATCGGCGTGCTGCAACTGGTTGGCTCGGTGATCGGTGCCATGCTGATGGACCGCATCGGCCGACTGCCACTGATGCGCTACGGTACGCTGGGCACCATCGCCGGCCTGTTGATTACCTCTTACGCCCTGTATAGCGAAACCACCGGTTATCTCGCGCTGTTTGGCATGCTGTTCTTCATGCTGTTCTATGCCCTTTCCTGGGGCGTCGGCTGCTGGGTGCTGATCTCCGAAATTTTCCCGAACCGCATGCGTTCACAAGGGATGAGTATCGCGGTCGGCAGTATGTGGGTTGCCAACTTTGCCGTTTCGCAAACCTTCCCGATGATTAACGATAATCCGTACCTGTTCTCGACCTTCCACGGCGCCTTCCCAATGTGGGTGTTCGCCGCCTGCTGCGTGTTCAGCTACTGGTTTATCTGCCGTTTCATCCCGGAAACCAAAGGGGTTTCACTGGAGAAAATGGAGGGCGTGGTGATGGCGAAACGTTATCGCCAGCCGATCGTCGATGGCAAACCTCTGCCATTGTCTAATGAAAAACCGTAACCGTGACCAATCCAATAGCTTATGTACTCGGGAGTAATGCTCATGACCATTGCGCTAGACCGTTTCTGTATTAACCGCAAGATCGCCCCCAACCTCGATTTGGAACGTTTTTTCCAACTGGTGAACAGATGCGGGCTTCACAACGTCGAGCTGCGTAACGATATGCCCAGCGGCAAAGTATGCGATAACCTGAGCGATACGCAGGTCAATGCATTGGCGGCCAAGTACGGTATCAACATCGTGACCATCAATGCCCTCGGCATGTTTAATCTGCTGGACGACAAAACCCAGTTGCTGGATCGCGCTGAAGCACTGCTGGGTACGGCAAAGGCAATCCACAGCAAGGCGCTGGTGCTGTGCCCACACTGCAGCAGTGCCGACCAGCGCAACGACGCGCAAAAACAGTACGATACCCTGTCGGCATTAACGCTGCTGGCACCGTTATTGCAAAAATATGGCATTGAAGGATATGTGGAACCGCTCGGCTTCGGTATCAGCTCATTGCGTTCATCATTGCTGACCCAGGCGATCATCCGCGATTCCGGCGCACCGTATAAAATGGTGCTGGATACCTTCCATCATTATCTCAGCGACGTCGATCAGGCCGAATTCGACGGACAAATCCAGGTTGGGCAAATTGGCCTGGTGCATCTTTCCGGCGTGGAAGATCCTCGCGACAAAGGCACGCTGAGCGATGAGGAGCGCATTATGCTCAGCGCGCAAGACCGGCTGGAAAGCAAAAAACAGGTGCAGAATCTGGAACGCCTTGGCTACCAAGGTATTTACGCGTTTGAGCCATTCTCTTCCCAATTGAATTCCTGGACAGAAGCGGACATTGAGCGGGAAATTCGCCAAAGCATTGCACTGTTGCAACAACCCTAACCCTCTGAAAACGGCCTCGCTAGAGGCCGTTTGGCGGTGGTGACAGAGTTGTCTGCTGGAACGAGATACTCGGGCCTAACGCACCTCGGGGCCCTTCGGCGGCTCACGCCGCTACGACCCCAACGGCACGCTTTCCCTAATATCCGACGTTGTCAGCCGTCTGAAAACGGTCTCTAGCGGGGCCGTTTGGCGGTGGTGACAGAGTTGTCTGCTGGAACGAGATACCCGGGCCTAACGCACCTCGGGGCCCTTCGGCGGCTCACGCCGCTACGACCCCAACGGCACGCTCTCCCTAATATCCGACGTTGTCAGCCGTCTGAAAACGGTTTCTAGCGAGGCCGTTTGGCGGTGGTGACAGAGTTGTCTGCTGGAACGAGATACCCGGGCCTAACGCACCTCGGGGCCCTTCGGCGGCTCACGCCGCTACGACCCCAACGGCACGCTCTCCCTAATATCCGACGTTGTCAGCCGTCTGAAAACGGTCTCTAGCGAGGCCGTTTGGCGGTTATTTCAGGTTGCTGACTATCAGTTGGTGCCGCGGGTTATAAAACTTGCGGTACGCCAGGTAGCAGGCAAGGATGGTCGACAAACTGGCCGTCGACAACATCATAAACGTCACCATGATTTGATATTTGATGGCTTTGACCGGATCGATACCAGCAAAAATCAGGCCGGACATCATGCCTGGCAGACTTACCAGACCCACCGTTTTCGCCGAGTCGACCGTCGGGATCAACGAGGCACGAATACTGTCGCGGATAAGCTGCGCCGAGGCGAATTTCGGTGATGCGCCCAGGCTCAGCATTTCCTGAATCTTCTGCTGTTCACCTTTAAACCGCTGACCAAGATTGTTGTAACACAACCCCACAGCGACCATCGCGTTGCCGGCAATCATGCCGGAGATCGGAATCACCTGCATGGGGGTAAATTCAATCGAGCCAGTCAATACCAGCACCAGCAGCGTGAGCACCGCCCCGGTGGTGATGGCAATAAACGAGATCACAAACGCGTGCTCGATATATTTACTGCGTTTTTTGGCGTTATACGCCGCGTTAAAGCAGATAAACAGCACCATTAGCACCGTCAGCATGGCGTTATTGATATCGAAAATATACTTCAGTACGTAACCGACGATAATCAACTGCACCACCGCCCGGCAAATACTCCAGATGATGTCTTTTTCCAGTGCCAGTTTTTCTTTATGACTGATGAGAATCGCCACCAGCACCAATATCATCGACAGGCCCAGGGATTCATTGGTGATGTTATGCTGACTCATGTAATGACTCCGATTGCGGTGCGTGATGCGCCTGCAGTTCAATGACATCATCTGCATGGGCAATTTCGTCTCTATCGTGCGTTACCCACAGCACGGCCACGCCCTGCCCAGCCACCAGTTGATGTATCATCTCGTTGACGTTGCGCTTGTTACTTTCATCCAGCGCGCTGGTAATTTCGTCCAATAGCAGCACCTTGGGTGTGAACTGCAAATTGCGAATCAGCGAAACACGCTGCTTTTCGCCGCCGGACAGTTCATTGATGCTTTTCGACAACAGGTTCTCCGGCAGCATCAGACGCGCCAAATCCTGCTTCATTTTTTGCTCATCGGGTTTTTGCTGGCGAATTTGATAGGGCAGTGCCAGATTGTCATATACCGTACTGCCGAATAGCGATGGTGTTTGGAAACAGTACGAAACCTGTTTGCGGTACTCTTCCGGCTGTATGTCGTTAATATTTTTACCATCAAAAACGATCTCGCCGCGCGTAGGGCCGATCAACGAAGAAACAATTTTCAATAATGTGCTTTTGCCGCAGCCTGAAGGCCCGGTGATCAATTTAAATTCCCCGACATTCAGGCTGAACGATACCGAGTCCAGAATAATCGCCTCATCTATTTGATAATTGATCTCATTTACTCTCAGCAAATTACCGCCACGCATTACAACTCCGGTTATGGCTGGAAACTGGCCGCCAGTATATGACCGAATAAATGTGACTGGCAAATAGCCGGCGGCAGAGACAAAAAAACCCCGGCGATTAAGCCAGGGTCAGATTGTTGCCGGTTACTTTCCCGGCCGTCATAATTGTGGCGTAAGCGTTCATCGAACACTCCAACGTTACGCGGCCTAAGCACGACCATGGCACAACAGAAAAAAGTACGGCGAAAGAAAATGGGGCAATACGCTTTGCTGTTGGTCATCGACATTCGGGCTGGCGCCGAAAGATAAAGCAGAGGGTCAGACGGGGAGAGATTAATCCCGGCGTAAAACCGGGATTAACAAAGCGGGTGACGGTATCTTGACTGCTCCGGCTGACGCCATCTTCGCTATTGCAAGAACTCAGACCCGACTTTATATCTTACAGAACAACCACGTTGCCTGCAGATGGGCCTTTCTGACCATTTTCGATGGTGAATTCGACCTTTTGGCCTTCATCCAGCGTTTTGAAATCGTTGCTCTGGATAGCAGAGAAATGCACGAATACATCTTTGCTGCCGTCCGCAGGAGAAATGAAACCAAAACCTTTACCAGCGTCAAACCATTTTACTAAACCAGTCATTTTATTAGACATAGAAATTTCCTTCATTATTTATTGGCCGCCATAAGGCGATAGGGGCTTGTTTTCGGCGTTAACTTATGGGGGCACTAAATAAGAGAATTCACGGGAAAAGAAGTATCTGGAAGGATATCGCTAATACTGAGAACTGCTTTACTAAAACTGCTTTCATAAGGTCTGTACCACAAACCGGTGACGCTATTTACACATAGCCATGAGTTATTAGCAAACCTTTTTTATAATTATTTTAAATAAACCAGGGTTATTAGCAGCTTGGCTGCCGGCAAAATCGTCCTATAGCCAGTAACGCCACACTTCCATTACCGGCCACTCACTCGGCACCCGCTAGAAGCGGTATTACCGGGATGATTAGCCGCTTCAAGGCGAGAGCGCCGACGCTCATTACGAACCAGAACGTAACCATGGCGTGATGGTCACCGCGGTCAGCAACCCCTCCGGGCTCAGCAAACGCGTCACCGTCTGACCCCAGGGCTCTTCACGCTGCGGGACCAGCAACTGATAACCGCGATCGCGCAGGATACGGGTTGCCGCAGCAATATCCTCAACTTCAAATTCGATCCAGCCTTGAGGCACCGGAACATCATCAGGCCATTGCGCACTGCCAAAACAGGAGTATGCCGCCTGGGATAGCGGCCACAGTGCAAAATGCTTAACGCCGCCGAGCACGTCGGCCTCTGTCAGCAAATAATCGCTATTGCCATCCATAGACTTCAGCGGCAGTCCCAACGTTTCGAGATAGAATGTCTTGCTGGTTGGCGTATCTCGGGTTATCGGGCCAAACCCCGCGACAAACAGGACATTGATACCGCTTAATTCTGCTGCCATCGTTTACTCCTGTTAACCGGGTTTCATCGCTTAAGCGAACGCCTTAAGCACACAACGCCCGCAATAGGGTTTACTCAGCGCGCCAACCGCCTGTCAGCCGCGCGGCGCCGCCGCCAAGGCCTGTGCACAGGCCCAGGCAGAACTCCAGGCCCATTGGAAATTATAGCCGCCCAGCCAGCCAGTGACGTCCACCACTTCGCCAATAAAATAAAGGCCGGGCACACGACTGGCCTCCATGGTTTTGGAAGACAGCTCGCGAGTGTCTACGCCGCCCAGCGTCACTTCTGCGGTGCGATAGCCTTCGGTGCCATTTGGCTGCACGCGCCAATTTTGCAGGCTGTCCACCAGCGCCGCCTGCTGCACAGGGGTAAGCTGCTTCAGCGTGGCTTCCGGTAATTGACCCAGCGTCTGCAGGCATTCGACCAACCGTTTCGGCAGATGCAACGCCAGCGTATTCTTCAGGCTCTGATTGGGGTGAGCCTGACGCTGTTGGTCAAGAAATCCCGCCAGATCTAGCTCAGGAAGTAAGTTAATACTCACAAACTCACCAGGTTGCCAGTAGCTGGAAATTTGCAGCACCGCCGGACCGGACAACCCGCGGTGGGTAAACAGAATTGCTTCGCGGAACAGGGTGCCGTTTTCGGCGGTGACGGTGGCCGGCACCGAAACCCCGGACAGCGTCTGTGAATGCTCCAGCAACGGTTTATGCAGGGTGAATGGCACCAATGCGGCGCGGGTCGGCAACACCTGCAAACCAAACTGTTGCGCCAGCTTGTAACCAAACGGCGAGGCGCCAAGCCCCGGCATCGACAGTCCACCGCTGGCCACCACAAGTGAGCGAGTGCTTACAACCTCACCATTCAGCGTCAGTTCGAAGCCGCCGTCGGTTTTTTCGACGCTCAGCACCTCGCTGCGCAATCGGGTAGTCACCTGGCCCAGCGCACATTCCTGTACCAGCATCTCCACTACCTGCTGCGCCGAATCGTCGCAGAACAGCTGGCCAAGAGTTTTCTCATGATAGGCGATGCCATAGCGGTTGATCAGGTCGATAAAGTCCCACTGGGTATAACGCGCCAGCGCGGATTTGCAAAAATGCGGGTTATTGGACAGGTACGCTGCCGGTTCGGCGTACATATTGGTGAAGTTGCAGCGGCCTCCCCCCGACATCAGGATCTTGCGGCCCGGTTTTTTGCCGTTATCGAGCAGCAGCACCCGGCAGCCGAGTTGCCCTGCCTGCGCAGCACAAAACATGCCCGCCGCACCGGCACCGATTACTACGACATCAAACTGTTCCACCTTCGCCTCACTTGGATAAAATCACAATCACCGCAAAAGCGCGCCATTTTACGCGATTTCGCCGCCGGTCTCCGCTTATTTGCGACGGGCGATTGTAAAGGCTTGTGGCTGCCGGCACCATAGTAAGGAAATGTGATCATCGGTAAATTGGTGTAACACGCTGATATTTATTTAGTTTACACCATCAATATCGGCGTGCTGTCATCAGGAAATCAAAAAAACGTCATATTTTCCTTTTCCCCAACACCGGTTGTCGCAGATAATGCGCGGCGTTCATGTCCACAAACCTGGCGTAACGCTTATGCTGCATTTGTTCGCTGGCCTGGATTTCAATACCGGCCTGATGTTGATACTCGCATTGCTGTTCGTACTGATTTATGAAGCCATCAACGGCTTCCACGATACGGCCAATGCGGTTGCTACTGTAATCTATACCCGCGCCATGCGCTCGCAACTTGCGGTCGTGATGGCAGGCGTATTTAACTTCCTTGGCGTGATACTCGGTGGTTTGAGTGTTGCCTACGCCATTGTCCACCTGCTGCCAACCGATCTGCTGCTGAACGTCAGTTCCGCACATGGTTTAGCCATGGTCTTTTCCATGCTGCTGGCGGCGATTATCTGGAACCTCGGCACCTGGTATTTTGGTCTGCCGGCCTCCAGTTCCCACACGTTGATTGGCGCCATTATCGGTGTCGGCCTGACCAACGCCCTGATGACCAACACCTCGGTGGTGGATGCGCTCAATGTGCCGAAAATGATCAGCATTTTCCTGTCATTGATCTTCTCCCCGCTGGTCGGGATGATGGTGGCCGGGCTGATGGTCTTTGTGCTGCGTCGCTACTGGAGCGGCACCAAAAAACGCCAGCGTATTCACATGACGCCAGCGGAGCGTGAAAAGGTCGACGGTAAACGCAAGCCGCCGTTCTGGACGCGCATCGCGTTGATCCTGTCCGCCGTCGGCGTCAGTTTCTCGCACGGCGCCAACGACGGTCAGAAAGGCATCGGCCTGATTATGCTGGTACTGATCGGCGTCGCCCCGGCCGGCTTTGTGCTCAATATGAATGCAACCGGTTATGACATCACCCGTACGCGTGATGCCGTAAACCACCTGCAGCAATATTATTTGCAGCACAGCGATTCACTGTCGCACGTGGTCGCCATGACACCGCTGGTGCCAACGCCGGAAGAGTCCGTTTCCGCCAATGAGCCGCCACAGTTCCATTGTGACAGCTCGCGCGCCATGCCGGCTATCCAGTTGGCTTCCGGGTTACTGAACGGTCTGCAAAGCTATGACCAGCTATCGGTCGAACAACGCAGCCATCTGCGTCGCTTGCTGATGTGCGTCACCGATACGGCCGATCGCGTCGCCAAGCTGCCAGAAACGCCTGCCGAAGATAAACGCTTCCTGAGTAACCTGCGTCAGGATCTGCTGCAAACCGTCGAGTATGCGCCGATCTGGATTATCGTTGCGGTAGCGCTGGCGCTGTCTCTCGGTACCATGGTTGGCTGGAAGCGCGTTGCCACCACCATCGGTGAGAAAATTGGCAAGAAAGGCATGACCTATGCCCAGGGCGTTTCTGCTCAGATGACTGCAGCGCTGTCGATTGGCGTTGCCAGCTACACCGGTATGCCGGTCTCCACCACGCACGTGCTGTCCTCGGCGGTTGCCGGGACGATGATCGTCGATGGCGGTGGCGTACAGAGTAAAACCGTGAAGAATATCCTGCTGGCCTGGGTATTAACCCTGCCGGTGGCGATTGTCCTGTCGGGCTCGCTGTACTGGTTGGCGTTGAAGCTGATTTAAATCGGCAAGTGACGAGAAGGCGGCCCTGGTGGCCGCCTTTTTTATGCCGTCAGTACCAGATAGCCATCGCCACCAGGCTGATGACCACCAGCCCACACAGCGCAGAAGTCAGCATGAACTGGCCTCGAACCCGCTCGCAACGGCGAATGAACTCTGGATCGTGGTGATCGGTATAGCGCTGAGCATAGATATAGCGCACCAGCCGTAGCTGCTTGCTGGGCTGGCCGTGGGCAGTAAAGAACCCGCCACCGTCAACGTATTGGTACAGCAAAGGATCGCAACCGCGCAACACCACCAGCAGTGCACGCAAAGAAGAGTAATACCGCACCATGTTTACCACACATACCACACACAAAGCCCAAAATAGCGCGACGGTACTGATCATGATTCCTCCTCAAGGCGTTGTGATCCACGGCAACCCACCGGGCCAACTGCCCTACTTCGCATCCAATACTCAGCCGGAGCCTGCTGCTCCTGTCCGCTTTACAACCCCACACAGGCCGCGATACCCGTAACTACTGGCGACGGGGCATCGATACGCAAATGCATATTGAACGCCGTCCGGCTCAAGGAAAAAGGGTGAGGCCTTATCATCATTGTAGAATAATCAAACGCAAACTGGCCCCGGTAAGCGAGAAAATTTACCCCAGTGCGTAAATCGGCCACAGGCCTGTGCCGCCGCGCGACACGGCATTACCCCGCTTTTCAACTATACTCACAGCAACAATGCTTATATTTCAAACGGTCAAATACAAATTAACCGCATAAAGAATAGGATTTTTTACGCTTCGGGTGTAAAACTGAAAGGGTAAACATGGCAAAACTTATTGATACGTTGCGGTGTGATCGGCCCAACATATCACCGCATTATCTGAATGATATTATGCAGGTAAACAAATGTGCCAGGCTGGTACGCTGATGCCTGCTAACCCTTTAATCGGCATTAAATGGAAGGAGTATTCTCATGGCTTACAAACACATTCTGATTGCGGTGGACCTGTCGCCGGAAAGCAAAGTCCTGGTGGAAAAAGCAGTATCAATGGCGCGACCGTACAATGCCAAAGTCTCCTTGATCCACGTTGATGTGAATTATTCGGATCTGTATACCGGCCTGATCGACGTTAACCTGGGCGACATGCAAAAACGCATTTCCGAAGAAACCCACCATGCGCTGACCGAACTGTCGCAAAACGCCGGCTACCCAATTACCGAAACCCTGAGCGGCAGCGGTGATTTGGCACAGGTATTGGTGGATGCCATCAAGAAATACGATATGGATCTGGTGCTGTGCGGCCACCATCAGGATTTCTGGAGCAAGCTGATGTCTTCCGCACGCCAGCTGATCAACACCGTGCACATCGATATGCTGATTGTACCGCTGCGCGACGAAGACGATGAGGAAGAAGAAGCTTAAAGTAAGCGCTTCCTAACATCGAATGCCTACGCCCGCGCCTGCGGGCGTTTTTTTTGCCCGTACCGTGCAGAATAGCGTGTTTAACACGCACCCCGCAGTGATATAGTCAAAAAAGACACAATATCTTCCCCCGTATTTTCAAACCGATAACCATAAAGGGGGCAACCACTATGCCACAGGAGTTCTCCATGGATCAGGCCGTATCTCTTGACGCTTTCCTCGCGACTTTACAGCAGCAAAATCCTTATCAACCCGAATACCTGCAAGCGGTGCGTGAAGTCTTCACCTCGCTTTGGCCGTTTATTGAGCAAAACCCGCGCTACCGCGAATATGCCCTGCTGGAACGGCTGGTCGAACCTGAGCGCACCATTCAATTCCGCGTCAGTTGGGTGAACGACGCCGGCCAGGTGCAGGTCAACCGCGCCTGGCGCGTACAGTTCAATTCCGCCATCGGACCGTATAAAGGCGGTATGCGTTTTCATCCATCGGTTAACCTGTCGATACTGAAGTTTCTCGGCTTCGAGCAAACCTTCAAGAACGCGTTGACCACGCTGCCAATGGGCGGTGGCAAAGGCGGTGCCGACTTCGACCCGAAAGGCAAAAGCCAAGGTGAAATCATGCGCTTCTGCCAGGCGCTGATGAGTGAACTGTATCGCCATCTTGGGCCGGATACCGACGTGCCAGCCGGTGATATCGGCGTTGGCGGGCGTGAAGTCGGTTTTATGGCCGGCATGATGAAGAAACTGTCCAACAATACCGCCTGCGTATTTACCGGCAAAGGTCTGTCCTTTGGCGGTAGCCTGATACGTCCGGAGGCCACCGGCTACGGCCTGGTGTATTTTACCCAGGCCATGCTGCAGCGCCACGGGCTCGGATTTGAAGGCATGCGCGTGGCGGTTTCCGGCGCTGGCAACGTGGCGCAGTTCGCCATTGAAAAAGCGCTGGCGATGGGCGCCCGCGTTGTCACCGCGTCCGATTCCGGTGGCACCGTGGTTGATGAAGCCGGTTTCACCAGCGAAAAGCTGGCGCACCTGGCCGAGATCAAAAACCAGCGTTACGGCCGTATAGAAGACTACGCCCGTGAGCGCGGCCTGATTTTCTTGTCAGGAGAGCAGCCGTGGAACCTGCCGGTGGATATCGCGCTGCCGTGTGCCACTCAAAATGAACTCGATCTGACCGCCGCTCGAACGCTGATTCAAAACGGCATCAAAGCCGTGGCCGAAGGTGCCAACATGCCAACCACCATTCAGGCCACCGATGCTTTCCTGGAGGCCGGCGTCCTGTTTGCGCCCGGCAAAGCGGCCAATGCCGGCGGAGTAGCCACCTCCGGGTTGGAAATGGCGCAAAATGCCGCGCGCATCGGCTGGAAGGCGGAGAAAGTTGATGTTCGTTTACAACATATCATGGCGGATATTCACCAGGCCTGCGTGGAACATGGCGGCAACAGCAAGCAGACGCACTACGTTCACGGTGCCAATATTGCCGGTTTCGTCAAGGTTGCGGACGCCATGCTGGCGCAAGGGGTACTGTAACCGCCACGGCGGGTGATCTGCCTCACAAAGCGGGTAAAACCTTTCATGCCGGCGTCAACGTCGGCATTTTTTTATTCTCGCCATCGCGAAAATGTTATTTATATGTATGTAAATTGATAATTATTTGGTTAATAACGGCTAACAAACTGTAGTAAAATTACCACGCCATATTTATTTAACTTATATTTAACATATTAAACCGCTAAATTTTACCTTAATCTGCACAGATCACATTTTTCCAACTTTGGCTACGCCCCCTCTTCCATTCCTTTGTAACCTGCAGCGGTGGAAAAACCGCCACCCCTACAGATAAGAAAAGGTACAGCTATGAAATTTAACCTCGCATTATTAAATGCATGTGTGGTTTCTGCGTGCATGTTATCAACACCGGGCTTTGCTGCTGAAAAATATGAAATCGCCGTGGTCGCCAAGGTCACCGGCATTCCGTGGTTCAACCGCATGGAAGTCGGCGTCAACGACGCGGCGAAAAAGCTCGACGTCAACGCCTATCAGACCGGTCCGTCAACGCCGGACCCCGCCGCGCAGGTCAAAGTGATTGAGGATCTGATCGCCAAAAACGTCAATGCCATTATCGTGGTGCCAAACGACGCCAAGGTGCTGGAGCCGGTGCTGAAGAAAGCGCGCGACAAAGGCATTGTGGTATTGACCCACGAATCGCCGGACCAGCAGATCGGTCAGTGGGATATCGAAACCATCGATAGCGAGAAATATGCGCAGGCCAATATCGATGAGCTGGCCAAGGATATGGGCGGCAAAGGCGGCTACGCCATCTATGTCGGTTCGCTGACCGTGCCGTTGCATAATGCCTGGGCCGATTCCGCGGTTAAATATCAAAAAGAAAAATACCCTGACATGTTCGAAGTCACCCAGCGTCTGCCGGTGGCTGAAAGCATCGACAAGTCCTATTCCACCACGCTGGATCTGATGAAAACCTACCCGCAAATGAAGGGCATCATCGGCTTCGGTTCATTGGGGCCAATCGGCGCCGGGCAGGCAGTGGCCAAGAAACGCGCCAAGAACAAGATCTCGGTGGTGGGCATCGCCATGCCAGCGCAGGCAGCGCCTTACCTGATGCGCGGCGACATTAAAAAAGCGCTGCTGTGGGATCCGAAAGACGCCGGCTATGCGCTGGTGACGGTGGCCGATCAATTGCTGCAAGGCAAGGCGGTGACCAAAGATTTGTCGATCGAAGGGCTGGGTAAAGCCGACGTCGATATGGACAACAAAGTGATTCGGTTTAATAAAATTCTGGAAGTTACCAAAGATAACGCCAAGTCACTGGGCTTTTGATTTTTAATATTCGCCACACCGGGAATTTATAAACGTAACGGCGCAGTTCTCGACCGGCTGCGCCCACGGTTTATACCGTCGCAACATAGGTTATTGCCATGACATCCTCTACCGCATTTATCACGCTGGAAAATATCAGTAAAAAGTTCCCCGGCGTGCTGGCATTGGACCAAATAAGCCTGACGCTCAATAAAGGCGAGGTGCATTGCCTGGCCGGGCAAAATGGCTGTGGTAAAAGTACCATTATCAAAGTTATTTCTGGCGTCTATCAGCCGGAAAAAGGTGCCAACATCTCACTGGAAGGAAAATTATTCCACGCCCTGACGCCACAGCTGTCCGGCCATTATGGCATTCAGGTGATTTATCAGGATCTCTCGTTATTTCCCAATCTGACGGTGGCGGAAAACATCGCCATTCACCGCTACCTGCCCGGCGGCCATTTCTGGGTCAAACGCAACCGCATGCGTCAGATGGCGCTGGACGCCATGGCACGGGTTGGCGTCAGCATCGATCCAGACAAAAAGGTCGAGAAACTGTCGATTGCCGATCGCCAACTGGTGGCCATCTGCCGCGCCATCGCCGCCGAAGCCCGGCTGGTGATCATGGATGAACCCACCGCCTCGCTGACGCGTCAGGAGGTTGACGGTCTGCTGCGCGTGGTCAATGAGTTGAAAGCCGCCGACATCTGCGTGGTTTTTGTCAGCCACCGACTGGATGAAGTGATGGAAGTTGCCGATCGCATCAGCGTGATGCGTGACGGCAAGCTGGTCGGCACCTACCCGGCGAGCGAATTGGACAGCCACGAACTGGCGTTCCTGATGACCGGCCAACGCTTCCACTACAGTCATTTGCCCGCGCGGCCACCGGTGGAGAGCACCCCGCTGCTGGAGATCAACAACCTTAGCCGCCGCGATAAATACCGCAATATCAATCTGGCACTGCGTGGCGGCGAAATCGTGTCGATCGTCGGTCTGTTGGGGGCCGGCCGTAGCGAACTGTGCCTGAGCCTGTTCGGCATGACGCAACCGGACAGCGGTGAAATACGCGTTGACGGCCAGCCGGTACGCCTACACAACAACCGCGAAGCGGTGCGCCACGGCATTGCCTACGTCTCGGAAGATCGCCTGACGCAAGGGCTGATCATGGAGCAATCGATTTACGATAACACCATCGTCACGGTGTTCGACCAGCTGCATACTCCACTCGGCCTGCTGGATCACCAAAAGGCTCGCCATCTGGTGAACTCGCTGATTCGCGAACTGAATATCAAAGTGTCCGACAGCGCGCTGCCGGTAAAAACCCTGTCCGGCGGCAACGCTCAGCGCATCGCCATCGCCAAATGGGTGGCGACCCAACCCAAGATCCTGATCCTCGACTCGCCGACCGTCGGCGTCGATATCGCCAACAAGGAAGGGATCTACCAGATCGCCAAAGATCTGGCCGAACGCGGCATGGCAGTACTGATGATCTGCGATGAGATCCCGGAAGCTTATTACAACAGTCATCGGGTACTGGTGATGCGCAAAGGCGAACTGGTCGCCGAATTTTCGCCGCATCACTGCACCGAACAACAGATCGCCGAGGTGGTGAATGGATAAGTCGTTTCTCGCTCGCCTGGCCGGGCGGCATGAATTCTATCTTGGCCTGCTGGTGTTGGTATTGGCGCTGGGGCTGAGTATCGGCACCGATGAATTTCTGACGCTGGGCAACCTGACCGACGTCGCCACCAGCTACGCCATTCTCGGCATTCTGGCCTGCGGCCTGTTTGTGGTGCTGATTGCCGGCGGAATTGATATTTCATTCCCGGCGATCACCGCCATCGCCCAGTACGTGATGGCCAGTTGGATCATTACTCACGGCGGCAGCTTTCCGCTGGCGTTCGCCATGGCCATCGGCGTCGGCCTGCTGCTCGGGCTGATGAACGGTTTCCTGGTGTACTGGCTGAAGGTACCGGCGATTATCATTACCATCGCCACGCTGAATCTGTTCTACGGCCTGCTGGTGTATGCCACCAATGGCACCTGGCTGTACGGTTTTCCAGACTGGTTCATGGATGGCATCAACTGGTTCTCGTTTACCGCCGGCGACGGCTATGACTACGGCCTGACGCTGCCGCTGCTGTGCCTGCTGGCGGTGATTATCGTTACCGGCGTCCTGATGAACTTCACCCGCCTCGGCCGCCAGATTTTCGCCATGGGCGGCAACCGCGACGCCGCATCGCGCCTGGGGTTGAATCTGCTGCGGCTGCATTTTTATGTCTATGGCTATATGGGCATTCTGGCAGGCATCGCCGCGGTAGTGCAGGCGCAAATCACCCAATCGGTGGCGCCAAACTCGCTGCTCGGCTTTGAACTGACGGTGCTGGCGGCGGTGGTGCTTGGCGGTACCAGCATGACCGGCGGACGCGGTTCGCTCACCGGCACCCTGCTTGGCGTGGTATTGCTGGCCTTCCTGCAAAATGGCCTGACGTTGCTCAGCGTGTCCTCATACTGGCACACGGTATTCAGCGGGCTGATTATTCTGATCAGCATCAGTAGCACCGCCTGGAATGAAAAACGTAAGCTGGCCAAGGAGATATGACATGACGCAATTAACCCGCATGATCCCACGCGATCGGATCATCCGCCTGCAAAGCGCGATCATTATCATCGTCGCCCTGCTGTTCGCCGGATTACTGGGATCGCGTTTCTTCAGCGCCGGCAATTTCCAGTCGATCGCCTCACAGTTGCCGATCCTCGGCATGTTGGCACTCGGCATGGGTATCACCATGCTGACCGGCGGTATCAATCTGTCGATTATTGCCGGCGCCAACGCCTGCTCGCTGGTGATGGCAGCCATCATCGTCAGCCACCCGGACCAACCGTTGTTCCTCGGACTGGCGCTGCTGGCCGGGCTGGCCGTTGCCGTCGCCATCGGTATGCTGAACGGCGCGCTGGTTGCCTGGATTGGCGTTTCGCCGATCCTCGCCACGCTCGGCACCATGACGCTGATAACCGGTCTGAATATCCTGCTGTCCAACGGCGCAGTGATTTCCGGCTTCCCGGCAGCGATCCAGTATCTTGGCAACGGCAGCCTGTTCGGCATTCCACTGGCGCTGTTGCTGTTTCTGCTGGTGGCGGCGGGGCTGTGGATTCTGCTAGAGCACACCACGCTTGGCCGCAGCCTGTATCTGCTGGGCTCCAACCAGCAGGCGACGCAGTTCAGCGGCGTCAACACCGCCCGGGTGCAGATCGCGGTTTATATTCTGTCCGCCCTGCTCGGCTGGGGTGCGGCGCTACTGATGATGGCAAAATTCAACTCGGCCAAGGCCGGCTATGGCGAATCCTACCTGCTGGTGACCATTCTGGCTTCGGTGCTCGGCGGCATCAATCCGGACGGCGGCTTTGGTCGTATTCTCGGTCTGGTGCTGGCGCTGATCGTGCTGCAAATGATCGAAAGCGGCCTCAACCTGCTCGGCGTCAGCAGTTATCTGACCATGGCGCTGTGGGGCGGCGTGCTGATCCTGTTTATCGCATTACAAAATCGAAAAGCCTAGGTTGTGCTGCGCACTGTTAACCGGTGCAATCTTATACGGAGAAAAATAATGGCGAGTTATTTTATTGGCGTAGACGTCGGAACCGGCAGTGCACGCGCAGGCGTTTTTGACCTGAACGGCCGGATGGTAAGCCAGGCCAGCCGCGAAATTGACATTTATCGGCCAAAGGCGGATTTTGTCGAGCAGTCTTCCGACAATATCTGGCAAGCGGTGTGCAACGCGGTGCGCGACGCCGTCAACCAGGCCGACATCAATCCGATTCAGGTGAAAGGACTCGGTTTTGACGCCACCTGTTCGCTGGTGGTGTTGGACAAGGAAGGCAAACCGCTGACCATCAGTCCGTCCGGCCGCAGCGAGCAAAACATCATCGTGTGGATGGATCACCGTGCCATTACCCAGGCCGAACGCATCAACGCCAGCAAACACCGGGTGCTGGACTTCGTTGGCGGCGTGATTTCCCCGGAAATGCAAACGCCGAAGATGTTGTGGCTCAAGCAGCATATGCCGACCACCTGGGCCAACGCCGGTTACCTGTTCGATCTGCCCGACTTCCTGACCTGGCGCGCGACCCAGGATGCGACCCGTTCGCTGTGTTCGACGGTCTGCAAATGGACCTATCTTGGTCACGAGCAACGCTGGGACAAGAGCTATTTCAAGCAGATCGGGCTGGAAGACCTGCTGGAGCACGACGCGGAAAAAATTGGCAGCGACGTCAAAATCATGGGTGAACCGCTCGGTCATGGCCTGACGCAACGTGCCGCCAGCGAAATGGGCCTGATGGCCGGCACCGCGGTCAGCGTGTCGATCATTGATGCCCACGCCGGCACGCTCGGCACCATTGGCGCCACCGGCGTTTCTGGCGAAGTGGCAGACTTCGATCGCCGCATCGCGTTAATTGGTGGTACCTCGACCGGCCATATGGCGATGTCGCGCACCGCGCGCTTTATCGGCGGCGTGTGGGGGCCATATTACTCTGCCATTCTGCCGGAATACTGGCTGAACGAAGGCGGCCAGTCCGCCACCGGCGCGCTGATCGATCACGTGATTCAGTCGCACCCGTGCTATGCAGAACTGCTGTCGCAGGCCAAAGCGCATAACCAGACGATATATGAAGTGCTGAACGCCTTGCTACGCCGCATGGCGGGCGAACCGGAGAAAATCGCCTTCCTGACCCAGGACATTCATATGCTGCCGTACTTCCACGGCAACCGTTCGCCACGCGCCAACCCGACGCTGACCGGCACGCTGACCGGCCTGAAGCTGTCACGCACGCCGGAAGACATGGCGCTGCACTATTTGGCGACCATTCAGGCCATCGCGCTGGGCACCCGCCATATCATCGAAACCATGAATCAGAGCGGTTATAGCATTGATACCATCATGGCCAGCGGCGGTGGCACCAAGAACCCGATTTTCGTGCAGGAACATGCCAACGCCACCGGCTGCGCCATGCTGCTGCCGGAGGAAAGCGAAGCGATGCTGCTGGGCGGCGCCATGATGGCTACCGTGGCGGCCGGGGTGTTCGATACCCTGCCGGAAGCGATGAATGCCATGAGCCGCATCGGCAAAACCGTGACGCCGCAAACCAATGACATCAAGCGCTACTACGATCGTAAATACCGCGTGTTCCACCAGCTGTATCACGATCATATGAAATATCGCCAATTGATGCAGGAGGACGCATGAGCCAACAGGAGTGGCAACGCGCTAGCGAGGCCTGGCAACTGTACAGTCGCGAGCTGGCGCAGCTCGATCAGCGCATCGACGCCGCCGATTGGCAACGCCTGATGACGCTGTTAAGCGGCTGCCGGGGCAAAATTGCGGTAACCGGCGTTGGCACCTCCGGCATTGCGGCGCGTAAAATCGCCCATATGCTGGCCTGCGTCGAACAGCCGGCCATTTTTCTGGACGCGACCGATGCGGCGCATGGCGATCTGGGGTTTTTACGTGCCGACGATCTGCTGATCATGATCTCGCGCGGCGGCAATTCCGAGGAGCTGACGCGCCTGCTGCCGACGCTGGCCGCCAAAGGTGTGACGCTGATCAGCGTCACGGAAAACCCGGACTCCGCCATCGCTCGCGCCGCGCAGCTGGTGATCGCCACCGGGGTGAAAAATGAGGTAGATCCGCTGAATATGCTGGCAACCACCTCGATCGTGCTGGTACTGGCGATTTTCGACGCCGCCTGCGCCTGTCTGATGGTGCGAAGCGGCTACGATAAGGACCGGCTGCTGGCGGTACATCCGGGCGGCAACGTCGGCAAAAGCCTGCGCGAAGAGCATTAACGCTGCCATAAGGCCCGGCACGCCGGGCCCATAGTCCATCAGGCTTTATTGATCGCCGCGATAATCACCAGCCGATCGTTCAACTGCCGCTTCAACTGCGGATCGTCGGTGCCGGCAATTTGCTGTTTTAGCATCGCTTCCTGCTGACGGCGCGCCTGCGGATCGCTGAACAGCAATCCTTTTACGTTAATCGACGCCACGTTGCTGTAACGTCCATCCGCCGTGGTCGGCACGCTGATTTTACCGTCATTCAGCAGTTTTTCGACGATGTGACGTTCACGGTCATAGCCCGTCAGCCCAACCAGTTGCCAGCGCTGCTGCGTACTTCCCTGGTATTGCCCTTGCTTGACCTCGGTCAGATAACGCAGGGTCAGATTACGTATGGTGCCGGCCTCTTCGCCGTACTGCGCCTTGCTGTCGGACAATACCGGAAACTGC
Source organism: Serratia odorifera (assembly GCF_041448735.1). Lineage (NCBI taxonomy): Bacteria > Pseudomonadati > Pseudomonadota > Gammaproteobacteria > Enterobacterales > Yersiniaceae > Serratia > Serratia odorifera. The sequence goes on along the minus strand of NZ_JBGMUT010000008.1, from coordinate 54,537 downwards.
ATCCCCTCCAGCGCGCCGCCCTGCTGCGTCAGGTGTCCCATGCGGTAACTGTTCATCCCCAGGCGTATCGGCATCTCGTCGGTGACCGGCGTGCCGTCGTTCATTTTCAGCTCGATAATGCGCTGCCCCACCGGCTGGCGCAGATCGATTTTATAGGTGACGCCGTCGAAGAAATCATTGGTGGAGTATTTGGAGGCGCGCCGCTGCGGGTTGAAGCTGTATGTCACGTCGCCGTCGTGCAGCTGATTGAAATAGCCTGCCGACCATTCCATATACTTTTTCAGTTCCTTGCCGCTGAGCTGATAGACGGTAATTTCACCACCGGCGTACTGATAATTAAAGGCAATGTCCTTGGCGGTGATGGTACCGACGTTAAGCTTCGGCCGATCGTTGTCTATCTGCAACGCAATCACCTGCGCCTGTGGCGCGTAATAGCGGCTGGCCTGCTGATACAGCCGGCTGATGCCGGTATCCTGCACGTGAACCTGTGGAATGCCCTTCACCGCATCCGGCGGCACCAGGTCCTGGCCGGACAGTTGGGCAATCGGCCGGTTGGCATTGGCGCGCAGGATAGTGTGGTACGGCTGATAGATTTGCTCCAGCTTTTTGTCCGACGCAACGCCCTTGATCGGGTAGGTGTAGCTGTCTTTGTTGACCAGCAGGTATTTGCCGTTGTGCTGCTCAAATTGCAGATCGATGCGCGACAGCGCGCGGCCGTACTTATCCGGTTCGGTGACAATCACGCCATTAATCACTTCCTTATCCACCTTGACGTGCATATGGCCGGCAACGATCGCCGCCAGCTCCGGGTTGGCGCGCGCGATATCGCCCACGCCGGTGCCCGGCCGCTGATTCTCGTTGTCGATACCCATATGCGCCACCAGCACGATGGCGTCCACTTGTCCCTGAATCTGCTGAATGACCTGCCTGACCGCCTGCACCGGATCGGTGAAGTTCAATCCCTTCACCCGATCGGTGCCCTTGGCGAATTCGGCGGTCATCGGCGTATCCATGCCGATAATGCCGATCTTCACCCCCTGACGTTCGATGATTTTATACGCCGGCAGATAAGGCTTGCCGCTGTCCCACAGGATATTGCCGGCCAATGCGGTGCCGGTGAACTGATTGATCGAGGTCGCCAGCGGCTTGAGACCAAAGTCGAATTCGTGGTTGCCCATCACCCAGACGTCATACTCCAGCGCATTAAAACCGAGGATCATCGGGCTGGTTTTTTCGTTTTTAAACGTTTCGACAAAATTACCCTGAATGGTGTCGCCGGCGTCAACCAGGATCACGTTCGGCTGCTGGGCGCGGATCTGCTGGATCTGAGTGGCGATCTGGCTCAGGCTGCCGGCCAGATTTTCGGTGTCGGTGGAATAATCCCAGGGTACGAAGGTACCGTGCAGATCGGAAGTGCCGAGAAGGGTGATATTGACAGGTTCAGCGGCCATCGCGGAGGTTCCCAGGCAAAGCAATACGGCAAGCAGCGTGTTTTTCATTTTTTATCTAATTATAGGCGGGGGAAATGAAAGGGAATCATGCGATCCACTTTGCATTTTATCCAGAGTGTTTTCAGGTTGATTCAGAGAAATGGGAGGTAGCTCAATGAATACTCCTCCCGATATTCGTCAATGCTGTACCAGCGTCGCAAGTACCGGGAGCTCGCCGAAATAATTGGCCTGGCGGCAAGTTGGCGCTGCAGCGTCAAGTATGAAGGGGATCCGGCATATAGATGTCGAAACGGTGATTTTTGGTGGTCGTCGCCGCATGTGCTGGCACGTTCGCCAATGGCGGCGCGTAGTCCGGGCGCTTCACCACGATGCGTTTGGTCGCCAGGCGGCGCGCCGGTGCCAGCAGGCCATCGGCGTCGTCGTCGCTACCCACCAGCGACTGGAATACCCGCATCTCTTTCTTCACCAACGCACTTTTCTGTTTGTGCGGATACATCGGATCGAGGTAGACCACTTCCGGCCGCGGTTCGAGTTCCGCCAGCGCCGTCAGGCTGGAGGCATGCAGCAGCGTCAGGCGCTCACGCAGCCATGGACCGATTTCAGCGTCCTGATAGCCGCGCTGCAGGCCGTCGTCGAGCAGTGCCGCCACCACCGGATTGCGTTCCAGCATGCGTACGCGGCAACCGAGCGCCGCCAGCACGAAGGCGTCGCGCCCCAGCCCGGCGGTGGCGTCCACCACATCCGGTAAATAGTTGCCTTTGATGCCAACCGCCTTGGCTACCGCTTCACCCCGACCGCCACCAAAGCGTCGCCGGTGCGCCATCGGACCGGTAACAAAATCGACGTAAATCGCCCCGAGCTTCGGCTCGTCGCGCTTGCGCAGCTCCAGCCGTTGCGGCGTCAACACTAACGCCATCAGCGCCTGGTCGTCCGATGTCAGTTGCCAACGATCGGCCAAAATAGACAAGGCGCCGGGATCGGCGCCTGCTTCACACAATAAACACACGCTCACGTGTCGAGTTACCCTTTGATTCCGTAATGGCGCAGCATAGCATCCAGCTGTGGCTCACGGCCACGGAAGCGTTTGAACAGCTCCATTGGCTCTTCCGAACCACCACGCGACAGAATGTTATCCAGGAACGACTGGCCGGTTTCAGCGTTGAAAATACCCTCTTCTTCAAAACGCGAATAGGCATCTGCCGACAGCACTTCCGCCCATAGATAGCTGTAATAACCTGCCGCATAGCCGCCGGCGAAGATATGGCTGAACGCGTGCGGGAAACGGCCCCAGCTCGGCGACGGCACCACCGCGACCATTTTCTTCACCTCGGCCAGCAGCGGCAGGATCTGCGCACCGGTTTGCGGATCGTATTCAAAGTGCATGCGGAAGTCGAACAGGCCAAATTCCAGCTGACGCAGAATGAACAGCGCCGCCTGATAGTTTTTAGCCTCCAGCAGCTTATCGAGCAGTGCGGTTGGCAGCGGCTCGCCGGTCTGATAATGACCGGAAATAAATGCCAGCGCTTCCGGCTCCCAGCACCAGTTTTCCATAAACTGGCTTGGCAGTTCGACCGCATCCCACGGCACCCCGCTGATGCCTGCGACGCCGGCGGTATCGATTTGCGTCAGCATATGGTGCAGGCCATGGCCAAACTCATGGAACAGCGTCGTCACTTCGTTATGGGTAAACAGCGCCGGCTGGTCGCCCAATGGACGGTTGAAGTTACAGGTCAGGTAGGCCACCGGTTTTTGCAACTCGCCGTTGGCTTTGCGCAGGCTGCCAACGCAGTCATCCATCCAGGCACCGCCACGCTTGTTCTCGCGCGCATACAGATCCAGGTAGAAGCTGCCGCGCAGCGCGCCGCTCGCATCGAACAAATCAAAGAAGCGCACTTCCGGATGCCAGGTATCAACGTCTTTACGCTCTTTGGCGCTAATACCGTAAATGCGTGTTACCACTTCAAACAGCCCATCGACAACGCGCTGTTCCGGGAAGTACGGACGCAGCTGTTCGTCGCTGATCGAGAACAGGTGCTGTTTTTGCTTTTCGCCGTAATAGGTAATGTCCCACGCTTCCAGCTGATCGACGCCATAATGCTGTTGGGCAAAAGCACGTAGCTGGGCCAGTTCCTGCTCCGCCTGCGGGCGGGCGCGCTTGGCCAAATCGTTCAGGAAGCCAATGACCTGCTGCGGGGTTTCCGCCATTTTGGTGGCCAGTGATTTGTCGGCGTAGGTCGCGAAACCCAGCAGTTGCGCCAGTTCGTGACGCAGCGCCAGGGTTTCCGCCATCACTTCGCTGTTATCCCATTTGCCCGCATTCGGCCCCTGATCGGAGGCGCGGGTGGTGAACGCGCGGTACATTTCTTCGCGCAGCGCCTGATTGTCGGCGTAGGTCATCACCGGCAGGTAGCTCGGCATGTCCAGCGTCAGCAGCCATCCTTCCTGCTCTTTGGCCTGCGCCATCGCCTGTGCCTGTGCCAATGCGCTGGCCGGCAGACCGCTCAGTTCGGCTTCGTCGGTAATCAGTTTGCTCCAGCCCATGGTGGCGTCGAGCACGTTATTGCTGTAGGTCGAACCCAGTTCAGACAGCCGCGCGACGATCTCACCGTAACGACGCTGTTTTTCCGGCGACAGGCCAATGCCCGACAGCTCGAAATCACGCAGCGCGTTTTCCACCGCCTTGCGCTGCGGCAGGGTCAGTTGAGCGAACGCATCACCTTCCTTCAGATTGCGGTAGGCTTGATACAGCCCTTCGTGCTGGCCTACCCAGGTGCCGTACTCCGACAGCAGCGGCAATGCCTGCTCATAGGCTTCACGCAGTTCCGGGCTGTTTTTTACCGAATTAAGGTGGCCGATAGGCGACCAGATGCGCGACAGGCGATCGTCAGACTCCGCCAGTGGCTGCACCAGATTATCCCAGGTGAACGGCCCCGGCTGCGCGACCACGCGTTCTACCTCGGCGCGGCAATCGTTCAGCGCGGATTGCACCGCAGGCACGATATCTTCAGGGCGAATAGCGGAAAACGGCGGCAGGGAAAACGGTGTCAGCAACGGATTTGTCATAGGGCAGTCCTGATTAGCGTTGGGGCCCGCCGCAACCGACGGGCCTTAAAATGCGTATGATTAACTAACATGGAGCCAAGCGAGGCGAAAATCAATGGTCGGCATTGATGGATAGTGCCTTAAACCACGCGTTAATAGCGCTGTCCGACACCGCTGGAGATGCCGGGTTATCAGAGGGTGCGGCATGAACGCGCCCATCCTGATCCGACAGATAGCTGGCCAGGCGGTGGCCGCGCTGGCATAGCGACAGGCTATCCACCCGCGCGCAACCACCATCACGTTTTTGCCGATACCCCGAGGGTTGCCTTATTCCCTGCGCTAATGCAGTTCAGTTTTTCCCGGCCAGACAGTTTATACTGTGCAGATTATATGCCTTATTGAAAGCTCCTCTCATGGAGCACAAGGAACCGTCACCAGCCATGTTAAGTTATCGCCACAGTTTTCACGCCGGCAACCATGCCGACGTGCTGAAGCACACCGTTCAGAGCCTGATCATCGAGTCGCTGAAAGAAAAAGACAAACCGCTACTGTATCTGGACACCCACTCAGGTGCGGGGCGCTATCAGCTGAGCGGTGAGCACGCCGAACGGACCGGGGAATATCTCGAAGGTATTGGCCTGCTGTGGCAACGTGACGATATTCCGCCAGAAATGGCCGCCTACATGAGCGTGGTGCATAATTTTAACCGCAGCGGCACCTTGCGTTACTACCCGGGCTCACCGCTGATTGCCCGCCAGTTGCTGCGCCCACAGGACAAGATCCACCTGACCGAGCTGCACCCTAGCGACTACCCGTTGTTGCGCAGCGAGTTTCAAAAAGACGAGCGCGCCAAGGTACAGCGCGCCGACGGCTATCAGCAGTTGAAATCACAGTTGCCCCCGACATCGCGCCGCGGGCTGATCCTGATGGATCCGCCTTACGAACTGAAAACCGATTACCAGGACGTGGTTAAAGGCATTCAGGAAGGTTATAAGCGCTTTGCCACCGGCACCTACGCACTGTGGTATCCGGTGGTGCTGCGCCAGCAGATCAAGCGCATGCTGAAAGATCTGGAAGCCACCGGCATTCGCCGCATTCTGCAAATCGAGCTGGCGGTGAAGCCGGACAGCGATCAACGCGGCATGACCGCCTCCGGCATGATTGTCATTAACCCGCCGTGGAAGCTGGAACAGCAGATGAAAAACGTGCTGCCGTGGCTGCACAAGGTGTTGGTGCCATCGGGCATTGGTCACCATCTGGTGAACTGGGTGGTGCCGGAATAATCCTGCATGGCGCGCACTGCGCGCGCCTTATTCCTGCCTATCACAGCCATTGACGCAATCTTTGCGACAAACCCGCATCAGGCGTTAAACTCTTACGTTCTTCAAATTACACAACTCATGGAAAACCCAGATGACGAAACATTACGATTATCTAGCAATTGGCGGCGGCAGCGGCGGTATCGCATCGATCAACCGGGCAGCCATGTATGGCCAGAAATGCGCGCTGATTGAAGCCAAAGAACTGGGCGGCACCTGCGTTAACGTGGGTTGTGTACCGAAGAAGGTGATGTGGCACGCGGCGCAGATCGCCGAGGCCATTCATCAATATGGTCCGGATTATGGTTTCGATACCACCGTCAACGCGTTTGACTGGAAAAAACTGATCGCCAACCGTACCGCCTATATCGACCGTATCCATACCTCTTACGACAACGTATTGGGTAAAAACAAGGTTGATGTAATCAAAGGCTTCGCCCGCTTTGTTGACGCTCATACCGTGGAAGTCAACGGCGAAAAAATCACTGCCGATCATATCCTGATCGCCACCGGTGGCCGCCCAAGCCATCCGGATATTCCGGGGGCGGAATACGGCATTGATTCCGACGGTTTCTTCGAGCTGGACGCGCTGCCAAAACGCGTTGCCGTGGTCGGTGCTGGCTACATCGCGGTGGAAATCGCTGGCGTGCTGAATGCGCTTGGCGCTGAAACCCACCTGTTCGTGCGTAAGCACGCGCCGCTGCGCAGCTTCGATCCACTGATCGTGGAAACGCTGGTAGAAGTCATGAACACCGAAGGGCCGACCCTGCACACCGAATCGGTGCCGAAAGCCATCGTCAAGAACGCTGACGGCAGCCTGACGCTGCAACTGGAAAACGGCAAGGCATGTACCGTCGACAGCCTGGTATGGGCGATTGGCCGCGAGCCGGCTACCGACAACCTGAATCTGGCCGTGACCGGGGTGAAAACCAACGCTCAGGGCTACATCGAAGTGGACAAGTTCCAGAATACCAGTGTGAAAGGCATCTATGCGGTCGGCGATAACACCGGCGCGGTTGAACTGACGCCGGTTGCGGTCGCCGCCGGTCGCCGCCTGTCCGAACGCCTGTTCAACAACAAGCCGAACGAGCATCTGGATTACAGCAATATTCCAACCGTGGTGTTCAGCCACCCGCCAATCGGCACCATCGGCCTGACCGAGCCGGAAGCGAAAGAGAAATACGGCGAAGACCAGGTCAAAGTGTACCGTTCTGCGTTCACCGCCATGTACAGCGCCGTGACCCAGCATCGTCAGCCGTGCCGCATGAAGCTGGTATGCGTCGGCGCAGAAGAGAAGATTGTCGGGATCCACGGTATCGGCTTCGGTATGGATGAAATGCTGCAAGGCTTTGCCGTCGCAGTGAAAATGGGCGCCACCAAGCAGGACTTTGATAACACCGTGGCGATCCACCCAACCGCAGCGGAAGAGTTCGTCACCATGCGCTAACGCGGCAAAGCGGCCATCGGTCGCTGTCGGTGTCGGTGTCTCAACGGTGTGACACCGCTTTCTCTCTAGGCCAACGGCTACGGCAGTTGGCCTTTTTTATCAGCCTGTCCCGCCTAAAACCCGATAATAACTGATGTCAAACACTGCCAGCAGCAACAAGGTAATTATTGTGGTGATTAATAAAAACTTCATATAATAAAAATGACATTATAGAAAAATGAAAGAAATAATATTTATCGGCAAGCCAGTTTGATTTCAAATGCTTAAAGCGTTTTTTCTGTCTTTTACTTTTTGACCAGCGCTGAGGTTAATCCTAATCATTCGGTAACGTTACCTGATACGTTGACAATAAACGGTTGTTGGTTAAGTTTGTTGGTGAATATATCCACTCTCAAACAGGAAGAAAAATGGCAATCGATACTTTTTTAAAGGTTGAAGGTGTTACCGGTGAGTCCCATGATTCCAATCACAAAAACTGGACCGATGTACTGTCATTTACCTGGGGTGCCTCTCAGCCAGGCAATATGTCGGTTGGCGGTGGCGGCGGGAGTGGCAAAGTCAATTACCGCGATTTGGAAGTCCAGGCGCTGATCGATAAATCTACACCGGCCATTTTAAAATTCTGCTCCAGCGGCAAACACGTCAATAAAGTTGAAGTCTCTATTTGTAAGGCCGGTGGTAGCCAGGTGGAATATGCCCGCATTGTGCTGGAAGACGTGCTGGTGACATTGGCCGATTTTACCGGCGTCGGCCATACCGATAATATTCTGGTGAAATACCGCTTCCAGGCGTCGAAAGTCAACCTGCATTATTGGGAACAGACGGATAAAGGCACCAAGGGCGCGGAAACCAAAGCCGGTTGGGATATCAAACAAAACAAAGAAATATAACCTGACCACGGGGGGGTTCTATGGCAGACCCAACACTGGATATCGAATCCGTTTTAAAAGGCAGCCTGCTCAGCCAGGATGACCTGCGGATCATTCTCGCCTTTATTAACGAGCTGGACGAAGAGACGCTGGCGCAGTTCGAAAACGATACCGACTCCGGCATCATGAACAACTTCATGGAGTTACAGCGCGCCAACCAGCGGCGGGAATCGTTGGAGGATTACGGCGCGCCACGCGACGATGAAGCGAGCATCGGCTTGCGCAATATGAATGGCAACGTGTTGCAAGACAACCCGTCGGTTTTCAACAGATACAACACCGCGCTCAAGGGCTACGGCGGTAACGTCTATGACGATACGCAAAAAAGCAATTACTCCATGGCCGCCGCAGCGGTAGGTGCCATTGGCGCACTGTCGGGTTCCGGCGCCGTTTTTGCCGCCACCGCCGCCGCCCAGGCCGGCCAGACGCTGATGACCAATATCTATGTCCGTTACGCCATGACCGCCGTTGGCACGCTGGGAATTTCGAGCGGCTGCGTGCTGGCGGTACGCAACTTTCTGTCTGACCGCCAGGTAGGGCAAAATAAGAAGCTGATAGACGCGATGAAAAAGATGGCGAAAAGCAGAAACAAGCTCACCACCTTTTTCAATGAAACCCGCGTCAAAATCCTCAAAGATGAGGAAAAAGCAAAAAAAAGCGCCATGACCTATATGAGCCGGCGCCCACTCGATCTGGCCAATGGTGGGGATGTCAGAACGCGGATGGAACGGCTGTTTTCTACCGTATTGCTGACCGATACCGCGCCGATGAAGGCGAAAATCCTGTTGCTCAGCAATGAGCAGTACGTTTCTTTAACCGATGATAGCAATCGCCCGACCTATATCTCCAAAAGTGACCTGAAGCTGATGGGTGAGATTTCGGGTATGTTCTAAATCGTCCCTTGCCCTGCTGCATCGAATAGCACGCAAAAGGGTGCTATTCTAACAGCAGGATGCTGTGGATCCCGTCCCAATGGCCGGCTTTGCTGGCCGTTGTCTTTTCTGTGACATCCTCCGGCATGACTCGCTGTTTTTGTCGCCGTTTAGCCTGCTAAATTTATCCATTGACTCTTGCCTGCCGTTGCGGAGAACCCCCCGATGCTGTCAACCATAATCAGAACTATTACGTTGGCGTTATTGGCCCTGATCGCTAGCCAAACCTCCGCGTTGAGTTTTACCCTGGAAGTATCAGGCAATATCAGCCGATTCACCGACCCGGTGAACAAACGTTATGTGTTTACCGACCAAGAGCTGTTCGCCATGCCCATGAGCAGTATTGCCACCACCACTTCATGGACGCCAAAGCGCAAATTTGACGGCGTGGCGGTGGCGGATATTCTGGCCAAGGTCGGCGCCAGGGGGCAAACGCTATCCATGCATGCGCTCAATGATTACTACATTGATATCCCGCGTTCGGACGTGGAGAAATACCATATTATTCTCGCCTACAAAATGGACGGAGAAATGCTGAAGATCAGAAACTTCGGGCCCCTGTTTCTGGTCTATCCGCGCGACGCCGCCGGCGCCGAATTAAATTCGCCTTTATATAACTCGCGCTTTATCTGGCAGGTCAACAGGATTGTGATCAAATGAAGTTAACCCAGTTCAAAAGCGGCGGCCGTCTGGCTATTCCGGCCATCTTCGCCGCACTGTTTCTTGTCGCTTCAACCATCACGCTCTATTACTACAGCGCGACGTTGTCGAAGAAAGGGTTATATGCCATCGCCGGTACGCAGGAGAATTACTCGTGGTCGATCGCCAAATTCTCGATCAAGCTGGCAGAATTTGAAACCTTCGTCGAGCAACAGAAAAATTCGCCCAAGGTTGATATTGAGGCGCTCAGGCTGCGTTTCGAAATCCTGTATTCGCGTTTTTACGTGCTGGAAACGGTCTCCGAGTCCACCCAGCCGCTATATCGCGAACCGGGTTATCCGCAGGTCATTCAACACATGCTGAAAGAAATGGATCGACTTGATCGGCTCATCAGCGCCTCGCCGCTCGATCTGTCCAACATCTCCCAAGCCATGCAGCACATGAAACCCTACGCGATCGAAATGGCCAACCTGGCTGACCATGCGGAAGTGAAACAGCGCACCGTGGCGTATGATGATTACATCGAAAAAAGGCTGATCATTTTTTATGGCCTGGTGATTATCATGTTCTCGGTGATTGCCCTGGTTGCCATTACGCTTATCGTGCTGCGTCAGCAACGTATCACCATTGAGCAACAGGCGAAGGCTATCGAAGCGGAGAAAGCGACCCGCACCAAAAACGCCTTTCTGGGAGCCATCGGCCATGAATTGCGCACTTCGCTGCAAAGCATCATGTCGGCCATCGATGTGTTGATGAACACCAAGGTTTCAGCCGAGCACGTCGATACCTTCCAGCGCCTGGAAACGGCAGCCCAGCAGATTGAAAGTCAGATGAAAGATCTCACCGACTACGCGCATCTGGACAGCGGCATGATGGAGCTGCGCATCGTGCCGTTCAACGCCGAGCGCCTGATCCAGGAAACGGCAGATGAAATCGGTATGCTGACGCGCAAAGCGCATATCAAGCTGCTGTGCGAAGTGGATTTTAGCCACGCGCAGGTGTATTCCGACCCGCTGCGCATACGCCAGATTCTGGTCAATCTGCTGACCAACGCCTATAAATACACCGAAAACGGCTCTATCACCGTGCATGGCTGCCTGCGACGCCAGCCGGGCGGTAATGCGCTGATCATTGAAGTGACCGATACCGGCATCGGTATCGAAGAAGAAAAACTCGGGCAGATCTTCCAGCCGTTCACCCAGCTCGACCAGTCACATACCAAACAATACGGCGGCGTCGGCATGGGGTTGGCGATCGTGCAGGGCCTGGTCTCGCTGCTGCAGGGCAGCGTCACCGTTTACAGCGAACAGGCCAAAGGCAGCACCTTTATCGTCAGCATTCCGGTTGACCTCGGCGACGCGCAGCCGGATCAGGCGGAACACCCGTTGACGCCGGCGGCCACCCGACTGAAAGAGCAGCAGGTTCTGGTGGTGGATGACAATAAATCGGTGGGCGACGCCTTCGCCGCGCTGCTGGATAAGCTGGGTTATCGCCATGAACAGTGTGATTCACCGGAGCGCGCGCTGCAAAAGCTGCTGCGGCGCCCTTATGATGCGCTGTTGCTGGACTTGCAGATGCCCGGCATCGACGGCGCGGCGCTGGCGAAAAAGTTGCGTAACCAGCGCGGCCCGAATCGGCATATTCCGATCATCGGCATCAGCGCCTATACGCCGGAGTTGCTGACCGCCGAGCAACGGGCGATGTTTGATGACTATTTAATGAAGCCAGTACGCATGGACGCGCTGTCCAACGCACTGGCGGCGCTGTTCGCTAAAGGTTGAAACAGCGTTGCAATGCGGCTTCAATCACGTGAAGCCGCACCGGTTTCTCGTACGGCCCCAGTACGTCGTAATCACGCATCGCCTGCGCAATCTCGGATTCGCGCAGACCGGTGCCAAGCTGGCCGGTCAGCACCAATACCGGCGCGTCGGGGTTGTCGGAGGCACGAATGGCTTCGATGCACGGCACCGCCGTTTCCTGCCCTATCAGCCAATCCACCACGTAACCGTCGAACAGGCTTTTCGATAACGCCTGACAAAACGCCGCCACGTCATAGAACGCCACCGCATGGAAACCGCGGCTATTGAGGTATTTTGTCAGCTCATCGGCCGCCTGATGGGAATCGTCTAATACCGCAATGCTCAGTCGCTCGTCATCGGCACTGTGCGGGCGGATCTCAATCAGCTCGACGCAATAACGGTTGCCGGTCGGCGCATCATCAACGCGATAAATCACCCATTGATCGTCATGCTGCAACGCCACGTAATCCGATAACCGCCCGCCATTCAGTTCGTGACCAATATAGGCGACACAAGGCAGTTCGACGCCAGCCACAGAAAAGATGGCATCCCGTGCAATAGTTTGCGCAGGGGCGTCACTGTCCACATTCATATCGACGATTGCCGCCGGGGTTTCATCCAACGCCGCTGCCACGCTGTTGATCTGTTCCAGCGTCCAGGGGCTTTGCCCCTTCAGTTTGCGGTGCGCATGCGAAAAACTCAGCGCCAGAATGCGGCTGAGTTCTTTTGCCTGTTGACGCTTGCCTATCCCATGATGAAGAAAAAGCGCTCTGACCCGGTTTGCAATCGACTGTGAATCGAATTTCTGGTGATTGTTATCCATTTTTTCCTTCGATTTTTTTCTAATTTTTCAGTCGCTTTGGAGTAAATAGGTGTTCAAGCTTGATACAATGTTAGCATCATATGCAATCTTATTCTCAAAACATTGCTTGACATACCAACTTCGATAGTCAAACATGGTATCAGAAGCTACACACAGCAACACACTATAAAAATAATACAAGAAACACAGTTATAATAACCATAATGACACCAGGGAAATCTGTTCAGGTGGTCGGTTCTGAAGAAAAACACGACAGAACAACGACATACCGTCCGGAGTAAAAGCCTTTAGCGCTAATAATAAAGATGTACCCCCCATTTTAACCGGTCCCCGTCAGGGGACCGTTTTTTTTTGCCGTCTCAACGTCAGGAAAGATCGATCTGTAATGCAATGCAATGTTCTCGACCAATCGTCAGGCCAGGTCCCAAGCGCCGCATCACCAGCCCCAGGTGTCGCATCATACGTTCAACCCCGAGTGTCGTCACCGTCACATAGGCTGTTAATTGCTGCTGACGTCCATACGCCATCATCTGTTCGATCATCTGCCGCGTCACACTGGAAAATCCCAGCCCACGATCGTTGGGTGCACAGTTGATAAAACGTGACAGTTCCCACACCGCTTCACTGCACGGTGGCTGATGGCAGCCCAACAAAGAGGGGAAGGTATTTTTCAGCATATAGGGTCCGGTGGTGGGCAGCATTCGCCAACAACCGTCGATCCGTTCACCGTCCTCATGCAGCAACAGCAGATAAAGGGGGTTCAACGCATCGTAAGCATCGATCTCCATACCATCGTATAGCACCACATCCCAACGCTTTTTATAATAGAAGGTGTCGGCACGTAATTGGTGCATATGCCGCAACAGGTTGGCATCGATAGCCGCTCGAGCCGCGATTAACGTTTTCATCATGCTCCTGACTCTGGGATAAAGATAAAACTATTATCGATATTAGAATTAAGGAGAACTATCTGTTTAGATAGTTGACATTCCGATCATCATTATCGCGCCGTTATTATATATTCCCTGGTGTAACTCCGGGTATTATAAGGTCAACGAGCCGCTGGCAATGGCTTTGATGATTGCCGCGCCACGAGAACTGACGTTAAACTTTCGACGAATATTTTTGAAATGAAAGTTCACGTTGGCCTCCGAGCAATTCAGTATGCGTGATATCTCCCACGTGGTTTTACCGATGGTGAACCATTTGCACACTTCTATTTCACGCGGGCTTAATACCGTGGCGGTCAATTTGTTTTTCTCATCAAGTAATCGAATGCAATGATGCAACAAAATATCCCGCAATATATAGAGCTCCCCCCATCGCTGCTGCATTAACTCGCGATAGTCGCGCTGACGTTGCCGACCCAGCGACAGGCTCAAGATCCCCTGTTCTCCCTGTACGCCATGCAGTGGAAACGATACGCCATGCGCCAGTCCATAATACGACGCCTCCTGCCAAAAAGGCGCCGTTTCCGCCGTTATCGGGCACGCCTGCCATTCCAGCGGAAACAGCCCGCCCAGGCAGTGTGCAACGGTCGGGTCGGTATTGATGTATCCCAACCGCGTATAGGTTTCGCGCCATGCCGGCGGATGGTTGGTCAACACCACCGCCTGGTTTATGTCGCGCCCGTGGCCAGTCACACCCAGCAAATACCCGTCAAAACCAATCGCCTGACATCGCTCTGCCAATACTTCATCAAGCTGACTAAAATTATCAATCCGAAAGCTGGCATAGCGATTGTATATTTCGTTCATTTTTCCTCCATAACGCTTAACATCAGACAATAAAGGACCTTCCCTTAGCATTATCCTTATGTTTGATCATGAATAATGAACATCGCTGCCGCAAAAGAGTGACGAAGGTAATAAAACAATATAAATAATTCTTCTTCCACCGACCGTGTCTGTTTGGTTAATAACCCTAGCGCATAAAAATTATATTGCTAGCTTCACCACCCTATCAAATTAGATAGTTGTTGGCTGCCGTAGACAAGTCAATAGTTAATTCGCTAATCGAGCACGTCAGATTATTCGCCACTGCCTATTTATTATGGCGTCGCAATGATCGCCGGCGTGAGCTTATCAATAAATATATCGAATTAACGACGGGAGTATATTATGAAAGTGTCTGCTATGGCGCTGGCGTTCAGCCTTGCCTTTTTCGGTATCTCTGCCAATAACGCGTTTGCCCTGGTGGAAACGCCAAGCAAAACCACCACGCCGGCAACGGCCTCAGACTTGACCAAACGTTATTACAACACCGCCAAAGATTGTGGCAGTGATTCAAAACCGGCATTTTTGTGTTCGGGGGTTATTTTTCGCGGCACCCAGCACTCTAACCAATACAAGTTTTGGCAACCCAGTCCCAAATCGGTACAGCAAGGCGGCGTATCATTTTCCTATCTACGCCAGGACGCCAAGTTTCAACGGCTGGCATATGGCTACAATAACGGCTTTATTCTTTACCCTATTTTTGGTGCGCCAAAAGAGCGACTAGACATTGAAGTCATGTGTGCCTTCCCAATCGATGCAGCAACCTTCGAACGCGACGCCAAAGGCTGCGGACAGAACCAGTATTCCCCGGTCACCAGCCGCGCCTGCCAGAGTCAGGGCATCCAAAGCGCTCAACAGTGGTTGCAGCACTATAACGCAACCGGCGTCAGCAACCGTCACCGCCATCAGTGTGGCTTTGACGTGAGCGATAATTCACGCAGCAACACCGCCGTGGCCTTTGATCAGACGCTAAAATCAATGAAACTGATCCAGGCCGAATCGATAACCCAGCAAAACGAACTGCGCTTGGCAACATGGACAGAACATGACCCGGCAAGACTGCCGATCGAAGCCCTGTTTTATATCAATGACGGTTTGAAGAACGCACAGCTTGATCAACAGGACTATAAAAACGCCACCGGCAAGTTCCTGCCGATCATTAAAATGACGCTGCCGCGCAGCGTCAATGAAGAAGCTACCTTCCACTTTGTGAAAACCGATCAGGTGGTTCAACCGTAATTCAGCGTATCAAAGGGGCTGCTAAGCGGCCTCTTGTTGTTCAATGTGGATTGCAGCCGGCTTTTTCCGTCGCTTCGTACCCGACGTCTTTACGGTAGGGATCCAGATTCCAGACCTGTTTTTTACGCGCGATGGAATAATGACAGGCGAACTGATCGCGCATTCCGCGGGTATTGCGCCAATATTTATCCTTGCCGAATTTATTCACCAGTTCGGCAAATGCCCGATCCGTTTCTCGTGAGTAAATACTGCGACCACAATCGGTTGGGATCACCGCCAATGTCATTTCGCCGTAGCGTTCGATCCAGCTGGCAGATTTTATATACCGTTGGCAATTACGATATGGATAATCCGCGCTGGCCGGCCAGGCGAAGCAACTGGCCAATACGCCACTGAAAAACCATGCCCATTTTTTCATGCTGTGTTTCCTGTTTCGCCAAATAAAAACGGGGCCAGCTCGCTGACCCCGCCCAATCATGCCAATCAGAAACGCCAGGTAAAACCGGCGTTGACGCTGTTATCCTGGTAATGATCGGACAACAAGCCCCCATAGCCCAGCGATAGCGCGGCATTGGCGCTCACCGCCACTTCCGCACTGGCCTTGATCACCGCACCGTCGCGTGATGCCGACACGCTATTGACCACGAACGGCGCATTACTGCCGTTAAACTTCAGGCCTGTATCCCGATCCAGATCGCCGTACTGATGCTGCCAACCCAGCTCACCCCGTAATGCCACCGCCGTTTCACGACCGACCTGCCACTGATGGTCGGCGCGCAGACCGAGCGTCGACACCGTTGCATCGGTGTGTTGCTTGTCGCCATGCAATGCCGCGGCGCCGCCATCCTCGCTAATGCCGTTGTTCTGGAAGTTGATATACGCCAGGTTGGCGAACGGCTCCAGATTGACCCAACCGGTTTTCACACTGTAACCGGCTTCGACGAACAGTTGCTCGGTACGTGCGCTGTATTTGGCGGTTTCACGATCGGACTGCAAGCCGTAATTCACCGAACGAGCGGTATCGAAGCGATGCCAGGTATATGCCCCGCCGGCACGCAGCGCAAAATCACCGAACTGTTTGCCGCCGTACGCCGCCAGATGATAATTGTCGCTGTCGGCGTTCGAGCCGTAGCCACCGTCGAGAGAGGTGCGGGTATAACCGGTCGCCACCCCTAAACGCCATTCGTCGGCATAGGCGCTATCGAGCCCCAGCAATACGCCGTAGGTCGAGGCCTGATAGCCGGTGGCATTGGCATCGCCGGACGCATGATCCCATGCTCCCAACAGTTGCGCCCAGGCACCGCCGTCGTCAGCCTTGATGTCCGGCGAGCTGGCCAACCCCTCAGCCTGGCGCAGGCGGCCGTTCAGCGCGTCACGCAGGTAGCGGCTGTCGTTGATCTGCGCCGCGGCAATATCGGCATGGATTTGCCCGGACAGCTGACGGAACGCCTGCCGCGCCCGATCGGTGCTGTCAGAAGACAGGATGCTTTGGTACACCGGGTTGCCCACCGCCAGGCCGTCAGCCGCCGAGGCGACCGCACGCTCGTTGGCCGTTGCCGCCACGCTGGCGAAGGTGGTGGCATTACGCGCGACGCTGGCAGTCAACCGAGTGCCCTGCGTTGCCAGATTGGCATCCAGGAACGGAGAGGTGGTGCTTGCCGAGCTAAATTGACCGCTAATCCCATCGTCGGCCTGCAAAATGGTGTAGGAACCAAGCAGATTCGCTGCCGCGGTGCCCGACAGCAGGTTCTGCTGTTCCAACAGCAGTGCAACCTCGCCGCCGTTGAGGGTGGCCGATCCGCCGCTGTGGATGCGATCGCTGCTGCCGTCGGTGGCGGTTTCGACCAGATAGCGCGAGCCGGCTTCGAAGCTAACATCATTGGTGACATTCAATGTACCAATGGAATTGCCCGGTGCCACGGTAGCGCCACGGTTGGCGGTCAGGGAACCAATGCGGCCCGAGCCGCCCAGCACACCACCGTTCTGCACCGAAACATCCGACACCACCGTGCCGTTGATCGCCAGCAGGCCCTGATTTACCAGCGTCGGGCCGGCGTAGCTGTTATTGCCAGTCAGCACCAGCGTACCAATCCCCTGCTTGGTCAAGCCGCCGTGGCCGGAGATGTCATTGCTCCACACGTCCAGGCCGCAATGCACGTCGTCACACACCCGCTCCGTCGGCTTGCCCTTATCGATAACCGCGCCAATACCCGGCAGGTCAGCAACGAACTGGCCCGAGCCGTACGCCACATCATCGCCAGCCGGCACGCGGAATTGCTGAGGAATATCGGCCGCGGTGTAGAACATTCCCGGGCCATTAATCGCTTTGCCCAGGTTGATCATCCCCCAACCATACAACGCATCAATACCCGGATCGCCCATATCGGTAGCGGTGGTTTTCAGTACCGAAGCGACCTGGGCACCGGTCATGTAGGGGAAACGTTCCATCAGCACCGCGATGCTGCCGGCCACATGCGGCGCCGCCATCGAGGTACCGCTGTATTTGGCATAACCGGTAGTGAGATTTTCCAGGCTATTGCCTTCGATTATCGAGCTGTAAACGCGGGTGCCCGGCGCCGAAACGCAGAAACTGGCGGTATAGCCGCAGCGCGAAGAAAAGGTGCTGATGCTGTAATCACCGTTGTTGGCCGGATCCTGCAAGCTGGCAACCGACAGCCAGTTCGGCGCGATATCCGGCACGAAGTACGCCAGACCGGCCATGGCGTCGGGATTATTCAGATTGTCGTCATTGCCGGCGGCAAAGATGGTGACGATGCCGCTACGGGCCGCATCGATCGCCCCCTGGTAGGCGCCGCCCTGCCTGGTGCCGAGGATTTTCCTGATCTGATCGAACTGTTTACCGGCATCATCCACCGTGAAGTGTGGGTAGGCCGGGTCCTTGCCGCCCTGCTCGAATTTTTCGGTGATGCCGATACCCCAGCTGTTGTTGATGATACGTGCGCCGCTGGCAATCAACGCATCCCAACCGGCCTGATAAACCGCGCCATCGTTGCCGAGGATAATGCCATCCTCAGGGCCGGGATCGCCGTTTTCCGCGCTGATGATCTGCGCATTGAACGCCACGCCATGCATTTCTCCGCCGTCACGGTTGCCAGCGGCAATACCGCCGACGTGGGTGCCATGCGACCCCAATTCGCCGTCGGAATCGACGCTCGGCGTTCCGTCGTAACGGAATGCATCGCCCTTTTTCACCGGAATATACGGATCGGTATATTCACGAATCCCGCTGGTCACCAAATTTATCACCTTGCCTGAGCTGGCAAACTCCGGGTGCTGGGCATACACCGGCTGGTCGAATATGCCCAGTTTTACCCCTTTGCCGGTATAGCCGGCAGCGTAGGCACTATCGGCATGAATAGCTGCCAGGCCCCATTCGGCGTTGAATTCATTGCTACGCCAGCTTGCCGCATCACCCGGCTTGCCATTTTCTACATATGACGCCGCCTGCGCCCCGCTGCCTATTACCGCCAGGCAGCAAGCCATCGCACTCAATTTCATTCGATGCTTCATCTGCGGAGCGGAGCGAGCAACGGCCGTTGTCGCGGATTTATTTCCTCTACGATTTCTGTCCATCCCAGATACCATCCATTGTTGGTTTGCAAATGTTTTATTGATTTAGTGTGTGACGATTTCGCGACACCAAATAAATAAAGCACAACAATGAAAATCTCGCCTATTGCCGACGAAGCACAATAAATATCCAGGAAAATTTCCGCGTAAAATAATAGATAACGCACGGGATAAGACATTGCAGGCGTGGATCGATTCTCAGATCGAGTTGCTGTTGATTTTCACGAATATATGAAAACGCAATAGATTGAATAATAACAATAAATTAATCCAGGAAGGCCGCAAAACCCTATTGTCTGCGGCCCATCGGAAAAAGCGGTTCCTGATACTATTATCAGTAAAAATTATAACTACATAAGCGCTTTGCTTAGTGAAATATGCTAGTTTTCGCGGCGGTTGGCGACGAAAAATGGATTATCCTGCTGGCTATTTTTTGCTGTTGCGCACGTCTTCTTCCGCCTGACGAATAATCGCTTTTGCCATCCATTGCGTGACATCCTGAATGCCATGCAAATCCAGTCCCCAAATATCCTTCAATACCAGAAAAACCTCAGAGCCATAAATCAACGAGAAGGAATGAATAACCCGCTGCAACGCCTCCGAGGGTAATTTATCTTGCAATGGCTCAACCGCAAGCTTCAGCAGACGCTTGCGGTTGCCGCGCACAAATTTTTCGCCCGGCGTCGCGTTCGCCCACTGTTGTAGCGAAAGTTGCAATGCCGCGCGTAAAGCGCCTTCGTGCCGTTCCATTTGCGGATAGGCAAAGGCCAGTAATTGCTGAATGCGTAGCAATGCGTCGTTGTCGCGTGGCTCCCATTGTAAAATCGGACCCAGGCTTTCCGCCACCACCGCGGCAATCAAGGCGCTTTGTGTCGGGAAATAGCGGTATGCGGTGGCACGGGAAACTTGCGCATGGGCGGCCAACTCGGTAATCGAGGGGAAAGCGCCGCCGTCGTAGAGTTCCATTGCGCTGGCAAGCAGCAACTTACGGGTTCTGGCCCGAGTATGCGTTAAAGATTCGTCCCGCGGCGCGGGGAAAGCGGTAAGTGGCACATCAACCTCGCACTTCTCATGCCTTCCAGCTCCGGAATCGACATGTTTATAAAACGAAACTGGCGGATCCTGGCTCCTCCAGCAGCGCAAAAGCGACTTTAAAAAAACCCAAAATGAGACGGCAGTCTCACTTTTGATTAAATTAAGCTTGCATAAATGATACTACCGTCTCATTATGTATATAAATTCATCGGCTGTATCTAATTGTCTCAACACCAGGGTTCCAACTTTAATAATAAGTTATCATTAGAAACAAACAGTTCGGTCAACATCCGGACCTTTCCAGGAACAGACGATGAGAAATGCCCCAGCTTTTGTCTATATTGCTACCACAGCAGATACCAAAGGACAAGAGTTGGCGTATGTGCGTAGCTTGATTGACAACCTCGGTTTACCCACCATAACGGTCGATCTTTCTACATACAACATGCCAGCACGCTACCCGGCCGATATTTCTGCGGCCGACGTAGCCGCTTTTCACCCGCATGGTGCCGATGCCGTGTTTTGCCGCAACCGCGGCCAGGCCATTGCCGCCATGGCTATCGCTTTCGAACGCTTCATGCTGTCCCGTACCGACGTTGCCGCCCTGCTAGGCATGGGAGGTTCCGGCGGCACAGCCATGATCACTCCAGCCATGCAACAACTGCCCATCGGTCTGCCAAAGCTGATGGTGTCCAGCATGGCGGCGGGCGATGTTTCCGGTTATATCGGCGCCAGCGACATCGCAATGCTGTATTCCGTCACCGATATCGCCGGGCTGAACCGGATTTCACGTAAAGTGCTCGGCAACGCCGCGCACCAGATTGCCGGCGCAGTGCGCTTTCATACCGACGACGAAGCGGCCAGTAAACCCGCCACCGGATTGACCATGTTTGGTGTGACCACGCCATGCATTCAGGCGGTGACTAGCGCCATTGAAGCACAGTGGGACTGCCTGGTGTTTCATGCTACCGGCAGCGGCGGCGGCGCCATGGAAAAACTGATCGACAGCCTGCTGCTAAACGCAGTGCTGGATCTGACCACCACCGAAGTGTGTGATTACCTGTTCGACGGGGTACTGGCCTGTGGTGAAGACCGCTTCGGCGCAATTGCGCGTACCGGCATTCCATGCGTGATGTCCTGCGGTGCGTTGGACATGATTAATTTTGGCCATCCGAAAACCGTGCCGGCGCGCTACGCCGATCGCACCTTTTACAACCACAATACCCAGGTGACGCTAATGCGCACCACGGCGGAAGAAAATGCACATATGGGGCGCTGGATCGGCGAAAAGCTCAACGCCTGCCAGGGAGAAGTGCGTTTGGTGATCCCGGAGGGCGGAGTATCAGCACTTGATGCGCCGGGGCAACCGTTTTGGGATCCGCATGCCTTGGCCGCGTTCGTCCGTGCATTGGAACGCACCATGATACAGACGGAAAAGCGTCGGCTAATCAAAACGCCGTATCATATTAACGATCCGGCTTTTGCTCAGGTGATAATTGAGCAGTTCCACGCGATTACCGCCATATCGTAATAATGTGCCGCGGCATATAAGAAAAAAGATAAAAAGCGGTCGTGTAGACCATAAAAAAGGCCGGATAATCATCCGGCCCATGGTTATGTATTCGTTTATGACGTTAATTATTCAGCAGTAGCCATCTTCTCTTTCATTGACTTCATATGCTCCATCATTTTCTGTTCGCGTTGCTGATAATTTTCGTTGTACTGTTTTTTCTGCTCTGGCGTCAGCAGGTTATACATTTTGTTTTCCGCTTTTGCGCGTTCCAGCATGCGTTCGGACTGCGCCTTGCTGATGGTATCAATCTGCGCCTTGGCTTTGGCTTCGTCAAAGTTGTCGGATGCCACCATGTTGTGCAGTGCCTGACGCTCTTCTTTCATGCCCTGGCCGCGCTTCTGGTGCGCCTGTTTCATAATGTCACGCATTTGCTGGCGTTGCTGTTCGGTCAGGTTCAGGCCGGCAAACGGGCCGCCCTTGCCAGGGCCATTATGGTGCATCATTTTCATTGGCGCGTTGTCGGCGGCCGGGGCGCTGGTGTCGGCGGCAAACGCCATGGAAGCAGACCCCAGGGCCAGAGTAGAAGCGACAAATAAAGCGGTCAGTTTACGCATAATATATTTCCTTAAAATTTCTTCATCAGGAGCGCTGTACTTAACAGGCTCATCGTGTCGTCGAAGATAATAATAGGCTTATAAATATAGAGAAATGCGAGGGAGTGTAAACTTTTTAAAATGCAAAAAATAATTATTAGGCAAATATGAATAAATTATGGAGGAAGCGTTTTTTTTGCGAAAAGCCAACTGCGATTCAGATAAATCTCCTATAAAAAATCTATTTCCCTTCCTGGAATAATGACAATTTATCACAGCGATTTCTTATCGTCGCGCAACATCACCACTTGGCGATAAAATTCTTCCAACACGCGGTTCTGTTTCTACACTTATAAGCATTCGCCGGGCAGGTAGCGTCGCCGGGCAAAATGAATCGTTGCATCTATAATAGTTTCATTGAATCATTATCTCACGCCAAAAAGCGTGTTATATGATGGGGATATATGCTGTAAGGCCGGACTGGCCTGAAACGGCCGCCGAGGCTTACCCCGCCGTGCCGTTGCTCTTTTGAGGACACATCATGTTTGCAGATCCGGGACCCGTGCTCCTTAACACCCTGTTTGGTACCAGCAGCCCTCACTGGCGGCTGTCTTTTGACAGCAACGCGCTGGAGCTGACCGCCGTGAAAGGCACCACGCATATTGCCGTCACCCTGACGGCCCTGCAGGCGGCAAAAATCCGTCGGCTGACCGGCGTGACCAGCAGCCTGGACATTGCCATCCAGTTATCCGGTGAACCGATCCATTTGCATCTGGTTGGCCGCCGAGTCAATAAATATGAGTGGGCCGGCACCGCTTCGGCCTATACCGATACCAAAGCCGTGGCGCGCGATCTGGTGCACGGTCTGTCGTTTGCCGAGCAGGTGGTATCGGAAGCCAATTCGGTGATTGTCATTGTCGATCAGCACGGCTACATCCAGCGCTTTAATCGCCTGAGCGAAGAATATACCGGGCTGCGCGAGCAGGACGTCATCGGCAAAAACGTCTTCAAGCTGTTTATGAGCCCGGAAGAAGCCGCCGCTTCGCGCCGTAATATTGCCGGCTTTTTCAAAAACGGCTCCTCGTACGAAGTGGAGCGCTGGATCAAAACCGTCAAAGGCGAGCGGCTGTTTCTGTTTCGCAATAAGTTCGTCCACAGCGGCAGCGGCAAGAACGAAGTCTTTTTAATCTGCTCCGGCACCGACATTACCGAAGAACGGCACGCGCAGGAACGGCTGCGGGTGCTGGCCAATACCGACATCATCACCGGGCTGCCCAACCGCAACGCCATTCAGGACAAGATTATCCAGGCGATCGAGGCACGTGCGGCAAGCAGCGTGGGGCTGGTCTATCTCGACCTCGATAATTTCAAGAAAGTGAACGATGCCTATGGTCATATGTTCGGCGACCGCCTGCTGGTTGAAGTTTCACGGGCGATCCTCGACTGCCTGAACCACGGCGAAGTGCTGGCGCGGCTGGGCGGCGACGAGTTTCTGGTGCTGGTCTATCAGGCAGACCGCGTGATGCTTCAGGAACTGGCGCAGCGTATTATCGATCGGCTGAAAACGCCGTTTCGCATTGGTTTGATCGAGGTCTATACCGGCTGTTCCATTGGCATTGCCTTGTGCCCAGAACACGGTGACGATCTTGACGGGCTGATCCGCAGCGCCGATACCGCCATGTATGTTGCCAAGGAATTGGGTAAACGGACGTTTACCGTGTTTTCCCCGGAGATGAACCAACGGGTGGCGGAATACATGTGGCTCGACACCAATTTGCGCAAGGGATTGGAGCAGAACCAACTGGTGGTGTATTACCAGCCGAAAATCGATGCCTACAGCGGCGAGGTACACAGCGTGGAAGCGCTGGTGCGTTGGGATTCTCCCGAACGCGGGCTGATCCCGCCATTACAGTTTATTTCTTATGCGGAAGAGTCCGGGTTGATTACCCCCTTAGGTCAATGGGTGTTGAAGACCGCGGCCCGTCAAGCGGCCGACTGGCAACGGCAGGGGCTGAACCTGCGGGTGGCGGTCAATCTTTCCGCCCGACAGTTAGTGGATGATTCGGTGGTAGAGGATCTGCAACAGGTGTTGCAGGAAAACCACCTGACCCACTGCCCGCTGGATTTTGAACTGACCGAAAGCAGTCTGATCGAAGATGAAAACCGCGCACGCACCGTCATCACACGGCTGCGACAGTTGGGAGCACAGGTTCACCTGGACGATTTCGGCACCGGTTATTCGTCGCTGGCGCAGCTGGCGCGCATTCCATTGGACGCCATCAAGCTGGATAAAAGTTTTGTGCGCGGCGTCAATCTGAACCCGGTGTCGCAATCGCTGGTGCGCGCCATTGTGGCGGCAGCCGAAGCGCTGCAGTTTCGCGTCATCGCCGAAGGCGTCGAAACCGAAAGCGAAAACCACTTCCTCGACTGCGTTGGGGTCGACGAAAAGCAGGGTTTTCTATTTGCACGCCCGATGCTACCGACGCAGCTTGAAGATTGGTTGCGTCGTTACCGCCCGCATCCAGCACCCCTGTAATGCGGGCGGGTGTTGGTCAGCCGGCACGCTGCAGGGTTTGCGTATGCCGATCTTGCAGCATCACCAAACGTTCAATGTATTGCCGATCCTTTGGCTCAATGGTGAACGCCGCATGTACCCAATCTTCGGTGATATCCATCAGCTCGGAACGGGTCAGTTGCAGCACTCGCTGCCGCGCTCGCAGCATGGCGCGCATGCCGTTCAGCTTGGGACGGATGGTGTCGATAAAGGTGCGCGTTGCCAGATACCCCTCCCCCGGCTGGAACAGCCGATCGACCAGTCCGCGGCTTTCGAACCATTCCGCGGTGTGTGCGTCGCCACTCCAGATAAGCTCCTCCGCCAGCCGCATGCCGGCTTTGCGCGCCACCAGCGAATAGCCGCCCATACCGGGGAACAGATTGAAGGCAATCTCTGGGAATCCCATACGCGCATTGTTCTGCGCCAGCAAGAAATGGTGAGCCAATGCCGCTTCAAAACCGCCGCCCAGGGCGCTGCCCTCCACCATCGCGATGCTCACCGCTCCGGTATCGAAGCCGCGCGCCGCCGCGTGTACGCAGTCGATACAGGCTCGCGCGTAGGCGGTCATCGCCGCACGATTACGGGTTTTGATCGACTCGGCGAAGAAGTTCAAATCCCCGCCCACGTTGAACATATTTGGCACCAGTGAGCCGGTAACCCAAAAATCAAACTGCAGTGACGACTCTTTGGCCGCCTGCGCCAACGCCATAATGTCTTCGATTAACGCCTGATTGAAACACGGACGCGGCTCGGCGCGCAGCAACATCCACATAATGTTGCGCCCTTCTTCGTAATAGGCCGAAATCTGCGACAGATTGCCTGCCTCGGTGAACAGGCGGCAGGTGGGGTGATCGAGTAATTTCATAGAACCTTCCAATTTAACCAGTAACAACGATGAAACCGCTCCAGCCCTTACGGCTGTCGTTCGGTAGCGCAGTGGTAAACCACATGGCTACACCATCAGTAAACGCTTTCGTGGCGCTGAAAGAGAAAAATTGGCGGAAAAAATCGGCTGACTCGACGACAAGGGATCGGATTATTACCTATATGTGTGGCAGGAAAAGCCTGGGGGTTAAACAGTTAGCCGGCAAACCAGAGAAATCCCCTAATTCACCGTTGCAACGGCCAAATCGACGGGCGGTTTAGCTATAATCAGTGACAGACCGTCTTTTTATCGTTAAGGAAATCGTGACGTAATGCCTATAGGATCAGATAAAGAACCTCGTCAGCCCGACAATGAAACACCAGCCAAGCCGCTGATCGACCTCAAAACCGGCAATCACAGCATTGACCAGGGCATCTCCGGGTTTTCCCGTCTGGTTGAGCGCATCAAGGCCTGGCCAAGCATTGCCCACCTGCTGCGTGCCACCGAACGTTTCAACGATCGGCTTGGCAGCCAGTTTGGTGCGGCCATTACCTACTTTTCGTTTTTATCGCTGATTCCGATCCTGATGGTGTCATTTGCCGCCGTCGGCTTCGTGTTAGCCTCCAACCCGGATTTGTTGGCTGAACTGATCAACAAAATCGTCGGCAGCATCAGTGACCCGACGCTGGCCAGTACGCTGAAAAACACCGTCAATACCGCCATTCAACAACGCACTACCGTCGGGCTTACCGGGCTGGCGCTGGCGCTGTACTCCGGTATCAGCTGGATGGGCAACCTGCGTGAAGCCATCCGCGCTCAGTCACGTGACGTTTGGGAGCGTAATCCGCAGGATCAGGAAAAAATCTATTTCAAATATACCCGCGATTTTATTTCGCTGATCGGCCTGGTAGTGGCGCTGATCATTACGCTGTCGCTGACGTCGATTGCCGGCTCCGCGCAGGCTGCCATCGTCAATGCGTTGGGGTTGGGCGATATAGAATGGCTGCGCCCGGCGATGACGCTGATCGCGCTGTCGATTTCCATTTTTGCCAACTATCTGTTGTTCTTATGGATATTCTGGATGCTGCCGCGCCATAAGCCAAAGAAGAAAGCGCTGCTGCGTGGCACCTTAATGGCGGCAATCGGTTTTGAAGTGATCAAGTTCGTCATGACCATGACATTGCCACAGGTGGCCAAATCGCCCTCCGGCGCGGCATTTGGCTCGGTAATTGGCCTGATGGCGTTCTTTTACTTTTTTGCCCGCCTGACGCTGTTCTGCGCCGCCTGGATCGCCACCGCACAGTACAAAGAGGATAAGACGCTACCCTCAACACGGTAGCCGGGCCACCTGGCAATGTGAATATACCGGCCTTTCGCATCAGGCTGGTATATTGCTTCAATAGAAAGGCAAAAAACCAGCATAAAATACCAATCAGAAAGCTATGGAACGGCTAAACCAGAATAACAAACTACCCAATAACTTTTCTTTGCCGGTTTTTCAGCGATAAACACTGCCTGAAAGTACATCTGCCACGTTAAAATCTACAAATCACCATACTAATAAAACATTAGTCTTATTAACCGGTTATCGTACACGCTGTACAAAGTTGCGCCGTTGAAAAGGCATTTTGCTGTGTCTAAGATGGCCTTTTAGATAATCAAAATATAAGAAACAACTATGCAAGCCTCCATCGCACCAACCGTCGACGCCGATGATGCGTCCACGCCAGTCAATTCTCGGGGAAAGGTGCTGGTCGCCTCTTTGATCGGCACTGCCATCGAGTTCTTTGATTTCTATATTTACGCCACCGCGGCCGTGCTGGTGTTCCCGCATATTTTCTTCCCGCAGGGCGATCCGACCACCGCGACACTACAATCGTTGGCTACCTTTGCCGTGGCCTTCGTGGCACGCCCTATCGGTTCAGCGCTGTTCGGCCACTTCGGCGATCGCGTCGGCCGCAAGGCCACGTTGGTCGCCTCGCTGCTGACCATGGGGATTTCCACCGTGTTAATCGGCCTGTTGCCGAGTTATGAAACCATCGGCATCCTGGCGCCTATGCTGCTGGCGTTGGCGCGTTTCGGCCAGGGGCTGGGACTGGGTGGCGAATGGGGCGGCGCGGCGCTACTGGCCACCGAAAACGCCCCACCGCGCAAACGCGCGCTGTACGGTTCATTCCCGCAGCTCGGCGCACCTATCGGTTTCTTCTTTGCCAACGGCACCTTCCTGCTGCTGTCCTGGTTGCTTACCGACCAGCAGTTTATGGATTGGGGCTGGCGCGTCCCGTTCGTGCTGTCAGCGGTCTTGGTATTGATCGGTCTGTATGTGCGGGTATCCCTGCATGAAACCCCGGTGTTCGCCAAAGTGGCCAAAGCTGGCAAACAGGTAAAAATCCCGCTTGGCACCCTGTTAAGCAAACATATGAAAGTCACCATCCTCGGTACCTTCATCATGTTGGCCACCTATACGTTGTTCTACCTGATGACGGTGTATTCCATGACCTACGGCACCACCGCACAACCGCTGGGGCTGGGTTATTCGCGTGAAAGCTTCCTGTGGATGCTGATGCTGGCGGTGATCGGCTTTGGCGTGATGGTGCCAATCGCCGGGCTGCTGGCCGATGCATTCGGGCGCCGCAAGACCATGATCGTCATTACCCTGCTGATGATCGGCTTCTCCTTCCTGTTCCCGGTGATGCTTGGCTCCGGCAACCAGGTGCTGGTGATGGCGTTCCTGCTGTGCGGCCTGAGCATCATGGGGCTGACGTTTGGCCCGATGGGCGCACTGCTGCCTGAACTGTTCCCGACCGAAGTGCGCTATACCGGCGCTTCGTTTTCGTATAATGTCGCCTCGATTCTCGGCGCCTCGGTAGCGCCGTACATCGCGACCTGGCTGAACGCCAATTACGGTCTGTTTTATGTCGGCATGTATCTGGCGGCGATGGCAAGCCTAACGCTGCTGGCCCTGCTGCTGATGAAAGAAACCCGCCACAAGTCGCTGTAAACCCCGCTCGGCCCCGCCGGTGTGCGGGGCCACTCTCCCTACCGCACTGTTTTTTGTCACAAAAGCCGTTTATCCTGCCATTCTGCTCAATAACGCGAGTGTTATCATGTCGCTGCGTCGCTGGTTTTTATTACTGTTCATGCTACTGGCACTGGCCGTTGTGGCGATCTACTGGTGGCTGAAGCCTTCACACCCGGATGCTCTGTGGCGCATCGTTAGTCAGCAATGCCTGCCGAACCAGCAACAACGACACCATCCCGCCCCCTGTACGCAGGTGGATCGGGCAGCCGGTTTTGTGGTGTTAAAAGATCGCAACGGCCCGTTGCAGTACCTGCTGATGCCGACAGCGAAAATCACCGGCATCGAAAGCCCGCAGTTGCTGGCAACCACTACCCCTAACTTTTTCCAGCAAGCCTGGCAGGCACGCCGGTTTATGGCGCAGAAATATGCCAAACCGATTGATGATGCAGATATTTCTCTGGCGATTAATTCCGAATATGGCCGCACGCAGAACCAGCTGCATATTCATATTTCCTGCCTGTCACCGGCGATAAAATCCCGGCTGACACAGTTGGCTCCCGGCGTCGGCCAACGCTGGCAATCGCTGCCCGGTGGCCTGCTGAATCATGATTATCTGGCGCGTCGGGTAACGCCAGAACAGTTGGCGCAACAGGGGGCATTCCGCCTGCTGGCCAGCGGAGTCGCCGACGCCGAGCAACATATGGGCCGCTTTGGGCTGGCGATGACCGCGCTGCCCGACGGCGATTTCCTGCTGCTGGCCACCGAACGCAATCTGCTGCGCCTCAATCTGGCCTCGGCGGAGGAGATTCAGGATCACCACTGCCGGCTATTGTCCCCGGCGCCCTGAGCGCCGTTATTTTTTTCCCTTCATTTGGCGCAGTATCTGCCCGCACTGGTTTTCATCGCCCCCGTCGCTGGGCGACACCAGCGCCAGCAGCGCGGCGGCAGGTGCCACTACCACGCCGAGCGCCACCGCGGCAGCACCACGGGCAATCAACGGTCCCGGCTTCACGCCGGCATCCGGGTTCTTGAAGGTTCCGCGCACATAGAGCGGCGAGCGCAACGTCAATACGCGCATACCCTTGCTTTCCGGATTGATGGACAGATCCATACGCTCGCTGGCGAAGTTGGCATTGCCGGTAATGTTGATAATCGCGTTTTCGGTATCGAATACAAATAGCCGTGGCGCTGCAACGCCGTTACGCACCTCAACGTCGGCCGCAGCACAGTTGATGCCCACCTCGTCGTCGCCGAATATCTGCGCCACCAGATAGTTGCCGACGTTCAATCCCAGGATCTCCATCAGGCTGCGGCTGATGACGCCGTCGTTAATCAACAGCCGCAAATCGCCACTGCTGCTGCCGAGCAATGCCGCCACCGAGTTACCGCTGCCGCGTAGTTTAGCGTCCCCGTTCAGTTCTCCCAGGCTGCGCTTCATCGACTCGACGTTCGGTAACAGCTGCTTAAGCTGGAATTTGCGCGCATGCATATCCACCCGTCCCTGCATGGGTTTTTTACTGCCGTCGAGCCGTACGGTGGAATTAAGATTGCCGCCGGCAACGCCAAAGCGCAGCGGATCCATCAGCAATACGCCGTTATCCAGTTTCAAATGGGTAGACAAATCGCTGAGCGGTAAAGAATTACCATGCTCGATACGCCTGGCGGAAAAACGCACGTCGGCATCCATCACATCCCAGCTGTTGCTGTCAAAGCGCTCTACCGGCAATACTCTGTCTGACGGTTGACGCGTTTTTTCACCACGATTGGCTTTTTCAGCGTTGGTATCGGCGCCGATCAACGGTGCCAGATCGGCAAAACGCAGCTGTTTGGAAACCACCTCTCCGGTCAGTTTCGGCCGAGGTTTACTGGCGACGTAGCGTAAATCGCCATGAATATCGCTGTCGCCGATTTTGCCGGCGAAGTTCTGGTACTGATATACCGCACCGCCCTTGTCATGCAGTTTGGCCGTCAGATGGCCGTCGGTGGCGTACGGCGGCGTGTTTGGCAGCAGTACGCCGGTCAGAGGATAAAGATTACCCAGGCTGTCGCCGGAGAATTTCAACTGCACATCCAGCCCTGCCAGCTTTAACGGATCGCTCAACGTGCCGGCCACCACCACGCGGGTCGAGCCGGAACGGACGTCGGCCTGCAACGGGAACGGCAGTTGCGCATTTTGCAGCGACAGCATGCCGCCGATCTTGCCGCTGCCGCTCAACGGCTCGCCGTTATATCTGCCCTGGACTTTCCAGCCAAAAACATAATCCGGCGTTACCGCTTCACCCTGCTGCTTTTTACCGGTCACTTCACTGAACGGCAGCGGCTTGCCAAGCGGATCGATCTGCGCACGGAAATCGGCCTTCAGCACGGCATCTTTATAATCAAGCTGGCCGCGATCGAACACGATATCGTGAATGTTCACCGACCAGTCGGAGGCCGCTGCCTGCGGGTCGCTGTCGCTATTCGCCAGATGGAATGTCCAGTTGTTTTCGCCATTGGCCAAGCGCTGCAATCGCGCGTTCGGTTGCTTCAACCAGATACGCGGGATCGACAGCTGCTTACCCAGCAGCGCCAGCGGCGCAATGCTGGCATCCACCCGCTGTAGCGTCACCATATGCTCGCCGGGAATCGCCGCCGGGTTGCCAAGCACAATATCTTCGGCGTGGATATGCGGCCACGGCACCCAGGCACGCCAACCGCCTTCGTCCTTGTTGCGCGTCCATGCGACGCCCAGGTCGCCGCGAATGGCAAACGGCCGTTGTAGTTCGGCAGAGACCTTCTCATTGATGGCGGGCTTAAGGCGGTTCCAGTCGAACGTGGCGATCAGCACGACCAAAGCTACCGCCACCACCATCACTACCCCGCCCAGCCAACTAAAAACTTTTCCTGTTTTGCTCATAACGGATTCCTGAACGCACTCGTCAATCGTTGGATTTGCCTGGCAGAATTGATTAATAACTCTTATCAAGCCTAGTTGATGACCAGTAAGAATTCACGCTGAAGGCGGCGGATGTAACATCGCCAACCGCCGATCGCGCGAATATGTTGGCCGCTGGGTTTAGCAGAAAAAAGAGATCGCGGGACATTTTACGACCACGATCAAAATAAACTAAAACACTGTTTTATTTGTATTGACTCACTGCCGCGTTGCCATGAGACTGAGGATATTGCTCAGTAACCAGACGTGTTTTTAACGCAGGGAATCCCATGAATCACAAAAATCTTGCCGTGATCGGTGAATGCATGATCGAACTGTCGCAGAAGGGCGACGATCTCAGCCGTGGTTTTGGCGGCGATACGTTGAATACCGCGGTCTATGTCGCCCGTCAGGTCGCGCAGCAGGCGCTGAATGTGCATTATGTCACCGCTCTGGGTAACGACAGCTTTAGCGACGAAATGCTGCGCACCTGGCAGCAGGAAAGGATCGGGACTTCACTTATCCAGCGCATGGACAACAAACTGCCGGGGCTTTACGTGATTGAAACCGATGAGACCGGCGAGCGCACCTTCTACTATTGGCGCAACGATGCCGCCGCACGCTACTGGCTGGAAGGCCCGCAGGCGGACAGTATTGTGTCGCAACTGGCGCGGTTTGATTATCTCTATCTCAGCGGCATCAGCGTGGCGATCCTCAATGCAGGCAGCCGGGCAAAACTGCTGACGTTGCTGTGCCAATGCCGCAGCAACGGCGGCAAGGTGATTTTCGACAATAACTATCGCCCGCGCCTATGGCAAAACAAGGAAGAAACCCGGCAGGCGTACCGCGATGTGCTATCTTGCACCGATATTGCGTTCCTGACGCTGGATGACGAGGATTTATTGTGGGGGCAGCAGCCGGTAGAACAGGTGGTGAGCCGCACCCGTGGCTTCGGCGTACAGGAAATCGTAATTAAACGCGGCCCAGAGTCGTGCCTGGTATTCAGCGCTGAAGGCGGCGAATACGACGTGCCGGCGGTGAAACTGGCCAAAGAGAAAGTGGTGGATACCACCGCCGCCGGAGACTCCTTCAGCGCCGGTTACCTCGCAGTGCGGCTGAACGGCGGCAGCGCACAACAGGCAGCACAGCGCGGACATCTGACAGCCAGTACGGTGATTCAGTATCGTGGGGCCATTATTCCGCTGGCGGCCATGCCAGCGTGATGCCAAACCGCGCATCAAGGCGATCGGCGGCCTTCTGAGGGGGCGCCGTAGCCATACTGCGACTGCGGGTCGGGGAGGATCGTTCGCCAAAGCACAGCCGTCTCCCTCACCATTAATTGTGCAAAATAGCATGAGAGAGATTGACTGTATCGTTTGATAGCGAAGATAATACTGCTAGATAAATTTTCCCTGGTGTTAGCCAATTGGCAACCTGATCTAAAAGGTCAGGTTTTTTTTCGAATCTTTATACTTTCATTTTATGAACGCAGTATATGTTTTCTTCATTCCGTCGGGTAGTTAGACTTAGGTCTAGGTTTGGGCTATACTTTTGTTAGTACAGGGACGTTATAGTTTCACTTGAGGTAATTAGATGGCTATTTTATTTTCCAATAATGACATCATCAATGACACGATAAAAAGTTATCTCGATCGCAAGCTGAAAATGTACGGTGATATAAAATATTCCTATCTGATTCTTAATAAGAAAAACCCCGCCGAGATAAATATAATTTCTAATTACCCTGATGAGTGGGTGAATATTTATAAAGAAAATAACTATCAGCACATTGATCCCGTGGTGATTATCGCATTCAATAAAATAGCGCCATTCTCATGGGATGAGAACCTTGCTATCAATTCCAGTTTAAAACTTTCAAAAATATTCAACCTATCCAGGAAATATAATATTATTAACGGCTTTACCTTTGTCCTGCACGATCCTAATAATAATCTGGCCATGTTATCCATCATGTTGGATGAAGAAAAAAGCAACGAGATAGAAGAAAATATCGAAAGTAACAAAGAAAAACTGCAAATGCTGTTAATTTCCGCCCATGACAAGCTCATCTCTCTATACCGAGAGATGAGCCAGAATAAAGATGAGAAGATATATAACGATAAAGAAATATTCTCACATCGTGAGAATGAAATTCTTTATTGGGCCAGCATGGGGAAAACTTACCAGGAAATCGCACTTATACTGGGTATAAAAACTGGCACTGTAAAATTTCATATTGGCAACGTAGTCAAAAAACTCGGCGTATTGAATGCCAAGCACGCGATAAGACTCGGCATTGAGCTGCAGCTCATCAAACCGGTCATTCAGTGAAAGCCAACGATAACGGCCAATGTGTCAAGGTATTCTCGGCAAGGCTCTCATGCTGCTTTATTCGGTTAATCAGTTCCGCCTGGTTTTGGCTGTCGGTCGGTAGAAACAGCAGATAGATGGGCTTTTCCTTTTCTGACAGCCCTTGCTCAACCACAGAAATCCCCCAACCAGAACGTTTTAATATTGTCAGCATCGGATGACTGACGATGGTGAATATGCCTTCATAACCCGCATTGATTGAATAGTTAATCATGGCAAGAAACAGAATGGAACTGATAGGGAATCGACTATCAAACATCGATTTGACCCTTTTTTTATCCACAAAGAACCGGCTGGACTCCAGATAATTCCCTACTGGAATGTCGATCTTGTCAAAATAGCTGAAAAAGGTGCCGGTTATCATATTAGGATATTTCGTTTCTATAAATCTTACACTACAGATCACCGAACCATTATTGACGCCTAATAGATAATTGGTGTTATTATTATCATAATCGTCAAATTCCATACCATTATTGCAATTTACCGCCCAATCGAGACGATCTTTGAAGGTTTCTTTGCGCAGTGTAAATAATTCTTCCGATACGTCATTGGCCAACAAACTATAATTTACATCAAATATCTCTAACATATTCCCTCCGTTAACGGCATGTTTGCATGTCAAATACAACCACACAACAATTTTTCTTATATCCAGCGGCGTTAGTCGACTTCATTATATAATTTGACGTTTATGTTAGCTATTGTACAGGCACTTCGTATTGTAGGAGCACTGCACAACCAAAGCCGCAGCTGATTCGTCCGCAAGGGGGTTGATATTACATGATGCACATGGAAGGAAGAAGACAAGACGCGCATTGGCGCTATAAATGACAAAAGCCGGCAAATGCCGGCTTTAGATGTTTTTAGCCGGGCGTCAAACCACGCCCGGATGCTTTGGCTAGCAATTAGCCGGCCACGGCGATGCGCTTCATATCGGTCATGTAACCACGCAGTTTACGGCCCACCGATTCGATCGGATGGTTGCGAACCGCTTCGTTAACATCGCGCAGTTGCGCGTTGTCGACGCTGGTGCCGGCCACTGACTGGCCCAGATCGCCTGCCTGCAGGGTGTTCATAAAATCTTTCAGCAACGGTACCGCCGCGTAGGAGAACAGGTAGTTGCCATACTCTGCAGTATCGGAGATCACCACGTTCATTTCATACAGACGCTTGCGCGCAATGGTGTTGGCAATCAGCGGCAGCTCGTGCAGGGATTCATAGTACGCGGATTCTTCGATGATCCCGGAATCAACCATGGTTTCGAACGCCAGTTCAACGCCGGCTTTCACCATGGCCACCATCAGTACGCCGTTATCAAAGTATTCCTGCTCGCTGATTTTGCCTTCGAACTGCGGGGCGTTTTCGAATGCGGTTTTACCGGTCTCTTCACGCCAGGTCAGCAGTTTCACATCGTCTTCCGCCCAGTCCGCCATCATGCCGCTGGAGAATGCGCCAGAAATGATGTCGTCCATATGTTTTTGGAACAGCGGCGCCATGATCGCTTTCAGTTGCTCGGACAACGCATAGGCACGCAGTTTCGCCGGGTTGGACAGACGATCCATCATCAGGGTGATACCGCCCTGCTTCAGCGCTTCGGTAATGGTTTCCCAGCCGAACTGGATCAGTTTTTCGGCATAGGCCGGATCGCGACCTTCGGCCACCAGTTTGTCGAAGCACAGCAGCGAACCCGCCTGCAACATGCCGCACAGGATGGTCTGCTCGCCCATCAGGTCAGATTTCACTTCGGCAACGAAGGATGACTCCAGTACGCCAGCACGGTGGCCACCGGTAGCCGCAGCCCAAGCCTTGGCGATGGCCATGCCTTCGCCTTTTGGATCGTTTTCCGGGTGAACGGCGATCAGCGTCGGTACGCCAAAGCCGCGTTTGTACTCTTCACGTACTTCGGTGCCCGGGCACTTCGGCGCCACCATTACCACGGTGATGTCTTTACGTACCTGCTCGCCGACTTCAACGATATTGAAGCCGTGAGAATAGCCCAGTGCCGCGCCGTCTTTCATCAACGGCTGCACCGCGCGCACCACCGCAGAGTGCTGTTTGTCCGGCGTCAGGTTAACCACCAGATCGGCCTGCGGGATCAGCTCTTCGTAAGTCCCAACCTTGAAGCCGTTTTCGCTCGCCTTACGCCAGGAAGCGCGTTTTTCTTCAATCGCTTCCTTACGCAGGGCATAGGCAACGTCCAGACCCGAATCACGCATGTTCAGGCCCTGGTTCAGCCCCTGGGCACCACAGCCGACGATCACCACTTTTTTCCCTTTCAGGTAGCCGGCTTCGTCAGCAAATTCGTCGCGCGCCATAAAACGGCATTTACCCAATTGCGCCAACTGCTGACGCAGGTTCAAGGTGTTGAAATAGTTAGCCATGGTGGTACTCCAGTTAGATGTTGTGTCTTGCATGTTATTTTCATTCCCCGCCCTGTCTGTGCGGAGATTCGTTAAACTCAATGTATAACAGGATCTGCGTTGCTCAAATTGATATATTAACAATGTCATATTGCAATTTATGCAACGTAATCACCGCGAGCGTACAACTATGGATTTACGTGATTTAAAGCTGTTTCTGCACCTGGCAGAAGGCCGTCATTTCGGTCGTACCGCCAAGGCGATGCACGTCAGCCCGTCCACGCTTTCGCGCCAGATACAGCGGCTGGAAGACGAACTGGGGCAGCCGCTGTTCCTGCGTGACAACCGCACCGTGCAGTTGACCGACGCCGGGGAACAGCTGAAAGTTTTTGCCCAGCAAACGCTGTTGCAATACCAGCAGCTGAAACATGCACTCGGCCAGCACGGCCCTTCGTTAAGCGGCGAGCTGCGGCTGTTCTGTTCGGTGACCGCGGCTTACAGCCACCTGCCGCCGATTCTGGATCGCTTCCGCGCGCAGCATCCGCTGGTCGAAATCAAACTGACCACCGGCGATGCCGCCGATGCGGTCGACAAAATTCAGTCGAACGAGGCCGATCTTGGCATCGCTGGCCGGCCGGAAAGTTTGCCCAACAGCGTGGAATTCACCAAAATCGGCGAAATTCCTCTGGTGCTGATCGCGCCGGCGTTGCCGTGCGCGGTGCGTGCCCAGGTATTTGCCGAACAGCCGGACTGGGCCAATATTCCGTTTATCCTGCCGGAGCACGGGCCTTCGCGTAAACGCATCGAGCTGTGGTTCCGCCGTCAGCGCCTGAGCAACCCGCTGATATACGCCACCGTCGGCGGCCATGAGGCCATCGTTTCCATGGTGGCGCTGGGTTGCGGCATCGCCCTGATCCCGAGCGTGGTTGTGGATAACAGCCCGGAGCCAGTGCGCAACCGCATCTCGCAGCTGGACAATATTTCGATGGTCGAGCCGTTCGAACTGGGCGTTTGCGTGCAGAAAAAGCGCCTCAGCGATCCGTTGATCGACGCGTTTTGGCGGCTGCTGTAAACGGTTAAAATTTACCGCCGCTCC
The DNA here is from genome assembly GCF_041448735.1 of Serratia odorifera. Classification (NCBI taxonomy): domain Bacteria; kingdom Pseudomonadati; phylum Pseudomonadota; class Gammaproteobacteria; order Enterobacterales; family Yersiniaceae; genus Serratia; species Serratia odorifera. The sequence goes on along the minus strand of NZ_JBGMUT010000008.1, from coordinate 17,205 downwards.
TGACCCCGCCAGACGGCGGGCCAGTCAAAAACGCATTTATAGGTCCGCCGGATCGACCTGTTTCATCGCCTCCACCTTCATCAGCCACTGGTAGAGCGGTTCGAGTTGTTGAAACGCGTCGATCAGCAGCGGCACCATATTGGCGCTGAACAGTTTTTCGACCTGATTATCGCTGACCATCACGGCAAAGGACTTACGGTGATACCAGGTCGAGATTTCCGCCGCCAGATCCTTCACCAGCAACCGTTTATAGCGCTCGCCCACCAGTTCAAACGGCGGTTGGCAGCAGGCTGCCACCTCAAGAAACTGTTGCGGTTGGCGCCGTAGCGTATGGCGGAACAGATCCATGGTTTGCTTGTTGGCGCTGTAATAGCCCAGGCCGTAACGCAGCAGATCGGGCCCAATTTCGAAGAAATATACCGGCGCGTCTTTCCAGTCTTTGCTTGGCCGCTTGAACGTCAGCCACATCCGGCTGCGATAGCGTGATTTGTCATGGGAAAACCGGGTATCGCGATGAATGCGCGACAGCGTTTTACCGATCGCCGGGCGGATTTCGAACTGCGGATCAATCATCAGCATTGCAGGAGCCAAGTCGTTCACCAGCGTGCGAAACGGCGTCAGCAACTCCCGTTCATAGACATCGCGCTGTGCCTCAAACCAGTCTTTGTCGTTTTCAACCCGCACCTGTTGCAGGAAATTCAGCCCCTGCTGACTAAAACCGTTGAACCGCTGCGCCATATCTCTCCCCACCGTTTTCCGTTATCCGCCATTTGCCAGCGCCGCCAGTAACATGATCTCCAGCATGAAGTGGTAATTCATCATGCACCCCTAAACGCCATCAGTGTTGGCAGTATAGAAATGCACGACAAAATCACAATAACGACCCCCATCAACGGGCTTATGCGTCACGGTTACTGATCACGCCGACTTAGCCCTGCAAAAAGAAGCGAAATGCCGGGTTAGTGGTTTCATCATGACAATCGTAGCCCAGCGCCGCCAGGTGCTGTTCAAACTCCGGTTCGGTTTGCGACAGTTCAAAGCCCGCCAGCACGCGACCGAAATCAGTGCCATGGCTGCGATAATGGAACAGCGAGATATTCCAGTGGGTGCCCAGGGTATGAAGAAACTTCAGCAGCGCACCCGGCGACTCCGGAAACTCGAAGCTGTACAGACGCTCGCGCAACGGCTTGGAGGGGCGCCCACCCACCATATAGCGCACGTGCAGCTTGGCCATTTCGTCGTCGGACAGATCCACCACCTGATAGCCACCGACCGCCAGTTCGCTGATGATTTCCTGGCGTTCCGCATGGCCGCGCGTCAAACGCACGCCAACGAAAATGCAGGCGTTATCAGCATCGGCATAGCGATAGTTGAACTCGGTCACCGCCCGGCCACCCAGCAGTTGGCAAAACTTGAGGAAGCTGCCCTTCTGCTCAGGGATAGTGACCGCCAACAGCGCTTCACGCTGCTCGCCCAGTTCGCAGCGTTCAGAGACGTAACGCAAACCGTGGAAGTTGAGATTGGCGCCGGACAGCACATGGGCCAGCCGTTCGCCCTGGATGTCATGCTGCTGCACATACTTCTTCAAGCCGGCCAATGCCAGGGCGCCCGAAGGCTCGGCGATGGCGCGTACGTCCTCGAACAGATCCTTCACTGCCGCGCAGATGGCATCGCTGTCAACGGTGATGACATCGTCGAGATATTCGCGGCACAGCCGAAAGGTTTCATTGCCGATGCGTTTCACCGCCACGCCTTCGGCAAACAGCCCAACGCGTGGCAGATCGACCGGCTGCCCGGCGTCCAATGCCGCACGCAGGCAGGCGGAGTCTTCGGCTTCGACGCCAATCACCTTGATCTGCGGCATCAGCTGCTTGATCAACACCGCCACGCCAGCCGCCAGCCCACCGCCACCGACCGGCACGAACACGCGATCCAGGTGCGCGTCCTGCTGGAGCAATTCCATTGCCAGCGTTCCCTGACCGGCAATCACCGCCGGATGATCGAACGGTGGCACAAACGTCATGCCCTGCTGCTCGGAAAGTTCGATCGCCTTGGCTTTGGCTTCGTCAAAATTGGCGCCATGCAATAGCACTTCGCCGCCGAAACCGCGCACCGCGTCCACTTTGATATCGGCAGTCGACACCGGCATCACAATCAGCGTCTTGATGCCAAGGCGGCTGCCGGAAAGCGCCACGCCCTGCGCATGGTTTCCGGCCGACGCTGTCACCACGCCGCGCGCCTTTTGTTCTTCATCCAGCCCGGCGATCATCGCATAGGCTCCACGCAGCTTGAAGCTGTGCACCGGCTGCCGATCTTCGCGCTTGACCAGCACGGTATTACCGAGGCGCGCGGAGATTTTATCCATCGCCTGCAACGGGGTGACTTGCGCCACCTCGTAAACCGGTGAACGGAGCACCGCGCGCAAATATTCGGCGCCGCAGGGGGCGTCGGGTAGGGGTTGTGATACCGCCATGGTGCTTAGCCTCCCAGCTTGCTCTTGTCGCGAACCGCACCCTTGTCGGCGCTGGTCGCCAGCGTCGCGTAAGCACGCAGTGCATAAGACACCTGGCGCTCACGGGATTTTGGCGTCCAGGCCGCATCACCACGTGCCAGTTCGGCTTCACGGCGGGCCGCCAGTTCGCGATCCGCCACATCCAGCACGATGCCACGGTTTGGAATGTCGATATCAATCATGTCGCCGTCCTGCACCAGCCCAATGATGCCGCCGCTTGCCGCTTCCGGCGACGCATGGCCGATAGACAGACCGGAAGTACCGCCGGAAAAACGCCCGTCGGTGATCAGCGCGCAGGACTTGCCCAGCCCCATGGACTTCAGATACGTGGTCGGATACAGCATTTCCTGCATCCCCGGCCCCCCCTTCGGCCCTTCATAGCGGATCACCACTACGTCGCCCGCCACCACGTTGCCGCCAAGGATCGCGTCCACCGCATCTTCCTGGCTTTCATACACTTTGGCCGGGCCGCGGAAGGTCAGGCTGTCCTTATCCACGCCAGCGGTTTTCACGATGCAGCCATCTTCGGCCAGATTGCCGTACAGCACCGCCAACCCGCCGTCCTGGCTATAGGCGTGCTCGCGGGTACGAATGCAGCCTTCCTGGCGGTCGGTGTCCAGCGAGTCCCAACGGCAGTCCTGCGAAAATGCCTGGGTGGTGCGGATACCCGCCGGGCCAGCCGAGTACATTTTCTTCACGCTTTCGTCGCTGGTCAGCATGACATCATAGGCATCCAGCGTTTGCGGCAGGTTAAGACCCAACACGTTGCTGACGTCGCGGTTCAGCAGTTCGGCGCGATCCAGCTCGCCCAGAATGCCGATCACCCCGCCGGCGCGGTGAACGTCTTCCATATGGTATTTTTGCGTGCTCGGTGCCACTTTGCACAGATGCGGTACCTTGCGAGACAGGCGATCGATGTCCGCCATGGTGAAATCGATTTCGCCTTCCTGCGCCGCCGCCAGCAGGTGCAGCACGGTATTGGTCGAGCCGCCCATGGCAATATCCAGCGTCATGGCGTTTTCGAACGCCGCCTTGTTGGCGATGTTACGCGGCAGGGCGGTTTCGTCATCTTGCTGATAATAACGTTTGGTCAGTTCGACGATGCGTTTGCCGGCGTTGAGGAACAGGTCTTTACGATCGGCGTGGGTCGCCAGCAGCGAGCCGTTACCGGGCTGCGACAGCCCCAGAGCCTCGGTCAGACAGTTCATCGAGTTGGCGGTGAACATGCCGGAACAGGAACCACAGGTTGGACAGGCAGAACGTTCAATCTGCTCACTGTCGGCATCGCTGACATTCGGGTTGGCCCCCTGAATCATCGCATCGATCAGATCCAGCTTGATGATCTTGTCTGACAGCTTGGTTTTACCGGCTTCCATCGGGCCGCCGGACACGAAAATCACCGGAATATTCAGGCGCAGCGACGCCATCAGCATCCCCGGGGTGATTTTGTCGCAGTTGGAAATGCACACCATCGCATCCGCGCAGTGCGCATTGACCATGTATTCCACCGAATCGGCAATCAGTTCGCGCGAAGGCAGCGAATAAAGCATGCCGCCGTGGCCCATGGCAATGCCGTCATCCACCGCAATGGTGTTGAACTCTTTCGCCACGCCGCCGGACGCTTCGATCTGTTCGGCAACCAGCTTGCCCAGATCGCGCAAATGCACGTGGCCTGGCACGAACTGGGTGAAGGAGTTGACCACCGCAATGATCGGCTTGCCGAAATCGGCGTCGGTCATGCCGGTCGCGCGCCATAATGCGCGGGCGCCCGCCATATTGCGGCCGTGGGTGGTGGTGGCTGAACGTAACTTAGGCATGCTCTTTTCACTCCAATATAGGCTGTTTTGTCCGAGCGGCGAACGAACCGCGCGGACATGATGTCTGTCTGTCTATCGTTATGGCTTATGCGTTGATTGGGTCTAACCAGCCGTATTTATCTTCGGTTTTACCGGTAAACAGGCCAAAGAATGCCTGCTGGATCTGTTTGGTGACTGGGCCGCACTTGCCAATACCGACCTGAATGCCGTCAACGCTGCGAACCGGCGTGATTTCCGCTGCGGTACCGGACATGAACACTTCGTCGGCCAGGTACAGCGACTCGCGTGACAGCACCTGCTCACGCACTTCAAAGCCCATGTCCTTCGCCAGCTTGATGATGGCGTCACGGGTGATGCCCGGCAGGGCCGATGAGGTGAACGGCGGGGTGAACAGCACGCCGTCTTTGACTTCAAACAGGTTTTCACCCGCACCTTCGGAGATATAGCCGTGCACGTCCAGCGCAATGCCTTCCTGATAACCGTGGCGGCGCGCTTCGCTACCCACCAGCAGCGAGGACAGATAGTTGCCGCCGGCTTTGGCGGCGGTTGGAATGGTGTTTGGTGCGACACGTTGCCAAGAAGAAACCATCGCATCGATGCCTTGATCCAGCGCTTCTTCACCCAGATATGCGCCCCAAGGAAACGCCGCGATAATCACGTCTGTCTTGTAGCCGGCCGGCGGATTCACCCCCATACCCACGTCGCCGACAAACACCAGCGGACGAATATAGGCGCTAACCAGATTATTTTTGCGCAGCGTGGCGCGGCAGGCTTCCATCAGTTCATCTACGCTTTGCGACACCGGCATGCGGTAAATTTTTGCCGAATCATGCAAACGCTGCATGTGTTCACGGTGGCGGAACACCACCGGGCCTTTGTGCGAATCGTAGCAACGCACCCCTTCAAACACCGAAGTGCCATAATGCAGCGCGTGTGACATCACGTGCACTTTGGCGTCAGCCCAAGGAACCATCTCACCATTGAACCAAATATAATCGGCTTTGCTCGTCATTGTTCTTTCCTTCTTTCGCTTTAGGCGCGTATTTGTTGTGATGTTTGCTGCTGGATATCGACTCGGGAGACATCCATCAGTTTGCTTAATTGTGATGACAGTAAGTCCACCGGACGCTGGCTGGCAACGGTCAATTCAATGTTGATATTGTCGCTATTCAGGCCCGCAGCCATATTCATAGCACAAACCTGAAAGCCGCGATGACGCACGACGCGCAATACGCGCTCTAACATTTCTGGGCGAAAGCGGGCCTGGATCGAGAGTTGATGCTGCATCATGATACTTTCTCCAACATGGTTTCGTTGCCTGCGCCCGGCGGTACCAACGGCCAGACATTTTCGAGTTCATCAATGGAAACCTGCAACAGATAAGGCCCTTCGCTGTTGAGCAAGGCGTCGAGTGCGTCTGCGACCTGGTCTTTACGGGTAATGCGCTGGCCGGGGATGCCGAAGGCGCTGGCCAGCATCAGGAAGTCAGGGTTATCGGACAGGTTGGTTTCACTGTAACGCCCGTCAAAGAACAGTTGCTGCCACTGGCGAACCATGCCCAACCGCTGGTTGTCCAGTAACACGATTTTCAGCGGTAACCCTTTGCGTTTTATGGTGCCCAGTTCCTGCACGTTCATCATGAAAGAACCATCCCCCGAGATGCAGATCACCATGTCGTCCGGGCGTGCAACCTGAGCCCCCACCGCCGCGGGAACGCCAAAGCCCATGGTGCCCAGGCCGCTGGAGGTGATGAAGTTCTCCGGGCGGTCGAAGCACATGTGCTGTGCGGTCCACATCTGATGCTGGCCGACGTCGGTTGTCACCACCGTGCTGGCCGGCATGCACTCGGACAGCTGCTTGAGCAACAGCGGCGCGTAGATCGGCTGGCCGGGATGATCGTAACGCCAGCGGTGCTCCTGTTTCAGTTCGGCGACCCGCTGTTGCCAACCGGCAATCTGCAGCGGTTGCTGCAACGCCGGCAACAGCGTTTTCAAATCCCCCTGCAGCGCCACGTGCGCCTGACGCAGTTTGTTCATTTCCGCCGGATCGATATCCATGTGGATTACCTTGGCATGCGGAGCAAAGGCATTCAGCTTGCCGGTAACGCGATCGTCAAAACGCGCGCCGACCGCCACCAGCAGATCGCATTCCTGCACCGCCAGGTTGGCCGCCTTGGTGCCATGCATGCCCAGCATGCCGAGGTAATACGGATGCCGGGCATCAGGAGCGCCCAGGCCCTTCAGCGTCGCGACTGCCGGGATGTGCGTCACGGCGATAAACTCGCGCAGCGCCGGAACCGCCTGCGCCATGCCAACGCCGCCGCCGACGTACAACACCGGCTTTTTCGCCTGCGCCAGCAGCGCGGCAGCCTGTGCCAATGCCTCGGCCGGGTGGGAAAACGCATCTTCGACCGGCATCAGGTGTGGCGGTAAATCGCCTTGCGCCAATTGAATGTCTTTTGGGATATCGATCAGAACCGGCCCGGGGCGGCCGCTGGCAGCGATAGCAAACGCCTCAGCCATGATGCCCGGCAAGGCCTCCAGCGACTCCACCAGGAAACTGTGCTTGGTGCAGGCCAACGACAGGCCCAGCACGTCGATCTCCTGGAAAGCATCGGTGCCGATCAGCTGCGAGCCTACCTGGCCGGTGATGGCGACAATCGGTACCGAGTCCAGCAGGGCATCGGCCAGACCGGTGATCAGATTGGTGGCTCCCGGGCCTGAGGTGGCGATACATACGCCGGTTTTACCGGTGGCGCGCGCATAACCGATGGCAGCCATGGCAGCGCCTTGCTCGTGGCGGCACAGCAGATGTTCCACCCCACCGTCATACAACGCATCGTAGACCGGCATGATGGCACCGCCCGGATAGCCGAATACCGTATCAACACCCTGCGCACGCAACGCTTGAACCACCCACTGAGCACCATTCATGGTTATTCCCCCGCCATCTTGCGGGATTTGCAGGATTTTATTCTGTTGTACATTCTCTGCTCCTCACTTCACTTTTCTCTTGCCAATAAAAAACCCCCGGACCTGACGGTGCGGGGGTTCTCTTGCGATTCCGGCTTGTTTTCTAAGCCATTCTTCGTCCAAGTGCAGCCCCGCACGGTGGGATAATAATCACCACCACGCTAATCACGACTAGGCTAATCACTTGGGCAAAGGCTTTCATAATAGGGTTGTTCACTGTGCTCGTGTCGAACTAATATCTACAGAGGTACCATAGTCACGCGCGGCGTGACAACACTTTTTTTGCGTTATTATTCGACGCAGTCTGGTCATACCTCAAGCAAAGTGCTGCGTTTTCAAACGTTAGCGTGCACTTTCGGCGCGTCGACCGTACCGGCGATCGCTTTGCCGCGCGTGTCCCTGCCAAAAAACACCAGCACGGCAATCACGATAGCCACCGTACCGGCAATGATTGCCATCGCCATGCCGTAGTTATGGCCATGACGCTCGGCGATGGTGGCCTGTAAGGTCGCATTGACCGAAGCAATCAAATTACCCAACTGATAGACAAATCCAGGCAGCACGGCGCGCGTATTGCTCGGCACCAGCTCATTGAGATAGGTCGGCACCACGCCCCAGGCGCCCTGCACCATAAACTGCATCAGAAACGCCCCGATCCCCAGCATCAGAGAACCGCTGGAAAAAGCCCACAGCGGGATCACCGGTAGCGCCAACAGCGCAGCGATGATAATCGCCTTCTTGCGGCCGATTTTTTCCGACAGTACGCCAAACAGCACCCCACCGATAATTGACGCGATATTGTAGCTAATGGCGATGATACTGACGGTTTCAGGAGAGAAACCATGCTGAACTTTCAAAAACACCGGGTACATATCCTGCGTGCCGTGCGAGAAGAAATTAAACGCGGCCATCAGCAACACCAGATAAATACACAGCTTCCAATGGCTCTTGAGCACCGGCAGTAACGCGGTGCTTTCCTTGCGTTCTCGCGCCGCCAGCCACACCGGTGATTCCTGAACAAAATAATAAATAAACGGCAGCAGCAGAATCGGCAGCGCACCGATGACAAACATGCCACGCCAGCCAACCACGTCAAACAGCAGGCCGTAAACCACTGCCGCCAGCAAATAGCCAAACGGGTAGCCTGCCTGGAAAATACCCGACATCAGGCCCCGTGAGCGATCCGGAATGCTCTCCATCGCCAACGACGAGGCCACGCCCCAGATCCCTCCCATCGCGACCCCGTACAGCACGCGCAATATCAGGAATACCGTCAGCGATGGCGCAGCGGCAGAGAGCAGCTCAAAAATCGAGAAAAAGACGATATTGAGCATCAGAATCGGCTTGCGCCCGTACTTTTCCGCCGCGCGCCCAAACAGCAATGCGCCAATCGGCCGCACCGCCAGCGTCAATAAAATGGCCAGCGTGACTTCTTCCATACCGACGTGAAACGCCTGTGCGATATCACTGAGCAGGAAAACCAGTACGAAGAAATCAAAAGCATCGAGCGTCCAGCTGGAAAAGCTGGCGATGGCTGCATTACGTTGCAGCGAGGTCCAACCAAACATAACGTTATCCCTACCGTTGAGTACCAAGTCAGTGAGGTTCTGTGGCTGCCGCGTCTGAATGCGCGGCGGTCAGGTGCTGTTAAAAATATGAGTATTATTTTAAACAATTGTTAAATACACCCATTAACCCTCGGGTTGCAACTTGATTAGCATGCTAATTTGTTGCAGCGCTCAGGTAAGTGTTAAGAGGTATTGCGATAGCCTGCGAGACAAAGCGCAAAAAACGCGCTTCTTATTGAAATTGATTAATTTTACTGGAAAAGACTCCGCAATCTTGGCCATAGGGCACGGCATGCCGCAAGGTTAACTGGCACGCTATGACTCTCAGCAAGGAGAGCTCTATGTCGCTAGCGGTTGTCTATACCCGCGCCCTTTATGGCGTTCAGGCCCCATCGGTCACGGTGGAAGTGCATATCAGCAACGGGTTGCCCGCGCTGGCGTTGGTAGGATTGCCTGAAACTACGGTCAAGGAAGCGCGCGATCGGGTGCGCAGCGCGTTGCTCAATAACGGCTTCACCTTCCCGGCCAAGCGCATTACCGTCAATCTGGCACCGGCGGATTTACCCAAAGAAGGCGGACGCTACGATTTACCCATTGCGCTAGCGATCCTCGCCGCCTCCGAACAGCTGCCTGTCGATCGGCTGGCTGAATATGAATTCCTCGGCGAACTGGCGCTGTCCGGTGCACTACGGGCGGTCCACGGCGCCATTCCGGCGGCGCTGGCGGCAGAACAGGCCGGGCGAAGCCTGATCCTTGCCAGCGAAAACAGCGGTGAAGTGGGGTTGATTCCCGGCGGCAGGGCTCGGGTAGCCGGCCACCTGCTGGAGGCCTGCGCGTTTTTACAAGGCCAGGGCAATCTGCCGCCGGCTATCGCTCCACCGGCTGCTCCCGTCACCACGCACGGCGATCTCAGCGATATCATCGGCCAGCAGCAAGCCAAGCGTGCACTGGAGATCGCCGCTGCCGGCGGCCATAACCTGCTGTTGCTCGGGCCACCGGGCACCGGCAAAACCATGCTGGCCAGCCGATTGACCAGCTTACTGCCACCGTTGACCGATTGCGAGGCGCTGGAAAGCATCGCCGTTACCAGTCTGCTGCATCACCCTGCCTGCTCACTGCCGTGGCGGCAGCGGCCGTTTCGTGCGCCACACCACAGCGCGTCAATGGCGGCACTGGTCGGCGGTGGTTCGCTACCGCGCCCGGGCGAGATATCCATGGCGCACAACGGCGTGCTGTTTCTGGATGAACTGCCCGAATTTGAGCGACGGGTGCTGGATGCACTGCGCGAACCGCTCGAATCAGGCGAAATCGTGATTTCCCGCGCCAGCGCCAAAGTGCGTTTTCCTGCTCGCGTGCAGTTAATTGCCGCCATGAACCCAAGCCCTACCGGACATTATCAAGGGGTACACAACCGCACGCCACCCCAGCAGATATTGCGCTATCTGGGCCGGCTGTCCGGGCCGTTTCTCGACCGTTTCGATTTGTCGATAGAAGTGCCGCTGTTGCCGCCCGGCATGCTCAGCCAGCAACGCAGCGCCAGTGAAAGCAGCCATCAGGTGCGGGCGCGGGTGCTGCTGGCGCGTGAACGTCAATTACGTCGAGCGGGTAAAATCAATGCGTTGCTGAATAACCGTGAAGTGGATCGGGACTGTCGCCTGCGGCCCGAGGACGCCAGCTACCTTGAAGCGACGTTGATCGCATTGGGATTGTCGGTACGTGCCTGGCACCGCATTTTAAAAGTGGCGCGTACGCTGGCCGACCTGATGGATGACGACATCGTCACTCGCCGCCATGTCAGCGAAGCATTGGGCTATCGCTGTATGGATCGCCTGCTGATGCAATTACACCGCAGCCTGGAATAAAAAATGGGGCCGAAGCCCCATGATGTCTAATCGTCGCTGTCGGTATAATCTTCCACCGCATCCGCCTGCGGTTTGCCGCCAGACAGGGTATGGAATTTTTTCGGGCGGCGAGTGCGCGCCAGATATTTAGACCATACTTTTTCCTGCTCGGTTACCGGCTCGCGTTCACCGCGGCACACTGCGACGAACAGCTGTTCTTCTTCAGTGGCTGGCTGACGTTTTCCGGCGTCCAGCTCATTGAACGCATATCCAAAGCGCTCTAGCAATTGCGCTTCTTTAATGGTGAAATCGCCGTGACGGGAGAACCCGCGGGGATAGTGTTTATTATCAAAAAAACGATTGGTCGTGGTGAAGCTATCCGCCATCTGACACGCTCCTAATTCTCTCATGGCCGTGCTGTTTATGGCGCGGAGTATTAGATAGGCTTGACATTGTGTAAAACAAAACATTTAAATCTTAACGACAAAAATTTTTGGAGATAGCTGTGGATACCGAATTACTGAAAACCTTTTTGGAGGTCAGTAGAACGCGTCACTTTGGCCGGGCCGCAGAATCCTTGTACCTGACGCAGTCGGCGGTCAGTTTCCGTATCCGTCAGTTGGAAAATCAATTGGGTGCAAATTTGTTCACCCGTCATCGCAATAATATTCGTCTGACGCCGGCCGGAGAACGTCTGCTGCCGTATGCAGAAAGCCTGATGAGTACCTGGCAACTGGCAAAAAAAGAAGTGGTGCGATCGCTACAACACAGCGAACTGTCGATCGGCGCCACCGCCTCATTGTGGGAGGCCTATCTGACGCCGTGGCTGCAATCGCTTTATCAACAGCGCGAAGCGTTACAGTTGGAAGCCAGAGTGGCGTTGCGACATTCGCTGGTAAAACAGCTACATGAACGGCAGCTCGACTTGCTGATTACCACCGAGCCGCCAAAAATGGATGAACTGGCAAGCCAGCTGCTGGGTAACTTCTCACTGCGACTGTTCGCGTCTTCGCAGCGCAATCGGCAAGCACCGATGCCCTACATCAAGCTAGAATGGGGCGCGGATTTCCATCAACAGGAAAATCGCATGCTGGACAGCGATACCATGCCGGTGCTGACCACCACGTCGGCACACCTGACGCGGCAGCTGTTGGAAACCACCGGCGGCTGCGCCTTTTTACCAAGCCAATGGGATAAGACCTATCCGCATCTGGAGGCGACTCCCGACGTGCCCACCATCGTCCGCCCGCTGTATGCCGTCTGGTTGCAAAACAGCGATCAGCAGCCGCTTATTCGCCAGCTGCTGAAAATACCTTTAAATACCGCAGCATAACGCGCTATGACGGCTTCAGCGTTGGATGACGGGGTCTTGAGCGCCTTGAGAGCCAAAACGCGCTCAATGCCTTCTGAAGGCCAATAAAGCAGAACAACAGGATGCCGATGACGATTTTGGTCCACCATGAGCTGAGCGTGCCGTCGAAGGTAATATAACTCTGGATCAATCCTTGTATCAGTACGCCGAACAGCGTACCAAGAATGGTGCCGACGCCGCCGGTCAGCAACGTACCACCAATCACCACCGCGGCAATGGCGTCCAGCTCTACGCCGCTGGCTGCCAACGCATAACCGGCCGAGGTATACAGCGAAAAGACAATCCCCGACAGCGCTGCCAAGGTGCCGGACAGCATATAAATCAGCACCGTCGTGCGTTGCACCGGCACGCCCATCAGCCCCGCGGATACCCGGTTGCCGCCAATCGCATACACGTTATGACCGAAACGGCTACGATGCGCCAGCACCATCCCCACGGCCACTACCAGCAGCATCACCAGCGCCAGCAGGGTAAAACGCCCACCGCCCGGTAACTTCCAGGCATAGTTGGCCAGCGTGGCATACAGCGGATGATCGATGGGGATCGATTCCTCGGAGACAATAAAGCTCATGCCACGCACAAAAAACATGCCAGCCAGCGTGATGATAAACGCCGGTAATTTCAGCGCATCAATGATCCACCCCATCAGCGCGCCAAACGATGCCCCCAGCAATAAAGCAATGGCAAACGCATACAGCGGATCGATACCATAGCTGCCAATCAGCTTGGCAAGCAGTACGCCAGTAAAGGCAATGACCGAACCGACCGACAGATCGATACCGCCGGACAGGATAACAAACGTCATGCCCACCGCGACAATGCCGAGGAAAGCGTTGTCGGTCAGTAAATCGCACCACACGCGCGTCGAAGCAAAGCCGGGGAACTGGCTCAGACAAAAGCCGTAGCCCAGCAGAAATACCGCAATGGTGATCAATAACGGCAAATTGCGCTTCATCATGTCTTGGGTCTCCGCAGCAGGCGGCGCCACGACAGGCTGGGTGATTGCACCATCAGCACCGCCAACACCACCAACGCTTTCAGCACCAGGTTAAATTCCGGCCGATAACCAGATAACAGAATACCGGTGTTCATGCCCTGGATAATTAACGCACCGATGACTGACAACACCAGGTTGAAACGACCGCCAAGCAGCGAGCCGCCGCCTATCACCACCGCCAGTATCGCGTCCAGCTCCAGCCACAGGCCGGCGTTGTTGGCATCGGCACCGCGAATGTCCGCCGTCACGATCACCCCGGCCACCGCAGCGCACAGCCCGCAAATCACATATACCGCCATCACCACCCATTGGGTGCTGACACCGGCATGATGTGCCGAGCGCAGGTTGATACCCACCGATTCGATAAACAGACCAAGCGCGGTTTTACGCGTCAGCAGCCAAATCAATAACAGCATCAGCGCGGCAATGATAATCGGCATCGGCAAGTACATCAGCGAGCCGCTGCCCAACTGTGCCAGCCCGGCACGTTCAAAGGTGACAATCTGACCTTCGGTGATCAACTGGGCGATACCGCGTCCCGCGACCATCAGCATCAGCGTCGCCACAATCGGCTGGATCTTCAGTACCGCCACCAGAAAGCCGTTCCATAGTCCGCACAGCGCACCTGCGGCCAACGCCGCCGCCAGGACGTAACCCAACGGATACCCTGCGCTGGTCAGCGTTGCCGCCGTCGCACCGGCAATCGCCATCACCGCCCCGACCGACAAATCGATGCCACCGGTGGCGATCACCAGCGTCATGCCCAATGCCAGCAGGGCAACCGGCGCACCACGATTAAAAATATCTATCAGGCTGCCGAACAGCCGCCCGTCCTGGATATGAATAGAGAAAAAATGCGGGGCGACCAGGCTGTCGATCAACAGGATGGCCAACAGGGCGCCGACCTGCGTTGCGCCGGCCGGTAATACCCATCTGACTTTACGAGGCTCACCGGTCATGAAGAAGCTCCTTTGGTTCATATCGTCTCCTGCTGCACGGCGATCGCCTGCATAATGGCCGGCACGCTGATCGCCTCATGATCCAACTGGGCGACATGCCGTCTGTCGCGCAGGACGACGATCCGATCGGCATAGCCTGCCAGCTCTTCCAGTTCAGAAGAGATCACCAGCAGCGCCAGACCTTCGCTACACAACCGTTCGATCAAGCGAATGATTTCCGCATGCGCTCCCACATCGATGCCGCGGGTCGGCTCATCCAGAATCAAAAAACGCGGATTGGTCGCCAGCCAGCGGGACAGCAACACCTTCTGCTGATTGCCACCGGAAAGATATTGGATTTGCTGTTCCGGCCCTGGGGTACGAATGCCCAACAGTTGAATAAAGCTTTCGGCAATACGGGTTTGCTCGCGCAATGGGATCGGGCGCAGCCAGCCACGCTGCGCCTGTAAGGCCAGAATAATATTTTCGCGTACCGTCGCGGCTCCCACGATGCCATCGGTCTTGCGATCCTCCGGGCAATAGCCAAAACCGAGGCTGGCGGCTTTACGCGGTGAGCGAATAGCGGCGGCGCTACCTGCAACCTTTGCCGTACCGCTGTCCTGCGCCTTGATGCCGAAAATCAGCTGTGCGGTTTCGGTACGCCCCGATCCCAGTAATCCCGCCAGACCGACGATTTCGCCCGGGCGTATCGACAGATCAAACGGCTCCACCAGACCGCGCCGCCCATAACCGCTGAACTCGACCAACGGTGCCGCAGTTACCGCCTCGTGTTCGCCTCGCTTCAACAGCCCTTCATCGAAACTGTGGCCCAGCATCATTTGCACCAGTTCGATACGCGGCAGATCGGCGACGGCTTTGGTGCCGACCAGCTTGCCATTGCGCAGCACGGTAATGCGATCGCTAATGCGATATACCTGATCGAGGAAGTGGGTAACGAAGATCATGCCCAATCCCTGGGCTTTAAGCTGGCTCAGAATGGCCAACAGCATGGTGACTTCCTTCGCGTCCAGGCTGGCGGTCGGTTCATCGAGGATCAACACCTTGGCCGAAAGATCGACCGCCCGAGCGATCGCAACGATCTGCTGAATGGCGATCGAGTAGTTCCCCAGCGGCTGGCTGACGTCCAGCGGCAAACCATAGCCTTGCAGTAGTTGAACCGCCTGCTGTTGCAGCCGGCGTTGATCAACCAGCCCGAAACGCGTCGGCTCGCGGCCAAGAAACAAATTGGCGGCCACCGACAGGTTCGGCAACAGGTTTACTTCCTGATATACCGTACCGATACCTAATGATTGCGCCTGCGCGGTACTCTGCGGCGCAATCATCGTTCCATCCAGCCAGATGTCGCCGGCAGAACGTGAATAAACGCCGGTCAATGCCTTGATTAACGTTGACTTGCCGGCGCCATTCTCACCGAGCAATGCCATCACTTCACCACTGCGCACGGTCAGATCCACCTGATCCAGGGCTTTTACCCCCGGGAATTCGACGGAAAGTCCTTTAATCGCTAACAGATCGTTGGCCATCATTCACGCCCGCCGCTGGTTAGTAACCCATGCTCTTTTTCATGTCGAATTCCTGCTTGGCAGTATCCGGCTGCAGCAGCTTCGATTCGGTCTGGATGAATTTAGGCGGTTGAGTGCCGTCTTTTTTCATCGCCAGCAGTGCGTCAAATGCCGGGCCAGCCATGTTTGGCGTCAACTCTACCGTCGCATTGGCTTCACCGTTCATCATCGCTTTGAAGATATCCGGCACCCCGTCGATGGAAACAACCTTGATTTGTGAACCCGGCTTCAAGCCGGCTTCTTTGATCGCCTGGATGGCGCCAATGGCCATATCGTCGTTATGCGCATAAACCGCGCAAATGTTCTTGCCGTTCTGTTCCGCCTTGATAAAGCTTTCCATCACTTCTTTGCCCTTCGAGCGGGTAAAGTCACCGGATTGCGAACGGACAATCTTCACGTTGCTGGCCGCGGCGACCCCGTCGGCAAAACCTTTTTTACGGTTAATTGCCACGCTGGAACCAACCGTGCCTTGTAGTTCCACCACGTTGCAGGGGTTGCCGGCCACTTCTTTCACTAACCAATCACCTGCCACTTTGCCTTCATGTACGCTGTCAGAGGCAACCGCCGCGGTATACAGCGATGGGTCGCTCACTTCAATCATCCGATCCAGCAGAAATACCGGGATTTTGGCTTCCTTGGCTTCCTGCAATACCGGAGTCCAGCCGGTGGCGACCACTGGCGCAATGAAAATGGCGTCAACGCCCTGAGCGATAAACGATCTCACTGCCTTGATCTGGTTTTCCTGTTTTTGCTGTGCGTCGGCAATCTTCAGCGTAATCCCGCGTTTTTCCGCTTCCTGTTTAGAAACTTTAGTTTCTGCCGAGCGCCAGCCGGATTCTGAACCGATCTGGGAAAAGCCCACCACAAGAGGGGCTGCCTGAACGGTTCCCATCAAGATGCCGCTCACGGCGACCGCTAACAATAAACGCTTGTGCATGTTGTTCTCCTGGCTCCGCTCACGATGACTACACGGGCAGAGATGATGTTGTTGTTTTCACACTGGTGATGTTGAGCGCTAAATAATGCAGGCGCCCATTAGGTTTAGACCAAATTGACGCAGGAATAATGAGCGCCGTCACAACGCAGGAGAACAATCAATTTGTACATGAATTCAGCTAAAAAAGTCTAAATTGGGAACGTTTCCGAAAGGAGGATCAGGCAAGCTTTCAATGCGGTGGGCAAGATGGCAGGGAAGCAGAAAGCAAAAAAAACCCTTTGCTTTCGCAAAGGGTTCTTAATATGGCAGGGGCGGAGAGACTCGAACTCGCGACACCCGGTTTTGGAGACCGGTGCTCTACCAACTGAGCTACGCCCCTATATCACGCTTACCATTACGCCTGCTGGGTAAGCAGGCATAATGTAAATAAGTGGCGGAACGGACGGGGCTCGAACCCGCGACCCCCTGCGTGACAGGCAGGTATTCTAACCAACTGAACTACCGCTCCACCGGTTCTGTTACGTTGCTTCTTGCGAAGCCGGCAAACCTTCTGGGTTTTGCCATTATCAGGTGTCACTCTGATAACGTGTGTTTGATGCCTGGCAGTGTCCTACTCTCGCATGGGGAGACCCCACACTACCATCGGCGCTACGGCGTTTCACTTCTGA